>NZ_JBEQAP010000005.1:0-197503 GCF_041640265.1 Cohnella sp.
ACAGTTTGGCGCTTAAATTCTTCATCAAAATGCTGACGATGATCTCCCATGACACACCTCGACCTTTTTAGTTATTTTATTGTATCAGGTCGCTGTTACAACGTGTCTACTTTTTAGATTAACTCCACAAGGGCACCTGTAGCTGTAAAAACTACGGCTACAGCACCAAACGGCGCACCCCGGACACTTGTAGCTGTAAAAACTACAGCTACAGCACCAAACGGCGCACCCCGGACAGCTGTAGCTGTAAAAACTACAGCTACAGCACTCAACGGTGCACCCCGGACAGCTGAAGCTGTAAAAACTACAGCTTCAGCACCCAGCGGCGCACCTGGGATACCAATATACGTAGAAAGTATTGCTACAAATCCATCTGCTGAAATCTCTTAACGGCTGTGAATTTTCTTGACAGACATCTATTTCTACAGCAATAGGTGTCCAGGTGCGTCATTTGAGCGCATTAGTTGCCCAGGGTATTGCGATAAGTTGCTCATCATTAAAGCCATTCTAAAAACTCAAGACGATTTCCAAAAGGGTCATTTATATAGAAACGTTTTATACCTTCTTCTGCCCGTGCTTCATCATCAATTACGTGAATATTATTTTGAACCAAATATTTGCGCAATTCATCTAAGTTGTTCACGTGAAATGCTGGATGGGCTTTTGTGGCAGGGACAAAGTCTTGTTGTACGCCGATATGTACCTGGTGAGTGCCGCATTGGAACCAGACGCCGCCACGTTTTTTAAGAATTTCAGGCTTTGGTATCTCCTTCCAGCCTAATAACTTATTGAAAAAAATTCGAGCCTTTGTTTCGCAACCTTCTGGGGCTGCCAGTTGAACATGGTCAAGGCCATTAAAATGGTAAGAGATAGATATTCCTCCTCCAATTAGGTTTCGCAGAGTGAAACCATGTTTCATAATTTAACTTCATAGTATAACAACGATCAATAAAAATCCAATTCTTTTTATGTTCGCGTTACATATCCTTACATAAAAAATCGAACAAACAAAATGAATACGGATACATATAAGTATGGAACCGATTACATTCTCTATTAGATATCTCATGTTAATTTTCTTTTCATTCCATGTAGTTATTTTTGTAGGATACTGTAGGTTGCTGTAGTGGAGGGGATAATATAAAAACATAGAAATGAGCCATTCTTACAATTATAGGAAAAGGGGTTATGGGATGAAGAAAATAGGTTTATTGATGATTACGGCAGTTATCGCTTTAACGCTTAGTGCTTGCGGCAATGAAGGGTCAGCTGCTAAAGACGGGGTTAAGAAGTACACGTTTGGCACCGATGCCACGTACCCTCCTTTCGAATTTGAGAAGGACGGCAAGTATGTCGGTATTGATATCGATTTGATCAACGCAATTGGTGAAGTAGAGGGCTTCGAGGTTGAACTGAAGCCGATGGACTTTAAAGCCATTATCCCGGCGATTACGGCCAAGCAATTGGATGGCGCGATAGCGGGCATCAGTATTACGGACGAGCGAAAGAAGGTTATTAGTCTTTCCGACCCTTATTACGAAGCAGGTCTCTCGCTTATTGTTCGGGAGGACAATACGACGATCAAAGGACCGGAAGACTTGGCTGGGAAGGTCATTGCGATTAAGAAAGGAACGTCAGGCGCTAAGAAGGCTGAGGAATTGGCGAAGCAATATGGGGCGGAAATCAAATATTTCGACGACAGCCCGGCGATGTTTCAAGAAGTCGTCAATAAAAATGCTGATGTAACGTTGGAAGACTTCCCTGTCATTTCTTATAAAATTGCAGTGGATCCCAATTCTAATCTTAAAATCGTGGGTGATCGATTAAACGGCGACTTCTATGGTATAGCAGTCAGTAAAGAGAACGAAGAGTTGCTGAAAAAGATAAACGATGGACTTAAGAAGCTGAAAGAAAATGGAAAGTACGATGAAATCGTTAATACCTACATTGGAACAGCTGCAAAATAATGGAGGCGGAGCGGCTGTGCTGCTCCGCTGCCTATTGTATAACTATCGGCTGAATACAAGATATACAAAAAAGGGGCTGAGAATCCGTTGACGTCCTCTATGGAAGTGATATTAGATGCTTTGCCAATGTTGTTTCAAGGCGTTCTGATTACATTGAAGATTGTAGTCATTTCTTTAAGTATCGCCCTTGTGATAGGTTTAATTGCGGGATTGATGAACACGTCCCATAATAAGCTCCTTAGGGCTCTCGCAACGCTTTATGTTGACATTATTCGGGGTACGCCGTTGTTGGTTCAGATCTTTTTTATTTATTTTGGCTTGCCTGTTTTTTTGGATATGAGAATATCGGCAGAGATTGCAGGAATCGTGGCAGTCAGTTTGAATGCAGGGGCATACATTGCGGAAGTTTTCCGTGCAGGTATTGTTTCCATTGACAAAGGTCAGGTAGAAGCCTCTCGATCTTTAGGAATGAACCGATTTCTGACTATGAGGCTGGTCATTTTACCGCAAGCCACACGACGAATGGTACCCGCTTTTGTTAACCAATTTATTATCAGTATTAAAGATACTTCTCTGCTGTCTGTTATTGGAATTCGGGAATTAACCCAGAGCGGAGAAATTATTATTTCTACAAACTTCCGTTCGTTTGAAATATGGGGTATCGTTGGCGTCTTCTACTTCGTAATCATATATATATTAACCCGTTTATTCCGCTTGCTTGAACGGAGGTTTGTTATAAAATGATTATCGTACAAAACCTGAAAAAGAGATATGGTTCAACTGAAGTGCTGAAGGATATTTCCACAACGATCCAGGAGAAAGAAGTGGTTTGCGTTATCGGGCCATCGGGGTCGGGCAAAAGCACATTTCTTCGATGTCTGAACCTTCTTGAGGATGTAACGTCAGGCAAAATAGAGATCGGCGATGTGGAAGTAACTTCACCGAAAACGAATATTGATAGACTGCGCGAGAATGTAGGGATGGTATTCCAGCTCTTTAATTTATTCCCGCATTTAACCGTATTGAATAATATTATGCTTGCTCCCAAATATGTTAAGAAGGCAGACAAGAAGCTTAATGAGCAAAAAGCGATGGAACTGCTCAGAAAAGTGGGTTTGGCGGAGAAAAGAGATGAATTTCCCGATCGTTTATCGGGTGGGCAGAAACAACGCGTAGCAATTGCCCGCGCGTTGGCGATGAATCCTCGCGTTATGCTTTTCGACGAACCCACCTCGGCATTAGATCCCGAAATGGTGGGCGAGGTTTTACAGGTAATAAAGGAGTTAGCCCGTGAAGGGATCACGATGATTGTCGTTACTCATGAAATGGGCTTCGCTCGTGAAGTAGCAGACCGTGTAATCTTCATGGATGGGGGATATATCGTCGAAGAAGGGACTCCCACTGCCATTTTTGATTCTCCAAAGCATGAACGCA
Source organism: Cohnella sp. (assembly GCF_041640265.1). Taxonomy (GTDB): domain Bacteria; phylum Bacillota; class Bacilli; order Paenibacillales; family Paenibacillaceae; genus Cohnella. Next base: position 3,402 of record NZ_JBEQAP010000005.1, read on the forward strand.
CACAAGCATTTCTTGGTAAAATCATGTAGTTAAGGGCATTGCCAATAGAGCTCAAACAAAATCGTATTTGAGAACTAACTATGCTAGAATAAGACATAAACTAAAACTAAACCTCGGAGATTTTAAAAATTTCCGGGGTTTTCATATTTTTTCAAGACCCACACCAAAAAAAGGAGTGTAGTCTAAAGATGCTTAAGATTCTAATTCTAATATTTGCAATTCAGATTGTGTATGTGTCAGCCTTTACCTTACGTATGATTCTAACCTTGAAAGGCCAGAAGTATATTGCTGCTTTAATCAGCACATTGGAAGTGACGATTTATGTTTTGGGTTTGAATTTAGTTCTGTCCTATCTGGACCACTTTGCAAGCTTAGCTGTGTATGCGATTGGTTATGCCTTGGGTGTGCTTGCAGGAACTTGGATCGAGGAGAAGCTTGCGCTTGGTTACATCACGTTAAAGGTAATTAGCAATAAACCGGATGAGCATATGGCGCAAATTTTACGTCAAAAGGGCTATGGGGTAACCTCATGGATCGGTAGTGGACGAGATGGTGACCGTCTTATAATGGAAATACTGGCCAAACGCAAAAATCAGAAGCAGCTTAACGATATGATTCTTGAGCTTGATTCCAAAGCATTCATTATCTTCCATGAACCGAATCAAATTCACGGAGGCTTCTGGACGAAGATAATCAAACGATGAAAAAAATCTGAACAGAATGCTCATCTATCGGAATTATTATAGGCTTTACTTCAGGTTGGGGTCGATTGGGATCGGATGGTGATTTATGCTTACTTCTTGGAATAGAGTGCTTTGTTCCGTTGCTATGCCTGATTTCAAGCCCAGAATGCGTTCTAACTCTCCAACAGTAACTGGTTTGGCATGCCTCATTAATTCGTAACCGACTTGACCATTGGTCTCCAATGTAGCCGTTTTGACATCGCTAATATTGGAAAGTCCTTTTTGCCGCAGCTGTATCTCCAGTTGATCGACAGTCATATGCATGCTGCGCAGATTCTTACTTATGATTTGTCCATTCTCAATAACGACCTTGGACCTTCCGTTAATGGCCTTTTCGAACCAATCAAATTTCAATTGCACATATTCAATTATTAGTAGAGAAACAATGAAGATGGCAGCCGAACCAATCGCTTTGTGGAGTTGATCATTAGCAATCGGCTGCACAATGGTGGTACCGATTGAGATCATAATGACAGTCGTGGCTATGCTCATTTGGGAGATGGACTTTCTGCCTGAAATACGTAGAAGTATCATTCCGGCAACGACCAATAAAGCAGACTTCCAAATCCAATCCATATCTATGGGTTGCACCCTCTCTTGAAAAATAAATATTCAGAATTAGAATGGGTAAATCCTCCTTCATTTATACAAGGTTATTGAGAGCGTCCGCGAAATAGGGTGGTAACGAAATGAACTTGAACGAAGATTACGAAAAAGAGATTAAGCTTATATTCTCGAAGGCTGCTGCGGAGACCGATTTGTTTCCTGCTCCTCTTAAGGAGATGGGGCTTGTGCTGCTTGCAAGATTCAACCCCTTGCAAAGCTGCGAAGGTACGAGTAGTTATATCAGCTTTCTCTTGCCGTTCTGGCTAAAGGAACAGACAGCGAGCTCCGACGTTCTATGCAGGGATTTGGCGGTCGGGAACGTGTTTGCAATGATTCACTACTTTTTGCTGGATGATGTAATAGATGTCGGAGCAGGTTTGAACAAGGCAGAAGTACGCGACTCCCTCGTGCTGGGACAGCTCTTTCATGATTTGTTCCAGCAATATTATAGTATCCACTTCACGGCGGGCTCACCGCTATGGAAGTTATACCGCAGCTATATGGAGGACTGGGCGTTAGCTGTCTCCCAAGAAGGAAAGATACCGGCGGATCCGTTAGATCCCGGGCAGCTTGCCCGTAAGGCGGCCCCGGTTAAGCTATGCGCGGCGGTTTGTTCTATTTATTGTCGGAAAAAGTGAAAAACGGAGAGATTTTGTCTTAACCGCATGATATGATTAGGGCGTTATTCAACCACTTATTGGAAGAGTCGTGTCCGCATGTCATTGGATTCCCTAAAGGTACAGATTATCAAGAAAGCTTGGGCAGATCCTGCTTTCAAGAAAAGTCTCCTAAGCGAGCCTAAGCAAGCGATCAAAGAAGCGTTCAACGTTGATATTCCCGCGGAAATCGAACTGAAAGTAGTTGCAGAAAGCCCTTCTCTCTACTACCTTACCATACCCCCAAATCCAGAGGACATTACCGATGGGAAATCAAGTCCCAACGTCGTCTGGTAGAACCGTATCCAGAGCAATTAGCGGGAATCGAATAGTGACTTCGGTTCCCTTGGCTTTGACGCTGTGGAATTCTATCGTTCCCTTCATGACCTCGATAATTCGAAAAGTCACCATCATACCTAGTCCGGTCCCCTTCGATTTCGTTGAGAAAAAGGGAACTCCGAGCTTGGCAACCTCCTCTTCATCCATCCCTTCGCCATTATCTGTAATTAGAGCAACGACTTCCCCCTTCTCGGATGTAGCCCTAATCTGGATTAATCCATCTTTTTCTATGGCTTCTATACTATTCTTGATTATATTGATAAACGCTTGCTTTAACTTCGAAGTATGACCATAGAAATAGAGTTCCTTTTGAGTACTAACGTTAAGTTCAACGCCATGCATGACTGCCAGCGGTGCCATCATCGCTTCTATTTTTCTCAGCTCCACAGATAGATCCAATAATTTGATGGTATCAATCTCGGGCTTGGCAAAGGTTAGAAAATTGGTAATGATATCGGATGCCCTGTCTAATTCACTAGTGGCCAGCTCAAAGTAGGGCTTATCCTTCTCATTTGTTCTGCTAACTAGCAATTGCAGGAAGCCGCGTGTAACCTGCAAGGGGTTACGGACTTCGTGCGCAACGGAAGCGGCGAGATCGCTAATGATCTTCAACTTCTCTGTACGCTGGAGGTTATGGTTGTGAAGCTCCAATTCCTTAGAATAGTTAAAGAGCTTGGCATAATCGGCCGATATGCGCCTTGCAAGGATGATGACAAGTGTAATAATCATAAAAACGATACCGAATTTCCACAATAACAAAACATAGGTCTTGTCGCTTAAGTAATAAAATGTTAAATCGACTGTGCCCGACAAAGCGAATAAGAAGATTCCAACGGACAGGATGACGGCATTCTTGTTACCCTTGAGAGCGTTCAGGACAGACAGGACGATAATGAGCAGCAGCTGTAGAAGAATAAGACCGCCTAGGATGATGCCTGAAAGTACATAATAAACCTCGAAATGCCGCGCGCCCGAGGCTGTGTAGATAAGAAGAGCGACTAAGCAGAGCGCGGAGTATCCAGCTTGTATAAGCCGGAACTTTGTGAAGAAGCCATACTGGCTTTCGAAAACCTTGTCGATATAATAATTAAATGAAGGAATAAGTACATATAACGACACGTCAAACAGGAGCAGCAATATGTCCCCGTATTCCTTGAAATAAATATAGGAAAGCGGGGAATAAGTGATGATCAAAGTGCCCATTGTTAGGGCGATTAAGCAGAGAGAAACCCATGTGTTTCGTTGTGTCTGACGTAAGTAACGGGAGCAGAGCAGCATAATTAAAGCCAGAAACGCAATCGAAGTTCCAAGCAGAAGATCGGGTAAATCCTTGGTGACGAACTGATTGGATAAAACTTCGAAATCATCTATTCGAATGCCGCTAATCAAGCCGGCTCGTTCGTTTGTCGTGAGGATCCGGATATAGAAATCCGTTGGGCTGGTGTAATGGCCGATAGGCAGCAGCAACTTATTCAAATCGAATGTAAAATCACGTTTGGATTCAAATAGCAGCTGATTTCCTTGATAAACTGAAAGCTCCAGCCCATACAATCGTTCGACGAGGATGCCAGGATGTTGCCAGTCTGTAGTAGGCGGAACAGTAAAATGAACCCACATTCCACGTGTGCCATCAGGGATGACCTTTAGTGGATGGTCTACGCTTGCTTCGATCCAAGGCCCGATTGTGGAGGGTAACTCGTCCGGCATTGGTCTTGTTGGTTTTCCAATTAACCTTCTGAAGTAAATGAAGGGATCCACTGTTATATTGACATTGAAAAGTGAGAATGTTATAAAAAGGTGAGCTGGCACTCGGAGCGGTAGAGTGCTAATTGCAATCGGTAAGACAAATGAACCGCGATCTTCATCGTTACATATTGAGAGGAGAGATTACAATTGGTACAGAAAGAGTTTAAGGCAGAATCCAAACGACTATTGGAAATGATGATCAACTCCATCTATACGCAGAGAGAGATTTTCTTGCGGGAGCTGATCTCTAATGCCAGTGACGCAATCGATAAGATGTACTATAAGGCTCTAACCGACGACAGCCTGGTATTTGACAAGGATAGTTACTTTATCAAGGTGGCAGCAGACAAGGCAAATCGAACGTTGACCATCTCAGATTCGGGTATTGGAATGTCTCAAGAGGATCTGGAGAGTAACCTTGGCGTCATAGCACAAAGCGGCTCGTTGGCATTTAAGAAAGAAAACGAATCGAAAGACGGTCATGACATCATCGGTCAATTCGGGGTTGGCTTCTATTCGGCCTTTATGGTTGCAGATGTTGTGACGGTTATTAGTAAACCTCTAGGAGCCGAGGTTGCGCACAAGTGGGAATCCAGCGGTGCGGACGGCTATACGATTGAGCCCTGTGAGAAGGACTTGGTAGGCACAGAGGTTATCCTGAAGATTAAAGAGAATACCGAGGATGACAGCTACGATGAGTATCTGGAGGAATATCGGTTAAAAGCAATTATCAAGAAGTATTCGGATTTCATTCGTCACCCTATTAAAATGGATGTTACTGGCCAGAGAGCCAAAGAAGGCGAAGAAGGCGAATTCGAAGAATACCGCGAAGAGCAGACAGTGAACAGCCAGATTCCGATTTGGAGAAAGAACAAGAACGAGCTTACCGCGGAAGATTACGAGAAATTCTATATGGAGAAGCGTTACGGCTTCGACAAGCCGAGCAAGCATATCCATATCAGCGCCGATGGCGCCGTCGTCTACCAAGCGATTCTGTTTATTCCGGGCAGCACCCCTTATGACTTTTATTCCAAGGAATATGAGAAAGGGTTAGAGCTCTATTCCAGCGGAGTACTGATCATGAATAAGTGCGCCGATCTGCTTCCTGATTTCTTCAGCTTTGTTAAAGGGATGGTCGATTCCGAAGACTTGTCGCTCAACATCTCCAGAGAGATGCTGCAGCATGACAGACAATTGAAGCTAATCGCCAAGAACATTCAGAGCAAAATCAAGAGCCAACTGCTAAGCATGCTGAAGGATGAGCGAGAGAAGTACAACGAATTCTATAAATCCTTTGGCAGACAATTGAAATACGGGATTTACAGCGATTACGGAACTCATAAGGACGTATTGCAGGACCTGTTGATGTTCTACTCCTCGACACAGAAGCAGCTAGTCACCTTGGATGAATACGTAACAAGGATGCCAGAGGATCAGAAATACATCTACTATGCTTCCGGGGAAACGAACGAAAGAATCGAGAAGCTTCCGCAGACCGAGATGGTATCCGATAAAGGCTACGAAATCCTCTACTTCACGGACGATATCGATGAGTTCGCGATTAAGATGCTGATGACTTACAAAGAGAAGGAATTCAAATCCGTATCGAGCGGCGACCTAGGCATTGAAGCGGACGATAAATCGGACAATGCAGATTCCGAAGAGAACGCTCACCAAGAGCTGTTCGATTATATGAATACTAAACTATCGGGCAAAGTGAAGAAGGTAAAAGCATCGAAGAGGTTAAGAACCCACCCGGTATGCTTCTCTACGGATGGCGAGATTACGATTGAGATGGAGAAAATATTAAAAGCGATGCCAAACAATCCGGATGTAAAAGCGGACAAGGTGCTCGAGATTAATATTAATCACGCAGTGTTCCAGTCCTTGAAGGATTCCTTCGAGAAGGATAAGGAGAAGCTCGATCTTTACACGGCCTTGTTATACAATCAAGCGCTGTTGATCGAAGGCTTGCCTCTCCAAGATCCGGTAGAATTTACGAACGATATTTGCAAGATTATGGTTTAATGGAAATATCTGAAATAGACACCCGCTACGGGTGTCTTTTTTGCACGATTCAGAAAGTATAAGTTTGCTATACCTGCACAATAAGTATTTATTCAGTTATCGCATCCTGCGTCGAGAACACGAGCTTAACCGGGATCACCGTCTGCGTCGGTGCATAGTCAGCTTCCATCTGCCGAACCAATAGCTGGGCGGCCGATTGCGCAAGCTTCTTTTCGTCTTGTTTGACGTAAGGGATCCCCGGTATTTCCGGATTGTCGAAGGAATATAACTCGATCGGCGCAGCAGATGAGCTTGTCCGGACGCTTCGAACTGCATTGTAAGTCAGATTAGTCATCTCCGCAGTCAAGGCAAACACAGCCGTAATTTGCGGATGGGCGGCAATAAAATCCTTTAAGTAGGGCAGAACTTTTTCGCTGCGTAAAATGTCCAGCGGGACATGGCACCAGAGGCTTTTGTCGATAGAGATGCCTTGCGCGATATAGGCTCGCTCGAATCCGGCGGTTCGGTCTTCGATCGCCGTATTTGCGTTTTCCGAGGAGATCAGCGCGATTTGACGGTGTCCCTTCCCAAGCAAGTAGGATACGGTCTCGTAGGCCCCGCCGATATTGTCGGAAGTGACCTTGTACGTTTCGATGTTCCGGAGAAACCGGTCGATGAAGACGAAAGGGTATTTATCCAAGGAAAGCCTCAGCAGAGATTCGTTATATTTTTCGTCCTCTGTGGGAAACACGATGAGCCCTCTAATCTTCGATTCGGTCAGCTCGCGGATGGCGCGGGACTCTTCCGCGGACGACTCGCGCGTAATCCGGAGTACCATATGAAACCCCGCCTCGCGAAAGAAGTATTCCAGATGTTCGACCATCTGCTGAATCACCCGGGTCTTCATGGTTGGAACGATGAAGCCGACAAAGTTGTTCACATTTTTGTCCGGAGCAGATTTGCTCCTGATCCGTGCGGTGTCGGGCAGCTGCGGCGCGACGAAGGTTCCTTTTCCCTGAATCCGGATAACGAGACCCTCGTCAACCAGAGCTGACAGTGCGTTCTTGACCGTTATTTTGCTGACCTTATATTCGTCCATGATCTCTTGCTCGGAGGGGACCCGATCTTTTGGACGGAGGTCTTCGGACATGATTCTTTCTTTGATATCCAGATGAATTTGTTTATAGAGAGCCGTCTTGATCATCACTACACCCTATTCCTATCATTTCCATATTTTTTATAACCAATTTAGTCTATAAATTATGTTATTCATATAATATAATTCTTTTTGTAAGGGCTTTCAATATCGAATATTGTCGAATCTTGTAAACTAAAGGAGGAGGTTTTTATGAAAGTATTCATGCTGGGGAAAACAAAAAAGATTGTTACCATGGTGCTTGTGCTTATCATGACTTTTTCCATCATCTTGCCGGTCATGGCTGCGGAATGGACGGTGTCCGGCAATGTCGAGTCTCATGACCCGACGGTCATCAAAGAAGGCAATACGTGGTGGCAGTTCTATACGGGAGATTATTTGAAAGTCAAATACTCCAGTGACGGAAAAAACTGGAACCAAGGAACTCCGATTTTTAATGGAACTTTGTCATGGTGGTCTAATTATGTCAATCGAACCGAAAACGTCAACGAAGTATGGGCTCCCGATATTTTCTACCATAATGAGCGGTACTGGCTCTATTATTCTTACTCCGAATTCGGCACGAACAACTCCCTGATCGGTCTTATGTCTTGTTCGAGCATCGCGACCGGTGATTGGAGAGACGACGGGCTCGTTATCTACTCCGATTCCACAAAGAATTACAACACGATCGATCCCGGCATCACGAAGGATGCTTCCGGCAACCTGTGGATGTCCTTCGGTTCCTTCTTCTCCGGCATCAAGCTTGTAAAACTTGATCCAGCCACGATGAAGCCTGAATCAGGCGCAGCGATCCAAACGATCGCGACGAGACCAAATGTGTCGAGCAATCCGATCGAAGGCGCCAAGATCGTATACGCGAACGGATACTACTACATGTTCGTAGCCTTCGACTTTTGCTGCAGGGGCTCCGACAGCACCTACAAGATCGCATACGGCCGGTCGACCAGCATTACGGGCACTTACTATGACAAAGCTGGTACCAGCATGTTGAACGGTGGCGGAACGATCTTGGAGGTAAGCGATACCAGATGGAAAGGTCCCGGGGGACAGGAGCCTTTCTGGGATGGAAGCAAATGGATCATGGTCCGACATGCCTACGATTCGTCCAACAACAATTTCCCGACGCTCCGCATTCGCGACATGTATTGGGACGCCGAAAAATGGCCGTCATACAATGCCGGCAACGGCTATTACAAGATCCAGAACCGCGGTTTCACGTCGCTATATATCGATGGACTCGGCTCCACGACAGATGGCGCCGACCTAGCCCAATGGGCAAGCAGCACCAGCTATAACCAGCAGTTCGATATCGTCAATCTCAGCAATCAATACTACAAGCTGATCAACCGCGCCACAGGCAAGGCTATTGACGGGATGGGACGTACCACAGCGGGCTCGAACGCGGGACAATGGAGCAACGGCACCAGCTACAATCAGCAGTGGGAAATCATCGACGCCGGCGGCGGCTACGTCAAGTTTAAGAACCGTGCGACTAGCCTTTACCTGGACAACGGCAACCAGTCGGCTAATGGCTCCGTCGTGAAACAGTACGGTGACAGCACAAGCTACAACCTTCAGTGGAAGCTGAATAAGCAATAATTCATCAGTCGGAAAGTCCGGCAAACCGGCAAGAGAGAAGAGAATCGGTGAAGGCTGCCCCGCCTTCACCGATTTTCTGTTTCTTATCTGATTTCTCTCGCTGCAAACGTACGCATTTTGAAAGCCGAAAGCCTAAATAACAACCGATTAAGCGTGAAAATAGCCGAAATATGGACAATGAATCTTGTGCGCAGAGAATAAATGATGCATAATTTTGGTTGCGCTTACATGATCGGCAGACTGAAGCTTCATCATGGATTCCGTAAACTCGAGAGCCATTCGCAGGGCTCATAGTAGTGAGAGTCACGATTTTTATGTTAATATTACTCACTTAATATGTTACGTTAATAGAGAGGGAAAGAACTTTGCAGGCGAATTTTGATTAGAGACATATATGATATGTCAACTATTGGGGTGGGGTTATATGGGTGGTTGGCTGGGTAAATCGCTGAAGCACAAGCTATCGTTACTCGTCATCATTGCGGTCATGGTGCCGCTGCTCTCTTTAGGCTTGTTTTCCTACAAAATCGCGGAGCGATTAACCGAGGAGAAAGCTAAAATATCGGGAATGAACACGCTCAGACAGCTAGAAACGTACATGGAGAACATGGTTAATGATGCGGAGAACATGTCCTTATTCTTAATAGGTTCTAGTGAAGTGCAAAATTATTTGAAAACGCCTGATAGCGATCTGCTCAAACAGACCTCGATTATCGGGTTCTTGACCAACCTTGCTTTCTCCAAGGCATATATCGCGAATATTGTCATTGAGCCGATCAACGGCAAAGATCCAATTTCTAGCAAATCGATTAACAGCACTGGATTCGTAGACATCACGGAGACGGATTTCAACTATTACAGCACCCATGCCAATTGGTGGTCGAGCGTGTATTCTCAGTGGACCTCCGTTGGTGTTCAGAAGGTCATTACGATGGCGCGGCCGATCCGAAGTACGGACAAGTATAAAGAAATCGGCAAGCTTCGAATTAGTCTCAACCAAGGGATGATCGCCAAGCACATCCGGCAATCGGCGCTGGAGCGCACGGGATTTGTGTTGCTGCTAGACGAGAATAACCGGATTATGGCGGGGCCGGAGGAATTTCGGACGAATCAGCTAATTACCGAAACTTACCCCGGCATGGGGAGTTTGAACGGCAATAACGGCTATTTGAACTATGGTGAAGGAGCAGACATGAAGACGGTGTTATACGATGAGATATCCAGCACGCAGTGGAAGCTCGTGGGCATCATCCCATCGGAAGAATACCGCTCGCAAAACCGCTATTTCCTTATGCTGACGGCTGCTGCAGTCGGGGTCGCTCTGCTGCTTGTGATCGCGCTCGTTGTTTTCCTCATACAGCGGGTTACAAATCCCTTGTCCGCCCTGACCCGGATTCTGAAGAAGGCGAGTCCCGAAGCTTTGCCATCCATTCCCGTGACCTCTATCGATGAGGTCGGAGAGCTCATTGTTAGCTATAATCGGTTGAGCTCGCGAATTGTGAACTTGACGGATGAGGTTAAGCGTAATGAGGCAATGAAGCAACAAACTGACATGATCGCCCTGCAGGCGCAGATTAATCCTCATTTTCTGTATAATACGCTCTCATCGGTGCATTGGCTTGCGCTTATGAGCAAGGAATCAAGAATCGCGGAGATGGTCGGAGCATTGAGTGATTTTCTTCGGTTCAGTCTTAACAAAGGCGAGGAATATTGCGCCGTGGAGCAGGAGCTCGCGCACGCGAATCGTTATGCGCATATCCAGTCTATTCGTTATCCAGATAAGTTCGATGTTCACGTAGATGCGGATCCTGAGCTCGCACAGAGCTACATGCTTAAGCTGGTGCTGCAACCGCTCATTGAGAACGCAATGATTCATGGGATTCTCAAGCGGGAGGGAAAAGGTCGAATTTCTGTATGGGTAAGGCGAGAAGGAATGAACATGAAGTTCGGGGTTGAGGATGACGGAATCGGCATCGCTAAGGAACAATTGGCCAAATTGATGGAGCTGCTTGCGGTTAGCGAGATTGTGCAGCGAGAAAGCAGTTCTGCTGCCGAGAGCTATGGCCTGCGCAACGTGCATAAACGCCTTCTGCTGCACTACGGTTCAGGCGCAGGGCTTCATATCATAAGTACTGTGGGTCAAGGGACAAGCGTAACATTCACGATACCGTCGCTCTCGCCGGATGACCGTAAGCAGGAAGTCGGCGGCTATTTTAATGCTGAGGCCGACGCAGGATCTATAGAACATACGGGGAGTGGTGCAAGATGAAGCTGATGATTGTCGACGATGAAGTTATTATTCGCAATGGGCTGTCAACAGTGATTGACTGGGAAGGGCAAGGATTTTCCTTGCTTGAGCCGGCCGCGTCCGCGGAGGAGGCTATGCGGCGTGTGCCGGACGAGCGCCCGGATATCATCTTCACCGATATTCGTATGACCGGCCAAAGCGGGCTGGAGATGGCGCATGCCATTAAATTGAAATATCCGCATACCGAAATCGTAGTGCTCTCGGGTTACGACGAGTTTACTTACGCGCAGCAGGCGATGCGCGAGGGCGTCAGCGACTATCTTCTCAAGACTAGCTCGCCTAATGAAATTGTAGGAGCGGCAATTCGCGCGCGAGAGCGTCTCTCTGGAAAGCGCGAGCTAGAAGTGCTGGGAAGGGAGCAAGAGCGGCTTTTCCGGAAAGGCAAGCTTGAGCAGCTGTTGCTTTCCCCGCAACAGCTGGAGGCCGAGGATTTATCTAATCTCTTAACATGGTTCCCGGTGTTGCAAACTATGAAGGATGCGCAGCGGCTGCAGGTATGGCAGGTTTCTGCAAGCAGTCTTGAGGAGGATCGTCGTTCCGATCCGCTGCTGTATCCGGCAGTAGGGAGCATGCTGGCCGAAGCTTTAGCCTGTGAATGGCTGGAGGTCGACGGCTATATGCTGTTAGTGGTTCGCCACGAGCAGACCAGCCTGGGGTCTGAGCGGATGGCTTCCGCACTTGGCAAAGTGGAATATGCTCTTAGATGCCGCGTGTACGCATCGGCAGGAGTGCTTGTGGAGGATATCGGCAGCCTGCATGCCTCGGCAGATGCCGCTGAACAGGCATTTGCCTATCGGTGGCTGCTCGCCGGAAGGCGGGTTGTCTTTCATAGTGAAATTAAACATCGGACAGGCATTCGCTCTGTTTGTACCGCAAACGAAGAGGAAGCGCTCGTATCTATTCTCAGAGGGGCAGACCAAGCCGAGCTTCAGACATGGATTGCTGCTACGCTCGCAAGGGTCCGGCAGGATGCCATGGCGACCCCTGCTTCTGTGCAGGCCTATCTTCATTCCCTGCTCATTGCGGGCTATCGTTGGCTGGAACGGGCGGCGACATCCGTAGGACTGAGGGAGCAGCAGCCCTCATGGACAAGCCTGGACATGGAGGAAATCGCCTATCATCCCTCCGATTCGCTGCTGCGGCACTGCGGGTTAATAGTGGAACGTTATAGCCGGATAATCGTCGGGCATAACGCCGTCCAGCGCGCCGTTGCCTATATTGACGAGCATCTCGATCAGAATCTGTCACTCCAACAGGTCGCCTTGCATGTGCATATGAATCCTAATTATTTCAGTGAATTGTTTAAGCGGGAGATGGGGCTGAACTACCTCGAATTCGTGACGAAGGCCAGACTTAGCCGGGCCATGTCCCTGTTGCGGGACACACCTGCCAAAATCAGCGAGGTAGCTAATCGGATCGGTTATGAGGACATCAAATATTTTAACAAGCTATTTAAGAAGCATACAGGACTAACACCTTCGCAATACCGCGACAACTCCTGAAGTTTGTCCCCCTCTGCACTGAAGTCTGTACCCTACGTGGTTAGATCCTTCCCTTTTATAATTAGAAGATACACAAACAAAAGGAGGATATTACATGAAATCAACAGGGAAATGGAGTTTGGTGTTCGTTATTATGGCATTACTGCTCGCAGCTTGCGGTGGCGGGAACAACGCTGCTCCAAGCTCCGGGGCAAGCGCGGAGAAGGTTAAGCTGTCGGTGTGGCACAACTTTGCAGGTGACGATCTTCGCGCCAAGGCGGTTAGAGGCCTTATCGACCAATTCAAGCTGGATCATCCGGAAATCGAGCTGGATGCACAGGCTATTCCGGTCGACGGCTATCGTCAGCGCCTCAGTACCGTCGCTGCGGCCAATGAAATGCCGGATGTGTTCTTTGTTTACTCAGGTAGTCAATCCTCAGAATTATATAAGGCCGGACTCCTTCAGCCGATTACTCAGCTAGCGAAGGAAAATCCTGAATGGAAAGAGAACTTCCTTCCCGGAGCATTCAGTGCCTTCTCATTCGAGGAGAATGAAATTTTCTCCGCGCCGATGGGGATGTCGGCAACTTCCTTCCTCTATTACAATACCAAGCTATTCGAAGAAAATGGAGTAAAGGTCCCAACGACTTGGGACGAATTGATGAGCGTTATCCAAGTGTTTAACGACAAAGGCATAACGCCGATTGCATTAGGCAACAAAGCGCCATGGGTGGCGCAATCCACCATTATTGGTTCGCTCGCTGACCGCGTAACCGGAACCGAGTGGTTCAAAAAAGCCGCGGCGCAGAACGGAGCCTCCTTTACCGATCCCGAGTTTATCAGCGCTTTAGGTTATTTCAAGCAGCTGGTTGACGCAAAAGCGTTCCAAGAAGGCGCGAATAGCATTGATAACACCCAAGCGGAGCAATATTTCATCCAGGGCAATGCAGCAATGATGGTTAGCGGTTCATGGACATTGACAAATCTAGCTGGATCGGCGACCGAGGAACAGATTAATTTGATTGACGTTACGGTGCTGCCGTCCATTCCTGGCGGCAAGGGTGAATCCAACACCATATCAGGTGGTCCCGGCGCTGGTATGGCGCTGAGCAAAAATACGACGGGTGCGACTAAGGACGCGGCGTTGAAGCTTATCTATGCATTAAGCGGGCCTGAAGCGCAGAAGGCGATAGCCGGCAGCAATTCTATGGTTATGTACAGCATGGAGCTCGATGAAACCAAGGTTAGCTCGCTTTACTACAAGGCCTTTAATTTGATCAAGACGGTTGGCGTAACGCCGGTATACGATGCTTATCTGTCAGCTGAGGGAGCGGAAGCCGTTAACAACGGTCTGCAGGAGCTTATGATGGGTGGTACTCCGGAGGATGTAGCCAAGAAAATCCAGGACGCGCAAGCAAGGTCAGTTAAGTAATAATGAACGAAGCAGGAGAGGGTCCTTTTATGGAGTGCCCCTCTTCTGCACCAACAAATGCGTCGTTCCTGAAGAATGACGGAGGAGGCAGTTATGCCCAAGGCACTGCGCAGTAGGAGCTTTATCGCGCTGGCTCTGCTTCCGGCGCTTCTTGTGTTTATGATGTTCGTCATTGTACCAATATTCTGGTCCGTTTATTATGGGTTTTATGAATGGAAGGGTCTTGGCTCCGCCAATTTTATTGGGTTTGACAATTACAGCGAGATGTTCAGGGACGATATCTTCTGGAGGGCGCTCCGCAACAATTTGCTACTGATGGCATCCGCTATCATTGGTCAGGTTCCGATTGCGTTACTGCTGGCTCTGCTGCTGCTCAAGAACACGAGGTTCTCTCGTTTCATTAGATCCGCCGTATTTATGCCTATGGTACTGTCAACTGTGGTTATCGGCTTGATCTGGGGCTATATTTATCACCCTCAGTTCGGATTAGCCAATTATGTGCTGGAGATGCTCGGGCTGGAATCATGGACGCGGGCTTGGCTGTCCGACGCCAAGGTGAATATGCTAGCCATCTCGATCCCCATTAACTGGAGCAATATCGGGCCGTATTTAATTATTTTTATTGCGGCGCTGCAAAATATACCTTCGGAGATTGATGACGCAGCTCAAATCGACGGCGCGACCGGTGCGAGAAAGCTGTTCGGAATTACGCTCCCTATGGTTCGGGACACGGTAATCGTCTGCATTGTTTTATGCATATCGGGTAGTCTCAAGGCATTTGACCATGTCATTGTCATGACAGGAGGCGGTCCTGCGCAATCAACGGAGCTGCTAGCCACGTATATGTACAACAACACATTCAGTATTTACCGCTATGGGTATGGCTCGGCGGTATCCACGATGATTATTATCATTAGCGCGTTGTTGATCGGAATAAACGCTATTGTTACTCGGCGTCGATTACGATAGAAAAGGAGGGGGCTTATGGATAAAGCGACTGTGGCATACTTGCCTCATCCCGGTAAGCGTCTCGCACTCCGAGTCAGCTCTGTGGTCGTTAAGGCGCTGCTCACCCTATATGCTTTGCTGACGTTATACCCGCTGTATTGGCTCTTCATCAGCGCATTCAAGACTAACCAAGATTTTTTCAACCGGCCGTATGGGCTGCCCGCGCAGTGGATGAAAGAAAATATCGTGCGAGCATGGGATTTGGGTAATATGGGCCGTGCGATGCTGAACTCGACCTTGGTCACGGTGACAGCAGTCATTCTTACCCTTGTTCTCGGGGTGCTGGCGGGTTACGTGTTGTCCAGGTTTCAATTTCGCCTTAAGAAATGGGTCATGTTCGTTTTTCTGCTGGGAATGCTCATTCCGATACACAGCACGCTCGTCCCCTTGTTTCTAGTAATGATGAAAATCGGGATGCTCGATACGTATTGGGCGCTCATTCTGCCCTACACGGCGTTCGAGCTGTCCATCACCATATTTCTTAGCATCGCCTATATGTCCTCGATTCCCCGCGAGATCGAGGAGGCGGCTTTAATCGATGGCAACGGGTGGTGGGGTATTTTCGTAAGGATGATCGTGCCTTTAACTACTCCCGTTATTTCTACCATAGCCATCCTTGCCTTCTTACGTTTTTGGAATGATTTTTCGTTCGCGTTGGTATTTATTAATTCCCAGGAGCTGAAGACGCTTCCGCTCAGCCTGTCGCTATTTTCCGATGGGTTCGGTACCGATTACGGCCTTACGATGGGAGCTATGGCCATTGCTGTCCTTCCGACGCTAGTCGTTTATCTGATATTGCAGGAGCAGGTCATGAAGGGTATGGTTGCAGGCTCCGTTAAAGGATAAAAGCGAGGAGATGGCTATGAATATACATCCGGACACACCTAGCGTCATCGTCGATACGGCGGTCATGAAACGAAATATCGCGGCATTCGCGAAGCTTGCGGAGCTGCGTAAGGTAGCCTTGCGACCGCATGCCAAAACCCATAAGATACCTGAGATCGCCCAGCTTCAATTGGCAACCGGAGCGGTCGGGGTAACGGTGGCTAAGCTGTCCGAAGCCGAGGTAATGGCAGATCATGGAATCGATGATCTGTTCATTGCTTATCCCATTGTTACCGACACGAAGGTTGAGCGGGCTATTAAACTGGGCCAACGGGTAAACCTTATGGTCGGCGTCGATAGTCTACAGGGCGCACTCGGCTTGTCGGCAGCGGCAGTTCGCCATGGAACAACTGTGAAAGTGAGACTTGAGATCGATACAGGGCTTGGCCGTACGGGTGTCCTTTACGATGAGGCTGTAGCACTGGCTTGTCGAATAGTCAGCCTGCCCGGCTTTAAGTTCTGCGGCATTTATACGTTCCGCGGCAATTTTATGCAAGGCAAGCCAACGCTGGATATCCTGAGGGCGGGGGTAGAGGAAGGCGAATTAATGGTTGATCTGGCGGAACGCATCCGAAATGCCGGTGTAGCTGTTCGGGATGTTAGTGTCGGCTCGACCCCCACGGCCGCCTCTGCGGCAACGGTAGAGGGCGTGACGGAAATACGTCCGGGTACCTACGTGTTCCAAGACCGGATGCAGGCTGCGCTCGGCGTATGCAGACTGGAGGACTGCGCAGCGACTGTCCGCGTAACGGTCGTGAGCAGACCTGCTCCTGATCGGATGATCATCGACGGAGGCAGCAAGACATTTGCAACCGATGTGTTGCCCGGCGTACAGCCGCTTAATCTACAAGGCTTCGGGCACCTGAGGGAAGCGCCCCATGCCATCCTGGAACGGTTATCTGAGGAGCATGGCATCGTACGTATTTCGGCGTTTGACCGATTCGAAGCAGGCGATACGTTACATGTTATTCCCAATCATATTTGCAGTACAATCAACCTGCATAACCGGATATACGTTCAGGAGCGGGGAACATACAGATCCGTCACCGTATCCGGAAGAGGTATGGTTACTTAGAAGCGGAAGGAGGCGTGTTGCATGCTCGATACCGTAATCAAAAATGGCAAGATCGTCGATGGGTCCGGTAATCCTTGGTTTTACGGGGATGTCGGCATAGCGTCAGGCGTAATCGTACGCGTGGGGGCGGTTAATGAGGAAGCTCGGCAAATCATCGATGCCGCCGGACAGGTCGTATCGCCAGGGTTTATTGACGGGCACTGTCACTCCGACCTAATGATTCTTAATTATCCGCAGAGCGAAATCAAGCTTAATCAGGGTGTCACGACGGAGGTTATCGGCAATTGCGGCCTTGCGCCAGCTCCGCTGCACTCTCCGCATGAAGCGGCGTTACAGGCGTATGTTAAGCCTATTCTGGGAACAACACCCGATTGGAGCTGGAATAGCGTATCCGGTTATATTCGGAGGCTAGAACAGACGCGGCCTTCCGAGAACCTCTCAACATATGTCGCTCATGGTGCGTTGCGCATCGCGGTAATGGGCTTTGAACGGCGAGCGGCAACGCACGAGGAAATCGAGGAAATGAAAGCGCTGCTGGCGGAAGGAATGAGTGCCGGGGCAATTGGCTTATCGATCGGTCTGCTGTATGCTCCGGGCAGTTACTCATCCGCTGAGGAAATTGCCCAGCTGTGCACCGTGCTTCCGCGATATGGAGGACTGCTCTCTACACACATTCGCGGCGAAGGCAGCAGCTTAATCGCTTCTGTGAAGGAAGTGATCTGGATTGCTCGCGAGGCGGGAGTACCGCTCCATGTCAGTCACCTCAAGGCCGCGGGCAAACGCAACTGGGGGCTCGTAACCCAAGCGATGGAGACGATCGCCGAGGCACGCGCTCAGGGAATGGACGTCACTTGTGATGTCTATCCGTATGCCGCGAGCTCCACGATGCTAGCGACGGTTCTGCCGCCGTGGACGCTTGAAGGCGGCATGGATACTGCGATTGCTCGCTTTCGTGAGCCCTTGCTGAGGAAACGCATCGCGGAAGAGCTAATCCAGGAGCAAGACGATTGGGATAACCTCGTATGCTCAACGGGATGGAACAACGTGGTTCTGTCCTCGGTCGCGACTAAGGGGAACAAAACGCTGGAAGGCCGGAGCATTGCAGCGATCAGCGAGGAACGAGGAGTGGAGCCGGCTGCTTGTGTCATGGATCTTCTGACTGAGGAGAGCGGCGACGTCTCTATCGTCTATTTTCTCATGTCGGATGATGATGTCAGCCAGGTTGTCGCTTGGGATTATTCCCTGGTCGTCTCGGACAGCCTCCATTGCGATACGGGGAAACCGCATCCCCGATTGTATGGGACGTTCCCCCGATTGTTCGCCCATTACGTGCGGGAGCGAAAGCTGCTTTCTCTAGAGCAGGCAGTACGCAAGGTGACTTCGTTTCCCGTGCAACGGTTTAGGCTGGGCAAACGAGGTCTGTTGGTGCCGGGTTACGCGGCTGATATTACGGTGTTTGATCCCGATAATATTCAGGATCGGGCGACTTATCTAGAGCCTAAGCTTACGCCGACAGGTGTCAGTCATGTGTTAGTGGGCGGCGTGGCGACGATGAATAAGGGCGTCCATACGCAGGCAAGAGCAGGTGCTTATTTACCAGCCTCCTCTTGCTGCGGGCATGGATCGCATCATTAATAAGGGAGTGTTGTATATGTCGAATACCGAAGCGAGATTAAAGGATCTGGGCTTGACGTTGCCGGTTCCGGGAGAACCGAAGTTTTCATACCTTCCTTGCAGACGTACCGGGAATTTGCTCTACCTCTCCGGCCAGGACTGCCGCATAAACGATGTTCTGATGTTTGAGGGCAAGCTGGGCGGCGAGCTGACGATTGAGCAGGGACAAGCGGCTGCGCGTCAGGTTATCATTAATTGCCTTGGAGTATTGCATGCTTATTTGGGGGATTTAGATCGTGTAGTCCAAATCGTTAAAATGTTAGGGTTCGTTAACAGCGTGCCCGGCTTTGCCGACCAGCCTTATGTGATGAACGGCGCATCGAATCTGCTAGTCGAGGTATTCGGCGAGAAAGGCAAGCATGCGCGCTCGGCAATCGGGACGAGTGACTTGCCCTTTCATACGCCGGTAGAGATTGAGCTTATTGTGGAAATCCGTGACTAGAGTTAATTGCAATTTCAAATAAAAAGAAGAAAGCGATCCAGGGGTATGCCTGCGATCGTTTTCTTTATCTTGATAGCCTGTTACTGCCGAATGACTAATATGTCGCGCGGCGGCCTGCCCGTACGCCGGATTTCGTTGATTTCAGAATTACTCAGTCTACGACCGACAAGGATCAGCGAGGATGTTACATTGTTGAAGCTAAACAGTGACAGGTTCGATACATTTTGACTGCCGCGGAATACGCGGATAGTCCCTTGGAAATTAATTCGTGAGAAGAGGACCAGTGTCACTTCGTTGCTAGACACCACATTTCTAAGCCGGAAGCTGGAAAGCTCATTGTTGAAACGAAAGGCCCCTAAGTCTCTAATCGCCACTCCACCGCGTCTAAAACGAATACGACGACCGTTGAAGTTGATTCTTGAGAACAACGACAGTCTAACATCACGATTTGCCATACTATCACCTCCTATTGAGAGATACGATAGTATATGAGAGCTTACGTTAATAGGAAATGGACAAGTTGTAAGTCATAAAACCTAACTTTAAGAGAGTAGTATCTTTCTCCTTGTTTATCTAAAAAGATTCTGGGACAATAATATATAGATTGTTAAGCTCGAAAAGAGGGTTACGAATGAATACTGAATCCATATACGGATTAACATTTGAACAACTGGCCGCGTGGCTGACTGAACGGGGACATAAGAAGTCCAGAGCTTTGCAGGTCTGGGATTGGTTATATCGGAAGCGGGTAAAGGATTTTTCTGAAATGAGCGATGTTAACAAAGAGTGCATTCAAGTCATAGCAGACCATTTTGTCATTCACACTTTAAATGAGCATTTGAAGCAAGAGTCGGCTGATGGAACGATTAAGTTCTTGTTCAAGCTGAAGGATGGCAACCTGATCGAGACGGTATTGATGAGACATAAGTTCGGTTTATCGGTGTGCGTTACAACGCAAGTAGGTTGTAATATCGGGTGCAGCTTCTGCGCGAGCGGATTGTTGCCCAAAAGTCGGGACTTATCCAGCGGCGAAATCGTGGAGCAGATCATGAAGGTTCAACATCATCTGGATCAAGCGGGACTTGGTGAGAAAGTGAGTCACGTTGTGGTCATGGGAATTGGCGAGCCATTCGATAATTATAAAAACCTGGTGGATTTCCTGCTGGTCATCAAAGATCAAAAAGGATTAGAAATTGCCGCAAGGCATATTACCGTGTCAACTAGCGGCCTTGCCGATAAAATTGTTGAATTCGCGGATAGCGATCTGAGAGTAAATTTAGCGGTGTCCTTACACGCTCCAAATAATGAGCTTCGTACGCGAATCATGAAGATCAATCGGGCAATTCCAATAGAAAAGCTAATGAAGGCTATTGATTATTATTTGGAGAAAACGAATCGAAGAATTACGTTGGAATACATCCTTCTGAAGGATGTAAATGACCAAAGGGAGCATGCTCTTGAGCTTGCGGAATTGATTGGCGATAGACGTCAGCTCGCTAATGTAAATTTAATACCTTACAATCCCGTGGATGAGCATAGCCAATATCAAAGAACCGACCGGGAAACGGTCAGGGCGTTCTATGATACGTTGAAGAAGCAGGGCGTTAGCTGCAGCGTTCGTCTTGAACATGGCACAGACATCGATGCCGCTTGCGGCCAGCTAAGAAGCAAACAAATAATCAAAGAAGCCTGACGAAACCCCTAGGCAACAAGCTGGCATCGGTATTAAACCGGTGTCAGCTTGTTTAGTTTTCGTTGCGTTGTATCTTCGTACATTATTTCCCTATTTTTGTAAACATTAATTACACGAGAGATTAATGAACAAAACTGACTGCTCTCCTAAGGAGGTCGCAATCATTCGTGGAAATCCTATTTCTTGCTGGAATCGCCGGGTGGATCGTCTGTGCATGGAAATGGGCAGATTGGGGAAAGTTCAGACATTTTCAGGCGAGCATATATGTGTACATCATCGGAGATTTCCTTTACAACATATTAACCGAGGGACGCCATTTATGGAAGTTCGTGTCACCGAATTTCCATATTTCTCACCATATCTTGGTTGCTGTGATCTCATTTGGAGCGGCCCCCTTTGCCATCATGCTTTTTCTGTCACGCTACCCGGAAAAAAAGACGGTCAAACGGCAGGTTTTATATATCGCACTATGGGTAGCAATCTATACATCACACGAGTGGATCGCGCTCCAGGCAGGAATATTCCGGCATGATTACGGCTGGAATTTGTGGTGGTCGCTGCTCCTCAACAGTATAGCTTTCCCGTTTATTCGGCTTCATTACAAAAAACCGGTTGCAGCTATATTTGTTTTTTTGTTTTGCACCATCATGTTCAGCATATGGTTCGATGTTCAACTTTTTTCCGAACAGGGTAAGTGAATCGCAACTTATCGAGTGACATGAGTGACATTAAAATGATAATATAAAGTTAGAATAAAGGTAGAGATCAGGAGGGGTTAATTAATGAATATCAAGCCGTCAACGACGATTCGGCAAGATTATAATGGTTTTTCGAAGTACTGCCATGAACTTGATGAACCGGTAATGATTACGCGTAACGGGGAAGCTGACCTTGTTGTCATGAGTCATGAAACATTTCGGCGTATGGAGGCGCGGGTTAAACTGCAATCCAAGTTGTTGGTCGCAGAGAAACAAGTTGCTGAAAGTGCTTCATTAATTGATCACGATGAAGTAATTGCTAACATGCGGAGGAAGATAAATGCCGCCAAGAGTTAAAATCAAATATACTCCTGCGGCAGTTGACGATATGGATGAGATTTTTTCGTACATATCACAGGACAATGTTTCAGCTGCGGAAGTCATATTGGTTAAGCTTGACGATCAAATCGGCAAGCTAGGCGAATTTCCCAATATAGGATCCGTTTTGTCAGAGGATGAATATACGCTTGTACAACGCGGGTACCGCTTTATTGTAGTTCATCCTTTTTTGGTTTTTTATAAAATAACAGATAACGTTGTCATTATCTATAGAATCTTGCATGGACGACGAGATTATTTACGCGAGCTATTTACAATAAGAAATTAGAGGCTAACCCAGAAGTCGAAGACTTTCGGGACGGCCTCTCTTCAGGAGGACATACGAAATGGGAAAACAATTTGCGGCCATGCTGCCTGAACACGAGGAGTTTATTCGCCGGCAACACTTGTTTTTCGTAGGGTCGGCGCCGCTTTCGGAGGAAGGGCATGTTAATGTTTCACCCAAGGGACATGACTCCTTTCGGATCTTATCCGAGAATCGTGTGGCCTACCTGGATATGACCGGAAGCGGCAACGAGACAAGCGCGCACATTCACGAGAACGGGAGAGTCACGGTGATGTTTTGCGCCTTTGAAGGACCGCCAAACATCCTAAGACTTTACGGAACAGGAACCGTCGTATTGCCCGGTTCATCAGAGTGGGAGTCGTTGTATCCTCTCTTTACACCGCTTCCGGGTGCAAGGCAGATCATTACCATTGACGTTCATAAAGTCCAGACTTCTTGCGGATATTCGATCCCCTTTATGACTTACGAAGACGAGCGAGAGACGCTGCAACGCTGGTCGGTTCAGAAGGGCGAAGAAGGACTTAAACAGTACAGACAGGAGAAAAACTCTGCCAGTATCGATGGGTTGCCAACTCCGCTCGGAGAGATGAATGGGTGATTACGGAAAATAAAAAAGGCACCATCGTCACCGCTTAATTAGGGTAAGGATGGTGCTTTGGCGTTTAATCTGATTCGATTAGTTGGTTAATATCGCATTTGTTCAGGATAAACGAGATTTGATTCTCGAGCCGGTTGATGGCTTGCTGCGATTTCGGGTTTTCGGGGTGTTTTCCTTGAAGAGCTGCGAGCTCCTGCTTGAGCTGATGAAGATCTTCCCCCGCATTAGCGCAGTTGTAATTGCTCTCGAGATTATCCAGCATGTCGAATCCTCCATTCAATAGGGTGCACTCCCCTATTATGGAGAATTTCGCTTTGGTTAATCAGTGTGTTAGGATTACCCATTAACATTTTTCATAGGATATAGGCTAGAATAGAGTAATTAAAAGCAAATAGGAGCTGTAAATATGTCTAAAGAAGAAGTGATTTTAACAAAAGAGGGTTTGGCCAAACTGCAAGCTGAGCTTGATGATCTTAAATACGTTAAACGCAAGGAGCTAGCCGCCCGGATTAAATTAGCGATTAGTTACGGGGATCTTAAGGAGAACAGCGAGTATCATTCGGCCAAGAATGACCAGTCGTTTATGGAGACTCGCATTATCATACTGGAGAAGATGCTGAACAAGGCCCGGGTGGTAGACTCGGATAGCTTAGATATTACAAAGGTCCAGATTGGCTCCGTTGCCGTTCTGAATGACATCGAATTTTCCGAGAAAATCGAATACCAAATCGTAGGTCCTGCAGAAGCAGATGTACTGGAAAATAAAATATCCTACGAGAGTCCTCTGGGTAAGGAACTCTTAGGAAAAACAGTGGGCAGTGTGGTGAGTGTTGTCGCACCAATGGGCGTCGTAAAATATGAACTGCTCGAAGTAAGGGCCATATAATTAAATCTTAGACTAAAAAGCTGAGTCATTTTCCTGCAACGATTTTATTTGACATCCCAAGGCTGATCGTTTAGAATTCGCCTATCAGATAGGTGGCAAGGTAAAGGGGCGAGCAAGCAAAAGATGAGAAAAATACAAAAAATACTGGTCCACGAATTGGTGTCGCAAGAAATTCAAAATTATATCCAGGAGAAAGAATTACAGGAAGGCGATAAGCTTCCATCCGTTGAGGAGATGACTCAAATGTTTGGAGTCGGACGTTCATCCTTGCGGGAGGCACTGCGGTATCTTGAAGCGGTTGACATCGTTCGTGTTGAGAATGGGAAAGGAATCTTCGTCCGGGATGTCGATACGTTCCGCTTCTCCGGCAAAGTGAAGGTCGAGAGAGAGCGTAATTTCTTGTTGAATACTCTGGAAGTCCGCAAGGCGTTGGAAGGTCAAGCTGTGGTGCTGGCATCAAAGCGGATCACGGAGAAGCAGATCAAGGAAGTGGAGAGCTGTCTGAAGGAGTACCGGATACTGAAAGAGCAGAACAAGGATACGTCCCGAGTTGATTTGGCATTCCATCGCCACATTATTAAGGCAGCGGATAACCCTGTGCTCGAAACCGTGATGGATGCCATCTCCGGCTTGTACGAGAAGTTTTTCAACGATCCGCTTGGTGACAAGCAGCTTTTCGATGAGACGTACCCTTTTCATATTACGATGTTTGATGCGATCGCCTCGCATGACACGGAACGGGCCGTAGAAGAATTCAATAAAATGATGAACTGCATTGAGAGTAAAATAAGAACTTTCCAATTGTAAGCGTAGTCGATATGAATTTTCTTTGTTGACAGAATACAGCATTTTCAAATAGAATTTAACCTATCAGACAGGATGACTGTATGATACATATTAAAGGGGGCGTTAATCCATGAAAGGTCCTAGAAAAATGCTGGCTCCAATGCTCACGGTATTGATGGCAATTGGACTGCTGGCGGGATGCGGCAGCAACGATGACAATAACAGCACTGCTAGTGGAGCAACCGGTAATGATGTTAAGGGTGAGAAGATTACACTTCGTATGATTGAAAGCTTGACCAGTCCGAAGAGGACGGAATTAATCCAAGCTATGCTAACTAAGTTCGAGTCCGAGAATCCGAACATTAAAGTGGATTTTATTTCACCCCCCTTTGATCAAGCAGACAACAAGATCAGAACAATGCTGGGATCGAGCGAGGAGCTCGATATTATGGAGGTACGGGACTTAAACGTGGCTGAGTTCGTTAATAACGGCTATGTAGAACCGCTAAACTCATATACCGAGAAATGGGATGATTTTGCTACTGTAAGCTCCGTTTCGAAATCAGTCGGAACGGTTGCGGACAAATTATATTTTATACCGAACGGCCTTTATCAGAGACAGATGTTTTATCGGTCGGACTGGTTCGAAGAGAAGGGCTTGAAGCCACCGACAACCTGGCAGGAGCTATATGAAACCGGCAAGCAATTAACGGACCCGGCGAAAAACCGTTTCGGCTTCTCCTTTCGCGGTGCAGGCGGATCCAACGGTACCACGGATGCGATGATCCTTGCTTACAATGGAGCTAATGTCAATGTAGAGGATTCTATGTTCACAACAGACGGCGCAACGGTTTATTCCACGCCGGAAGCCAAAGCGGCCATGGAGCTATATTTGAAAATCTACAAAGAAACCTCTCCCCCGGATTCCATTAACTGGGGCTTCCAGGAGCAGGTACAGGCATTCACTTCCGGGGTCACCGCTATTCTTCTGCAGGATCCGGATGTTATCCAATCACTGCAAGAGAAGATGGAAGAAGGGACATGGGCAACGGCTCCATTGCAAACCGGTCCGACCGGAAAGGCTCTATTCTCTGCAGGGGGCGCCGGCTGGGGAATCTCGTCCAAATCCAAGCATAAAGAAGAAGCCTGGAAGCTGATCGCTTTCCTCTCAAGTCCTGAGGTGAATACGGGATTCTCGAAGGACTTCGGCCTAATTCCGATTCATACCAGCGCAACCGAAGATGAATTCTTCAAAACAGGTCCTTACAAAACATTAATCGATATGTCCAACAAGCCGGATATGTTCGTTAACGCCAAGCCGCCATTCGAGTATCCGGGAACAGGGCAATGGGGACAGGTAGCCATGGAATCCGGGCAGGCGCTCCTGTTAGGCCAGGTCAGTCTAGAGGAAACGCTCAAGAAGTGGGACGCCTTCTGGGTAGATCAAAAGGCTAAAGTGAAAAAGTAAAGATCACAGAAGTCGTGATGGGTGGCGGACGCTGCCCATCACCATTTTTTGTCCAAGGCGGTGTGGTATGAAGCATCAACGGCTATTTATTCTATCGGGGCTGATCCCCGCCCTGCTGCTTGTGCTTGGGTTCACTTATTTTCCCTTTCTCAGAGGAATCTTGATGGCTTTTCAGGAATATAAGCTTTTTGATTTGCGCAATGTCCATTTCGTAGGGTTCGACAATTTTACTGCGGCATTTAAGGATCCCAAATTTCTGATGGCTTTGCAGAATAGCGCCTATTGGGTGTTCTTCTCGCTCGTACTGCAGTTTCTCCTCGGCTTGACGCTTGCCCTGTTGTTAAAGAAACAGTTTAAGGGGAGAGGGATCTATCAAGGCTTAGTATTCTACTCTTGGGCCTTGTCCGGCTTTCTGATCGGAATGATCTGGAAATGGATGTTCAATTCCCAAATTGGTGTCATTAATGATTTGCTGCTGCGTTTGGGAATCATTCACGAAAGAATTGGATTCCTATCCGATCCCAAATGGGCTATGATTTCTGTGATTATCGCAAATGTATGGTACGGTATTGCTTTCTTCGCGATAATGCTCCTTGCTGCCTTGCAGTCTGTGCCTTCCGAGCTCTATGAAGCGGCGGACATGGATGGCGCGAGCGGGATCCGCAAATTATGGAATGTGACATTGCCCTATATCATGCCGACAATAATCGCCACAACGCTGTTAAGAGCGATTTGGATATTCAACGACCCTACGATAATCTATGGCTTAACGAACGGCGGCCCCGCGGGCAGCACGCACATCTTGTCCTCATTGATGCTGGACAAAATCATCTATTCCGGAGATTATGGTGCCGCTTCGGCGATCGGAATCATCATGATCATCATTCTGCTGCTGTATACGATTTTCTTTCTATCGGTTACTAAGGCTGAGAAAGCGGGGGATTTCTGATGAAGGCGCGAGCTTTTGGCCTGTCTAAATTCATCTACTTAGCCTTACATCTGCTAGTGATGATTTTCCCCCTTTATTGGATCGTAATCACGTCGCTCAAGCCGCAAAAGGATATTTTCTCATTCCCGCTAAAGTATTTTCCGGAGCGGTTTACTCTGGATAATTACGTTAATATTTTCAAGATATCCAAATTTCATGTTTATATAGGCAATAGCTTGCTAGTGGCGATAACATCTGCCATCATCGTGCTCGTTATCGCGATATTGAGCGCGTACGTACTGGCGAGATTCACCTTCCGGGGACATAAGCAGATTATGCTCGCCTTTTTTGCAACCCAGATGCTGCCGGGCTTTGTTGCGCTTGCACCCTTATATCTCATGATGAGCAGCATGAATTTGATTAATAACCGTCTGTCTCTGGTCCTTATGTATACGGTCATTCTGATCCCTTTCTCCACTATTATGCTGCGCGGATTTTTCCAACGCATTCCTGCGAGTCTAGAGGAGGCCGCCATGATCGACGGATGCTCAAGGTGGTCTGCGTTAGTGCGGATTATCATCCCCGTTATGCTGCCGGGAATCGCATCCACCTTTATTTTCGCATTTGTGCAGAACTGGAATGAGCTGTTTCTGGCAGTTATGTTTATCGACAACGATTACCTCAAGACACTGCCGGTAGCCATGAACTCTTTCATTCTTAAATTCGATGTAGATTGGGGAGCGATGTCGGCGGGTGCGGTCCTATCGATCATACCGACTATTCTTTTATTTGCGTTTGCCCAGAGGTTCATCGTAGAAGGTCTAACACAAGGAGCAGAAAAAGGATGAATAACATCGAAAAAGATACAGTCACTAGAAAAGAGAACCGCGAGAAGCAGTTCACTAAGACGGCTTTTGATCCTTTTGATACTAGGCATCACGGCGCTATCCAAGTGCCGATCTATCAGAACAGTTTATTCGCGTTCGATAGCTATGACCAGTTCGATCAAGCGATGAGCGAGCTGCTCAATCATCACGTTTATTCACGGGGAAACAATCCTACCGTTCAATATCTGGAACAGAAGCTTGCGGAGCTGGAAGAAGCTGAGTCGGCCAAATGCTTTGCTTCCGGGATGGCAGCCATCTCATCGGCAATTCTGTCCGTTGTCGGGCATGGGGACCATATTATTTGCGTCCATCAGGCATACGGTCCGACGAGAGAATTCCTTGGTTCCTACTTAAGCCGTTTCGGTGTGGAAACCACGTTCATTGACGGCAGATCGATCGAGCAGTGGAGTGGCGCGGTGCGTCCTAATACGAAGCTTCTTTATCTGGAGAGTCCGACAACCTCGTTCTTTGGATTGCAGGATCTCCGGATGTGCGCAGAGTTAGCCCGCAGTATCGGGGCTTTAACCATCGTCGATAATTCTTGGGCGACACCGTGCTTCCAGAATCCGTTAACGTTCGGAATTGACTTGGTGGTGCATTCCATTACCAAATATATCGGCGGTCACAGTGATTGCGTCGGCGGTGTCGTACTAGGCTCGAAGGCGCTGATAGAACGAATTGGCTATACGGAATATATGCTGCTCGGCGGCATCATGACCCCGCAGACTGCGGCACTCGTATCCAAGGGGCTTCGCACGCTCCCCTTGCGCATGCAAAGACATGAGGATAGTGGATTACAGGTGGCGGAGTATATCGGCAGGCAAGATTTCGTCAGTCGGGTTAACCATCCGGGGCTGCCTTCCCATCCCCAGTATGAGCTCGGTTTGCGTCAAATGTCGGGCTCAAGCAGTCTGTTTTCCTTTGTATCAGATGTGCCTGTAGAGAGATGGAAGGAATGGGCAGGTAGGCTGCGGTATTTCAAAATCGGCGTTAGCTGGGGCGGCTTCGAGAGTCTGGTGACTGTTAACCGCATCGAGCGGGAAAACGACGACGGACTAGAGGCATCCCTTATAAGGCTCTATGTGGGTATGGAGAATCCAAAGGATTTAATCGCGGATTTGGAGCAATCTTGGAGTCATTTATAAAGGAAAAAACACTAAAGCGCTAATTGGTGTTTTTTTTGGCATTCAAGAAAGTTTATAGTTCCGAGGGGTAGGGCTACTCTATATCAGAGATTAGTTTTATTTCTACCGCTAATGGATTCAAAAAAACGATTGAAAGAGCAAATAGTGGGAAAAGTACCTGTAATATGATCTATATATCCTGAAACAGGCTGGTGGCATCGAATTAGAAGTAGATTTACTGCTATATCTCAGAATACAGAAAAATTCATTAAGATTAGTGGTTGATATACATCTAAACGTAATTGATAACTCCGCTTAAGAACGTGACAATCGGTTTATTTGTAACTATCAGAGGGAGTATAAGATTCTATGCCCTTATTCTCTATCTGACAGCACGATACAAACGTCTGCAACCGTCCCAAGGACGGCGAAGTCGTTTTTTTTGAGCTGTGATCACGCGTAATCCGAGCCTTAATGACGATATCCCTTCGACTCAGGGGATGACTTGTTCGATTTATTCTTCGACTGAGCGAAGGGGATATCGTCATAAAGACACCTTTGGTTACGCATATACTTACATAATGCACACGCATTGTTTCGTTAATGTAGTAAGGAGAGAGCTCTAGGTAACGTAACTGTTGTTCTTCGGTATGGCGATTCGATCGAAATCCTGTGCCAAGCTGGCAAGTCCTTGCCGCAACTGATTCCCAAACATGGGTACACCGTGCCCGGTTATGGCAGCTTGTGGCTTAAGTGCTTCTAGCTTCTTGACGGAATTCCATGCATCCTGCCAATCGAACGTGAAATAAGCGGGAGGACCATGAATTTCTTCTTCTTGCATGAGAACGGCAAAAGCAGATTCTTGCTTAACTGTGATGAACGCGTCCCCTGCAACAATCACGCGATCTGCATCTCGGAAGAGTGAGACATGACCTTCTGTATGACCAGGGGTATGAATCCAACGCCAATCTGGCAACGCGGGGATACTTCCATCTGACGGCAAGGCTTGAACCCGTTGACTAATGTCTATCCCCTTATGCGGGTATAGGGGGGATATACTTGCCAAAAGCCCGCCGCCTACACTAGGATCCGCTTCGGGATAATCAGCCTTTCCCGTTAGGTAGGGCAATTCCTTCTCATGGGCGTATACGGGAACGTTCCATCTCTCGAGCAGGCCCTGAAGGGAGCCCACATGATCAAAGTGACCATGGGTAAGGACAATAGCCCGTGGCTTTTCCGACCGAAAGCGTTCCTTAGCTTCTTCTGCGATATTATCGGAGAACGTTCCGACACCTGCATCGACCAAGACCCACTCTTCGCTGCCGGGACTTCCAATCAGCACAACGTTGGCCATTAAGGTTCTCATATACGTTAGATCGCTGGGCAATACGCTCATATTTGCTTCCCTCCACTTTTTTCCTATAGGATGTGTTTGCGGGTTTAAAATATACACTCCTTTGCAGTGGCGTGGTGTATAGTCTACAAACAATAGGGTGGGAGAATGTGAATGCTTAAAAAATTGAGCTTAGCGATTCTGTATATGGGGATAGCATCTCTGATTTATCTGTACGGGGAAGACATCTTGGATTGGTTTCACCAATCCGACAATATAGCGTTAATCGCCCTGATGGCAGTGTTAATGGCCTTGTTCCCGGTTATTCCTTATCCCTTTGTTGGGGGAGTGCTCGGTGCGGCTTTTGGACCCGTTCTAGGCGGGGTTATAACCTGGGTGGGCTCGACTGCAGCTTCAATACTGATGTTCTTGTTTGTCCGTTATGGTTATCAGGAATGGGGATCAAGGGTCTTATACCGTTACAATAGTTTAGGCAAGATCACCGAGTTATTCGAGAGAAATGCGTTTTTGACGATCATTTTTGCTCGGTTAATTCCTTTTGTACCCTCATTCATCATCAACATCTATGCGGCTTTAAGCCGTGTTTCCTTTGGTGCTTATGCACTTTCCTCCGCCTTAGGCAAGGTTCCAGCGATGCTGTTGTTTGCATTAGTGGGGGACAGCTTGGTTAGGGAGCCGCGAAACATGATGATAACCATTGGGATATATGTTGTATTTATTTCGATGACCCTCGTTTCGCTAAAGCGCATCAAACGGCGGATAGCCGTACAAAGCCTCCAGCGTAAAATCTGACTCTCCCTCTTTGCCTGCTTTTTCCGCGAAACTGGCGACCGTTCCAAGTACCTTCGTGCTTTGAACCGGATATTTGCCGACCGAGCTTTCCGCCGACAGCATCACCGCGCGAGTCCCATCGAGCACCGCTTGGAACACGTCCGTCACTTCGGCGCGCGTAGGCACCGGATGTTCGATCATGGACTGCAGCATGTGTGTGGCGGTAATTACATAAGTCCCCGATCGGCTGCATTCACGAAGCAGCGCTTTCTGAATGAACGGAATTTGCTCGAAAGGCAGTTCGACCCCCAGATCTCCTCTCGCGATCATGATACCGTCCGAAGCCTCCCTTATCGATCTGAAGTTGAGAACGGCCTGAACCGTTTCGATCTTCGAAATGATGCCGGGTGTTCTCCCGTTCATCATGGAGTCAAGAAACCTGCGGATTTCCTCCAGATGCGACGCCTCGCGGACAAATGAACATGCAATGAAGTCAATCTCCTGCCCGTTCAGGAATTGAAGGTCTTTTTTGTCTTTCTCAGTTAAGGCGGTCAGGCGAAGCTTCGTCCCCGGAAGATTGACGCCTTTGCGGCTTCCGATCGTCCCTCCGACGAGCACCTGCGTAACGATTCGTTCCGGGCTCGATTCCGTCACCCGGAGCTTCACTTCCCCGTCATTTATCAGAATGACGGCGCCGCTGCGGATATCCTCCAGCACGCTTGGGTTGTCGAGCGCGGCACGTTCCCGTCCTCCCGGCTCTTCAAGCCGATCCAGAATGAACGTTTCCCCTTCTTTCAGCCGAGCTTCATCTCCAGCTAACTTCCCGAGCCGGATTTTCGGTCCTTGAAGGTCTCCCATGATCCGCACGGGTTTTCCCGTTTCGCTGCTTGCTGCCCTGATGGCTTCAATCGCTTGTTTGTGACTGTCATGATTCCCGTGAGACATATTCAGCCGGGCGATATTCATTCCGCTCAGCAGCAGTTCTTTCAGAACCGCGGTCGACGAGCTGGATGGCCCTATTGTGCAAACCAAATCGATACTCATCAGAAATCATCCTCCGATTTAATCGTTATTGTAATCTAGGGCGGGCGGCGGTTGATCGGAGAACCGATTCCTGAGCTCGTAAACGGCTTCCATCAGCTCTTTGCCTATATACGGTTCAACCTCTTGGTATACGGGCTCAAGAGTTTGCTGCCATTCTCTCCGTTCTTCAGGGGAAAGAATATGAATGCCCATCTGGTTTTTCTTTATTAACTCTTCCCATTGTTTGCGATTGGTGGAGATGGCATTCTGATTCGCCCAGGCCGTCGTTTCTTGCATGGCCTCGGCAATAGCCTTCCTCTGGTTTTGCGGCAGCTTTTCCCAAAATGATTTATTCATCAACACGCCATAACCCAAGTAAGCATGGTTGCTTAAGGTGAGATGCTTTTGAACCTCATACAGCTTCTTGGAGTATATGTTCGAAATCGTATTTTCGCCTGCATCCACCTTACCTGATTCCATGCTGCGATAGACTTGATTAAAGGGGATACTTATCGTGGTCGCCTTCAAATGATGAAATTGAGCCTCAATGACTTTGCTGGGAAGAATCCGAAAACGCAAATCTCGGAAGTCTTCCGGATGGACGAGTAAGCCGCGATTCGAGGTCATCTGCTGAAAGCCGTTTCCCCAGAAGCCTAATCCGATTATTCCTTCCGGCTCCAATTTGCGCAATAAAATGTCCCCGATTGTACTTTGAAACGCTTGCTCTACTGCGGCTTCATTCTGGAATGCAAACGGAAGATCCATGACCATCCATTCGGGAACCACTTCCGATATGTTAGAGAAGCTCGGAGCAATCATCTGTACCCTGCCGCGCTGCAGAGCCTCGACTTCATCCGTTTCATTATAAAGGCTGGCATTAGGGAATAATTCCACTCTGACGCTGTCATTCGTTTTGTCTTTGACTAACCTGGCAAACTCTTGAGCCGCTAAGCCTTTAGGGGTGTTTTCCGCAACGACATAGCTGAATTTGATTATGGTCTGTTGGCCGAGCCCGATTTGTTCATCGTCATACGCGCTTGGAGTGTTATTGAATTGAGAGAAAAAACCGATTCCGATTGCCGTTATGAGCCCAATCAAGATAAATATTCCGATTCCCCAAAACGTTCTCATGCCTAACCTCCCTCAGTTGCTCCTGTTGTTTTATTTCAGTGTATCATGATTAAATGAGGATGAGTAAAAACGACCTGTGGTTGAACAGAAAGCGTGGGTGCGGGTATGAAGATCAAGGGGCTTCGCATGAATTGGAAAATTACGATCCTGTCGTTCGGCATCGTACTCTTCGCGATATGTATCGGCGGTATTATTCTGATCGGGCGAATTATCCACTTGCAGGACGAGGAGCTTGGGCAAAGACTGCTCGTGACCTCGCGTACGGTTGCGCAGCTGCCCTCCGTTATCAATGGACTGTCTGAACAAAGCCATCGTGAAGAAATCAATCCCATTGCGGATCGCATCCGAATCATCAATGAAGTTGATTATATCGTAGTGATGGATATGGACGGCATTCGTTGGTCGCACCCGTCCAAATATCGAATCGGACATCCGTCCCAAGGGACGGATGAGCGATCCGCATTTGCCGAGAATACCTATATCTCTAAGGCAACCGGCGAACGGGGCGTTGCGCTTAGAGCCTTCGTGCCTGTAATGAACGAGCAGCATGAACAGGTAGGCATCGTGCTCACCGGACAGCTGGTACCGGGGCTCGCCGATGTTATTCTCGATATGCGCGGGCAGATTTATGTAACGGTGCTGCTGTCCATGCTTTTTGGCGTGTGGGGCTCATGGATGCTGTCGCGGCATATTAAGGAGCAGATGTTTCAATTGGAACCGCAAGAAATTGCGCAGCTGCTCGTGGAGCGAACGGCAACCTTTAATGCGATGCATGAAGGGGTTATTGCCATCGACAGCATGGAAAACATAACTGTATTTAACGATAAGGCCAAACAAATGCTGCATCTTGAAGGAAATGTTCTGGGACGACCGATCCGCGAGGTTCTGCCGGATACGAGATTGCCGGAAATTTTACAGCAGAATCATGCTATCTATAATCAAGAACTTCATATAGGCCCTGCTCTTATTCTAAGCAATAGAGTGCCCATTAAGGTTGGGAATGAGACGGTCGGTGCAGTCGCTATATTCCAAGATCGTACGGAGGTTACGAAAATCGCGGAAGAGCTGACCGGGGTCAAAGCTTTTGTCGATGCGCTGCGCGTGCAAAATCATGAATACATGAATAAGCTCCATACGATCGGGGGTCTTATTCAGCTGGATCATAAGCAAAAGGCGTTAGACTATTTGTTTCAGACGATAGAGTCCCAATCGGAGCTAAGCGGCTTTCTTTCCAGCAGGATTGAAAATGAAAACGTGGCAGGACTTCTCATCGGTAAAATCAGCCGCGGTAAAGAGCTGGGCATCGAGGTTCGATTGGATCGCAACAGCAGGCTGAAAGAGTTTCCGAAGTATTTGGATCAACACGATATTGTTGTCATTTTAGGAAACTTAATCGAAAACGCATTTGACGCATTGCAGCAAAAAACAGGGAGCAAAGAGGTTTTTGTAAGCATGGAACAAGATGACGAGGTGCTTTCCATCTTGGTTGAGGATAATGGGAACGGCATGGATAGGGAGACTAAGCAGCGTATTTTTGAACGGGGCTTCTCGACAAAAGGCGGCGAAAGTAGAGGAATCGGGTTATATTTGATCCAGAATATCGTAAACAAAAGCGGAGCCCACATGGAAGTAGAATCGGCGGTCGGACAAGGTACAAGCTTTATGCTTACCTTTCCGATGATTAACAAAGGGGATGGAGAATCATGATCAGAGTCGTACTCATTGAAGATGATCCGATGGTGCTGGAGGTTAATAAGCAATTCGTGGAGCGGGTTCCCGGATTTGAAATTGTCGGGACAGCATCCGACGGCATGGAGGGAATCGATAAGGTTCGTGCTCTGAAGCCGGATTTAGTCATTTTGGATATCTATATGCCAAGGTTAAACGGATTGGACACTTTACGGCAAATTCGCAATGAGCACCTCGAGGTAGATGCCATTGCTATTACGGCAGCTAATGATATTCCCACGATCCAGCGAATGCTTCATCATGGCGCAGTCGACTATATCATGAAGCCTTTTCAATTCGACCGAGTGCGGCAGGCATTGCAAAATTATCAATTGATAAGGAGCAGACTGAATAATTGCTTAACTCTGTCACAAGCGGATTTGGACCATCTGTGGCATGACAAGCAATCAACGGCAACGGCGCAACCTTCGCAGGAATGGAATGACGAGATGCCCAAAGGGCTGCAGGAGCACACGATGAAACAAGTGATGCTGTTCCTGGTTCATCAACAGAAGCCCTTATCCGCGGAAGAAGTGGCAGAAGGCGTTGGATTGGCTAGGGTAACGGCACGCAGGTATTTGGAGCACTTGGAGAAGAAAAAGCAGGTCAGAATAAATATTGAGTACGGTGGAGTCGGACGTCCGGTTAATCGATACGTATGGGTTTCGGAAGGTTTAAAGTGAATACCAAAAAGACCATAAGTACCAATATGGTCAAATTGTTCACGCCCATTTATGAAAGCGGTATCATGAATTCAAACCTAGTACATCAACTTTTGAGGTGAACCGATGTCCATTCCTTCCGGAGCCAATACCAGCATTATTTTACGTCTTGAATTAGATAAAGAGACAGCCTCGTTCGGCAGAATCGCAACTGCGATCAGCGATACCGGCGGAGATATTATCGCCATTGACGTCGTTAGAACGGAGAAGACGACAACTGTTCGGGATATCACGATTAATGTCCGTGATCATAATCACTCCGAGCTCATCTCGACTACAATCAGCAAGCTATCCGGTGTAACGGTTATCCACGTTTCCGATCAAACTTTTCTCCTTCATTTGGGAGGGAAGATCGAAATGAGTCCCAAGTATCCGATCAAAAACCGGGACGATCTTTCCAGGGTCTATACGCCCGGCGTTGCCAGAGTATGTATGGCCATCCATGATAAACCTTCCCTAGCTCATACGCTGACGATCAAGCGTAATACAGTAGCTGTCATATCGGACGGATCCGCTGTGTTAGGTCTCGGCAATATCGGACCGGAAGCGGCCATGCCCGTGATGGAAGGAAAGGCGATGCTGTTCAAGCAGCTGGCTGGCGTGGATGCTTACCCCATATGTTTGGCGACACAGGATACAGATGAAATTGTAAGTATTGTGAAAGCGCTCTCCCCAACATTTGGCGGAATTAACTTGGAGGATATCTCGGCGCCGAGATGTTTTGAGATCGAAAAGCGGCTCATTGAGGAGCTGGATATCCCGGTGTTCCACGATGATCAACATGGGACTGCAGTTGTGCTGTTAGCGGGATTGTACAATGCGGTGAAGATCGTGAACAAGAAGCTGGAGGACTGCAAAGTCGTGCTTTGCGGCGTTGGTGCGGCTGGGACAGCATGTACCAAGATGCTGATGGCAGCAGGTGTGACGAACATCATCGGTGTTGACAAGACAGGAGCGATAACGAAAGCCGGCCATTACGATAACCCTTTCTGGCAATGGTATGCGGATCATACGAATCCGGAGCAGATTAGCGGCTCATTAGCCGAGGTGATTGAGGGCGCGGATATCTTTATCGGTGTATCAGGTCCTGGTGTTTTGAAAAAAGAAGACGTTGCCAAAATGGCTAAGGACGCAATCGTCTTCGCGATGGCCAATCCCGTGCCTGAAATTCTTCCTGAGGATGCGGCCCCCTATGTACGAGTAATGGCGACAGGGCGCTCGGATTATCCGAATCAGATCAACAACGTACTTTGCTTTCCCGGCCTGTTTCGGGGCCTGCTCGATTGCAGGGCATCGCGGGTTACGGAAAGGATGAAGCTGGCAGCTGCCAAGGCGATCGCGTCTGTAGTTCCGGAGGATGAATTGAATGAATTCTACATTATTCCAAGCGTATTTAACCCATCCGTAGCCGAGCGAGTTCAAGAGGCCGTCATTAGCGCGGCATACGAAGACGGCGTTGCTAGAAGACGCCGGGAAAAAGTGAAATCCTAATAAAGAAAAGAGGCGGATTCGCATGAAATTTATGAAGAACTTGACTGTACAGGTGCTTGTTGCGATTGTATTGGGAATTCTGTTGGGGATTGTATTTCCAAGCTTTGCAGAAAACCTAAAGGTGCTTTCAGACGTATTTATTAAAATGATAAAGATGGTCATTGCTCCAATTGTATTCTTTACGATTGTAATCGGCTTTGCCAATATGGGCGATATGAAGAAAATCGGCCGAATCGGCGGGAAAGCGCTGCTTTACTTTGAAATTATCACAACGTTTGCAATGGCTATCGGAATCGCCGTTATGTACATTGTACAGCCGGGTAAAGGCATGAATACAAGCGGGGCTGAAGCGAGTGATGTGACCAAATATACGGATCAAGCCGCTGAAACCAGCCACGGCTTCATGGATTTCCTGGTAGGGATTGTCCCCGATAGTGTGATCGGTGCGTTCGCCAAAGGCGAAATGCTTCCTGTATTGTTCTTCTCCGTCTTGTTTGGCCTCTCGATCGCAGGGCTTGGCGACAAGGCAAAGCCGGTAACGAGCTTTTTCGAAAAAATGAACGATATCTTCTTCCGCCTGGTTGCCATTATTATGAAATTCTCGCCGGTTGCCGCCTTTGGCGCCATGTCCTATACGATTGGCAAGTTCGGATTAGATTCCTTGTTTTCACTTGGGAAAATGATGGGCTCAGTGTACATCACAATGGCGCTATTCATCTTCGTTGTTTTGGGCGGTATTTGCAAATTCTATGGATTCAGTCTTCTAAAGCTGCTTCGTTTCATTAAAGAAGAGCTTCTTCTCGTGCTGGGAACTTCCTCCTCCGAATCCGCGCTTCCGCGGGTAATGGACAAGCTGGAGAAATTCGGCGCATCGAAGCCGGTTGTCGGACTTGTCGTGCCGACAGGCTATTCGTTTAATCTGGACGGAACATCAATTTATCTATCCATGGCCGCGTTATTCATCGCCCAAGCTTATGGCGTTCAATTGGATTGGATTCAGGTATTGACCTTGCTTGGCGTATTAATGCTAACCTCGAAGGGGGCGGCAGGCGTTACCGGGTCAGGGTTCGTAACGTTAGCCGCGACGCTGGCCGCCATACCGAGCAATGTCATACCTATTGAAGGAATGGCTCTGCTGATAGGGGTCGATCGCTTTATGTCAGAGGCAAGAGCGATCACGAACATCATCGGCAATAGCGTGGCAACCATTGTCATCGCGAAAAGCGAAAACCAGTTCAACCCCGATGCTCAGAAAGAAACTTCGAAAACACCGGATATCATTGTTGACTCTGCCGTAATACCTGGAAAAACCGCATAAAAAGGCAGATGAGCCATAGAAACGGCCCGGCAAAGGTGCAATGGTACATCATTCGTGATAAAGTGAGTGGATCAAACCATTGGAGGATAATAAAAAGTGCAGATGCAGCCCGAGGGCAATGAGTTGCCGCCTAAAACATGTACGATTGAACGCCTGATTACCGTGCAAGCAGATATTGATAAAGTCCTGACAGGCAGTAAAACAGCCACCCGCCGCAATGGGCGCTACGCCGATGTTGGTGAAATAATGACGCTGCAAGACCATCAGTATGTGGTAGAGAAGGTCTATTCACAGTCGCTTGGCGAGTTGACCGACGAGCATGCCAGACAAGAGGGCTACCCCAATGTAGAGGAATATAAGCAATCCATCCTCTCCTTTCACCCCGGCATGCCATGGCTGCCGCAAATGCGGGTATGGGTACATGAATTCAGCCCTGTCCGGGAGTAGTGTTGATCTAGGTTGGTGAGCTCGCTGTTATTTCGGAGGAGGATGAAGGGGGGATTTACTCCCCATCATCCTTCTTTTCAGTTCATAGTTTGTTTGCCCAAATAATGTAAATATGTATAAAACATGGGTTAATTGTAACATGCAGATTAAATTGAATTGACGAACAGTGGAGAGCCTATTAAACTAGTAATGATTCTTTGTAGCTTTTAAGGTCCAAAGCATTTCCATCCTTAAAAAAGCGTCAATGATATATAAGGAAAAGAGGTAATAAAATGAAAAGAAAAATGTTAACAACACTCGTATTATCTACAGCTTTGATGTTGGCCGTAGTTGGCTGCGGAGCTAAAGAAGAAAAAGCAGGCTCGGCATCACCAAGCGCTGCGGCTTCGGAGTCTCCGGCATCAGAAAGCCCGGCTGCGAAAACTTACTCTATTGCAATCTCTCAGATTGCACCGCATCCTTCCTTGGATGCGACTAAAGAAGGCTTCCTGGCAGCGCTTAAGGATGCGGGAATCATTGAAGGCGAGAACCTGAAGATAGATGATAACAACGCTCAGGGCGAGCAAAGCAACAACCTGGCGATCGCACAGAAGATCGCTTCAGGAAAGCATGATCTAGCACTAGGGATCGCTACTCCTTCCGCACTGTCTCTCGCGGATAATGTTAAAGATTATCCGGTATTATTCGCAGCAGTAACTGATCCTCTTGACGCTCAGATCGTAAGTAACATGGACAAGCCGGGCGGCAATGTATCCGGTGCTTCCGATACGAACCCGGCTGCGATTACGCAATTGATGGATTTCATAGCGGAGAACTTTAGCAATGTCAAAACAGTCGGCGTAGTCATCAACGAGGGCGAACCGAATGCGGTCATCATGACGAAGCAAGCGGAAGAAGCTTTGGCCGCTCATAACATCAAGCTGGTTAAAGCAGCGGTCACCAACACTTCCGAAGTGCAGCAAGCCGCGCAGTCCCTAGTTGGGCGTGCTGACGCGATTTACATCACCCTGGATAATACAGTTGTAAGCGCAGTTGACGCCATTCTCAAGGTTGCTGCTGATAATAAGCTCCCGTTCTTCTCCAGCGATAGAGATACTGTAGAGGCCGGAGCATTCGCGACTGTCGGTTTCAAATACTATGATCACGGATATCAAGTCGGTCAAATGGCTGTCGAAATTCTGAAGAACGGCCAAAACCCAGGAGATATGAAAGTTACGGTACCGGAAAAGCTGGACTTCATTCTTAATCTTAAGGCTGCAGAAGCACTAGGAATCACGGTAACGGATGCGATGAAGGATAAAGTAAAGGACAAGGAAAATAATATCATTCAGTAATTGCAATCGGGGTGGACGACTCCTGTCGTTTACCCCGTTTCTCTATTGTTAAGGAGGATATAAAATGCTTCTAGCCATTGAAGGGGCAACTGAGCTTGGCCTTCTTTATGCGGTTATGGCCCTCGGAGTTTATATTACGTACCGCATTTTGGACTTTCCCGACTTAACGGTCGACGGCAGCTTCACAACAGGTGGAGCGGTAGCGGCGATCATGATCACCTATGGCTACAATTCTTGGATGGCCACGTTAGCCGCATTCGCCGCCGGACTCGCCGCCGGAGCTTGCACCGGACTTCTGCATACCAAAGGGAAAATAAACGGGCTTTTATCCGGTATCTTGATGATGATTGCCTTATACTCCATTAATCTAAGGATTATGGGCAAGCCTAACATCGGTTTTTCTAAAACCGACACCCTGTTCACAACGATTTCGGAGCATGCTTTTTCCTATATGATCATTCTTATCGTAATTGCTTTAGTGATTAAATTGTCGCTGGATGCTTTTCTTCATACGGATATGGGCCTTGCGCTGAGGGCGACCGGAGACAATTCTAGAATGATACGCAGCCTCGGCGCGAATACGGATAACACCACGATCGTCGGCGTCAGCTTGTCGAACGGGATGGTTGCAGTCTCGGGAGCATTGATTGCGCAACAATCGAGTTTCGCAGACATTAATATGGGAGTCGGTATGATTGTTATCGGTTTAGCTTCGGTAATCATCGGCGAGGCAATCTTCGGTGCGAGAACGGTATTCCGGGCAACTCTAGCGGTTGTTCTAGGAGCCATTGTCTACCGAATCGTATATGCACTAGCCTTGCGTATCGAATGGATGAAGGCAACGGATATGAAGCTGATTACAGCCCTTATTGTCATTATCGCTCTCGTGCTTCCGACCGTGCAGCGGGCGATTAAGCAACGCGGCCTTGCCCGGAAGCGCTCATCTGAATTGGCGGCGGCAGCTTCATCCGGTAAGGGAGGAAGAGTCTAATGCTGCAGATCATAAATGTAACTAAATTATTCAACCCTGGCACCCCCGACGAAAAAGTAGCTTTAATGAACGCTAATCTGCAATTTAAGCCTGGAGATTTCGTTACGGTCATCGGAAGCAACGGTGCGGGGAAGTCGACCTTGATGAACCTTATTTCTGGCGTGATGAAACCGGACATTGGCGAGGTGCGAATCGAAGGTAATGCGATCCAACAGCTTCCGGAGCATCAGAGAAGCCGCTGGATCGGGCGAGTATTCCAAGATCCGATGGCCGGAACAGCTCCCCGGATGTCCATCGAAGAAAATTTGGCAATGGCCTATATGCGCGGGAAGAAGCGGGGCTTCGGCTGGGGTGTTACTTCCGCGAGGCGCGGAATCTTCCGTGAACAGCTGTCACGTTTAGGCATCGGCTTGGAGAATCGTCTAAGCGCCAAGGTCGGGCTATTGTCGGGTGGAGAGCGACAAGCTCTCAGCTTGCTGATGGCAACCTTCACGAAGCCGCAAATTCTGCTGCTTGATGAGCATACGGCTGCTTTGGATCCTGCCCGTGCTGAGCTCATAACACAATTAACAGAAAGCATTGTCCGTG
Source organism: Cohnella sp. (assembly GCF_041640265.1). GTDB lineage: Bacteria > Bacillota > Bacilli > Paenibacillales > Paenibacillaceae > Cohnella. Next base: position 45,213 of record NZ_JBEQAP010000005.1, read on the forward strand.
AGATGAAGCTGACAACTCTTATGGTTACTCATAACATGGAGCAAGCGATCAGGCTCGGCAATCGGCTCATCATGATGGATAAAGGACGCATCATTCTAGATATCCCCCAGGAACGCAAGAGCAGCTTAACCGTCGCGCAGCTCCTTGGCGAATTCGAAAGGATCAGCGGACATCAACTGTCAGATGACCGGATCGTGCTTGGATAAAAAAGTTGTTTCAGAAAGTGAATGGAGAAGGTAGCTGTCCCTTAGGTCCGTTGTGACCGGAGGGATAGCTTTTTTAAATTACTTCATCTTCCCTCAGCGTCGCCATAGGGTGCAGGAATTGATGGTCGAACGAATAGAGAGCGATTCCATCTTTCGCTTTATTCACCCAATCCGGATTTGCCAATGCGCTAGTGCCAATCGCGACCAGGTTAGCATCGCCCGCCGTCAACAGCTGCTCCGCCGTTTCTGGCTCGCCGAGCTTGCCATTTGCGATGACGGGCAGTCTACCGTATTTTACTGCGAGCTTGGCCAGCGTTAGGTCACCATCCGCGAAAGCAGACGCAAACGCCTTGTATTCCGTTGTATGGATATAGGTAGGAGAAGCAGTACTAAGTTTCTCGAAAATAATTTGGGCATCATCAATTCCGTTCGCCCACTTATGGTAGAAATCATTCACTTTTCCTTGAGAGATACGAACGCCTACCGTAAAATCCGGGCCTACGGCGGCTCTAATCGCTTCTAGCACCTCCACGACGATTCGAATACGTCTCTTTGTGGAACCTCCGTATTCATCCGTTCTGAGATTCGTGTAATCGGTAATAAATTGATCGAGCAAATAGCCGTTGGCGGCGTGCACTTCAACCCCGTCGAATCCGACCTGCTTGGCGCGAAGGGCGGCAAGGGCATAATTATCGATCACCTGCCGGATTTCCGAGATCGTCATCGACCTTGGGACGGCAAATTCCCCGGAGCCTCCATGGTCTACCAACATTGTTCCAACCGGCTTAACAGCGGAAGGCGCTATCGGCATAAATCTGTCGTGTTGAACGAGTGCACCCGCATGCATGAGCTGTGCGATTATACGTCCGCCTTCGTGATGCACGGAGTTTACAACGGGTCTCCAAGACTCGGCCTGATCATCATTGGCAATGCCGGGCTGGTTTATATAAGATTGGCTGTTTATTGAATCCGAATAAAGACCTTCCGTAATGATAAGACCGAATCCCCCCTTTGCAAACCGCGTATAATAACTGGCCATCCGGTCGTTTGCCAGACCGTTCGGTTCTGCGCTTGTGCGCGTCATCGGTGAAAGCGCCGCCCGGTTAGGCAACTGCAGAGAACCTAACTGAAATGTGGACATAAGCTTGGAATAAGAACTCATATCGATATCCTCCTCAAATGAACGATGGACAGCATCGTACTTGGCTGCCTATAAATATCGTTTGCTTGAATTGATTGTAATTCGGCTGATCCATACTGTAAAATGATTGTTATTGATAGATGTATCAATAATATTGATACCTAAAGTGAAGGTGTTCTAATGGAATTAATGGATCTTAAAGTAGTGCTGGCGATCATGGAGGAAGGCAGCGTATCGAGCGCTGCGAGGAGGCTGGATTACGTGCAATCGAACGTCACTGCGCGTGTCCGCAAGCTGGAAATGGAGTTAGGCGTTCAATTGTTCAACAGAAATCCGAAGGGCGTAACTCCGACCGAAAAGGGACTTGCCCTCTGCAAGTATGCGTCGGACATTCTTAGAATGGCTGATGAAGCCTTAATGGCGGTGAAGGAACCGGACTATCCCTGCGGGCCGCTTACAATCGGCATCGTGGAGACGATCGCTTCCTCTGGCCCTTTTATCCAGGCGCTGTCTGAGTTTCAACGTCGTTATCCAGAAGTCTCGTTATCGTTGATCACCGGAACGTCGCCGCAAAATTACGAGAAAGTGTTGAACCGTCAGCTGGATGGCGCATTCTTCACAGGTGACTTCAATATGTCCGCATTGGAAGTAGAGGCGGAGATTCGGGATGAAGTCGTCCTACTGACAACAAGTGAAGTTCATCAATCGTCTGAGGCACCCAATATAGCGAATGCGGTTTGGGTTGTATTCCCAAAGGGTTGTCCCTTTAGGGTTGCAAGCGAAGAGTGGCTTCGCAACGAAGGAACTCCGATCACTAACATGATCGAAATCAGCACGTTGGAAACGATGCTCAACTGCGTACGGGCAGGACTTGGCTTCGCGCTCTTGCCCAAATCGGTCATTACCTTGGCTGATGAACGGCTGCGGGCTTACCCTGTCCCGGAACAATATCGATACACGACTACACGACTGGTTCGCCGCAATGAACCATTTTGCAGTAAAGCATTCGCCGCATTCTCGGAATGCGTAAGGGCTTCGGGTTTTTGACGGCGGTTTACTATCGCAAAACCGCTATTGATGTTACAATGATAACAACAGCATACAAATCCGAGTGCGGCCGTCAGTCAGCGGCGCTTCGGGAGAGGTTCTAGCAAACACCCTCTATAAAAAACTAAGGAAACGGTACCTCCTTGGGTGCCGTTTTTTTATTTTTTATACGAATTGTCCTAGAGACTCTCGTACTTTTGCCCGGTTAAGGGTAGATCTGGGAGGAAACACATCATGAAATCAGAAAAAGCAGTAGTTGTCTTTAGCGGGGGCCAGGACAGCACAACCTGTCTATTCCAGGCTATAAGACAGTTTGAAACGGTGGAAGTAATCACGTTCGACTACGGCCAACGTCATAAACTTGAGCTTACGTCCGCCGCTCGAATTGCAGCGGATTTAAATATTAAACAGCATGTCCTTGATATGTCTTTAATTAACCAGCTGGCGCCAAATGCGTTAACGAGAGACGATATAGCCATAGAGCAAAAGGAAGGGGAGCTTCCTTCGACATTTGTGGATGGGCGGAACCTGCTGTTTCTGTCCTTTGCGGCTGTGCTTGCGAAGCAGCAGGGCGCACGGCATATCGTAACGGGAGTAAGCCAATCCGACTTCAGCGGCTATCCCGATTGCAGGGACGTGTTTATTAAGTCGCTTAATGTTACGTTAAATCTTGCGATGAATTACGAGTTCGTCATCGATACGCCGCTGATGTGGCTGACCAAAGCGCAGACGTGGCAGCTTGCGGATGATCTGGGCGCTTATGACTATGTACGGGAAAACACATTAACCTGCTACAACGGCATTATTGCCGATGGCTGCGGGGAATGTCCGGCCTGCTTGCTGCGCTCAAACGGGCTGCGCGAGTACGAAGCGGCGAGAATCGAGGGAAGACGTTTATGATTCAACAAATTTATCCATCAACCGCGCATCCTTTTCGATATGAGTTGAATAAAGATATGCATTTCGCCGCCGCTCATTATATTCCGAGCGAGAGCGCGGGAGAGTGCAGCAAGCTGCACGGACATACCTATTTCGCTAATGTAACGATAGCTGGCAACGAGCTGGATGAGAGCGGCTTTCTCGTTAACTTCGCACTGATCAAGAAGCTGATTCATAATCGGTTCGATCATTCCAGCCTCAATGAGCATACCGATTTGTTCAGTGACGAAGATCCGAGCCTCTTTCCAACGACGGAGAATGTGGCCAGGATTCTGTATGAGATTACGCAGGAGCTCCTTGACGGGACAACCAACAAACCGCAGTGCGTACAAATCTTTCTGCGGGAAACGCCGACCAGCTATGTCGTTTTCCGTCCTCATGCGGGGAGGGCTCTCTAATGTCCAGCCGGTTTCCCGTAATGGAAATCTTCGGGCCAACCGTTCAAGGAGAAGGAATGGTCATCGGCCAGAAGACGATGTTCGTCCGTACGGCGGGCTGCGACTACCAATGTGCCTGGTGCGATTCCGCTTTTACTTGGGACGGTACGGGTAAAGAGGATATACGTATGCTGACTGCACAGGAGATTCTAGAGGGGCTGCGTGCGATCGGGGGAAACACGTTCTCTCACGTAACCATCTCCGGAGGGAATCCAGCGCTGCTTCCCCGTTTAAACGAGCTGACCGAGCTGCTGCACCAAAGCGAAATCTCCGTTGCTCTAGAGACACAGGGCAGTATCTGGCAGGACTGGTTCCTGCAGGTCGACGAATTGACGCTGTCGCCTAAGCCGCCAAGCTCTGGAATGACAACGGATTGGGATAAGCTTGATATGATCGTTGGAAAGCTCGCGGAGCATGGACGGAATTTCAGTCTAAAGGTCGTTGTGTTTGATGAACTGGATTTACAGTATGCGACTATTGTTCATAAACGATATAGCGGAGTCCCCTTCTACTTACAGGCAGGGAATGACGATGTTACGGAGCAGGATACTGCTGTATTATTGAGTCGCCTAGTAAGTCAATATACGTGGCTGGTCGAGAAGGTTATGGTATCGAGCGAGCTAACGAACGTAAGAGTTCTTCCACAGCTGCACTCATGGGTGTGGGGCAACAAGCGTGGAAAATAACAACCAAAGGAGAGATACACAAATGTCAGGACGAAATGAAGCAGACTTGGAAGGAATCACCCTTCTTGGCAACCAAGGAACACAATATGCGCACACCTATACACCATCTATTTTAGAAACCTTTGATAACAAGCATCCTTACCGGGACTACCGAGTAAAGTTCAACTGCCCGGAATTCACGAGCCTTTGCCCGATTACGGGCCAACCGGATTTCGCAACCATTTACATCGCCTACATCCCTGATTTGAAAATGGTCGAAAGCAAGTCGCTCAAGCTTTACTTGTTCAGCTTCCGTAACCATGGAGACTTTCATGAGGACTGCATCAACATTATTATGAACGATCTTATCGAGCTGATGTCGCCGCGTTTCATCGAGGTCTGGGGCAAATTTACCCCGCGAGGAGGGATCTCGATCGATCCTTATTGCAACTATGGACGCACAGGAACCAAATATGAGGAAATGGCGGAATACCGCATGATGAACCATGACCTGTATCCGGAGAAAGTGGATAATCGGTAAGATCAGGATTATTTCAAGGTACGTTCTTTTTTCTTCGCGTAAAACTCTGCAGCTTTCTGCCGATTACCGCATAAGTCCATGCTGCACCAGCGCCGCCGGCCGCTTTTGGATGTGTCCACGAAGTGAATGATGCACTCCTCATGCTCGCATTTCCGAATTCGTTCCGGAGGATACTTATTAAGCAGATCAGCGAGGGAGTCCAGTATCGCATACCGCAGCCGGTCGGCGAGACTGCGTCCTTCATAGATAAGAACTGGTTGGCCCTGATGCCGATCAATGCGAACTTTAACATTCAGAATGGATGCTTCATTCGCGAGAACAGCATAGGTTTGTTCAGACAGGCGGCCTTCACGAAGCAGATCGGCGAGTGCATCTGCGCAGAGCTCCCTCAATGAGACCAGCTCACGGTAGAAGGAATCTGGAATTTGATCTAAACCGGATTCTCTGGTAAGCAGCTCATTATCGACCAGCCATCGCAGAACGTTACGGGGCTCCTCTAACGTATCTATCCTTCGTTTGTTTCGCATGATGAAGGTGTTGGCTAGATTGATCCACACCGAACCGCCGATCGTGAACATCGCTCGTTCCATCCTGTATCCTCCTCGTATGCTTTGAAGTCATGCCGCTCGCACGGCGCTATAAAGTTATCGTTTCCAATGCCTGAATCATACTAACCTTTACCTTACCATTCGAGGCTGTTGCTATACGATTCCCGATATCCGGCGTCTCCTTATATACTGGTGGATAATGGATGGCTCCATAGTGAATCGGCACAAGCGTTCTGGCTCCAAGGACTACAGCAGCCGATACTGCCTGTTCAGGCGTAAGGCAGATTGGTTGTGCGCTCGGAGTCTTCCCGGGCAACTCCAGCACAGCTCCGTTGACCGGCAGGCAGGCGGCATCGATAGGTCCGTATGTCTGGGCAATAGTCCACCAGTAGCCATGCCACAGTGTGTCTCCGCAATGTATAACCGTATGTCCGTCGCTCTTAATGATCCATGCAACCTGTATATCGCCTATGCCGTCAACGGAGGGCACGGCGGTTGCTGTCATGTCGGCTGCAATTTCGCAAGAGGAGCCGACGGTTACGCCTATGACTCTCTTCAGACCGGACGAGCGGGCTGTATGAGCAACTTCTGCTGGTACATAAACGGGAATCGAAGCGCCATATGCGGCTATAATCGCAGCAGGGTCGAAATGATCATCATGCAGATGGGTAACCAGCACGGCGTCGGTGTTCCCGAAGTGCTCCAGCGGGAACATTGGCTCCCGTGAACCCCCGAACTTCTCAGGAATTCGCGTTATCGGGTCAACAACAATCGCTGTGTTTCCTGCTGTAATACGAATACCTGCCCAAGGCAAACGTTGAATGTTCATTCGGAATCATCCTTTCAGCCTCTTTATTATAACCTGTAAAATTAACTTTTGACGGTTTGATGACGTCATAATATCAATCTTTGTATAACCTGTAAATAGGACTTGAGTCGGGGAATTAACTATCCTCAGGCAGGTGTTTACATCCTCTTTTTTCCACTATCATAACCTTGTTAGCAATCGATTCGTCCCGGGGGTTATATCGAATGAAGAAGTGGCGGAAGCTCTTTGTCAGAACCGTATTATGTGGGCTTGTCTTATTGATTGTGATGTTGACCGCGGGTTTTATTTATCAATGGTACGGCGAACGGCAGGATGCTAAAATATACAAACCCCTCGGAAAGCTGTACGAAGTACAAGGCGGCAAGATGCATCTGTCTACCGGAGGTCAAGGGGATATTACAGTCGTATTCACGTCGGGCTGGGGGACGTCTAATCCGACTGTAGACTTTTATCCGCTTGCGGAGGGGCTTGCAACTCATGTGAAATACGCCGTATACGATCGATTCGGTTACGGATATAGCGATATAACGAGCGCGCCCAGGGATGTGGATACGATTGTGGAAGAAATTCACGAGCTTCTAGTCGTGTCCGGGCAGAAGCCGCCCTATGTATTCGTGGGGCATTCCTTGGGGGCTCTTGAGGCAATCCGATATGCTCAGAAGTATCCGGAGGAAATGAAGGGAATCGTAATGGTGGAAGGCGGGAGTCCGGAATATTATGAATCTCGTAAGCCGCTCACTGTCATCCCGATTGTTCAGCGATTCTTGGTCAAGTCAGGAGCGGCAAGAGTGTTGTATCATTTTGACGGCTTTGCCGAGAGCCTGGCCGATCAGAAGAATGGGTTAAAGCTGCTGCCCGACAGCTTGAAGGATTTGGACCGTGTGTCCACGCTGCTGAAGGGGGCGAACCGGAATATGATCGATGAGATTCGAATGAGCCGGGAAAATGGGAGAACAATAATGGCAGGTACGAAGCCTTTGGCAATTCCAATAACCGTATTAACTGCTGACTATTTCGGTAAACTAGCTGACGATAAGGCTTGGATGGATTACGAGGCAGCACTATCGTCTTGGTCCACGGCAGGCAAACAGATCCTTGTACCGGGAACATCCCACTATCTGCACCATTACAGGCCTGACATCGTGATCAAAGAGATACTAGAAGTCGCGTTTTGATTACTTGGATGGTATGCGATTCGCCCGATCCGACTGGACAGTTGGGTGTAGTCTCGGCTATTGTTGGCTATATATAGAAGATGCAAAACCTCTAAAGGAGCCTATCGATGAGTGAAAGAAGCTTTAATGACTATAAATTGAGTGAAGAGATTGTTCGGGCGCTGGCTGGCTTGGGATATAAGGAGCCGACCGACGTTCAGAATAAAGTGATACCTATTGCGCTGACGAGGAAAGATATTGCGGTGAAATCACGGACGGGCAGCGGCAAGACAGCCGCATTCGGCATACCGATCTGCGAGTTGACTGACTGGGAGGAGAACAAGCCGCAGGCGTTAATCTTAACGCCGACGCGGGAGCTCGCCGCTCAAGTGAAAGAGGACATCACCAACATCGGAAGGTTCAAGCGGATTAAAGTGGCGGCCGTGTACGGCAGAGAGTCCTTTGCGAAGCAAACAGCCGAGTTAAAGCAGAAAACTCACGTGGTCGTGGGTACGCCGGGAAGGGTACACGATCATATCGACAGAGGAACGTTGGATCTAGGAGAAATTAAATATCTCGTTATCGACGAAGCCGATGAAATGCTGAACATGGGTTTTATCGAGCAGGTCGAGAAAATTATAAAGAAGCTGCCCAAAGATCGGATGACTCTTCTATTTTCCGCAACCTTACCTAAGGATGTAGAGAAGCTTTGCCACAAATATATGCGAAATCCGGTTGATATTGAGGTTCAGTCCACGGCTGTCACAACGACGCAAATTGATCATTCTCTCATCATTGTAAGGAATGACGACAAGTTTAACCTGCTCAAAGACGTTATCATTGTGGAGAACCCGGATAGCTGCATTATTTTTGGAAGAACCCAGGAGTCTGTAGACAATATCTATAAGCAGTTAGAGCAACTGGACTATGCCTGCGGCAAAATCCATGGGGGCATGGAGCAAGAGGATCGCTTCAAGGTGATGAACGAGTTCAGAAGAGGGGAATTCCGCTATCTGGTGGCGACGGATGTGGCTGCGAGAGGGATTGATATTGATAATATCACGCATGTCATCAATTATGATTTGCCCTTGGAATCAGAGAGCTACGTACATCGTACCGGAAGGACGGGACGCGCGGGCAAGACGGGGAAAGCCATTACTTTCGCCACGCCGAATGAGGACAAGTTCCTGGCGGATATTGAAAGTTACATTGGGTTCGAGATCCGTAGAAGGAAGGCACCCTCTACAGACGAGGTAGCTCTTAGAATGGCTGCTTTCGAGGAGAAGAAGCAGGCGCAGCCAACGATCAAGAAGGACAAGAACGAACAGCTAAACAAAGAGATTCTGAAGCTCTATTTCAACGGGGGCAAGAAGAAAAAGCTCCGGGCCGTTGACTTTGTGGGTACAATTGCGAGGATTGAGGGGGTATCGGCCGATGACATCGGGATCATTGCGATACAGGACCTCGTTACGTATGTGGATATTCTCAACGGCAAAGGTAATCTCGTGCTTAATGCGATGAAGACGACAACGATCAAAGGCAAGCAGCTAAAGGTATATGAGGCGAATAAGTAGTGAAAGCTTGCTGAACAAATTCCGGCTGCCGATATAACGTTGATTTGCTATTCCACGAGTGGCGAATCAACGTTTATTCTTGCGATATTTGCCCGGCGGCAGCTGCTTTTCTTTTGTAAACAGCCGTGTGAAATAATGGACCGAGGCAAATCCGGAAGCTTCTGCGATTTCCTTGATCGTTAATTCGCTATGCGCCAAGAGATCGGTTGCTTTGCGAATTCTTTCATTGCGGATAAAAGTGGTGAAGCTTTCATGAATTCCCTCGCCAAACAAGCGGGACAGATGACGCTCAGAGACGTTCAAATAATTAGCGATACTTCCGAGGCTGAGCGGCTGCGCCAGGTTATCGAGAATGTAGAGCTTAGCCTGTGAAAGAATAAGATTGGGGCCATGTCGCGTTGCGGCTGGCTTCTTTTCATTTTTTCCGAACAGAGTGAGGAATGATTGCAGTAAAGCATAAGCAACGACAGGTATAGCAGCCGATGGAAGTGTGCCTATATCTTGCTCCTGCAGTAATAAGGACTTCCATAGAAGCGCGGTCGGACATTCCTCATCTTCTTGAATCCAAATTTCCTGGCTTAGAGCGAGCTCTCGGAAATTCTCCGTCATAGAAGGTTGTGATTTCGATTCATCGATTTCAAAAGCAATATAAAGGAGGAACAACCCTTCCTGAGTACGAATTTGGTGTGTAATTCCGGGTCTAGAGCAGAAATGAGTTCCTTTAGCTAACGGGTAAAAGACGCCATTATCGGTATATTCGCCAATCCCGTCCATGACGTAACAGACCTCAAAGAAAGAATGCTTGTGTAGTGGATTATCCATTAATTTAGGGTAAATGCCCCAATAATGGACTTTGAAGCTAGCTGTTGAACCTACTAGGGAAATTGCTTCTTCATTTAATCGGGATAAACTCTCTTTGAGCAAATACATGACTTCCCCTTCTTTCAATGATGTCCTCTTTGTACAAAAATAAGGCCTCAACTATCAAAGACATATCAAGGAAATATTAATAAAATTATAACGTAGGGAAGGAAAATTCCAATAGGGATGTTGGGGAGGTTATCTTGTGATTGATAACAGCGATGTAGAATTTTACAAAGAAAATGGGTATCTTCTCGTTAAAAGCGTATTTAATGCTTCCGAAGTGGAGCGCATGCGTGAAGGATTAGAAAGGATCGTACAACGTGCTGCAGCATCGAAGGCAGATTCCAATGCGCAGTGGCAAGGTGATTTCCTGCCGCCGGAAGAACTGAAGAAGCTTGTGTTGAAAGGCTTTCACGACGTACATTATCATGATGCTTCTTTCCTGCAGGCGGCTGTTCATCCGAATATGGCAGCAGTACTCTCGCAGATTATTGGGCCAAACGTTCAATTGCATCACTCTAAGATGCTTGTGAAACCCCCTGAGGTTGGAGCGGCATTCCCGATGCATCAAGATAAGCCTTATTTCCCTCATCTCAATGATACTATGCTTGCTGCAAGCGTTCATCTTGACTTTGCCGATGAACAGAACGGGTGTCTTCGCGTCATTCCGGGTTCGCATAAGAATGGCGACCTGCCGCATGTGGGTCAATATTACTTGAATCATAAGCAATATCCGATTTCTCAAGGAATACCATGCATTGCGAATTCTGGGGATGTTCTGTTCTTTAACTATATGACGATACATGGATCAGAGAGTAATCGCAGCGAGAGAACTAGAAGGAACGTCCTGTATCAATATCGTGAAGCTAGCGATTATCCAACGGAGAATGTCCATATCAATTGGGGTCAGGGGCTTATGGTTTGCGGAGAGAATCCGAACTTCACGAAGGTGAGTCCGAAGTACCAGATCATTGAATAATATGGGTTATGGGAATTAATAAAGGCCGTGATATCTTCTAGCAAGTAGACGATCACGGCCTTGTTTCATTTTTCGTCCTTCGGGATCCATTCGAAGATATCCCCCGATTCCAACGAGTCGATAAACCTCCCTAACCATCTATAGTAATGGAGAGCATGCGTCATCTTGGTGATATCAAGATCCGTTTGGGCCACAAGCTTCTCATTGTCCATGTTCTCAACGCGCAGCTTGCGAATTTCCGTTAAGGATTTATTTAAGGAGTTTACGTTCATCTCCATAGATTTGCGCCACTTAATAGAGAAGTAATCAACGAAATTCTGATGCCAATCCGCTTCTACCTCATAAAGATCCTTCCGCGAACCTTTTCCCCATGTCTTGCCTATCATTTTCAGATCCATTAATGTCCGCATGCCTGTGCTTATGCTTGTCTTGCTCATGCCCATCTCTTCACCCATGTCGTCCAAGGTTACCGGGCCCTCGCGAAAGTACATATTCCCGTACAGATGACCAATAGACAAGGTAACTCCATATAAATCCATGTTATTACCTATGGAATCCACGACGCGCCGACGAGATTTCTCGATCACTTTGATTTGCTCTTCATTCAGTCCGTCGAATGATGTCATGCCTAACACTCCCTATCCTGAAACCCGTCTCTATAAGGACCGAATATCTATACCACCTATTGTAGAAAATAGTCCTAAATAAGTAAAGAATGATACTGAACAGCATTTGTAAGGAAACACGAGCATACAGTAATAAAAGTTTGTAAAGTTAAAACTGTACGCACTATACGAACTTATATCCATTTTGACCCAAGACTTTAATGCGTCTAGACTGTGTAGGTGGCTAATATGAGAAAGATGAGAAGGATCTGGAAGGGGGTAATGGGGTGGCAATCATTGAGGTCCAATCGTTAAGCAAGGTGTTCGGCAATGACCCGAGGCGGGCATTTCCCTTGCTAGACCAGGGTTGGTCGAAGGAAAGAATCGCTAAGGAAACCAAGCTAACGGTAGGGGTAAATCGGGTTAGCTTCTCAATAGAACCCGGCGAGATCTTCGTCATCATGGGATTATCGGGCAGTGGGAAATCCACGTTGGTCAGATTGTTGAATCGGCTAATCGAGCCCACATCTGGGAAAGTGCTGATTAATGGCAAGGACATTGTCCAATTAAGTCCTGAGGATCTGCGGCAGGTGAGACGCAAGAAGATCAGCATGATCTTCCAGAAGTTCGCTTTGTTTCCTCATCGCTCTGTTTTGGAAAACGTGGAGTATGGTCTTGAGATCCAGGGGGTCGACAAAGAGAAACGAAGAGCCAAAGCCAAACAAACGCTGGAGCTAGTTGGATTAGCGGGTTTGGAGGATAGCCGGCCGGACGAGTTGAGCGGGGGGATGCAGCAACGGGTAGGGCTTGCACGCGGACTCGCTAACGATCCGGACATTCTTCTAATGGACGAGGCCTTCAGCGCATTGGATCCTCTTATCCGCAAGGATATGCAGGATGAATTGCTTGAACTGCAGGCTACGATGAAGAAGACGATCATCTTTATTACCCATGATCTAGACGAGGCTTTGCGAATCGGTGATCGAATCGCTCTTATGAAGGATGGAGCCGTTGTTCAGATAGGCAGCCCGGAGGAGATTCTGACCAATCCCGCGAATGCCTACGTCGAACGATTTGTCGAGGATGTTGATTTATCTAAGGTGCTCACCGCTTCCAATGTGATGATACGCGCAGAAACAATAGCGATAGATCGCGGACCGAGGGTAGCCTTGCAGTTGATGCGGGATCGCGGAATTTCTAATCTCTACGTCGTAGATAAGCTACGTCAGCTTATTGGAGTTGTTACGGCGGAGGATTCTGCGGGCGCTATTAAGTCAGGAAAAACCTTGGAGGATATCATTATCCGCGAAACGCCGACCGTTTCTCCTGATGTTCATCTAGCCCTGCTATTCGATGTCGTGAGCAGCGCAAAAATTCCAGTTGCCGTCATCGATGAACGCCAGCGCTTGCTAGGGATCATCATCCGAGGCGCTGTTCTCGCCGCCTTAAGCGGGAATTCCGGAGCAGAAGCAGGTGAAATTGATGAACGTGCCTAAGATTCCTATCGGAAGTTGGATAGAATCGCTTGAAGCATGGCTGGAGATGAATGCTGGACCGTTGTTTGACGGTATTAAGCTGCTAATTGGAGCCACGGTGAACGGTTTGGCTGAGGCATTCAATTTTTTCCCGCCGATGCTTATGATCGCAATATTTACCATTATCGCTTTCTTGGTTGGCAGAGTAAGAATCGCGGCATTCACGCTGCTTGGTCTTCTTCTCGTTCACAACCTGGGTTATTGGGCAAATACGATGGAAACACTCGCGTTAGTGCTAACCGCTTCGTTTATTTCTATCGTGTTCGGTGTTCCTCTAGGCATTCTGTGCGCAAGAAGCAGCAAAATTCAGAAGGTGGTTACGCCCGTACTGGATTTCATGCAGACGATGCCAGCCTTCGTTTATTTGTTGCCGGCGGTTGCCTTCTTCTCCCTTGGGGTTGTGCCTGGCGTAATCGCATCCGTTATTTTCGCAATTCCGCCTACCATTCGTTTAACCAACCTCGGGATCCGTCAGGTTCCAGGTGATTTGGTTGAGGCTGCGGATGCCTTCGGCTCGACACCGATGCAGAAGCTATTCAAGCTTCAGCTGCCAATCGCAGCACCGACAATTATGGCTGGGGTTAACCAGACCATTATGCTGTCCCTTTCTATGGTGGTAATCGCATCGATGATCGGTGCACAAGGTGTAGGCGCAGATGTATATAGAGCGGTAACCCAAGCTAAGACAGGTGTTGGCTTTGAAGCAGGCTTAGCCGTTGTTGTACTGGCTATTATTCTTGACCGAATGACACAAAATCTTATAAAGAAGAAACAGAAGGGATGATTTAAACCTATGAAGAAGAAATTATATTTCATTTTGGCGGCTGTTATGATGGTTACTGTTGTTCTCGCAGGATGTGCGAATAAGGAGGACGAGAGCAAGGGGGAAAAAGCCAAGGAAATTACACTGGCATATGTGGCTTGGGATTCTGAAATCGCCAGTACGAACGTAGTGAAGGAAGTATTGGAAAGCAAGCTGAACTATAAGGTTGAAATGCTGCAGGTAGACGCTGGGCCGATGTATGTCGGAATCGCTGACGGCAGCGCGGATGCGATGGTTGCGGCTTGGCTGCCTAGTACGCATGGCGAGAACTATTATGAGCCGAATAAAGATAAGTTTGAAGATCTTGGACCGAATTTGGATGGAACCAAGGTGGGACTAGTCGTCCCTACCTATATGGATTTTAATTCCATCGAGGACTTGAAAGCTGAAGTGGGCGACTTGGTTAACAATACGATTACGGGAATCGAACCGGGCGCGGGGATCATGACATCAACGAGCAAGGCGATTGAGGAATATGGCTTGAAGGATTGGAAGCTGCTCGAGAGCTCATCCGCCGCAATGGCTAAAGTGCTTCAAGATGCGTATGCCAAGAAAGAGCCGGTTATTGTTACAGGCTGGACTCCGCACTGGATGTTCGCCGAGATGGATCTGAAATACCTGGAGGATCCTAAGAATGTGTTTGGCGGAAATGAGCAGATTCACACGCTTGTTCGTCTGGGATTGAAAGAGGATCAGCCTGCTGCTCATAAATTCCTAGATCAATTCGAATGGACAGCTGCGGATATGGAAGCTGTTATGGTTGATATTTTCGGGGGAATGAGCGAAGTGGACGCGGCTAAGAAATGGGTAGCGGCGAATGAAGATAAAGTAAATAAGTGGATTGCGTGACGTGTAAATCTTTGTGCCTATTTTAATTCCCTAACTTTAATTCCCTAACTCTGATGAGTTAGGGTTTTTTGGTGTGCTTGGCAAAATATATTTTCGGACTTGTTAAACTCATTTGAAAAGTATCATTTTTAGTTGCAAAAGCAAATTTTAATAGCGCTTTAACTTCTTTATGCTAAAAGCATGAAACGAATTGCAGCGGGAGGAAATATATGGCGGACAACACATTTATCCGGTTCCTGAAGCAGTGGGATATTCAACTAATGGTGCTGCCGGGTTTGGCGTTAATTTTTGTCTTCAGTTACATTCCGATGTATGGCGTACTGACGGCTTTCAAGGATTTCAATATCATCCGGGGATTTATGGACAGTCCTTGGGTAGGGTTTAAGCATTTCGAGATGTTTTATAACTCGCCGGATATCAAAGAAGTGTTGCGCAATACGATTGTCATCAGTCTTCTTAAATTCGGTATTGGCTTCCCGGCTCCGATCATTCTCGCTCTTATGCTCAATGAAGTCAGGCATATGTTTTTCAAGCGATTGGTTCAGACCGTCAGCTACTTACCGCATTTTCTCTCCTGGGTAATCGTTGCGGGCATGGTAATGTCCATGTTGTCCACCGACAACGGCAGCGTGAATATGCTGCTCGAGAAAATGAACCTGATCGACGAGCCGATCAATTTCTTATCGTTGCCCGAGTATTTCTGGTCCATTCTGATTTCTACCGGAGTATGGAAGGAAATCGGCTTTGCCTCCATTGTTTATTTGGCCGCGATTGCGGGCGTCGATCCCCATCTGTATGAGGCGGCAGAGATGGATGGGGCGAGCAAGCTTAAGCAAATATACCTCATTACGCTTCCGTCGATTATGCCGGTCATCGCCATCTTCATGATTCTGGCCATTGGTAATTTGCTGAACGCAGGCTTCGAGGATATTTTATTGCTGGCCTCAAATCCGATTCTGAGGGATGTATCGGATGTTATCGATACGTATGTATACCGCGTCGGCATACAGAATTCGCGCTTTTCCTATGCGACGGCTATCGGCTTATTCAAAGCTCTTATCAGCGTAGGGATGCTGGTGCTAGCAAACTGGTTTGCCCGCAGATCCGGCAACAGCCTGTGGTAATTCTATCGATCTAACGGAAGGTGCGGGTGAATGCATGCGAAGACTTAGTTATGGCGACCGAACCATGATGATAATGATTTACATCCTGCTCAGCTTGTTGGCGTTTACGACCTTTTATCCATTTTGGAACGCTCTAGTGATCTCCTTCAACACGGGGAGGGATACCTCCTTGGGAGGTGTTACGTTCTGGCCGCGGGATTGGACTTGGGAGAACTATAACATCGTATTCGGCGACTCCCGATTAATAGGCGGCTTCTACATCTCCGTGATGCGAACGGTCGTCGGGACGGCTTCCTCCATACTGGCAACGGCGATTTTCGCTTATGGCATGACGAAGAAGGAGTTAATCGGGCGCAAGATCTACATGGTCGTTTGTATCATTACGTTATATTTCAGCGGGGGTCTGATCCCTACCTATCTGCTTATTCGCGAGCTGGGTCTGATGAATTCCTTCTGGGTGTTTATTATTCCCTCCCTGATCAGCGTATGGAACATGATCATCTTCCGGACCTTCTTCAACGGGTTGCCCGATGGCCTGCAGGAATCGGCGAAGATCGACGGCTGCGGGAACTGGGGTACGTTCTTTCGCATCGTCTTCCCTCTTTCGGGCCCGGTTATCGCGACACTGGCTCTTTTTACGGCGGTGTACCACTGGAATGAATGGTTTCTGCCCAGTATTTATATTACAAGGGATAATTTGATTCCGATCCAGACCCTGCTAAGACAGATACTCAATTCCAATATCGTTACGGAGCATATCTCTTCTCTGGATACCGCAGCACAGGGACAGCTCGGCAGAATGCAGACGGTAACAAGTAAGTCGCTCTCAATGGCAACCATGATGGTAGCGACTCTTCCTATTATTCTCGTATATCCATTTCTGCAGAAATACTTCGTCAAGGGCGTGCTCGTCGGTTCCTTGAAGGAGTAATCGGATTTTATCCCGAGTTTAGAGCATTTTGCTTTAAACATAAATTATACTGAGATGAAAGGGGCAGTAAAAGAATGAGGAGCACGAAGAAGGCTTTATTCGTATGTATTGCAGTTCTGCTCGTCATGACGGCTGTACTTGCCGCATGTTCAGGCAATAATTCAAGCAACAGCAACCCGGAGGCTAGCAGCACTCCTAGTAGCACACCAAGCAGCACGGCCTCCAGCAGTCCCTCAACCGCTGAAGGCAAGTTTGAAATCGGTGCTAATCCGCTGGAGCTCAGCTTCTATGGGCATTATGATTGGTACACGATGCCTCCTTGGGGAGAAGATATCTCTTCCAAGTGGATTAAGGAAACAAAGAAGGTAACGGTCAACGCTATCCATTCCGGCGGGAATGCGAAGCAGAAGCTGAATACGATGCTCGCATCCAAGGAGCTTCCGGACGTGATCTGGTTGGATCGTGGTCCTGACGTTGAGATGCTTCGTCAAGCGGACATGCTTGTGCCGTTCGACGATTATCTTGACAAATACCCGAACCTGAAGAAATGGCTCGGCGAGGAAGGCATTAATATGCTGCGCTCCGAAGACGGCAAAATCTATCAGTTCCCAAACTGGTATACAAGCCAACCGAACGGTAACGCAGGTTATGTAGTCAATAAGAAGATCTATGAAGAGCTGGGTTCTCCGAAATTGGAGACAACAGATGATCTGTACAATTACTTGAAGCTGGTTAAAGAGAAATATACGGATGTCATACCGTTCGAGCCGCATCTGGCGATTGACGGTCAAGGGCTGGACATCTTGTACACTGCTTTCGGAGAGAATGCGCTAAACCGTTGGATAGGCATTCGCGCTGTTCCGCAAGGAGACAAGCTAACTTCCATATTCAAGGATCCTATCTTCCGCGAATCGATGCAATTCTCAGCCAAGCTGTTCCGCGAGAAGCTGATGTCGCAGGATGCACTTACACAGACCGTGGATCAAGTGAAAGAGAAAGTGAACAATGGCAAGGTAGCCGTATTCGCAAGCGCAAGTCCTACTGAAATTGCGATGGAAGCTCATGCGATTCTGTCTAAGCAAGATCCGAAAGCCGGTTATTTCATGATCTGGCCAATCGCCAAGCCGGGACTAGATAAGAATAAGATTTTTCCCGGAACGTACACCCAATTGGGCTGGAACGTCAGCGTGATTACGAAATCGGCGAAGGACCCTGAAGCGGTCTTCGCATTCCTAGACTGGTATACTGGGCCGGAAGGCCAGAGTACTCTCATGTGGGGACCTCAAGGGACATATTGGGACGGTCTCGAGGCCGATGGCATTACACCGATATTCACAGATAAATATACGTCCGATGCCGAAGGACTTGGCAAGCTGCAGTCGGTCACGTCTAATCTTCACTGGAATGGAAACACGGTGTTTATCGATACGACAAAAGCAAAATTCGAAAGCACTCTCCCCGAAGAGCAGAGGAACTGGTCAACCCGTTGGCAATATGAAATTACATGGAAAACTCAAGCAAACGCAACCGACTACATCAATATTGAACCGGCTCCGGATAGCGAGGAAGGTATTGCGATGACGGCTGTTGAAGATATTTTCGACGAATGGAGAGCCAAAGTGCTGTTCTCGAAGAGCGACGAAGAAGTTCTCTCGATTCTCGACCAAGCGGATAAGGATGCTATGTCCGTCGGCTATGAGAAGGTGCTTGCGTTTAAAACGCAGAAATGGCAGGAAAACGTTCAGAAAATGAAAGGCCAATAATCGTCGCAACAGACGATCGGACTGGAGGGTATACTTAACCGTATACCCTCCTTTGTCACACTATCAGAAAGTATTACTTGACTTGCAAGGAGTGGATAACGTGTATAAAGTGCTGCTTGCGGATGATGAAATACTTGATCTGGAAGGGATGCGCATCTTCGTTCCTTGGAAAGAGCTGGGGCTTGAAGTAGTGGGTGCGGTGAATAACGGCTTTGCCGCGTACGAAGTTATCAATAAAGAGCAAATAGACATTCTCGTGACCGATGTTCGAATGCCTAATATGTCAGGTTTAGAGCTTGCATCAAAGGCGATCGAGAAGCAGAGGGATCTCAGAATCATTTTCGTCAGCGGTCACCAGGATTTTAATTACCTCAAGCAAGCGATGAAGCTGAACGCGCACGGCTACGTGCTGAAACCGATGGATGATAAGGAGCTAATCGAATCTTTGACCAAAGTCCGTCAGGATTTAGACCTCAGGAAGAAGCGAAGGGAAACGGAAGAAACCTATAAACAGATGGTCCCTATTGTGAAGAACGAGTACCTGCTGCAATTGCTGTTGGAGGTTCCCAATGAACGTTCTGCATCGGGGTTATTAGATAAAGAATTTCGTATGGATAGCCTTTCATGGCCTATTCGAGTCGCGGTATTGGAAATTGACGACTATTCATGGAATCTAAATCCCTATGCGGATGGGGAAAGAAGGGTATTGCTGGACCAGTTCTACGGTCTCCTTTCATCGCTCTTAGGCGAATGCGGGGTCGAGCATGTATGTAAAATTTCTAAGCAACGAACTGCTCTTTTGTTAGGCGAGAGTGCAGGGCTTGAAGCGATAAGGCGGCTCCCTGAACGGATAAGAGAACAATTCCCGTTCACGGTTACGATTGGATTAGGCTTAAGTTGTGCCGGTTTGACTGAATTGAATATCTCTTATGGTAAAGCTGTACAAGCATTAGATTATAAGATGTTCCATGGCAAAGGAAAGTTGATCACTTACGATGAAGATGAGACCGAGATGCTTCACCAGAAGAAACACACCAAGAACGGAAAGCTTGTCAAGGATATTATGGAAAGTGTCCGTGACCGGTTACATGAGAATATTTCATTGCGAGACGTGGCGAGTCGATTTTCATTTTCCCCCAACTATCTGGGCCATTTATTCAGGGGAGAGACCGGTCAGAATTTCAGTGATTATATTATCGCACTCCGAATGGAAAAAGCGCAGGAGATGCTGCGGAATTCGAATCTCAAAATATATGAAGTCGCGAACCAAGTCGGGTATCGCTATTTGCCGTATTTCAGCAGACACTTCAAGGAAATAACCGGGATGGCTCCCTTAGAATATCGCAGGAAGCATTAACAAAACGTATTAACAGAGGGCAGGGACACGTCATGGATTCCATACCGGCTCGGAAATATATGCCTTTCGGATATAAGTTAATGCTTTCCTATTCTGTGTTGATTATCATTCCCGTGTTATTGGTGGGATACATAGCCAACTCTATCTTCGTCAACTCGATTCGTGAACAAACTCGAAGCAATATACAAGGCACTCTGCAGCTGATGATGGACAACATCGCATACAAGATGGAAGACACCCAACGTATTTCCGATATGCTCTACTTTGACGATACGCTGTCCAGCCACCTTCGGCATTATGAAGCGGGGTGGGTGTCCTACGAGGCTACGACAAAGTATTTATTGCCCAAATTCCGTACCGTGCTCGATGCCACCAATCGCAGATTGTGGCTTTCTTTCTATCTTCATAACGAAACGCTTCCGGAAATCTATAGCAATTATAACCAGGCAGATCCCTTGATGGTGAAAAACCGGCTTTTCGACTTATACCACATTAAGCGTATCGTAGATAAGGATTGGTACAGGCAATATCCCGCAGAGGTATACGGAAAGACTTTGCAATGGAAGAGAATCGAGGATGACGAAACGCATGGTCGAATATCTCTGCTGAGAAGAGTTGTGGATATTAGCCTTGTTCAAACGAGGGAGATTGGGTTTGTTAGAATCAGCGTGCGTCACTCCGATCTGTTCGAGAGCGTAAACTTCCAGAAAATCGGAGAAGGAACAACCATCTTCATTTCGGATGAGCATGGGATCATTGTCGCATCATCTGGTTCGCCCCCGTTGCAAGTTGGGGAGCTGTGGAAAGAGGCGGATGTAAAAGAACAACTGGTGATCCGTCAAGCCTTGCCCGGGCTGGGCTGGGATATTACTGCCCTCGTACCCGCCAATCTGACGGAAAAGGATACGGAAAAAGTTCGCCTTCTAACGCTGCTGATCTGTTTAGGTTGCTTTGCTGTCTTCTCAGTTGCAGGAGTCTTTATTTCCCGATTTTTCTCAAAGCGAGTCACGAAGATAGTATCGGTATTGGATTCATTCCGGGAGGGCGAGTTTCACAAACGAATTCTGTTCAAGGGGAACGACGAGTTTACGAGAATTTCCTCCGCGCTGAATGAAATGGGACATAATATCGGCAGTCTGATCCGGGAAGTGTACATAACTAATCTGCAGAAGAAAGAAGCCGAATTAGAATCGCTGCAAGCACAGATCAATCCGCATTTTCTCTATAACACTCTTTCCTCTATTAGCAGGCTGGCCAAATTCGGGGAAGTGGACAAGCTTCACCAAATGGTATTGGATTTGGCGAAGTTCTATCGCTTGACGCTCAATGACGGTAAGAATAACATATCCATCTACCATGAGCTGGAGCAGGTAAAAGCTTATATCGATATCCAAGAAACCAAATACTCTGAGCGGATGCAGGTCTATTACGACATTCAGACTGAAATATTCGCTTATGATACGTTAAAGCTTATCCTTCAACCTTTTCTTGAGAATATATTGGAGCATGCTTGGTGCGGGGATAGCATTAATATTCGGATTATAGGTACCCTTGAGGGCGCATCCATAGTGTTTCATATCATAGATGACGGCATCGGCTTTCAACCCGCAACAATTAAGCAAATTTTTGGGAATGGTGACAATTACCGTGTCGGGTATGGCATTCGGAACGTCGATCAGCGCATTAAGCTGCATTACGGGAAGGAGTACGGGGTAACGATCGCAAGTAAACCGGGAATCGGATCCACGATCCGTATCGTAATTCCCGCTAGCAGGTTAAAGGGAGATGCGGAAGGTGCGAGGGGACAATTGGATGAATAAGTTGATTGCGATTTCGATTCCACCCCCGGATACCCGGAAAAAAGATGCTCAGTTTCTCCCTGATTGTCAGCTGGTATTCCATCTGGTTTTTTTTCGCGCGAACGGGGAAATTAAGATGGATTGATGAAAAGGAGGAAAATGATGATCCGATTAATGGTGGTACTAGGTTTGGCATTGATTATGGGCTGCGCTCAGCAGAACCCGTCGCCCCACATGAGAACGCAGTCGCTTTTTAGGATAAGCGCAGTTGATACGAGCCTTCCCGTCAATAAGCACACCGTTCAGCCAAACGATACACTGTGGAAGATTTCGCAGCAATATCATGTGAACATAGAAGAACTGCTTAAGCTGAATCCCAATCTGGCAGGAGATGCACCGTTTTCCCCCGATCATCCGATTACCATTCCAGCCAACGAGAGTATGGCGGGGTACGAGCAGCAGGTTCTTCAGTTAACGAATCAGAAGAGACAGGAAGCAGGTCTATCTCCCTGCGCGGGGAACGATTCAAACCTTAATCGATCTGCCAGAGCCAAATCCCAGGACATGGCTAGCAACAACTACTTCTCCCATGAATCCCCTACGTATGGCGATCCTTTTGCCATGATGCGGAACTTCGGAGTCCAATATCAGTCCGCGGGAGAGAATATAGCGATGGGTCAGCCCACACCTCAAGAGGTCGTGACGGCATGGATGAATTCTCCCGGGCATCGTAAGAATATTATGAACGGGTCATTTACTCATCTTGGAGTTGGTTATGTTCTGCAGAACGGACGAGCTTATTGGACGCAGCAATTTATCGGGAAATAATGAACAGGAGCTGCTGTCCCATTTGGAAATAACTGATGGATTAGCAGCTCCTGTTCTCTATTGCTTCGTCAGCTTTTCCAGCACGGCATCTCCATCCGCACTCACCCGAACATAGGCGAAGCGGGCATTTCGTTCTACTTCCAGTCCGGTTCCTTCTGGTACGAAAAAGGTTTCGATTCCATAATAGATGAGCCTCCACCCGCTGGTTTTCCCATTTACAACAATCTCGTTATCGCCGATCGTCTCTCCGCTTCTGTATAAGCGATTAAAGACATGCACGCCTCTCTCATCGGAAGATAAAATCACTTTTATTTTGCTCAGGCTGCGATAGGAATCCAACTCCTCTTCGAAGGCTTCCGGAACCGTTGAAATGCTGTAATTCAGGGTTACATAATCCCCTTGAAGCATGGATCTTGGATCTATAGGCGTAATCTCCAGCTTTATTGAGGTACCTGTCATTAGAAGCCGTTCGCTCGAAGCCGTTTGATACGCCAGAAACCCGAGCTGCAATGTGATCACTAGGAGGATGAGGCTAGTTTTCTTATTCCAGATGTTACGATATTCTCCTGCGTGCGTATCCGTCGTAGTCGTTCGGCGAGCAAGCGCATAGGTGATGCTCAGTGTGATAAGCCCGAGCAGAGCAAGAGTCACGGATTTATGGAGGAGCGGCCATAACAGGTCATAATACTTGAAGGCTAAGAATACAAACCAGAAAATAGCGGCGATCGCAGCGTACCTAGCTTGATGGCGACGAAGAAAGGCAAACAATAAGCTGCTGACTAAGCCGAAGAAAATAAGGTTAAACAACGCATACGAATAGGGGAAGACATCGTCAAAAAACGTAAGCCAGAACAAGAAGATTAAGGTGAAGAGCAGACCGCTGTCTCTTATCTGGTCTCTTGTTGATCCTTGCGGGATCGCAAGGTGGGAGACGTACACAGCCGCATTCAACACACTGTGCAGCGCGACTATGAGGGCGAATTTATTTTCGACAGCAGGTAACGCCTGAAAGAGAAGGATACTGAGATTGATATTAAGCAATGCGTACGTGAAAGCTCGTTCTACGCTTGAATCGAGACGAATCCATCCGGCCACAGACAGGATGAGGAATAGCGCGGATAGGACGGGAAGGTCGATCCCAAGCAAGGAGATCATACCTACAATATAACCCACCATAAGAATGGTATAACGAACGGCTGCGTTTAATCGCGGCAAGAAAATCATCAGGATAATGAACAGGACGGACAGCCCAAACAAAGTATATTGCGGATTTACCGAGCCGGACGCTAGAAATACAACCCCGCACAAGGAAGCGCTGCCGATGATAACCCCGATTACCGTTACGATCGTGGACACGATTTTTCCGGCAATATCGCCAGCTTGTTCTTTTTGCGGCTGCCCGGAAGCAGTAAGCTCCTGTTCCTCAGATTGGACGGGACGGTCGCTCAGCTTCTTGAGGTAATTGAAGAACCGGACATTTGCAATAAGCATGAGGGCAACGAACAACAGGCCGTAGAAGAAGAAAGCGAATGAATAGTAATGGAAGGCTAATTCGATAAACTTAAACACAGCGAAGGCTGATAGAGCAAGCGCATTCAGGATTAAATAGGTTTTGTTGCGGCGAATATGGATGAAATAATAGAATCCGGTTCCGATCGCGAGCAGGCAGAGTATATTCGTCCACACGAAATAGGTTTCAAACTCGAAAGAGTTCGATAATCGCAGCAAAGAAATATGAAGGACGACGAAGTTAGCTAGCTTTAGAGGCGCCGAGGAAATTCTTAGCATTTCCGTTAGCGCGAGCAGAATGAGATTCAGCACTACAAAGATGCTTCCAATGAGCAGCAAGGTTTCTTCGTTGTGGGTCACGTACACGGACGAAGGAAAGAAGTAAAACCATAAGGCAAGGTGGATCAGGAAATAGGTTAACATGTAGAAGGGGTTATACCGGGTAATCCAAGCGAGCAGCAAGGCTGGAATGGACCAAACCAGAAATAAGCTATAGCTGTCCGCATGGGAATTGTAGATCTGGCCTAGCAAGGCAACGGCCGCTCCGAAGGAGATACAGCCTCCTGCTAAGAGTGAGGAGGATAGGAAGGCATGATGTCCGAGCATCCCTCTTAGCTTAGTCAAGGCAAAGGACACTCCGTAGAAAAGGAGAACTAAGCCCGCCGACAGGATGCTTTTCTCTATACGGTCCAGCCCGCCCCAGTTAGCCGCGAAGAAGTAAATAATAGCCGCCAGAATAAGGGATATGCCCAGCAGAAAGCCCGTCCGCACTGCACCGATTTGAAGCATGGAATTCACAATCCTCTCCATTCGTTCTAACATAAGTATAGTTTTCCGGCGGGATCCCTCCTAGTACTAACTTTTTGTGGTACCTCACAAAGAACGAAGAGCGATACATTAAATAAAATTATTCTTGCTCCAAAACGCCTGCTGTCTCTTGCGTTGCCATCTGCTTCTGCGCAGCGGCAACTGGGTTGCGTTCGTGATTAAATTGTTCGACTTCGCTGAAAGTTCGATCCCCTTCTTGCACCTCAGCCGCTTTCTTAACGTCATTTGACTTCAACATAAGCTTTTGCCTCCCGTCTTATTTTTCTTCCTGCTCCATATTTGATAAGATCAGGATAACCTCCCGCCTCAGCGTTTATGTAACTAATGTTATTGGTATAGCGGTGCTCTTGATAGTTACACGCATAGCATAATGTACCTGGAGAATGAACCCTTGTTCGCGACCCCGTAGTCTATGATCGTGAAACCAGCGTTAGTGATCATATCGTCAATGTCTTCAATAGAGATAATGACGACCCTGCTTGCGATTCGACGCGCATGCTGGAGCAGGGAAAGCTGCTCCTTCGGTGAAATCTTAGAGACGAGATTATAGGGCATATCTACGATGGCGACGTCATAATGCTCGGTGATATCGGCGATAGATCCCAATGTAACCTTCCCTTCAAGATCATAATAGGCTAGATTCTCCCTCGCGCCGCGAGCGACAAGAGGATTGATCTCGCGACCGACAATGTCGATCCCCATAGAGAGGGCTTCGACTAATACAGTTCCGATCCCGCAGCAAGGGTCAATTGCTGTTATTCCTTGCAGCGGGATCGGAACAGCAATATTAGCAACCGCTCTAGCTACTCGTGTAGGCAAGGCCATCGAGTAACCTCGCGGTTTCTTGACACGCTGCAGCCAGACCGTCCGGTTCTTGCGATATTCCCCGAAATACCAGCGACCAGCCAATGTAACGATGCCGAATACCCGGTCAGGCTTATGGACGTCGACGACTCCTTGAACGCCTGAACCGACCTCCTTCTCGATCTCCCGCTGTTCCTTGTATTGTATTTTCTCAATGGGTCTCCGATCATTGGTTTTAACTCCGATCACCTTGAAGGTATCCCCATTGAGCGTCACTTGGGATACCTGCTTCACAATGGCGTCCAGGTTATTCCCTTCGAACTGAATTTCAATTCGTTCTTTCACATATGGACTGCGGCTAGGATCGATGCAGACATTGCTCTTAAGGAGATTAAAGCCCGTTGATTCTAAATCCGTCCCGAAGAGGGTCCGCAGCTCTAATTGGCATAACGATCGCTCTTCAGGAATACTAGCGTACGTGTATATAAATTCTGGTCGTTGTTTATGAGTATCCAATGGAGTACCGCCTTTAAATGAATGTATATCCCAAACCATAGCTTTAAAGGCTCTGAAAAGCAAAGTCACCAATCCCAATAGCCAATCATTCAATTTTGAATAAAAGTCTGACAAAAGAAGGAATTTTTTGTCGATTGTCGAATTATAGGCATAAAGGCATCTATATAGGGGTAAAGGATATAAATAATTTACAAATTTCATCCATTTTTGGAAGCGTATACAAAACGATAAAACCAAGAAGGCAGAGATAGGAGAATAAGAATGGATGCATTATTGTTTCTGTTCATTTCGTCGCTTGAATGGCTGGCCTTGATTGTTCTGACCTTTGCCATGTTCAAGTTCGGCATTCGCGGTTATTGGGGACAGTTGGTTTTCACCTCGTTTCTACTGTCCTTGCTCTCTTATCTTATTTTTGTTGTATTTGAGTGGAATATGCTTGGTCCGCTCCTGCAACTGCCGGTCGTTTTCTTGTTCTTCTGGCAAATGTACAGAGTGCCGGTATTTTACGCAGGCTTAATGGTCGTCAATGGGTATCTCTGGTATGCTCTACTTCAGACCACTATCTTTTATGCATTTTATATCTCAGGTTTAACTCTGCTGCCCGATACTCCGCTATCATTTGTGGTTCAATCCCTTTCAGCCGGTTTTGCATTCTTGGCCGCCTGGCAACTGATAGTGAAAAATATCGGATTTACTTTTGTTCCCGATACCGAGCGGATTAGGGTCGAATGGAACGGACTCCATCGTCGCTTGCTTATCATGACTGTATTGGGTTATGCCGCCGTTTCTAGTTTTAAGCTATTGTACGTTTCGGGCAATATCGCCCTGATGATTCTTGCCTTGAGCACCGTCATATTCGGATTTCTCCAATATTTTGTGTTGCAAAAGGAGTATGTTCGCACATGATTGAATCGGTGGCAGAGAAGCTGGCGGTTAGAATTAAGCAAGCCAACGAAGAAGAGACGGCGAGTGTTGCCGTGATGAAGTTTGCGCTGATCTATGTCATCAACTTCGTCATCCCGTTATTTATCGCTTGCATGATTGGCTTGGCAACAGAGAGTTGGGCCGAAACCGTATTTTCGATCTGCGTCTATATTCCGCTTCGAATGATGTCTGGCGGTTATCATTTAACCGCCCCGGTTCCGTGTATGTTGCTGACAACGGCTGTGATGTCTGTTCCTCCACACATAGCCCTCTCAAATAATTGGACCCTGATTTTAACGGTGATTAGTCTAGTTATCTTTGCTCTTCTAGCACCTGTCAACATGAGAGGTTACAATACAATGCCGGAAAAGTATTATCCGCTGTTGAAAGCCGTAGCCGTTCTCATCATAGCAAGCAACTTTCTTATTCTATCCCCTACCGCATCCTTGGTATTTGCAATTCAAGGTAGTTCCCTATTTTTTCGGAACAAGGAGGTGAATAAACCATGAGCAGACTGTTGGCAAAGCTGGTTTCGTCCGTATTGAACAGAA
Organism: Cohnella sp.; assembly: GCF_041640265.1. Classification (GTDB taxonomy): domain Bacteria; phylum Bacillota; class Bacilli; order Paenibacillales; family Paenibacillaceae; genus Cohnella. Next base: position 72,883 of record NZ_JBEQAP010000005.1, read on the forward strand.
TCGCTGTTATGTTCGTTAAGACCGCATCACCGGTTAACTTCCGTCCAGAAATCCCACAAGAGCTGAAAAAGTAAGTCGCATCCAGGGGCTGTCAGAGAGAGAACGTTTCTATTCTGCCAGCTCTATCCTTTTATATTTGGAGTTGAGATAATGTGCGATACCCCGTGACTAAAGATCCCGACAACAAAACCGAGGTCATCGAGCTTGATTTGGATGAAGTTATATTTGTCGACTCGCAAGATCGGTTTATCGTATTTCACACGATAGAAGGGATCTATTACCCGGTATTGCCTAAATTATCGACTCTTGAAACTCAACTTGGGCATCTCGGCTTTCGCAGGCTGGACAGAACCAATCTGGTCAACACAAATAAAATCAAGCATTACGATCATGAGCGCTCGCTCGTTTTTTTTGACGATTCAATTACAAAAAACAGCAAATATGCCACAATTTCCGCCAGCGAGAAGAGCAAATTGTCGGATAAGCCGTTTGGGAATGCAGATAAAGCCCTAAAAGGGAGGGAATTATAACCCTGTTAGACAAGGGAGTTGCGTTATGCATTTTTCTGTGTTATGATGATGATCTTGTGATCAGATATGAACCTTGAAATTCACATATTGAAAAGGTTATCATTTGTTCAGTTCAATGATATCTTTCTCAATGTGTGATTTTTGTTTATATCAAGAAAAACATGTTAATAAAATTTTGGAGGTTATCGATTATGGAAACAGGTACAGTGAAATGGTTTAACGCAGACAAAGGATTTGGATTTATCGAAGTTGAAGGTGGAAATGACGTATTCGTACATTTCTCCGCTATTCAAGGCGACGGCTACAAATCCCTTGACGAAGGACAACGCGTTCAATTCAACGTGGTACAAGGCAACCGTGGACCACAAGCTGAGAACGTAGTTAAACTGTAAATCACAACAAGCAGCTCCCCTTAACTTAGTTAAGGGGAGTTTTTTTGTATTTAAATTCAATTACACAAATCGACAAAATCTTAACAATTATGCCATTGGACTATTGAAATTGATCAAAGGAAAGGAATATAATAGGTCATAAGTAGTAGGTTTTCTAATCATAGTAGTAGTAAATTAGTTCTATCATGCAGCTAGATCTTCTCACACACGAAAAGGCAAACCTTTTGAAAAAAAGGGACGCAAAGCTATGGGCCTACTGAACCGTTGTTCTAGGGTCGCCAAGCTACCGAATGGGGTGTGCGACACCATCCTCTCGGGTGGTGTTTTTTTTTATTATCTTAAATCTATTGTTAAGCATTAAATCGGTTTAATTGAGAGGTGTTAACTTGAACAATAATATGCCTGGGCAGGAGCGGACCAACGAAGCGGTTACCTATTGCCAGGAATTCAACAAGGAAGATGGGTGGATACAGGTCACGCAACAACGGATTATCGTTCACGATCCGGTGAATGGCGGGAAATACGCGACACTGACTCCCTTGCTGCCGGTGAAAATAAAAATAAATAACAAGGAAGTCCTCACAAAGGCCAAGGTTTCTTCTACAGACAGTATTTCTTGGGAGATCGAGGAACAACCTTTGTATGAGATCACCCTGTCCGAGGACAAGCTGCTTGCCTGTCTGTACCTCGTTTCTAAGGAGCGCCATCCTTGGTATTTGGCGGAAGTAAGGCGGGAAACGAGTGTGACATTGAGAGCAGAGATGAACAAGAACATCGTGTTAGAGACGGTTGATCTAAGCCAAGTCGTGAATAAGCTTGATCAAATGGCGATTAAGGCGGATATTGATTTCGCTGCCATCCAACAGGAGCTTCTGCTTCCCTCTCATCATCCTGTAATTGTGGCTCAAGGGAAGGCGCCGATACACGGAAAAGATGCCCGTCTAGAAATTTACTTCTCCCAGCAGCTAGAGAATCAGTTCTTCGAGGTTGCAGGCACAATCAATTTCCGCGACCATTTGCGCATTCCGTCTGTCAAAGAGGGGGAGGTAATGGCAAGAAAGATTCCGTTGGTTGAAGGGATTCCAGGTTACGATGTTGTGGGTTTCGTAAAGGCGCCTAGTCCGCCTAAAGATATCTCCGTCCACGTTAAGTCTAACGTTGAGATTACCGAGGACGGAACCATTATCGCGAGGAAGCAAGGCAGACCGAGAATGACGGGTGATAAAACAAAATTTTTCGATATTTCAACATCTTATGTCATTCCAGGGAATGTAGATATTGAGACGGGTAACATTGTCTTCTCGGGAGACGTTATCGTACAAGGTGATGTTACGGACAATATGACTATCGAATCTCTCGGTAATGTATACATATTCGGCAGTGTGTACAATTCTGCCATAACAGCTACGGGCAGTATTAATATTAGAGGGAATATTATTGCAAGCAAGCTTTATTCCGGCTATTTTGGCATGTTCTTCAGTCGGCTGTACCACACTTCAAAGCTGTTGTGCGATTCTATAGAGAGGCTGTTGTCTGCTTCCCAATTACTCGTTCATACGATGGAGGCAAAGAAGCAACCACTGCGGTACGGCCAAGTTATTTTGTTGTTATTAGAGAATAAAATGAGAGAAATTCCCGATGCAATCAAAGAATTGCTGATTGTTCTCACCCATATCCAACATATTAAACAAGAGGACTACGAGAATCTCAAGAGAATCTCCGAGATTTTCATCAAGCCAGACCAGCTGCTCGAGATAGCAACTTACAGCTTCGTACAAAACTTCCTAACCTTGCTTCAGGACACTTACGGAGAAGTCGCCCGAATGCAGGAAGAGAAAGCGGAGATCAGCATTAACCAATGCCACAAAAGTGAATTAAAGTCCAAAGGCGATATTGTGATCCATCGTGACGGAGTACTCCTCTGCGATTTGCTCTCAGCTAGGAGCATTACTTTTAGGCAGGATAATTCCATCTGCAGGGGCTCTACGTTGGAAGCGGGCGATAGCATCTCGGCTGGGATAGTCGGTGGTCAAACCGTGGCGAATTCTGTGCTTAAAGCCCAAAAAAGAGTGCATGTGAGAAGGCTGTATTCTGGACGGGTCTGCGTGGGTAAATATTGTAAAGATCTATTCGAAGTCGTAGAGAACATAACATTCGATAGCTTTAGTATGAAAAGGCGGGTGTAAGCGCCACAAAAAAGGAGAGGGCTAGTGAAATGAAAGAAGGCCAGACATTGCAGGTTCATTACAAGGGAATGCGAATTAACAAAAATATTTATAATCAATTAGGGACGCTCGTCATCCCTACCTTATCTATTCTCACTGACAACGACATCAATTTTCTCTACCAACAAAAAGTAGAGCTGAGCAATGAAGACGTGGAACCGGCGGCGGTTCTGGAGCTTGTCGATTCTGCGATTAAGGAAGTTAAAGATTTGTTCCATACAGCGACCTATGCGGATCAAATTTCATACACGGACGTCCGCGAGAAGATCATTCCGATTATCGTCTTTATGAGCCATCATCCTAATTTGAGTCAAATTCTCGCGCATTTGGAGCACCATGATGAATATGTTTATCGGCATAGTATAGGGGTTGCCTTAATTTCGAAGATAATCGGCAGAGCCAGGGGGTATGATGAGGAAGCATTAGATAATATTACTACAGCGGGATTCCTGCATGATATCGGGAAGGCGAAGATACCGGGTGAGATCTTGAAAAAGCCGGGGAAGCTTACTGCAGAAGAGTACGAACTCATGAAGCAGCATACGATATTCGGCTATGAGATGATTAAACAATCTATTGGCATTCCCGAACGGAATGCGTTTGTCGCCTTGCAGCATCATGAAAGGGAGGATGGCAGCGGATATCCCTTCGGATTGAAGGGCAACCAGATTGATCCGTACAGCAAGATCGTTGCTGTCGCGGATGTTTTCCATGCCATGATCTCCAAGCGAGTCTATAAGGATCCCGTTCCGTTCTACAAAGTACTTCAAGAATTGTCGGCCAACGTTTACGGTGCACTTGAACCGAACATTACCTTAAGCTTTCTGAAGAGAATAATGGATATGCTAATCGGAAATTCAGTGGTTCTGTCTAATGGGCTTGAGGGGAGAATCATTATGGTCAGCTCACATGATCCGGTTCATCCGGTCGTTGAGGTTGAGGGAGGATTTATCGATTTAAGCAAGGAGCAAGAGATCCATTTGGAACGCATACTATAACGCAACCTACGAATAGATTCAAGAAAAGGGGATGAAGATCAGATGGGTCAGACGATTACGGTGGAGCTATCTTCCGCTAAGAAACAAAAGCCTGCGAGCCCTGCGTTGCTGGGCTTCGGCAAGTACTTCACGGATCATATGTTCATTATGAACTATGATCAAGGCGAAGGTTGGCATCATCCGAGAATCGTGCCTTATCAGCCGATTCTGCTCGATCCCGCTGCTAAGGTATTTCACTATGGGCAGACGGTATTCGAAGGAATGAAGGTGTACCAAACGCTAGATCAGCGAATACTCATGTTTCGCCCGGCTAAGAATATCCAACGTCTTAACGCCTCGAATGATCGCTTAAGTATTCCTCCTCTTAATGAAGAGCTCGTGCTGGAAGCCTTAAGACAGCTTGTTCTAATCGACCGGGACTGGATACCTTCGGAGCAAGGTAACTCTCTTTATATACGTCCATTTATCATTGCGACACAAAATACGCTGGGAGTAGCCCCTTCGGAGAATTATCAGTTTATGATCATTTTGTCGCCGGTTGGCTCTTATTACGAGGAAGGAATCAATCCGGTCAGCATCTACGTAGAGGACCAATTCGTCAGGGCTGTACCGGGTGGGATGGGTACTGCCAAGGCCGGGGGAAATTACGCGGCAGGCTTGAAGGCGCAGCAGTTGGCTTCCGTCAAAGGATACTCACAGGTGCTGTGGTTAGATGGCGTGCACCGTAAGTATATTGAGGAAGTCGGAAGCATGAATGTTTTTTTCAAAATCGGGAATACCGTGCTGACTCCGGCACTTAATGGAAGCATATTGGATGGAGTAACTAGGGATTCGGTGCTTCAGCTATTGCGTCACTGGAATATTCCCGTTCAGGAACGATTGATCTCCATCGATGAATTAATAGATGCATTCGGAAGCGGCGAGCTGGTAGAGGCGTTCGGCACAGGGACAGCGGCCGTTATCTCGCCGATCGGAGAATTGTGCTTCCAAGGGAAGAAGCTTACGCTGCAAGAAGGCAAGACTGGTCCGCTCGCAGCGCAGGTCTACGATGTCATTACAGGGATTCAACGCGGGAGCATTCCCGATCCATTCGGTTGGGCGAAGGAATTATAAATTATGGTGTCGGCAGTCCGTTAGGAACATAATAGGGAGGTATTTTAATCCATCCGCGCTTACGCATTAAGGTTTTTAATGAAGCGCCAAACTTCAGTTTCTCTCCCTGAAATTTAGCAAACATCAGTCCCACATCATTACGTACGGATTGCATAGCGCCAGTAGCACAAGTCATGTAATTAGAGACAAGTTTAATGGATAACGCATTGGCAATTTCATCGTCAGTCAGTTTGACGCCCATAGGTACGGATTGGGATTCTGATGTTGGTTTGATCTCGGATACAGGGGGTAGAGTAACACCCTCTCTAAGCATGAAATTCCTTAGTTCGGTTGCTTGTGCCGTTGCTAAATCCAAAGATGCAGAAAGTGCATCTAAGAGGTCGTTATCTGTTGTTGTGTTTAATCCGATTTGCACGTTCGCTTTTTCTTCTTCAAGCATGGTTAGGTATGTCCAACATGTCATGGCTTCACCGATATGTAACGGTGGCTTCGGTTGATCATCTACTAGTGTTTTCATCACATCAATTGCCGCTTCGAATAAGTTTGTCAATATAACCACTGCTTTCATTTTTTTTAATATAGTTTGCGAATTTCTCCCCTTAAATATGTAGCAGCGCAGGAGAATCAGAGGGGATGTTACTCATCAACGGCGATATCGGACAAAAGGCCGGTTTGTTTGATCAAATGAAAGCGGTCTTGTCGCTTAGAGGAATTAAGAAGTCGAAGTTCGTCCTGCAGGCGGTTCGTTCCGGAGGTAGGCTGGAAATTGGAGGGAGGAACATGGCAGCAGAGATCTATCGCATGGTATCCTTCCTGTTCGCGGCGGCTGTGTTTCTAGCAGTCTTGTCCATTGTATATGCGAGCTGGAGGAACGGGATTACCCCTATGCCCGCATCCCGTTTAGTTAGACGTGAGGTATCCAATGAGATTCATCGGCTGAATAAGCAGGGGTCATTAGCGGATGCGGGCTCGGGATGGGGTACGCTTGCGCTGCATCTTGCGAAGCGGTGTACCGGCTGGCGGATTATCGGAATAGAGAACTCCGTGATTCCGTTGGCAGTTTCGAAGCTATTAGCGCGTTTAGCTCTTCGCAAGGATCAATTCGTTGCATCCGCTGAACCGGGTAATCCGATTTCTTTCATTCGGGGAAATTTATATAAGTATCCTTATGAGACCGTGGATTTGATTGTCTGCTACCTATTCCCAGGTGCGATGAGACGACTGAGCGGGATATTCCGTGATCGACTTACTCCGGGACAATGTATCATAAGCATATGCTTCGCCCTCCCTGGCTGGGAGCCGGATAGAGTGATTACGTGCAGGGATTTATATCGTACTCCTGTATATGTGTATACCGTCAAATGAGGCACATTACAATAATACCCTGAAAAGTATGATTGTGGTATTCCTGGGAGATGGTCTTATATTGAAGCGCTGCATTTTCTAAAAAAGAAAAAATCTCCTTTTCCTCTTATGAGGCTCAGAGGGCTCTTTCTTTAAAGGGTAGTCATTCCTAGGTAAACTGATCGGCTTGGGTGCCGGATTCCGCATCGTTTCAACGGAAGCTGCCAATTGGGCGACGACCTGACGCAGCTCTTCTAGCTCTACCCGGTGCTGAAGCACTTGCGCGGATACGACCTCATCGGCTTTTTGCTCAAGCGAGCGCTCGACCTCCCGAAGCCGGCTTATCATATCATCCATAGGAGTAGTGAGGCTATCGAAAGGCTTCAGAGGTTCTAAGACAGGATTAGTCGGGAGCGTGATCTGATCTAAGGAATCTCCCTGTTCGACTCGGTCTTTAATATAGATAAGCAGACTGATCTGTTTATCGGAAAGTGCATAATGACCATTTCGGTCCTTATGGAAGAATGAGGGGAAATGAGAGGCCCACCGTTTGATGGTCGTCTGGCTAACACCGAGCAGCTCTGCAGCATCCTTCGTTTTTAGAATTACCTTATCCAACTGTATCAACCCTTTCGTACGTTTGAATAGGATATTCGAGGTTTGCCATGAGCTTCCTGCGCAGGTGACAAAGGTAGTGTCGTTTCGATAATAATAGTGGTTATTCGGCGGTTGTTAAGGCGGGAATACGCTGATTGGCTCTATGGGTTATAATAGATATCAAACCACAAAAAAAGAGGTTGTCTATATGACATCAGATCAAATTTCGCAATTCGAGAAGAAGATCATCATTCGCAATATCGAGCGAGAAGACTTCGATAAGATTATCGAGCTTCAATATATTTGCTTTCCTAATATGCATCCTTGGAAAAAGGAGCAATTGGAAAGTCATATCCGCGTATTTCCAGAGGGGCAAATTTGCGTAGAGTTAGATGGAGATATTATTGGCTCCTGTTCTAGCCTGATCGTAAATTTTGATGACTATTTAGAGCAGCATTCCTATTCGGAAATAACGGATAAGGGTTATATTCGCAATCATAACCGCCGAGGCGGTAATCTTTACGGAATGGAAGTCATGGTTCATCCTGATTTCCGACGGATGAAGATCGGCAGAAGACTGTATGAAGCACGCAAACGTTTAGCGGAGAAGCTCAACCTTAAGAGTATTATTGTCGGCGGACGAATTCCTGGGTATCATCATTACAGCGACAAAATGTCTCCGAAAGATTATGCAGAGGAAGTGCTGCAGCAAAATATCTATGATCCCGTGCTTACGTTCCAGATGATGAATGGCTTCACGCTAAAGCGAATTATTACCAATTATTTGTCAGACGATGAGGATTCGATGAATTTTGCGGCATTACTGGAATGGAATAACATTGAATATAAGCCGAGCATCAATAAAACGCATTACAAGATGTCTTTCCCTGTACGGATATGCGTTGTTCAGTATATGCTGAAGAAGATCGATTCCTTCGAAGAATTCGCTACGCAATGCGAGCATTATGTTGATGTTGCTGCGGATTATAAATCGGATTTCGCAGTGTTCCCGGAGAACCTCACGATGCAGCTGTTATCCTTCTTGGAAGAGCGCTCACCGAGCTTAGCTATTCGGAAGCTGACAGAGTTTACAACGAATTATGTCGAGTTGTTCTCGGATTTAGCGGTGAAATACAACGTAAACATTATCGGCGGCTCTCACTTCGTGGAGAATAACAACCGAATTTATAACGTGGCCCATTTGTTTCGCCGGGATGGCACGATCGAGCAGCAGTACAAGCTGCATATTTCTCCGAACGAACGCAGATGGTGGGGCATTAACGGTGGATCGAAGCTCGAAGTATTCGATACGGACTGCGGCAAAATATCGATTCAGCTCAGCAGCGATATCGAGTATCCGGAAATCTCTCGGATCGTCGCGGAGGAAGGGGCTCAGATCATATTCGTTCCTTTTTGCGCGGAGGACAGGCAGACCTTTCTTCGGGTTAAATATTGCGCACAGGCGCGCGCGATCGAGAACCAGGTGTTCACGGTGACATCGGGAACGGTAGGGAATCTAACCCACGTAGACAATGTGGATATTCAGTATGCGCAATCGGGAATCTACACACCTGCGGATTTCTCCTTCTCGCGTGATGGGATTGCGGGTGAATGCAGCGAGAATACTGAAACGGTAATCATGGTCGAGGTTGATATGGAGACGCTGCAGCGATTCCGTAAATCGGAGGACGTCCTGACGTTTCGGGACCGCCGGACAGACATCTATTCCCTACAAATTCGTTCATGAACATACAAGAGGTGCACATGAAAAAAATAACGATCGCAACGACGCAATACGGACTTACGGATATCCTGACGGAAGAGCAATTCTGGACAGGGCTATCGGTTAAGATCCAGGATGCAGCAGAGAATGGTGCTGCCCTCATTGTATTTCCCGAATATTTAACCACTCACCTTCTCAGTATCGTTCCGACAATGATGCATGATGAAGCGTGCCATCATCTAGACCTCTACACGGCTAAGTATTTGCGGTTTTTTGAGCTTCAGAGCAAGGAATGGAATATCGCTATTCTTGGAGGCTCGCATATATGCCGCGAAGCTGGAGAATTCGTTAATAAAGCGTTTCTGTTCTTTCCTGATGGACGGATGGAGACACAGAGTAAGCTGCATCTGACACCGGAGGAGCATATCCGTTGGCCGTTAACTGCCGGTGAGGAGCTTAACGTCTTCGATACCGAGTGGGGCCGCGCAGCGATTCTAACCTGTTATGACATTGAATTTCCGGAGCTGGCAAGAGCTGCCGCCGTCAGAGGCGCGGAGCTGATTCTCTGTCCGTCCTATACGGATACTTCTTATGGGTATCATCGAGTTCGGCACTGCTGCCAAGCGAGAGCGATCGAGAATCAAGTTTTTGTCGTGATGAGCGGGCTGGTCGGTACTCTCACAGAGGATCGCCCTCAGGTGGATCAGGGCTATTGCCAAGCAGGTGTGTTCACGCCGTGTGATGTACCTTTTTTCGAGGATGGAATCATGCAGGTTGGAGAACTGAATCGGAATATGACCATTTTCGCCGAGGTGGATTTCCGCATGCTTCGAGAAAATCGTCAGCGCGGTGCGGTTGCTCCATTTTATGACCGTAGACCGGCTTTGTACGAGGAAGAATTTCGTAAAACCTCTAAGTAAGCTCTGAGGGTTCCACTTAAGGATGGGTGGAAACCAAACGGTCCGCAGATTGACCCAGGAAGGATGAAGACATGCTAACGATTACAGAGTATAGTGCTGAACTAGTGAAGGACCCTTTTAAGATTTTGACTGGTAAACGTTACGAGTTTCTGCTTTATTTGGACATTCCGGAGGACGATGAGCTTTATTCCGAGCATGGAATTTATATTAAGCTTGTATACAAATTGGAGGAAGACCAGGGGAGTATCGTAAATTACGATTTAATCGAGAGATCGACTGACCGAATACTCGACTTTGACGTGGAAGAGGACGAGGAAGCTCAATTAAACGCCTTCTGTAAAGAGAATTTGCCTGAAGATTGAGTCCTTTGAGCGCACACTCAGTACACCTCGGACTTTAGCGCACTTAGAGTGCGTTAAATCAAACGAATTCGCATCCCGTGGGCTTTAGCGCATTTAGAGTCGCTTAATTTGGCGGCACTCAGCAGACCATGGGTTTTGTCCACGGGCTTTAGTTCGTTAGCTAGTTTCTAGTTGCAATGTGAAATTAATTTACACCATGCTCCCAAGTGCCAATGGGCTCTGCATAAGTGAAGAACCTCGAGCACGATACTCGAGGTTCTTCTTCTTCTTCTTCTTCTTCCAGCCTAAGCCTTCAGCCTACAGCTTAGGCAATACATAAACCGCTAGGAAATACAGAACACCTAAGAAAATAATGACATAAGCGGCATATTTGATGAACGTGGCCGCGACTAAGCTGGAGTTCTTGCGTTTCTCTACATGAACTTCCTCAATATCCATATTGCGTTGTTGGACCGTCATTTGAACCACCCCTAATTTTGAAATATTTGTTGTTTCGACTGTCCCAAGGACGGCAGAGCCGTTATACTTGGTTACTCATAGTTACCCTAAGTGTTATACAACGAATCTTTTACGTAAGATGGGTATCGAGATAACCCGTAGACTAGAATCGGATGAAACTGTAAAATCAGGTAGTACCTGTTGAACTTTGGGAAGAGGTGAATTCCTTGCTATTTGTAATGAGGCTGCAATGGTTTTTCAAACAAAGATGGGGCAGTTACGCGATAGCGGTCACCATAATGACGCTAGTCAGCCTGCTCTCGATGGTCCCGCCTAAGCTAATAGGGGATACAATCGATCAGATCAATAAAGGCAGCTTAACGGGTTCCGCCCTGAATCAGACCGTGCTCTTGCTGGTCGGTCTAGCTTTGCTCTTATATATTCTGGTCTATTTATGGATTACGACCTTATTCGGTAACTCGGCGCTGATCGAGAAGCTGCTCAGAGGGCGTCTGCTCACGCATCTATCCAAGATGACGCCGTCCTTTTTCCAGCGGAATAGTACGGGACAGCTAATGGCGCTCGCTACCAATGATATTCTAGCTATCGGGCAAACGGCTGGGTACGGCGTTATGACGCTGGTGAACACGTTGGTTGGAGCTTCTGTAGTTATGGTGATGATGGTTTCGTTCATTAGCGTTAAGCTCATGTTAGCAGCGCTTATACCTTTGCCTTTCCTCGTTATTGTCATTAGTAAGCTAGGCAAGAAGGTAAGGACTCGGTTTATGGATGCCCAAGCCGCCTTCGGCAAGATGAATGATCACGCACTGGAATCTATCTCGGGCATCCGCGTCATTCGTTCCTACGTTCAGGAGAATCATGATCTTGATGCTTTTGATCAAATGACCTCCGAGGTTAGGGATAAGAACAGAAGAGTCTCGATTCTTAATGCTCTCTTTCAACCGACCATTTCACTTATTGTTGGTGCTAGCTACAGCATTGGGATTGGTTACGGCTCTTATCTTGTATTCGATGGGGAAATCACATTAGGGCAGCTAGTGGCCTTCAACATGTATCTAGGGATGTTAATCTGGCCCATGATCTCATTCGGCGAGTTTATTAATGTGCTGCAGCGCGGAAGCGCTTCTGCGGATCGATTGGAGACGACTTTAGCTCAGAAGGCTGATATACAAGAGGTGAAAGCCCCTGCGGTAATAGCTTCACCTGCCTCGATCGAGATGAAGCAGTTAACCTTTACGTATCCGACGGCAGAAAATACAAGTCTCAATAACGTCTCCTTTCGTCTTGAGAAAGGAGAGACGCTAGGAATTGTCGGAAGAACGGGGAGCGGGAAAAGTACATTGCTTAAGCAATTGCTTCGCCAATACCCTGTGGAACCCAATAGGCTTCTTATCTCTGACGTTTCGGTTGAACAGATTGCAATCGAGCAGATGAAGCGATGGGTTGCTTATGTACCTCAAGAGCATCTTCTGCTGTCCAAATCTATCCGCGACAATATCGCACTAGGTAAGCCGGATGCAACGGATGAAGAGATCGCCCACGCAGTAGAGATGGCCTCCTTCACGCAGGATATTGCACAGATGCCAGAAGGATTAGATACAATTGTCGGCGAGAATGGCGTTATGTTATCGGGTGGGCAGAAGCAACGTCTGGCGATTGCCCGAGCGTTGCTCATCGATTCCGAAATATTGTTGCTAGACGATTCATTATCTGCGGTGGATGCGCGTACGGAGAGCCGGATTCTAAATCATATCCGCAGAGAGCGAGAGGGTAAGACGACCTTAATCTCAACTCACCGTCTATCAGCCGTCAGCCATGCCAACTGGATTCTCGTCCTCAGTGAAGGGCAGATTCTCGAGGAAGGCACTCATGATCAGCTCATGCTGTTCGGCGGTTGGTACAAGGAGCAATGGGAGCATCAGCAGATGGAAGCCAGCTTAGAAGAATAAGCAATTTAATCCGGTACAGGATGCCCTACCGATCGCTGTAGCCCACTATAGAAGGAGGCCGCAATGAAACCTCAGCCATCCACGACGAGAAGATTGTTCGCGCATGCGCTTGTCTATAAATTCAGAATTATCGGCGCTCTGTTTGTTCTTTGCTTAGCGGTAGGCGCTGAGCTTGGCGGTCCCTTTATTACCAAAACCATAATTGATAAGCATCTGACTCCCGCTACGAGTGGACTTATACCCATCGCAGGTGATCTAAGTGCAGTACTCGGACTCCTTGGTTTATATTTGGCGCTTCTCCTATTCGCAAGTTTAGGCAATTTCACGCAATCGTATATTCTACAATCTACAGCACTGCAGATTATAAAGAACATGCGGATGGACTTAATGCGGCACATTCAACGGATCCCGCTGCGATACTTCGACAATACGCCGATCGGTCAGGTTGTATCGCGAATCGCCAATGACACGGAAGCTGTCCGTGACCTGTTCATGAGCTTCATGGCGACATTCGTCGTAAGCTTTATTCAATTGATGGGAATCTACGTTGCTTTATTTATCCTTGATGCGCAGCTCGCCGCATTCACATTGCTGTTACCGCCGATCTTCGTGTTGATTATGATCATTCACTTGAGATACTCGAAGAAGTATATTGCAGTCATGCGGGCCCGGCTAAGCGATATGAACGCGATGATTAATGAATCCATTGTAGTTATGCCGATTATTCAAGCCTTTCGCCGCGAGAAAGTTACACTCGAGGAGTTCGAGGTGCTGAATAAAGATAGGTATGTAAATCAGATCAAGCAATTCCGAGTGTTTTCCCTATCTTCTCGTAACATCGTAGGAACGATTGGCAGCTTAGTCACTGCGTTCGTGATTTGGCGGTTTGGAGGACAATCCTTGCAGGGTGCCATCTCCTTTGGTGTGTTCTATGCATTCGTCGAATATTTGGGAAGGATCTTTCATCCCATCATCGGGATTTTCGATCAGTTAACGAATGCGCAGAGAGCGTTCGTGTCCGCAGAGAAAGTGTTCGCGATTATGGACATGGAGGGTGCGGAGGTCGAAAATACGGATCAAGTGAAGCGTCCGGAAGGAATCGTGAAATTCGAAAATGTCACTTTTGCATATAAGCCTGGGGAAAATGTGTTAAAGAGTATTTCCTTCGAGGCTCGTAAAGGGGAGACTGTGGCGCTGGTCGGTCATACCGGATCAGGAAAAAGCTCGATCATCAATCTGCTGCTCGGTTTCTATGAACCAGGTGCAGGTAAGATTACGATCGATGGTAACGATATCCGCCATCAATCCAAGCAAGCGCTGCGTAAGAATATGGGGATCGTATTGCAGGATCCGTATTTATTCGCAGGAGATATTAAATTTAACGTGAGTCTGTACAACAAAGAAATTACGCTAGATCGGGTGAAAAATGCTTTAAAGGACGTGGGAGCAGCTCCATTCGTTGAGCAGCTGCCCAGCGGGTATGACGAGCTAGTTGTGGAACGCGGAAGCACGCTGTCTTCGGGGCAGCGCCAGCTGATTTCCTTCGCCCGGGCGCTCGCGTTCGATCCGTCCATTCTGATCCTGGATGAAGCAACGGCTAGCATCGACAGCGAGACGGAAGGGCTGATCCAACAAGCGCTTAAGGTCGTCAGTGAAGGCCGAACCACTTTAGTCATCGCGCATAGGCTTTCGACCATCCGGGATGCCGATCAGATCCTCGTGCTGCACCGCGGCGAGATCGTCGAACGCGGGAACCATGAAGCGCTCATGGCGCTTGAAGGCAGATATTACAAGATGTATCAGCTGCAAAAAGGAGAGAAGGCCACGGTTAACGTCCTATAAAACGATGACAGAGAAGTCAGCGACTCATCTTTTTTGAATATGCAGCCTGTATTGGTGTGGTGTACTGCCCATGTGCGCACGGAATACTTTGCAGAAGTATGAAGGGTTTGGGATTCCGACTCTAACACCGATTTCCGGAACGGTTAACATTGTCTGGATCAGATAGACGCATGCGTGCCTTATTCTTGTAGCTTTCGTATAATCGACGATAGTGGACCCAGTAGCTTGCTTAAATAAATGAGCGACATGATACGGGGACAAGTGGAGATCGTTAGCCAATTGATGCAGTTGAAAAGCTTCAGGATGGTGCAGTTCAATCCATTGCATAATTTCCTCGGCCCGATGATGATGCCTTCGTGAAAGCGAGGAAACATGATAATCGGGTTTTTTCCATAGCTGCTTTAGTTGACGCATAAAATCTAGCAGGAAAAAATCATTTTCCTCTTTCATTTCATGTGCGGACAGTTTGGCTTGAGCATCATTAAAATGCTTCATTATTGCGATGATCGGCTCGGACTCACGAATCTCATACAGGGGTCTGCCATCTGTCCGCTTATGAACCTCTTGAAAGAACCGCTCAAGTATCGGGAAGCTTCTCCAGTAAGGCATAAGTATGGCGGGGTCGAACATGATTACCGTACGGATGAAAGGAAGTCCTGGAGCGGTATCCATCTGTACGCGGTGGAGTTGAAAGGGTTGAAAGATCATTAAGGTATTCGGCTCTATGGAATATTGTTTACCCTCGATTATCAAATTTCCGGTTCCCTCATGCACGTAAGTAAATTCCATCTGGCGGTGCGCATGAAACACTTCAAAGAAGGGAAGATCTGACGATCTCCGATAATAAAACTCTAATGGATCGGCTGCCGTGCTCATGATCTTGAATCACCCCGCTTAAGGATAATGTTGAAACCGCTTTAAATACCGCAAGATTATTTTATTTTAGCACAATATTGATTCATAAAAAATGCTGTATTTGGTTTAACATGAGGGTATAAATCAGGATCATCCGAACACAGAGGAGATGCATGGAAATGTCTAAGCAAGATGGAATGAATTATGCCCCCGCAAGTAAGCCGAAGCCGGTTGTCCAACCTGGTGAATTTCGTTTTGCTGCCATCGCGCTCGACCACGGACACATTAATGGAATGTGTGAGGGATTGATTGGTGCGGGCGGAGAGCTTGTCAGCGTCTATGATCCCGACTCGGCTAAGCTCAGAGCATTTGTTGAACGGTTTCCTCAAGCAGTTCCGGCATCCTCCGAAGCAGAAATTTTGTCGGATCCCAGTATTCAAATGATCGCTTCTGCTGCGGTTACCTCGGAGAGGTGTGCGCTCGGACTACGCGTCATGGAGGCCGGCAAAGACTATTTTACGGACAAAGCTCCCTTTACTACGCTAGAACAGCTCGAGCAAGCCCGCAAGCAAGTAAACAAAACTGGCAAAAAATATATGGTTTACTACAGTGAAAGACTGCATACGGAGAGTGCGATATACGCCGGAGATTTGGTTGATCAAGGGGCAATCGGGCGAGTTGTGCAAGTGATTGGACTGGGGCCTCATCGTCTGAACGCGCAGCATAGGCCAGACTGGTTTTTCAAGAGGGAAAAGTATGGCGGAATTCTATGCGACATCGGGAGCCATCAAATCGAACAGTTCCTTACTTATTCCGGTGCCAAAGACGCGACGGTTGTCCATTCGCATATCGCCAATTATAACAATAAAAATTACCCGGAGCTGGAGGATTTCGGCGACGCTACGCTCGTTGGGGACAATGGTGCAACGTTCTATTTTCGGGTGGACTGGCTGTCTCCGAACGGTTTAAGCACATGGGGAGACGGACGTACGATTATTCTCGGTACGGAAGGGTATATCGAATTGAGAAAATATGTGGACATCGCTCGCGATACCACAGGACAGCACGTCTACCTGGTGAATGGGGACGGAGAGCAGCACTTTGCAGTGGAGGGGCAAATCGGATATCCTTTCTTCGGCCAATTGATCCTCGATTGCATTCACCGCACGGAGAACGCTATGACTCAGGAGCATGCGTTCAAAGCCGCCGAGCTTTGTTTGAAAGTGCAAAATCTTGCGGTTAGAGTCGAATAGACTGCTTACCCTACTTATTTTGGAGGTTTGATACTATGTTAAAAGTGGCCATTATCGGTGCAGGCGCCATCAGTACCGCGCATATTGAAGCTTACTTGCGGTTTCCAGAGCGCTGCGAAATCGTGGCGATTTCCGACATCTATGCGGATAAGGCACAGCACCGAATAGACCAATTCCAATTGACCGATGCGATAGCTTTCCAAGATTACAAGGACCTGTTGTCACTAGATATTGATTTGGTCTCGGTTTGCACGCCGCCCTATACCCATGCATCGATCGCCGTTGACTTTCTTAAGGCAGGAAAACATGTGATGGTCGAGAAGCCGATGGCTTCCTCCCTGCAGGAATGCGACGAAATGAACGAAGCAGCACGAAATAGCGGCAAAATTCTATCGGTTATCGCGCAGAATCGGTTCAGAACTCCGATGATGAAGCTGAAATCCGTCCTCGACAGCGGACTGATGGGGCCGATCGTTCATGCTCAGGTGGACTCCTACTGGTGGCGGGGGCATTGCTATTACGATCTGTGGTGGCGTGGAACTTGGGATAAGGAAGGCGGCGGGTGTACACTCAATCATGCGGTTCATCATATTGATGCGCTGTTATGGATGATGGGTCGTCCAAGTGAGCTGCAGGCTTTCATGGGCAACACATCACATGATAATGCGGAAGTCGAAGATATTTCGATTGCGATGCTTCGCTTCCCGCAAGGCGCCCTTGGGCAAATCACGAGCTCCGTTGTCCATCATGGCGAAGAGCAGCAGCTCATTTTTCAAGGAAAACAAGCTCGTGTCTCTGCTCCGTGGAAGCTCAAGGCGTCGAGTTCTCAGCCGAACGGTTTTCCCGTGGATAACGTGTTATTAGAGGAAGAAATCCGAAAGCTGTACGAAAGCTTGCCGGAGGTTAAACATGAGGGTCATGCGGGTCAAATTGATAATGTCCTAAATGCCATTGAAACGGGAGCGCCGGTACTTATCGACGGGCAGAGCGGCCGAAGTACGCTTGAACTTATTCTCGGTATCTACAAGTCCGCAAGCACCGGAGAGAAAGTAACTTTTCCTCTTACGTCGGACGACTCGTTCTACACACGCGAAGGAATTCAGTCGAATGCGACACACTTTTATGAGAAGAAAGTTTCGGTCGAGAACTTTCGGGATCTATCGATAACGACGGGAAGCAGCTTGAAAGGGTAATGGCGAGCAGCGTGCGGCTTTCCAAGCCCGGCAATAAACGGGTCCTCTGTTCTCCAATGAACAGGGGACTGTTTACGTGCCCCACCCCGTTCTTACCGCATTTAAGCGGATGTGGATTAAGGGTTGAGTTTGTATTTTTATTTTGAGAATTTAATATCTGCAATTTTTCCGCTCTCCACAAACCCAATGTTTTTATAAACCTTGTTAGAGTCGGGGTTCTTCATGTCGGCGTATAGCATCGGCTGCAACCCCTCTTTGTTTACAATGTCGCATAGTTTCGCGACAGCGGCACTAGCATACCCTTTCTTGCGATTCTCAGGCGGAGTGTAAACGGCGTTAATGCGAGCGTGTCGTGCAGAGCGGTGTGCGATATTTGCCATAGAAACAGGAGTGGAATCCGCAAATAGAAGATACAAGTTCTCTGTGCTAACCATATGTTTTGCATCGGAGAGTTGACTAGATGGTTCAACATATGTCCCGTAAGCGTCACAGGCAAAACCAGCACAAAATTGCGCAATAGTCTCAATATACTCGTTAGACGCTTTTATCAAAGTCGCACTGACTTTTACAGGCGGCTTTACACTTAGGCAAAAGTACGACTCCATTAGCATATCAGTGCGATATGACACATTGCGTGCAAGGGAATAAGCGCTTGCCAACTTCTCAATGAATTCAGGTTCTCCAGACAGTCCTGGCAACTCCACATCTTCCACTCGTTCGATCAGTTCTTTGATGAGATTTTGTGCTTCTGTGTCATCTACATTTTCGTCCACCCAAACCCAAGCGTTGTGACCAGGCGTTTGTGCGAAAATGAAGTTACCGTCCCTGCTTCTCAAACAAAAGTTGCGTTCATTACTGCTAATCAAGTGAATCAAATTGTACGGCACTTCTGAATGGGTAAAAGGATGTTGATGCAGCATTTCATCGTCGGGATAAAGTTTGATGAGCATACTTTCCTCCTGGTTCCGAATTTTCTAAATAATAACACGAAACTAGAGGTTTTGGTGGAATCATCCAATGACAAAAGAGGCGACAATTCCATCGCCTCTTTTTTGAATTAATTATGATTTTCGAGTCAATCTATATTTTTTAAGATTACCCTTTAACAGCACCGGCAACGACGCCTTTGACGATGAATTTCTGCAAGAGGATAAACACGACGATAGACGGGAGTACCGCCATAACCATAGCCGTCATCGCATACTGCCAATCCGATGTGTATTGGCCGACGAACGTATAAGCGGCAAGGGTCAATGTTTTCGTATCAGGCGATCCGTTGACCATAAGAAGCGGCAGCAAGAAGTCGTTCCAGATCCACATAACGTCGATGATGATAATTGTTGCGGTAACCGACTTGAGCAACGGGAAGATAACGCTGAAGAATAGCCGGAAGCCAGACGCTCCATCTATCGTTGCGCTTTCGTCGATCTCTTTGGGAATGCCCTTCACGAAGCCGTGATAGATGAACACAGCAAGCGGTGCTCCGAATCCCCAATACAGTACGCCGAGTCCCCATGTGCTGTTGGTTAGATGGATATCCTTGGCAAGTTTGAGCACAGTAAGCATGATCGATTGAAACGGTATAAGCATCGGCATGATACAGATGATATATAGGATAATGCTCAGTCTGCTTTTCGTTCTAGCTAGCTTGTACGCGGCGATGGATGAGACCAGGATAATCCCCGCAAGCCCGACCGAGGTTACGATAGTATTGTTCAGGAATAGCTTCGGGTAATTAATGAACTGCCAGACATACGAGTAGTTCTCGAAGGCAAGCTGTTTCGGCAAAGCGACAACATCGGTCATCACCTCGCTGAAGCTCTTCAGGGAGTTGTTGATGGCCAAGAACAGCGGATATAGAAACAGGATCGAGAACAAAACCATGACAACCTCAAGTACAAGACGACCGAATTTGAATTTGCTGTGAGATTGGACTGCTTTCATTAGGCTTCAACCTCCCTTCGTTTGAAGAGCGTTAATTGAATAATCGTAACGACTAATACAGCTACGAACAGAATAAGCGCTTTGGCTGTTCCATACCCATAGAGATTATTCTGGAAGGTGTCTCTATAAATATCGTATGCCAAGCTATAAGTGGTGCCGCCGGGTCCTCCGCCTGTCAGCGAGAGAATGACATCGAACACCTTAATTGAATTTGTCAAAGCCATGAATACTGATATGGTGATGGAAGGAGCCAGCAACGGTAACGTAATGCTAATGAATTTACGGAAAGGTCCGGCGCCGTCAACAGTTGCTGCTTCTTTCAAGTCTTCCGGTACGGACTGCAAGCCCGCAATGTAGATAACCAGGTAAAACCCGGTCGATTGCCAGATTGAAACCCCGAGTATCGATATAAACGCGAGACCGGGTTCCCCGAGCCAGCTGAGCTTGAAGATTCCCCATCCTGTACTGGCTCCGAGCGATTCAAAGCCCTGCATGAAAATAAACTTCCATATGAAGCCGACAATAACCAAGCTGAGAATGTAAGGAATGAAGAATGACGTTCTAAGCCATGTCGTGCTTTTCAGCTTCATATCCAGTATGACGGCAAGTCCAATGGCCAGTACGTTGACTAGAACAATATACAGAATCGCGTATTTAACGGTAAACCAAGCCGCACTGTTGAAATTGGCATCGCCCATGAATATTTGCTTGAAGTTATCCAGTCCGATGAAGGTCGGGGATTTAGCAATTCCGTTCCACTTGGTCAAGGAATAACGGATAGTCATGGCAAACGGAATATAGAACGCAACGGCGATACAAAGCAGCACCGGCAAGGTAAAAATGCCGAATTCCAGCTTCTCGCCCCATTTTCTCCCTAATCGTTTAATCATGTGAGCACCTCTTCTCGTCGTGGTTCGTGTAAGGATATATGGCTGCCGAACTAGACAAAACCCTTTTTCGGTTATAGATTGCGGCGTAAAACCCATCCCCTCTAGGGGTGGGAAATAAGCCGCCTTCTTTGAGAAAATTACAAACGTTTGTTCCCGTATCTGTGGTATACTTTTCCATGGGGGGTGAATCCATGCGACTGACCTTTAAATATCGACTGTATCCAACAAAGGAACAAAAGAACAAAAGAACCAAATCCAGTTTACACTTGAACGCTGCCGCCTACTCTATAATCGTTTGCTCGAAGAACGTATAGTGGCGTATAAGAGCAAAGGAAAAACGATTTCCTACTACGAGCAAGCGAACACGTTTAACGAACGTAAAAAGCACATTCCTGCGCTTAGGCAAGTTCATTCCCAAGTGCTGCAGGACGTTGCAAAGCGGCTTGATAAAGCGTATCAAGCATTCTTTCGCCGAGTCAAGCAGGGTAAGAAAGCTGGGTTCCCTCGATTTAAGCCACAACAGAGATATGACTCGTTTACCTATCCTCAAGGCGGATATGTTTTGCGTGGAAATAAAGTTCAGCTCTCGAAAATCGGTGCGGTTAAGATTAAGCTGCATCGTCAGATCGAAGGTACGGTGAAGACGTGTACCCTCAGTGTGAAGAATGGTTGCTACTACGTGTGCTTCTCCTGTGAAGTGGATGCAAAACCGCTAGCTCCAAACGATTCACAAGTGGGCATCGATCTTGGCATTAAGCATTTGGCAATTCCTTCTGATGGAGAACCTTTTGGTTCGCCTAAGCATCTCCACAAGAGCGAACGAAAGTTGAAGAAGCTGCAGAGAGCGGTATCCCGTAAAAAGAAAGGTTCCAACCGTCGAAAGAAGTCCGTAACTTACCTTGCCAAACTCCATGAACATATTGCAAATCAACGTAAAGACTATGCCCATAAAGTTAGCAGAACACTCGTCAATCAGTACGGCCTCATTGCTTTTGAGCAACTAAATGTGCACGGGATGGTTAAGAACCATCATCTTGCGAAAAGTATTGCAGATGCAGGATGGAGCCAGCTTGTGCAATTCACTTCATACAAGGCTGAAAGCGCCGGTAGAAGGGTTGTTCAAGTGGATCCGCGCAATACAAGCCAGATTTGCTCCAATTGTGGTGAGATCGTAAAGAAATCTCTTTCCGAACGCATCCATCGCTGTACCTGTGGTTATGTGGAGGATCGGGACGTAAACGCCGCAAGGAACATTTTGCAACGTGCCTTGCAAGTGTCGTAACGACAAACCAATTCCAGGCTCGGACGGAGCCTTCAGGGAGAGATTAGGATACGAGTCTCGATGATCTGAGAAGCTCATTGGCTTTTAGCCGTGAGAGTTGTCATATTGTTTATTATAAGACAGCCTTCCCAGTGCCAAAATGGATTTAAGAAAACACTTAGGGGTAAAAAGGTGAACGGAATGCCGTAAAGGAGAATTATGGATACTCTTATTAAACGAGCCGCAAAAGCTGTTATGTCGGTGTATGAACGCATCTCAAGGAGACTGGTGAACAAGCTTATTTTGCTTTTCACATCCATAGTTGTACTCGTAGTCGCATCGCTGACGGTTATCTCGTACCAGATGCTGCAGAAGGAGTCCGTCAACCACAACATCGAGAGTACCACGAACAATCTCCTGCTGGTCAATCAGAACATGGAGGACTATTTGGGGGGAATTGACCAATTATCCCTGCCCCAAACCTCGTATGACGAGTTCACAATTGCAGTCTTGAATGAAAATAAGGACTATGCTTCCCAGATGTTTTTGGAAGATTACTTGCGAACCCTTTATTTTTCGCGCCAAGATGTAGAGGCTATTTATCTATATCTGGTTGATCAGCGGAAGTATTATTCCATCACAAAGGAGAATTATAATATAACGGTTCGAAAAGGAGCAGCGCCTGCCATCCCAAGCATGCCATGGTATAAGCAGTCTCTAGAAAGCCCGTCCAACAGTGCTTTCCAGTCTTTTGTGAGTTCTTCGGAAGCTGAGATAGGATATCCCGTTGACACGAAGAATAGCTTCTTGGCCTATCACAGGATGTTTCGGTCAATCGTCTCCCGGAAGCCTCAAGCAGTTATCTCCTTCTACTTTAATTCGTCCGTTCAAGATGAAATCATGAAGGATATTCCGTTTAACGAGGGACAGCACATTATGATGCTTAGTCCGGATAATGAGCTGTTTTATACCGATGATCTTTCCTTTTATAGTCGTGTCCGGAATGACGGATTAATTGATAATATTAATCAAAGCGCGAATAATCGTTTAACTTGGGTAGATGGAGAGCAGAAATATCTTGTGATATATGACATAGCCGAGAAGAGCGGCTGGAAGCTAATCAAGCCGATTCCCTACAAACAAATTTATGAAGCGGCGACAACCAACCGGAATTTGAGCTATATGATTGGATTTATTTTTCTGATTCTGTCAGTCATTCTCGTGACTCTCATATCGAATGCCATTACGAAACCGCTGAAGAAATTGTCTCACCAGATGAGTCGATTCAGCGAGGGGGACTTTGATGCGGAAGCCCAAGTGAAGGGTCGAGATGAGATCGCCTACTTGTCCCGGCATTTCAATCAAATGGTGAGAGGCACCAATGACCTTATTAACGAACGCTACAAGATGAAGCTTGTGGAGAAGAACGCGATCCTGAAAGCTTTGGAAGCTGAGATCAATCCGCATTTCTTGTATAACGCGCTTCAGGCGATTTCCACCAAAGCCTTGAAGAACGACAGGTACGATATTGCAGAGATGATAGATGCGTTAGCCATGACGTTACGATACTGCATAAGCGGAAAAGATGTTGTGTATGCCAGAGAGGAATTAAAGCATATCGAACGATATCTTTCGTTGCAGAAAGCGCGCTTCGGCAGCAGACTTCAAGTGACCTACGATTGGGAGGACTCTTTGATGGAGCTGGAAATTCCGAAGCTGTCTGTTCAGACGCTAGTCGAGAATGCCATCAAGCATGCGCTAGAGAAGGTGTCCAGTACGGTGATCATTGCCATTGCGGCACGTCTAAGCGAGACTCATGCCATTATTTCCGTCTATGATAACGGCCCGGGTTTTACTCCGGAGAGGCTGGAGCATGTGAGGAATACGTTCAAGAGCGATTGGGAAGAGCGGGATCATGAGAGTGAGAGTATAGGATTGGTTAATTTGAACACTCGCTTAAAGCTGCTATATGGCGAAGATGCCGAGCTCCTCATTCGATCGGATCACAAAGGTACGGCAATGGAAATGTTGTTGCCCCTGGGAGTTGTCGCTTATGGTTAACGTACTAATTATTGACGATGAAGAGCCGCTTCGCGAAGCCATCCGAATATTGGGTGATTGGGAAGCTCTAGGCGTAGAGCAAGTGCTAGAAGCAACGGATGGGAAAATGGGTCTAGAAATGCTGAAGGAACATAGGATTGATCTGGCTATCGTCGACATGAAGATGCCGGAGCTAAGCGGCATGGAGCTTCTGCAAATGATAGAACGCGATTATCCCGATCTATTAACAATTGTAATTAGCGGATATGACGATTTTGAATATACCCGCCAAGCGATTCACTCCAAGGTAGTCGATTATTTATTGAAACCGATTAATCGACACGATCTGAATCAAGCGCTGCTCAAAGCTGTTAATGTGCTGGATGCCAAGCGTAAGAAAGAAAGCGAATTTATTAACCAGAACATTACGCTTAATATGTCGCTCCCGAAGCTGAAAGAAAAAATTTACGTTTCCATTATCGAACGAAGCTTCAAGAATCAGACGAATGAAGCTTTTTTGCCTTTAATTGGAGCGGATGAGCCTGGCAACCGGTTCACAGTGTCAGTCTTAAGAATACTCAATTTGGATCAGATCAGGAATAGTCGGTTTCATGAGGATGTAGACTTGCTCCATTTTGCAGTGACGAATGTCGTTAACGAAATAGCGGGTGATAAGTTCCAGTGCTTCAGCTTTGCGAATCCGAAGCAGGAGCGGGAAATTACAGCAATTATTACAATGAAGGGCGGATATCGGGAGGACATGATTTTCCGAACTATCCACCGAATGAAGAAGGTTGCAACGACTCTGCAGGAGCTGTTCGGTCTCGTGGCGGTAGCTGGGATCGGAGAACCGTATAATGATGTAATGGAGATCGCTTCATCCTATGAATTGGCGAAATCCTCTATTATCAGCACCGATCTGCTAAGGCTGAATGGCGCGATGGTTGCCAGCGATTCCAATCAAGTCTCGATGAGGGACAATTATTCTCTATCCAGCAGAATTCCGCTAATAAGAGGTGCGATAGAAAGTGGAAATTTGCATCACGCGAGAAGTATCATGGGCGAGTTCGTGAATAAATGGAGGTCTGTGGAGGGCTGCAGCTTAGGTGAAGCCGACCGTACACTCCAAGAGCTCGTGATTTTGCTGAATGATATGGCGCTGGAATTAAACGTTGCTCCCGAACGATTGCCGAAGAGCGGAAACTCTGCTCTTAGAGAAATTGGAATATCGACCGATTTTGCGACCTTTGACCAGTTTGTAACATTACTGAATCGGATTTTGGATTACTATGGCGGAGAAGTTCGTTATGCACTCACGGCGAATCGGCCCTTTGAGGTAGGGGACATCAAGCTTTATATTGATAATCATTACTTCGAGGATATTAAAATATCGATGTTCACGGACAAGTATTATTTGAGCCGGGAATATCTGATGAAGCTATTCAAGCAACAATTCGGATACGGAATTCACGAATACGTGCAGATGGTAAGAATGAATAAGGCCAAGGAGCTTCTGGACGATCCGAGCTTGAAGATTCAGGATATTGCCGAGAGGCTCGGGTATAAGGATAAAAATTATTTCAGCAAAGCCTTCCGGAATTATTATTCCGTATCTCCGTCGGAATACCGGGATAGCCGCTCGAAGGGATAAAAAGTGAACTAAGCACAACCCTTCACTTTTTTACCCTTAACTATTCACTAATGTGCATTCTTATCCTCTTTCCTTTTCTTTAGAATAAGCAACGTAGATGATAATTCAAACAGGGAAACGGGGGCATTACCATGATCAAAAGATTTAGCGCACTATCGATCAGCCTTATGCTGATCATTGGAATACTGGCGGCTTGCGGCGGCAACAACAATAATGGGGCTGACACAGGAACTGCAACAGAGACCGGAGCTGCAGAGGGTGATTCTGCGCAAGCGGTCACGATCAATATGTTCACTGCCTCTCCGGAATACACCGATGCGTTTAACGCTTATATTCAAGAGTACAAGAAGGTTAAACCGAATGTAACCATTAACCTGGAAATCATGCAGGCCGATTACAACACGGTTCTCAAATCGAGAATCGCGGCAGGAAGCACGCCCGATGTATTCCAAACAACTGCAGGCGGAGACATTGACACGTACGCTGAGTATAGTGCGGACCTGACGAATGAGCCGCTTGCAGCAGCGATGACCGATGCCGTTCGTTCTAATATGAGCTCCACTGACGGCAAGGTGCTTGGACTTCCCGTTAAAGGAAACCTTTTCGTTATGATGTACAATAAGAAGCTGTTAGCTGACGCCGGTATTACGGCGGTGCCGAAGACGACGGCCGAGCTGACGGATGCGATCGCGAAGCTTGAAGCTAAAGGTATCACGCCATTCGCGAACGCCTACAAAGAGTGGTGGGTGTGGAAGCATATCGCACAGCATTTCGTTGATGCGGCTGCCCAAGATGCCAATATAAGCGCCAAAGAGCTCGTCGGTCAATTCATCGCCGGCAAGACAACGTTCAAAGATCATCCTGCATTGGATACTAACTTCTTTAACTTCATTGATCAGACAGTAAAATACGGAACCGATAAGCCTCTTGAGCGCGATAGCAATGCTCAAGTGAGCGATTTCGCTACAGGCAAAGCCGCATTCATGACCGGTAAAGGTGCTTGGGATGAAGAAGCGATCAAGAAAATCAACCCGGATTTCGAGCTTGGCATTATGGGATATCCGGTAAGCGACAAAGCTGAACAATCGCTCATTATCACAGGTGCGGACCAAGCGCTGCGGATTAATAAGGATTCCAAAGTAGCGAAAGAAACGATTGAATTCTTCAACTGGCTGTATACATCCGAGTATGGTAAGAACTGGTTCTCCAGCGTAGCGAAGGTTATTCCTCCGATCAAGGATGCTCCGCTTCCAGATCTGGATATGCCGAAACAAATGGAAGAAATCCTAAAGACTGAAAAATCCGGCGACCTGTCGGTTAACTACTCCTTGGATACGTTCCACCAGAAATTTGGAGAGTTAATGCAAGCTTACATTGGCGGCAGCAAATCGAAGGATCAAGCGATCGAGGAAATTCAGAAAGCATGGATTCAATTCGGTTCTGCGCAATAAGGCGTCAAATAATAGGGCTGTTCCTTTTCGGGATACGTGACACACACGTGAATGCGGGATGGCGGGGATGAGATAACGGGATATTTTCTCTTTTCGACGGTATCCCCTTCGTTCAGGTTTAGGTAGAGATTAGTTTCCTGATCGAAGGGGATACCGTCATAAAGAGTGGGAATAGGTGTTTGTAAAGCTGCTTCCTAACCCAAATAACCGCTGAGCATCGCTCAGCGGTTATTCGTGTTCCTGTACTATTTTCTAATTAATATAAAATCATCCATAGCTGCCCAGTTGTTAGCATTCGCGTCAGACCAAATCCCAAGTTCAATTTGCCCGTTAGTAACCGGAATGTTATCGATGGTATATAACGTCCAGCTAGGAACGGATGCAGAACCTACAGTGGCTTGCAGCTCTGTTGAGCTTCCATAATTTTTGGCATACAAATGTAATGCATTCTGCCCGCCGGTTGATCTAAACCACACCGATAGCTTGTAGGTTCCATTCGGCACCGATAGCACCTGGTGTGTTTTCTGCTTATAAGCCGTTGAATATTCATGGGCTAACTTCCAATTCCCTGAATGCGTACCTCCCCATTCAACGGTTTGCGCGCCTCCCACGTTATTCCATTCGGACCATCCCGAAGTATTCCCTGTTTCAAAACCGGGATTGTTCACGTAATTGCGGCTTAACACAAAATCATCAAATGCAGCCCAGTTATTCACGTTGGCATCCGACCATACCCCGATTTCAACTTGCCCGTTTGTAACCGGTATGTTCGGAATAATAAATTCGGTCCAGGATGAGTAGGCAGTGGAGCCTACGACGGCTTGCAGTTCTGTTGTACTGCCATAATTTTTGGCATATAAGTGCAGGGCGTTCTGTCCGCCAGTCGATCTTACCCATACAGATAATGTATAATTACCATTCGGCACACTTCGCACTTGAGATGTTTTTGATTTATAGGCTACTGAATTTTCATGGGCCAGCTTCCAATTCCCTGAATGTGTACCTCCCCACTCGATCTGATAGGAGGTTCCTGCGTTGGACCACTGCGACCAACCCGAAGAGTCCCCTGTTTCAAACCCAGGATTGGCAGCCAGATTCGCGGGTTCAACCGGCTCTGCAGTTTGCACGGGCAAGATCGTTACAGGAGTATGATAAGCCCGATCCGTAATATTCATCTCATACAGGTTCGTCGCTGGAGTAGAGCTAGCCGGCATGACGATGTTATCGAAGATAATATTGCTGATCATCGTAGTGTCACTGTGCCCTTTCAACTTGCCTGCAGTTGTCCCTTGGTTGCGGACTCTGATGTTCTTCACATTCAAGCCGTTGACCGGACCTCCACCCCAGCCGTCTCCATTCTGAACATAGAATAATGCCCATGTGCGGTTTTTGTCGTTTTCAGTGCTTACTCTTTCAATATCAATATTATCAAAGGTGACATTCGTCAGTGTACCTGTACCCCACTTGTGGTGAATCCCGATCCCTATTGAAGAATCATAGACCACACTGTTCTTGAAGGTGATGTCGCTCTGATTCTGACGCATACCCTGACCAACCTTGTACCCGTAGCAATATGTCCATGATATCAGGTCATCAAAGACCACGTTCTGAACCACCTCGGGACTTCCAGGCCAATCACGGCTAATATCGGTCGCTTGGTCCCATGTTTTGGTCGTATATGGATCATCTAATCCAATCCCGATGCCATGCTGTACCCATACATTCTGAGATTCGTTTACGTCAATACCATCGTTCTCACCCATATCAAAGCGGTTGAATATCTTCATATTCTTGAAAGTTAAATCGTTAGACCTCGCGGGTGTCACAGCCCAAGAGCCAGATTCCCGGATTAAAGGCCCGTCGAAGGTGAAGTTCGTAGTGGCCATTGGAACGATAATGTTGCTGGCGAAATTGTTAGTTTCCACCGCATATTTCCCGTTCCCGTCAATGGTGCCGCGGCCATAAATCTTCACATTATTCGCACCGGTCTGTGTATAGATCCACCAGGTGACATCTCGATTCTGTGAATCCTTATGCCAATGGACCGTGTAGTCGGACTTTACGCCAGTGAATCTGAGCACAGAGCCTCCCTGCAGATAAAGGGCTACATCGCTCTTCAGCTCCAGATTGCCTACCTTATAAACGCCTGTCGGTACGTAGACAATGCCTTGTCCACCAGCATAGTTAGCGGCATCGTTAATCGCATTCTGGAATGCGGTTGTATTCATATTCGTCCCCGAGCTATCGGCATTATAGGGAGCGCTCGTCACGTTATAAATCCCGGTGCCTGATGAAGATGGAGCTCCAACCTCTCCCGGATCAGCTGCAATGACTAACGCGCGCAAACCAGGGATTTTCACTATTAGATATTCATCATTCTGAATCGTGAAGGTCAGCTTGTTTCCGC
The DNA here is from genome assembly GCF_041640265.1 of Cohnella sp. Lineage (GTDB taxonomy): Bacteria > Bacillota > Bacilli > Paenibacillales > Paenibacillaceae > Cohnella. The sequence continues at coordinate 102,282 of NZ_JBEQAP010000005.1, forward strand.
TTATCGAACCCGATATATTCAATTTCTGAGGGGTGATGGAGTACGAGCTGATGCTCGATAGTCCCAGCGCCGTTACTTCAATGGTCGTCGTTCCGGCCGACATGGAAAAATGGGCATAATCATATTCGTTGGTATACCCTATAACCGGAATGGTGGTTCCGTTCGCCTTTAAAGAGAATACTGACGAGCTAGGGTAAATTGAAGGCTTGGCATACGGTGCAATGGTGTTGGCGCTGGCATGCTCCGGAGGCAGAATCAGCATTCCGGAAAATAATAGCGTGACAATCATCATCACATGGAGCAGCTTTTTTCTTGTTAACATAAGACACTCTCCTTAAATAATTTTACTTGAATGTGAAAATCATGTGCTTCTTATTCCGTAAAAGCGCTTTCAAATATTGCTGTATTCCCCTCACTAATGAAGGAGAGAAAGGTTCTGCACGCTCATTTTATGTTACTTCGAAACATGACACAATGCGGTAAGTTAAAGATAAAGGGCAGAAATTCGCACAAAAGCGAAAAGAAGAGGAGCAGGATCCATCATAGAATCCCACTGCTTCAAATTCCTTCCTAGCAATGAAGTCGTCTTATTTAATGTTGCTTCAGCATAAAACTTAGGAGGTAGATTAATGGCTGCTGCAGCTTTGCAGGGGGATGAATCAAGATGGCGAATAACTACAAATGAAAGCGGTATCTAATTGGAGGTCGTCAAATGAGAAATAAGCTTCAGAACACTCCCATGATGTATGCGTTCGGGATGCTGGCAATGATGATACCCAGTCAGGCGTTCAGCGCTTTCTACATCTATTTCTACTCGGATAAGCTCGGACTTGAGATTGCGCTTGTGACGCTTGCACGGACGATCTTCCTCATTTGGGATGCGGTTAATCAACCGTTGTTTGGTTACTTCTCCGATCGAACGAATACGAGATACGGGCGCAGACGGCCGTGGATCTACGGAGCGATACCGCTCTTTATGCTGACGTTTATAATGGTTTTCTCCCCGCCAGAAGGTATTTCGGATTACGGTTTATTCACTTGGTTTCTCATAGCCCTCATCTTATACGAGGCAGCAGCGACGATAATCTGGGTCAATTATGGTGCGCTGTTCCCGGAGCTATTCCGAGGAGATCGCCAGCGTGCTAAAGCTTCGACCGTTCAACAAGGCTATCAAATCGTTGCACTCTTAATCGGCACTGCGGTGACGCCAATTCTGTTCAATGCAATGGGCTTTAGCAATATGTCCATCCTCTATGCGCTGCTCTTTGCCGTGCTCATGCTAATCTTCCTGCGCTCCATTAAGGAGGACGCGGAGGCGCTAAAGTCACCACAGCTGGGGTTCAAGGCCGCATTCCGCGAGACCCTTAAGAACCGTACCTTCTGGGTGTTTAACATCGCCAATTCCTTTGCCCAAACCGTCAATGGTTTGCTGAGCTCTACTATCCCTTTTTACGCCAAATATGTACTCAAGATCCCCGACGCACAGGTGTCTATTCTGCTGGCATCCATCTTCGTTTCGGTCATTCCGCTTGTGTTCGTGTGGTATTGGTTAATCCGGAGAATGGATCCATTAAAAGGCTGGCGACTGTCCCTAATCGCTTACGCTCTGTCAATCATCCCGCTATGGTTCGGCAGCAGTCTCTTAACCGGCGTTGCTGCAGGTGTGCTGGTCGGCTTCGGATTAGCGGGATTCCTAGTTACACCGCCGATCGTTACCGGCATTATTATTGACGAGGATTTCGTAAAAACAGGCAGCAGGCGCGAAGGAATCTACACGGCCGTGGCAGGATTCATTACGCGTTCAAGCGGTCTGATCTCCGCGCTCGCGTTCTTTGTTGTTGGAATTATCTTCGGTTATGAGAGCGGAGAGAAGCCGGGCCCGAACCCGGAGGCGACCTTCCGATATTTGATCAGTGTTGTTCCGCTGGGTCTCCTTCTTATTTCATACCTTATATCGTTATTCGTGAAAATAGAGAGGACCCCTCAGGATGAGAAACACTAAGAAGCTCATCATCAATTGCGACGATTTCGGACAAAGTCCGGCGATGAATAAAGCCATAATGCATCTGCTCGAGGAGTGCAAGGTATCGTCGGCAACGATCATGGCGCCGGCCCCCGGGTTCGAGGAAGCGGCAGAGTGGTGCAAACGCCGGGAGCAATCCAACATTGGCTTACACCTGACTCTTACAAGCGAATTCGATGCCTTGCGGTTTCCGAGTCTGACGGGTCATGCTTCGCTTCATGAGGAGAGCGGGAATATGCACAAGACGGTCGAGGAATTTGAGCGACGCGCGAATACTGGGGCAGTCATTCAGGAGATGCAGGCGCAATTCGATGCAGTTCGCAAATTCGGTATCCCGGTCACACATGCGGATAATCACATGGGCAGTCTGTACGGCATGGCAACGGGACGGAGTCATATCCCGCAAGTGCTGCGCAAATGCGCCAAATGGCACCTGCCCTTCCGGTTGTTCCGGAAGGTACATCCGGACGATCCGCTGCTTTGCACTATTCCCGGAGTAGAGCGGATCGTTGCCAAAGCTTCCTCTCTAGCTGGCGTAATGGGGGTCGCCGTTCCCGACTATTTGTTATCCCATCCCTTTGGGGTTAATGAAGGCGAGACATACGCGTTGTTCAAGCAAATGCTAATAAAGAAAATCTATAACCTGCCGGACGGAATTAGCGAAACTTATATTCATCCGGCGGTGGATGACTCAGATTTGCGAAGCCGAGTCCCTCATTGGGAGAAGAGAGTGTGGGAATACAAACTGATGTTGGACGATGACTTCGCATACGCCATCAAGGATGCAGGCGTCGAGCTCACGGATTACAGCTATATTCAGAAGTATGGGAGAGTGTCGAGAGTCCGCTCCGCATGGTCATTGGCTAAGGAGCTGCTAAGGAAATAAACTGACTATAATAAAAAAATGTGTGTAGAAGTTTGTCTGACCTGACTGCGAGCCTTTAGGGGTTTGCGGTTTTTTTGTGTATGCTGGTGAAAAAATGAATGAATTTCCCAAGTAAAGGAAACCGTAAAACGGTTCAAGAGTAATCGCGATTGCAGATAAATAGGGATCAGAGGGGGCCGACTCAATTGGGAGTGTTAAGAAACTGTATTTTCGTAATGGTTACAGCTCTGCTAATAACAGGGAATGCAACTGCCTATGCTGAACCATCCGTGGATACCCTCAAAGCCGCTTTCGTGCGCAATGGGGATCTGTGGTTAAAGGTAGGCAGCATTGAGCATCAATTAACCAAAGGGGAATTCATTCGGAGTCCAAAGTGGTCTTATGATGGGCAGTGGATTGCTTATACGAAAGGGAAGGAGGAGCAGGAATTATGGCTGTGGCATGTACCATCGGAGCAGAGCCAGCTCGTTAGTCCCATACGCGAAGAGAGTTACGAGTGGGCTCCCCGTAAGAACAAGCTCGCATTCCTCCTCGATCAGAAGCTTATCTTTGTCGAACCCGAGAAACCGACAAGGCGAGTAGATGTCGCGAGCGGGATTGGCAATTACTCCTGGCTGCCCGACGGCAGCGGATTTCTAGCATCGACCCAGTCTATTCTTCTGCCTGATGGGTGGACACCGATTCGTATTCTCTCTATTCCGCTGCTTAAGGTAGGTGATCCTAGCCAAATCCGTACGCTATATGTACTTCCTAAGCCGTCAGAGGAATTCTTTGCGGTGACCACAAGTATATTCAAGTGGTCCGCTACCGGACATTGGATTGCTTTTCTGGCGAACCCAACCGCATCCTTATCAGCCGACAGCAACATATTGTGCGTTTTGTCAGCTGAGGGTACCAGCTTCAAGCAGCTAGATTTGATGGCCAATAATAGTCAGTGGTTTAATTGGTCCGATATGGGAGACCTATTAGCGTATATCGGCGGCGTCGGGAGGGAAGCGACAAGCAACAAAAAGCTAAAGTTGGCGGATATCCCCACGGGGAAATTAGTCACCTACACACCTGCCGGCTATGTCGATCAGAGCTTTACATGGCATGGACCTCGCCGTCTTGTTGCTTCAAGAGCTGCCGAGTCAGCCAGTCGTCCATTTCCTTCCTTGGTCGAGGTGAAGCTGGGGAGATTGCAGGCTAAGCCATTAACGGATGAATCCAACACCTATGGCGACTTCAATCCGATTTCTCTTCCCTCACGGCTGCTGGCATGGGTCCGTTCAGATCGAATAAAAGCGGATGCAATCGTAGCTGGTTCTTCCGGTAAGAACCCTGTTGTATTCATCCCCGGCATCGACTTGGGAGCCAATTTCTACGAGCAGTGGAGATGGAGCGACGTGCTTAGCTTCTACACGGGAGAAAGGCATAGCAAAAAATCCAGCAATATGAATATGGGATGAAGCCTGAATGTTTGAAGCAATGGCGGCAGGTATTTCCATAAAAAATGTTCTCGGAAAAGCTTGCATGTCGGCGGGGTTTGCTATAGTATAAGAACTCCGGCCGGCGTTAATCATCACAGTGCTCGGTTATACTTTCGCGGGGTGGAGCAGCCCGGTAGCTCGTCGGGCTCATAACCCGAAGGCCGCAGGTTCAAATCCTGCCCCCGCAACCAACTTACAATTTAAGCACGGCACATATTTAAGAAATACCTTCAATCCACGTTCAATGGTTTGAAGGTATTTTTGCATTCTAAGGATATGGATATAATTTCTTCTGAATGGCGTAACCGCTACTGACATACTGTTGTCAGTAGCGGTTTTGTATAGTTAAATTAAATCAAAGAAAGGTTAGGTGGCAGCCATGAATACGAAAGAGAGCTTAAGTCAGCTGGAAGAAACGGTAGCCTACTACTTAGAGCAATTGAAGGGTATTAGCGAGGAACAGCTAACGCGCCAGCCCAGCGAGGAGCAATGGTCGATTGGTCAATTATATGTGCATCTGATTAATGCAACGCATTTCATGAGCCTTCGGAACATTGGTTTATGCCAAGAAGGAAATCCCGAATCCATCGTTGTTGGCGGGGTTAAATCGGAAGCGGGTGAGGCATTACGGGGGCTTTCCTGACGTGAAAGTCCATGTTCCCCCATCCCCACAATATACGCCGAAGCAACCGACCAGCACGGAGGAATTGTCTCAAGGTTTTCTCAATATCGTTGAGCGGATGAAGGCAATCGAGCCTGCACTTGACGGAATCCCCGCTGAAAATAGCGCGCCTCACCCCCGAATGGGAGCTTTCAACGCTAAGGAATGGTTTTGTATAGTCGAGATGCACTTTCGCCACCATCTGAAGCAGTTAAGGAGCTTGCAGCAATTTATTAATCAGGAGGCTGCCTCTTAGGAGACGGTCTTTTCTTTGCATGGGAGTCTAATTAGCCTCTGGACGGTGGGAAGTGGTAAAAATAACTGTGTTTCTACATTTATTTTCTTGGGGAAGCCTGTTTATGGTTGCATTAGAGGCAAATGTACATCTTTTTTGACCAGAATGTGCTGAAACGGACTATCAGCGTCGAATTAGATGTACATATGGAACTATTTCCAACAAACAGGTGGAATTTTGGGAAATAGATGTAGTTTTGCAGTTATTTGATCTTTTATTAGTTCCACACGAAGGGAGGCGGTAAACGCTGCTGATTGGGACTGATTTCATAGGGCAGAGGTTTGATCAAGATTATGAACTATCCCGGATGGGAGGAAGCCCGTCTAATGATTAGGCGGTATGAATAAATAACTGTAAAAAAAGGACGGAGACTAAGGTGACGCCATTCACGCAGCAAGTTGTAGAGATTATTAAAGGGATACCAGAAGGTTATGTGATGACCTACGGTCAAATTGCGGCGCAGGCAGGGAGCCCGAGGGGGGCTAGGCAGGTCGTGCGAATCTTGCACTCGTTAAGCGCGAAATACGACCTGCCATGGCACAGGGTGGTGAACGCTAAGGGTGAAATCGCGCTCCAGGATGAGGAGTCGCGATACATGCAGAAGCTCTATTTGGAGAACGAAGGCGTAGAGATCAATAACAAGGGTGTCGTCGACTTGGAGAGCGCAAGATACGTGCCTAGTTAGGGCTCTTAGTCCGCCTTCTGCTCAAAAAGCTTAACGATCTCGACAATCACATTCGTCGCTTTAATCATCGTATTTACCGAGACATACTCATACCGGCCATGATAGTTCTCTCCGCCTGTGAAGATATTGGGAGTCGGCAATCCCATATAGGACAGTTGAGAGCCATCCGTCCCGCCCCGAATCGGCCGAACAAGCGGCTCAATGCCGAGGTTAACCATCGCTTGATAGGCAATGTCCACCACTTCCATGACAGGCTCGATTTTCTCACGCATATTATAGTACTGGTCCTTCATCTCAAGGACGATGGTTTCTTCCCCGTATTTCGTTTTCAAATCCTCCACGATCGCAGCTATATCGGACTTTCGGTTATCGAATCGCGAGCGGTCGAAGTCCCGAATGATGTAGTGAAGCTTCGTTTGCTCCACATCGCCGTTAATGGAGATCAAATGGTAGAAGCCCTCGTAGCCATCCGTATGCTCAGGAGCTTCCGCCGAAGGTAATCTGCTGTTTAGCTCCATTGCGATCTTGGCAGAATTAATCATCTTGCCCTTCGCGGTCCCGGGGTGAACGATTTTGCCTTTACAGGTAATCCGGGCGACAGCCGCGTTAAAGCTTTCATATTGCAGCTCGCCGAGCGGACCGCCATCCATTGTATAGGCGTAAGTCGCGTTAAAAGCAGTGACATCGAACCGATGAGGTCCTCTCCCGATTTCTTCATCCGGAGTAAAGGCAACTCTTACTTTGCCGTGTTTAATTTCCGGATGCTTAATCAAGTAAGCCATCGCGGTCATAATCTCCGTCATTCCCGCTTTGTCATCCGCTCCGAGTAGCGTTGTGCCATCTGTTGTAATTAAGGTTTGGCCTTCATATGCTGCCAGCTCTGGGAAGTCTCGCGGGGAGAGAACGATCTGCAGCTCTTCATTCAGAATGATGTCTTTCCCGTTGTAATGCTCCACGATTTGCGGCTTCACGCCCGCGCCAGTTAAGTCTGTTGCCGTATCAATATGTGCCAGGAAGCCTATTGTTGGCACCGTCTTGTCCGTATTGGCGGGCAAAGTAGCCATGATATATCCATTCTCATCTATCGTGATCTCTTCCATGCCGATAGTTTGCAGCTCCTCCACCAGCATTCGGCCAAGGGTTAGCTGTCCTGAGGTAGTCGGGCAGGTCTGGCTGCTCTCATCAGATTGCGTATCCACCTGTACATAAGAGGTAAATCGGGCTATGATCTCATTTTCCATCAGCGGATAAGCTCCTTCGCTATCGATGTTTCGATCATATACTTTGTTGAACGAGGATATCAAGTGGAATAGGGTACTCGGACTGTTTATCATTCTAGGAGGAGTCTTTATAGCCGGCCGGATGAATAAGATATAACAATCATACGGGGGTGGTAACAGTGGGAACTCGCTTGTTATCGGAGCATATAATCAAGAAATATAACCCGCAGCTTAGATATGTAAGAATTCACACAAGCGGGAAGAATGCCGCTACTCTGTACGCATGGAACGATCAGTTGACGCTGCCTGATAAGGAAAAAACGGCTCTGAAGCATTTTGTAACCGGTTACTTGCCTCCATACGTCTGTTATCAAATCAAGGAGTATTCGATGCTCCAGGCGGATAATATTCCACAAGCTCATGAGCTGCCCGATCCCATCGTTCAAACGGCAATGAGAAACAACTTAGATCAATACGGAATCGTTGCCGTTATTAATGGAATGTTCACGAGCGGCGAAATGACGTTTAACAAATATGACAGCCACTCAGGAACTCTCCATTTCGACGTACGAACGACAACATTTGTAACGGACATAGAGAAGGAGCTTATTCTTCGGTATTTAGGCGAAATCATTCCATTAGGATCAACGTGCAAAGTCGCCTATAAGAAGTGCTAGAAGAGATTTTTGAATGATTTTTGTTTCATTGCACCTTTTTTGGGCAGGTTATAACAGTGTTTTTATTTCACTGTTCCAAAGGAGATGCTCATGCACACGCTACACAGAGTTGCTCACGCGAACGAACGGCTGGATAAACAAACATTGCTTCTGCTTGTAGTCAACGGCCTATTTATTACTGCGAATGCGCTTTCGGGCACATACCTTGGGGTATATATATGGAAAGCGAGCAACAATTTCACGCTGTTAGGTTGGTTTACCCTTCTTTCACACCTGTTCATGGCGATGACGTTCTGGATTGCAGGGAACGGGGTGAAAGAAGGCAATAAAATGATTTTCTTAAGACTTGGAATCGGAGTTTCGGCCGTTTTCTATTCCATCGTGCTTCTGCTTGGAAAAGGCGCATTCCATTACATATGGTTGCTTGGTATCGTGCAAGGGGTGGCTATCGGTTTCTTTTGGCTTTCCTTTAATGTCATTTACTTCGAAGTGACGAATGCCGACAACCGAGACCGGTTTAACGGATGGACGGGGGTTATTGGATCCCTCGTCGGAATGATCGTGCCCTGGTGCTCGGGGTATGTCATTTCACGTATGGCTGGAGAGAGCGGTTATCGTGTCATTTTCATGATTTCGTTTGGCATATTTTTGGCGGGTATCGCGGTCAGCTTTTGGTTGCATAACAGAAAGGCGGAAGGAAATTACGATTGGCGAATGCCCATTCGTATTATGAAGCTTCGACAAACCCCGTGGCGGCCGGTAATTGGAGCGCTTGTAGCTCAAGGGCTGCGAGAAAGCGTCTTTGGCGTCATGATCGGCCTTCTTGTCTTCATTCAGACAGGCAGTGAATTGTCACTTGGCAACTTTGCATTGATTACATCGGCTGTAGGTTTCATTAGTTTCTATGCGACTGGCAAGTGGCTGAAGCCGGCTTGGCGCAAGAGAGGGATGCTGGTCGGCACTGTCATGATAACGGGGGTTATCGTTCCGTTCTTCTTCGGGGTCAGTTATACGACTCTGTTGATTTTTGGGATCGGTGCAGCACTGTTCATGCCGTTATATACGATACCTATGACATCATCCGTATTCGACTTGATCGGGAAGGATGAGGATAGCGCAAGGCAACGGGTTGAGTACGTAGTGATGAGAGAACTAGCGCTTAACGTAGGAAGAATTACGGGGATGATTATTTTTATAGTAACCCTATCTTTCAGCCGTGCGCCTTTGGTCATCAACTATATGCTGTTATTGGTCGGCAGCTCTCCGCTGCTCAGCTGGCTGTTCATGCGCAATCGCCTTGCTCTCCGGCACAAGTAACCCGAACATGCCATCTCCCGAGGGGGATGGTTGATTCTCCTGCGAGCGATTTGTTGATCGGACTCTTCTAGACCCTTTAATCAATGGTGTTATAAAAACTTACATCAAATGCTTATTATATTGACATGAAAATTCAAAAGTTTTATATTGAAATGTAATGAAGGAATGTATAATGAATAATATACAAGCCGCGGACGAATGAGGGATAGGGAAATGGTTCAAACGCTTGAACGGGCAATGCAGATCGTAAAACTGCTGGTTTCCGACGATTCCAGAAAAAGCTGGCCCATATCCGATATTTCCGGGCGGGTAGGATTGCCGCTCAGCACGACGCACCGTTTGATTGTTACGATGATCGATCTGGAGCTGGTGGAGCAAGTCTCGGATACGAAACAGTACAGAATTGGGAATAAGTGGATGGAGATCGGACTTCGTCAGTTGGAGAAGACAGAGCTGCGAGTCGTAGCAAGACCGGTGATGGAAGTTTTGGCGAACGAAGTGAAGGAAAGTGTCTATCTCAACATTCCAATTGGGATTGACGGTATCTTGATCGAGCGGATCGACAGCCCGTTGAATGTTCGCGTGACCGACAAGCTCGGAGCAAGAGGGCCGCTGAATCTCGGTGCGCCGAACAAGGCGATTCTGGCCTATATGGAACCGGCCAAAGCAGAGGCAATCTTAATCAAGCTGTTGGAGAACAAGCAGCAGCGGGCCGCCATGCAGACTGAATTGGAGGAAATCAGACGCCGGGGTTACGGCATCAGCTACGGTGAACTCACGAAAGGGACGGCTTCGGTCGCGGCGCCGTTAATCGGCTTCGGAGGGAAAGTGCTGGGATCGCTTGGTATTGAAATCGTGGGAGAACGGATTGAGCCGGGCAGGCTGGCTTATTTGATCGAACACGCCGTGAAGAGAGCTTCCGAAATATCGTCGAGATTAGGCGGGTGAACATCGCTTTATCTCTGTTGCAAAATAACGGAAACGATTTCCGTTATACGGAAAAGTGACACTTGAAGGAGAGGGAACAATTATGGGAATAAAGTCCAATCCGATCGAGACAACGGAACGATACGGAGCGCACAACTATCATCCTCTGCCGATCGTCATTGCAAGGGCCGAAGGAGTTTGGGTCGAAGACAATGAGGGGAAACGTTACATGGATATGTTGAGCGGATACTCGGCCCTGAATCAAGGGCACCGGCATCCGCGCATAATGGAGGCTCTGGAACGGCAGGCCAAGCTTGTTACTCTAACTTCCCGTGCTTTTTATAACGAACCGTTAGCGGACCTGCTGGAACAATTGACGCAGCTGACAGGGAAAGATATGATTCTGCCGATGAATACCGGGGTTGAAGCGGTGGAGACGGCGGTCAAGACTGCCCGCCGCTGGGCTTATCGGGTTAAGAAGGTTCCAGCGGAACGGGCGGAAATTATTGTGTGTACCGGTAATTTCCACGGGCGGACAATCACCGTTACTTCATTTTCTTCGGAGCCGTCTTATCGCGAAGACTTCGGGCCGTTCACTCCCGGATTCATACTGGTGCCCTATGGGGATATTGCGGCGCTGGAGGCGGCGATAACGCCAAACACAGCCGCCTTCCTCGTGGAACCGATTCAAGGCGAGGCGGGCATCGTTATTCCGCCTGAAGGTTATATGAGCCAAGCGGCCGCTCTGTGCAAACAGCATAACGTTCTTCTCATGGCCGATGAGATCCAGACCGGCTTCGGCCGTACGGGCAAGCGTTTTGCCTGCGATTGGGACGGTGTCGTGCCCGACGTGTACATTATGGGCAAGGCGCTTGGGGGCGGAGTGCTGCCGGTATCGGCAGTCGCCGCCGACAGCAGCATATTGGGCGTGTTTGAGCCTGGCTCGCATGGCTCGACCTTCGGAGGCAATCCTCTGGCGAGTGCGGTTGCCGTTGCTGCGCTTCGCGTGACGGAGGAAGAAAATCTTGCGGACAGATCATTGGCGCTCGGAGCGGTTCTGCTTAAGAAGCTGTCTGAAATACAACACCCGGACATCGTCGATATTCGCGGGCGCGGGCTGTTCGTCGCCATTGAAACGAGCGGATCGGCGCGTCCTTACTGCGAAAAGCTGAAGGAGGCCGGACTACTATGCAAGGAAACGCATGAGAAAGTTATCCGATTAGCTCCGCCGCTTATTATTTCCGCAGCTGATTTGGACTGGGCTGTCGAACGAATTGCTCAAGTTTTTCATTACTGTAGATAGAAAGCAGAAGAATCACGCGGAGCCGTAGAGAGGGGATTGTTGTAGGGACCATTTCTTTTTCTAGCCATATCGGAAATGTATTCCACATAACGGAAAAATACAAGAATTTAGAGAGGAGGGTTGATCGCTGAATGGAGTTTACCGCAAGCAAGCTGTCCTCTTCGCAAGTCATCATTTATTTCATTAGCATGGGAACGCAACAGGTGGGTGAATACGAGATGAAGGAACATACCGGTGAGAGAGGAGTGGTTACCTGGTTTCGGGGCCGCCGCTCTGCGCCTGCTGTTCTGGCAATCGGAGTCGGGCTGGCGGACGGGCTCGGACTGGAATCGATCCGCTTCGCGGCGGGTGTCGCCGGCAGGGAAGCGGAGAAGGAAGCCGTGGCCGAAATTGAAGTGGATCTCGGACTTCTTTGCAGCTCGCCGGAAGCGCTATTCCGAGCGGAGGAAGCCGCTGCCGCAGTTGTCGAAGGGTGGCTGCTTGGTACTTATCGCTTTCATAAATATAAAGCTAACACGCCGGAGAGGGCGGGATGCCTCATAGGGTTCGCCGGTATTTCTTCTACTCTTCTCGAGTCATCGATCCGAAGAGCCGAAATAAGCGCGCGCGGAACGATTCTGGCGCGGGACTTGGGCAACGAGCCTCCGAACGTTCTTTATCCCGAGACGTTGGCGGAACGGGTGATCGAGCGGTTTCGCGATGCTCCTGTCGAAATTACGGTTATGAAAGCTGAAGTACTTGCTCGCGAGCAGATGAACGGGCTTGTCGCTGTTGGCAGAGGCAGCGCCCGGCCGCCCGTTATGATTCAAGTTAAATATTGCACCGACTCCTCTATGCCGCTGATAGCGCTTATCGGCAAAGGGATTACGTTCGATACGGGCGGAATAAACATTAAAACCTCGGTTTATTTAAGCAATATGAGAATCGATATGGGCGGTTCGGCGGCCGTAATTGGAGCGCTCGACATTATCGTGAACAGCGGTCTTCAAACCAACGTGGTTGCGATAATTGCCGCCGCGGAAAACACGGTGGACGGCAAGGCGATGCTTCCAGGCGAATTAATCCGCTATGCGAACGGCATTACCGTTGAAGTCGGAAACACGGATGCGGAAGGACGTCTCGTGCTGGCCGACGCTCTCCTACTCGCTGGAAAGCTTGGCGCCGAGCACATCGTCGATATTGCGACCTTGACGGGAGCTTGCCTGTCGGCGCTCGGCACATCGCTCGCGGGCGTCTGGGGAACGGATGGCGTACCTGGAAAGCTGCGGGAGCTCGGCTTGACGAACGGCGAACGCGTCTGGGAAATGCCTCTGGTGGAGGAGTATGAGGATTGGCTGAGAAGCGCTTATGCCGACGTTAATAATGTGTCAAATATGCCCTACGGCAGTGCGATAACGGCGGCGTTGTTCTTGCATCGGTTTGTCGACAAATCGGTGAAATGGGCGCATATCGATATGGCTGGCACAGCGGAGGCAACGGTTGCGAAAGGGTACGCCGCGGAAGGGGCAACCGGTTTCGGTGCTCGCCTGCTGGCGGACTACGTGGCTTCACTAACGAAAGCTCAAATGACGAAATAGGAGAGGTGCAGCATGAAGAAGTGGTCGACTAAGGAGCAATTGACAGATTTACTTTGCGATTTGATAAGTATTCCGAGCATCAGCGAGTCGGAAGCGGAAAAGCGGTTTTCAGATGATTTGACGGAAATGCTGGGCTCACTGGTTTATTTTCAAGAGCATCCTGAACACTTGCAGCAGCATCCGACCGGCGACGGCCGCTCTGTTGTTACCGCCTTGGTAAAAAGCGGCAAGGTTTCAAGCGATACGGTTATTTTGCTCAGCCATTTCGACGTTGTCGAAACAGATTGTTACGGAGAATGGCAGCCATACGCCTTTGACGTGAAAAAGCTGACGGAGCTGTTTCGTGCCAACCCGGCCATTCTGCCGGAGCGGGTAAGGCTTGATGCCGGGAGCGGGGAGTGGTTGTTCGGGCGGGGGGTCATGGACATGAAATGCGGTCTAGCCCTGCATATGTCGATGATCGAACGAGCCTGCTGCGGCGAATTTGACGGGAACGTACTGTTCGTTACAGTGCCGGATGAAGAGGTCAATTCTACCGGTATGCGCGCGGCGGTGCCTGCCTTGTTGGACATTTCCGAGCGGTATGGGCTTCAATATTCCATTCTTCTGAACTCCGAACCGATGTACATCCCGCAGTCCGGGGAGCGCTTGCGTTATTTGGAAAAAGGATCGATCGGTAAATTGCTGCCCGGATTTCTGTGTTATGGCGGTGAAACGCATGTCGCATTTCCTTTCGAGGGCTTGAACGGAAATTATATGGCAGCCCAAATGACTTGTGAAATGGAACTCGACACGTCGTTCAGCGAGAGAATCGACGGCTTGGTTACACCGCCTCCGACGAATTTAATTCAAAACAGCTTAATCACGGCTTATTCGGTGACGATTCCTTACCGTGCGGTTACGATGTTTAATCTTATGCTTAAGGAAAAAACGGCTGATCAGGTCATGGAGCCTCTTCTGGCGGCTGCCAATCGCGCCGCGAGGAAGATTGAAGCACATTATGGTGAGAAGGCAAAGGGTTTTCCTGGCATGGAGACCGCAGAAGTCAACGTCCGCGTTCTGACTTATGAGGAGCTGTACATGTATGCCTGCGAGACGTTTGGCCAAGAGAAGGCTGACGGCGTCGTTGCAGACGCTCTGATTGCATTGAAGGGTGCGGACTACCGCCAGGCTACCTCTGTAACAGTCGATGCGCTGGCCTTATTGTGCAAGCAAATGGCTCCGATGATCGTCCTTTTTTTTGCTCCCCCTTATTATCCGTCAATCAGCTCCAGAAATCATTTCTTGATCGAGAGACTATCGGACGAAATAGCGGACTATGCAGAGCAGCGGTTTGATATTGAGCTTAAGGCCAACGATTATCATGCCGGGATCACCGATCTCAGTTATGTCGGAAAACCTGATGCATCGGGATCCAATGGCCGATTAGTAGGCAACATGCCTCTTTGGGAGAAGGGTTATTCCATTCCGTTCAAGGAGATGGAACGTTTCGTGGTGCCCGTCATGAATATGGGTCCTTTAGGCATGGATCCGCACAAATGGACGGAGCGGTTGGATAGCGATTATTCGCTGCGTATTTTGCCTGAATTGCTCTTCGAATGTATATGTAAGGTTTTCTATCATAATAAGAATGAATAAGGTAGTTCCATTCGAATGAAACCGCATTCAGTTTAATGAGTTGGAGTCGATTTAAAATTATATTTTTTTGATGTAATAAAAGTTGACGCAAATACGGTTATCTCTTATGATGAAGTTAGAAAAATATCGTGTTAGTGTATAAATTGGTTTATTCTCTGGCAGCAGCAAGGCTCTTTATTTTTACGACAGTTTCGGAAAGTCTTTCCACTATTCGGAAAAGTAAAGGAATTGAATGAACGGGGTTAACCGTCAGAAGATTGGGGGAATGACTTTGGGCAGGTATATTGGAAGAAGAATGTTAACCGGAGCGCTAACAATAATCGTAGCTATTATTCTCAGCTTTATACTTATACATCTCGCCCCCGGCGATCCGGTCAATATATTGTCGGGTAAGGATAATCCTTCTCCGGAGATGGAGGCGGCGCTGCGTGCGAAATATGGTTTGGATCAGCCCTTGCTCGTGCAGCTGTTCGCTTACCTCAAAAATTTGGTCCAAGGCGATTTGGGACAGTCGATTTCAAACAACCGTCCGGTCGTTGACCTGATCGCGGAACGGATCGGACCGACGCTGCTCCTTTCTCTCACGACTGCGGTACTGTCACTGGTTATCGGCACAGCGCTCGGTATTTACTGTGCGCGGCGTGCCGGCTCCAAGCTGGATGCAGCTCTTAACGGTGTTTCTTATCTTTTCGATTCCATGCCGGGGTTTTGGCTGGGTATGATGCTTATCCTGATCTTCGCGTCATGGCTGAAGCTATTGCCGACGGCGGGGATGGTTGATCTCAGGGCGGACTATGCCGGCTTCGCTCATTATATGGACGTACTGAAGCATTTGATATTGCCGGGTCTGACGCTAACCTTGCTCAGTACGCCATATTTTTTCCGGATTGCCCGTTCTTCCGTCATCCAGGTCATGTCCGAGGATTTTGTCACCACACTGCGGGCGACGGGGATGAAGGAAAATCGTATTTTCAATAAATATGTATTCAAGAACGCGATATTGCCTACGGTTACGGTGTTCGGAATTACGCTTGCCTATATATTCACGGGAGTGGCGATTATTGAAATTGTTTTCTCGTGGCCGGGGATGGGCAGTTTTATGCTGAAAGCGATCGGAAGCCGCGATTATCCGCTTCTGATGGGGATTTATCTCTTTCTGTCAATTTCGGTAGCGGTCAACATGATCGTCGTTGATCTAGTGTATGCGATTATTGATCCGCGAATCCGGTACAAGTAGGGAGGGGAATTCATGGTGTACATTCGGGCAAGCCAATTCGCGTTCAAACGATTCCTGCAAATTCTGAGCGGCGCTTATCAGCTCAAAGTCGGTGTCGCGCTGTTGACGGCGCTGCTGCTTGTCGCTTTGCTCGCCCCTCTTCTCGCCACGCACGATCCCTACATACTTGGCGATGATTTGGCTGCCGCTCCCGGCCCGGCTCATTGGCTTGGCACGGACGGTTTGGGGCGCGACGTATACAGCATGATCGTGTACGGAGCTCGCACATCGCTTCTGATTGGTGTAGTGGCTGCGCTCATCTCGGGAATTATCGGCACATTGCTCGGCGGCATTGCCGGATTTTACCGCGGTATGTCGGACAAGGTCCTGACCGAAGTGAACAATATTTTTCTCATCATGCCGACCTTTTTCCTTATTCTGCTCGTCGTCGCCCTATTTGGCAGCAGCATGATGAACGTCATGCTAATTATCGGCCTGACAAGCTGGGTTGGCAATGCAAGGCTGATGCGGGCTCAAGCGATGTCCTTGCGCGAGCGAACATTCGTGCTCAGCTCCATTGCCGTTGGGGAAAGCAGAGCGCAAATCTTGTTTAAGCATATTATTCCGAACGGCATTTTCCCGATAATAGCCAATACGACCATGAATATATCGGGCGCTATCCTCACCGAAGCGAGCCTCAGCTTCCTTGGGCTTGGGGATCCCAATGTAATCAGTTGGGGACAGATTGTATTCAACGGTCGAACGTATTTAACTTCCGGATGGTGGATTTCCACATTCTCTGGATTAACTATTGTGTTTACGGTGCTGGCATTCTATCTGATCGGCGATGGGCTCAACCGCGTTCTAAGCCCTAAGCTTCGCGATAACAACTAGGAGGCGGATAGGATGCCCATTGTGGAAGTAAATAACTTGAGTGTGACGTATAAAACGAAGACGAAGCGCGTTAATGCCGTCAACAACGTATCCTTCGCCATAGAAGAACGCGATGCCCTCGGGATTGTAGGCGAATCCGGTTCCGGCAAATCCACTCTGGCAATGGCCATCCTTAGGCTGCTGCCTCAGCACATTACCGAGGTTTCGGGTGAAATCCGCTTTAACGGAACAGATTTGCTAAAGCTTACAGACGAGAAGCTGGCAAAGCTTCGCTGGAAGGAATTGGCTGTCGTGTTTCAGAAATCGATGAATTCCCTCAGCCCCTTGCACAAAATCGGAGCGCAAATGTCGGATGTCATGCGAATCCACGAACGTTCTCTTTCCAAACGGGATGTGAAAAGTAAGA
Source organism: Cohnella sp. (assembly GCF_041640265.1). GTDB lineage: Bacteria > Bacillota > Bacilli > Paenibacillales > Paenibacillaceae > Cohnella. Next base: position 119,476 of record NZ_JBEQAP010000005.1, read on the forward strand.
TCATCTCTCTACTGATAATGGTTAACTTGCCGGAGCGGGTCTATGATTTATATCCGTATGAATTGTCCGGGGGGATGATGCAGCGGGTGGCAATTGCCCTAAGTTTAATGCACAATCCCAAGCTGCTCCTATTGGATGAGGCAACGACTGCGCTTGACGTCGTTACACAGGGGCAGATTTTGGAAGAGATGGTCGAGTTGGAACGCAAGCTTGGCATTACCCGGATTATGATTACGCACGACATGTCGGTGGTCGCTTCCTCCTGTAACAAGGTGGCCGTCATGTATGCTGGACAAATACTGGAGACTGGGCTTGTGAAGGATGTTCTGGCGAATCCTGTGCATCCGTACACGCAAGGACTTTTGAAGTCTATTCCGTCTTTTACGGGGGAGAAGCGGAATATACGCGGCATCCCGGGTTCTTTACCCGATCTCAGCGCTCCGCTTAAGGGTTGTATCTATGCAGAGCGCTGTGAGCACGCAGAGGAGGTCTGCAGGGAGATGAAGCCCGTTGATATCATACTGCAAGGCAACCGGAGGGTAGCATGTAATCTTGCAGGAGGCGGCAAATATGTCCACTGATGAACAAAAAGTGATATCTGTCGATAACTTGATCAAATATTATTCGCAAAGAAAAAAGCTAGTTCCCGCTGAAGGCAAAGCTTCAAGAAGGCAGGACATTAAGTCAGTGGACGGCATCAGCTTATCACTTAAGAAAGGAGAGATATTAGGCGTAATCGGCGAAAGCGGCTGCGGCAAATCGACTTTGGGCAAGCTGCTTGTCAACCTTGAGGAAGCGACCTCCGGAAGCATCAGCTTCTCAGGGGTTCCGCTGCAGGAGATGTATAAACGCAGCCCCTTAGCCTTCAGGCGAACGGCACAGATGATCTTTCAAAATCCGTTCGATACGTTCGATCCGCGCTATACGATTTCTAAAGTTTTAACGGAAACATTGAAGCTTCACAAAATCGGCGGCAGTTACGAAGAACGCCTGGCGATTTGCGTGGAGTGGATGGAACAAGCCGGGCTCATTCCCGCAACGGAATTTTTATACCGGCATCCTCATGAGCTGTCCGGGGGACAGCTGCAGCGCATTTCCATCCTGCGTTCCATGATGCTGAACCCGAAGTTTATCGTTGCCGATGAACCCGTATCCATGCTTGACGTGTCCGTACGGGCAGATATTATCAACATGCTTGTCGACTTATGCCGGCAGCATAATACCGCTATGTTATTTATCAGCCATGACATTATTTCGACTCGTTACGTATCCGATAGGGTTGCGGTGATGTATCTCGGCCGTTTCGTGGAGGTCGGGCCTACCGATGAAGTCATGCACAATCCTCGGCATCCGTATACGAGAGCACTTATATCTAATTCCCCGCTAGTAGATTCTGTTAATAAAAGGGAAATTATCCGCATCGAAGGAGAACCGCCCACTTCAATCAACACAGGGCCTGGCTGTTATTTCTATTCCCGCTGCTATCAAAAGCGCGATTCCTGCAAAACGGAATATCCGGGTATCACCGATGTTGGCATGGGCCATTTGGTCAATTGCCCTTATACACAATCGTAAAGTTTCTCTTCGCGTTAGATCCGGGGGAGGATGGTGATTCTGCCTGACTACTCGTCTAAAAATAGTATTTAATAAGAGGGAGAGTGCAAGTATGAGGAGAAGAAGGGCATGGCTGATGGTTCTGGCACTTTGTATTGGGATTTTGGCGGGCTGCACGGGAAATTCCGATAACGGCGCAAGCGGAGAGAAAGTTGAAGCTTCCAATAGTGCTGACAGCGGAGCCAAGGAAACTGAAGCTGCGGAAAGTCAAGCGGCGACAGGGGAAGCTAAGGAAGGCGGAACTTTGCTGGTCGGATTATCGGGTGATCCCGGTTCCTTTAATCCGAATGCCGCGGCAGCCGATCTGTTGTATTCGGTTGCCCAAAACGTGTTCGGCAGACTAGCGAAGCTCAACAACGATCAACAGATCATCCCCGATTTGGCGAAAAGCTGGGAGATTTCGGATGACGGTCTCGTCTATACGTTCCATCTTAATGAGAATGTCAAGTGGCACGACGGTTCGCCGTTCTCCTCATCCGATGTGAAATTCACCTTGGAAGCCATTAAGAAGAACAACGGCACAGCGGTCAGCAGCCTAAGCGATATCACCGAAATTACGACGCCGGATAACAATACCGTCGTCATCAAGATCGCCAAGCCCAATGCTTCCTTCCTTGGTTATCTGGCTTGGTATGGCACTTTTATACTTCCTGAGCATATTTACAGCAAAGCCGAATGGGCAGCGGGCACCGATACGCAGATGATCGGCACCGGTCCGTTCAAGTACACGGAGTATAAGACGGGCGTAAACTTGACCCTTGAGAAAAATGCAGATTTTTATGGGAAGGTTCCGTATGTAGACAAGCTGATTTATTCGATTATTCCCGATTCTAACACGATGGTGCAGTCCTTATACAACGGCGAGATTGATATACTTGTAGATCCTCCGGCTGCCGAAGTCGAGAAAATGCAGGCCGATCCGAAGCTGAATGTAAAGACCTCCTTATTTCCTTCGCGCACCTATGTCGCCTATAATTTTGATAAGGAGCCGTTCAATAAACCGGAGGTGCGGAAGGCGCTTGCTTACGCGCTGGACAGCGATGAGATTATCGTCAAAGCATTGAAAGGACAAGGTCTGAAATCCAAACATTTCTTGTCGCCCGTGTTTGCTTGGGCGGTTAGCGACGATTTCGCCGTTCCTGGATACAATCCGGGCAAAGCGAAGGAATTATTGGAACAGGCGGGTTATAATCCGGATAAAGACGGCAATTATCTCGATATAACGCTTGATACTTTCCAATATACCGCTTTTGAGGATATTGCAGCGGTAATGAAGGATCAGCTCAAGAAAGCGGGTATTAATCTAACGATTAATGTGTCGGATTACGCTTCCTGGGAGGCGAAAATATTGACAGATCGGAATTTCCAGCTTTACTTGTCAGGCGGTTACCAAGGTCCCGATGTCGGAGCTGTCACCACGCGGGTCTCTACCGGTGCTCCGCTCAATGGGATGGGCTACAGCAATCCTAAGCTGGACCAGCTTTTGAAAGAAGGTTCGGAGCTCGTGAAGCAAGAGGAACGTGTGGCCAAGTATGTCGAGGTGCAGCGTATTCTGTCGGAAGACGTGCCTATTTTTCCGATTACCGAATATGTAGGATACGAAACGATTCAAGCCTACGTTAAGGGAGATCCGTTTTCCAAAGAAGTGATAGATCAAACATCGTTCTCCGAATATAGCTACGTATGGCTGGATAAATAAACAACATTGACTGTAAAATGTAATTAACCGGCGGGGGATTGTATGCATCATACAATCCCCCGTTTAATAAGGAGATCAATAGGATGGATATTAAGCAAATCGTCGACAAGATTCCAGATTACGGGGCTTTCCTGACCGTAGAGGAGATGGACGAAAGCTCGCGCAAGCTTGCCGACCAATATCCAAATGTTGTTGTTTTATTCGAAGCGGGCGTCTCCCGCCAAGGCCATCCGATACTGGGCTTGAAGATCGGCAACGGACCCCTGAATGCGCTTTGCTTTGCTTGTCCGCATCCGAACGAGCCGATCGGGGCTATGACGATGGAATTTTTCTCTCGTGAGCTGGCGGAAAACAAGGCGCTGAGAGATGAGCTCGGATTCACGTGGTACATTATCAAATGCATCGATCCGGATGGGGTTCGCCTAAACGAGGGTTGGTTTAAAGGACCATACAGTATTTATAACTATATGAAACATTACTACAGGCCTATCGGCTACGAGCAGGTGGAGTGGACCTTCCCGATCGATTACAAGGAATTGCACTTCCACGACTCTTTGCCGGAAACGAAAGCGTTGATGAACATCATGGATGAAACGTCTCCCGCATTCATGTATTCCCTTCACAACGCCGGTTTTGGCGGCGCTTACTGGTACATTTCCAAAGACATGCCCGAGCTGTACGACGCGCTGCACCGTTCCGCGTCTAGGCAGGAGGTCGCATTGAATCTCGGAGAGCCGGAAGCGCCATATCTAACCGAGTTCGCTCCCGCCGTATTCCAGACGATGAGTGCAAGGCAGGAATACGACTACACGGAACAAAATACCGGCAGGCCGCCCGCTGCTTATAGCTGCGGCACGTCAAGCGGGGATTACGCTTCTTCGGTCAATCCGGACTGCGTGACGCTGTTGACGGAGCTCCCCTATTTTTTCGATGCCCGCGTGCAGGATCTCAGCGAGGCGGACATAACGCGCCGGGAGGCTATCTATCAGAACGTGGACATGTGCAACATCTTTTTCGCGGAGCTGGAGTCCATGCTGGAAGAGGCTCGCCCCTATATCAACCGTGATGGCAATAATCCGTTTATCAAGCTAGTAGACCAATCGCTGCGTATGGTAGGAGAGATCGGAGAGGCCAAGAAAAGCTGGGCGGATAGCCAAACTTCGTTTAACAAACCGGCCAAGGTAGCCCATGTCTTCGATAATTTACTTACTGCCAAATTCTACAATGGCCTGGCGTTAGGACTTGCAGTACGCTCCTGCGAATTTGAACTGAAGCGGTTTGAAAGCTCGGGCGATGCGGTCGCGATAGAGAGGCTGGAGCAGGCGCGTCGGAATGGCGCGGCCATGCTGGTCCGGCTCTGCGAGGAGTTAGAGGAGGAGCTTCATTACTCCGTTATTCCGATTCGGAAACTTGTCAGCGTGCAGGTGGAAAGCGGGCTCATCGTAGCCGCCCATATAAGCGGTCAGCGACAAGCCGCCGGCTCTCATATCCCAACCGCGGATCTTACAGCCGATGCCATTGAGGTTGAAATGAGGAGGACTTAAATTGACGGATGCTTTATGGAAGCAAGACACCGTAACTAACGCGGAAAATCTGCGGGCCATGATGGAAGACCCTCACGAGTCCGTAATAAAAAAGACGGTTTCCCAAATCGATCCCCATATCGAAAATTTTTTGTCGATGTCGCCGCTGTTTTTACTGGCTACTTCCGCTGCGACTGGCAAGGCGGACGTCTCTCCGCGAGGGGATGGCCCCGGATTCGTGAAGGTGTTGGATAAGCAGAGGATCGTTTTTCCGGACCGCCCGGGAAACCGTCGAATCGATTCCATGCTGAATATCATTGAAAACCCGCAAATCGGCATGATTTTCATCATACCGGGCATGGACGAAGTATTGCGGATAAACGGACGAAGCATCATTACCCGCAATAAGGAGTTTATAGCAAGCCAACAATGGAACGGCAAGACCACCGGACTTGCAGTTGTCGTCGAGGTAGAGGAATGCTTCATCCACTGTCCGCGCGCATTCAAGCAGGCTGGCCTGTGGAATCCGGACAATTGGCCGACCAAGGAAGAGCAGCCATCCATCATCGAGATGTTCAAGGCTCATTTGCTTATTAACGGCTACAAGAAGGGCGAGTAACCGCACATGTCCTGGCGAATAGTTCTTCTCATTATACTGGTTACAGTCATTTGGGGTTATACATGGTCGGTAATCAAAATAGGCTTGGTCGATATTCCGCCGTTTTTTTATGCTGCGCTGCGCCTCATCATCGGAGCGCTGCCTTTATTCGCGCTTCAGCTTCTATTCCGCAAAAGGTGGATCCCCGCTCGAAAGGAATGGGGAAAAATCGCGGTTATGAGTCTCTTCATGTCGGTTGGTTATTTCGGGCTGCTGACCTACGGGATGCAATTTGTCAGCTCGGGGAAAGCGTCGATTCTGGTGTTTTTCATGCCGATCGTCGTATGCGTTCTGGCGCGATTCGTCCTCCGGGAAAGCTTAACTGTCATGAAAACGATCGGTCTGAGCTCGGGAGTAACCGGGCTTCTTTTCATTATTGGGCCGCAGCTGCTTCATCCGGCAATGGATTCGGAGCTGCTAGGGCAATTGCTTATCGTCGGTTCCGCTGTGTGCTGGGCATGCGCCACCGTCATGAGCAAAAAATATTTTACGGGTCACGACATCATCGTGATGACGTCCTGGCAAATGTTGCTCGGAGGAGTCATATTGCTTGGGATCGCCGGGCTGACAGAGCCCATTGACAGCGTCCGATGGACGCTGCCTGGAGTTAGTTCTCTGCTGTTTACCGGAGTATTCTCCTCGGCAATTGCTTTCGTGGCATGGTTCCATATTGTTAATCGAATTGAAGCGTCGCTGGCTTCCATTGCGCTTATGATGGTTCCGGTTCTGGGTTTGCTGTTCGGCTGGCTTCAGTTGGGCGAGTCTGTTGCTTGGTCTAGCATAATCGGCGCACTATTTATATGCACGGGTATTTTGTTTGCATCTCTTAATCGACCTGAAGTCAATGATTTACGATCCGGTTGAAGTTGCAAGCCCAATATCTGGTATGTTATCCTCAAGTTAACGAATTTAAGGAGGTGAAGGTAGGATGAATCGAGAGTTGTTGAATAGCCAAATTAGCCGGCTGCCCATAGAGATGGCTGGCATCGTTCATGGCGTTGTGAATGGCGGGAAAGGTCTGTCCATTTATTCCCATACGGCGTCACAACTCACGAAAAGACTCCTACCTTAACCAGTACGGTTAAAGCCTAAGGGCGTAGGGAATTTTCCCTGCGTCCTTTTCTTATTTTCACGCGGTAGGGTCTTCAAATAGGAGGATCCATTTTATGTTAATGATCAATTGTCAAAATGTTAAAAAATATCACGGTGCACAGCTTATTCTTGAGGATGTTACCTTGGAAATTCACCAGGGGGAGAAGATCGGGTTGGTTGGCCGCAACGGAAGCGGCAAATCAACATTGCTTAAGCTGATTGCCAAGCTGGACAAACCGGATCAAGGTCAACTGACAGTGCGGAAGGATGCGCAAATCGGGTATCTCGAGCAAATACCGGCGGAGTTGGCGCAAGGAACTGTATACGAGGTGTTAGCCGCGGGGTATCGCGATTTACTTGCCTGCCGCACAGAGATGACCGAGCTTGAGATAGCCATGTCCGAACCGGAAATGGCTAATCCTCCGCAGCGGCTGGACGCTTTGCTTAAACAATATTCGGAGCTTCAGGAACGGTTTGAGCGTGAAGGCGGCTACGAACTGGATGCGAGAATAGACCAGGTGGCGAGTGGCCTGCAAATTGAGCGCGAGCGTTACGGAAGAACGTATGCCTCGTTGTCCGGTGGAGAGAAGACAAAGGTAGGCTTGGCTTCTCAGCTTATTTATAAGCTTGACGTGCTGCTTCTGGACGAACCGACCAATCATCTTGATTTGGCCGGGGTCGAATGGCTGGAAGATTATTTGAACAAGTATGCGGGGGCCTGCCTGATCGTGTCGCATGATCGTTATTTTCTCGACCTCGTCGTAACGAAAATCATTGAGCTGGAGGACGGGGAGTCCACCGCCTATCATACGAATTACACCAAATACGTCGTAGAGAAAGAAGCGCGGATGCTGCAGGAATTCGCCGATTTTCAAGAGCAGCAGAAAAAAATCAAGAAGATGAAAGAGACCATCAAGCAGCTGATAGAGTGGGGACGCGTCGGAGGGAACGAGAAGTTCTTCAGAAGAGCGGCCTCCATGCAGAAAGCGTTGGATAGAATGGAGAAGCTCAAGCGGCCTGCTGTTGATCTCAAGGGAGCCGAATTTGATTTGAACCCCACCGGCCGGTCAGGACGAAGAGTCGTGGAGTTCGACGGCGTAAGCAAGAAGTACGGAGGTTTCACGGTGCTCGATAAAGCCGCAGGTTTGTTGGAATACGGAGAAAAGGTCATGATGGTCGGAGGCAATGGATCCGGTAAAACGACCCTATTGAAGCTCATCCTCGGAGAAGAGCAAATAGACGAAGGGGACCTGAGTCTCGGTTCACGGGTGAGTGTGGGTTACTTGGCACAGCAGGAATACCCGGATGAACCTAAGAAAACAGTGCTAGAGTACTTTAGGAAGGAAGCGGGTCTCGAAGAAGGGGAAGCCCGTTCCCGTTTAGCCGCTTATTTGTTCTATGGCGCGGATGTGTTCAAGTCCGTGAGTCAGCTGTCCGGAGGTGAATGGACGCGTTTAAGGCTGGCGGTACTTGTGTTACGGAAACCCAACTTGCTCATTCTGGATGAACCGACGAACCACATGGATATCGCCTCCAGAGAAGCGCTGGAGGAAGCGTTGGAGGAATTCCCGGGCACCCTATTGGCCGTAACCCATGACAGGTATTTGATTAATCGGCTTTCCCAGAAGATTTGGGAGTTGAATCAGGGCAAAATCACGGTCTTTTTAGGCGATTTTGATGCTTATAAGGAAAAGAGCCGGGAGTTTCGTTCCCAAAAGGGCAATAATCCATCGGGTAAAGAGACCTTCTCGGCGGGCGCTTCTCCTCAGCCAAAGAAACCGGAACGTTCCAAGAAAACGCTGAAAAACAGCCGGGATCAACTGGAGCTGGCGATTGCCGAAGAAGAGGAGAAGCTGCTCGCATTGGATATGTCCCTACAAGAACTGATTTCTAATCCCGGCGGTAGTAATCTTGCAGAAGTGTGGGCAGTCAGAGAGGCTGTCCAATCCCATTTGGACCAACTGTATGAGCTTTGGATGCGAAATGAAGGCTGACTCTTTGTTCGGATAATCGTTCGACCAAACCGACTGTTGAAGTAGAAGACATGAAGAAAACCTTAAAACAAAGGCGAATTTCCATTCAAACCGAATGAAAATTCGCCTTTGTTTATTAAAAGTACATTTCGCCGTTACTTATTCTATAGATCAAGGGAGCGGACAAAATCGAGCGACACCCTCGATATCTTGTTCTGGACCATTTTCCTGCAAATTGTGTATAGGAACCTCTTGTTCATTCTCCGGTTGGTCTAGAGGGTATATTCTAGCTGTTTCATTGTCTAAATCCACATGTTGGATATAAATGGAAGCCCCATTATAGGTTACATCCGCCATAACGGGGGAGACGGTAATTTCTTGAGCCCTTTGCTTGTTCATTTCAATGACCTCCAGGAGAAGGCCCATCCACATAGGAGAAGGCCTTCTCGTTCTTTAATGATAAGGAAACTGCGAGGAGTACCCGCTGAATTGCTGCTGTGCTTGCTGAAGCTTCTGCTGCTCTTCGGCTTCGAGCTTATACCAGCCGTTCTGGAACATCAGGTTATAAAGGTCGCGGCAGCTATTGTGCGTCTCGTTCAGAATCAGCTGTAAATCGGCATGAAGTTGTTCGTGGCTAGCCTCTCGTACAGCGATATTAAGACTGTCGGTCAAGTATTTGCACGTACTGAGGCCATCGTTAACGAAATCCCGATCATTCATTTCCGGTCCTTTGACTTGCGGCAATTGCGCGGATTGCGGATTGGCGATTTGATTTTGATTAGGCACCATCGAAGACTCCCTTACTGTAAATTTTGTTGTGTCTGCTGCGGCTTAGGTAAATTGGCCATAGCTGTATTGTTGTCTACTTGCAGATGGGTAAGCAGCTTTTGGTAATGCTGCTGATGCATTTGCCCCGCTTTATCGAGAGCTTGCTTAATTTGGGGATTCACAGCTTGACCAGCAAAAAAATGAAACTTCTTAAAGGCATCTAATTCCCAAGATAACGCATCTTTAAGATAAAGAAGATCTTTCGTCGTAATGACGCGTGGCGGAACAGGAATAGGTACTTGGGTCTGCTGAGCAGGCTGAGTCATTGTACTTGTCATAAAGGAGCTCCTTTGTCGTAAAGTCGGTACATTATAGAGTGTACAAAGAAGGGCTGAATATCTCGTGGTAGGAAGCAGAAATTAATTGGGAATATTATTTGTTGACATTTAGCTTAAATTAAAGTATCTTAAATTTAAGATATTAAATAAACCATAATAATTACGAAAAATTAATAAAAAGGAGATTGATCCAAATGAAACAACAAACAGCAGGAATACACCACATAACAGCATTCGTAAGAAATGCCCAGGAAACCGTCGATTTTTACTCTGGAGTGCTTGGGCTTAGGCTCGTGAAAAAAACAATCAATTTCGATGCACCTGAGGTTTATCATCTTTACTTTGGCAACGAAGGAGGAAGTCCCGGTACAATTATTACCTTCTTCCCATGGGTAAACTCACGTAAAGGCCGTATTGGGGCTGGGCAGGTAGGTGTGACCACATATATCATTCCCGTGGGCTCTCTTGATTTCTGGAAGGAGCGATTGAATAAATTAGGGCTTTCATATACAGCTGCAACACGGTTTAACGAGCAATATATTCAATTGGCGGATCCGGATGGTTTGTTGCTTGAGATTGTTGAACGTGAGGCAGGACCTCGAAGCGGGTGGACTTTCGGCGGAATACCGGTAGACAAAGCGGTTAAAGGCTTTGGAGGGGCTATTCTTTACAGTGCCGCGCCTGAGAAAACATCTAACGTGCTTGAGCAAGTGATGGGTCTTGAGAAGGTAGGAGAAGACGGGGGATATGCTCGGTTTCAAGCAACTGGAGATTTGGGCAATTTAATTGATGTCAACTTAACAGCTATGCCGTTTGGAGTGGGTGGAGCTGGTACTGTTCATCATATTGCATGGAGAGCTAAGGACGATGAGGATCATGCCAATTGGAGAAAAGCAGTAGAGGAAAGCGGATTGCAGCCAACTCCAATCATTGACCGCCAATACTTTAATGCGATATATTTCCGAGAGGAAGGCGGTATACTGTTTGAGATTGCGACAGATCCTCCGGGGTTCGCGCGAGATGAGCCTGCGGATACGATGGGGGAGAAGCTGATGCTGCCGGAGTGGTTTGAAGCGAATCGCACTCAGATCATAGCAGGATTACCACCCATTCAAGTCAGAGTCTTGGAGGCTGATCAATCATGAAGCATATTTTCAAGCAAGGAACGAATAAGAATGCACCGGTGCTAGTGCTGCTCCATGGAACGGGAGGAACAGAGAACGACCTTCTGCCCCTTGCGGATCGAATATCTCCGGAGTCATCTGTGCTTAGCATCCGAGGTAATGTCCTCGAGAATGGCATGCCTCGATACTTCCGTAGATTGGCTGAAGGGGTGTTCGATGAAGAGGATCTAATCTTCCGTACAAAGGAGTTGAGCGATTTCCTCGATCAAGCCGCGGAGAAATACGGATTTGACCGTTATAATCTCGTCGCGATCGGATACTCTAATGGTGCAAACATTGCTGGAAGTCTCCTATTTCACTATCAGGGCTCGCTCAAGGGAGCTATTCTGCATCATCCGATGGTGCCAAGGCGGGGGATCAAGCTGCAGGATCTATCAGGGGTGCGGATCTTTATTGCGGCAGGTGACAATGATCCGATCTGCGTACCTCAGGAAACAGAGGATCTTATTTCGCTATTAAAAGATGCGGGTGCGAATGTGTCTGTTCATTGGGAGAAATTCGGCCATCGGTTAACCGCTTCCGAAGTGGAAGCTGCGGCAGTTTGGTACGATACACATTTCAAGGTGCTGTCATGATCTCCATCGACCCGGCAAGCCAAAACGAGAGGGATAACTATAAGCTTCTAATCGGGAGTATTATTCCAAGACCCATCGCTTTCGTAACGACACTATCGCCGGGTGGAGTTCTTAATGCCGCTCCTTATAGCTACTTTAATATCGTTGCCGCTAATCCGCCGTTGATTTCGATATCCGTGCAACGGAAAAATGGTCAGCGAAAAGATACCTCAAGGAATGCGGTAGAGAACGGAGCCTTCGTTGTTCATATCTCCGATGAGTCATACATTAGGCAAATTAACGAGACGGCAGCCAGCCTGCCCCCCGAGGAGAGCGAGGTCGCCCTCGCTGGATTAACGCCAATCGCGAGTGAGAAGATTGGTATACCTGGGATAGCCGAGGCTAGAATACGTATGGAATGTGTCCTTGAGCATGCCATACCCCTAGGGGGAGCGGAAGATTCTCCGGCCTGCGACTTATTGATCGGACGAATTGTCTGCTTTCATATAGATGAAGCCTTGTATGAGAACGGTCATATTGATCCCGTATTGCTTAAGCCGGTGAGCCGACTTGCCGGGAGCAGCTACTCCAAGCTAGGTGAAATTTTTGAGATTGATCGTCCTAATTGAATATGACAGCCATGCAGAAGCAGGCGCCCGGAATTGGTTATGACCATTTGCGGGCGCTTTTTTTAAAAAAATTATCACTTTATTTCTCGAAAATGACCCGGTTACTTGGGAATAAAGCTGCGTTTGCAGCATGAACAAGCATAATCCGAGTCTTATTGTCGATATCCCTTTGGCTCAGGGACATACCTGTTCGAGATGTACTTCAGCTCCTGAGCAAAGGGGATATCGTCATAAAGGGTGCCGCACCAATGCTGGGATGCGGATAAGGTAACGGAATTCGGAGAAACGCATGCGCTTGTACGCGAACGGGAGCCAGGGATGGGGCGGACTTGCAAAGTCACTCGGTTCCTATGTCGAGGCCTGATATGGCGGCGCCATTACCAAAGCATGATGTGTTCCAAGCAATTGCAGATCCAACACGGCGCGGACTCCTCCGATTGCTGGTGGATCAGGAGATGCCGGTTACGGTTATCAGCAGCCATTTCCCGATGACCCGTACTGCGGTATCCAAGCATCTGCGCATTTTAGCCGAAGCAAGGAAAGTAGGTCGAGAAACAAGGTATCGGCTCGATGCAGATCCTTTAATAGAGATGAAGCGCTGGTTAGCCTTCTATGAGCATTACTGGGAGAACAAGATGGTCGCTCTCAAGAGGTATGTCGAAGGCCATTCTGCGGAAGAAGAGCTGGCCATCGCTCCACTCGAAATAGTCGACGTCAGGCCTAGGATATTCCCTTGACAGCATGCCTTTAAGCTGTAACGGCCTGCATCCTTCTGTTCTTCTGGAAGGAGACAACTGCTGCAGTGAAAGCTATAAGCAGTGCGGCGCTCGCCACCCACGGATTGTACAAGACAGTCCCGTTTAATGTGACAGCCATGCCCCCAACGCCCGCACCGGTCGCTAGACCGACCTGCGTCACGGAAACGTTCAGGCTTATGATGAGATTGGACGACTGCGGTGCTTTCTCAATGAAGTAGGTCTGTGTAGCGGGACCCATAATGAACATGGACATGATCCATAGGGATAAGAGTGCAATGGCAAGCGGGAATGATTGGATAGCCACGGGCAGCAGGGCGAGCGTAACGACATGAACAATCATGCTGGTGATCATCATCCGCACACTTCCCCATTTATCGACAGCTGAGCCGCCAATACGGGAGCCGATTGCCCCGGCAATTCCGAGTGTCAGCATGATGATCCCAATGTCGGAAGCGCTTCGGTGCAGGATCGTGTCTAGAAAGGAAGTTAAATACGTGAACATGACGGAATTGCCGGCTTCTCTGAACAGGACAAGCAGTCATGCGAACAGAATAACCGGATTCGCAAGTACGGTGAAATGTCGGCTGAACGGAACGGGGGCGTCCCCTTCGATCTCCGGCAGCATGAACGCCATGCCGATCAGGATGATGAGACTGCCGGAAGCTAGGAAAAGGAAGATCATCTGCCAGCTGAACATATCGGTAAGCGCAATTCCGATCGGTACCCCAAGAATCATGGCACTGCTGAAGCCAAGAATGATCGTGCCGATTGTGCTGCCGATTTTCTCAGGCGGGACCATCTTGGCAGCCGCGCTGAAGGCGGCTACCAGCAAGACGCCGGAGCTCACACCCAGTATGATTCGAGAGACGATCAGCAGGGTAAAGCTGGAGCTGGCGAACGAGACGAGATTGCCGATGATGAAGACAAGCATAGCGAGAAGCAGCAGCTTTTTCCGTCCCATTCTCGCTGTCAGCGTCACGACAACCGGAGTTCCAATTGCGAACGCGAGCGAATAGACGGTAATAAGCTGACCAGCAAGAGCGACAGAGACATGCATCTGGTTGGCTAACACATTCAGAATGCCTGCCACGACCAGTTCAGAAGTAGCTGTGAAGAAGACAGCTATCGTTAAAATGTAAATGACAATACGATTCATAGGTTATCAATCCCTTTCTCTCGTGTATTAACTGGATTATAATCAAGTAACTTTCATAAAGTAAGAACGCAAAGTGTTTGGACATCATCCATCTATCTGGATCAACTAACTTTAAGTAAGTGTAAAATCTCGTATATCCAAGACAAAAAACCGCTTAGGGATTGATTTCACCTAGCGGTTTTAGTGATATTGCACTATTTGTTTATGATGTTTTGCCAGTGGATTCAATTGTCTGCATCGGATTGCCCCACTTCTGTACCCATTTGTCCATTTCCTTCAAAGCCGCTTGAAAATCTGTGCCCTTCTCCGTCAATGACCTTGCGTAACACGAGACCGTTCTTCTCCAGATGGCGGAGCGTATCGGTAAGGGATTGGGTCTTGACGATGGAAATATTCCGCTGAAGTCGATTGAACCGCTGCGGTCCGTTAAGCAGTTCTTCAAGAACGAGGAAAGCCCATTTGGCACCTAGAATTTGCAGCACTTCGCAGTGCTGGAGCCGGCTTTCTCTTTGCAGTTGTTGTTCTGGCTGGATTGATCGGCCACTCCTCCTTGCCTAAGGAATTACCTTTTTATTCCTCTATTATGATCCTGCGCTTTTACGCATGTCAATCCAAGAATGCCTTCTAGCCATGCAACTGTTACTTCTTTTTTCAAGTCTAGCAAGGTTATTGAGGAGTATGCGCAAGACTTTTTTACTGAATGCAAGTGTATAAATTACCATTGCCAAGCGCATAAATATCATGTGATAATAGGAATTTAAGCGCTTTCATAAATATGGAAAAGGAGGACAGTTAATGGAACGACGTGAACAGTGGGGCACCAGAGCAGGTTTCATATTGGCTGCAGTCGGCTCGGCGGTCGGTTTAGGAAATATCTGGAGGTTCCCGTACGTAGTATACGAAAATGGCGGAGGGGCATTCTTAATCCCTTATTTCTTCGCATTATTAACGGCAGGAATTCCGATCCTCTTGCTGGAGTTTGGAATCGGACGGACAGGCAGAGGGTCCGCTCCTTTATCGTTGAGCAAGCTATCCCGCAAGTTTGAATGGCTCGGCTGGTGGCAGGTACTGATTTGTTTCGTTATCACAACCTACTATGTAGCGATTGTTGCGTGGGCGGTCAGCTATTTCTTCTACTCGTTCAACTTAAATTGGGGAGAAGATACGAAAGCTTTCTTATTCGGTACATATTTGGGTATCCCCGATGATGCCGTAACGGCGTCGGGTTGGAATTTAGGAGGCATACAGTGGCACATTCTGCTCCCCTTAGTCGCGGTCTGGGCAGGAACCTATTATGTGCTGATTCGCGGCGTAAAGAAGGGGATTGAACGAATAAGCAAAATTTTCATGCCGCTCCTGTTTGTTCTCATGATTATGATTGTCATCCGTGCAGTAACGCTGCCGGGGGCGGCTGTAGGTTTAGATCACCTGTTCACCCCCGATTTCGGCAAAATTTTGCCGGGTTTTCTAGGCGGCACAAATCCGGAATGGTATAGCGTATGGATAGCCGCGTATGGGCAAATATTCTTCAGTCTTTCGATCGCGTTTGCTATTATGGTCACCTATAGCAGTTATATCGACAAGAAACAGGACGTCAACAACAGCGGCTTTATAATGGCTTTCAGCAACTGCGGATTCGAATTTCTTGCCGCAATCGGCGTATTCGCAGCGATCGGCTTTATGGCAGTATCCTCAGGCAGCGAAGTGAAGGACGTGGCCGCCTCAGGGGTAGGTCTCGCTTTTGTTGTATTTCCGAAAATCATTAACGCTTTCCCCGCATTTAACGGTGCGTTCGGAGCGCTCTTTTTCTTGTCGCTCGTCATTGCCGGTTATACATCGTTGATCTCCATCGTTGAAGTATTGATAGCATCCCTGATGGATAAATTCCGATTAAGCCGAAAGGCGGCCGTGAATGGGGTGGTCGGCGTTTGCGCGTTCGTGAGTATCGTTTATACAACCGGTGCCGGTATCGTGCTGCTGGATATCGTAGACCATTTCATTAATAACTTCGGAATCGTTATTGCCGGTCTGTTTGAAGTGATCCTTGTCGGCTGGTTCGCTAACATAACGCGCATTCGGGAAGAGAATAATCTGGTATCCGAATTCCGTGTAGGCACCTGGTGGAACGTCATGATTATGGGCGTGACTCCGCTCGTATTGCTTTTCATGTCCTTCAAAAATTTTCAGTTAGAATTCACGAAAGCATACGAGGGATACCCGTTTCATGCGCTGCTTACATTTGGATGGATTTTGGTTGGCGCAACGTTGTTGATCGCGTTCCCGCTTGCATACATGTTCAAATGGAAAACAGATATTAAACAGGAGGGATTCTGAGCATGAGCGGAGCGGCGATCGGCATGTTTCTGTTCGGGGCGGTCTTGTTATGGGGCGGACTCGCTCTTACGATTACTATAGCAGTTAAGAAAAGTAAAAAAACATAACCCCTATAGATTAAGAGTTTATTCGGGAGGTTGATGGGATGCAGATCGGGATTTTGGCTCACTTGCTCGGTCAATTACCCTATGATCAGCTAGCTTCCAAGGTGGCTGATCATGGCATTCGTCATGTACAGCTTGCCTTATGGAAGGCTATTAGCGGGTACGACTTCACTAAGCCGGGTTGCTTAAGCACCGGATTAGCTGGAACCATTGGAGAAGCTTTCGATAAGCGGGGAGTATCTATTTCGGTGCTTGGCTGCTACTTACATCTGTTCGATCGAGATGTCGAGCAGCGACGATTGAACATAGAGAGATTCAAGGAGCTGCTTCGCCATGCGAGGGACTTCGGCTCCTCGATAGTCGCTGCCGAAACCGGCTCCCCCTGGCATGGGGTGTATTCCGACGAAGAGTGGAACGTGTTGAGGAGTACGATTGAGGAATTGGCGGAGGAAGCGGAGAAGTGGGGAGTATACGTCGGTCTGGAGGCGGCGGGCGGCCATCTCATCGATACGTCTGCAGCTCTGAATCGAATGCTGGAGGAGGTTCCTTCAGCCCGTATCGGCGTGGTGATGGATCCCGGCAACCTTCTTACCCCGACTAACTTTGTTAGGCAGGATGAAGTAATTGAGGAAGCTTTCCGCCTGCTTGGGGATCGTGTTATTGCGGGACATGCGAAGGACCGGTTCTTGTCACTAGATGGACAGCTCCTTGTAGGTGCTGCCGGTACCGGCCAGATGAATTACAAGTTATATACGCAGCTGATCAAGAAATATTGCCCGGACATACCGCTTATTATGGAAGAGGCTGGCGAAGGGCAGATTATGGCTGCCAAGGGATTCTTGGAGGATTTGAGATAGTACGTTTGCTCGATGGTTTGGCGGAAATTCAGATGGACCTCTTGGCTAAGGGGTCTATTTTTTTATGCTGAGTTCAACCCCTCCAATTGAAACTCATTCGATGTAACATAACCTAACAACGGTGTTGGTTTACATAGACAGAATGACACGAAAAACCCATTTCCGTTTTACTCTTTGTCTAATGAAACGAAGTCTTTCAAGGACTATGATGTATATAAACATAACATTAACGCAATAAAAACCTAATGATTTCCTTTCACGTAATATAAATTAACACGACTTTCCTGCAACGAGTTGTATATTAAGGGGGATGGAAATGGCTATGACAACGAGATTTCCCGAAATTGAGTTGGCAGAAATCGGCATGCGATATCCGTCGAATGCTGCCGAAGTCGTTGCCCTGCAGAATGTTAGCATGGACATTGCCAAGGGGGAGTTCGTTTCTCTTCTGGGACCTTCCGGTTGCGGGAAGACGACGCTGCTTCGGTTAATGGCGGATTTGATTCAGCCTACAAGCGGTTCGATCAAGGTGGCGGGCAAGACGGCCAAAGAAGCGAGGCTGGCCCAGAAATACGGCATAGTATTTCAAAACCCTGTCTTATACGACTGGAGAAAGGTTGAAGCCAATATTATGCTTCCTCTGGAGATGATGGGAGTCAAGAAGGCTGAACGCGAGAAGAAGGCTGCGGAGCTGCTTGGATTAGTCGGCCTGCAAGGATTCGGCGACAAGTATCCTTGGCAGTTAAGCGGAGGTATGCAGCAGCGTGTCGCCATCGCGCGGGCATTATCGATGGAACCCGAAATTCTGCTGATGGATGAACCGTTCTCTGCACTCGATGAATTCACGAGAGAACGTTTAAACGAAGAGCTGCTGTCGATCTGGAGCCAAGTGAAGAATACCGTTGTTTTCGTCACACACAGCATTTCGGAGTCGATATTCTTATCTGACAGGGTATTCGTACTCTCGCCTCACCCGGGAAGATTATCCTCTATCGTAGACATACCGCTCCCGAGGCCGCGCACCAAGGAAATGAGAAACAGTCCGGAGTTTTTCGGACTCATTGCGCAAATTCGCGGCAGCTTTGAAGGAGTGTAGCGGATGAAAGGATACAGAATCCTTCGGCAGGGCCGACTTTTACCGACAGCCGTTTGGGGGCTTGGATTGTTTGTCCTATGGGAGACCATCTCTTGGTATTTATTGAATGTGCGAGAAGTTCCGCTAGCTCAGTCTAAGCTGCCCTATGTACATGAAGTGCTTAGCACCTTCGCCCATTATGGAAGCACGTTGGCGCGCGAGGGCGGTGTGACCTTCGGCAATGCGGGCTTAGGGTTTCTGCTGGGTGCGGCTGGAGGAGTTTTATTGGCAGTTCTGATGAGTGTATCCAAATGGGTGGAGCGTCTTACTTTTCCTTACGCTGTCGCTTCCCAAATGATTCCAATCCTCGGTCTCGCACCCATTCTGTATGGAATCGTTCGTGATGAGCAGCTGGCACGAATTCTGATTGCCGGGTATATTACCTTCTTCCCCGTATCGATAAACATGCTAAGGGGTTTGAGAAGCGTAGAGATTTCCGCATTGGAACTTATGTACTCGTATGCTGCTAAACCTTGGACCGTCTATTGGAAGTTACGTCTTCCCGCGTCGCTGCCTGGATTATTCAGCGGACTGAAGATTGCCGCGCCTCTCGCGGTGACAGGAGCAATATTGGTTGAGTTGATGGGTGCGCAGCATGGAATTGGAGTTATTATGCTGCGTAATTTGTATTATGGACCCTCTAATACTTACATGTTCTGGTCCACGGTACTCGTGGGAGCTCTGCTCGGGATCATCAGTTACTTGCTTATGAGCGCAATCGAGAGGCTTGCGGCACCTTGGCAGCCGGAATTTCGCGCTAAAGGGGGTGACCGGTGATGGAACGGAATTTGGCAAGGGAAAGTCCGGTAATGTTAGCTGCCCCAGAGATCAACAAAAGAAAGGTACGCTGGCGGCAACAAGCGGGATGGGTTATCCGAATAGCGTTGCCTCTCTTAGCGGGTGTATTGTTCCTCCTGGCATGGGAGAAGCAGCTGTTCCACCGGATGCTCGACTTGAAGATTTATCAGTTGCCGCTTCCATCGGCCATTGCAGAAGCGATGAAGGAAAATCGTGAGCTACTTCTGTCCTATACCCGATATACGCTTACGGAAGCGGTATGGGGAATGTTGGCGGGGTCGGCGGCTGGGTTCCTCATTGCTCTAGTTGCAACAGCTTGGCCAAGATGGGGTTCGGGAAGTCTTCTGCTTGCCGCATCCTTGAACGCGGTGCCGATTGTAGCTTTGGCGCCGATCATGAACCTGTGGTTCGGTGATGGAATGGGCTCCAGAGCGGCGATTGTAATGGCGGCGACGATGGCTGCTATGGCCATCAATGCCCATAAGGGAATGAGAATGGTCGATCCGTTATCGCTGGAACTTATGCATTCTTATGCGGCCAAGAAACGTGAAGTATTCCTTTACTTAAGAATTCCGAACAGCCTGCCTTATGTCTTTACCGCTCTCAAAATCAACACGACGGCAAGTATGATTGGGGCCATTGTAGGTGAATTTTTCGTATCCTCCCGCGGTCTGGGGTACCTGCTTTCTAATTCCATCAAAGTGGCCAAAATGCCTTTGGGCTGGTCATGCATCGTCATGGCTGCCCTTGCCGGCGTCCTGTTCTATTTAATCGTGGAACGGCTGGAGAAGGTGTTCATTAAATGGCATCCATCACAAAGGACTTAATCCAAGGAGGCAGGAGAATGAAAAGGCAACGATACACGGTTAAAAAGGGACTGGCGGTCATGGGAATGGTGAGTTTTCTGTTGCTTATCTTATCCGGATGCGGCGGGAGATCCGATAATGCGGGAGCGGATAGTGCCGCATCTCCTGCGGGAACAGACCAACCCTCATCCGCTTCTTCGCAGCCGATTCAAGTTAAAATTCAGCTGAGTTGGGTGCCGCAGGCGGAATTTGCCGGTTTTTACGTGGCCAAAGCAAAGGGCTTCTATGAAAAAGAAGGACTTGATGTGGAAATCATCCCCGGCGGGCCGGATATCGTTCCGGAGCAGCAGGTGGCCAATGGAACAGCTCAATTCGGCGTCAACCTAGTAGGGAGCTTATTGTCCCATATCGAACAAGAGGTGCCTTTAATTCAAGTCGGACAAATTTTCCAGGATACCAGCATGGTTCTTCTTTCTAAGAAGGATTCGGGAATTGACAGTCCGGAAGACTTTGCAGGTAAAAAAGTCGGGAACTGGATGGGCGGGAATGAATATGAGGTTCAGGCGCTCTTCTCCAAATATGGCCTTGACCCGATGAAGGATTTGGAGTTTATCAAGCAAGGCTTTACGATGGACCAGTTCTTGAACGGGGATTTGGATGTGGCTACAGCAATGATTTATAACGAGTACCACGTCGTATTGAATAGCGGCATTAAGCCGGAGGACCTGAACGTCTTTAATTTGGACGAATTAGGGGTAGGCATGCTGCATGACAACCTTTTCGTAAGCAAAGAGTGGTTATCGGACAATGAAGAGACGGCCGTCAAGTTCATCCGCGCAACCTTAAAGGGATGGAAGGATGCCATAGAAGATCAAGAAGGAGCTGCGGACATTGTCATGGATGTCGTGGAAGATGGAAGCTCATCGCGTGAACATCAGCTGACCATGATGAAAGAGGTAGGCAAGCTGGTTCAACCCGAAGGGTTCCCGGCCGATCAAATTGGCTTTACGAACAAGGACCGATTTACTTTGACGGCAGATATTGCTCTGAAATTCGGCGTCATTAAGAAAGCTGCAGATGTGTCCTCTGCTTATACGAATGAGATCATTCAAAAAGCTGTCGAGGGAATGTGAGTATGGAGCTGTTGGTCCGGCATGCGCGGTTGTCAGGGCGTGCGGAGCTTTGCCAGATTGCCGTGAATAAAGGAAAGATCGCGGCCATTCAAGCTGAGGACGAATGTTCTGCTCCCCTTATTCCGCGAGATCGGTTCGAAACCGTGATCGATGCGGAAGGGTTGCTTGTTCTTCCTCCCTATGTGGAGTCACATATCCATCTGGATTCGGTATTAACGGCGGGAGAGCCGCGCTGGAATGAGAGCGGGACCTTATTCGAAGGCATTCAAATCTGGATGGAGCGCCAAGCGCTTCTAACGGAAGAGGATGTTCGGGAGAGGGCGACAGTGGCTCTGAAATGGCTGGCCAGCCAAGGCGTGCTCCATGTCCGGACTCATGCAGATATATGCGATCCCCAATTGACCGCTCTCAAGGCTCTCCTAAGGCTTAAGGAAGAGGTTCGCTCCTGGGTGAACATACAGATTGTAGCCTTTCCGCAACAAGGAATTTGTTCTTATCCCAGAGGCGCAGAGCTGCTCGAAGAGGCGTTGAAGCTCGGAGCTGACGTCGCAGGGGCCATTCCTCACTTTGAATACACGCGGGAGGATGGGCTGAATTCCCTGAATATTCTGTTTGAGTTAGCTCAAAAGCATAACAAATTGATCGATGTGCATTGTGACGAGATTGATGATGAGCATTCCCGATTTGTGGAGGCGCTGGCTGCCTTAGCTTATAGAACGGGGATGAGGGAAAGGGTCACGGCCAGTCATACGACAGCGATGCACTCTTATAGTAACGCTTATGTTTCCAAGCTAATGAGACTCCTGAAGCTTTCCGGAATGAACTTTGTTGCCAATCCGTTGGTTAATACTCATCTGCAGGGCAGGTTCGACACCTATCCGAAACGCCGGGGGATGACGCGGATCAAGGAACTGATTGAAGCGGGACTTAATGTGAGTCTGGGGACGGACTGCTTCTCGGATCCGTGGTATCCCCTGGGGAACGGCAACATGCTCCAAGTGGCCAACATGGCTTTGCATGTAGGGCATATGACAGGGCGCGAAGAAATTCCGCTCGGCGTTCATATGGTGACGGAGGGAGGAGCAAGGACCTTGCATCTCCAGGAGAGATATGGAATTGAGGAAGGAAAATCGGCCGATTTTATTGTGGTCGACGGTAAAGATCCCATGGAGCTTATACGACGGATGCCCGTAACACGGTACGTGGTTTACCGGGGGAAATTAATTGCATCTACACATCCGGCAAAGGCGCAGCTCCATATTGGAGAAACAGCGGAGTCGATCGTATACGACAACCCTCGGCTTTGATCGAAACAATCCATTTTGGAACATGAAGGGGAGAATATCAATGAAGAACAGACAGTGGATTAAAAAGGGTGCGGGTTTGGCGGTTTTTATTTCGATCATCGTGACAATTTTGGCTGCATGCGGAAGTAATAACAATAACGCGCCCGCGTCGGCTTCGCCTAGCGAATCATCGTCTGCACCAGCTTCAAGCGCATCGGCGAGCGAATCGCCATCGGAGTCGGCAACCGCCGAGCCGGTTAAGGTCAAGCTGCAGCTGAAGTGGGTTCCACAGGCACAATTTGCGGGTTACTTTGTCGCGATGGACAAAGGGTATTACGAAGCAGAAGGGTTGGATGTCGAGATTCTGCCCGGAGGACCGGATATCGTTCCAGAGCAGCAGGTTGCGAGCGGAGCGGCGGATATCGGCGTCGACTGGGTAGCGAGCTTGCTGGCACATCAGGAGCAGGGGCTGCCGTTAGTAGAAATATCGCAAATTTTTCAGCGAAGCGGATTGGTGCTCGTTTCTAAGAAAGCTGCGGGAATTGCCGCACCGGCCGACATGAAAGGCAAGAAAATCGGTAACTGGATGGGCGGCAATGAATTCGAAATTCTCGCCTTATTCGATAAATATAAGCTCGACCCGAACAAAGACCTGAATTTCACCAAGCAGGGCTTTACGATGGATCAATTCCTGACCGGGGAAATCGATGCGGCTTCCGCGATGACGTACAACGAATATCAGGTTGTGCTTGAGCAGGGTATTCCGGCGGCGGACCTGAACGTCATCGATATGAATGCCGAAGGCGTCGCCATGCTGGAAGACAATCTGTTCGCTAACAGAGAGTGGCTGGCAGCCAACAAAGAAACGGCAGCGAAGTTTGTTCGTGCTTCCTTGAAGGGCTGGAAGGACGCCATCGCTGATCCGGCTGCTGCCGTAGACAGTGTTATGAAAGAAACGGAGGAAGGCAGCACATCCAGAGAGCATCAGCTGAAGATGATGGAGGAAGTGGCTAAGCTGATCCTCCCCGAGGGCTTCGACGCCTCGAAGATGGGCTACATCGACGATGCCATGTTTAAGCAAACGGCCGAAATCGCGTTCAAATTCGGTGTCATTAAAAAAGAAGCGGATCTTACGCAAGCTTATACGAATGAAATCGTGGAAATGGCCATGAAATAGAAAGAGAGAAGAAAAAGGAAAGGGATGGCTTCAGATAAGAGGAAGCCATCCTTTCCTTCAACGGGAGGCTGCAGGGTATGGACACGGTAACGATTGGGCTTATCCAAGCCAGTCATGACGTACACGGAGACGAGTCGGTTGAGTTTCACAAATCGCAAGCGATCGCCAAACATCTGAAGCTTGTGCGCGAAGCGAAAAGCAGGGGTGCTCAAATCGTGTCGCTGCAGGAAATATTCTACGGCCCTTATTTTTGCGCGGAGCAAACGACGAAATGGTACGAAGCGGCAGAGGAAGTGCCGGGCGGTCCCACAACGAAGCTTTTTCAGGAGTTGGCTAAGGAGCTTGGCATCGTCATTGTTTTACCGGTATATGAACGGGAGGGTATTGCTTCTTATTACAATACCGCGGCGGTCATCGATGCGGACGGGGCTTATCTGGGTAAATATCGGAAGCATCATATTCCGCATGTCGGAGCTGGAAATAACGGCTGCGGATTTTGGGAGAAGTATTATTTCAAGCCGGGCAATCTTGGATATCCCGTATTCCATACCGCTTATGCCAAAGTCGGCGTATACATTTGCTATGACCGTCATTTCCCGGAAGGAGCACGAGTGCTCGGCCTAAACGGTGCAGAAATCGTGTTTAACCCTTCCGCGACGGTATCGGGAACGTCCGAATACTTGTGGAAGCTGGAGCAGCCTGCCCATGCGGTAGCTAACGGGTATTATGTTGCGGCAATCAACCGCGTGGGCTTCGAAGCTCCTTGGAATATGGGAGAGTTTTACGGTCAGTCGTATCTGGTTGATCCGCGCGGCAGCTTTGTCGCTATAGGAGGGCGTGATCGGGATGAAGTGATCATTGGAGAAATGAATAAGTCGCTTATTCGCGAGGTGCGCGAAAGCTGGCAGTTCTATCGGGACCGGCGGCCTGAAACCTATGACGAGCTCACTCGGCTATAGCCTTGGATAAAAGCGAGATGGGGGCGATTGAATAAATGGAGGCAATAACAAGCGCCAAGCAGTTGAAAAATTATATTTGCGGTGAGTGGGTCGATTCAGGGGCTTCCGTCTTTGAAGAAGTTCTTAATCCTGCGACAGGCGAAGTATTGGCTTATGTGCCTTTGTCGGGTCGGGAGCAGCTGGATTGTGCCGTAGAGGCGGGCAATCGAGCTTACTCCGATTGGAGAAGAGTCGCCGTTCCTCGGCGCGCCCGTTACTTGTTCCGTTATCAGCAGCTGCTCATCGACAACTGGAAAGGGCTGGCGATGATCATTACGCGAGAGAACGGTAAAAGCTACGAGGAAGCTTACGGGGAAGTCCAGCGAGGAATCGAGTGTGTGGAGTTTGCGGCGGGAGCTCCGACTTTAATGATGGGAACCCAGCTGCCCGATATCGCGACCGGAGTCGAGTCGGGCATGTACCGCTATCCGATCGGCGTCATTGGGGGAATTACCCCGTTTAACTTCCCGATGATGGTCCCTTGCTGGATGTTTCCGCTGGCGGTTGCCTGCGGCAACACCTTTGTGCTGAAGCCTTCGGAGCGAACTCCATTATTGGTGAACAGGCTAGTGGAGCTGTTCGAGGAAGCGGGATTTCCGCCGGGCGTGCTTAATGTCGTTCACGGCGCGCACGAGGTGGTTAACGCCATGCTCGACAGCAACGGCATCAAGGCAATTTCCTTTGTAGGCTCACAGCCCGTGGCGGAATACGTGTATAAGAAGGGGACGAATAATGGCAAACGGGTACAGGCGCTTGCCGGAGCCAAAAATCATTCTATCGTCATGCCGGATGCGGATCTTGGCAATGCCGTGAAAAACATCATTTCCGCAGCATTTGGATCGGCCGGTGAAAGATGCATGGCCTGCTCGGTTGTCGTGGCGGTGGGAGAAATTGCGGATGAGTTGGTTGGCGGGCTTGTCCAAGCGGCGAATGAAATGAAGATTGGCAACGGCATGGATAAGAATGTATTTCTGGGTCCGGTTATCAGGCTTGCAAACAAAGAACGGGCTTTGGGTTATATCGAAAGCGGTGAACAAGAAGGCGCTTTACTCGCTCGCGATGGCAGGAAGGATCCGGAGACGAGCGGCGAAGGCTTCTTCATCGGACCGACGCTCTTCGACCAGGTCGAGCCGGGAATGAAAATATGGCAGGATGAAATATTTGCTCCGGTGCTGTCGATTATTAGGGCGGAAAATCTGGCGGAAGCCATATCGATCTCCAACCAATCGGAGTTTGCTAACGGAGCATGCATTTATACGGACAGCGCGAAGGCGATTCGAGAATTTCGCGAGGAGATGGATGCGGGAATGCTGGGAGTGAACCTCGGAGTACCTGCTCCTATGGCCTTTTTCCCTTTTTCGGGCTACAAGAAATCGTTCTATGGGGATTTGCACGCAAACGGGCGTGACGGAGTTGAATTCTATACCCGCAAAAAGATGGTTACAGCCCGTTATTAGCGGTTTAGCCACGGATAAGGAGTTGATCGCATTGTTTGATAGAAATCTAGATACGGCAGAGCTGCTAGCGAAAGACCGGCAATACGTCTGGCACAGCATGGTTTCCTATCATGCGAACAGCCAGCCCCTGATCGTAACAGGAGGAGAAGGCTCCTGGATTGTGGATTCAAACGGGGAGCGCTACTTGGATGCCATGTCGGGCTTGTATTGCGTGAATGTCGGTTATGGAAGGAAGGAGCTTGCCGATGCGGCTTACGAGCAGATGATGGCTTTGGCGTATTATCCATTGACGCAAAGCCATACGCCTGCCATCCGATTGGCGGAGAAGCTCAGCGAGTGGCTGGAAGGGGATTATGTCATCTTCTTCTCCAATAGCGGTTCGGAGGCGAATGAGGCAGCTTTCAAGATGGCTAGGCAGTACCAGCAGCAAATCGGCGAAAGCAGCCGTTATAAATTCATCTCGAGGTACCGTGCGTATCACGGAAGCTCGATGGGCGCGCTGTCTGCCACGGGGCAATCTCAGAGAAAGTACAAGTATGAGCCTCTGAGCGCGGGATTTCTGCATGTATGTCCGCCTGACAGCTACCGTAGGCCAGCTGGCCAGACCGTTGAACAATTTAATCTGTATTGTGCCCAAGCCATTGAGGATACGATCATTTGGGAAGGGGTGGAGTCCGTTGCCGGGGTCATTATGGAGCCTGTCATTTCGGGGGGCGGCGTCATTGTTCCCCATCAAGTTTACCTCGATCGGGTTCAGGAGATTTGCAATAAACACGGCGTGCTTCTGATCATTGACGAGGTTATCTGCGGATTTGGGCGCTCGGGCTTTAAATTCGGTTATCAGAATTTCAAGCTGAAGCCGGATATCGTCACGATGGCAAAGGGGCTGACCAGCGGATACCTCCCTTTATCCGCTACGGCGGTTCGCAAGGACATCTATGACCGGTTTAAGGATGAAGAAGACTACGGCTTTTTCCGTCATGTGAACACGTTCGGAGGTAATCCGTCGGCTTGCGCGCTTGCTCTAAAAAACCTGGAAATTATGGAGCGGGAAGGCCTTGTGGAGCGTTCGCGGATATTAGGCCAGCGCCTTGAAGAAGGAATGAAGCAGCTGCTTGATCATCCGCTTGTCGGGGACATTCGCAGCTTCGGTTTTCTGCTCGGGGTGGAGCTGGTAACGAACAAAGCAACGAAGGAGCCCGCCTCCGTGGACGCGGTCAAAAAAATCATCGGGCAATGTAAAGCGCGTGGTCTCATCATTGGTAAGAATGGCGATACGGCAGCGGGGTTTAATAACGTGTTAACCTTCTCTCCCCCTCTGTCCTCTACGGATGAGGACTTAGCATTTATTTTGTCTACGTTCACGGCTGTCATGAACGAGATTGGGGATGGGATGCCGGTATGATTATAGGAGTTCCGTGTGAAATCAAAAATAACGAGCGGCGTGTCGCGATGACACCTGCTGCTGTGAAAAGCTGCATAAAAGCGGGCCATGAGGTTCTGGTGGAGGCGGGTGCCGGCAAAGGGAGCGGCTTTGACAATGCCGAGTATAGGGATGCCGGCGCAAGTATTGTATTGGCGGCTGGAGAAGCGTGGGCGGCGGACCTTGTCGTTAAAGTTAAAGAGCCGCTGCAGGAGGAATATGGATTTTTCCGCTCCGGATTGATTCTCTACACTTTTCTTCATCTGGCGCCGCTGCCTGAGCTGACCCGTGCATTGGTAGAGTGCGGTGTAACGGCGATAGCCTATGAAACCATTCAGTTGGACAACGGAAGTTTACCTCTCCTGACCCCCATGAGCGAGGTTGCGGGGAGGATGTCCATCCAGCTGGGCGCCCGTTTCCTGGAAAGCGCCAGCGGCGGCAAGGGTATTCTGCTGGGCGGGGTTCCGGGGGTAGAGCCGGCGAAGGTAACCATTATCGGCGGCGGGATCGTCGGAGTGAATGCGGCCAAGATGGCGATTGGGCTCGGGGCGGACGTCACTCTGCTGGATATCAACCTAGACCGCTTGCGGGCGCTTGATGACGGATTTAACGGACGGCTTAAAACCGTCGTGTCTAACGAGGCAACGATAAAGGAGGCGGTTGGCAAAGCGGATTTGCTTATTGGAGCCGTATTGGTGCCCGGTGCACGCGCTCCTCGGTTAGTGACGGAGGAGATGGTGATGGCCATGCGTCCGGGATCGGTCATTGTCGATGTCGCCATTGATCAGGGGGGGTCGATAGAGACAATCGACCGGATTACGACCCATGATGTGCCGACCTACGAGAAGCACGGGGTTATTCATTACGCGGTAGCGAACATGCCGGGCGCCGTCGCGCGCACGTCGACAATCGCGTTAAACAATGTTACGGCTGCCTACGGCTTGCAAATCGCCAACAAGGGTTGCCGGCAGGCGGCTTTGGACAATCCCTCCTTAGCGAGAGGCATCAATGTTGCGGCCGGCCGGGTCACCTATCGAGCGGTTGCCGAAGAGCAAGGGTATGCACAGACGGATGTTTATTCTGTTCTGTAAGCTTCTCGGGATTGAGCAATTGGTAAGCCCGCAGGGCGACTTGGATGGAAATCCGATTTTCCACCGACAAGAAGTCTTCGCCTAACAGCTCCGCCATCTTTTCCAACCGGTAGTAAAGGGATTGCCGCACGATGAACAGCTTCTGCGCTGCAATCTGCTTGGAGCCGTCATGATCGAGATACACTTTAAGCGTGAGCAGCAGCTCGCTCCCTTTGGATAAATCATGATCGATCAACGGGCCTAGATAATGGCGGATGAAGGTTTGCAGCGTCTTACCGTCATTTAAGCTAAGCAGAAGCTGGAATACGCCAAGCTCTTCGTAGAACAGAACCGTTTTGTCGTAGCAAGAATACAGTGACAGTGCTTGTACTGCTTCTTGATAACTCGCATAAGCTTTCTTGAGCTGCAAGTGGGATCTTCCCACTCCGATTAATAGCTTCAAATCCTTCAGCCGCTCGTCCGGTCCGATGTCCTGAAGGGTTTCAAGCGCTTGCTGAAGCCTTATCTTGGTTGGTATCTTCGACTTCAGATCTAACGCAATGACGGCTAGCCGATTGTTCTTCAAGGTAATGAGCGGACGAAAACCATGTTTCTCGAAGGCGGCACGTAAAATCAGCGACAGATGCAGGCGGAACGATTCCCGTTCGTTCTCGGAAGGAATAGCGTTCGTCTCGTACAAATTTTCGATTTCAATGAGGCAGACGCGGTAGTTCAGCTCGTTGAGTCCTTTGAAATCGGGACCGATCAGGGCTTTGATCTGCTGCTCCTCGAGCCGTCCGCTTATAAGCTCATCAACCCAAAGATTTTCCGAGAAAAGTTTTCTTTCCTCCATATAACGGGTTCGCAGAAGCTCCTGCGCGATGGACAAAGAGGCGGATTCCATGAGCAAATACTCGTATTCTTGCGGCTTCCGCGGGCATGACATGATTAAATAAGCCCAGGTTTGCTCCAAAGCGCCAACCGGTTTCGATACTAGCGTGGAGTTTCCATATTCGTAGAGATCGGGAGCGGAATTCGTTTTAGGGCCGGATAACTCCTCCTCGCGTTCGCCAAGAAATTGCAGCATAGCTGCCTGTTGGTCCGGAGGTAAAGATGGGAAGAAAAGCGGGTTGCCTTGAAGCGGACGGTAAACGATTTGGTTTTGCGAGCTTTTGTGCAGCAGTCTCAATACGTTTGATGTGCCTTGGGCATGCAGGGTCAAGCGATAGAATTCCCGGGAGATGCTTTCGAGCTCTTGCAGCATCTTATGATGACGATTAATGATTAAGGAATGCAAATCCTGCGTGATATCGACGTAACGAACGGTGTGCGGAAATAAAATGAGCGGAAAGCCTGCTTGATCGGCGAGTTCAATTAATTAATCGGACACTTGCTCGAAGTAAGGGCCGATCTCGATGCACAAGCAGGAGGCGTTCTGCCGAATCAGCTTTTCCATGAATGCAACGGAAGATACGGCGTCCAGATTAAAGCCGAGCCCCGTCGTTAGAATCATCTCCTGACCATGGATCAGCTTCTCGAAATGGGTGATCTCAAGGATATGCACCCAGCGGATTTGGCGGTTTAAACCCTTCTCGCCCGCAACCAGCTGTGCGTTCTGGAACAGCGGTCGACTTAACGCTTCACTAACCGTAAGAATAAGATCTATATCCATTGGGGTTCCCCGCTTTCGTGTATGTCAGATAACATAACTTATTATGAATTTATTTCATAAGTATACAAGAATGCTATCGTATTTTTGGCTATTTGCACAATGATTTTTCAGAATATTCCGTTTATATGTTAATTTTAGTAACATAGATTTATAAAAAGGTTGTTGGAGGGAGTTATATGCGCGATTTTACGATTGATGCAAATAGAGTCCAACAGCGAATTGAACAGCTTGCCGAGATCGGACGGATAAGCGATACGGGCGTTTGTCGATTGGCCCTCTCGCCGGAGGATCGCGAAGCGGCCGAAGTGGTGAAGGGCTGGATGGAGGAAGCGGGGATGTCGGTCAGGCTCGATGGCTTCGGGAATCTGATCGGCAGATTGGCAGGAACAAATCCGGAAGCGCCCGCAGTCATGCTCGGCTCTCATATTGATACCCAGCCTTATGCGGGGAGATTTGATGGGATCGTAGGCGTCATAGGTGCTATTGAGGTCGTTCAGAAGCTCGCAGAGCAGCAAATTGTTCCCGCCGTTTCGATTGAAGTCGCTGCGTTCTGCGATGAAGAAGGCTGCCGCTTTAATAAAGGGCTGTTCGGCGTAAGGGGAATACTCGGCCGGCTCGAAGAGGGTGAGCTTGAGAGGACCGATAAAAACGGCGTGACACGGAGGGAAGCGCTGCTCGCATTCGGAGGAGATCCAGAGCGGTTTGAAGAGTCCCGTTATGCGCCGGGGCAGGTTGGCGCTTTTCTTGAGCTTCATATCGAGCAGGGGCCGGTGCTGGAGTCGTTAGGCAGTCCGGTCGGTATCGTAACGGGAATATCGGGTCCCTTGTGGTGGACGGTAGATTTGTACGGCTTTGCCGGCCATGCGGGATCGGTTCCGATGGGTCTGCGCAAAGACGCGTTGGTAGGAGCCTCTAAGATTGTCGTAGGTCTGCAAGCACTGGCGTCAAGCGAACCTGGAGCGCCGACAGTAGGGACGGTCGGCTCCCTGCGGGTATTTCCCGACTCTCGCAACATCATTCCGGAGCACGTCCAATTTACGATAGACCTGCGGGATATCGATTTGCCACGCAGAAACAAGCTGGAAGAGCGGCTGCGAACCCTTATTGATGAAGTCGTGCAAGAGCATGGGCTGCGTATAGAAATACGCGAGGATACGAATAGCGAGCCTCGCTATTGCGCCGATCGAATTCTCGATACGATTCGCGAGGCGGCGGGCGAGATGGAGCTTGCTCTGCCTGCGCTGATGAGCGGCCCGTTCCATGATTCTCTCGCCATGTCTTACTATTGCGACTATGGTATGATCTTCGTCCGTTGTAAGGATGGGATCAGCCATAATCCGAAGGAGTTTGCGAGCAAGGAAGACATAGCGGCAGGTACAGAGCTGCTGTATCTAACGACATTGCGGATGTGCGGATACGGAATGCCCATACGCGGGAGGGATGAGCGAGATGAACCAGCTTAATCGGTTAACACGGCTGTCGCCGGAAGCTTTTGCGAGCAATTTTGCGGAAAATGTGCCGGGGTTAACCCGCAAGGCGGCGATGGAAGAGTCGAACCGCTGTCTGTATTGCTACGATGCACCTTGTATTAAGGCCTGTCCGACAAGCATTAATATTCCATCCTTCATTAAGCGAATCGCCACGGATAATCTGAAAGGATCCGCCACCGCCATCATGGAAGCGAATCCCGTAGGGGCGAGCTGCGCTCGCGTTTGTCCGACGGAGGAGCTCTGCGAAGGGGCATGCGTATTAAATGACGAGTCCGAGCCGATTAAGATCGGCCTGCTGCAGCGCTATGCAACGGATTGGGCGATGGAAAGCGGGCAAACGTTGTTTAAGGCGGGTCCTTCTAACGGGAGGAAGGTTGCGGTTATCGGCGGAGGTCCGGCTGGGCTTTCGGCAGCGAGGGAGTTAGCCCGAGAAGGGTTTGCCGTCGTCATCTTCGAAGCCAAATCTATGGCGGGCGGCCTCGACACTTACGGTATTGTCTCCTTTCGGCTTCCGCAGCCCGTATCCCTCTGGGAGGTCCGGCAAGTCGAGAAGCTTGGCGTAGAAATTCGTACGGGCGTACGAGTCGGGGTTGATATTTCCGCGGCGCAGCTGGCCGAACAGTACGATGCGATTGTACTGGCCGCGGGCATGAGCAGCGTGCCCAGCCTCGGCATCGACGGCGAGGAGCTTGAAGGAGTATACGATGCCATTGAGTATGTCGAAGGGACGAAAACGGACGTTCCTCCATTTGCTATACAAGGCGCCCAAGTCGCCGTAATCGGGGCTGGGAATACGGCGATCGATGCCGCTACCTGTTCGGTAAGATTGGGTGCAAGCAACGTCAAGATGATCTATCGGCGCACGAAGGAAGAGATGACGGCTTATGATTTCGAATACGAGTTTGCCAAGCAAGAAGGCGTAGAGTTCAGTTGGCTGACCGCGCCCAAGCGCATGATCGGCGACAGCTTCGGCCGGGTAACGCATCTGGAATGCGTGCGAATGGAGTTGTCGGATGTAACGGGCAAGGACGGAAGGAGAACTCCGACAGTCGTGGAAGGCTCCGAGTTTCTATACCCGGTAGATGCCGTTATTTTGGCGATTGGACAGAAGCGTCACCTGGGTCTCATTGAGCTCCTTGGATTAGAGCACAACCAGGGAGTCGTCCTCATTGACGAAGCGACTCGAAGAACCTCCAATCCTCAAATCTATGCGGCTGGAGATATCGTTTTCGGTGCAGGCCAAGGAGAGGCGATGGTCGTCTCGGCCGCCGAACAGGGCAAGCAGACGGCTTATGCGATCAGCAGGTTTTTTGCGGAAAAGCAAAACACGGCAGCGATCTAATTTGGAGAGACGGAGGTTATGCTCATGGCAGATTTGCGTATCAATCTTGCGGGAATCGAATCTCCCAATCCCTTCTGGCTGGCATCCGCACCCCCGACGAATACGGGCTACCAGGTGCAGCGGGCATTCGAGGCGGGTTGGGGCGGAGCGGTATGGAAGACGCTGGGCGATCCGATCATCAATACATCGTCCCGGTTCGCCGCCGTTCATTTCAACGGACAACGGGTGGCGGGCTTTAATAACATTGAACTCATCACGGATCGGCCGCTTGAAGTGAACCTGAAGGAGATCTACGAAACGAAGAGAAGATTTCCGAAGCACGCTCTCGTCGTATCACTAATGGTAGAGCCGAAGCGGGAGAAATGGCACGAGATTGTTAAACGAGTAGAAGCGGTCGGTGTCGATGGCTTGGAGCTTAATTTCGGCTGCCCGCACGGGATGGCGGAACGTGGGATGGGTTCAGCTTCCGGGCAGCAGCCCGATCTTGTAGAGATGCAGACGATGTGGGCCAAAGAAGCGGCTCAGACGCCGGTTATCGTTAAGCTCACACCTAATATTACGGATATTACGGTCGTGGCGCGCCATGCCGTCATGGGCGGAGCGGATGCCATCAGCTTAATCAACACCATTAACAGTCTAGCGGGCGTAGATATCCACTCCTGGAATACGATTCCCCATGTCGGAGGCAAAGGAGCGCATGGCGGCTACTGCGGACCTGCCGTTAAGCCCATCGCTTTAAGCATGGTCGCGGAGTGCGCGAAGGATCCTAAGGTCGGCGTTCCGATATCGGGAATCGGAGGAATATCCACATGGCAGGATACGGTCGAATTCATGCTGATGGGCGCGTCCAACGTCCAGATTTGCACGGCGGCGATGCACCACGGTTTCCGGATCGTGGAGGAAATGATTGATGGGCTGAACAACTATCTGGACGACAAGAACATTCCCTCCGTCATGGATATCGTCGGAAAGACAGTTCCTAAATACTCCACTTGGGGAGAATTGGATCTGAATTACCAAGTTGTGGCACGAATCAATACGGAAACCTGCATCAACTGCAATAAGTGCCATATCGCCTGCGAGGATACTTCTCATCAGTGCATTGAACGTTTAACGGATGCCGAGGGGAAAGCCTATCTCAAGGTTCGGGAAGAGGATTGCGTCGGCTGTAACCTGTGCGCAATTGTCTGTCCGGTGGATGGCGTAATCGACATGGTTGAAATCCAGGGCGTGCATGCGCCGATGACATGGAACGACAGGCAGCGGGCGTTAACTCGGATGAATGAACAATCCTCGGAGATGGAGGCGGTATAAGCAATGCGGAAAATCATCAAAAACGGGACGATCGTTACGGCGGCGGATACGTACTTCGGCGATATTCTAATTGATGACGGAATCATTGTTATGATCGGCGTGGATTTGGATGCC
Source organism: Cohnella sp. (assembly GCF_041640265.1). GTDB lineage: Bacteria > Bacillota > Bacilli > Paenibacillales > Paenibacillaceae > Cohnella. The sequence continues at coordinate 153,932 of NZ_JBEQAP010000005.1, forward strand.
GATGGCGCGGAGATTGTCGACGCTTCGGGCTGTTACGTCTTTCCGGGGGGAATCGATCCGCATACGCATTTGGATATGCCCTTCGGAGGAACAGTAACCAAGGATGATTTCGAATCCGGCACGATAGCGGCCGCTTTCGGCGGCACGACAACCGTCATCGACTTCTGCCTGACGTCCAAAGGCGCTCCTCTCTCTCAGGCGGTGGCGACTTGGCATGCTAAATCCGAGAGCCTTGCGGTAATCGATTACGGCTTCCATCTGATGGTGTCGGAAGTGACGGATGAGGTGTTGCACGAGCTGCCTCAAATTATGGATGAGGAAGGCATAACTTCGTTAAAGGTGTTCATGGCCTATAAGAACGTTCTTCAAGCGGACGACGGTACCCTGTTCAAAACGTTGCTGATGGCCAAAGAGCAAGGAGCGCTTGTTATGGTCCATGCGGAGAATGGAGATGTCATCGATTATCTGGTCCGCAAAGCTTTGGAAGACGGTCATACGGAGCCAATCTACCATGCTCTTACGCGACCGCCGGTATTGGAAGGCGAGGCAACGGGTAGAGCCGCTGATCTAACGGAACTGGCCGATTCCCAGCTTTATGTCGTTCATGTGACCTGCGCCGAGGCGGTCAGGAAAATTGCGGAAGCCCGTAACAAAGGACTGCGGGTATACGGTGAAACTTGTCCGCAATACTTAATGCTCGACCAGTCGTACCTTGAGAAGCCGGACTTCGAGGGCGCCAAATACGTATGGTCGCCGCCCCTGAGGGAGAAGTGGAATCAGGATGTTCTTTGGGATTCCTTGTGTAACGGGCAGCTTCAGACTGTAGGCTCGGACCAGTGCTCCTTCGACTTCAAGGGGCAGAAGGAATTGGGGATTTCGGACTTCTCCAAAATTCCGAACGGCGGCCCTATGATCGAGGACCGTTTCAGTATTCTTTATTCGGAAGGCGTTCATAAGGGGAAGCTTTCCATCAACAAATTCGTGGACATTATCTCGACGGCAAGCGCGAAATTGTTCGGCTTGTTTCCCCGCAAAGGGACGATCGCGATCGGCAGCGACGCCGATATCGTGATCTTCGATCCGGCGGTCGAGCGAACGATATCCGCCGCAACCCATCATATGAAGGTGGATTATAACGCATTTGAAGGCATGCAGGTAATGGGCGAGCCCATATCGGTTCTGAGCCGCGGTGAATTTGTCATTCGCGACCGAGCGTTCGTCGGCAAACCTGGATATGGCCAATACTTACACCGCGGGCGGTTCGGGCAATCGGATAAACCTCCGGTCAAGAAGCTGCCGATCGGAGGGGCGTACTGATGTCTGCTTATGAGGAATATTACGCAGAGAAGCAAGCGGTCGATGCTTATTTGATTGCCGGATTCACGATTGTCGGCATTAATGAAGTGCTGGATGGCATGGAAATCAGGTTCAAGAAACAACCGCCGGATGATCCGGATGAAGCCGAATTATTATTGTTAACCGCCGATGCGCGGAAGTATGTATCTTATCTCATCTTTGCTCAGCAAAAAGAAGCCTAACGGCAAAAAGAGCGCAGAACACTTGCAAGAAAGGGGGTCTGCGCTTTTTTTTATTTTGCGAAGCCATTTTTTCGGGCTTTCCCGTAAGAAAATTCCCAACGATCATAGAGCATGATTAGGGCTAAAGGGACAAAATACCTCAGTACCATAAGGAAATGATTCCAATGATGATAGACCAACCATCCTTGATAGTAAGAGTACATGGCGAAAGACACGCCGACACATGCAATCAAGGTAAAAACCAGCGGCTTGAAACGGTTGGGTATTGTTGGAATGAATAGAACGCAAAGAACAGTTAGGACATCTCCGGAGACCAGGTCTGTAAAACGGCAATCCGCCATGGTGTCTTTAAAGATACCTGGCCTGTATTGGTACAGTGTGAGTAAAGGCGATGCGAATAAAGCGCCGACCCACATGATTATCGTATGGGAGAAACAAAGCAAACGCACCCGATAGGAGATAGGCGGATCGTAACTTGCGATACGAGGCGCCAAGCAGGCTCCGATACGGAACCCAACCAAATAGAATGCTGAAGAATAAGCCAAGCTCCAATGAATGTATTTCATATATCCCATTCTTAAGTAAATCCATTCCATGATAATAAAAGCTAACGCAAAGAGAAGTGACTTTCTCCAAGGGCGTCCTTTTCGGGCATAATAGACGAATACGATAAGCGTAAAAGGTAGAATCAGCGTATCCGCGAAAATAATACCGAGTTCATTTTCAGCGATTGGATTCCTTACCAAATGTGTCGGAAACTTATACAAATTAAGCAGCAGGTTAAAAAGAACCTCCAGCATATCTGCGCTAAACACAGCGATTGCGTATGAGAGAACAATGGAATGCCACGAAAGCTGCTTCTTGCGTACCACCGCAACCATCCAAATGGAGATAACCGTTAACGTGATGATATACAGCAAGTGGATCACCGCTCCCGACCTTTGAAACTCATTATGAAGTATGCGCATAACAAATGGTATAATACGTACATCAATGAAAAGTGGAAACAGGTGTTTACGGAAGCATGGACATCACGGATATTCTGTCTAACCTGACAGAAGAGAACCTGAAGGATTTGCTGGAGCAATACCGGGCTTTCGGCCCGATTCCCGGCATTGCTCTCACGTTTATGAAGTCTTTCATTCCCCCGTTGCCAACGATTCTCATCGTCGGGGTGAATGCGGCAGTATATGGTTTGTGGCTCGGCTTTCTGTACTCTTGGATTGGGATCGTGAGCGGCTGTCTAGTGACATTCCTCGTCGTGCGCCGAGCTGCCGGTCACCCTTATTTAGCACGATGGGCTCAGAAGCCGAAGGTGCAGAAGAGCTTGTTGTGGGTTCGGCGGAATGCGTTCAGTTATGTATTCTTGCTTAGTCTTTTTCCCGTTGGTCCATTCGTTGTGATCAATATGGCGGCGGCTGTTGCAAGAATGCGGTTTCGATCCTTCTTGATAGCTATTGTTTGTGGTAAAGCGATTATGGTGTTATCGGTGTCCTTCATTGGTCATGATCTGACTCGATTCATTGAGAACCCACTAGAGCTCTTGTATGTCGTATTTTTCGTGGGATTATCTCTTTGGATCAGCAAGCAGATTGAAGCTCGGTTTACCAAGGATGCCAGCTCTGCCGAGGCGGAAGTTTGAAACCTGAAAAAGCCTGTTTAATTATGTTATAATCACAAGCAACAAATATACCGTAAGGCGGATGGCACCTATGCTAAGTTTCGAAGAAAAGTTATCGATTATGGAATCGTTCCCTGAATTAGAGCGTAAAGATGTTTCTATGGGACGAGTTAATTTTCATTATGAGCAAAGCGCCTATGAGAAGAAGTTAGTCGGTTTTCACTTCCACCGTAATGGGAATGGCTTTATTTTTGCAGGCTTAATGGATGAAGGTCCTCAGACGGATGAGAAGGGCTACGTGAATATTCGCGAATATGGCGCGGATGAGCTGCGGAAGCTAGTTGGAGAGTCTATTCGTTCCTTAATGGGTGAAGAACCATTCACAGAAGGGCAAGAGGAAGCATGGGTTGGACCAGATGCAGCGACGCTTATAGTGAAATACGAGGATGACATGTGGTATATTTTCTCAGGCTTAAATCTAGAGGCGGCTTTTGAAACGCATCGGGAAGCTAACACGTATTTAAAGGAAGAAGGATTTAAGCGTCAATAATCCTTAATCGATTAAAATCATGGGGGAGAATGATATGAAAAGAATTTTATTGTTCATCTTAACGAATATTTTGGTCATGGTAACGATCGGGATCATCTTATCCGTCTTCGGAGTTGGCTCGTATATCAACGACCGGGGCGGAGTCGATCTGGGCTCGTTGTTAATCTTTAGCGCTATTGTTGGTTTTACCGGCGCATTCATCTCGCTGGCGATGTCTCGATGGATAGCAAAGAAAATGATGGGTGTACAAGTACTCAATCCTAACGGTCATCTCTCTCAAGGGCAAAGAGAAATCGTTGACATGGTTCATCGCCTATCGCGGGCCGCAGGTCTCATGCATATGCCTGAGGTTGGGATCTATCCATCGGATGAAGTTAATGCTTTCGCAACAGGCCCTTCGAAGAAAAGATCGTTGGTCGCCGTATCTTCCGGTATGCTCGAGCGTATGGATGCGCGTGCGGTTGAAGGAATTATCGGTCATGAGGTTGCGCACATTGCCAACGGAGATATGGTTACGATGACCTTGCTGCAAGGGGTTGTGAATACCTTCGTTGTATTCCTCTCACGCTTAGCCGCGTGGGCAGTGTCGCGACTCGTTAAGGAAGAATTGGCGCCTGTTGTCCACATCATAGCGGTAATCATCTTCCAGATCGCGTTCTCTATTCTCGGAAGCTTAGTCGTACTCGCATTCTCCAGATACCGTGAATTCCATGCCGATAGCGGCGGAGCTCATCTTGCAGGCAAGGATAAGATGATTCATGCCCTTCAGAGTCTGCAGAGGTATTCGGGCAGGGTTGCAGATGATCAGGGCGCGATTGCCACCTTCAAGATCAGCGGCAGAAAACGGATGAAGCTATTCTCCACGCACCCGGACATCGAAGAGAGAATTCGCCGTTTGCAGGCTAGCTAAATAAGAAATTAATATTTATGAATCCAAGGCACCCTGATTTCCGGGGTGTCTTTTTCACCAATTAGGTAAGCATATAATTACGCGACAATAATATGGGACGACGAAAGCCGGTTTGCATGAGCTGTGATCACGCATAATCCGAGCCTTAATGACGATATCCCTTCGACTCAGGATCGACCTGTTCGATTTATTCTTAAACTGAGCAAAGGGGATATTGTCATAAAAGGGTCGAGAAGGAGTAATGAGGAAAAGACTTTTCCTTTTCCATTGGCTTGTTCCCTATTCCAGGTACGGTAAAATTCACTCATATCGTGGATAGTCATTTCCTTACCGAGTATTGGGTTATTTTGGATTGCCAGCAGTACATAGCCGTAATATAATAGACTTATGAAGTTTAAACGCTTTAACTTTCGCGCCGGTGAATTAGATTAACGGCATCTAACTATACATTTTGACCTATTCATAACGAATAGTTTTATTTTTTCGCTTTAAGTTAAAGCGCTTAAACTTTTAAGGATGGATCACCTAAGAGAAGAAAAGGAGGTTAATCGATGAAAGTAAGTATCTTTGATGTAGCCAAAAAATCAGGTTTATCTGTGGTGACGGTTTCTAGAGTTCTCAATAATTCATCATCAGTGCGCGCTAATAATAGGGAGAAAGTGCTGCAGGCGATGAAGGAGCTGGACTATCATCCGAATGCTTCGGCTCGAAGCTTGGCGCGCGGGAAGACGGGTATTATCGGCTTAACCTTGACGACCCTGCATGACTCTTTCTTCGATGCGGTCGTCAAAGAGATTAATGATCGGTTGGCGGAGCAAGGGTATTTTCTAGCGCTGGCGATTTCTAGGGGGTTCGAAGACAGCTTCCATCGCTCCTTGTTCCAGCAGGACCGCGTCGACGGGGTTATTCTACTCTCGCCCGTTCAAGAGGATGAGTATGTGTTGGAGCTCGAGAAGAGGCAAATTCCTTTTGTCATGGTCGATAATCAGCAGGACAACTCTTCCGCGACGTCTATTATCGTTGATAACTTCAAAGGCGGTTATGAGGCGACGAGGCACCTGCTGGAGCTTGGCCATAGGGAGATTGCGCATATTAGCGGACCTGATCCTTTCCTCAGCAGCAAGGAACGGGTGCGAGGGTATTTATTTGCGTTAGAGGAAGCGGGACTCCAGCCGTATAGCATAGAACGCGGAACATTCGAAATTTCGTCGGGTTACGAGATTGCCCAAGGGTGGATCAAATCGGGGAAAATTCCTCCAGCGATTTTCGCGGCGGATGATTATATTGCGCTTGGCGTCATGGATGCCTTGAAGAATGAAGGAATACGAATTCCTCGCGATGTGTCGATTATCGGCTTCGATGACCAGCTGTTCGCTTCTGAATTCCGACCAAGGCTGACTACGGTTCGCCAGCCTGCAGAACAAATCGGTAGAGCTGCCGTGGAGCATCTATTGGCCGCCATTGACGGCTCTTCTAAAAGCAACGTAACCATAAAGCTAGAAGCAGAGCTCATCATTAGAGAATCGACGGCACGCATAACATAAGAGGACATAGGGAGGGGATACCTTGAAATATTATCTTGGCGTAGATGGCGGGGGCAGCAAAACCTACACCCTCATCGTCAATGAACAGGGAACGATTGTAGGTAAAGGGAACAGCGGAAAAGGGAATCACCAGTCGGGTTATGAAGAGGCGCGCCAGAATATTCGTGAGTCGGTCGGGATGGCCTTGGGTCAGGCGGGGTTAACGCGTGAAGAGATCTCATTCGCGTTTTTCGGCTTGGCGGGGGCGGACCGGGAGACGGATTATAAGATTATACGCCCGATGATCGCCGAGCTGGGATTCCCCCGATATGATATCAACTGCGATACGATGATTGCTCTTCGGGCGGGAACCAACCGTCCCTATGGCGTTGTCTTGATCTGCGGGACGGGAACGAACAGCGCGGGGGTCAGCCCTCAAGGTCAATTCTACCAATGCGGCGGCTTCTCCTATCCATATGGAGACTTCGGCGGCGGAGGATCCCTATGCATTGAAGCGTTCCGCGCAGTCATTCGTGCTTGGGATGGGCGCGAGCGTCCAACGCTCCTAACAGAGCTTCTCCTTAGGGAGTTGGGCTACGATAGCGTGCAGGCTATGTTCGACGATTACTTGGACCATGAGAAGACTCCGCCGCTGCATACGGCGAAGCTGCTGTTTGAAGCTGCCCTGCAAGGGGATCCCGTCGCAACAAGCATCTTGCGAGTACAGGGTGAAGAGATGGGTAAATCCGCGCAAGCGGTTATCAAGAGGCTCGGGATGGAAAGCGATAGCTTCGATGTCGTGCTGGCTGGAAGTATTGTCACTCGCGGAGAGGGTGACTTCATCCATGCTTATATTCGCCAGGCGGTAATAGAAGCCGCTCCTCAAGCTGCAATCGTGAAGCTGCAAGTGGAGCCCGTAGTCGGTGCTGTATGGCTAGCGGTTGAAAAAAGCGGAATTAAGTTACCGCAGCGCATTTATGACCAGCTTCGTGCCGTATCGGATTATGAATTGATTTAATCTAATAGAGCTAGCGAGATGAAACGCCAAGGAGATGAACATTATGACACAAGGTTTGAAAATAGCCGTTATCGGCGGAGGCTCTTCTTATACACCGGAAATTGTGGAAGGCTTTATTCAGAATTACGGGCAGCTGCCGATCAGAGAGCTCTGGCTTGTCGATATAGAAGCGGGGAAGCATAAGCTGGAAACGGTAGGAGCTTTGGCTAAGCGAATGGTTGCCAAATCCGGTCTTCCCATCGAGGTTTATCTGACTTTGGATCGTCGCCAAGCGATTGAAGGGGCCGATTTCGTCTCAACGCAAATGCGTGTAGGCTTGCTGGAAGCCCGTAAATGGGATGAGCATATCCCGAATCAGCACGGGGTAATCGGCCAGGAGACTACTGGGCCGGGCGGGATGATGAAGGCTCTCCGGACGATTCCGGTGCTGCTGGACATCTGCAAGGATATCGAGGAATTAAGCCCGAACGCATGGCTGCTAAACTTCACGAATCCGGCTGGAATGGTTACCGAGGCGATTAATCGGTATTCCAAGGTTAAGAGCATCGGTCTTTGCAATGCTCCGATCGGCTTGCACAAATGGCTGAGCAAAAAGTATGACACTCCGACTAATCGTATCTACACCGAGTTCGTAGGGTTAAACCATCTTCATTGGGTGACGCGGATAGTAATAGAAGGAGAGGATAAATTAGCGGAGCTTCTGGACAAACGGGAGGAGTATTCCGGTAAGAACGTTCCGGCAACGGAGTGGGATGCGGACTTCTTGCGCTCATTAGGCGGTCTTCCTTCTTACTACTTAAAATACTTTTACATGACCGCTGCCATGCTGGGCGAGCAGCTGGCATCCTTAAAGGCTAATGGTACCCGCGCCGAAGTCGTCAAACGCGTGGAGGACGAATTGTTCGAGCTGTACAAGGACCCCAATCTGCAAGAGAAGCCGAAGCAGCTGGAGCAACGCGGCGGAGCATATTATTCCGAGGCGGCGGTTAATCTTATGATCTCGCTGTATAACGATAGGCGCGATATCCAGACGTTAAATGTCCGCAACGGGAATATCTTGGACTTCCTGCCTAAGGATGCTTCAATTGAGGTCAATTGTGTCGTCACGGGCAACGGTCCGATTGCCCTTCCTGTCTCGAATGTGCCCGAGCAGGCCAAAGGCCTTATCCACGCGGTCAAAACCTATGAGAGACTGACGATAGAAGCGGCAATTACGGGGGATAGAGGGATTGCGCTGCAAGCGATGGCGAGTCATCCCTTAGTGCCATCAGTTAAGGTGGCCAAAGCTCTGTTGGAAGAGATGCTGGAGAAGAACAAGCTGTATTTGCCTGCATTTTTCAACTAAGAGATGTCTCTCTCTCAAGTGTGATACAATAGAGGAACAAATGTTCTTTTATTAGGAGATCACGTTCCATGCCGAATTTGGTTATTCTTTCCGTAAGAAGCCTTGTAGAGCACGTGTTCCGCAGCGGAAGCTTGGATTCCGGATTTCGGACGATGAGCACGCTAGTGGAAGGCACGAAGGCCCATCAGAAAATACAGAAGCAGTACGGCGAGCAGGATCAGAAGGAAATTTATTTAAGCGCGGAGATCCCTTACGGAGATCTCCTATTTGTCATAGACGGAAGATGCGATGGGTTATTAGTCACCGAGGACGGCGGGATCCTCGTCGATGAGATCAAATCCACCACGAAGGACATAGAAAGCCTAACGGAGGAAATGCATCCCGTACATTGGGCGCAGGCCGAATTCTATGCGTATATGTATGCAATTGAGAATAAGATATCTCAACTACGGGTCAGATTGACCTATGTTCATGTGGATACGGAGCAGCAGAAGAAATTTGAACGAGAGGTCACCCTGGCGGAATTGGAGCTTTTCGTACGGGGGATTGTAGAGAGCTATGCGCCTTATGCTCAGATGCTGCATCGCAATAAACGTTTAAGAGATGAGAGCATTGAAGGGCTGATCTTTCCATTTCCTGCTTTTCGCGAAGGACAGAGGAGGTTGGCGGGTTCGGTATTCAAGGCAATCGATGAGGGACGGAAGCTGTTTGCGAAGGCGCCCACAGGGATTGGCAAAACGATATCAACACTCTATCCGGCCATCAAGGCAATCGGAGAGGAGAAAGCCCAGCATTTCTTTTATTTGACCGCCAGAACGATTACAAGAACGGCGGCTGAAGAAGCGCTCGCTCTCATGAGGTCTCAAGGACTGCAGCTGCGCTCGGTGACGATAACGGCAAAGGACAAAATCTGCTTCCAAGAGCAAGTCGATTGCCGCAAGGAACAATGCATATATGCCGATGGATATTACGACCGCATCAATGAAGCGCTGCTAGATATGCTTACGAATGAAACCTTGATCAATCGCTCCGTTATTGAGCTGTATGCGCGCAAGCACACGGTTTGTCCGTTCGAGTTTTCCTTGGATGCGGCATATGCGGCTGATGCGGTCATCTGCGATTATAACTATGTATTCGATCCGCGTGTTTCCTTGAAACGGTTATCAGGGGAACATAGGAATCAAACCGTACTGCTGGTGGACGAGGCGCACAATCTTATCGATCGGGCAAGGGAGATGTTCTCCGCCGAGCTGGAGAAGAGGAGCTTCATGGAGCTGGAGCGAGAGTTCAAGGGGAAACGTCCAGAGCTGCATGGAGCAGCCAAAGCGATTAACAAATGGTTTATTGCCTTTAGGAAACAGGCGGATGAACAACCGACTATCGTCACAAAAGAATTACCGATCGAGCTTGTAGATTTGGTGGAGGGTTTCGTTATCCAAGCGGAGAGGGAGCTTGCAGCAGGAGGAGGCTCGGACTCGGGTAACACGCCATTGTTGGAAACCTACTTCGCTGCTATAAGTTTTCTGAGGATCAGCAAGCTATACAATGAGAGCTATGTAAGTTACGCTGAGGTTGCCAGGGGCGAAGTCCGGCTGAAGCTATTCTGCTTGAATCCTTCTACTCTGCTTAGACAGATGGGCAAAGGTTATCTGGCGCATGTGTTCTTCTCGGCAACTCTTTCCCCGCTTAGCTATTACATGGATATGCTGGGCGCCGGTGAGGAGGATTATTCGGTTACTCTCCCCTCTCCTTTTGCCAACGAGCAATGGGAGGTGTCCGTTGTGCCGATTTCTACGAAATATGTTGACCGTGAACGTACCAAGTATTCTCTTGTGAAGCTGCTCCATGAAACGGTAAGGAAAAATCCGGTAAATTATCTCTTCTTTTTCCCTTCTTACGAATATATGAATAGCGTATACGAAGCGTTTATAGCAGAAAATGAAGGAATCCTTACGCTAATCCAAACGCCCGATATGCCGGAAGAGGACCGCGAGAGCTTCTTAGCCGCCTTCGCAAAGGACAATGATCGCGCTTTGGTTGGGTTTGCAGTAATGGGCGGAATCTTCTCGGAGAGTATTGATCTAGCAGGGAATCGGCTGCAAGGGGTTGTCGTTGTGGGAGTTGGAATGCCTCAGATCGGACTGGAGCGCAATCTCATAAAAAGCTACTTCGACGAGGACGGCCGCAAGGGGTTTGATTACGCATATGTGTATCCGGGAATAAACAAAGTACTTCAGGCGGGCGGCAGGCTGATAAGATCGGAACAAGATCGAGGGATACTCTTACTTGTCGACGATCGGTATACAGAACTTAGGTATCGACGACTGCTTCCAGAGGAATGGCTGGACTCATGAATGTGCAAAACCCGCGAACCGTGCCGAGGCACTAAGCTCGCGGGTTTATTGCCTGATTAAGAAGCGGATGGACTTGCTGGAGCTTCGCTCTCCGCTGCAGGAACGGTAGCATCCGGAGCCTCATCTCCTACAACAACATCTCCATCTCCTTCAGCTTTGCTGCTGCATGCAGTAGCACCGAATAGTAGAACTACACTCATCGTGGCTGTTAGAAGAAGTGTAATCCATTTCTTTTTTGATTTTGTGGATTCCATATGGAAGTCCCCTCTCTGTGTATTCCTAAGATTTTTGTGTTGCTGAAAGTTAAATACCCCATATCGACAAAGAGTTAAACATTAGAATTCTGAAAAGAGCCGCAGATTAAAAAGGGCTGGGCATTCTCCGCGGGCGATATCCCCTTGGCTCAGAAAGGGTGGGTTGGTGCTCCTTAACGACGATATCCCTTTGACTCAGAAGGGCTGGATTCCAAGTGAATTGTCATGCTCCTGAACGAAGGGGATACCGTCCTAAAGAGGTGTAAAGAGTGAGTGTGTGGTCAAGGTGTGGGGTTCAATCGGCTGCGATATGGTTAAAATGAGAGTGAAATGTCAAATCGCAGCCTAGGAGGAATTCATATGTCCGAGTACAATCATGTCGTCGACAAAGACGGTGATATTGATCCAAGCAAAGTGGATCGTGCAATATCGAGTATAGATTCCGGAGAAAAGGACCGAATACTGGGCGATTTCGAGGTGTTCAAAGAGTACCTCAGAAGAAGGATTAAGCTCGCACAAAGCATCGGCATGGGCGAAGAGCAGATGGCTGTCATTGCTCAGAAGGTAGCTGATTATTTGGCGAGCAATGAGGATCCCCGCAATAGCGAGGAGAAGCTGCTTCAGGAGATATGGAAGGTCGGTACGGAAGAAGAGCGCCACATGCTGGCGCACATGCTTGTCCGCATGGCACAAACTAGACATTAGCGCTTGCTTCTTGCCAATCCCGAACAATCTAGAATGGTGTGACCCCTATGCACGGGAAGCACGGGAATAGCAGAAAGACCGCCCGGTGGGCGGTCTTTCTGCTGTAAAGCCTCTAATTGAATTGTAACTAGCGACGATTGCGGACGACACCGATATCGGATGCGTTAATGGCGATCGCGTTGCCTCCTTGGAAGACGAATGCAGTTGCTTTTTGTTTGACTTTGATTTTAATTTTACCTTTTTTCCATTCCTTCACGTTATTGGAATTATTGCGTTTCATGTTTTGTCACCCCCTTCCTATGGCGAAGAGCGTGTCTGGTTAGCGGCGTTTGCGCTGTTTCGTAATTTTGATGTTGAGTGCGTTGCTTGCAAGTGAATTGCCAAGTTTGGAGCGGGCGCTAGCAAGTTGGAAGATTTTAATGACAAGATAATGGTTTTTGCCAACGCGGTGGCGATAGGATTTTACTCGAGTACGATTCACGTTCGAACCCTCCTTGTCCTAATTTCTTCTGCATCATATGATCATCTTAATCTCGTTGTCGCGGTGTTCGTACCTTATGAGGAAGGTAAGGCGGGTCTTCCCAATTAAGTTAGCGCGCAGTATCGAGTCCATGAAAAAAGAAGCAGGCTGCAACAGTGTCAGGCAATTACCTTTTTCTAGCAATATCAACTTCAGCCGATACCATGTCCAATAGATTGGCATATCCTTTAGTAGGAATGAATAGGAAGGGGGCTTTAATGGTGACACGGACCCGAACGAAAGTCTATCAGCGCCGAATCAGCAATAAACGCTACCATGTCCTTAATATTATTCAAACGGTGATAGCAAGAGCTGCAAAAGGCAAAGCCAAGGCGAAAATTAGACTTACGATTTTCCTGCCTTCCGGCCGTCGATAAAAGCGCATCATCCGTCGCAGAATTACTCTACGAGGGAGGTGAGGACAATGAGTAAGAAAAAAACCAAAAAAACCACTTTTATCATACAAAAAGTAACAGCTATAACTTTTATTGGAAACGCCAATCCCACACTTACAGCCACTATTCGAATTAAGAAATAAATAGATCTATCAGTCACCTCGCCCCGCATACGACGAAAGGCGATAGGATTTCACTCAAGTCCATGAAAAAAGAAGCAGGCTGCTCACCTTATAGAATGAGGAGGCCTGCTTTCTCATGTTACCTGTATCTTTACTTGTTGGTGCTATGCTGCTTGCCAGGCAGCTTGGTGCCAGGTTGTTCTTCGTTCTGCAATTTCTTGTTCCTCTTAGCCTTTTTCTGCGTATCATGAACTTTTTCTACGAATTCATGCGTGTTTTCTGTACTGTCCATCTTAGAAAAGCAGCCTCCTTTATTGTTAATGGAGTGATAGCGTACATACTATTCCCAGATAGATGGTTTTTAATAATGGCAACCCTTCTTGAGGTCGTCAAAATCTTTTCTTGTACAAATAAAGTGTGCACTTAAATAAATAACGATATAAATGGGTAACGAATAAATGAATTTCCAGTTCTCTGTATGGTATAAACCAATCCAAGTAAAGAACGGTTCCGCTACAAAAGCAGAAAGGATTCCGAAAATAACCGCCTTTAGGAATGGACTAACATTAGGCTTAAATTGTAGAAGAAACATTATAGTTACGGGCATTAGCGTAAAATCCCAAGGTTCATATGAAGGTATTGTTGGGAGAACATCGTAATGATAATGCCAGAAATCAAATGAAGATCCTACGGAATCCAACCATGAAGAAATGAGCATTACAAACATTCCCGATGTCATTAAACGCCATGTGCTTTCCTTTTTTCTATAAATAATCCAAAGAACCCATGGTGCTATACATAAAAATAATGCAACCCACCATTGCCAAGTGAAAAGCACGTGCTCCATATAAATGCGAGTCATGTGTTCATTTGCTTTTTCAACAAGGTTATATGCGTCGTCCATTTTCCTATCAATTGTTGCATTGTTTTTCAAAATTTTAATATCTCCTTAAATGAATTTTTGATTATAATTTGTAAAACAACGAGCAATTATTCGAAAGGTTGTCGATCGATAACATACCTGATAATATTCGATTAGGCTAAAGAATTGATATAAGCCAACGGGGAGCCGCACATGAAATTCGCCATTCAATGTTTATCCTTTTTCGTCATACAGTCTGAAGGAACAGATCCGGATTCGCCTAAGAAGTACAAGCATTACCAAACGCTAACGCACGAAGAATACCAAGACAGCGAGCTCAAGTCGTTTCTTGACTCCGAATTTAAGCGGATAGCCAAGCGTAAAGCGGAAATCAATCCGGCTTATGAGCAAGTGCCTACGAAAATCGGACGGTTTATCGTAGAGCCAGGCCACGAGCTGACAAGCAATCCGAACTACAACTTATTCCAGCGTCTAAGAACAGCGGCTAATCCGGAGGAATTCCACAACTTCAGCGATGATCTGCTGCGCATTTATATGGATACCAATGGAGTCAGAGGCGGAGCCTTCATCTTAGCTTTAGCCAAGCTGAATGAGCTTTACGATGAGCCGTTTCTGTTCTTGCTCAAATGTGACTTCGAATCGAAGATCGCCCGGGTTTCTGATGAGAAAAGCCTGATCTCTCATGTGGATATGGCGATTAACGCCCGAAACATCAAGTCCATTCAATATCCGCATATGCCGGAGGAGGGGATGCTTGAGGAGTGGGAGCTTAAGATTCATCAGGCTTCCCATGCCCGTTATTTCGAAGACTTCCTTAAGTATGTTACCTATGAGAAGTCGAAGCCGGAGATCGTAACGGACCAAGTGATGGAGATGGTGCACGAGTACATGGAGACGAAGTGGCAGGCGCCTCCAGATGCTCCTGAGCCCGAGACGGTTCATCATGAAGCAAAGCTGCAGGAGAAGCAGCAGTTCGATGTATGGGCGGCTGGCGAGAAACGGGAGCTTCAGGAGAAGTGGACCCATGAGCATGTCATGGAGGCAGCGACCCGGATTGTGGAGGTACAGCCGGAGCTGGAACTGAAATTTAAGCTGGACGATGTGTCGGTGAAGGGCCAGATGGCCGACTACGGACAGAACATTCATATTGCCCGCCTGAATGGGCGGTATGTTGTGATAATCGAAGGCGATTCCTTCCAGTTCGATAAGGGTGTTTCGCCGATTGAGCTTCTTCATCCGGAGGAGCTCGAGGATGTATTGCGTCGCGTAGGGCAAGGCAGCCGCAGATCGGAAATCGATGAGTACCCGGAAAACTGAATACTGAGGCGAAATCTATGAACCTTGAATATATTAAATTAAGCAAAAGTGAAAGGTTATCCATATGGCTCAGGCAACGTTTGTCTGGCACGTTTGCTCTGGATACTTGGCTTTGGAGATATGCTGTTATTACGCTGTGGTTGGTGAGTTGCTCGGCGGTTGCCATCTCTGCGATGGGGATGCCTACGGGGTTCGGAACCTTGTTCGACATTGTAACCGGTCTAGCGCTGAATACGATCGCCATGGCATTATTCTCTGGGGGCGCAGCTGCTCTATTAACTATCGTTGGGTTAAGAATTCCTCGATTCACAGCGGGCAGCTTACTCTATGTGGGCGTGCTTGCTTATTTTATCTTTTATTTCTCCGAGTTTGGCATGATCGGCTCGGTTATTTTCTGTGTCCTATTGGTCCTATTCGCTTTGGCTATCGGCCTTGTGATAGGTTTGATCGCGGGTAATTGGGGAAGAAGATACGTGAAGATCATGTCGGTTGTGTTAGCTGGAGGGGTTGTCCTGAGCATTATTTATACATGGTCTGGGGCCTCCTTATCCATCTCCGGACTATCGAATTCGGATACTGTTAGCGTGAATCAATCCGATCAAGGAGACGTTGCCGTCTTAGCGGCGAATCTTTCCGATCCGTCCGTTGCAGGATCGTATCTCTTCAACTCTTACACCTATGGAAGCGGTCAGGATCGGCATCGCCATGAATACGGCGCTCAGACGGATTTCGTATCCCAATCGGTCGATGCCTCAACGTATATTAACGATTGGCCATGGCTCCGCAGCAAGTTCTGGGGTTTCGATGAAACCGAGCTTCCGCTTAATGGAAGGGTATGGATGCCGGAGGGCGAAGGTCCATTTCCACTTGTGCTGATGGTGCACGGCAATCATCTGATGGAGAAGTTCTCGGACGAGGGCTATGGTTATTTGGGCGAGCTGCTGGCTAGTCGTGGAATTGCGGCGATTTCAATTGACGAAAACTTTCTTAATTACTCGGTATGGACGGGCATTCCGGATGAGGATATGAAGGTCCGCGCATGGCTCCTGCTGAAGCATATACAGCAAATTCAGGATTTCGCGCAGCAAGAGGGATCGCTTTTTTACGATAAAATTAATTTTCAGCAGCTTGCTTTACTCGGGCATTCCCGAGGAGGTCAAGCTGCGGTGATGGCGGCGGATAGAGATCGTTGTTTCAAGGGAGATGACGGGTTACCTGAGACGGTTAGTTATGCCGTCCAAGCCATTATCGCGCTAGCGCCTACAGATACAACTGTTGATAAAAAGCAAACGCAGCTTAAGGGTATTTCCTATCTTACACTGCAGGGAGCCAAGGATTCCGATTTAGTCAACTTCTATGGTGACCGGCAGTATTGGAGAACTGCGGTTTCTGGGGATGCTAATGCGTTTAAGGCTTCCCTCTATATAGAGGATGCCAACCATAGCCAATTTAATACGGAATGGGGACAATCGGATCAGGCGTTTCCGGCCGGATTGTTCATTCGTCCCAAGGCCGTCCTTGAATCCAAACAGCAACGGCAGATAGCCAAAGTGTACGTAACCGCTTTTCTGGAAACTATATTTCACGATTATGAGTCATATGGCCGTTTATTTCGCGACTATCGAACCGGTCTAGACTTTCTTCCGGCGACACGTTATTTCAGCCAATATGAGAACGGGAGCTATCGTCGAATTGCTGATTTCGAGGGGGGGAATCGAGCTGATCTCTCTCCTGGCGTTATAGCCGAAGCGGTGGATTTAACGGACTGGAGACATGTCGAGGCCTTTGACCGGGAGGGCAAGGGGAAAGGTAATAAAGGTGTTGTTTTAGAATGGGCCGACAACGGATCTTATACGATTAATCTATCTCCCTCGCTCGTTACCGGCATTGGCCAAGAAGATATTATGGTTTTCTCGATGGCGAACTTAGAGCATGAACAGACGGAGGAGCAAGCAGATGCGGGGCTATGGATTGATATTGAGGTAGAAGATCGCTCGGGGACAGCTATAAGATTGCCGCTAAAACCATTTATGGAGGAGGGGCCTCCAGCCGCAACCGACTTTACTTGGCTGCCAGGGATGGAGTCCGTTTTGTCCGAAGGGAAGTACAAGGATTCTGACGAGACTGTATTTCAAACCTATGAGCTGCCCTTGGGCAGCTTCCATGCCGAGAATTCCAGATTCAATCCATCGCAATGGTCTAAGCTCACGTTCTACTTTGCCGGCGGTCCGGGGAAAATCATGATAGGTGATGCGGGAATAATGCCGGAATGAATGAAAACGGCAGATCGCTGCTGAAGATGCAACGACTACCGTTTTTCTCAATCTATAGTCTTCTCGAATACGATAACATTAAATCCATCAACGACCGTGGGGCCTTTTTCCGCATATCCGTTTTTCATGAATAGCTTGTGAGCTCCATGCTGGTTGGATAATGCATCTAGGTAAATTTGTTTAAAGCCGATTTCCGCGGCGCGTTTCTCAAGCAAGCCAAGGAGTAACTGTCCATAGCCTTTCTTCTGGTGGCTTGGGTGAACGCGGAGTCGCTTGATCTCAGCGGTATGCTGATCTAGCCTCTTCAGTCCGCCCATGGCGAGGATATTTCCCTTGTAATTAGTTCCCACTAGAAATTCTCCGCCATCTTGCATGTATTGCTCCTCTATATGGAAGATATCATTATAATGCTTATGCGTTGGCTCCACGCCAGCTTCCGAGATACATAATAAGTGTACCCTCCATACGTGTTCGTGATCTGCTGTGGAATAGCGTCTGACATGTATCATTTTATCCTCTCCTATCAATCCATCCTATGTTATATAAGTTAACACAACGAAGAATAAAAACCAATAATAAACCACATCAATCTGAAGCTAAGGTGTATATTATAATAATCTGATACTGAAGGGAGATACACCGATGGCATTGCAAAAAAAGCTGGTTATTAAAAGCGGGGTCGGAAGGGCGCTGCTGGATACCTCGAAGCTTGAATGTAAGTTTACTTTGGAACCTTCTGAGCGGGGTTGGAAAATCCAATTAGAGGGCGCGGGGGCTGAGCAGGCTGCTGTCCTGGAACGTTTGGTGCAAGAAATCCACTTCTTCTATTATGAGGACGACAAAGAACAGGACATACATAAGAAGTGGTGGTTAAGCGATCTTTCTTGTCCGATATTGTCTTATGACGTTCCCGGAGATTTGCTCACCATTGAAGTATCCCAGCGAGTAGGGTTTACCGTCGATAGCTCTGAGCATGGCAGATAATGTTGCAGATTGTTGAGAAAAGATTTTCTAGGGTATACAATTACAAAGAGATCTAAATAGCTGCCATAGAACGAAATCAGGAAGAAGAAGGAAGGTAACCATGTTAGTAAATTTGCTCTTGGTCGCGTTATTGATATTGTTAACTGCCTTTTTTGTGGCTACGGAGTTTGCAATTATCCGAATTCGTCCAAGCCGTGTCGACCAAATGGTCCTTGAAGGCAAGAAAAACTCAATTGCTGTGCAGAAGGTGACCTCCAATCTAGATGGTTATTTATCCGCATGCCAACTCGGTATTACGATCACGGCACTTGGACTTGGCTGGTTGGGTGAACCTACGGTTGAAGACATTCTTCATCCCTTATTTAGCCGATTAGAGATCGGAGAGAGCGTAAGCCATCTTCTTTCTTTCGGAATTGCATTTATCTCGATTACATACTTGCATGTTGTTTTAGGCGAGCTTGCTCCAAAAACATTAGCGATTCAGAAGGCGGAAGAAATCTCCGTTATAACGGCTCCTCTCATTATCTTCTTCTACAAAATCATGTACCCTTTTATTTGGTTGCTAAACGGTTCGGCGAACAAGCTCGTGAGGATATTCGGCATGAAGCCGGCCAGCGAACATGAAGAGGCACACTCCGAAGAAGAAATCCGCATCATCTTGTCCGAGAGCTACCAGAGCGGCAAGATTAATAAGACAGAGTACGGCTATGTGAATAAAATTTTTACCTTTGATCAGCTGTTAGCCCGTGAGATCATGGTGCCAAGAACGGATATGATCTGCTTATATGCAGACAACACACTAGAGGAAAACCTGGAAATCATCAAGCAAGAGCAATATACTCGGTTTCCCGTGGCACTAGAGAGTAAAGACAATATTATTGGTACGGTGAACACGAAGCAGTTTTTCCTCCGTTATGACAATAATCCTGACTTCGATTTCAAGTCGCTGTTATTGCCGGTTATGACGGTTCCAGAGGTTATCCCTGTGAAGTCCTTGCTGAAGAAGATGCAGCAGGAGCATGTGCACATTGCCTTGCTTATGGATGAGTACGGGGGCACGTCGGGACTTATTACCATAGAAGATATTCTGGAAGAAATCGTCGGAGAAATTCGTGATGAATTCGACCAAGACGAGAAGATTGAAATCGAAACCATAGGCGAAGACCACTATCTGGTAGATGGAATTCTATTGATAGATCAACTTAATAGCAGACTGGGTATTGAACTTGAGCATGAAGATGTGGACTCCATCGGAGGATGGCTATACAACATGCAGCCTGAGATAAGGGTTGGAGAGCCGTGGCAGTTCGGCGTGCTCACCTTTATCGTCCAAGAACGCGATAAGTATCGTATACGCAAGATCGAAATCATTAAGCGCAATAACGATCAGCTTGCGCTTGAGCAGAATGAGAAGACTGAAGTATAAGCTCGACCATAAAAATTAGAACTGCAGGTAAATCGGTTAATCGATTTGCCTGCAGTTTTCTTTAATCGAGGGACAATGTCGGATTAGATAGTAAAACCTTTCTCCCCGTCTCGAATGACTTTTTTGCGGATAGTGCAATTTCCAGCGCGATCTTCCCGTCCATTTCGTCCACTGACGGTTTTTCGTTGTTTCTGAGACAATCGATATAATGCTCAATTTCATTTAAGTAGGCATTTTTAAACCGCTCGGGAAACGCCGGAACTATATCATGAGTGCTTCCGCTTTTTGTTAAGATTTGAATGTCATGATGCCTTAGCGATCCTATTTGAATGCTGCCCTCGCTGCCAATGACTTCCCCCCGAATATCATAACCGTAAAATGCATTCCTGCTAGCTTCGATATCCGCCGCCGCACCGGAGTCGAAGGTTAAATAAGCGATGGCTTGGTCTACGTCATGGTACGGTTCCATAAAAGAATGAAACAATATGTTTCCATGCGCGGAGATGGAAGTTACTTCAGACCCCAACAAATACCTGGAAATATCATAATCATGGATAGACATATCCAGGAAGATGCCGCCGCTATTTTTAATAAATTCGGCAGGAGGAGAACCAGGATCGCGAGACACCCCTTTGAAATATAAAGGAGTACCAATATCCCCGGCTTGAATTCTGTTGTGAGCTTCCATATAAGCGCTGTCAAATCTTCTCATAAAGCCTACCTGACAAAAAATGTTGTTCTCTTTAATTGTTTGAATGACCTGAACGGCTTCCTGCAGGTCATGGGTAAGCGGTTTTTCAACAAAAATGTGTTTCTTGTGCTTTGCGGCTAGTTGAATCATTTCAGCGTGCGTGCTTGTAGGTGTTGCTATTATAACCGCATCGATTGTTGGATCCTCGAAAACTTCGTTAGGGTTCTTGGTTGATTTTCCAATATTCAATTCACGGGCAACCTTTTCGGCTTGTTTCTCGAAAGGGTCTGCAACATAAACTAGTGTTGCTCCTTTTACCCTTGTCGCTAAATTTTCGGCATGCCAATACCCAAGCCTCCCCAATCCAAGAACAGCACAGCGAATTTGCTCTTTCATTTCCTTCACCCCTGCAATTTTATTGAACTTGTGAAAATTATACTTTTGCTGAAATATCATATAGAGTATTATGTATGCGTTATCATCATTTAGAGGCAAGTTGGAAAAATAGTGATTCTCTTAATATTAACGTTGATCGCTCCCATTTGTCGATTAGTTTCAAAAAAGTTTATGGTCTATCGCCCCGCGCTTATCTTACCCCAATCAAGGGAACAGATGCTTCGATGTAAAACCCTCCCCGGCAATATCAATTTCAGACAAAATGTCGTCAATTGCAATCATTGTTATGCATGATGTAATTTTGTACGATTAATCTGAAAATGATAGTTACAGAATGCCGGAGGTGCCAATCCTCCTCAACCACAGCTAGGCTAAAGGAGGATAAAGAAGATGGCTGGCAAGAAAATAAGAAGGGATTACAGTATTACAGGTCCCGAGAATCAAAAGGCCCGCGAGAAGGGGTTGGTTGCAGCTGAATGGTACTCTACTCCGATTCCGCGTCAGCGGCTTAAGGAATTAATGAAAAGAAAAGATGAACCTGCCATACGTGACACGATCATCTGGTTCGGTTCACTCCTTATCCTTGGTTTCATTGGTTATAACACTTGGGGAACTTGGTGGGCGATTCCAGTGTTCGCGCTTTACGGGATTTTCTATGCGTCGCCAGCCGATTCAAGGTGGCATGAATGCGGTCATGGAACCGCTTTCAAGACGCCTTGGATGAATGAAGTCGTATACCAAATCGCTTCCTTCATGTTCCTTAGATCGGCAACGCCTTACCGTTGGAGTCATACTCGACATCACACCGATACCATAATTGTCGGCCGCGATCCGGAGATCGTAGCCGAGCGGCCTCCAATTTGGCGTATCATTTTAATGGAAATTTTCCACCTGTACGGCGGGCCTAAAGAAATAAGACGATATTTTATGCATGCCTTCGGGGTTCTCGATAGCCAAGAGAAGCAGTACATTCCGAAAACCGAATATCGCAAAGTATTTTGGGAATCACGTATTTACCTGCTCATTCTTGGCGGCATCGCCGCATGGTGTATATCTATCGGCAGCATTCTGCCTGCGATGTTTATTGGTCTTCCGTCCCTTTATGGAGCGCTCTTCGTTCTTTTGACAGGACTTTCCCAGCATCTGGGTTTGAGAGAAGATGTTCTGGATCATCGATTAAATACCCGGACTATCTATATGAATCCGATCATGCGGTTTCTGTACTGGAATATGAACTATCATATCGAGCATCACATGTTTCCAATGGTTCCTTATCATGCGCTTCCTGCGTTGCATAAAGAAATGAAAGGGGACTGTCCTGAAGTAAGTCCAAGTATGCCTCATGCGCTCAAAGAAGTGTTCTCCGTCCTGCGAAAACAGAAGCGAGACCCGTCTTTTGCCTTGGTTCGGCCTTTGCCAAGCACCGCGAATCCCTACAAGTTTGATTCGCAGACGGACAATGGGGTCAATCCGGATCGTAAGGAAGCCTAAATCAACTACTCTAATAGGAATCAACTTAGGAGGCCATTTATTATGGAAAATGAAATCTGGATCGAAGCTTGTGAAGCCGAGGAGATTGACGCTGAGGATGTTATGCGTTTTGACTACGGCGATCGAACCTTTGCCATCTACCGTACAGCAAAAAGCGAGTATTACGCGACTGACGGATATTGTACGCATGAGCGATTTCATTTGTCTAATGGCCTTGTGATGGGTAATGTCATTGAATGTCCCAAGCATAATGGACGGTTTGATGTAACGACCGGCGAGGCCAAGCGGGCTCCGGTATGCGTGGACCTTGTCACTTATCCGGTGAAGATTGAAACAGGCAAAGTTTTTATCCGCATTTAAGGAGGGGTCCTCGTGACGGAGAGAGGCATGGTCATTGTTGGTGCTGGGGAATCGGGGGCAAAAGCGGCTATAGAACTTCGGAATAAAGGATGGAGCGGACTCATCACGATAATTGGGGAGGAGAAGCTTGCTCCCTACGAACGCCCGCCTCTTTCAAAGCAGCTGTTAACCATGAAGGAAGAACCCAAGCCCGTATTCATTAATCAAGAAATAGCGGAACAGTATAATATCCGGTTGCTCACCGGTAAAAAGGCAGGACGGATCGATCGAAACACTCATACGATAAAGCTTGATGACGGGTCATCGGTGTCGTATGAACGTCTGTTGCTTGCCACCGGCGCGCGACCTCGGATCATGTCTTTAAATGATTCGGATCTTTCGAAGATGCTGTACCTTCGAACCTTTGCGGACACTTTGGCGCTTAGAAAAGGTCTTCTACTAGGCACGAAGGTGGCGGTAATAGGGGGCGGTTTCATCGGCTTAGAGGTTGCGGCAAGCGCAGTCGATCGAGGTTGCTCCGTTACCGTAGTTGAAGCGGCCCCTCGCATACTCATGCGCGGTGTACCCGAGGGCATTGCCCGATTGGTCGAAGCGCGGCACCTCGCTGCCGGCGTCGCCATGAAAGTCGGGATGGGTATTGATCGCATCCATATGGAAGGCGATCAACACGTCATCCTGTTTGCTGACGGCACCAAACTACTCTGCGACAGCATTGTAGTAGGTATCGGGGCCATCCCTGAGACCGCTCTTGCTTCTGAAAGCGGGCTTGACATCGAGAACGGTATTAAGGCGGACGAAAGACTGTCCACGAGTGATTCGGATATTTTTGCTGCCGGCGATTGCTGCTCCTTTCCGCATTCATTGTATGATGGCCGCCGCATTCGCCTGGAAGCTTGGCGCAATGCTCAGGAACAAGGGATGCATGCCGCAGGATCCATGTTGGGAGGGACAGATTCGTATTCCGTTATCCCGTGGTTCTGGTCTGATCAGTATGAGCAAACGCTTCAGGTTGTAGGGTTGCCCGATGCGGGGGAAGTAACGGTAAGCCGGGATTTAGGGGAAGCGGGACAACTCTTCTTTCATTTAAATAAGGAAGGCCGGATGATCGCTGCCAGCGGTTTTGGTCCATCAGCAGGAATTGCGAAAGAAATCCGTATTGCTGAGATGCTTATTGAGCGTGGGGCGACGCCAGTGCTTGAGCAACTGGCTCAACCGAATGTTAGGTTGAAGACATTTCTATCTGCTTAAGCATGATAATCAATAACTTCCTAAACGACTGATCTTGGAGGCCGCCATGACCTTGAACCCATGGGAAGACAATCGAATGCTCCTATCTGTAATAAGTGATGCGACTGCAGGAAATACCATTTACCCGCCCGGTGGACGATGGGGGCCGCGTTTGCAGCCGAACCTCCAGTTTTTTACTGTGCATACAGGCCATGTGACCATTCATATAGACGAACAAAGTTATTTCGTGCCGGCAGGGCATGCAGTTCTGCTGCATCCAGGTTGCAGGGAGGATTTCTACTTCGCCGAAAACATGGAAACCTGGCATCACTGGATTCACATCGAAATGGCGGATGATATGCTCGGACAAACCTGGAATCAGATAGGTTCGAAGCTGGAACTGTTGCCGAGAATGATTCCATTGTCAGATGCTATGAACCATTTGACAGATGTTCTGCAGACATTAACGCATAGCAATATGATTGATTCCCAAAGGGATCTTCGGTGCACTTTGGCGGTAGCCGCGATTCAGCTTTACCAGACAGAAAGTCAGAACGAACGTCTGGAGGCCGGAAAACATTCTTCGGTTATCAGGGCGAAATCCGAAATTCGCAAAAGATTCGAAGAATCGTTAAATCTAGACCAGATAGCGGACTTATCCGGTGTATCAAATGAGTACCTCATTCGGCTTTTTCGTCAATACGAGGGTGTTACTCCAATGCGTTATTTATGGATGGTGAGGGTAGAGCATGTGCTCGAGATGCTGCGAAGCACAGGGCTTTCCCTCGGGGAAATTGCGGACCGTACCGGCTTTAAGAGCGTCTATCATCTATCGCGGATGATCAAGAAATTTTCCGGGCAAACGCCGACGGATATTCGTCAAGGCAGCTGGAGCGGGCCGGCTAAAGTTCCGGCCCTCATGGATAAATTAGATGGGATGTGAATATCGATGAAATTAAAAGTGATAAAAGCGGCATGGGGAATGACGGGCACCTGGGACAGCCAGCTTCGCCAAATCGCCGAAGCGGGATACACGGGCGTGGAAACTCCGATGCCGTCTGCTGAGGATGAAGCTTTATTTAGAAACTTAATTGTGCAATATGGCCTGGACCTTGTCTTGCAAATTCATACGGAAGGTCCGGATCATGCCGCATCCTTCGAAATGAAAGCACGCCGAGCGGCAAGCTTCGAGCCTTTCCTTATAAACTCGCACAGCGGAAAGGATTCCATGCCATATGAGGAACAACTCGATTTCTTCCGGCGCTCAATCCGTTTGGAACAGGATCTCGGTGTGCCGATCGCGCATGAGACTCATCGCGGGAGAGCCACCTTTACACCATGGAGTACGGCCCGCTTACTTAGAGATCTGCCTGATTTAAAAATCGTAGCCGATTTCAGTCATTGGTGTAACGTATGCGAGTCTATGTTGCCAGACCAAGCCGACAATCTAGCGATTGCGATGGTGCATACCGTACATATTCACGGACGTGTAGGCTATGAACAGGGGCCGCAGGTGCCAGATTTTCGTGCGCCTGAATATGAGTATGCTCTTATCCAACATGAGAAATGGTGGGCCGAAATTTGCGAGCTGCATCAGGCTTCAGGCCGTTCTTTTGTTTCTTTTACTCCGGAATTCGGACCGCCTGGCTACATGCATACGCAACCGTTTACCAACCAGCCCGTGGTTGACTTATGGGACATATGCAGGGCAATGGGAGATCGATTCCGCGCTCAATTCGCAACAAAATATGAATAAATTCCGCCGGTCACTGTCATTCCTGCGGTAAACTTCCTTTTTCGTCATCGATTCATTCGACTTTTTCTCGTATAATGAGGAGGCAGGCATAAGCGCGGTATGGTGTTATGCTGATATCAGCTGCGGAAAAGAGTTGTCGATGTGAATCCTCCGACTATTTACGATGTGGCAAAGGCTGCCGGCGTCTCCACTGCCACAGTCTCCAAAGTGATAAACAATACGGGACGTATCAGTGAAAAGACAAAGGAAAAGATCAACCGGATCATTGAAGAGCTCAATTTCCGTCCCAATGTAATTGCTTCCGCGATGAAAGGGAAATCGACTTATCAAATCGCATTCCTTATTCCCGACGTCAGCAATCCGGTCTATGCGGAATACCTGAAGCAGATTGAAGAACGCGGACAGGAGCTTGGATACAACATCGTGATGTGTTCCACCGACGATCAAGCCGATAAGGAAGCCCGACATATAAACCTATTAAAACAGCGTCGTATAGATGGATTTATCATTGCTTCGAAATTTAAGAACGTAGCACTTCTCAAACAGCTGATTAGTGAAAAGTTTCCCGTTGTGCTCTTTGCTCACGAGCGTCCGGAGTTGTCAGTATCCAGTGTCACAGTCGATGATTACATCGGAGGTTATATGGCTGCCAGCCATCTTCTAGCTCTTGGCCATAGAAGAGTCGGTGTAATCGCCGAAGAATCTGTTAGCAGCAAAGAAAGAATTCGAGGCTACAAGAGTGCGCTGTCTGAGTCGGACATCACCGTAGAAGACCATCTCATAGTGATCAGCGGCCCTGCTGTTCTCGACGCGGAAATCGCTGCAGTGAAATTACTTGATCGCGAAGATAGACCCACTGCCATATTCGGCTGCAATGACCTTCTTGCTATTGGAGTCATGCAGGCATCAAGAGCGAGGGGAATACAAGTGCCGGAACAATTGTCGGTTATCGGGTTCGACGATACGCTGTTGTGTTCCATTGTCAGCCCTAAGCTCACCTCGATCTCTCAGCCCCTCCGGGAGTTAGGCAAAGAAGTGATGGATATGATGATCAGAAAGATTGAGCAGGATGAAGTGCCGAAGCAGCGTGTGCGAATGTTGCCGGAGATTTCAGTCAAGGAATCTACCGCAAGAATTCATGATTGATAAAAAAGCCCTTGGGGCTTTTTTTTATCTATGGATTTATAGTTTGAGGGTAACCGTTTAATCTATCAAAAAATGGATAAATCCATTGGTAAGGGGTTTTAAGGGGAAAATCGGTCAAAAGAGGTTAGGTATTCAGCATAAAAACGTAAGTTCATTAAAAAAAGGTATTGAAATATCCAGGAACCTGAAATATAATCTGTTCATAGGGTAACCGATTACCCTTACTATCTGATGAGCTTGACTACAACTTGGTATACAACAGCTTCAAAAGGAGGAAAAGATACTTCATTTTTTTTAGAAGAATGTTGTAAGCGTTACCATCAAATATTCTGGAGGTCAAACAAGTGAGAAAAAACAAGGTATGGGCATTGGTTCTTATGGTTACCATGATCGCGGCTTTGCTGGCTGGCTGCGGCTCGGACAAATCCGCGAATGCAGGCTCTAAAAGTACTGAAACAGCCAGCACGGCTGCCGGCGGAGAGAAAAAGACAATTAAAATCGGCGCTGCAATGCCGATCTACGACGACAAATGGCTGTCCTACCTGTACGACTCCATGAAACAGGCTGCAGTGGATAATAACGTTGAACTGATCATGGTAGACGCCAAGAACGACAACGGTACGCAATTGACCCAGATGGAGACGTTCGTCTCGCAGAAGGTCGATGCCATAATCCTGGTCCCCGTTCAAACCGAAGCCGTAGACCCTATGCTTGAGGCGGCTAAAGCGGCGAACATTCCGGTCGTCGTCGTAAACCGGAAGCCGAACGAATCCGCGCTGAAAGATATTTATGCTTATGTCGGTTCCGATTCGCTTGTCGC
Source organism: Cohnella sp. (assembly GCF_041640265.1). GTDB lineage: Bacteria > Bacillota > Bacilli > Paenibacillales > Paenibacillaceae > Cohnella. Next base: position 181,557 of record NZ_JBEQAP010000005.1, read on the forward strand.
CGGCACGATTCAAATGGAGAAGGTCGCGGAATTACTCGGCGGTAAAGGCAATATCGGAATCATGAACGGTCAGCTTGGGCAAGAAGCGGTAGTCAATCGGACACAAGGCAATAAAGATGTACTCGCGAAGAATCCGGACATCAAGATCATCCGCGAAGCAACCGCCAACTGGTCGAGAGCGGAAGGTTTAACTCTGATGGAGAACTGGATCCAATCCGGCGAGAAGTTCGACGCGATCGTAGCCAACAACGATGAAATGGCGATCGGCGCTATCATGGCTCTAGAAGCTGCAGGTAAACTTGACCAGACGATTGTAGCCGGTGTCGACGGAACGATCGACGCGCTTGAATTCGTGAAGAGCGGCAAGCTCAAGGTAAGTGCTTTCCAAGATCCGATGGGTCAAGGCAAAGTCGGGCTTGAAACCGCAGTCAAAGCGGTGAACGGTGAAAAGCTTGAACCAAATATGATCGACGTTAAGTTTGAGGTAATTACTCCTGAGAATGTTGATGTGTTTTTCCAGAAGTGGGGCAAGTAAATCCGAACCTTCTTGCAGCGGAGCCGGGCAGAGATGCCTGGTTTCCGCTTTCCAATTACCCTGAACGGCGGTGAACGTATGGATACCGAATACATCTTGGAGCTAGACGGCGTAACAAAGGAGTTTCCGGGCGTTAAAGCGCTCGACAATATCCAACTTAAAGTCCGAAAAGGGACCGTACATGCGCTTATGGGTGAGAATGGGGCCGGGAAATCAACCTTGATGAAAATCATTTTCGGCATATATACCCCGGATAGCGGAGTCATTCGTTATAAAGGAAACCCCATTAAGCTGCACGGATCCAAGGATGCCATCCAATATGGCATTTCCATGATACATCAGGAGCTAAGTCCGATCCCGCATATGACGGTTGCAGAGAACATATTCTTGGGACGTGAATCCACCAGAGGGTTTGGTTGGATCAATCGCAAGAAGATGGATCAGGAAGCGGGACAATTATTACAGGACCTGAACATGAATATTAACCCGAAGGCAAAAATGATTGACTTAAGCATTGCCAATATTCAGATGGTTGAAATTGCAACAGCGGTTTCCCATAACGCGGATCTCATTATTATGGATGAGCCCACCTCCGCTATAACCGATAAAGAAGTCGAGCAATTGTTCGCTATCATAGAGTCGCTGAAGGACAAAGGAGTCACAATCATTTACATTTCCCACAAAATGAATGAAATTTTCAGAATCAGCGACGATATTACCATTTTTAGGGATGGACAATATATCGGTACAAAAGCAGCGTCCGATTTCACGCAGGATACGCTCATTCAAATGATGGTAGGCAGGGAAATCAAACAGGTCTTTCACAAAGAAACCGCCGATATTGGCGAAGTCGCGTTATCCGTCCGTAACCTTACGAGAAACGGAAAGTTTAATGACATAAGCTTCGAAGTCAGGAAAGGCGAAATTCTTGGAATTGCCGGTCTCATGGGTTCAGGCAGGACGGAAGTGATCGAAAGCATATTCGGCATTCACCCTCCGGATTCCGGAGAGATTTACATCCATGGTCAGAAGGCAACGATCCGTTCGCCGCAAGAAGCGATCAGCTACAAGATCGGACTGTTGACGGAAGACCGCAAAATTACCGGCGCATTCCTTCCCTTATCCGTGAAGGACAACATGATCATCTCCAGTATCGACGACTTCACCAGCAGTGGTTACATCAAAAGCAAGCTTGCCAACAACATGTGCAAGATATTCGTGGAACGATTGAATGTCAAGACACCAAGCCTGAATCAAGAGATGATGAATTTAAGCGGGGGAAACCAGCAGAAGGTGCTGCTGGGCAGATGGTTAATGAACAATCCGGATATTCTCATCCTTGATGAGCCTACTCGAGGCATAGATGTCGGGGCCAAGGCCGAAATCCATAAGCTAATGTCCAGGCTGGCCCAGACCGGAAAGGCTATCATCATGATCTCTTCCGAGCTGCCGGAAGTGCTTGGCATGAGCGACCGGATCCTGGTCATGCATGAAGGCGCCAGCAAGGGAGAGTTAGAACGGGAGAAAGCTTCGCAAGAGAGGATCATGGAGCTTGCATACAGTTAATTTTCTCATTTAGGAGGTCAAGTATGAGTATCAACCAGAACGAGAGTATTGCAGTTTCCTCTAAAAACTCTCACGAGCGTAAGATTGCCATTTCACACATTATGAGTAAATATGGCATTTTGTTCGTCCTGATCGGAATGGTCATCCTGATGACTTTTCTATCGGATTCCTTCCTAGTAAAGCAAAACTTGATCAATATCGTCAGACAAATCTCGTTCATCGGCATTATTGCGATGGGCGTAACCATGATCATTATCACCACAGGCATTGATTTATCGTCGGGCTCGGTAATCGCTTTAGTATCCGTTGTCGTTGCTAGCGTGGCTCATCCGGGCGAATATCCGCTCATCGTTCCGATTCTCACGGGGCTTTGCATCGGTGCCTTTGCAGGATTCGTTAACGGCTTCATTACGGCAAAAGGTAAAATTCCGGCCTTTATTGCAACGCTTGGCATGATGACTGCGGCCCGCGGGTTGGCGCTTCTGTATTCCGGGGGGAGGCCGATCGCAAATTTTACGGAATCGTTTTTGTTTCTGGGCAAAGGAACCGTTCTCGGCATTCCGTTCCCGATCGTCATATTCATCTTGCTAGGAATTATCTCGCACTTGCTGCTCAGCAAAACAAAATTCGGTAAGTACACCTACGCGATTGGCGGTAATGAACAAGCGGCGAAAATCGCCGGCGTTAACGTTGACCGTTATCGAATCATGATTTACGCCTACGCTGGATTACTTACGGCAATCGCGGGGATCATGCTGACGGCCCGGATTGGCTCCGGTCAGCCGAGTCTGGGAGTGATGTATGAGCTTGACGCGATCGCGGCGGCAGTTATCGGCGGCACTAGCCTGAACGGCGGTATCGGAACCATTCCAGGCACGATCATTGGCGCATTGATCATTGGCGTATTAAATAATGGACTGGATTTGCTTGGTGTATCATCTTATTATCAACAGATTCTTAAGGGAGGGATTATCGTGACAGCCGTCCTCCTTGATTCAAGAAAGAATAAAAGATCGTAAAGCCGGAGGCATAACTATGAAAATCGCTTTTAACGAAGCAACCACGCTGAACAATTCTAATCTGCGTACGGACTTGGAGTATTGCGAGCAATTCGGATACGACTATATCGAAATCCGGCTGGACAAATTGAAAGAGTATCTCCAAGATCATACCGTCCAAGATCTCAAAGGCTTCTTCAGCAACAACCGTATCAAACCATACGCGTTTAACGCGCTTGAATATATCAACTTCCGCGATGAGGCAGGGTTCAAGCAAATTAAAGATGATTTGGCCTTCCTATGTGAGGTTGGAGATACCATCGACTGCAAAAAGATTATCGTCGTACCCACTTTCGACATCGGCGAATATACGCGTGAACAAATCAAAGCGGAAACGGTTCGCGTGCTCCATGAGCTGTCGGAATTAGCGCAGCCGTACGGCGTTAGTCTCGCGCTTGAATTTGTCGGTTATCCGAACTGTTCGGTCAACACGTTCGGCCAGGCTTACGAGATTGTACAGGCGGCTGATCGATCGAACGTCGGGATCGTACTGGATTGCTTCCATTTCCATGCGATGAATTCCAGGCTGGAGGATCTGAAAGCGGCAGACCCCGGTAAAATATTCGTATTCCACATCGACGATTGCGAAAATTTGCCGGCAGGTGCGTTGCGCGATCACCACCGAGTATGGCCAGGTCAGGGAGCGGTTAATCTTGATGCGATTCTGCGCGTGCTGAAAGAAATCGGATACAGCGAGATGGTGTCGGTAGAGCTGTTCCGTCCGGAATATTGGGAGTGGGACGCCGCCCGAACCATCCGGACAGGCAAAGAAACGACGGAACGGATTGTCAGAAATTATTTTCCGGAAAAACAGCCCACTTAATTTTTTTATCCAATGAAAAAGCGCTTACCCAGAAGGAGATGACGTGATTGAAAGCGATCCGTTTAACAATGTCGCAGGCCCTGCTGAAGTTCCTGGATAACCAATATATCAGCATGGATGGCGTAGAACGAAAATTTGTCAGAGGCGTTATGGGCATTTTCGGCCACGGAAACGTGACTGGAATAGGAGAAGCTTTGGAAAATGACCGGGGTTCACTCCAATTTATTCAGGGGAAGAACGAACAAGGCATGGCTCATGCGGCAATGGCCTATGCGAAACAAAAGAACAGGCTGGAGATTTTCGCCTGTACTTCTTCCATCGGACCGGGGGCTTTAAATATGGTAACTGCCGCCGGCACAGCAACAGTGAATCGGATTCCGGTGCTGTTTTTACCAGGAGATATTTTTGCCTGCAGACAGCCGGACCCGGTATTGCAGCAAGTAGAAGATCCAGCAGATTACACGATCTCTGCCAATGATGCGTTCAAACCGGTCAGTCGTTATTGGGACCGAATTTCACGGCCTGAACAACTGATGTCGGCCGCTCTTCAGGCGATGCGCGTATTGACTGACCCCGTGGATACAGGTGCCGTGACGTTATGCCTGCCGCAGGATGTGCAATGCGAAGCGTACGATTATCCTTTATCCTTCTTTGACAAACGCATCCACTTCATCGAGCGGCGCCCGGTTTCCAAAGGCGCGCTGGATAGAGCTGTAGAGGTTTTAAAGAGAAAATCCAAACCTCTGATGATTGTGGGCGGAGGTGTTCATTACGCCATGGCCACAAAAGAGACGATCGCGTTCGCGGAAGCGTTTGGCATTCCGCTTACAGAGACGCAGGCAGGCAAAAGCGCAGTGCCTTGGGATCACCCGCTCAATATGGGAGCGATTGGGACTACTGGGTCACTCGCAGCCAACCGTCTGGCCAAAGAGGCGGATTTGATTATATGTGTCGGCACTCGTCTGGCCGATTTTCCAACAGCTTCAAAAAGCGCTTTTCAGCATCCCGAAGTGGAATTTCTAAACATCAATGTGAGCAGCTTCGACGCTATGAAGATGAATGCTCACATGGTCGTCGCGGATGCTAGGGAAGCATTGACTTCTCTTACCGAGACGCTAGGAGCAGAAAAGTATAACGGCTCGCACGATATCGTTTATCTGAAGGGCCTTAAGCAGGAATGGGACGCGGAAGTCAATCGGCTGTATGGACTAAGCCGGGATGACGGGCTTGTCCAGACAAAAGTTATCGGAACGCTCAATTCCTTCATAGGTGAGGATGACGTTATCGTATGTGCGGCGGGAAGCCTGCCAGGTGATCTGCACCGCTTGTGGAGAAGCCGGAAGCCGAACACTTACCACATGGAATATGGCTTCTCCTGCATGGGATATGAAGTTTCCGGATCGTTCGGCGTTAAGCTTGCCGACCCGCACCGGGAAGTTTATACGCTCGTGGGAGACGGCAGTTTCCTGATGCTGCATTCGGAGCTTCTGACGAGTCTGCAGGAAGGACGTAAAATTAACGTGATCTTATTGGATAATAACGGCTATCAATGCATTCATAACCTTCAGAAGGGCCATGGCAGCGATGGCTTCGGGAACGAATTCCGTTACCGGTCGCCCGAAACGAATCGACTCACCGGCAGCTACCTGCCGATTGACTTTGCAACGGTTGCTAAAGGACTGGGAGTAAAATCGATTCAGGTTCACACCATCTCGGAGCTTAAAGATGCGCTTGCCGCGGCCAAAAATGAAACGCAGTCGGTATTGATCGAAATAAAGGTGCTTCCGGGAACGGGCACTAACGGTTATGAATCATGGTGGCGCGTCGGCGTGGCCGAAGTTTCCGAAAGTGAGAAGGTAACTGCGTCGTATCAGGATGCAGAGCAAAAAATCAAAATCGCCAAGCCATTCTAACAGCACTGTCGAAGGAGAGAGAGGTTCACAAGCATGAAGCTGGATAAGACGAAGCTAGGAATTTCACCCATTAATTGGGTGAATGAAGATGTACTGACGTTGGGTGACCACTATACATTTGAGGATTTACTAGGGGATTTCTCTTCCCTCGGATTCAGCGCCACGGAGAATTGCCGGAAATTTCCGAAAGATCCGGATGTGTTAAAGACCGCTTTGGCGGAAAAGGGAATTCGGTTAACCTCTCAATGGAAGGGCGTATTATTCTCCGATCCAGCGAGACGCGATGAGGAATTGAAGTCGTATCGGCAGCATGTCGATTTTCTTAAACGGATGGGTTCCGAGCACGTGGTCACTTGTGAATTAGGGGGCTCTATTATCGGAGACCCTCGTCGGCAGGGAATTGTAGAGAACGTCATTCCTTTAACGCCGGAAGAATGGGGTTACATGGTCGAGGGACTGAACCAGGCCGGAGAGATATGCCGAGAGAACGGCATGAAGCTCGTCTACCATTATCATATCGGTACCGTGGTAGAAAAGCCTGACGAGATTGATCGGCTGATGGCGTCGACTAATCCCGACTTGGTACACCTGCTATATGATACGGGTCATGCTTATTACGGCGGCTATGATCCTCTAGAGTTGATCCAAAAGCACGGAGACCGAGTCGGTTATGTACATTTGAAAGACATAAGACAGTCTGTCCTGGATAGGGTCATGGAGTCTGGAATCCCTTTCCAAGCTTCGGTTATTGCTGGCGTATTTACAGTACCAGGGGACGGATGCATCGATTTCGGACCGATATTTCGGGCTCTTAACGATAGAGAATACGATGGATGGATGATCATTGAGGCCGAGCAGGATCCATCCGTCGCTAATCCCTATGAGTATGCGAAATTATCCAAGCGCTATATCGACGGAATTATCACGGATATGACCGATTCAGGAACGGAAAAGGAGGACGAATGAGTCTATGTCCAATTTAATCGTGTCCGGCCGAAAACAAGCAGATCAGCAAGGGAACTTGCTCACCATTACGCCTGAATCGGCGGGCTGGAAATATGTGGGTTTTGAAGTGTTCGTTCTCAAAGCGGGACAAAGCTTGAAGAAAGAAACCGAAGATCGGGAAGCGTGTCTTGTTCTATTGTCCGGCAGAGCCAAGGTCGCGACTTCAGAGCTTAGAACAGAAGAGATCGGCCGGAGGATGTCCGTATTTGAGAAGATTCCGCCCTATAGCGTCTATGTCCCGAATGGCGATTTCTATGAAGTGACGGCGATTACCGATTTGGAACTAGCCGTATGCACCGCACCAGGCCAAGGAGGACATACGGCCCGATTGATCTTTCCCGAACACGTCGGGGTCGAGACGCGCGGATACGGCAACATTGAACGGCAAATCCACAACATCCTGCCGGAGTCGCAGCCTGCAGACAGCCTGCTTGTTGTGGAGGTTTTCACGCCGGGCGGTCATTGGTCAAGTTATCCGCCACATAAGCATGACCAGGACGATCTGCCGAACGAATCCTATCTGGAAGAAACCTATTACCACAAAGTGAATCCTGGCAAGGGATTCGCCATCCAGAGGGTTTATACGGACGATCTCTCTTTGGACGAAACCATGATCGTTAAGGATGGCGATGCCGTTCTGGTACCGAAGGGATATCATCCGGTGTCCGCTCCGCCTGGTTACGACGTTTATTACCTGAATGTTATGGCAGGACCTCATCGGGTTTGGAAGTTTCACAACGACCCCGACCATGAATGGTTAATGCCGCCGAAGAAATAAGCATATTGAATCATGGGAGGTATATAAAATGTCTACGATCGAATTCCCGAATGAGCGCAAGTTTGATCTCATTGGTTTGGGGCGGGCATGCATCGACTTGAACGCCAATGAAATCAACCGGCCGATGGAGGAGACGCTTACTTTCACCAAATATGTCGGCGGATCCCCTGCCAACATCACCATTGCCATTGCGCGGCTGGGCCTAAAAGCCGGATTTATCGGCAGAGTGGCGAATGATCAATTCGGCAGGTTCATTCGCGACTATTTCAAGCGCGATGGCATCGACACGAGCCATGTCGTAACGGACATGTCCGGAAGCGTGACAGGTTTGGCTTTCACGGAAATCAAATCACCGACGGATTGCAGCATTCTAATGTATCGAGACAATACGGCAGATTTGAGGCTGGAACTGGCTGATATCGATGAAGAGTATATCCGCAGCAGCAAAGCACTGCTCATTTCGGGTACGGCGCTTGCACAAAGCCCGTCACGGGAAGCCGTTTTCCAAGCGATTCATTACGCTCGAAAGCACGGTGTTGTTGTCATCTACGACATTGATTTCCGCAACTATACTTGGAAGTCGAAGGAAGAGGCGTCGATTTACTGCAATCTAGCAGCCGAGAAAAGCGACATCATTATTGGCGGTCGTGAAGAATTTGATATCTTGGAGACGACGACCGGACCCATTCAGAAAGATGACGAAGCTACTGCGCGCAGATGGTTTAATCATCGGGCGAAGCTTGTCGTTGTAAAGAACGGCGGAGAAGGTTCCACTGCCTTCGCGAAGAGCGGGGAAACATTCAAGGCAGGCATATTCCCTGCGGAAAATGTCATCAAGACGTTCGGGGCGGGTGATTCATTTGCCGGCGCCTTCATTTACGGTCTGATGCAAGGTTGGCCAATCAATCAATGCCAGCAGTTCGGGAGCGCATCGGCTTCCATCGTCGTATCGAAGCACAATTGTTCGGACGCGATGCCAACCGCCGAAGAGATCCATACCTTCATCGCCAAACGGCTCGGAAATATCAGCTATTAATATACAACATTGATTTCAATTTGAAAGGGTGGCTAAGAGCATGGCAATCAGCGAACTGAATTTGCAAAATTTCATCGGCGGACAATGGGTGAACGCGTCTGTGGACCGGAAAGATACGGTTGTTAATCCGGCAACGGGAGAAGCGCTCGCTAATGTACCAATCTCTACGAAAGAGGACGTAGCACGGGCAGTGGCATCAGCCAAGGAAGCATTCAAAGAATGGAGCAAAGTCCCCGTTCCGAAACGCGCCCGCATCTTATTTAAGTACCAGCAGCTGCTAGTCGATCATTGGGATGAGCTGGCACGCCTAGTTACCCAGGAGAACGGCAAAAGTTATGGTGAAGCCTATGGCGAGGTTCTACGCGGCATCGAGTGTGTGGAATTCGCTGCAGGCGCACCGACTTTAATGATGGGAAGCGTCTTGCCCGATATCGCTACAGGAATTGAATCGGGATTCTACCGTTATCCGATCGGTGTAGTTGGGGGCATTACGCCGTTCAACTTCCCGATGATGGTCCCTTGTTGGATGTATCCGTTAGCTATTGCTTGCGGCAATACATTTGTCCTTAAACCTTCCGAGCGAACGCCGATTCTCGCGAATCGTCTTGCCGGGCTCTTTAAGGAAGCGGGTCTTCCGGATGGAGTGCTGAATATCGTTCATGGCGCGCACGATGTTGTAAATGGACTGCTGGAGCACGAGGATATCGCGGCAATTTCGTTCGTAGGGTCTCAGCCTGTAGCGGAGTATGTCTATAAAACAGCCGCGGCGCATGGAAAACGAGTACAAGCGCTAGGCGGAGCGAAGAACCATTCCATCGTCTTGCCGGATGCGGATATGGACCTTGCCGTGAAAGAAATCACGAACGCTGCGTTTGGCTCGGCAGGGGAGAGATGTATGGCGGCTTCCGTTGTCGTGGCAGTTGGTGACAGTGCGGATGAATTGGTGTCTCGACTAGTGAAGGCGGCCAGCGAGCTAACCATAGGCAACGGCATGGAAAAAGGAACCTTTCTGGGACCGGTCATTCGCGAGTCTCACAAAGCAAGGACAATCGGGTACATCGAGAAAGGCGTAGCCGAAGGAGCGAGTCTTGTATTGGACGGCCGGACAGCCGCGGCAGCTTCGGGAGAAGGTTATTTTATCGGGCCAACGATTTTTGACAATGCGAAGCCCGGTATGGCGATTGTAAACGACGAGATTTTCGCTCCGGTTCTCCAGGTGATCCGTGCTGACAGCCTGCAAGATGCGATTGAAATGACCAACCGTTCCGAATTTGCCAACGGCGCTTGCCTGTACACAACCCGCGGCAGCGCAGTTCGCGAATTCAGAGACAACATCGATGCCGGTATGCTGGGTATCAATGTAGGGGTTCCCGCACCCATGGCTTTCTTTCCATTTTCGGGCTACAAGAAGTCGTTCTATGGAGATCTTCACGCCAACGGCAAGGATGGGGTAGAATTCTATACCCGCAAGAAGATGGTAGTTGCACGGTATTAAAACCGTCCATATATAAAAAACAAATCCAGGATGAGAGGAACCCATACATGCAAAAGTTGAGAGTAGGAATCGTTGGAGCAGGCAGAATCGGTAAGCTTCATGCGGAAAATTTGAAGAATTTCAAGGAAGTTGAGATCCGAGCGATTTCGGATATTTTTGCGGAACAGGTCGGGGATTGGGCTGCACAGAACGGGATTGAAAAAGTAACGGAAGATTACAGGGATATCCTTAACGATCCGGAAATCGATGCCATTCTGATCTGTTCGCCAACTGATACGCATGTCGGCATTATTAAAGAAGCCGCGCTCGCCGGCAAACATATTTTCTGCGAAAAACCGATCAGCCTGGATTTGAGCAAGACGGCTCAGGTGCTGCAATGGGTGAAGCAAGCCGGGATTAAGTTTCAACTCGGCTTCAACCGCAGGTTCGATCATAATATGAGCCGTGTGAACGAACTGCTGAAAGCTGGCAAGGCAGGGGATCTGCATATTCTGAAGATCACGTCCCGCGACCCTGCGGCTCCGCCGGAAGCTTATATTAGAAGCTCGGGCGGATTGTTTGCCGATATGGCGATCCATGATTTCGACCTTGCCCGTTTCTTGACAGGCAGCGATGTCGAGGAGGTTTATGTTCAGGGTGCCGTTAAGGTCGATCCGGTATTCGCTGAATGCGGAGATATCGACACGGCGATTATTACCTTAAAATTCAAGAACGGGGTTCTTGGGGTCATTGTCAATAGCCGTCAGGCGCATTATTACGACCAAAGGGTGGAGGCATTCGGTTCCGTTGGCAGCATCGCCATTCAGAACGATACCCCTAATACTGCGGAGCTTTACACGAAAGACGGCGTCAGCCGGGAAACTCCGCATTATTTCTTCCTGGAACGGTACAAGGAAGCTTACGTCAAGGAGATGCATTGTTTTATCGATGCTGTCCTTAACGATTCACAGGTACCGGTTGACGTGAATGACGGCTATCAGGCTGAACTTATCGCTTTCGCCGCGGGTATTTCATTACGTGAGAAACGTCCCGTTACTTTGGCTGAAGCGGAAGCAAGAATCGTTCAAGAGGTATAAAGTGGCGGCAGGCAACGAGGTACCTATGAACACTACAATCTATGATATTGCACAGAGGGCTGAAGTTTCCATTGCTACCGTATCCAAGGTTATGAACGGTAACGGACGAATCAGCACAAGAACGCGGACAAAAGTCGTTCGCATCATGCATGAACTCGGATATGAGCCAAGTATGGTCGCATCTGCGCTAACGGGCAAACAAACCTTTACGCTGGGCCTGCTGATTCCCGACCTTGCAAATCCGTTCTTTGCGGAGATTGCCAGGAATATCGAGGATCGCGCACATGAGATGGGTTTTAGCGTCATTATCTGCAGTACGGATAACAAACCCGAACGGACTCAGCGAAATATCCGGTTCTTTAAACAAAAGCGAGTGGACGGCGTCATTATCGGGACAGGGGATGTTGATGCCGCAACCATAACGGGTCTATTGAAATCGATGCCGGTAGTCTTGATCGCGAGAGATATCCCGACATTAGCTGTTGATGCGGTTAGGGTTGACGATTTTCTCGGAGGTAGAATGGCTGCGGCACACCTTCTGGAGTCCGGACATCGGTGCATTGCGGTCGTGGCGGAAGATGAACTCTTTGTTAGCAGTAACGAACGTGTTCGGGGCTACCGAGCAGCGCTGGAAGAAGCCGGGGTTTCTTATGATCCCGGACTAGTTGTGCAGGTGATTCCCAATCCGGAAAGCGCCAAAGCAGCTGCGGCGGAACTTCTCGAAGCTCGGCCCGATCTGACCGCCATCTTCACATGTAATGATTTGTTGGCTACTTTAGTGATTCAAGCTGCCCGCGAGCGTGGTCTGTCTGTTCCCGGCGATCTGTCGGTTATCGGGTTTGACAATACGCTCCACGCATCTATTGTATATCCGGCGCTCACAACGATAGCTCAACCTACGGAGGATATGAGCAGGCAGGTTGTTGATCTGTTGTTGGGTAAAATCAACGATCCAAACGTCACGACACAGAAAGTCATCATGCTTCCGGAGCTTATAACCAGATCGTCCGTAGGGGCAGTGGGAAAGGAGTAACATTCCACATGACAGCTGAGGACATTCGCAGAGCCATCTCGTGCGGTACGGCAAAAATTAACGTGAACACCGACAATCAAATGGCTTTTTCCTCAGCAGTCCGCAGCTTTTTGATACAGCATGAAGAAGAGTATGATCCTCGGAATTATCTGAAGCTTGCACGGGATGCGGTCAAACGATCGGTTGTCTCCAAGATGCAGTTATTCGGCAGTGTTGGGAAAGCATAACCTCATCGGTCAGACTCCTCATCGATCTGCATGGAATGATTCAATAACACGTAACAGCTGGCTGAGCATCCTTCGGGGTGCTTTTATTTTTGTGTAAGTGTCCGCCAACCTCACATAAATACTCTGAGCGAACGGGATACCGTCCTAAAGGAGCGAGAAGGAGTGGCTCTGAGCTCTGAAAATTGTTCTTGCCATTTTCTTTCCCATCGAGTACTATGTGTACTATACCGAATAGTACACATGAAATTAAAACCCAAGACGGAGAGGAGCGACCCGATGACTCATGATACAAATTAATGATCGGAGCCTGTTGCCCATCTATGAACAGATCGTGAATCAAATGAAAGAGCTTATTGTCAAAGGGGGTCTGAGGGAGGGGGATAAGATTCCATCCGTTCGCGAGATGTCCGCCACGCTGCTCATTAATCCGAATACGGTAGCGAAATCCTATCAGGAGCTGGAACGGCAAGGCGTAATTGCGACAGTCCGTGGAAAGGGCACATTCGTATGCAAGCCAGCCTCGTCTCCGGGAATGGAGCGCGAGAGGGGCGAGCAGCTCCGCGAAGAACTGAAGCGATTGATCGTAGAAGCTCGTCATCTAGGAATACCTAAGGAACACTTTAAATCATGGATACAAGAAGAGGTCGATACATATTGGGGGGAAACCGATGTTGACAGTAAGAGGTCTGAGTAAAGCCATCGACCAGCAGGAGGTGCTGAAAGGCGTCGATTTCATGCTCCAGCAAGGACAAGTGGTTGGAGTCGTCGGAAGGAACGGCGCAGGCAAAACAACATTGTTCAAAACGATGGCGGGTGTCCTTATTCCGGACTCGGGAACAGTGGAGTACGAAGGTAAATCCATTCATGAACATCCGCAGACTAAGAAAAACGTTATTTTTGTTCCCGATAGTCCGGAAGCTTTGTTTGGCTATACACCTATTGAGAGCGCTAAATTCTACGCCCAAATATACCCGGCCTTTGACATGGATTATTTCAAGAATACATTGCTCCGGCTCGAGCTCCCGCTGAACCGGAAGATCAGACAGTTCTCCAAAGGGATGCGGATGATGTTCAGCACGGTGCTAGGCTTGTCCACCAAAGCGCAATTCATCCTGCTCGACGAGCCAACCAACGGAATCGATGCCATCGCCAAGAAGCAGGTTATGACGCTGTTGATTGAGGCTGCGGAAGAGGGGCGGACACTTGTGATCTCCTCCCACTTGCTCGGAGAGCTGGAGAGGATCGCGGATACGATACTGATCATGAAGGACGGGGCAATCGAGACGCATGTAATGGCCGAAAGCGTGAATGGAGCGATTGTCAAGTATCAGATTGTGTTCCAAGGGGATACGCAGAAGGAATGGTTAGCTTCTCCAAACGTACAAGTGTTAGAGAATGTGGGTCGGGTCTATACGGTTCTCATCGATTCAGAAAGCAATGCGAAGGTGCTTAGTGAGCTATCCCTGCTCAATCCTCTTTTAATGGAACAGCTTCCAATGAAGCTAGAGGACTTATTCGTATGGAAGCTGGGAGGAAAGAATCATGTGGGTTAAAGTATTAGCTATCAGGGAAATTCGTCAAGCGCGGGTCATGTTCTGGGTATTACCGATCGTCCATTTCTTGATGCTTGGCATGCAACGAATTAATGCTTGGTTCATGGGCGAGCAGTACTGGATCGACATGCGGATTGCCGGTACTCACTCCATGCTAGATGCCTATCAATACGGGGGGCTGGAATCAAGCAGCAGAATGTGGCTTGTGATAGCTTTATTCTTATTAGCGCTTATCCAGCTGGCAGCGGAACGGCGCAATGGAGTACAAGAGCTTCTCTTCTCGTTGCCGTATTCCCGCCGCCAAATTTTTATCACCAAGTGGTTGGTCGGCATTGGTTTGCTTACGGGATCGCTTGTCATCAATACGGGAATTGATATGGTCGTTATGGCAAGTTCACCGGTGTCCTCGTACTTCAGTCTCATGTTCCATATCAACGAAGTCCTCTATTCCTTGTTAGTCGGTGTGGCTTTGTACAGTTTTGCGTTGTTTCTTGGTGCCATTTGCGGCAGTATGGCTTCTCAAGGTGTGATCTCGTTCATGGTGTTTATTCTGCCTATAGGGATATGGGAATTAGTACGGGACTTCATGAATGTCCACCATATTCCATATAGGAACGATTATTATAGTTACAGTTATAGATTTCAAGATTATTTCAATATAACAAGCTATGTGGGTTTACAATATGATTGGATATCCCTTAAACACGTTATCGTTCTAGGTATTATACTGCTAGTGACAGCTTGGGGCGGAATAAGGGCATTTGAAAGAAATCGCGCGGAAAATAACGGGAAGCTGCTTATTTTCAACTTTTGGGAACGAGTGGTAGAGGTTGGCTTCGTTGTGTGCTTCACACTACTATCCGCTTCATTTGTGTCCAGCATGTTCAATAATAGCGACAATACCTTGCTAATGTATTATATAGGATTAGTTACAGGTGTTTTCCTGGGCATTTTCATCATACGCAGACTGACGCGCATGCGGCTGAAAATATAAGGGGTAGATTTATGAGTGCCAAAGTAACAAGAGTGGCGCTGTCCTGGAGCGGCGGCAAGGATAGCTGCATGACTCTGGATAAGCTTATCCGAGAAGGCCTCGAGGTCGTTTGTTTGCTAACGACAGTGCCTGCGGAGATCGGACGAACGTTTGGCCACGGAGAGAGGATAGAGCTTATCGAGGCTCAAGCCGAGGCATTGAGTTTGCCGGTGGAATTCATTTCCTGCACCTTTGACACGTATACGAGCGATTTTATTCGGACACTTCGCGAATTGCAAACGAAGTACTCATTCGAAGCAATTGCCTTCGGGGACCTATTTCTTGCGGAACACAGGGAGTGGGGAACCGGAGTGGCGGAAGCGGTAGGTATACAGGCGGCATATCCGCTGTGGATGGAGCCTGACGGGACGCGTGAAGCATTGAGGGAGTTCGTAGATTCCGGCTATGAAGCCGTCATCATACGCGTAAGCGATCGTGTTCTTTCGAAGGAATGGCTAGGGAGGAAGCTTGATTCGGTCTTTTACGAGGATATATTGCGAGAGCAGCAGGTTTGTCCTATGGGAGAGGGCGGAGAGTACCACACCTTCGTATACAATGGTCCGTTGTTTAAGCATTCTGTATCATTCGTGCCCGGAGAGGTACTGCAGTTGGAGACGACCAATAGATTAGATCTGCGAGCAGCTAGTAACAAAGCCGCAGGAAAAAACTAGAGAAGCCGATTAGGCTTCTCTCAGGCTGTCGAGAAAGTCTCGACAGCTTTTATTATGTCCAATTAATTTAATGCGACACCGCGTTAATATGGTATAATATAACTAAACTTATACCGAACGGATGGTGTTTCCATGCTACGTTCAA
>NZ_JBEQAP010000006.1:0-188552 GCF_041640265.1 Cohnella sp.
TGTGCACTTTTTTTTTGCTTTCACCAAAAAAACAAACGGCACAGGACTTTACCCATGCCGTTTCGGATTTCATTTTTATTCCTGTTCTTGTCTTTGAGCTAAACTAAATGACATTGCCCAGTTGATAGCCCGGTTTTTCCGTATAGGTTTCCAATCCCTCGAAATCATGCACGACAGTGCGCAATACTTTTCTCTTCGGTGAAGCAATTACGGCCTCATAACCTTCTTCCAGTATCCGAAAGTACGGGTAATACACTTCTAAGGCTTCTACCGCATCACCTGTTAAAATCAGAATTCTCTTAGTCATAAATGTCACCCCTGTAAAAAAATCACATTCCCCTTATTCATACTCCTCCTTAAAAAAGATATTCTATGTCCATTAATTGCATCAGCTGAACATTTATCACATAATTATAAAACCCAATATACCTGCCAAGCCAGCAAGAGTACACATTACCCCACCAAAGCGTGTTGACCAAATATAAAGGTGAGAGGGTTCTGTTCCGTCGTTGGATTTCCAACTTTCAGTGATCGACCAAATTAATGAAGGCTTGAAAAACATTAATATTCCGAAAAGTGCAAGAATAATGCTTAGAAAACCCATTGTAGTCCCCCTAGAAATGTCAATAGTACAGCGTATTAACTGATGATCAACCTTAATCGGTATTAATCAATCTTAAATAACTTCCAGCCTCCATCCGTATTGACAAATATGAAGTTAAGAGAGTCTATTGTGCTACCCTTAGTTTCTATGTGTATTTTTACAATCGAAGATTCTTTTGCTGCTTTTATTGAATACTCCTTAATCAAATCGATTTTACTATTACGATCAGCATCTAACTCTACCTTTTACCTGGTATGTTTTTGTCGACCTGCAGATTTTTCATAGAAATTTGTATATGGTCTTTATTACTACTCTTATTTCTCAGATCTTTAACATTGGTTCCCTGTACCTTGACGCAAAGTACTTTCTATTGTTGGGTAAACAAAAGGCCGCCGATCATGCCGGCAGCCTCGTCTTGGTCGATTATTGAACTTTAGTTTTTATGATACGGTTCGACGTGCTATCTGTAACGGCAAGTTTTCGCTTAGACCAAGCGTCCGCGCTGTTGAAGTATGAATTTCGCGGATAAGCTCTGGGTTTTTCAACAGTGACACGCCATAAGAAGGAATCATTTCTTTTATTTTCGACTCCCACACTTTTATATGTTGCGGGAAGCATTTGTTTATTATCTCAAGCATGACGGAAACGGCGGTAGAAGCACCCGGAGAAGCGCCGAGCAATGCAGCTATCGAGCCATCAGCGGCACTAATAACCTCCGTACCGAATTGAAGCGTTCCTTTGCCGGCAGCAGTATCTTTGATAATTTGCACACGCTGGCCTGCTACTAGTAGTTCCCAATCCTCGCTTTTGGCGTTCGGGACAAACTCCCTTAAAGCTTCCATGCGCTTTTCTTTTGATAACATAACTTCCTTGATCAGGTATGTTGTCAATGGAATGTTTTTTACACCTGCCGCCATCATAGTTACAAGATTATGCGGTTTTACCGAAGTTAACAAATCAAACATTGAACCGTATTTTAAAAACTTTGGTGAGAAGCCGGCAAACGGTCCAAAGAACAATGATTCTTTCTTATCGATAAATCTTGTGTCAAGATGCGGAACAGACATTGGAGGAGCACCAATCGCAGCTTTTCCGTATACTTTTGCACGATGTTGCGCTACAATATCAGGTTTCTGACACACCATAAATAGTCCGCTTACCGGAAATCCTCCGATACCCTTTCCTTCAGGAATACCGGATTTTTGCAGTAAATGCAGGCTTCCTCCCCCGCCGCCGATAAAGACGAACTTTGCAGTCTGGCGTTCGACGGTACCGTTATCGACATTCCGCACTTTCAATTCCCACGAACCGTCGCTAGTACGTTTAATATCATCAATGTTATGTTTGAATTTTATATCGACGTTTTTACTCTTTAAGTGGTCAAACAATGTGCGTGTTAAAGCGCCAAAGTTGACATCAGTTCCAGATTCGATTCTTGTTGCCGCTATAGGTTTACTTAATGTCCGGTCTTTCATCATAAGCGGAATCCATTCCATCAGTTTTCCCGGGTCATCGGAAAATTCCATCCCTTCAAACAGGGGATTGTTAGACAGAGCTTCAGAACGTTTCTTTAAAAACGTTACATCTTGATCCCCCTGTACAAAACTCATATGAGGCACTGATACGATAAAGTCCCGCGGATTACGTATCAGATTGCTGTTTACAAGATAAGACCAAAACTGCTTTGAAACCTGATACTCTTCATTAACTTTTATAGCTTTGCTAATATCTATGGAACCGTCCGGTTGTTCGACGGTGTAGTTAAGCTCACACAGCGAAGAATGCCCCGTTCCCGCATTATTCCATTCATTAGAACTTTCCTCTCCTGCGTTTGCACACCTATCAAACACTGTAATTTCCCAGTCCGGTGCTAATTCTTTCAGTAGTGACCCCAAAGTAGCACTCATGATACCAGCACCAATTAAGATAACGTCTGTTTTAGTTTGTCTGCTGCTCATTTTTACCGTCCTTATACCCTAAGATCAATTATAACTCTATCATAGTGTATCATTATTATTTATAGATGATAATATTTATTTACTAACGATTAACGTGGGAGTCCGGAGCCTTATCTGCTACGAGATTCAAGACGATGTTATGCTCAAGAAGCGCCTTTAGCCCGCAGAGAACAATCGTAAATCCTTCTGTTGAATCTATAGCTTGCTTTACGATGTCATCCCCATCTCCCTCAAACCCTGTGTTTATAATAGAAACGAAAGTTTCGTTCTCTGCCCGAGGAGTAAAAATCCACTCAACCGTGGTGCCAAGTTCGATGAGTATTCGCTTGTTTTCCTCAACTTCTTTTACATCAACGTCTGCAGAAGCACCGTACATCTCCCAATCCCACTGGACATTTTTTCCCGATTCTAATCTTCCGCTGCTTTTGGTGAACCAGAATTTTGTAGTAATCGCAGGGTCGATAAAAGCCTCAAACACCTCTTCCACAGGTTTTCTAATAAGCATTTCTGCCTTTGCAATCGGTACATGATTCAGGGTTGGCATCATTATTTCTCCTTTCATCGGGCAAGGTTCCTAGGCTAATTTTTCTGCTGATTCAACAGTGTGTTTGAGCAATATAGCTATTGTTACTGGACCTACCCCTGCTGGAACAGGAGTAATCGCGGATGCGTTTTTTAGACAATTATCATAGTCAACATCCCCAATGTTACCTTCGTTGTAACCAGCATCTAACACAATAGCACCTGGCTTTATCCAATCACCCTGAACAAATTTGGGCTTACCAACCGCCGCCACTACAATATCGCCTAAACGAACCATATCTTCTAAATTAGTTGTTTTGGAATGGCATGTCGTTACCGTTGCATTTTTGTTTAAAAGCATTAGGGATACAGGCTTTCCAAGGATTGGACTTCTCCCAATTACAACAGCGTGTTTCCCTTCGATAGGGATATTGTAATAGTCTAAAATAGCAATTATTGCTGCTGGTGTACAGGAAGGAAAATCGGCGAAACCAAAGGCGTTTTGAGCAAATCCCAGAGTTGTTACCCCATCTACATCCTTTTCAATACTTATTGCTTCAAATGCTGCTCTTTCGTCTATTTGATTAGGAACGGGGTGTTGTAACAATATTCCGTGTACTTTTGGGTCAGCATTAAGCTTGTTAATGGCTGCAACTAATTCACTCGTTGAAGTATTCTTAGGAAGATCAACACGAATTGAATGGATACCGAGTCGCTTACATGCGTTACCTTTCATCCGTACATAGGTGGCTGATGACGGATCTTCACCGACTAAAATAGTTGCCAAACAGGGTACAATACCTTCTTCAGACAGACGATTAATTCTGGCCAACAAGGTTTCCTTAATGTCAGCTGCAACTCGATTACCATCCAAGATTAATTTTTCTGCTGTCATCATATCATTCCCTTCTAGATGGATCAAAAAATAAAGAGGTAAGGGAATCATTCTCCCCTTACCTCTGCCCAGGCGTACGGCTAATTATCCATGTGCTCCCTCATGGTTACCCATGCTCCGCCAGTCACACACAGTCGATTTATGAGATAATCATAACAACGAAATACAAATATTTCAATATATATAAGCGGGCAACCTGAGCTCAACAAATTTCCTTATGCTGGGCTACCAAATGGAACTGACTCTTAAAATACGAGCCAATTCCATTACCGAATTATCATTGTTTTTTCTTTTATCATGTTTATATTCGGAATACGTTGTCTGTCTGCTATTCCTTCTCACCTAATGAACGAATTAATAAGATACCAGAAAAAGCAGTAAGCAGCATCTGAATTTCAGGTTTCCATAACATATCTAAATAAAAAGGACCTCCGAGTCCGTACCATTGTACCCAATATATCCTTGGAATGAAGATTATCACCGTTAAATAGTAGTTGGTATAAGTAACTTCCACTTAACTTTAATATGCCCGCTTATCAAGTTGTACAAAGCTTTCCATTCAATTAAAACTCCAAATAAGAACCCCCATAAACTCATCATTAGAAAGGAATTATGATTACTAGTCAATGTAGTAACGGTTACTTGAATTCTATAATAAGTTTCTGTCATCAAGTAAAGTAAAAATGCCATACCGATTATTATTAGTACAGTAAAAGACACTTTCTTTATCAAAAGCCTACACCCCTTTATAGAACACTATTCGATACCCTTATTGTACATCCCTGCCCGTCAATAGAATGAGGAGTTGCCACATAGCCAACTCCTCCACTATCGTTCCTCGCAGTTGGCAGAGCTATAAATCGATTTCCCAATAGTAAGTTCGCTAATTGTGCTTTGCCACGTCTAATGAAAGATTTGACCGTATTTTCGGAGCAACCGAGCTTTCGAGCGAATTCTCCATAACTGAATTGCTTGAAAATACGCAAATAAAAAGCAGTGCGCATCCGAGGCTTAAACCGCAAAAGCAGTCGAAGCACGAGCGTCTCGAATTCCTTGTCGAGTAAAGCTTGTTCCGGAGTGGCCTCGCTTGACACGGCATAATAATCCAACGGCAGCCATGCTGCCCGTTTATTGCGGCGCCATCGGTCGACAAACAGACGATATCCCGTCAGGGACAGCCACTCCTTCGGATGTTCGGGCATTCTATCCTGTTGACATAGCTTCAGAAAAATCTCCTGTACCAGATTGGTCGCGACTCGTTCCATTCGTCCGTTCGCCTCCCGCTTTGAGAGTTAGATCAAGAGTCATATCAGGTGGACCTACGTTGAATCGTTTACCGTCAAATTCGAGCACCGCTTTACCGTCGACGTTCATCGCTTCCAAGTAAGCTTTGGGTATTTGCAACCGGCCAACACGATCGATGATAACAAATTCCTCATGCTGAGCACCAAAGCTGGCACCTGCTGAAGCTAGAGTCGAATCTCCGTTCGAAGCTTCAGAAGTGCTAGGCGCAGGTTCAGCGCCGTTGCCGCGCTTAACCCATTCCGTGCTTGTCAATCCATCACGAATGGCGACAACGCGGTCTACTTTGTCCGCGACGGAGAGATCGTGGGTGACGATCACGATCGTCACCCACATATTCCGATTGAGGCGGCGGAAGATATCGAGAACCTGCTCTCCCATTGCGCTGTCTACAGAACCCGTGGGCTCATCGGCGAGTACAAGCTTCGGGCGATTGGAGAGCGAAATCGCGATAGCGACCCTCTGTTGTTCGCCGCCGCAGCTGTGTCAGACGGTTACCCATCCGATGCTCCAGCCCGACCGCACTCAGCAGCTGTTTGGCGTAGGTACGATCTGCCTTGCCCTGAATGAGCATCGGCAGCTCGACGTTCTGAAGGGCGGTGAGGTAAGGCACAAGATTTCTTGCATTATTTTACCAGATAAAACCAACGGTTTTCCGCTTATATTCAATGAGCTGCTCCTTAGTCATCTTCAGCATATTCCACGCCCCCACGACAGCCTGACCTGCGGATGGTTTGTCGAGACCGCCTAGAATCCATTGACTTATCAAGCCAATAGCAAGCACTCTTTAGTAACTCTGAAAGGAGCTCATCCCGATGGCAAAAATGACTATGAAGGAAATAGCAAAAAAGGCGAAAGTGTCCCAACCGACCGTATCCCGGGTCCTTAATGGCCATAGAGGAGTCAGCGAAGAAATCGTCAATGCCGTTATGAAAGTGGATGATGAGGCTGGCTATGTTCCCAATAAAGCGGCTCAAACGTTGAAACATGTTGAACAGCAGTAGCTTTACCACTTCGCCTACGGTGGTTAAGCACTGCTGTTCGAGAGGCACAAGTTGATCCATTTTCTTGCTTAAGAATATCCATTGCCGCACCTCATGTGAGGGTGCGGCAATGGACTTGTCAAATGAAGACGATTTACAGCTAAATCATTTCACCAAGATATTATCAAACTCCACTGTGCTCAACTTCGTGTTATCGTGCGACGACACAGCCAGTCCAATATAGGCTGCAGACGACATGGAAACCGTCGTGGAACCGAGCAATGTCCAGGCTGTTCCATTCGATGAGATATAACCGGTGAAAGTGTTGCCGGTGCGCACCAACTTCAACCAATATGGCGCAACTGGTCCCGCGGTGCTTACATTGGAGGTCGTTCCACCCGTAGCCGCACGGTATTGGAAGATCGCTCCGTTGGAGGGTGTAATCGCAACCAACACGTTCTTGGCATTCGCATCCAGCGATTCCCGGATCATCAGCCCTGCCTTTGCCCATCCATTGGTGTTCGTCTGACTGCTCACGCGAGCGATAATGGTTTGATCTCCGGTCACTGGGCTATAGGCGAACTGGAATGCATCGGCTATATCCCAAATATCGGCCCCGGAACCTTGAAGAACAGTTTGAGTTCCATTATTCGTTGTACTTCCCGCCAGCCCTGTCGATCCAATATCCTGATTTGCTGCAAAATTACTAGCCATCGATTTGAATACTTCCTGTGAATTGGCGCTTTCATGACCAGGACTTACTGCACTTACGACATAATAATATGTTGTGTCGGGAGTCAGTCCCTCATCTGTATATGCTGGATTTGCGACTGAAGCGATCGTTGTATAAGGGCCGCCGCTAACAGTCGCGCGTTTGACGTTATAACTGGCCGCATTGAGTGAAGGCATCCAGTTTAACTTGATTGCCGAATTGCTTAGTTTTTCGGCTGATAAACCTGTCGGAATCGTCGGTTCATCCCCGTTCATTACTAGCGATACTTCCTCAGCAGATAAAGCACGATTATAAATGCGGAACTCATCTACCCGTCCGTCCAGATAGGGATCGACAGACCACTGGGAGCGGCCGATCCAATTCTGCGTGGTGACGCCGAGTTGTGATGGTCTGATGTTTACGCCACCACTGCCCACCTTCTGGCCATCGACGTAAATCGTTCCCGTAGCGCCGTCCAGGGTAACGGCCACATGATGCCACCCTCCTGCCGCGAACGCAGCGGTTGCGTCAACGGAATTCACTGCTGAACCGTTCTTGATCTCAAAACGGATGTTGCCTGTTGCCCCGCTCTTCGGCGTCAGGAACATGTACTTGGACGTTCCGGAGCCGATGTCGAAGATCCTCGACCAGTTGCTCACGGTATCCAGATTGACCCAGGCCGCGATAGTGGTCGTGTCAGCGCCAGAGACAACGCCGGCTGGCAGAGCAACATAGCCGTTCGTTCCGTTCAGGTCCACAGCGTTGCCGCTGTTGCCGGTCACCCAAGTGGCGCTGCCCGTCAATGTTCCGTTCCAGCCATTACCGGACACATCGGTTGCCGTCGTTCCGCTTGTTTCGTTAAACGGAAGCTCTGCAATCGGCAACGCGGTTTGCCCTTCCATGACATGCGTGACTTCCGAAGCGGTCAGAGCGCGATTATAGATGCGGAAGTCATCCACCCGTCCGTCGAGATAAGGATCGGGATATTGGGAGCGGCCGATCCAGTTTTGCGTGGTAGCTCCCAGAGTGGACGGTTTCAAGGTCATCGCGTTATTGATTCCTACTTGTACACCGTTAACATAGAGGGTACCTGTCGGGCCGTTCAAGGTGACGGCTACATGATGCCAGCCGCCGGTCGGCAGCGCCGCCTGCCCGTCAATGATTTGTTCAGCTGAGCCATTGTACTTGATCCCAAAGCGGATTTTGCCGTTCACTCCATTTTTCGGCGTGAGGAACATATTGGTAGCCGTTCCGGAACCGAAATCGAAGATACGCGTCCAGTTGCTCGCCGTATCCAGATTCACCCAAGCCGCTACGGTGATCGCATCATAGTTGGAAACGACACCTGCAGGAAGTGCGACATATTGATTCGTTCCGCTCAGATCCACTGCGCTGCCGCTTTTGCCGGATACCCGATTCACGCCGCCAACCAATGTGCCGTGCCGGCCATTGCCGGTCGCATCGATAGCCGTCGTTCCGCTTGTCTCGTCAAATTGCAGCTGCGCCATCGTCACGGTATCGCCTGTTTCTCCGAAAACCTTGAAATCGTAAAAACTAGGGATATCGCCGCTTGATACTCCAGTAACGGTAATCCGGACATACCGGGCGGTTGCAGCAAAGGAATCGAATTGGACTTGGGCGTTGATTCCATTGCCGCCCTTATCAACTTTTTGAGTCCAGTTGACATTATCATCCGATGTTTCAATCTTATATTTGTAATAGGTGTCAAGCTTCTCCCACATCACTTGCGAACCGGCAATCGGTCTGCTTGATCCAAGATCTACCGCCCACCAGTGCCCAGGGTTTGCATCACCCGCGCTCCAGCGAGTCGAAGTGCTGAAGTCGTTCCCATTGGCAGCCGGATTGGCCGGATCAGCGCTATCCGTGAAAGCATGCTTGCCAAGCGCCAGATTGACAGGGTCTTCGCCAAATACTTTGAAATCGTAGAAGCTGGCATTAGCCCCGCTTGGCACGCCTGTTACCGTAATTCGGACATACCGGGCGGAATCGGTGAAATAATCGGTTTGCACCTGTTCCGTGCTCGTATTCGCCGTCTTGTCAACCTTTAAGGTCCAATTGGTATTGTCCTTTGATGTTTCAATCTTATACTGATATGCGACACCGCTCTTTTCAAAGCTTACCTGGGTTCCATAGGAAATATTCTTGATATAGCCAAGGTCCACCTGCACCCAGTGACCTGCAGCTTGATCAGCGGCCGACCAACGGGTTATCGAGTTGCCGTCAACTCCACTGGAAACTGGAAATCCAGTAAGTATGCTATCCGTACTGGAGGCCTTGTTCTCCGCCAGATTGACCGTTTCTCCAAGCACCTTAAAATCGTAGAAGCTGGCCCAAGCGCCAGTTGGCAGTCCGGTCACGGTAATTCGGACATACCGGGCAGTTTCGTAAAAGGGATCGTTCTGGATTTGGTCCGTACTGGTATTATTGGTCTTGTCAACCTGTAATGTCCAGTTGACATTGTCATTGGATGTTTCAATCTTGTATTGATAGGCTTTGCCGCTCTGTTCCCACATCACCTGGGTTCCACGGGTAATATTCTTGCTCGAGCCCAGATCCACCGTCCACCATTGACCGGTACTCCCATCAACCGCACACCAACGGGTCGATGTGCTGCCGTCGTTTCCGCTCGAAGCCGGATTACCTGCTTGCGAGCTGGACGCACTGGCGGGCCTGTTCAACGCCAGATTGATTGGAGCAGGGGATGGAAATTCCGGCGGCGCAACAGGCACCGGATCTCCGGAGGCAATGAAGTTAATGTTCCTGGTATAGCCGTTCGGGGTAATATTCCCTTCTGCGGCATTCGTAATGACCGTTCCGTTAATTTTTAAATTTTCAAAGGTTATGTTTTGAATCATACGACTGGAATCGTAGCCTGTAATTGGATTACCGGCATCATTACTGCCCGTATAGGAGACATTCTTGAAATGAACATTGTTAATTCCACGACCAACACCATAATCCCATTTCTTTACATCCATAATTAAAAATCGGCCTTGTACGGTATCATTGATCCGAATGTCCGAGAAGTTAACATTCTGGATCAGATTTCCGTCCGCGGAAATGAACTGTATCCGATGTCCTGAATTGTGTATCCAGAGGTCCAGATTGGAGAAAGTAAGATTTTCTATGGTATGCCCGCCGCCAGGTGCCCATGGAAAACCATGAGTTCCGATATTGATGGGACGAGCAAGATCGGGCTGAAGAATAGAGTTCGATACCGTAATGTTTTTAGTATTGCCATAATAGACTTTGCCGCCAAAATTGCGTGCATTATAGATCGCGATCGAATCATCATGACTGCGTATATAGGAGTCATTGATGGTTACATTGGTAGCGGCAAAGGCATCTATGCCATCCCCCCATTTATTAATACCAAAGGTTTTATAGTTATTGACCAGGACATTGGTTGCATTTCCGAGCATAATCGAGTAACCGCCATTATTTCCATAACCGTAATTATTAACGATGACCCCATCAATCGTGACTTGGTTTGCATAGTCAGCGATTATGCCTACATACTGAGGCCGATCAATTACACCACGGCCTATAACTTTGACATTGGTGGCATTGCTCATATCAATGCCGCCCTGGACGACCGCTCCGCCTGCGATGTAAAGCGTCTTGCCGCTTGGCACGGTATAGTTCTGTTGATAAAGTCCCGGTCCGAGATAGATAACATTAGGATCGGTAGGACTCGGAGGATTGACTTCCAATGGGTTGGCAAAGATCATTATATTGCGATTTAATTCCCCGTTCACCTCTACAGAGAGCTTCATTGGACCAGACATGGCAAATGTCATCGTATTGCCGTTGATGGTAGGGGTAATCTCCGTGTTCAAACCACGAATTCGAGTCGATGTAATGGTTCCGGCATTATAGGTCACGGACATCTCGACCTGACCGTCCGTATCGAAATAAACAAAGGAAGCATTGGATTTCGTAGGATGGCCGACAGTTGTCCTATACTCATCCAGACCCTTCCAGACCCCGCCCGGTTCCCGTACTTGTGCCGTAAAGTCAGCGTTTAATGCGACACCCGAAGGTGCTGGATACACCTTTAATGTCGTAGCCGCTTCAACATGTGCCGGAAAGCTTAACGCCACAGGAAAGAAAGATACCAGGATCGAGAATACGATGAAAATCGATAATGCTTTTGACCTCATATTACCTCTGCTTGCAAACATGCTGTCAACTCCTTCTCATTCGAAATTAGTAACGACATATGGTTCATGCCCGGCATCGGTCGGAATTATCAACCGATGAATCATCGATTATTACTTACCACCTCCTCTCCAGTTGCTGGCTACCCTTTCAAACCGGAAGTGATCATGCCTTCTTTGATATACTTTTGCCCGGCGAAATAGACAATCACTGAAGGGATCATAAACAACAGCGAAGCCGCCAGCTGTAGAGGCACCAATACGATACTTGCGTTGTTGGGCAGCGTGTATCGAACGCCAAGAAGCGCAGTCGAGAGCGGCCAACGTTCTTCATTAAGAAACATAAAGGGCTGGACGAAATCCCCCCATGAATTCAGAAACTCGAACATGAAGACAACGGCAACGACAGGAATCGTAAGCGGCAGGAAAATGCGGAACATGATCCCGACTGTTCTGCAGCCGTCTATTGTCGCGGCTTCCTCAAGCTCCTTCGGAATCGTCTGCATGAATTGGCGAAACAGGAAGGTATAGAAAGGACTGCCGCCGATGCCGTTTAATATCCAAATCAAATAGGAATCCGTAATTTGCATTTTGCTGAACAAGACATAGGTTGGGATGGAGGTGGCGAACCCAGGCACCATCATGAGCGAGATGAGAACGCCGAACCAGATATCCTTTCCCGGCGCTTTCATTCTGGCGAACGCATAGCCGAGAATAAAATTGATCCAAACCGCGAAGAAGACGGAAATACCGACGATGATCATCGAGCTTTTGAAATACCGCCAAAACGGTATGCGTGTGATGGCCTCGACAAAATTCTCCGGATGCAGCGTCTTGGGCAAGGTCAACACAGGTGTGGACGCCAGGCCGTTCAGTGCGTTTATAAACGTAAAGTACAGCGGAACTAAGAAAATAACGGCCAATCCAACAGCAGTTGTGTACCAAAGAAAACGATCGAAGCTTCTTTTCCTAAGCAACGGAAGAGACCCCCTTCTGCCTTGCTGCGGGCTTCTTCTTTATCACTCGTTCGCTGACAGTCTCATTCTCGTAAAAGACCCAAAATTTGCTCGTATAAAAGACGAGTCGCGTGCAAACTATGCTAAATACAAAGAGCAGCCAGATCATCGACAGTCCATAGCCAAACCTTTGATTGACGAAGATTTGCTGATAGACATGCACGAGATAAACATAGTTCGGTTCATAGGGGACCGCAAGCAGGCTCCCGGCGTTGGCTGCGAGAAAGATCGGCTGGGCGAAGAGCTGCCATGCGGCAATCAATCCATTCACCAAGTTGAAAAAAATGACAGGGGTAAGCACAGGGATCGTTATTTTCAACAATTTCTGCAGGCCGTTCGCACCGTCGATCGATGCGGATTCATAGAGTTCTTTCGGAACGCCCTTTAATGCGGCCAAATAGGTCAAGATGCCGCCGCCGGCAGACCACGCCATGAAGATGATCAGCGCTCTGCGGCACCACTCCATTCCCAGCCAGTTGATAGGAGCGATCCCGAATAAGCCGAGCAGCTCGTTGAAAGCTCCGCCGTCGTTGTTGAACAGAATGCGCCACATCAGACCGGTTGCCACTACCGGTATAATTGATGGGAAGTAGTAGATCGTCCGGAAGATGCCGACCCCCTTCTTGTTGCTGTTAAGCAGAAGGGCGAGCGCAAAACTGAGGAACAAACCTAAAGGCACGGTGATAAGCCCGATCACCGCCGTTGCTTGCAGCGATTGAATGGCGAAGTTGTCCGTTACAACGCGCTCATAATTATCGAAACCGATATATTTCAAGTTATCGTAATTGAATCCGGTGTAATTGGTGAAGCTCATGATGACTCCCCATGTGAACGGGAACAGCTTCATTAAAAAGAGCATCACGATAAACGGCGAAATCAGAATATAAAACGTGATCGCTTCCTTCGTGCGGAAGTTGATTCGTGACTTAGGCTCGAGCCGCTGCGGTTTATTCAATAGCACTTCTTTGCTCATGTCTTGCACCTCATATTTCAATGTTTTAGAGGGGAAAAAGCGTCATGAGCAGCCTTTGGATGGCTGCTCATGACATTGGCCAGAGCGGCTGCGGTCTGCGCTCTATTGTACCCCGGCGATATCCATCCCTTCGTCAATCAGGGCTTGTATTTGCTTCTCCAACTCCGGCAGCGCTTTCTCCGGAGTATCCTTGCCAAAATAGATAGGCGTGATGAGTTTATCGATTAAGCCGTTGACTGCGCTTGCATTCAAATAAGGATTGAATTGCAATACGTTATCGGTTTGACCATTTTGGATTTCGTCATTCAAGACTTCGTAGGATTGCTTATCGAAGTTCGTTTGCTGCGGCATAAGGCTCAGCTTGGATTTGAAAATCGGCACGCCCCAACCGCTTTTCGCGCGGTCGTCAGCAGGCTTGCCTGCCATATACCACTCCAAGAATTTGAACGCTTCTTCAGGGTGCTTGGATTGCTTTAAGATAATAGCGCCGGTTCCGCCGGTGACAGGGCTGTATCGGGTTCCGCCGTCAACAACGGGTGCAGGCAGCAGCATATACTCATCCAAACGATCTTTCGTCTTCGGATCGCTGCGCAGGATACCGGTGTACCAGTAACCGAACTGTGCGATTGCGAGTTGGCCATCAATAAAGGTGCCGCCAGTCCAGTTTGGCGCAGGATTGATCGGGCTATAAACCGCTTTGGCTTGGACGAATTGGTTGATCCGGTTAAGGACGTTATTCACATCATCATTGTTGATATTCGCTTTTTTCATATCGCTTGACCAAAGGGATTTACCGAGCTGCTGAAGCTGCATCTGCACGTTGGTCATCGAGAACAAGTCGTCTCCATCCATCCCTTCGATGATCACCTTGCCGTTCTCAATCTTCGTGAGCTTTTGCGTCATAACAAGAAGCTCGGAATAAGTGAGCGGAGTCTTGGGATCCGGGATCGGAACGCCAGCTGCCTCAAAGATCTTCTTATTAATATACAGCGTTTGGTCCGGGCTCCAGTCTTTCAGCAAGCCATACCATGATCCGTTAAATTTGAAAATATTGGCTACCGGAAGCAGGTCATCCTGCTTAATCAGCTTACTTTTCATAAAATAGGGGTCCAGGTTGAGCGCAAGGCCGCGCGTTACATAGGTCGGCAGCTCCTGGACCCCGCTGATGCGGATCACATCTGGCGCAGTGCCGGCAGCAATCATGGCCATCAGTTTCGTTTCGTCGGCGGGGATGAGTTCGACATTAATATTCGGATTTTCGCTTTCGAATTCTTTGATCTGATCTTCACTAAGCTCGCCTGGCGGCATGGTTGTGCGAATGGTGACGACACCTGTTGATGCTTTATTATTTGTTGAAGCGCTTTCATTTGTTCCAGAGTTGCCTTGCGTGGCAGCAGGCGAGCTGGAACCGTTTCCGCTGCCGCAGCCCGACAAGGCGAAGGAAGCGACGAGCAGTAAGGTTACAGCGAGTGAGATCGTACTTTTCTTCATGGTGACCCTCCTGAATGGTTTGAAAGTGGGATATCATTTCGCGGCCGCAAATGATCATGGCTTAATGATAGATTAGGAGGTGCGGTGGCCGCAATGCTGATAAATTTGGATTTCGTCCGTTATTTTTGGCTTTTATCGATACTCCCGGGCTGGGTTATTATTACCATTTGTCGATTTTTCGAAAAAAACTTTTCACTGTCCATGAAGTAATATAATCTATTTATAAATGAGTACCTCAAGATAAGGGGAAATGAGCATGTATTCGCTGATGATAGTTGACGATGAGATGGAGATCCGCGAAGGGCTGCTTTCTTTCGATTACCACGCACTTGGCATCGGCAGGGTGAAAGCGTGCGAAAACGGTCTTAGTGCACTCGAGGCTCTGGAAAACGAGTCGTTCGATCTGATCATTTCAGATATTCGGATGCCCTTTCTGGACGGCTTGGCGCTTTCACAGCAAGTCTCCAAAAAATATCCGCAAGTGAAGGTCATTATTTTGTCGGGCTACAGCGATTTTGAATATGCCCGGAAATGCATTTACTACGGCGTGGTCACTTATCTTCTCAAGCCTGTAGATTTTACGGAACTGGAGGAAGCTTTGGCCAAGACGGTACAGCTTCTGGATTCGGAGAAGGAAAAGACCTTCCGGCAAAACGCGATCGAGCGCAAATTGCTGCTGTCAATTGCCGTTCACCGTAAAAAGTTTCTCCAATCCATTACGACTCGCCCTATGGGGGACGAAGAGATGGAAGAGGGAAGCGTGCTGTCGGAGGTTCGGCTCGACAGCGGCCGATACACGGTTGTGCTGCTGCGCATGAACACTTATCCCAAGCGGCCTCCCTCCTGCTCAGGCAATGACTGGAGGCTGGCCATCTTTGCCCTTGATAATATTTTGAAGGAATTTTGGGTCGAACAGGATTACGGCTATCACGACGTAGATGCGGAAACCGGGGAGTGTCTGCTTCTGGTTACGGACACTTCCCTGCAGACAAATGAAAGCGGTTTAAACGCCTGCATGGCGGCTCTCCTGTCGGAGCTTGCCCGTTTTCGGGGGCTTTTCCGGACTGCACTGACCTACGCCATCGGCAGCTGCGTTCAGGACTTACGGTATTTGCCGCTTTCTCGGCATTCAGCGGCTTGTCAGATGGAGGGAGAACAAGAGGATGTGCAGACGAGTCCGCCTGCGATTCATTCCGGCATCGAGGTTCCCGGTTGGGACGAGGCTGTGGCTGACGTGAGGCCTGCGGATGAAACGACAAGAAAACAGATTCAAGAGGCTAAGGCATATATATTGGCAAATTTCAAACGCCCCCTTTCCCTGCAGGATGTCGCGGATCACGTTTATATGAACCCGAGCTACTTAAGCTACCTTTTCAAGGAAACCACCGGGCAGAATTATATCGATTTTCTTATCGCTTGCCGTGTGCAGGAAGCTCAGAAGCTGCTTAATGATGTCCAGTTGAAGATCTATCAGGTTGGAGAAATGGTAGGGTATGAGAACCCGAGGTATTTCGCCTATATCTTCAAGAAGGTTACGGGTAAAACGCCAGTCGAATTCCGCAATCAAACCACCTGAGCGGGTGCCGTCCGCTCTTGACCGAAGGAAGGGCCGTCGTAACATGACTTTTGCGAAAAATCGAAATCTGCTCGTGGGCTGGGCTGTCCTCTTGTTTCTCGCATCATGCGGTCTGCTTGCGGCCATTAACCTGATCAATGCGCGCGATGTCAGCTCGGAAATGACAGGCGCCGCAGAACAGAATTTGTCCGCTTACATGCATGATAATGTAATGACTTCCTTAAAGGAAGCATCCACATTGCTAAACCAGCTGGACTCGCCCGCATTCATGAAGTATTCCAGTTCTTACGCGAATCTTCTGCCAGCTGACGACGCAGAAGCCCTGCGGCGGGATCTTGTCGCGCATCTAAAAAACCTTTCCCTGTCGCCAGCGCTGTACAACACGATCACTTTCCTGGGGAATAACGTCAACCAGGCAGGATTCAGCATGGTCGTCGATTCGGGCGAATGGATTGGAGCAAACAAGCTGCCTTCTATCGATGACTTGAAAAGCGCTGGTTTAACCAATACATTGCTGCAAAATTATGGCACCCCAGTTTACATCGCGCCTGGGCAGCTGAGCGATGAATTGGCGGCTGCCAAACCTGGATTGAGTTCGGAAAGCTACTACCGCTTGATCCGCTTTGTGCAGGAAATCGAGGGGCATGTCGTCATCAACAACGGCATCAACTTATCAAATGTCATTTCCTTCGTGGTTCTGAATGATGATTTCTTGAAAGACATTGTGGCCCAGCAGCGGGAAAGAAATCGAGATCTTTATAGGCTTACAGCCGGGGACCATGTCATTTGGAGCAGCGAGCCAGCAGGCAGCATCGAGCCGGGAGCAATCGAGGCAGCAGCCAAAGGAAACCGCGGCATGTACAAGCGCCAAACAATCAGCCTGACGCCTTTTTCCTTGCAGCTCATTGTTTACCAAAACAATGAAAAGGAGACCGCGCAGCAATGGGCGCTGCTAGCAAATTTCTTGAAACTGCTCGGCATCGGGCTCGTCTTATCAAGTGCTCTAGCCTATTATTTCGCAAATCGCTTCTTATACCCTTTCCGCGTTTTAGCCAAAGCAGCGAGGCAGGCGGGCAAGCATACGCCGCTGAGGAAAATTCCGGAGGAGCCCTTCGAAGCCAAACGCTTTTCCTCCATTTCTATTCGCCGAAAAATTTTGCTGCTTCTGGCCGTTTCGGTTATCGTCCCCGGCATCTTTTTCGGCATATCCATCAATCGGGTCATGTATGCTTATAACATGGACCAGAACAAGGAAATCTCCCTTGAAACCTCGCGGCAGATGGTGCTCAAGCTTCGGAATAAGATGAATGAGTATGAAACGATGACCAGGCAGCTTTCGGAGGATCCGCAGTTAACGACGTTCCTGAAGGCTTCTTCGTCCAAGCCGCCCTCGGCGGAGGTTTATGTTCCTTCGGTGTCCTATTATCCATCGTTGTATAGCATTTCGTATTTCATTCTTTACGATGATGTTGGTACTCCCAGGTATTCGTCCATATTCTCAAACAACTTGTCTTTGTTTAATGGAACCCGATACTCCGTGCAGAACGCTGATGGGAATGGAGCGGGAAAGGTTTTCTGGGTAACTGATGCCAAAAATATCTATAACCGTTCTGCGGTTATGCTTGTTGAGCGTTTAAATCCTTTGGGCGGCGATTACCGGGGTACACTTCAGATCGTATTAAAAGATGAAGCGCTTGAATCGATCGATTTGGACAACCGGCACAGCTTCTTGGTGATGAATCGCACAAACGAGGTCATCTACTCAAGCTATACTGCGCAGGAGCCTTTCAAGCAAGCGGCAAGCCAACTGGCTGTTACTGACCCCGTGCAGACTGGCGGTTCCGTTAAAAACGGCGTTATCACCATTAACGGAAGCCATCAAATCATGGTTTCGCAGCCAATCTCTAATACGGATTGGAACTTGATTGTTTTTCATGCGATCGACGATGTGCTCTCTAAATATAACGAGTTGCTGTACCGGAGCGTCATCGTGTTTATCGGAGTCATGCTGATCATTTTCGTTGTGATGGGGCATGTCTCAAGCAGGTTTGTTCGTTCCATCATGGCCTTGCATCGATCGGTAGATACACGGGGGCAGCTCTCCATCGTCGAAGACGGCGGTCCCAAGGACGAAATTTCCGAGCTTGTGATGAAATTCAACCAAATGGTTCTGCAGTCGAATGAGTTATCGGAGCAAAATGTCAACAACCGATTGCGGGAACAAAAGCTGATTTCTATGAAGACCAAAGCCGAGCTCGCCATGCTGCAGCAGCAAATCAATCCTCATTTTCTCTATAACACGCTGGAAGCCATTAATATGCGCGCACGGCAATATGGCGCAGAGGAGGTTGGCACAATGGTCGTTTCGCTTGCGAAGCTGTTCCGCTTCAGCATTGACCGTGGCAAGGAGGATGATACGGTTTCGTTGCAGGAGGAGATCGATCACGTTCAAAATTATATTCTCATCCAATCGATTCGCTTCAAGGATAAATTCACTACGCATTGGGAGCTGGAGCCGGCCGCTCTGGAAGCCAGCGTCATGCGGTTTATTTTACAGCCGCTGGTGGAAAATGCTATTCAACATGGCATTAACGATTATTCCAGCGGTGGAGAAATTTCTATTTCGGCGAAGTATACAGGCCTGGCCCTTCAGCTTACCGTGGCGGACAATGGCATCGGGATGTCCGCCGAACAGCTGGCAAGGGTGCGCCAGAAGCTGGAGAATTCCGATGATGCCGCTGATAATTCAGAAAACGAACGGCACGAGTTCAAGACTGGGGTAGGCCTCAGGAATGTGTATCTGCGGTTAAAGCTTTTTTATCGCGACAAAGTGGATTTTCAGCTCGACAGCAAGGAATACGAAGGCACCGTAATTACCATTCGAATCAGACAATGAGCGTTAAGCATTGAATTACTGGGCTTATCCAAATTACCAGTTCAGTTTAGTGCTTTTGTTACCACTATGAAATAGACTCCCGGAGATTAGGGGGCGATCATGGCTGAAATGTGGCTCAAGAAATGAAAAGCGCCGATCGTAGGGCTATTCTCGAACAGAGATTCCGTTCTGGAAAATGCATTCGACGAGCCGCTTGACTTTACCGTCAGACGTGGCGGGAGAGTTATCTCCCGTCTTGCCTTTCAGCGGCTTACGCCGCTTTGGTTTCTTATTGGGTTTAAAGTTAATCTCATCGGCCGACCTTAAACCCCTCGCTAATTTTTGACACACATACTTATACATATAAAAGAATATTTACTTGTTTTTTCATCAATTATGACAATCCGTTCTCACTAATTTTGAAAATTATCTCAATAATTCTGACGACACACACCTAACAACTTTGTCACCCAACAAAAAAAGAAAGACCCCTGTATGGTGTCATAATTGTTGAGAAAACTGTGGCAATAATCGTTGATTTATCAAGTGGTGTTTTCACAATTAATGAGAAAGACATTTGCCTAGAAAGCCCGAGAACGTGCTAATTTACATAATCGATGAGAATATCCGGCAAGATCCGAATGCATATTTATGCATGAATTGTATGATGATCCAAACATACTGTATTTGGGCCGGAAGCACAAAAAAAGTGCTTGCCATTGACTTATCAAGCCAATAGCAAACCAGATCAGGAGCTTCTATTAATTGAACCTATAAGTTGTCAAGAACTTGATGTCATAAATGACAAGAACTTGACCCCGTTTCCTTGCAAAAAACCATCGCCCAGGACGATGGTTTTTTTTAATAATCAAATCATATTGTCAGTCTCGATACATATCGTTCTAACACCTTACTTATATGTTTACGTGTTTGAAAATTATAAGTTTAGTTCTGTCCTTCTGTTGTTATATTAAAAACCGGCTGCTTACTACTCAGCAACCGGTTTTTGTCAGTATATCTTACGATTTATTATTAAGAAAAGTTTTAATTCCTGATGCGATACAAATCGGTTTATTATGACTTCATGGTTTTTGAGATGGTGTTCTAATAGCTTGTCTAGACTTCCTTCTGCTGTTTGCAGAGGCGTTAAGTCGTCAGGATTAAGAAGGTTGATTAGGTTTAGAAACTCTAACTCATTATATAAAACCTGTATTACCCTTCATTTTCCTATACACGAAATTATGTTGACGGCAACATATCTCCGTGCTATATTTATGTTGCCGGCAACATATTCGAAAGGAGCGAACTGGATATGACAAAATTATGGGAAGAAAATAGAGTGGGGCGAATGCAGTTGCCTCATCGATTAGCTATGGCCCCAATGACTCGATCGCGAGCACTTCATAACGGAGTGCCAAGCAAACTAGCAGCTGAGTATTACGCCCAACGTGCATCGCTTGGATTGTTGATTAGTGAAGGATCACAACCCTCCGAAGATGGTCAAGGCTATCTGAATACGCCTGGCATATATACCGAAGAGCATGCCGCAGGCTGGCGTGAGATTGCAGACCGTGTCCACGAGTCGGGAGGCCATCTGTACATTCAATTAATGCATGTAGGGCGTATGTCCCATCCAGACAACACACCGCATCACCGGCAAACCGTCGCACCTTCAGCCGTTGCACCGAATCCAGAGATCGCAAGCATGTATACACCGACCGGAATGCAGGCTATTCCAATCCCTCGAGAGCTAAGCTATGATGATATCAAAGCCACAACCGCAGATTTTGTGCGTGCTGCTGAGACAGCAATCCAAGCTGGTGCCGATGGTGTAGAAATTCATGGAGCCAACGGTTATCTCATTCATCAGTTCTTATCCGAAAATGCGAACTTAAGAACTGACAACTATGGCGGCTCAATCGAGAACCGTTCCAGATTTGCAATTGAGACAGCTTTAGCAGTGGCCGAGGCCATCGGAGCGGATCGTGTAGGATTCCGGATTTCCCCAGGCATTCCTTTTGGAGATATCCATGAAGGGGAGCTTGGACCTGATGTCTATCGCTATCTTGTCCAGGAATTAGCCAAACTGCGCTTATCCTATCTTCATGTGCTGCATGTAGGCAATGATGAGCTGCTTCACGATATTCGCAAAGCTTGGCCAACCGCATTGCTTGTGAATCGAGCTGGCCGGCCTCTCGAGCAATTGGCGGCTGATATCGATTTAGATCTTGCAGATATTGCGCCTGTGGGCTCCTGGGCGCTCGCGAATCCTGATTTTGTAGCGCGCGTTAAAGCAAGAGCATCGTTGAATGAAATAGATCGCTCCACCTTTTATGAGGGCGGAGAGAAGGGTTATATCGATTATCCAACCATGAAATAAAGTACAACTATTACAATGGAGGTAACAATGAAGCGGGATCAAGGCGATGTACACATGGAACGAAAAGATGAAGCATTAACCGCAACGGTAAGCTATTCGATATTTGCGTTAGCACGTTCTCATCGAGCTCTGGCTGCTCAACTGCTTCGAGAAATCAATTTATTCGCGGGTCAGGAAATCATGCTCATGTACCTGTGGAATAATGACGGTCAATCCCAACAAAGCTTGGGCCGTTCGATTGGTTTGGATCATTCTACAGTAGCCAAATCGATGAAACGCCTGGAGGAGGCCGGCCTAGTCACGCGCACCCGTTCTAACCAAGACGGTCGAGTGACACTGGTCTATCTAACAGAAACCGGCCGCAATCTCGAAGCCAAAGTAAATGACATCTGGAAAGAGCTCGAACAGATTACAACACGAGGTTTAACGTCGTCGGAATGCGATATCATCGTTTCGTTGGCACACCGGATTACCGCCTCAATTGACGCTGCAGATGCCCCTTTTGGCGTGAGCAGCGTACCTCCCATCATTAAGGAGGATATATGAAATGTTAAAAGAAACAATGAGCGCTATACAGGTAAATCAATACGGGGGACCTGAAGTAATGATGCTGGACAGAGTCGAAAATCCCGTCCCTAAAGCAGGTGAAGTCACGGTTCAGATTCATTATGCAACCGTCATGCCAATCGACTATAAAATTCGAAACGGCTGGTTGCAGCAGGTATATCCTAAGACATTTCCGTATGTTCCCGGCAACTATGCAGCAGGTGTGATCCATTCAGTCGGATCAAGCGTGACTCAGTGGATCCCCCCGGTGATCGTGTGTTCGGTGCTGTTAACGGAGGGTATGCGGAGTACGCTACAGCTGAGGTGAATCGTCTATTCCCTTTGCCTGATTCACTGAGTTTCGAACAAGCAGCTACCATTCTAGGGGGTGCTGACTCGGCTTGGAAGGCATTGTTTACGGAAGGTGAACTGGAAGCGGGACAAACGGTATTGATTCACGCTGCAGCCGGCGGTGTCGGTCAATTCGCAATACAACTGGCCAAATGGAAAGGCGCTGAGGTGATCGGCACAGCTTCCGCACGAAACCTTGATTTCATTAAGTCGCTTGGAGCCGATGTGGTCATCGATTATGAGACCTCCCGCTTTGAAGAAATCGCTCGTGACGTTGATTTAGTCGTCGATACAGTGGGTAGAGATACCGA
This sequence comes from Cohnella sp., assembly GCF_041640265.1. Taxonomy (GTDB): domain Bacteria; phylum Bacillota; class Bacilli; order Paenibacillales; family Paenibacillaceae; genus Cohnella. The sequence goes on from NZ_JBEQAP010000006.1 coordinate 22,677, forward strand.
AGATCGCTCGTGGTCTGTACTGAAGCGCGGAGGTCGTCTGGTTTCACTGGTACAACCACCGAATCAGAATCAGGCTGAGTCACATGGTATAAAAGCAATGTTCAATTCAAAATTCCCTACCCCTGAAGATCTGGTGCTAATTGTGGAATTGGTGGCCAATGGAACCATTAAACCTGCCATCGACCGCATCTATCCTCTAAGCGAAGCCGCACAGGCTTTGTCTCGAAGCGAAAACCGTCACGGCCGCGGTCGGATACTGCTAAGCACTCTCTTACCATAAATAAACGAGCCAAGTTTCTAGGCCAAATCCACTTTGCTTTGCTCGTCTTCGCAGGAGTCTGCTAATTAAAGAAATTGTTCATGGGTATCGTGATACAATTAAGAGTTTTGATATCGATGACAATCATTCATTAACAATGACAGAGGATTTCTTTGAAGGCACCTGATTGGTGCCTTTTTCGTCGTAAAAATCGCTATTCGGTGTAACGTGTAACGCTCGTAACGATAAGGTTTGAAGTCACGTCGTTACTGGTGTTTAGGTATGAATTGGGATTATGAGGATTTAACGCTAACGGATGAGCAGACTGCCGCAGCGATCTGACGTAAAGGGCAGGATAGTGTAATATCAAACGGTTCACATCGTTCCTGACTTTACCAGGAAATAAACAAGACCCTCGAATAGGGTCTTGTTTTGATTGAGAAGTTTATTCGCTATTAGGCCAAGCAAGATTGTTACTTTAGTCGATTAGTTTTAACACGATTGACAAGTTCTTCGGAAGCTTTTATAAAAGCACCAACGTAATCATTAGTCATCGTAGTTGATGGATGAATTGCAATAGCCTTTCGGTTAAACATCGCACCGTTGTGGCCTTCAATCTCAGGAGTGAAAAGTAGTGGTACGACACGCTCAGCATATGTCTCTGGACTTTGCGACAAAAGACCAACTAGAGACTCAATAATTCGAAATTTTATGCTGTCTTTACCAAGTGTATTGCTGCGAATATTTGTTTTAATTAGTCCAGGATTTAGACCATAAAAGTTAATGTGCGGGTAACGTTTCACGGAATCAAGAACGAGTGCTTCGTTACCAATTACAGTATTCATATGTGCAACCATGGTTTTGTAAGTGCGTTCGGAATTTAGATCATCTATGCTCGCGGATTGGTTTGAACCTGGAAAACCCATAATAAAGACACGGGGTTTACTTTTAGCGTTTAATCGATCATTGCCAAGCCGTGGGGCAATTTCCCGAAGCAATACTAGCCTGTTTAAAAAGCTTACAGCCATATCTCGTTCGAGACCCTCACTTGTTTCTTGGCGTTTCGGGGCGGCCATGATTCCTGTAGTCAGGACAAGTAGGTCGAGAGTTTCCGCAGGTAACAGATTGCTGACGCGTTCCGCTTCTGAAAGTAGACTCAGGTCGGCCTTGATGAACGAAATGCCTTTTATATCTTTATCTCTGAATGTTTGTCCTACTACAGTAACATTCGCACCTCGTAAAGCCATCAGGCGACTGAAGGCTCGGCCTAAGCCGCCAGTTCCACCAACTACTGTAACGTTTCTCCCTTTTAGGTCAAGTTTATTTGCAGCAATTGCATTCCATGTAATGTTTTTATTTCGTTTCATATTGCACACCCTTCTTCGTGTCTTATTAATTAAGTGGAGTTAGAAAATATTGGGATTAAAATTGATGGATACAACGAACTGGTAATTGATGATAATACTCCGCACCATCGCCTAGGGGTTGCTCCTTCTGCGATTGCGCCTTTTATATGTTGCCGACCACACTAATATAGCATATGATTATGTGGTTGGCAACATTTCTTGTGAAAGATAATCCGTTTGTTTGAATTTCATTCTATATTTTATACTTATTTAAATTTTTGAGATTTCAATAAATTTCTACCGCAAAGACATCTCAAGTAATTCCCTTTAATCCAAGAGTTATTTTCATTACGCTTTTCACATTTGTGCTCCAAAGCCCAAAAATATTCATTCATTTTCCAGAACAAAAAAGGGCTTACCTCTGCTTTACTCTTTGACAGCGTTATTTTATTCGGTTGAATTTCAGCATTCATAAAAGTCTAAGATTGAACTCCTCAATAAATAACCATTTTAAGATTCAACATCAAACTGTTGAAGGTGTATCAAAATCATGATCGTTTTTAAACACTTTCCTAACAATATTTCATCGGTTGAAGTAATTAACTTTCTTTCAATAAATAAAAGACCAAGTTACCCGTTAATTAAAAGGGTAACTTGGTCTTTTATTTATTTATTCATTATTATGCATATTGGTGTAATTCTAACAAATTACGAAACAGAAATTCTAATCAATTCTGGAATATCATCAACAAAGACCGACCCCGAAGGGTCTTTTTCCTCACCTTAAATTACGAACACTTACTATAACCACAGTTCCCACAAGTTTTACATCCCTCTACGTTCAGCAGCGATGCTGATCCGCAGGATGGGCATAAGTCCTTTGACGTGTATGCAAGCTTGGATTTCTCCGTGCTAGCGGTATAACTAGTTGCCGCTATTGGTGTTTCGACGGCTGAAGTATATTCCTGCTCCATGATTCCGGCATGCGTCTCGAGCGCTTGGGATACAGCGTCCGCGATGGACTCGACTCTGTTCGGACCAAAGCCGACTGCGCCGGAGCCGCCGATACCCTTGAGATGCTTCACGAGCAACGAGACTTTATTGCCATGATCGCCGTAACGCAGGAACAAGGAGCATACACGGCCAAGCGCTTCCGCCATTGCGAATACGTCGGAGCCCGCTTTACCAACGTTCAGGAAGATTTCCCCAGGAGTGCCATCGATGTCGTTCACTGTAATGTAAGCCATACCGAATGGCGTATTGTATTTGTATGTCGCCCCGCGCAATACTTTCGGACGGCTCTTGTATTGCTTGTCGAATACTTGCTGCTGAGGTGTCACGTTGACATTCAGAGCGGCATTCAGAGAATCGACTTGTGCGGATTCCACTACTGAAGCCACGTCTGCTGAATCAACCTCGGCAACAACCTCCGCTTTAGCATCATCTTTCTTCTCATCCTTAGCCGTGCTAAGAACTTGAACGTCGCGACTTCCGTCACGATAGATGGTTACACCCTTACAGCCAAGCTCGAATGCCAATTCGTACAGCTCAGCCGTCTCTTCGACTGTGAAGTCCGCTGGACAATTCGCCGTCTTGGAGATGGAGCTGTCTACCCAACGCTGAATAGCTGCTTGCGTACGGATATGGTCCTTAGCGGACAGGTCCATCGAGGTGACGAACCACTCTGGAAGCTCCTCATTCGGATGAGCATCCTTCCATTCTTGCGCAATAGGGACCAATTGCTTATCGAAGCCTAGTCGGCTCTGACGGAAAAATTCAAACGCGAAGTAAGGCTCGATTCCAGTGGAAGTACCTACCATCGTACCTGTGGAGCCTGTAGGCGCCTGCGTAATAATGGTAACATTACGAATACCGCGCTTCGTAATGGCTTCGCCAACTTCCGGATACTCTTCAACCATATTTTTCATAAAGCCGCTCTGCATGAATGGCTCCAAATCGAAAGCTGGGAAGGAGCCTTTCTCTGCTGCGATTTCCGTTGACGCAAGGTAAGCCTCGCGCGCCATGAAACCATACAGCTTATCGAGGAATTCCAAGCTCTCTGGGCTGCCGTAGCGAACCTCAAGCTTGATCATCAACTCCGCCAAGCCCATCGTACCCAAACCTACGCGGCGCTCGTTCTTCTGATTGCGTTTATTCTCTTCGAAATGATACGGCGTCGTATCGATAACGTTATCCAGAAAACGGGTCGAGTACTTGACAACCTTAGCTAACTCATCCCAAGCTACATCTTGTTTCTCCGCATCATAGAACTTGGATAAGTTAATAGCAGATAAATTACACACTCCCCATGCTGGGAGCCCTTGCTCGCCACACGGATTCGTGCAAATTATCGGATTGAAGTACCAGCTGTTGGACATTTGGTTGTAATATTCCATGAATACTACACCAGGCTCAGCGGACTTCCATGCGCCATCGATGATCGTGTTCCACACATCGCGTGCGCGAACTGTCTTGTAATGAACGACATTCTTGCCAAGCTTCTTCCACTTCTCAAGGTCGCCATCCCACAGCTCGTTATATTCCGGATCCTTAGCATCTGGGAATACCAGCTCCCAATCCAGATCTTCTTTAACAGCTTTCATGAAGGCATTGCTGACGCAAACCGAGAGATTCGCATTGGTAACTTGGCCCATCGTCTGTTTAACCGTGATGAAATCCATCACATCTGGATGCCAATCGTTAATCATGAGCATCAATGCTCCCCGTCGGCTTCCACCTTGCTCAATCAATCCAGTTGTATAGCTGAACAACCCGCCCCAGGAAACTGCACCGCTGGAGGATCCGTTTACTCCTTTAACCACTGAACGACGAGGACGCAAGGAGGATAAGTTAATACCTACGCCGCCTCCGCGAGCCATAATTTCAGTCATCTCAGACAAGGTTTCCATAATACCGCCGCGGCTATCATGAGGAGAAGGGATGACGTAGCAGTTAAATAACGTAAGCTCATCGCTCGCGCCCGCTCCTGCTGCAATCCGGCCGCCTGGAACGAGCTTCCAGTCATCGAGCAGCCATCGGAATTTGTCCGCCCATTCTTTCTGCTTCTCTGGAGTGGATTCTGCCGCAGACAGTGCTTTAGATAACCGTGTCCACATTTCCTCAGGTGTCTTTTCAATGGTTAAAGTTAGCTTCTCAATAGTCGATTGTACTAACTCTCCGTTGCGCAGCTTAACCGTTACATTCTGTCCTTCGCGGCTAACGACTTCACCAACATCCTTAGCTGGGAACTTCGGATCGTCCTTCGTTAGTACCAGAACAACATCGCCGACTTTAGTGTTCGTAGTATCGGCATTCTTCCAAGCGTAACGATCTAAAAATATTTTCTCGCTTAAGCCTTCCAAGCGTCTAGACTGCATTGTTTTCAATCCGGTACACCCTCCCGAACTTCATGATTTAATTGCTTTTAACTGATATACATTATTGTGCAGTGTATGTAAGTCACACAATATATTGGTATGCTTACGATTATACTACACCACATCTGGTGATTCCATAGGACAATAAGCACAATGATAAAAAACTGGCGAAAAATCGCGAACAACCTCGAATTAAGGCGTTTGAACCCTGCTGATAAAGATCATCTCCATCTATGGATCGCAAAGTATTCGCACTTGATGAATGAGTATTGTTTTGAAAGTCTCTCGTTTGCTCATACTAAGGAATGGCATCCAAAAAGGATTCATACTCATACCCTGCGATACTTGTCTCATCCTTATTCATGATGAGAAGACGATCGCCTAGGAGGTACTTAGGTGCACATCCCGTATTCCTCTCCCGCCGATTCTCCGTCTGGATCTGGCTCCGCATCTCTTATCGGGCATCCCTCACAAGAGAATCTCTCTGTTGCCGTTCCTGAGGGAGGGACTTTCGTTCCTTTCAGATCTCCCTCTAGCTTCTCTTCCGATCCCGCTCCTCGTAAGCTGCACCCGTTAGTGGATATGCATGTGGATCGCGGGGCTTTCGAAGAATTGGAGCGCAGAATCGAGCGCAACGGCCCATGGGATGATTGGAACATGTATCAGTTAGCCTTGGAGGCAGAGGAAGTTTCACTGGTCCCTGACTTCCATGCTTTGCTATGCCTGCAGCTTCTCCCGCATTTCAATCCGCTTCCTCATCAGATAGATACTGCACGCAGAGTGCTGCATGAGATGCGAGGACGTGCCATCTTGGCGGATGAGGTCGGGCTGGGCAAGACAATCGAAGCTGGACTAATTCTTAAGGAATATCTCATCCGCGGCTTGGTGAAGAAGGTGCTTATCCTCGTTCCCGCCTCCCTCGTGCTTCAATGGGTTCGGGAGCTTAACAGCAAGTTCGATATACCCGCCATTGCCCAGAGAAAAGCCTATACCTGGAACAATGATATCGTCGTTGCTTCCATGGATACAGCCAAACGCGACCCGCACCGCTCGATGCTTATGAATGAAGAGTTCGATCTACTCATCGTAGATGAAGCTCATAAATTGAAGAATAAGCGCACTGGGAATTACCAATTCATTAATGAGCTCCGCAAAAAATACTGCCTGCTGCTAACGGCTACCCCTGTTCAGAACGATATGACGGAGCTGTATAATCTCATTACGTTACTCAAGCCTGGCCAACTCGGTGGAGAAGGCGACTTCGCAGCCAACTTCGTAGCTGATCGCAGAGTGCCCAAGAACGAAGCCAAGCTTCATGAAGCGCTTGGACAGGTGATGATCCGCAATCGACGAATTGATGGAGGCGTGGAGTTCACTAAACGTATCGTCACGAACGTTCCTCTTCGCCTATCCGAGGAAGAGATGGCTCTGTACGAAGGAGTAACCGATTATGTCCGTAAGAACGCAGGTGCGGAGAACGGTGATCTAACCAGTATGCTTTCCCTCGTTACCCTGCAGCGAGAGGTATGCTCGAGCAGAGATGCCGTATTCCTTACGCTTATCAATCTATTTAAGAAAACAACGGAGGACTCTCCGCTTCGCGCGAAAATCTGGGAGCTTGTCGAGCTCATACGCAGCATCAAAGCGAATACAAAAGCAGAGAAAACGATGGAGCTCATCCAGAGCATGAACGACAAAGTGATCGTCTTCACCGAATATCGTGCAACCCAGGATTATCTTCTTAAGTATTTCAAGGAGCATGACCTATCAGCAGTCCCTTACCGAGGCGGAATGAACAGAGGCAAGAAGGACTGGATGATGGATTTATTCCGTAGACGCGCACAGGTAATGGTCGCAACCGAAGCAGGGGGCGAAGGAATAAATCTGCAATTCTGCCACCATGTGATCAATTTCGACTTGCCTTGGAACCCAATGAGAGTTGAGCAGAGGATTGGACGCGTTCACCGATTAGGGCAGACCGAGGACGTTCAAATCTATAATTTATGCACACTTGGAACTATAGAGGAACATATCGTACACCTGCTTCACGAGAAAATCAATATGTTTGAATTGGTCATCGGAGAGCTGGACGAGATCATTGCACAGTTCGAAAAAGAAGATTCCCTAGAGAAAAAGTTAGCTCAGCTCGTACTGGAATCCAGCAGTGGCGAGGAGCTCCGCAAACGAATTGATGTACTAGGCGATTCTTTACTCGCTAATAAAAATCAATCAAAGCAGGAGAGTTAAACCATGAATGCCAAACAAGTCCAGAAATTCGTTCTCTCTTACCTGGATTCCACAGGCTGCCAATTAATAGAAAAGAGCCCAAATCGCATAACCGTGAAGCTGTCACCCAAAGCGGATCGCTCCTTGACGAACCGACCCTTCTATTGGAGTTTTGTCGATCGGGCTGGAGTCGATCCAGAGACCATGACCTATGGTTGGTCCTTCGAGAATCCTTCCACAGAACAGGGATCATCCGGCTCATTGATTTCTTATCTCATGACGGATAATGGAAGAATTGTTCAGGAGGATATTTACTTTGGCTCAAGACGTCTGCATCAGCTGTTCGAAGCCGTTCGACAAGAGGGTCGTTGTGTCACCATGTTCGAGGAGCCTTCTCGCGGACGCCTTGATCCTCTTGGTTCTCAGCCCTACACGGCGTGGTTAGGCGTAAATTTCAAGGTTAGCTTCGAATGCGATATGAAACGCGAGGAAATATACGGTTGGGGAATATCCCTGGCAACGGGGATTATTGACGAGAATTTTCTAGAAACACTGAAGGATAGGAAGCTTTCCTCCCGTCTCCCTTCTAATGTTCATCTCTTAAGAAATGGATTATCCCTCCGCAAAGGGATGTCGCAACTCGAGCTTACAATGGAACGGAAGCTCAAAAATGTTGACTTTTCGTGGGCGGAGGATGCGGAGAGGCGGCGACAGGATGAACTGCAACGCATCAAGCATTACTATGCTCCGATGTTAGAGGCTATGGAACCCTCCGTGCAAAGGGAGGAGCTTGCCATTCGGTCCCAGCAGCGCGAAGCAGAGATTGATTGGCAATACCGGCCTCGAGTTTCATTATCCGTCATGAATTGCGGTATTTTTCATCTTCCCGGCATTCATTAGCGTCAGATAGTGGAATTATTTGTTTTCTCGGCACAATTAGAACCTTGGATACTCATGTGTATAGACAGGTTCCAACAGCCTTGGCATAGCCTGTCCATTAGAATGAATGAGATAGCTTGTTTAAACCCATCCCAATTACAACAGGTGAGTCCTTATGAAAAGCAATCGACAAAGCATACGAATACGAATAATCAGTGCTGTTACCTTATTACTCATGCTTTTTGTTTGGTCCTTTCCTTCTCAAGCTTACTCGAATCCATCTACCGCCGCACCAGACGCGGCTCCATTACCGTCGAAGCTTGAACAGCAAGTTAAAGAATGGGCGGTCTTACTTGCAAAACAGAAGCCCTTCGCCGTATATCAAACCGCCGATCCGCAGATCGAAGCACTCGGTCCGGGAACGCACAGCTGGCTGGTACTGTTTACTAAAGAAGGCAAAGATATCGGCTATATGGTTGTTCATGCGGTAACGGACGGTTCTTTCCGATTAGGAGAATATGGTCTTGGACCTTATTCCCTCTTCTCTCAGCAGCTGCTTACGCGATCGTTAATCGATAATGGCCTCCTATCCGAGGAAGACAGCCATTTAATGACTAGCGTCAAGCATTACATCCATCCCTTCGCCGCTGCATGGGAAGTTACAATCGGAGATGATCGCTATTGGCTCGATGCCAAGACCGCTGAGCTGCTGCCTGTCGACGCTTTGACATGGCAGCAATTCATTGCTGATTCTGCCGCTCCCCCCGACAAAGATATCAAGGAAAGCGCACGTATAGATTCACTAATGTTGAATGAATCCTTTGACGCATATGAAAGGCTTCCTTGGTTAACCAAAGAAGCCCCTTTTCCGGCAAAGGACGCCAAAAAGCTGCAGAGTCGCCTCAAGAATAAGCAACATTTGCGTTATGTAACCGAACCATTCGGAGAAATCATGCTGTATGCCGTTCCCGTTATCGGCTATCAGCAATGGTCAAACGGCCGAATGGATCTAGCCTTAGACATGGAAGGTACTCGTTTTATCCCTTTAAAGGCGTTGCTTCGCAAAGGGTTGTTTTATCGATAGTTAGATGAATCCAAGGAACGCACTTCAGGGTGTGTTTTATTTTTTTTGTCCGCTTTCTGACCCCACCACATCATTAGACCCATAGGAAGAACTCCGAACCAACGGGTTAACCAAGGCTCACGGCTGATTTTCTTATCCGACTTCTTTTCTTCCTCAATTCCGTTGCTGTCCAAGTAACTAACGACCCGTTCAGTCATGTATTTCAAGTATTCAGAGCTGTCCATTGTCTATCGCCTCCTTGGCATTAGCATGCCCGGAAAACGCAATCGGCAATCCTATTGCGGCGGCGTTCGAGGGATATAATGTTTTTCGCTTGAATGAGGAATGCTTGTTTAAGCCACGATACATAAGTGAAGATCATTTCAGGATTGGAGGAGATCAACATGTTCCGAGTTATGATTATCATATGCTCATTCCTTCTGCTAACAGGCTGGGAAGCTCAGTCAGAGCCCCCGCAGATACCTACTGCGGATGTGCTAATCGATGCTGGCCATGGCGGGATTGATGGGGGAACCCATTGGAATAAAATTATGGAGAAAGATATTAACCTTGCCATTTCTCGTAAGCTTTATTTGCTTTTGCGCAGCAAAGGGCTTAAGGTCGTTCTTAACCGCACTGGCGACTATGCCCTAAGCGACGATAACCGCTGGCATCTTACACGATCAAGACATCGCCGTGATTTGTCCCAGCGGAGAGGCCTATCTGAGGAAATAAGCCCCGCTCTGTTTGTAAGTATCCATGTGAATTGGTCGCCTAAGGGCGGCAAGCGAGGGCCGCTTGTTATTCATCAATCCGAAGGTCGAAGCGCATTGCTCGCAAGTTTTATTCAGAATAGTCTCAATCAGCAGCAGGGCCTTAGGCGACGACTCCCCATGGAGGCGAAAAAGTACTATTTGCTTAACCGGGTACAGCTCCCAAGTGTTATCGTAGAAACGGCTTTCCTAAGCGACCCGATGGATAGAGCGATGCTTACTTCTATTCCAGGCCAGAATCGTCTGGCGGCAGCCATAGCTAACGGAATTATCGGTTATCGCTGTCTAGCTCCATGAAAGGCGCGGGTAAGGGAAGGAGCTGCGATAACGGAACGAAGGTAGCGCTCCCCTGAAGCTCGGGGATAACATTCTTCAATACACCTGATGTGTTAAGACCTGATGGTCCAACATGCCCAATGACAACGCAGCGTTCATTTTTCTTCAAGAATTTCTTCAGGACAGCAATCTGTTTCCTCACATGTCTCTGTGTATACACATCATCTAGGAATACATCATTATGTAAGGTAAATACACCTAGATCCTTTGCAACTTTCGGTATTACAGTCTGGTAGGATGTCCGGCTATCTAAGAAAAATAATCCTTTCTCCTTGCACACTTGCAGTACTATCTGCATGACTCTTTTGTCCGATGTAGCTCTTGATCCCATATGATTGTTCATGCCCACCGCATGCGGGACATCAGCGATTGCAGCTTCGACTCGTTTACGAATTTCATCGTCCGTTAAATCCGTAGTAATCGCTCCTGGACCCAACCAGCTCCGTGAGCCTCTGATCGGTTCCATAGGAAGATGGACAATAACATCATGTCCTTTGCGGTGAGCGGCCTCTGCATCCTGTCTGGTGCTAGGCAAAAAAGGCATTACAGCTACTGTCAGCTTAATCGGCAGCTCCAGCATTTGCTCCGTGCCTTTCATTCTATTTCCCAAATCATCGATAACCACCGCGATTTGCCTAACAGGCTTGTTCGATGTTACGGAGTCTGGTGTTGCTGCATCGGCTGTTAACCCTCCACAGACGATTCCTGTAAATATGGTTACGGCTATTTTCCAAACCTTGATGCGGTTAACTAGTTTCAATGGCTTTTCCCTCCAAGCTAATAGTAAATCAAATGCACCCCTTCTCTTATAGCATTTGTAAAATTGGTAAAATTTATGTACCTGGGCACGTAAGAACAGTTTCTCACGTGCATTTCGTTTACTTTCATTACTATTCTGGTTTCAATCCTGCCGCTTGACGTATTTCATTGGCAATCCGATGAATTTCATCTTTTTCTTCTTTGCTTTGCGCTGCTGCCCAAGCTGGCTGGAGATAAAGCTTGATGATTGCATTCGCATCTTTCGTTGTTAATGCTGATTTCGTAGGTTCAGACGGAGATGGCGGTTTTACAGCTTCAATGGGGGATGGAGATGATGTGGCCGAGGCTTCTAAAACAGCGGGAGCATAACTTGTCACCTGTGTTATAAATTTCGCCTTATCTATACCGGAGCCCGGACAAGATTTACCTGATTGCATTTCCCTGTGAAAATGAATGTTTGAAGTGCTTAAGCTCCACCTTTCCATAATTCCGCGGCATAATCCCAACGTTGTGTGTAGCTGCGCCCCTTTCAAAACCTCCGCCCCTGCATCGAAATTACCAATCATCTCGAACATGAACGGATGAACGCCATCTCTGTCCGAATCGTTATGGTTATAGGCAGACGCGGGTGGATTCAATAGGGAGCGCCCTTCCCAAATATAACCGTTAGGATCTATAGTCGCATGCTGGGCAATGTCCGAAAATTTTCTTGTTGCTGTATGGAAACGCCACATCGCCTGAATCAAGGACTCCTTATTCGATGCCTTCCGGTAATCTGCTATTGTCGGCTTCCAGGTGCCATGTACGTGAATCCCATTGAACCGCACCTTATTCACATAATTATCTAAGACAGCAAGAAATTCAGGCAACGTGTACCGATGAAAAGCTGCATGCTTAGCCATCATGTCCCTCCTCTCAGCTTGTCATTTATAGCTTATGCCTGTCACTGTTCAGTGTCCACTGCATTTGCCTAAATGAACCAGCTCATAGAAAAAAACATAACCGTGCATACATACCGACTGCCCGTTAAGCATGCTTTATTATAGAAAAAATAGGAAATCCCCGCGAACCCATAGGCTTTGCGGGGATAGCTTTTTTACCAACTTACTTTATCGTGCTTCATCACGGTTTCTGCCGCGCATGCCGGCTAATCCAATTAGCCCTAGGAGACCAAGCCAGCCCCAGTCGAAATCATTATCTCCTGTCGCGGCTGCTCTGAAATTGTTTGCCCCAGCCCTTGCACGCGTACCATTCGCTGTACCGTTCATTCTATTCGTGTCGTAAGCACCGTAGTTATTAACTGTGCCATTGCCTACCCCTGTACCCACAACGCCATCTACACCTGTTCGATTACCGATTGTTCTGTCGAGCATCGTGTTGCCGCCATTAGCCATCGTTCCATTGATCCCCGTATAGCCGCCGTAAGTCGTGCCACCCGTTGTGTGTTCTGCAAACGCTGGAACCATGAGAATCAAGGAGAGGCATGTAATTACAGAAAAGCTGGAAAGAAATTTTCTCAAGACTGAACCTCCTCAGAAGTAATTGTTTTGACCTCCATAATCTCTCCCGCAGGGTTCAAATTATTCAAAACAACTTCTAACAGTCACGATGGACAACAAAAACCGCTAATCTATAGAAGTACACTTACAAAGTGGTTTGTTGTACAATTACCATGAACATCGAATGGGGGCCCATCATGATTAAATCACTCATCTTAGTTGGTCTAATTATTCTTTCTTTCCTATCTCCAGATAACTCTGATGGATCAAGCAGCGGCTCCGAGCTTAAAGCGGATAAACTCAAAGCGCCAGCTAATGGAAAGCTCTCGGTCTACTTCCTTAATATCGGGCAAGGAGATGCAACTTATATCAAAACAGCAGCTGGGGACGACATCCTAATCGATGCCGGTAAGAACCAAGCTGGGGAAGTCGTAGTCAATTACCTAAAGCAGCTTGGAATTGATGATATCGAGATTATGATCGCCACGCATCCGGATGCGGATCATGTTGGCGGACTAGACACTGTATTAAAGAGCTTCAAGGTTGAAGCTGTGTATGCTCCGAAAGTATCGCATACAACCGATACCTTCAGAGACTTTCTTCTTGCGGTGAAGAACGAGGGGCTTTTAATTAAGGAAGCCAAAGCAGATGTTACCCTACCCTTGAAAGGATTAACAGCCAAATTCATCGGTCCTGTTAAAACCTATGATGACGATCTAAATGATTGGAGTGCAGTGCTTCATCTTGCTTATGGGAAAAAAAGCTTCCTCTTCACAGGCGATGCCGAGAAGAAATCAGAAGCAGATATGCTCCAGGCAAAGCAAACGCTGAAAGCAGATGTACTTAAGGTTGGACATCATGGCTCTGTCTCCTCAACTACACCTGCTTTCCTAAAAGCTGTTGTACCTAAATATGCCGTCATCAGCGTTGGCAAGAATAGTTACGGGCATCCAGCGAGCACCATTCTGAATCGACTCAAAAGTGCAAAAGCGACTATTTATCGTACGGATCTGAACGGGACGGTAACCGCAGTAAGCGATGGAAAAACGATTTCCTTTAGGAAGGTGAAATAATGGAACGCGGAATCATTGATCGGTTCGAAAATATGATTGTTGTCATCGAGGTTGATGGATTAACACGAGACTTACCGCGTGCTCTTCTCCCGCGAGATGCTAAAGTCGGGGATGTTGTTTTATTAGATAATGGAGAGATTCGCCTCGATCAAGCAGAAACAATTCACAGACAAAAGGAAATAAAAGGTTTGATGGACGAATTATTCGAATAGCCAGCCTACGCTAATATATGCGAAGAAGGGGACTCAGCTTCAACTCGGACGAAATCCCGAATGAATTTCCCCATTTGTTCGCCATTCCGCCACAGCCTGCGACTACGATTCGATGTTGATTAGACATAATGATCACTACTCCATTATTTTATTAAGAGTTTCTATAGGCAATTGTAACTTCAGTATACACAAAATAAGAGCAGTGAGGTCATCCCCCCTGCTCCTTATTTTTTATATAATTTACGCCACCTTAAAACTATTCGGTTTAAAGATATAACGGTGAATAACCCATTCCGCTATTGCTAATATCGCTGAGATAGTCAATATTTCCCCTAGATTTAAATCCCATTTCATTGAATAAGCTGCGATCCATAAAATAAAAAATCCTAAAACCCCGTCTGAGAAAGTTGCAACCGCATTATTTGTTGACCGCAATATAAGCTGATCTCCCACTACATACGCAATTATAGTCAGGGCCGTAGCTGCAATAGCCGCTTCAAAAAAAGGAACATCCGCAAAGTACATGAGTAACAACACTACAACTGCTCCATTTATAAGCCATTTCAAAATAAACTTCACTATGTTAAACCTCCTTAAAGTGTTCGGCTGATTATCGAAAGAGGAATAAGAGCAGGTGAGGGTGATCGCCTGCTCTCAACAACTGATTACCGATTGAACTGGGCAGATTGTCCAGCTATTTGTTGCTCAGCCATTTGGACCAAACGTCGAGTGATGTTACCGCCGATCTGTCCGGTTTCCCGAGTAATCATATTTCCGTAATAGCCATCCTTGGGAAATTGAATGCCAAGCTCTTGAGCAATCTCAAATTTCAATTGCTCTAAGGCTTGGGCGCACTGAGGAACGAGAAGCTGATTTCTATTGCGATTATTTGGCAAAAGTCTCACCTCCACTATTTACCACGTATTATGCTTCCCACTGTTTCCTCCTATGCATATGATTACCTAATTATTTGATCAAGCTTTTAAATGAAAAAAAGCACCGGTTAGGGCGCTGTTGCTAACTGTATATTTTATCATCCACATTCATTCATGTTCTCATCCTCTGAATTTTGTTGAAGGAATGCCATTTGAACACAAATACCTACACTAAACACTTCACCTGATGAAATTGCTCTAAATCCAGTTGAAAACAAAGTAAAGCTAGTATCTCCTTTATGAACTTCATTACATAAAATACAATAATAATGGATCATACAGTTTCCTCCGTGAATGCATAGTAAGCTTTATATAAACAGAAAGTATATGATTCAAACATTGTTCCGTATCCGCTAATCTCTCCTTAAACAAACGAAAAGGAGTGTCGACGTTAGCCGCACTCCTATAGATGATTTTGTTCTATAGTCAAACTTTCGCTAAATATTCATCGAGTTGATCGAAGGTTCCACCGAATCCTTGCTTCATAGACTCGAACATGCCTTCAAAAAAGTTTCGCTCTTCTTCTGTAGCATTGATCGGACCACCGCGCAGGGTTATCGTTGTTTTGCCTTCTAATTCAGTAAAAGTCAGAAGATTGTGTATTTCCAGCGGGAAAGCAGCGCTGAATGGAGCCCGGACAATGTTGCCCTCCGGATCTGAAAAGGAGTTGACGTATACGATCTTCTCCGGCGACTCAATTTCGTGATATACGAACTTACCCCACATTTCGTAGCCGTCAGGGGACAACATATTGTAGTGGAAAAAGCCGCCCGGACGGAAATCAAACTCAACGACACCCAACTTGAATCCTATCGGTCCCCACCAGTTCTTCAGATGCTCGGCCTCGGACCATACCTTGAACACTAGATCGCGTGGAGCGTCGAAGACCCGGGTAATTACCAATTCATTATCTTCCATCTTCGTTGACATGTTGTTTGTTGCTTTGTTTTCAGCCATTTGTAATCCTCCAAATTTTATTCTTGCATCAAACATACCTCATAGGGAATATATCTGTCAAGGAATATTGTCTGCCAGAGAGCGAGGTAAATGAATATTTAAGGATAGCAAAGAAAATACTTTTACATAGTCATATATCCAAGGAGGTTGCCGTCCTGTTTTCCTCTCGTCATGAAAAACCCAAACAGACTTCTCAAGAAGCATCCAGCTTACCGGAAGTACTCCAACAAGCTTCGAAGTCTGATGACTTTATACAGTACGCACTATCTGAAGATAAGAATGGTTTAACCTTATCGTGTTATCAATCGTTGGTGGATGAAGAGAAAATCAATCGATTTATACTGTCGCCGCTTCAATTGATCGATAATAACCAAATCATTCATATAGAAGAATTAATTCGAATTATTCCTATTAAAGATATTCAGATCAGTTCCGATCCGGCTGAAGTTGAACTGAAACTGACACAAGGCTATATTGCGGTGCAATTAAACAATCATACGTCGCCGCCCTAATTAATACTCAGAATTCCAAAAGAGGATTTAGACAATATAATGACACCGAGAATGAATTCAGCGTAGTTGGTCCAAAGACAGGCCTTGTTGAAGATATACATACGAATATAAATTTGCTGCGAAGGCAAATTGTAACCTCCAAATTAATCTTCGAAGAGATCACCATCGGGTCCCTATCTAAATCTAAGGTAATGATTGCTTACATTGAAGAGATTACCAATAAAGAACACGTCAACACTGCTAGACAAAGATTACAGGAAGTTGATGCCGATGTGGTTTTTGACAGTTCGATACTGGATCAACTCATTTCGGATAATTCGAATAGTCCATTTCCTTTGTTCTTATCTTCAGAAAGAGCAGACCGTGTAGTGTATGCCTTACTTAGTGGGCAAGTCGCCATCTTAAGTGATGGTTCACCTTATGTCATTACAGGACCCTCCACGATTTTTGATTTTTTTATTTCCCCCGAAGATTATTACTTGCCATGGGTTGTAGGATCCTTTTTCCGCCTCATCCGATTTCTCGGTGTTTTCTTCTCTATATTCGCCTCACCCATCTATGTAGCTGTAGTAACCTTTCATTATGTTATTGTACCCGTTGATTTATTAGGTCCACTTATTGAATCAAGGGCTAATGTCCCTTTCCCGCCTATTATTGAAGTCCTATTCTTGGAAATTACAATTGAACTTCTTCGTGAAGCTGGTGCACGCTTGCCTACAAAGATTGGTCAGACATTAGGAATAGTTGGAGGTATCGTTATCGGTCAAGCAGCGGTAGCTGCCGCTTTAACTAGTAATATTTTGCTTATTATCGTAGCACTTTCAGCCTTGGCTTCGTTTACGACACCTATATTTAAAATGTCTAACACGATACGGTTGTTACGGTTTCCATTTATCGTTTTTGCAACCATTTGGGGAGGATTAGGTATTGTCTTTGCGCTAACAATATTACTTACTCATTTATTACGCTTAAAGTCACTTGGTACCCCTTATATGGTTCCGCTATTTCCATTTAGAATCAAACAATTTGCTGATAGCTTCATTCGATCATCCCTTAGTATCACTTCAAAAAGATCAGCATATCTTCGCCCGCAGAATCTAATCCGTTATCGTGTTAAACAGGGAAAGGATGATTATGATGATGATGAGTAAGGCACTCTGTTTATTTTTACTATTAGCCATCATAACCTCGACCGGATGTGAGAGAGCAAGGATAATTGATGATATCGTTATCCTTTCAAGTAAAGGTTATGATTTTAAAGATGGGCGTTTACATGGAAGTGCGGTTTTTTCAACATATGTTAATAAAGATGAACAAGATATTCTTATCGGAAAAGCGGAAACCGTACATGGGCTGTTTATAGAATATAATGATCAAACTTCCTCTCCAATTGAATGGGGAAAAACGATGGTTATTGTCATTGGCCAGCAATTTGCTACGAAAGGGTTATCCGATCTTATTAGTTCCTTGAATAGTGATCAGCAATTGGGGAGCAGTATATTCCTCGTCGTGTCTAATCAGGAAGCCGAAAAAATAATGCAGGTTGAGAAGACAAAACCTCCCTTTTATTTATCTCATTTAATTAAACAAAACATGGAACATAACAATACGCCAACTACAAATTTGCATTCAGCGCTTTATCAATACTTTGGTTCAGGACAAGATGTTTATTTACCCAGTATTAGAATAAACCAACGAGGAGCCATAGAATTGAATGGGTTGGCGGTTTTTCAGAAGGACAGAATGAAATTACATCTCAATGCAGCTGAATCCTTATTTCTAAAGCTGTTAAAAGATGATAAGAAGAGTGGCAAATTTAACTTTCCATTCGGTGAAGGTGAAAGGAAAGTACAATTATTTGGGCAAGCCCTGTCTGGCAGTACGAAGATGTCCGTTAAGAATCTGAAGAACAGTCCACAGATATTATTCAAGCTTTCTTTGAATTGTAAGATTACTGATGTACCCTTAGGGATAAATTTGAACAATAAACGAGATCTTCAATCGATTCAACAGGCTATGGAGCGATACATATCAGAAGATACAAAAAAATTATTAATTAAGTTCCAGAAGAGTAACGTTGATCCCGTGGGGATAGGAGATTTTGTAAGAGGACGAGATAGGGACTGGAAAGAGGATGAATTTGATTCAATTTATCCTAACTTACCATTAGATGTTGAAACGGTGGTAAAGATACTGCAGTCAGGGGTTGGGGAATAGAATGGAGCAGACCATAAAGGAAAAATATTTAGTCTCCACATTTATGACTTTTTTCCTTATTTACTCTTCATTAAAAGGTGTAAGTATTCTTAACTTTCAAAGAATCATTGCAAAGTATGCAGAGCAAGACGCATGGTTATCCGTAATAATTACAGGGTTAAGCGTCCATATTATCATTTGGATGATCTATAAGATGTTATCTCCTTCCAAAGACATACTTCAAATTCACCATTTTTGTTTGGGTAAATTATTTGGGGGAATTCTGTCCTGCTTGTTAAGCGTATATTTTATACTGATTTCGACAATGGTTTTCCGTACGTATATTGGAATACTCCAATTATGGGTATTTCCGTATCCAACATGGGAGCTGGCATTGATTATGATTGCAATTATTTATTACATCGTGTCAGGAGGCTTTAGAGTTCTGGTCGGCTTAAGCTTTATAGGGGTGATCGTTGCCGGAGGCTTACTCCTTTTATTGTTATTCCCACTCCGGCATGCACATTTGAATAACCTGTTACCTGTCTTTAATCATTCTCTTTCGGAAATCATTCAATCATCAAAATCTGCAAGCTTTTTATTCGTGGGATTTGAAACCTTGTTGATTTATCTTCCTTTTATCAGGGATCCCCAGAAATCAAAAAAATGGGCTCATTTCGCATTGTTATGTTACATATTATCAAGTCTACTAATCAGTATTGTAACCATTCTTTTCTTCAGTCAAGGACAATTGCTTGTAACACTTTGGCCTACACTATCCATGACGAAAATTATAGAGATGCCCTTTGTGGAACGGTTCGAGCTTATCTTTATCTCCATGTGGTTATTAGTGATCATTCCTTCCATCTGTATTCCTATCTGGTCCTCTACAAGAATCTTAAAGAAAACGATACATATTAAACCCAATATTACTTTGCCTTTCCTTCTCGCTATTATATTTATTACTACAATTCTGATTGATGAACGCGTAGAGCTAGATGCATTAAATGACTTTATATCGGAAATTAGTTTCTATTTTGTATATGGATATATTCCATTGATCTTTATTCTGTTTTTTATTAAGAAAAAGGTCGTTAAGCGAATCTGAATGGAACACTTACCCATTAAGCCAAAAAAGGAATATGTTAAAGAATGTCGAAATTTAGTACTGAATTACATTTAATTTTGAAGGGGGGAAAAACACTTGTCCGATCCTATGGATCCTATTAAAAAATTAGGAGAACAGTCTATGCAGAGAGATCGTCAACTCAATTTTAAGATGCCAAAAGTTTTAGAAGCTAAAGATGTTAGTTCTCTATCTGTAAGGAACTATCAATTCGCTGACTATCAATATGAAGTTATCATGAAGTCAATAAATGAGTTCGAAGCGACACTCGATGACAATTTGGAAGTTGCGGTTCAGCTAGCAGCATTTGGGCAATCAATCGTATTGCAGGTAAGTAGTATTGGATATAGCAACCCATCGCTTATACATTTCTATGGTTACGTGAATGGAACTAAGTCAGAACTAATTCAGCACGTTAGTCAACTTAGTTTTCTTTTGACTACCGTCCCAAAATCAAACCCAAACGAACCTGCTAAACGTATAGGATTCGTAATTGGAGAGAAAGATGATTAATTCCATGGCTTCCAATTCCTCCGTACGCTCTCCCTAACTCTTTGTTCGTTCATCCTCTTAAGGAGATAGTACCTATGGCGTTTTCGTTGCAGGAAGTAAAAGCAAAAAATACATATTCACAATAAATAATTATTGGGTAGTTCATGTGCTGGGCGACACTAAAATAAAACCCCTTACTGGGTAAGGGGTTTCCGGTTTGATAGTATGGTGCGGCCAAGAGGACTCGAACCTCCACGGCTGTTACACCACTAGAACCTGAATCTTGAAAATGTCGTTTGGGCGGTCACTCTGCGTGTCGGATTCATCGGCTTTAAACCCAATCAGGACAAGGGATTTCAGCTGATGTTTCTGATTTTTTTGTGATACGTTCGAGGTATTGCTATCGTACTGAAGTTAGAAGAAATGTTAGAAAGAAATACGAGTTAAAGTGGCGTGTCCTGCAGTCCAATGATATGATCAAATTATCAAATACTCGGGGGTGTTCTCCTTGCAATGGCAGGAAGTTAGACAGTTGTATCCCGATCGCTTCGTGAAAATGCAAATCCTAAAATCTCATATTGAAAATCAGGTCAGATATGTTGAAAATGTGGCCGTCATCCAAGCCTTTGACGATGAGCAGACCGCAACCAGAGAACTCGTTCGCTCGAAAGATGATGTGCTTGTCTACCACACAGGCAAAGAAAAAATCGAAATCGAAATCAAGCCGCTATTCGGATTCAGAGGAAGCTATGATAAACATCGAATATAGGGACGGTCTGCTGTTCACTTCATTGGAGATTGAGTTTAGAGGCTCCCGGAAAATCATTGACAATATAGTCATCGACACGGGCGCTGCGGAAACGATTCTTTCGCCCGACGCAGTCGAAGATATTGACTTGTTTGCCGAGTCTGACGACTTTGTTCATTCATTCTACGGTGTCGGCGGCAGCCTGCACAACTTTTTCTCCAAATCCGTTGACAGTGTGCTTTTGGGAACGGCTCGTTTAGAGGAAATAAAATTGGACTTTGGTATGATCGATCCTCATGGCCATATTAATGGACTACTTGGATTGGATATTCTAATCAAATTCAATGCTATTATAGATTTAAAAAGGTTCACTTTATCACTCGATAACCTTGAATAGAATATTCAAGCCTTTTAGTAATAAAAAATTATCGCCTTACAATATTGCTTGATCAGTCAAAGAAAGCAGGTGTAATTAATATAGGATCATATTGTGAGTTGTCGATAAATGGAATACACCTGTTCGCTGTCAAAAATACGTTTAGTGGGACCCATTTAAGATTATTTTCACCACTTGAATTCATAAGAGTCAAGGAAAATTTAGATGAAGATGAACGACTCTTATTTAGAACGTCTGTAAATAAAGCCAGAACACGATTGGAAATTTTGGGTTGCAGTGAAGAAAAGTTAAAAACCTACTTCAAGAGTGGTTTAGAGTATCAACAATCAAATAACTTAGAGCATAATTGTGATGATGATGATGAACAAATGTATTATAGGGATTTAACTTTTGAAAACTATTCTAATTGTTTAAGGTCTATTTTAGAGATTTCAAATTTAGATATTTATAACGATGATATAATGAAAATTTACCCACACTTGTCCATTCAGCCTATATCAAAGGTGATAATCGAAAAACTATCTTCAGGTGGTTATTTAAATCCTTTTTTTTATGATGAGATATATGAAAATGAAGAGCACTTACTTGATTATTTACTCGACATCTATATGTGTCTTATAAACTCACAAGATGATACTTTTGTCGAATATGATTTAACTCATATTATTCACGGCAGATGGGTTGATGAGTTTGAAGTTCTAAAATATTATGATAATTTCATGGATACTACAGTAATCGTGACAGAGGGAAAAACAGATATTAAGATTCTATCAAGGAGTCTGGAAATACTATTTCCTGAATACAAGCATTTATTTACTTTTTTTGATTTCCATAATTATAAGGCCGATGGAGGAGCCTCCTATTTAACGAAGTTGATTAAGTCATTTTCTGCTGCTAGAATAAGAAACCGTATAGTTGCAGTATTTGATAATGATACAGCAGCTGAGGCAGAAATACAAAGTCTTTTAACAATACCTATACTCAAAAATATCAAAATTATAAAGTTGCCCAAACTTGATTTTTGCAGTTCTTACCCTACACTAGGACCCACAGGAAAAAGCTATTTAGATATTAATGGTTTAGCTGTAAGTATCGAATTATTTTTTGGGGAAGATATAATTAAGAACAATCACGAATTTTTTCCAATCAAATGGACAAATTATGTTGAAAAGTTGGATATGTACCAGGGGTCTATCGTCAATAAAGGAGAGCTTATCATTAAAATGGAAGAAAAATTAAACAATCCTGATCTTAATAATCAAGACTGGAGCAAGCTTATATTACTTTGGGAATCAATCTTTTTAGCCGATCTGTCAGCAAATTAAAAGGTGCGAGCTATATCAAGCATAAGATTTAGTATGTTACACACTTGCAAATGCTTCGCCCACTCTCTCTCCCAAAACAAACTACCTTCTAATTAGTAGATTTGTAAAGCATAATTAACCGTGATTTTGGGAAGATTATGAGCGTTCACAATAAATCATAGATTTCTAAACTCCGAAGTTTAGAATCTAAGTACCGGTTTACAGACAGATTCTTACTCTCATTTACTTTTGATTGGCAGTAATCATATATTTTGCTACCGTTACCCGTAAAGTCTTGAATTACACTTTGGTTTATTCCCTTTTTAATCATTTCAATTATAGCGAATTTGATAATTCCTGTAGTATCTCCTCTACCTGTAAATTGAACCAAAGTATCAGAGACAAAAGAAGTTCCTTTAAGTTTTTCCCCATCAGTACGAATAAACAATGATTTAGAGTTTTGTTTATAAAAATCACTTTGTATCTTTTGCTTTATCTTCGTATATTCTAGAAGCTGTGTGAAGAGATTAATAGGTAGACGAATACAATATCCATTAATGATTATTGTTTGTTGACTCAATTTTAAATCTGATGATCCAAGGTTAATGATTATTTGATATTTCGCCCCTGTAAACAATAAGAGCTTAATTATTAAGCATGACGTGAAATCATTATACTGGGAGGGATATTTTTTATACTCTAAAATTTTACCGCCATTTAACAACTCTTTGATTTGCTGATCACATTCCGAAATTAATACTTCAACTTCTTCCTGTGTCAGCTCTGTTTTTGAATCTTTTCTCTCTAAATTACTATTTTCGAAAATTTCTTTTTTTATTTTGTACGCAAATGAGTCAATATTATCTTGGGAAAGGCTAAATGATTTAATTAAGTTTTCATTTTGAATTTTCAAATTTTTAACCTCATAAATAAATAAAAAATATCTTTTTACCACTGATATGTAATGCCAAGCAACACTTTCACTATTAATTTTGTTGCTAATAATATAGTCGTTTAAACTCTCAATAATTTCCTCAGTTTTCATTCCTTCAAGATATGATTGATAAGACTTATCATTTATTCCTTTTTCAATAACTAAAAATTTGTAAAAAACCGTTATTTTATTTTTATAAATATCATAAGAATTCTCAGATACTTGGTCTAAAAATAATTCAATGGTTTCCTTAAAAGTCATAATATCACTCTTCCTTGATTAGGGCTTTCCCATTTAGTTATTTTTTATCAAAATCAAATGCATAGATTCCATCATCGCCACTAAAAACCATTATATTGGATACAAAAACAGGTGGTTTAAATTCAATACTAAATGGAATTTTACAATGAGTCGTACTCCATGAATATAGTGATTTTATCTTTTCGAAATAGTTAAAATCAATCACCTTTATCTCCAACTCACTAAAATATAATATTTGATTGTCAGAAATAATTGGTAACACACCTTTTATTTTTTCATTGTAGTGATGATCTATTTCAACCTTTTTTAATGTCGCTCCAGTCCTTTTATCACACATATACAAGTAACCTGCATCAGTTGTAAAACAAATATATCCTTTATACGAGTATGGTAATGATGGGAATTCAGCAGTTTCTATTTCCCATATTAAACTTCCAGACTCTATATCACTACAGCAGACCGCACCATTGCTAGCAGTTGCATATATATTTTTATCATCAATTGTAAACCCCACAAAATATTCCGAAAAATTTGAATAGCGATAAGTTACAGTTGGTAAGAATACATGCATTATTTTATTGCTGTTAACAATGTCCTTAAATATTTTTATATGATCACCAAAACATACATACAAGTTATTTTTGTGTTGCATCAACATATTTATTTCAACATATTTGACGTTATCTTCTTTTTTCAAGTGATTATATTCAATTTCAACTTCTTTAATAATTTCCCTTTTGTCAATATTGTACAACAAAATCATATTTTCATTTGTAGTTAGAAAAAGTAAATCTCCCCACATTTTCAAGGGGCTTGTACATTCTTTGTTAATATTTTCTTCCCAGATCAAATTTCCTGTGTATAAATGCACACATATTATTTTTCCGACTTCATCAACAAAAATACATTTATCTTTATATATAATTGGAGTACTGATAATTGGATTCTCAGAAATTTTTTTACACCAACTCATTGTACCCCTCATCAAAGATACAGCTGTTGCATAACCAGTTGACCAACCTACTACTACAACTTGGTTTTTAATTACTACTTCTGTTGGCTTGCTGAAATCTTCGGTCTCAACTTGATATTCCTTCAATACATCAAATAAATCAAAAGACCAAAGTTCACCTTTAAATGTGATTTTATCCAAGTTTATTTCATTTATCAAATTTGAAGAACAGTACTCGGTATTAACGATTATGTCTCTCTCTCTGACCCATTCCGGAAATTGAATTTTTTCGAAGTCCCACCTCCCTTTTTTTATTAATGGTTTGAAATCGAGCAAAATATCATTAACACTTTCGTATCTAAATTTCAAATCATTTTCACACATTCGTCCTATTATATTTTGCAATAAAAGTTTGTCATTATAATCAAGGTACACCCCATACTTTTGTTGATTTAATCTAATTTCATAGGTATCATTAATTAATAACTGATAAAAGATTAACCCTAAAGCGTATATATCAGTTTGGCAATTTAATTTTTTACCCTGTCTTTGCTCAGGAGATATGTAAGCAAGAGATCCAAATCTATCTTGTATTTGTGTCTCAGGATTTTTAGAGATGTCAGAGATATCAAAGAAAGTTCCAAAATCAGATATTTTAATCGTGATATTTCTAAATTCTAGATTGCTGATTAAAATATTGTCCGGTTTTAAATCTCTATGAACACCTACCTGATGAATATAATTCAGTCCAGAACATATTTGAAAGAAAATATCAATTTTGTCACTTAATTGAAGATCATGCTGACTTCTTATTAATTCTTTTAGAGTTTTATGTCCACAGTATTCCATCGAGTAACAATGAAAACCGTTAATTGTAGTGATATCATATATATTCACAACATTAGGATGTTTAAATTCTTTGCCTCTTGTTGCCTCGTGATAAAATCGTTCTACTATTTGTTCAAAGTGAGGTGCGTATTCTTTCCTTGGGTTTAATACCTTGACACATATCTTATGATCATTTGCAACATTGGATGCTGCGTAGATCACTCCGATACCCCCTGAACCTAAAAGCTCTGTAATTCTAAACTTCTGACTATTTAATTCATATTCTCCGTTTAAGATAATATCTAAATCATACATTCTCTCCATTTTGAACACCTTTTCACTCAACTATTTTCCAAAATGTATTAATAAAACATAAGATAGGATCTCTTCTGGCAATAAATATTGAACTACGAATCATTTTATCAAAGACATCGCTTGACTCAGAACTGATGGAGTAGAACTTTGAAAATGCTGAATAATAATTGCAAAAAGACCACTTCCGAATATAATACTGACTATGATTAAATAACTATTCAAGAAAATCAAAGATTGCGAGAATGAAGTTCGTTTATTAATCCAACCAAGGATTTTTGACATAATACTCTTAGAATTTTTACGTTTGTTCAGAATAATATGCGTAGTATGAAATACTTCAAACGTGAGTAGGAGCAAAGATAAAAAGGCAAGAAGCCACAAAGATAGTACTTGTCCTAAAAGAAAAACAAAATCCATCGGATTCTTAACGGACATCTCAACAATACGCGATACAATGCCGTTCATTCCATTCTGTATTATTTCCTCTTTAACCATTTCAATTTGTGCAGAACTGTAAAAGGGGAATATTGTAATGCTCATAGCCCCCATAGCTCCTACCCAACCAAATACAGGAGTCCAAAGTGCCCTCTTATATTTAGAATTTAATGTTTCGAAAACATTTTTCTTTTTAAGAGTGTAAATTCGGTATATGGCTTTAAGAGCCATTACAACAAAAATGGAAGTTCCTGTCCAGAAAATAAGAGGTTGATGTCTTAAATAGATCACCATTGTAATGACGCTCAGAATCACTCCTATTCCAATAAAAACTCGGGGATCTGAAGATGGCTCAATCTTCTGTAATGGAGTAACCAAAACCACTTTATTACTTTTATTAATATCCGGTGTTATATTTAAAAAATATTCTCGTAAATCGTGGTTGAACACTTGATTCAAAGCTTTTGCAATTTTACTATTATGGAAGATTTCAAATCGGCAGCCATTCTGTTGGCATAATATCTGACATCGAAGTACTTCATTAGACTGAGGTTCGGTATTTACAAATGCTATACAAAGTGCACCTTCAGCTCTGTTTTCTTCCAAAAGTCGCTCGACGCTTTTTGCAACATCCTCATACATTTTCCCGAATCTGGAATCAGTCGTCACTTGAACATAAACAAGATTACCTTCGTCAGACTCCTTCCACATATCAGGTGTACCCTTCCTGGTTTTGTGGGTACCTTCAACAGCTCCACTATGAATAAGTCCTTCCAATTCATGATTCATTCTTGGTAATAGCTCAAATGCAAGCTGCTGTAATTCTCCTCCACTTAAACCCTTTAACATGTACTCTGTATCTTTCAAACCTTCTACCACCTTTATTAAAATTAAATGAAGTCAAGTGCTCTTAGAGTTGATCAAAAAGCAAGCATTTTTGTATATTTTAACTTTCCTTTTATGTAATACTCCATATATACTTTCCCCTTCGCGGCATTGATTTCATAATAAACGCCTAATCCGTATCTACAAACATGTTCAGGAAGACTTGTACCGTCAAACGACCAGACATCATCAAACTTATCTTTAGTTAAAGCGATTAGCCTGTTCTTATCCTTAATTTTTTCTGATTCTCTATTTACCGATTTTTTCATTTCTAAAGCAATCAAATTATCTTGATAAATGATCTCGCCTCTACTATGAATTATTATGTCGCAATTAATTGGTATCACTTCAATGTTTTCATTTATGATAGTCTTCACTTTTCCATTATTTCTGTTATATTCGACATCTACATAGTACCTTGAATATGCAGATCTTTTCAGTTCATCTTGTAGATAAATCATCAACGATCCGCACAAAGTTCGTTCAGCTACACCACTGATGATTAATTTATCTTGTCCTAGGAGAAACCTTTTATTGGCTTTCTCGAAAAGAGTGATTAGCTCCTTAATAATCTCACCTCAATGACATGTAATAAACGTCCAGAATCTATACACGAATAGGAAATATTGCGACCGTTCAACACTATTCAAATTTTACATGTTGCAAACTAGAAAACCGAGTGCTTATCCTGAATCCTCTGTTGAGCTAAGTTTTCATTTACTTGGACTGTTTTCGCAATGATTCTACAGCAATAGATATTACATCTGGAACTTGCCCTTCTGACCACTTATCCCAAAATTTAACTGTGGCACTATTAGGTCGCTGCGTAGGTTCAGCTATTTTAACTCTGCTCGGTAGCAAACTAGCATCACCGACAACCAATGCTTCTCCAATATCCAAAATAGGTAATAATTCCGCAAAGTTCCCCAAGCTATCTGGAAGGAGTTTTCTTACAACACTTTGATCATCCGCATTGGTTAATCGCATTGCGATAAAATTGCTACTTTGACTAAGTACTGTACGATTAACCTCAGATGGTCTCTGGGTAATGACTACTAAACCAACCCCATATTTTCTTCCTTCCTTTGCAATTCGTTCAAAGCTTAATAAACTTGAGGCTTCAACCCCTTGTTGTACATTAGCAGGGATATAGAGATGAGCTTCATCGCAAAATAAAGCAATAGGATGAATTTTATCTTTGTCTACCCATTGTTGAATAGAGAATACCACTCTTGCTATCAAAGACACCATTAGTGGTAAAATATCGGATGGCACTTCTGAGAAATTAATAATTTTAATTCCCCCTCCCTGAGAAGCGGGAGCCATCAATTCCTTGCATAGTGAATTCATATAATCATACGATAGTAAATCTGGTTCTTGGGAGAATATAAAATTTAAACGTTTGTCTTCTATTTTTGCAGAAAGCCTTTGGATGAATCTAGACAATTTACCATAGAACTCTCCTTGTTTTTCTTTACCGGCTGATGCCCCAGGTACCATCTTTGTATCCAAATCTTCTAAACCTTTAATAAGATCATTAATCTTATATGGGACCGGACTGTCTATAGTTAGATTTTCAAGTAAAAATAATTTATCATTCTCTTTTAGGAACAGTTCCTTTTCTTGTAGAACTGTTCTACTAAATATCATTGCCTGATTGGGAGCGTTGTTATCACTACGATCAAGCATCAATGATAACATTTCATCATAAGTGAGTAGCCAATACGGCAAAAACATGCTGCCATCTTTAACATTGTCTGCCGGCCCAGCAATTTTATAATGTCTGATTCCTTTTCCTTTAATTGGCTCATATTCCCCATGAATATCAAACAGAATTGCATTTGCCGAGTCTAACTGCGCAATCTGTTCAACTAAAGAGGCCACAGTATAAGACTTTCCTGAGCCAGTACTACCAGCAATAACGGCATGGCGTTGAAACAACTTATTACCATCTAACCAAGCTTTCGCATTATCATTGATTGTATAAGTACCAATGAACAAAGGATTTTTAGCATCTGCGTTACTTTGGGATATTACCCCCATAAAATTAGTAAGAGTTACATCATCCATGATAAAACAGTCAGCATCAATTTCTGGTACAGACTCTAAAGTACGCTTGAATTGGTTATTAATCAGTCCAATTTTATCAAAAAACGTTCCAATTAAAGTTATTTTGACGATATCGTTAGAACGAGCATCCTCGTCATTATTTGGTTCTATTTCCTCATCAAATTTTCGCATAATCTTAACAACTAGACCAATAAGATGCTGACCACGTTTAGAAGCACGAATAGCAACTAGATGATTAACTTGTAATTTTGAAAGCATGTCACTTCTATTTACCTTCACAACAACTGAGGAAGTATCCACACTTTGTACTTTTCCAACTGATTGAGCATCAGGAAAATTCAAGATTGCCATTTAGATCTCTCCCTAAAATTAATATAAAATATTATAAAAATCTTCTATTTTCCAAAATTCGCCTTTCTCTGTATGCATCGCATCTTTCATTAAGAAATCCGTGTAGCCAGATGTAATACTTTCTTGTATGACTACATATTTAACAGCATTTTTAGAAATCATTGTGAGTGCAGTATCTGATAATTTTTTTGTTACGACCACTATAGGCTTACCCTTGCGAATTGCACTGATTATGTTTGTCTGAATCTGCTCATCGTTGAAGCCATAACCGATGCATAAAAAGCTCTCGGCCTTTGCTATGAAATTATCAGCAATATGTATCACATCTCTACAAGGTGGTTGAGCAATTGATCTATACTTTTCAGAACCAGGTGGAATAATTTTAGGATGCATTTGCTCAGGAATATTACTCTGCAATGGTAATGAGTAGACATTACCATTCTCATGTTCAAACCAATCTAAAGATCCATGGACTTTTAATAAATTCACTTTATGGTTCCGTTTAACTAATTCAGTATCAATCAACCTCATATATCGACCGTCACAAAGCGTATTAATAGATAAATTGAATTGGTCGCATGAGTATTCAATAATTCGATCATAATTTGTAGTGATCACATTGACTTGCATTGGGTGGGGTACACACATTGCTCTTAATAGTTTCCCTAATGTCAAGGTAATCTCGTTTTTCAGCATTTTATAAAAAAGTTTCAAATCATGTTGAGTAATTAGTTTCCAAGTACTACTAGTGATGTCATACATGGTCTGCTCAGACAAATTTAATCCCGTTAATGCAGATTCCAAATCCAATCCAGCCGTTAAACGTTCTTGAAATAGAGACCAATCTTTATCAGAATTATGCTTCGCACCAACTTGAGCAATTAAGTGGTCTGCTAACTGTGACATGCCGGGAATTCCATAAGGTATTGTACCCCCAGTACCAATTAATATTAGTGGCACATCTTGAGTATATTTTTGAATAATCTTAAAAACATCTCCTTGTTCCATCTTAAAACCATCCTTAATTACGTCTCAATTAGTGATAATTGAAACGTAGAATTTTCCCGTGTGTGAAGATTCGGTGAAATCATTTTTTTGTTTCCCAATGTTACTCAATTCGACAATTATTGGTATTTACCTTTATAATTACGTTAATTTCAACGTATTAACGTAAATTTAAAGCTGATGAACTGAATTATTGAAAATCACTAAAAAAAGATTCAGGTAATGCTCCTTCGCTCCGTCCTCGCGGAACGCCCCACTTTGTTCGATCTGCGCAGAAGTCATTCAGGGGAACCATCTCATGACTCCCCCCGGCGAAACACGTAACTCAGATCATCTTGTGGAACATGTTAACAGACAGCTTTCTAAGTTTATTGCTGCACCTGTCAACACAAATAAAGGGTTCAGCGAATATGCTGAATGCGTATTCCGATAAGTTTTAGCCACCCATTCCGGAAAGTATTGGTCATCGGTTCCGGAAAGTCTTAGCCAGTCATTCCGAAAAGTGTTGGTCAGCCATTCCGGAAAGTTTTATCCACTATTCCCCTTCCAGTTTTCCTCTCAAACGGCTATCCCATCAGCAAAGGTTGTAGTAATTCACTGGTCGAATGTCTAATGGACATCAACCGAAAGGAGTACACAGCTTTGCCGAAACGAAGGAGGATAGCCTTGCCACGTGTATTAGACACTCTACGTTTACACGCCGAATCGAGTTTAAGTGAAAGAGCAATGGCCCGAAGCATGTCCCTCCCACACGGTACCGTTAGTAACATTCTAGCTCGTGCCAAGGAGGCCGGATTATCATGGCCGCTGCCAGCTAATCTGGACGAACGTAAGCTGGAGTCCCTGCTTTTTCCTAAGGCAATGGGCAGACCCAAGAACCGCAAGGAACCCGCTTGGAATCTCATGTGCAGAGAATCTAAAAAGTAAGGTGTCACTCTCAAGCTCCTTTGGATGGAGTACAAAAGCTTGTACCCAGAGGGCTATCAGTACAGTCAGTTTTACGAGCGGTTTAACCAGTGGAAGAAGTCCCTTCAGCTTTCCTTGCGCCAAGAACACAAGGCTGGCGAGAAACTGTTTATCGACTATGCAGGGCCGAAAATCCCTGTGATTGACGGAGAAACAGGTGAAATCAGGGAGGCCCAGTTATTTGTTGCTACGCTCGGTGCCAGTAGCTACTCCTACGCGGAAGCACAGTGGGGACAGGACCTTCAGTCTTTTGTAAACGGCCATGTACGCGCCTTTCAGTTCTTCGGCGGCGTCCCAGAATTACTCGTTCCAGACAACTTAAAATCCGGTGTGAAGCATGCGGATCGCTATGAGCCCAATGTGAACCGCACTTATTACGAAATGGCTTCCCATTACGGAAGTTGAATAATAGATGGCGAAAAACCAAAAAAAAGAGAGCCATCTTCAGCGCTCTCATACATTAAGGCTTTAATAACCAGAACTACTAATCGTGACCGTTTTGGCCTCAACCCATTGTTCGGAAAGCCATTTAATCCCGAACACTTCAGCAGTCTCTTTTTCTTTTCCCTTATCTACCAAGAAACTGGCATGATTCCAATATACAAGCACCTTTGTTCCGCTGATTTTCTTCACGACTCCATCAAATGTTCCAAGCCCGACAGTGTCCCCTACATAAATCATTTTTCCAGCATAATCAAGTGGATCAGTATCATTGTATTGAATTTTTGAATGCTCATCCTGGATCTCCTTCACAACATCTTCGAGCGTCTTATGGTTGTCCTCTTTCTTCTGATAAGCATCGAGCAAGTTAATCTTATATTCAAAGTTGAATAAATCTGTGTCGTTTTCCGCGGCATCCCCGAAATAGATCAATACCATCTGTGAATCCTTGTACCAACGTATATCAGCGCCAAGGTTTTCAGTTACAAATCTGACTGGTATCATAGTCCTACCGTTAATAGAGGTAGGAGCAACAGTAAGTTCCTTTTCAACTCCATTAACTACTGCCGATTTACGGTCAATCCAAAGTTCGATCGTATCGGAGTTGAGTGTAATCGTGACCTTACGAGCTGCGCCATCCCATTTTGTTTGGCCACCTAATTGACTAATAATCGGTGCGATAGGGAGTAGTGTGATGCCTTGACGTGTAACCGGTGTGACATTATGATCGTTGTCGTCAAAGAGATTACCATCATCTACTGTTAGCAGCCATGGGCTATTGATCTTCATTGCAAGTGTTACTGGATTTATTAGTTGCTTTGAACCAGAATCATCTATTTTGTACATACTGAACTCCAGAGATTTATCTTCTTCAATGTAACGAGTATCAAATTTATTTCCATATTTAGAGTTTGCCGAGATATCGCTAATGAAGCTCAGTGGAACAAAGATCCCAAGACGATAATCATCCAGATATGTGGCTGGTTTTTCGAGTTGGCGGATATCCCCAGTCGCATTAATGCATGCTCCTGTTTCATTCACTTCATATTCCTGAACTTCTGTCATTCCATGCGTAATTTTATAGCATTGCCCTTGAAATGTTATCAATGAATGTGCTGGAGTTTCATTCATGATAATAGTCTCGGACCCACTGATGTCAAGGAATTTGAGGATTTCTCCAATTGGAAACATTGCGATATCGTCCACAACTACTTGAGTATGTACTACACCCTCTTTTTGTCCGACAATTTTTATTCCAATTTCAGATGCATATACTGCTTGGGACAAACTAAGCGTAAGTACAAGGGCAATACTGAAAGCTAATAATTTTTTTATCATGGTTACAGATCCTCTTTTCGTATGATGGAATGGATGACTTTCTACTGACTGTTTTTTTGCTTTGTTAAGCTGCGAATCATTTTGATAATGTAATAGATCAAGTAGAACGGAGTAACTGCCCAACCGATGAACGTGGACAGGATAATCTTGTATACGATGTAGTTCGAGATGGTTGTAAAGACTGTGATGTTCTTTTGTAGTTTGCTTATGAACGCCCAACCAAATGGGATGCTTAGTAGAACATATACTGGGATCAATATACTTCCACCTTTCGTTATTTTAATAGAAGCATTAGTACATGCTTGTGACTTCATAGTGTGTGAGGATTAAACCACCTATATCTCCATCCTTATAAATGGCTTTACCAGAACCGATATAAGCGTATTGGCTATCGTTACCCCAAGCAGATTCCTTAGGTTCGTACCAAGCTAATTTATCCTGACCTGTCGAATCGGGACCGTAGTAGCTGTTGTCCGTGTAGATGCTAACTTCTGCGGAATATGTTCCATCTCCATTATTGGTGAGCGTTTCGACTTGAGAGAATGTATTTGCATAAACCTTGGCCCATCTATATGAACTCCATAGATACTTACCATTTTTGTAGTCATAACCACTGACACTTTTATGACTGATATCGATATCGAAAAGTTGTAATATTGTGTCGCTAATATAAGCATCCGGAATACTTATGAATTCATGGTCATCACTGTCAATACCATATCTATCCTCAAAGTTTTCGATATTATAAGCGATAGCGAATTTTATCAACTCGTCATCACTAAAAAGCCTGATCTCACTTTCTTTAATATATGGATTCGTTCCAAAACCCACTTCACTAAACATACTGAAATATTCGTTGAAGCTGGTTTTTTGATAGTCGTCCAACGTCGCCCACATGTCTATCGGAACAGACTCTGTGTTTTCGGAAGGAAGTAGGGTTGATTCATTTACTGTATACCTTGGTTGAACTTCAATGAACTGAATTTTATTGTTATCGTTATTAACGCTAATGAGGATTAGACATGTGGTGTTCGGACCTTCTTCATAAATATAAGTATATCTGGTGGTGTTCGAAACACCTTTAGAAGTAGTTATAGGGTCTCCAAATATCTGATTTGCTTTCTCTATACTATCGTGCATTCGCAATCCTCGAAAGTTATATACACTTTCTGTTGAAATATTTATGTTTTTAACAACATTTTGTTTATCTACCCAAATATTAAACCCTTCCATCGAATAAAGGACTCCATTTGGAGATGTTTGACGATCTGTAATATTGTAATTTGATTTAGAACCTTCCTCTGAAAATTCGCGCACTAAGAGTCTCCCAAGATCAAGATTTGCAGAGACAAGACTGTCGTTATAAGACGCATATTGGATATCTGAGATTAAATCGGAATTATAAGATGTCGAGAGAATGAAAAGGTAGTCTATGTCTTTGAGAATATATAAAGCAGCTTTTTTTTGATCTGCCACTAATGAGAGATTTGGTTTTCCAAGACGATTTACATTATTATCGAATGATGAACCAAGTCCCACTCCGAATATTTCATATTCTGCCTTAGAATCTTTTTTGATCATAGCTTGTTGTGCAAAGAATTCATAAACTCCTTGCTCAGTACCACTTACGGAAATACCGTTATCATAACCAAACGTATAATTTTCATCATTATTCACAACAATCTCATCCGGTTCCCCTAGAAGTTTGATTACTTGCTCCTTGTTCATCGGCTGTAGAGTGTCCAACCGAAGTGACCCCGAATCATTTGATTCTGAACCACCAATAGGCACAAATGTAATTATTAAGCTTATGGCAACGATCGTTAGAAATCCTAGTCCCATTAAAATCGGACGTTGTTTCTTTGGCTTAGAGGATAAGTCTGTTTTTTGAGTAAACTCTGTTAAGTTCAAGTTTTCCATACTCCTTTTCGAAATTGATAATCGATATGTATTTCTTTGAATCGAGTTGCCATTCTATTGGGTTAAGTGGTGGTGGTGTTGAAGATGGTATACCAATTAATTGCGGCGATAATTCGATAGCATTTTCCATGATTTACTACGATTATATGGTTTTCGACATTTAATATCAATGACTATAGTAACTAAAAAATATAACGTCTATAGAACGTTGTCACTATTTCTAGTACCGTCTATCGTTTTCATATAAGCGTATGGAAGATAGGTGGAAATCTTGAGCAGTATCGTTATTCTCGTCGGAGAAAAGATTAGAGCCTTAAGGCAGCATAGAGACTTAAGCCAAGAGAAGCTGGCATTTAAAGCAGGATTGAATACTTCATACATTGGCCAGGTTGAGCGTGGTGAGAAATCAGCTACAATTGTAAGCTTGGAGAAATTAGCAATTGCCTTAGATGTTGATCTTGAAGAAATGTTCCGGTTCGATAAGGAAATTGCTGAAGAGGTAGATTTATCGTTTGTTGAGAAGATCGCCTATGAGCTTAAGGGAAGATCGGAAGAGGAACAGGGGGATATCTATAATTTAGTGAAGCAACTGTTATGGTTTCGAGATAAAAAATATAAAAAATAGAAGGGGGGAAGATGAAGAAAATGTTCGTATGTTCCTGTCTCTACGTTCCTCCCCCTTTTTTGGTGACCAACATCTAGCATGGTGTCTAATACATAATATATATTTTGATTGCTATAGCTTGCGCTGAATTCAATCTAATATTCTTCCGCAAGCAGCATAGTGCAGTGGGTCTTATCGTCGATCACGTAGATTTTCTCTGATTTAATCTGTTTGACACTCAGGGCGTATTCCTTGCGATATTCCGGCTGTTCTTGGGTATGGATGATCCTCTGCTTGAGTTTGCCATCCACCATGATGCCCTCCAACTGGAACACTTGTAAATAATCCTTGCCATCCTCAACCTGCATCGTTTCGATCATATACCACAGCATATTCTGCATGGATGGGGGTAAACTGTCCCTGATTCCATTCGTGACATACTTTGTACTGGCAAACACCTTCATCTCTCCCTCGAAATAGACATGAATAAACGGCCAGACCAATGCTGACCGTTTCTATCAAACTTCCAAAAATTTCACTCACGCACTAGCGCCGCTTTGTTTTTCTTGTAGCTTCTTCTGAAGTAAGTTCACGATTTGTTGATCGGTAACACGCTCTTGGCGCTTTTTGGCGCACCACTCATCCAATCCATCGAGACTACCTGCGAGTTCCTGCCATGCGACTTTAATTTGATTTTGCATATTAGAGGCTTTGTTCTTAAGCTTATCTGTTAGTTCTGACTTCTTGGAAGAACGATTGTTTGTGGATGGAAGTGGGGGAGTATTGTCAGTCTTTTGTGCTACCCATCCTTTATCACGATAATATTGCTGATACTGATCTGGAACGATAATAGCTTGCTGCTGTTTATCCCAAGTGATCATTCCTTTGTAAAGGTCACTCGCCACACCAATTCGACTCGCGCACTTCTTCATACCATCGGTGATCGCAGATTTCGTCGCATCACCTTCGTTCATACCAGGCTTTACTTGTTCGCTTCCAGCATCGATAAATGTAATCCATTGCTGTAACTCCACATTGTAAAAGGTGAATTGCACATAGATCTTCACACGAGGGTTTTTACCGTTGGGTTCTTGAATGATTTTCTCGGTGCCATAGAGTCCTTCGTATCTCCAATAGCCTACTCCGAACACCTCATTCAATCGTTCCGTAATAGCTTGACCCGAAATATAACAACGATCTCCAAAGCTGTCATATTGATATTCGGTATAATGGAAAGGGGCATTCAATCGTTGGAATAAACTTGTTACTTCATTCGCCATTCTTTATCGCCTCCTTCTTGATACTAAACTGGCGGAAATGGGTTTTCTTTAGACATTCTTCATGAATATCAGGATGAAGCTCCTTGAGCTGTTTGCTGTCTACTCCGGTTCGGCTACGGTTTTCCCACTTTATTTTGTAAGCTCCAGCGATGCCGATTTCATGAATACCCATGAGGGATTTAAATTGATTTTCGATTTCAGCTATCGTATCTTCCAATATCTTGAGCTGGTGCTTATTGTCGAAATACGTTTCGATACGAACGATCTCTTCTAGTGGAATGATGGTACTGCTCCGAGCTTCAGGATAGAGTCGATTCAGTAGTGTTGTACAAGCCTCTGAGCCATCAACAGAAGGGCAGTTACCAGCAAGTACATAAAGATGCCAGAAATCACTGGCAAGCCGTAGAAGCTGAGCAATGAGCTCATCGTCACGCATGACCTCGTACTCCCGATATTTATTTCCGCCAATGAGTGTGGCGAAATATCCCCAATCTAGACCAGTCACATACATGTACCACTGTAATTGAACGAAATAGTAGTCCGGAATATTGCCGTCGTTCCATTCCTTGAGTAGGTATTCGCTTGCAGTTTTAATCTCAAGGATACCGCGGCCACGCTTGGGACAGATGATCATACGATCGATATTGCCAAGTGCCCAGCGATGCTCAGGATGGCAATAAATAACCTTCTTCTCGGTGATCGCCCATTCGGGATGCTCACTAGCAAACTTATCTGCAATGAGGGGTTCAAGTCTAGTTCCCCATTCTGCAGCTTCGCCCATTTGTTCTTCTGGGGCTTCTCCTAATTTCTCAAGGTAGAGATGCATGGGTGATCGCCATTTTGAGATGCCGCAAATCGCCGCTAGGTCAGAACCGCCAATACCATTCCGACGATGGACGAGCCACTCTTCATAGGATAGATTGTCAGTTTCGACAAGAATATCTGCATGAAACTTCAATGCAGTTACCATTGTTGTTATACACCTCCAAAGATAAACGAGGGTTAATGTACGATCGACATTAACCCTCGTTCTTTTAAGCTGACATATTTATGATGACCGATGACGATGTGATCAAGTACGTCGATCCCGATGATCGTTCCGGCCTCAGTTAAACGCTTCGTGATGGCTTCATCCTCTGGACTTGGATCTGGATTACCGCTGGGATGATTATGGACACATATAATTGATGCACTACTGCGCTTGATGGCAGGACGGAACACTTCTCTCGGATGCACAATACAAGCATTGAGGCAGCCGATCGATATGAGTTCCTTAGAAATAACCATGTTCTTAGAATTTAGTAGCAATATAAGAAAATGTTCTACTTTTAAATACCGCATTTCTGGTCCGACTAGATTAAAAACATCCTCAGGGGTGCGGATCTTATAAGTAGATGGATTAGATATGGACAATGTTTGAGCAAGTTTTAGTGCGGAGAGGATCTGGAGTGCCTTCATTTGTCCAATACCTCTGATTGAAGTCAGCTCCTGCTCGGTGACTCCGACCAGTTCCTCAGTAGTAGGAAATCGAGTAAATAACTCTTCGATAATATAGCTGCCTAACTTCTCTCGAATGGAGTTGGCAAGTAAAAATTTCAGTTCAAGCTGAGTACTTCTCATTAAACAATTGACCTCCGTAATGTAAGGATATATTGATCAACCATCGGAATTGCAAATGGATTATCACGCTGAAGCCAGAACCAACTCGTACGCTCTATCAATAAGCGGATTACCCTCCATCGTTTTTAGAAACAAATTTTCCTTGTAAGATGCTGTTTCCCTGAGTGGTTTGGCATGAGTGGCAAAGTCCGATACAGCATTGATAAAGCGATAACCATTTTTACCGACTTGCTTTAAATCAGGTGCTTCAAAGTATCTTGCATGTAAATCCTCACGTAACTGCTGAACATTCTTCTCTTGAAGCTTCGTTGCATTATCCGGTGTAGGGAGTAGAAGCTCGATATACTCCGACACCTTGTGATCCGGGGTTTTAATTTTGTGGAGTCTATCAACTTCCGCTCCAAACTTATCCATGTACAGTTCAGCATAGAGCAATGTCTTCTTGGCTTCTTCCAGTTTAGATTGAATATTGCCGGTATGAATCGTTGTCCATATACGCTTGGCACTGTTAAGAGCGAGATTCAATGTGTTTTGACAGACAATACGAATAGGGGTCATAGCAACCTTGATGCTCCTACTTGCGTCGTGACTATTGGAGAACACCATATAAGGAGAGATGCGATCCCCAGCAATGATATAGTTCTCTTGCAGCTTAGCGAGTAGCCATACCTTTTTGCCATTCTGTAAGCTCCCTGCTGTTTCAAAACGAACTCCTTCTCCTAGCAATTCATCAGCAAAGGCAAAGGCCTCATGGTTCTGTACAATCTTGTACCTGTCCGTAACGACACCGAGCATCCGTTGATCGGATGCTCGAATGTTTGCTTTGTAACCTGGAATTTCGGCAAAGTCTTCAGTTTGAATTGACTTCTGAATGACGGTCCAATCCAGACCAGCTGCTTGTAACGCCTCATCCGAACTGAGTGCGTGTTCTACCCGATTACCTAGACCGTGCCACGGTGCTTCTCTTACATAAAACATACTTTCGACATTCGCTGCCATAAAAATCACTTCCCTTTAATTTAATATGATAATAGTCTGATTCATGATAATAATATAGATTTGATTTTTCGCGATATACGGTGATTGATCCCAAAAAGAAAAATACGCGGATCAATACTGATATACATCAAGTTATAATAGGTGGTTCGGTCCTTCCTTTTTCATATAATCAATTATTCTCCCATATGGATTTTCTAGTCTATCAATCTCCCACTCAGGCGGTAATACAACAGGATTGATATTTAGTTCCCGTAGCTGGTTTAATCTTTTGCTGAATTTATCTGCGCTTCCTTCTTTGTAATTTTTTTTAGCTCTCCATACTCCTCCTGACTGTTCGATTAGCTTTATCAATCTTTCAAGCACCATTCTCTTTGTTTGATTAGTGACCTTCTGACGAATAAGCTGTATAGCTCCCTCTAGAGTGTAATAATCACCTTTTCCTACAATCAACTTGTAGAAGTATTCAATTTCCTTCTCATAACGCTCTTGCGACAATATCCCAGCAACACTTTTATCTTCATTTCTCACTTGTGTTTCAAATCTGAGAATCCCTTTAGTACAAGAGAAGTCCTTCACTTCTTTGTTGGGCTTTTTCTCCTGCTTGCTAAGAAGGGTTTCATATCGGTTATACCAATTGATCGTTTTATTTGCGCTCATCAAATATAAATTCGTTGCTGAATCCCAAAACTCTATTGTTTTTTTGCGAGAAAGAACATAATCCTGTACATTGCCCCTCCTGAATAAATATAGAAGACGCGGAATTGACAGTTCTCCGACGAATAAGTCTACAGCAAACTCCACTCTGACAGCTCTCCATTCAAAAAAGCTAGGTACACACAAGCCTAACAAGTCTTTTAGGATATGATCGAACTGTATAGCCACTTGAGAGAATTCATGCAACTCCGTCAAAGAATAATATCCTTCTCTATCAATCAGAAGTTTGGGCCTTAGACGTATCTCAATTTGTTGATATCCCCATTTGTTCTTCCTTAATCTGATTTCTTGGAAGCCAATCTCTGCTAGTCCGTAGGTGAGTTGGACACTCTTATCGTTCTTGTCTCTGTGAAGCGAATGTTTCGTTCCCTTAAAAAGATTTCGAATTTTTTCAACGATTATACGATGTTCTATTTCCGTCGTTCTGTAGCCAACGTACATTGTGTCTACCATTTATACACCTCATTAGATTAACCCAACACCGTGCAGCCCTGTACATACAGTTGTCGCTTGCGGAGGGGTATACTTATTTAAGTCTAATGATGTGTTGGTCTCTATATAAAAAAATACACAGACGCAAAACTCAGTCTGTGTATCTGAAACTTAATCTTATGAAGCTTTTTTTGCAGCCTTAATGATAATAAGTTGCCCCTTGGCTCAAGGATAACTGAATGTCCAAACTCAAATCATTTATCACTTAAAAAAGCTAACTCATATCCATCTTCAATTAAAAAATCTTTCATGCGCTGAATGCTGTAAGAAACTGCTTTTGAACTTCCAGTAATTTGAATTCCCCATCCATCTTTCCCTTTTTCATATATGATTGCATTCTCGTAGAGGAATTGATATATATCCGCTTTTTTCGATATCAGTTTTACCTGATTAACACTTAAATAGCGGCTAACTTCAGTAAAAATTTTTTCATTCTTTAAGTAAATCTTGTCTTCGCTAATCCACCCAAGCTCAGGTTGATCTGTTGCTGTTCTATCTTCGAATTTGCATAATACATGGTCCGTTAGTAGATTGTCGATAGCGTGTAAAAATACGAGTGAATCCTTTTGGAGTTGGGAAATAACCATTTCAACGTTCCTGTGCTCCTGTCCTAAATCAATTGCACTTAATTTATGGAAAATAGCAATGGCTTCGTTGGTTGAAGTTGCAAACTCGTCTACACTAATCGCCCTCGTCTTAAGTCCGAAATTCATAAAGAAACAAAATCCGACTAATAACCAAGCATAATGCCTTAATTTATTTGGATCGAATTCAGCGGGTTTGTCGGTAATCATTTTTATACAGTCCTTATGGAACTTATCAAGGTTGCTCTTAACACCTATTCCCCATTTTTCATCTTGAAGTGTGTTTTGAGTGTGGCGAATAAAATAATCAAACCAAGTTGAAAAAACAGCTGGATTGGATTTATGGAAATGAAAGATGCTCTCGTCAATTGATGCGTTACTGATATCAATTTCAATAACCAAATCGTGCAGAAGAGCATCGTTACTGATTAGCAGCAAGCCATTAAACAAATTCTTTTGGTTCAAAATTTTCGTATAAATTTTTAAATCGTTTCGCTTTTCTATTCTGCTTATGAATATCGCATCTTTGACTTTACTTGCCTTTTCAGGAATCTCAGACTTAATGCTATGACTGGCATGAAGATTGGAATCAAGCTCATAAATGTGTGATGAGCGATTATAGATGTTGCAAAACAGGTTAGACACCGCTTCTTTATATCTTCCATTGTCACCATGAATACTTAGCAAGAACTGGGGGGAATCTTTATTCCTCAGCTTTATAAAAGTAAGCAAAGAAGATAAAATTGTAAAGGACAGCAAAGGAATCGTGATTTCTTTGCTTGTGATATTCAGCAGTTCCGATATTTTCAGGAACGCCTCGGTTCTATCCAAGTCCTTAAGGGTCTCAATCTTATATTCTTGAAGCGTATTCGGATGACAACTGATTTCGTCCTCGTTATATTCAGAAATCGGAACATAATGAAAGCTACTGCTACCCTGTATCCATCCGATAGAAGAGGTAAATACTTTACGACGCACTTCTAATTGAAGCGTTGCTTCCATAAGCTTTTCCACATCAACTCTGCTGCTGTCAAGCTTAAAACCCTTTAATCCATCTTCGTTCAGCCATTCACCCTTTTTAAGGGTTTCATTCCAGAGGTTGAGGCTGACTTCTTTGAGTTGGTTGTTCTTTATTCGTTTGACAAAGCAAATTCTAAACCCGACATGCTTCTCTATTTTTCCGTCGTAGTCATAAATCTTGTGTGTTGGGTAAAAAAAGAAGTTTCCTACCTCAGCTTGATCTTCATCGATAAGCTCCATTTTAAAGGAATAGATATCAACGCAAAGGCGTACCGCATGTTTCTTAAAGAGCTTGTTTAGCCTTTCAATTAGCGCCTGTAAAGCTTTTTTATATTCCGGATCAAGCGGAAGTGTAATGATCTCTTTTTCTTTGGATTTTTTAAAGTCCTTCATCCTTATGTACCCCTTAAACGTGATAATTACAGAATTACGGCATTACAGGATTACACTAGCAAGTGAAATCAATTTATATGAATACTTAAGCCATGACATCGTCATGGCTTAAGTCAATTCATACTCTCATTTGAACATTGTTAGAGAGCAAATAATAAATTACTCGCTTCATTCTGCCCCACATTATCCTTTCAATTATTTTATCACAGATCCTTCCTGCTAATGTGATGAATACTCTATATTAGGAGATATTCGTCCGTTTTATCACATTTTCCGAAAACCTCATTCAACGACATCGTGTCTAAACCAACGACATTCAATTAAATCTAATTTGCATTGAACAGTATAGTAATCGAAATCTCAGGAGCTAAAGATATATATTATTCCTATAGATGGCGATAGATAAAATATGAAAGGATGAAGCTATGTTCTCCCAATACGATGATATTATGTCAACGGAAGACGCAATGGAAGCTCTAAATATAGGGCGTTCAAAACTCTACGAACTTCTAAGAAGTGGACAAATCAAGTCCCTTAAATTGAAAGGTTATCGAATACCTAAGACTGCTGTAAAAGACTTCGTACTTACTCAAGCAAGGATAAACATGGAGCGATATAAAGAGTTGTCCGATAATTGAAACGAATATCTACAGTAAGCTGCGACCTATTCTGAGTCGCAGCTTTTTTCATTCTATAGCGACTAACTTATCTGCGTTCCTCAAAAAATAGAAACGGTGGTATGACTTATGAAAGGAAGCTTAAGCAAAAAGGGTACCTATTGGTACATGATCATAGAAACGAAAGATGATCTAGGTAATCGTAAACAAAAGTGGATCAACACCAAATGCGAGAAAAAGACAGATGCTAACAAAGTATTGCGAGATACGTTAGTCCAAATCGATAATAACAGATTTGTTGTTCCCAAGAAGCTGGCCTTATCTACGTTCCTTCTCGATTGGCTTAACAACGTAGTGAAAAACAAAGTCGAATCAACAACATGGGAAAGCTATGAACTTGTCATTAACAAGCATGTCGTTCCTTACATGATGACCCAGCTAAAAAATATCCAACTAATTGACTTGCAGCCTATACACCTGCAACGTTATTACGAATCGAAGACTGCGGCAGGATTGTCCGGCAACACATTACGGAAACACCACGCAAATATAAAGAGTGCCTTAGATTTTGGAGTAAGAATGAATCTGATTAGTTCCAATCCAGCAGACAGAATCCTCCTTCCGAAGAAGGAAAAATTTAAAGCTTCATTTTACAGCGTCGAACAGCTTGAACGCTTGTTTGAAGTGTGTGCTAACACTCCCATCGAGTCTGCTGTATATATTGCAGCACACTACGGACTCC
Source organism: Cohnella sp. (assembly GCF_041640265.1). Classification (GTDB taxonomy): domain Bacteria; phylum Bacillota; class Bacilli; order Paenibacillales; family Paenibacillaceae; genus Cohnella. Next base: position 66,912 of record NZ_JBEQAP010000006.1, read on the forward strand.
GCAGAGGTGAGGTGCTGGGCTTGAAGTGGGATGCATTAGACCTCAAGCAAGGAAGCATATCCATTCGAGAAACTAGAGTCAAATTTGGCAAAGAAGTAGTCGTAAAGAAACCCAAGTCGGAGAGTAGCTACCGAACGATGCCATTGATTGAGAAGCTTAGAGGTTACTTCGAGATGCTTAAGGCAAGACGGAAAAGCAATAAAGCTTCATTCGGCAAGGAATATCATGACGAAGGTCACGTCTGTTGCTGGCCTGACGGATCGCCACTCAAATCGGAATACTTGAATCATCGTTTCAAGAAGATCCTCAGCGACAATAATCTCCCACCAATTCGTTTCCACGATTTGAGGCATTCCGCGGGTAGTTATCTCCTGAAGCACGGAATGAGCCTGCGGGAGATCCAAGTGTGGCTCGGTCATGCCGACCTGGGCACTACGACAATTTATACTCATATTGATACTGAGATGAAAAACAGCACCGCTCAGAAAATAAACGACATCTTCTCCAAAAATAAAGAACACGATTCATACAAAAATGAAAGTGAGGGCAACAACGATTGAACAAGAAACTATGGACAATGCTGGAGGACAACGAGACAGATAGAGCACTCGTAGAAATCGTCCAAAGGCATGTACGGCTTGTAGCCGAATACAGCCATAAGACGACTTGTCTTGAGCGCAGGCAGGCAATACAAGCGGAAATAGCGCTTCTGAGGGAAAAGTTTAAGCAGATCATTGAGCGAGGGGAACACCATCTGCGAGATACACATATTCACCCCGCTGAGGACATCGGGAATCCCGATTTCAATGTTTCAAATCACAAAAATAACTCAATGTTAGAAGAATGTTAGAAAACCAAGCTTGAATCCACTTTGACTAGGCCTCCAACGAACAATCTAAAACAAACAAAAAAAAAAGAAGCCTTGCTAGGCAAGGCTTCTCGGGTTTTAAATGTTGGTGCGGCCAAGAGGACTCGAACCTCCACGGCTGTTACACCACTAGAACCTGAATCTAGCGCGTCTGCCAATTCCGCCATGGCCGCATACATAAGTGATTTCGGATTATTCTGCATCACGTTACCGTGCTGTAAGCGTAATCCCATCGCAATCACGAACCTTATAATAGCACGGGTTCTCAAGCGAAGTCAAGCTAGCATCGGAAGTTCAAATATTCAGTTAATAGTCGCTATTTAATACGAAGGAGACACAGCATGACTACCCGGAATATCCATGCCCGGTGCATCGAGCTCTTCTGAGAACTCCGTATCCTGCCCCTTGTTTTGCAATGCTCCCTGCACCCTTATGATGCCTTGAGAAAGCGCATGTCCGCTTGCTGCGCCTGAAGCAACCGCTACGGCCTCCATAATCTGTTGATCGCTTGCCCCGAGGTCTCGTGCTTCTTGAACATGATAATAGGTACAAATTTCATTGTTCGCGAATAAGGCGACACCTAGCGCGATTAACTGCTTCGTGCGTGCATCCAGCTCGCCTGCTGCGAAGCATTCTCCTGTGAATTGCTGATAAGTATTAGCTACACTAGGAAGTATGTGCGACAAACCCGCTGCGTCGTTCTTATATTGTTGAACCTTTTGCTCCATTAAAGTCTTCATGTTTACTCTGCAGCCTCCTAGAATTTAGATGGTAACCTCATCTAATATCCCTTATGGATGCCATTTTCATTCGTAGGACCATTGTCTAGGTTCGCTTGCTAATTGTATCTCATAAGCTCTTTTAACCTTTACAACTTTCCGGTTTGGGCGCCGGATCAGCAGGTGCTCGTCGTCCCAGGCAACAACAATGCCGACTACATCATTCTGTTCCAGGGCATCTCTTACGACCCTAACTTTCGTACCTTCTACTCGATAGTGATCTAACTGATCATCATTCATGGCTTAGATCTCCCCCTAATCCGAATTTCGAGTTTCGACTATTTAAAAGGAGCCGCCTCATCTTAGGAATGAGACGGCTCCTTCTCTAGGTTCATTGCAGGTTACACGGAGAACTAGAACCCATTAACCGACATGCTCTCTCGTATCATTCGTTTCATACCAGCAATCCAAAACTTTGCTAGACATGACTCGTTTGCTGATATATTCTGCTTGGTGCTCCTCGAAAAGTTCCTGCCAAGAGATTTCTATCTCTTCGCACAACTTAACAACGGTGAGTAATTCGGACCAAGCCACATACCTTTTATACCAGAAAAATTGCGGGTGTTCGATCATGTATGGGTACAGGTCGTCGAACTCCGTGTGTTTGCAATCAAGCGCACGTTCGAAATGAATTTTGGACTTTTCCAGCTTATTCAGGAAAAAGTCGACCGACAAATTTACGTTTTCCATTTGCTGTTCGCCTCCCCTTCTGCAGGTTATCCTTATTATACGAAATGAATTCGAATTGTGAAAGGATATTCATAGCCCTAAATTATTCCTCAAACGTAATTGTGTTGTTATCGAGCGATTGAATCTTAACCAAGGTTTCTACTCGAAAGCCTTGCTCACGTAAGGTTCGACCGCCGGCCTGAAAGGATTTCTCGAGGACGATTCCAATTCCTGCTATATCCGCTCCGGATTGTTCAACAATTTTAATTAACCCGCGTGCTGCATCTCCGTTAGCGATAATATCATCGATGAATAGAACGGAATCCTCTGCACTCAGCAGATGGCGGGAAACGATAAGATCGGTAACGATACCTTTCGTAAAAGAAGGAACTCTCTCGCAATAGGCATCAGGTTCGCCTAACAATGTCTTCCTCCTGCGAGCGAATACCAGTGGAACTCCAAGCTCCAATGCTGTCGCAAACGCTACAGGTATCCCCGACGATTCTACGGTAATCACTTTTGTTATATTCTTCCCAGCAAACCTTGAGGCAAACTCCTTGCCCATTTCCATCGTGAGCTGAGGATCGACACCATGGTTCAGCAGAGAATCTAACTTCAAAACTCCAGAATTTATTACACTAGCTTCTTTGAGAATCCTCTCTTTGAGAATATCCATCGTCTTCTCCACCATCCGTTGTCATTTCCGTCTAACGTACCATATCCCAATCCCTCGCGCAACATTTAGGAAAGGATAGATACGCTTTCAGCCATTAATATGCACATGACTTTAGTCCCGATAATCTAGGCCCGTATGCGACAAAAGGATCATCTTTACTGAAAAATGGTCATTGACGAAACTTTTCCATGATTTGTAATGTCTTATATAGTGTAAGCAAACTTAAGGAGGGATCTAAATGCCGGGAAAAATCCATTCTTTATGCGTTATCGGGAGTGTGCTGCTGTTAGCCGCGACTTTGATTTCCTGCGGTTCATCTGCCGGCCAACCCATTTCCCCAGCACTTGATACTCCTCCACCGATTACTGCACCTATACAAGGCTTGCCTGCTGAAGAACCCAGAGATGACTTCGAGCTTCATCCGGATCAACCTTCCGACGCACCTGAACCGAAACCAGCTCCAGCAGCTCCCAAGAAACAACCTGCTTCTACAGCGCCTGCTGTCGAAGCATCTACTATAGAACCCAATCCGAAGAAACAAGAGCTCCCCCCAGAGACTGCTTTTCAACCAGAGTCCCCGTCCCTTGGAGGCATCGGTCTAGGAGCGACTGACAAGGACGTATTCAAACAATTCGGACTCCCATTAGATACTTATCCACTTCCCGGAGGCGCTCAGACAGTTGACATCTGGGAATATAGCGGATTCTCGATAGGGTTAAATTCGCAAGACAAGGTTGTATATGTGGAAATTTCCTCTGCGGAAGTGCGTACTGGAATTCGCGGCCTCGCCAACGGGATGGATGGTGCCAAAGCTGCTCTATTGTTAGGCTTACCTAATGATGATCAGACCCACGTATTAACCTTGGAAGTAACAGGCGGTTGGATTAAGCTGGATCTGGATCCCGAAACCCAGAACGTTCTTTCACTAAAGCTACTAAGCAATGATATTTAGAAACGCCTTCCTTCACGGGATTATCCCCGATGAAGGAAGGCGTTTTTTAGTTTCGGCAGCAGACTTCTACAGCTCGCCTCGTTCAGCTAGCAGATGAACCGCTAGCACGAACATGGCGTGAGACCAAGTCAGCGGTACAACCCAAGCCGTCTCACCAGTTTCCCGATCCACCTGTTCTGGAAGTAGACCAGAAGAGGTTGCATGCTTCACAGCATACTCAAGCAGCTGTCTTGCTTCCTCATACTGCCCCTGCAGCGTACGGAAGTGGCTCAACCACAGGGTTGTTAAAATCCAAGGGTTCCCGCCGATATAGTGGTCGTCCTCGTATCTCTTGATCCCGCCAACTGTTGGCGAAGTAAGCAGCTGCTGAATCGTATCTGCAGTCTGGATCATTCTTGGATGATCAATGGACACCGCCCCGAACGGTACGCTTATACCAAGTAAGCTGATATCGACGACAGAATCGACATCTAGAACAAATCTCTCGTAGCCCTTATCCCTCTGTCCGACGTATCCGCTCTCACCTCGAGCGATCGCAGCTTCATAGGTTTCCTTAGAAACCGTCAGCTTTAGTCCCCGGTAATAGGAGCCCTTGGATTCATTCCAGCAACGAGCCTCTATTCCTGCCGTGATTCCTTGAGCGGCTTTGTCCCACTCCGTTGCTAACTCCTCTTTCCCTTTTCGCCGGGCGAATGATGCAGCAGCCTTCAGTCCTCCGTGAACAGCAGCGGCAGAATACGTATGTTCCGCTTCACGTTCTTCCCATAGATCCCTGCTTGGCATAGGGAGGCCGGTATCCGGATCCAAATAGCGAACCAGGAAAGTCGCCCCCTTCTCTACAGCAGGCCACATTCGTTCGAGAAAAGCTTCCTGCTCTCCGGCATGCACATAATACTCCCACATCCCCCAAATCAGGGAGGAACCCTCATCGATTTGTAAACCCCAGCTAGGCGCCAATCTGCCGTCATGGTAATGCCGTTGCTGCCAAGAGCCGTCAGACTCCTGCGCAGTGATAGACCAGTCGTAGAACTTCTCCGTCAAGTCTCCCAAGCCTGATTTGTTAAACGCAGTCGTCACGAACGCCGCATCACGTCCCCAGCTATAGGCATATCCTCCGCAACGGCTGAAATACTCATCAAACTCCGGTGCTGCTACGATTGTTCCCGTAGCTTCGTCCGCCATAAGCTTCATGGCGAGCAAGGAGCGTTCATAAAGTGCTTGGATCTCTTGGCTCCCGCCAGGGCAAGGTGCTGCATTAGCCAAGTAATTGGCCCAGTACGCTTCCATCTCGGCGAACCATTCCGTGTATGTTTTATTTTTGGCCATTGACAGAGCATGAAGTGCCTCGTCCCTAGAATGACCAGCCGCGATATACACCGGGAATTCTAACGATTGACCTGGCTTTATGCCGGCAAACGACCATTTCAAAGCTCCGTCAGGCTGCATATCGATCACATTGCCATTGAGATATCCGTTGGCCGCACCATACCAAGCACCGTTGCCCGCTTGGTACCCGCTGCACACCTCGGAGCTTCCTACGGCAAAAGCATACTCATGTCGGAAATGAAGCAGCGCATCCTGTTCCCCCCGAAACTCCGTTGTTGCATACAACTCGCTGTCCATAATCCGGAATGAACCATAATGGAAAAATTCCAAATCACTAGCTTCGTGTCCATGATAAGTCAAACGGTACCCCCGTACCATCAATGCCTGTCCCGGAACGGCAAAGTCCGTTTGCTCCACCGTCACCGGGATATCCGGATGGGAGGAATTTACTCGATAAGCATTCGTGTGAGGCACATAGTTTGCAGTGTGCTGCCAACCCGCATGGGCATCATCAAACCAGGTTACGCCCCCCGGCGTATTCCCGAGCTTTAGCCCTGTGCGGATTTCATCCACATGCTGCGGATAATCAATGTGCGGCCACCACAGGCGGTACAATCTCCCGGTTTGTCCAAGTGACATCAGCATTGCTGAATTGCCCGCGATCGCATCTACGAGATATGGCTTCTTGCGCAGATGTTCATGCAATCTTCCTTCGTTAACCATAAAGCAGCTCCTTTGAAGCCCGGAACATGCGGACGATTCTCCCGGGCCGGGTAGTCGTCATTTCACATCACCATTCCGCCTTGCAGCAGAAGGAGCCCGAAGCGATATCTGCCCGGATGGAGCACCATACCGGTCATTTTTCGCTTCCCCCTCGGGACCGTGAATCGCCCTGACTCTATTTTACATTATCTTTTCCTGCGATCAAGCCCGCTTATTAATCTATAGTCGAGCGGTTCCGGAAAAGTCATGCTCGTCCGTTTTGCAACATAGCTTATTAAGAACAGACGGACAAGGCGGGCAGGAGGTTCCAGGTAATGAAGCAGTGGGCCAAAAGCATTCAAGTTGCGTTAACGTTTATCGGGACCGTTGTCGGTGCCGGGTTTGCTTCCGGTAGAGAGGTAATGCAATTTTTCACACGTTTCGGATATTGGGGGCCATACCTTATTATCTTATCTACTCTTTTCTTCGTATGGATTGGCGCTAGAGTCATGCTTCTTGCCGCCGATTTGAAGGCCAAATCCTATGAAGATCTGAATAAATACTTATTCGGGGAAAAAACCGGACGTTGGGTAAGCAACCTGATGCTGTTCGTCCTTCTCGGGGTAAATGCTGTTATGCTAGCCGGTGCAGGATCTGTATTCTCCGAGCATCTAAATTTGAGCTACCAAACTGGACTGCTTGTCACGATGTTTGCTTGTTTCATGCTGCTGCGCAAAGGTATGAGCGCCATTCTGACCATCAATACATTTGTTGTCCCTCTGATGATCGGCTTTACCGCATTTCTTGTTTTTGAAACCCTGCGTTATCCGAGCTCCCCGCACTGGTTATCTACCCCTAATGAGCTATCTCCATGGGCAGCCTGGCTATCTCCTTTCCTATATGCAGCTTTTAACTTATCAATGTCCCAAGCTGTCCTTGTCCCGCTCGGAGCCATGATCGGGGATACCCGTATTCTACGAAGAGGCGCTTGGATGGGGGGAATCGGCATCGGCCTGCTGCTGCTGGCGGGACATTTCGCGCTCTCCGCCCGTATGCCGGGCATCGCACAGTTCGAAATCCCCATGGGGGGAATTGCAAGAGAACTGGGTTCTTGGCTTCATTGGATTTTTGTACTGCTTATCTTCATGGAAATCTTCACGACATTAGTCGCAGATATATACGGTTTAACGCTTCAGGTGCACGAGAGAACCAAAGCTTCACAAGGAATGCTAACCATTATGTTATTACTCCTGTGCTTCCTTGCCGGACAATTCGGATTCGGAGCGTTGCTGTCCACTCTATATCCGATTTTCGGGTTGCTCAGCTTGGGCTGGCTATTCTTAATCAGCCGAGATCGTTCCCGGCCGCCAAGGGGGCCTACGCCCCCCGGCCCGGCAGATGCAGCAGCTGCGCGGATGGAATCCCGGCCGCTATTGTCTGAGCCGCATGTGAGTGACACGTAAATAATAGAACCTGCCTTGTTCTCGCCAAGTCCTCTAATACAGGTAACGTGTGATTCAATCGTCCTTCATCGAAATGCACGAATAAATCATCCAATAGTAAAGGAAGCGGATGCTCGGGAGCTGCTGCATCACATAAGGCAAAGCGCATAGCCAGATAAAGCTGCTCCTGGGTACCCCGGCTTAAAAAAGCGCTGTCCAATAACCGCCGATCCTGCGTCTCTGCAAGTAACAAAGGATTGTCCCCGGGAGCTACAATACGAATGTATGCTCCATTAGTCATTTGCTGCAAATACCGAGATGAGCGTTGCAGCACCTCCGGCTGCTTCTCCTCCTCGAAGACCGATTTTGTATGATCAATGAGATAATTGCTGAGGGCGAGAATAACGTACCTTTCGCTTAATTGCTCCAGCTTACTTTGCAATTGTCCAAGTCTCATCCCTTTATCTTCCAGCTCGGCATCTGTTCGAAGTCTTTCGAGCTCTTGTGTAAAACGTCCCCGCTGATCTAGCAGCTCAGATCGATGAGTTTCCTCCTCAGTCAATCTCATTTTCTGCTCGCTTAAGAGACTGACAAGGGTAGCTTCATCATGTGTATGAAGCAGCTCATATAATTCGTTCTGGGCTGCTTGATCTCGTCCAGACTCTAATCGAATGCTTATCTCTCTCGCTTCCCTACGCAGCGTTAAACAGCACGTATCGATATGTATTCGCTGCTCAAGTTCAGCCTCAGATGCCACTTGCAGATCATGGAACAGAGAACTTATTGAGCGATCCGCAAGCGTTAGCAATACTTGCGCCTCTTGGGCCAAAGCCTCCGCTTTCTGCAGCTCGCGTTCGAGCCTGGCAGCTTCTTCCTTCACCGACTGCTGCTTCATCGCCTCACGATATAACCACTGAACAGATTGAATAACATCCGTACGAACACTCTCGGGTGGAGGGCAGCGTTCGAACAATTGATTAGCCGACTGCTCATACTCCTTGATCGTCCTTAATATCATATCCGAGCGATCCTTTACTCGTTGACGTTGACGCAGTACAGCTTGCCCTTGCTCAGCCAAACCGAGCAGCTCCGGCAAGGTCTCAGGCAGCAGATGAGCGGGCAGCTTACGGGCTTGCAGCCATATTTGCCACTGAGAATGCAGCTCGTCTATCCGTTCATCCTGCTTCATGGCATCTCGTTCTGCAAGCTCTTTTTCTAGCTGCAGCTCTTGTAACCGACTATCAAGCTCCTGCTGCTTAGATCTCCCGCGATCGACCTCCTCTAGCCGACCCAGCTGTTCATGTACAGCCTCGCGAAGCTGTGACCAGAGGATATCTTCATTATCCGGTGCGGCTGTGTCTGCCGACATGCTTGTATCCGGATATTCCGGAATAAGCTTTGCTGCCGAGGTCTCGGGATCATTTATCAATTGGCGCAGCCGATCAGCAACCTGTTTACGCTGGGACCGGATCGAAACGGCATATTCGTCATCTTTTCCCGAATGGCGGCGAAAGGCCGCAGCTCCAAGTCCAACCGATAGAAGCAGCGGAAGAATGGCTAAAATATAGAACCAAGACTGTAAGTTGCTCTCACGGCCAATTATTATAACCACGATTGCAGCAACTCCGGTAAACCCAAGTACTCCGGATGCTGCATACAGATTTCTTGCCGACTTCGTTTTTGTCGTGCGCGGACTGCTGGTGCGTGTATATACCGTCTTAGGTTGCCGATTGCTCGACCTCACTCGTTCATAGCTTCTTCTTGCATCCTCTGCATTGTGCCAAGCTTGCAGAAGCGCAACACGTGTACGAGGAACGAACATCCCGAATGGAAAAGCCGAAGAAGCCTCATCCTGAAGCCGTGAATGACGGTTAACAGAACCCGCTTCCACCTGCAGCACCTCCTGCTGCCGGACGATTCTCCGAATATCAGCCTGCAGGCTATTCGAGGCTCGTTCAGCCTCCTCCCATGTCTGCTGCAAACGGCGAACCATCTCACGTTCGGCTGCCATTCCTCCGAAAAGCAGCAGCTCTTCTTCCCCCCATTCCCCCGATATTCTTGAGAGAATACCGTTGACAGTCTCATCTAACATCCGGCGCTCGGACTCCAGCTCTGCAGCTTCATCCCGCCTGGCTGCCATTCCTTCCCGATGAGCCTCCATGCGTTCCCATTCCGGCAGTAAGGTTGCCAACTCGTCATCCCACGACAATTTCTCGCGCATAGCCTTAAGGTCCGCTGCGGCATCCTGAGTCTTCCGAAGCTGATCTGTTGCTTCTATTCTATTCTTTCTTAGTTCTGCCCAAGCAGTGCAAGCTTGCTCCGCCAACAAGGGTGCCGCCGGATTGGGCAGCTGCTCTCGCATATCTGATTCTTCCATCCGCAAAGCTTCTCGCTTTAGCCACCATTCCCTTAATTCATAAGCACTCTGCAGCTTAACGGCTTGTATGCGAAGCACTGGGAGATTGCGCTCAGACAGCTCCAGCCGGTGCTGAGCTTGTAACAAAGCATCCCTGGTCTCGTTATAAGCTTGAATGCTGTCTCGGCTTTGACGAATCGACGTCTCGATTTCCTTCATAGCGGCAAGCAGACGGTTCAACTCCTGCGTCGTTCCTCTGGGACGGTATAGTTGATCCATCTCCAAAGCAATCTTACGTCTTGCGGCTGTAAGAGCGGAGCCTCCGGCCAATCCCGCATGGTACAAGTAGTTTCCTACCTCTTCTCCTTGAAGAGACCGCAGCTCATGCAGCTCATTCAATGACACGGCAAACAGCTGACGGAATAACCTTTCAGAGATTCCACCCAGCATTAGGCGCTCCCATTCCGCCTGACCCATCACTCTTTCTATTCCACTCTCGTTACGCAGAATAAGTCCGTTACCCCTTTCGGCATAACGTTCGAGTACAAATTCATGCCCTGATGTATCAGAAAGGCGTAACCGGCCCCCATGACGCCCTCCGAATACGGGCTCCCCCCGCTCAACGGGCTCCTTACGTGTCGGGAAGCCATATAACATGCTCCGGATAAACCGTAGAACCGTGCTTTTACCGGCTTCGTTAGAACCATAAATGACGGTAACGGGGGCTTCTAACTGAAGCTTCAAGCCATGTAGCGCACCGTAACCGTCCAACTGAAGCTCTCGGATAAACATCCCGTTTCCCCCACTCTATGCCGTTTAACCCGCATCCTCATCCCTTAACAGAGAGACGGATATCTCCATCGCCCGTTCAATCCATTGCCCGCGTTCCTCATGGCTTCTGGCTTCCAACCACTCGCGAATTCTCGGTTGCTTGCGAAGAGAATCCATCGCATCCTCTACCCATGCTCTCAATTCCTCTGGTCGCTGCGCAACCGCCCTCCCCTTACGAACGAGTTCACCAACGAATCCGTCCTCCTCCGCAAGGGTATCCAGCTCCAAGAGGCCTCTTGTTCGTACAGCAAGGGATTCCGGCCATAACCAAGCTTCCGTCTCTTCTGGCACGCCTAGCCAGTCTCTTAGCTCTTCAAGCCATTCCTCCGCAATACTCGGGTCCAATAGCTGATCGTGCAGCACTCCCCGGCCCTCCAATCGAATTCGTACAATAGAAGGACGACCTTGCGTTTCTTGCCGGAGCTCTTCTAACGCCGTAAGCAGGCGATTCTTAAGCTCCTGCTCTCGCTTCATACCTTCAATAGAGACAACGATTTCCTGCCATAACACATCTGCAAGATCTCGAAATTGCATCTCAATGGACCCCGAGTCAGAGACCGAGACAACATAGACACCTTTACCTCCCGTTTCGCGTATGCTGCGTCCTTGAAGGTTGCCTGGGTAGACAACATGGGGATATTCGTGTAAAGTTCTGCGATCATGAACATGACCTAGCGCCCAGTAATGAAAGCCGGCTGAAACGAGCTCATCCAACTTGCAAGGCGCGTAATTGTCATAGGAGGGATCCCCATCTACGTTTGCATGCAGCAGCGCCAAATGAAAAGGCGCCCCCTCCCGAATCCTGAAGCGGAGCGCCAAATTGTCGGTGACTGCAGAAGTCGCATAAGAGATACCATAAACATTAGCCGCAAGCTTACCGCTGCGGGTATAAGCAGGTTGGCAATCAACCTCACTAGAACCAAACACATGAACGCTTTGCGGTAAATCTAGCTTCGCTTGCCTTCCGCTCTCGGGATCATGATTACCATGGACGACGAACACTTGAATGCCCAGCGCTGCGATCTCTGCGAGAACCCGCTGAAGCCTGAGCTGCGCACGCAGGGATCGATCAGCAGCATCGAATAAATCTCCCGCAAGCACAACGAAATCAACCTTTTCTTGCTTCGCAATGTCCAATAGCCGCCATAGCGCTGTAAAAGTCGATTCCCGCAATCGCTCTCGGACAGCATCCGGCACCTTGGTCAGCCCTTTGAAGGGACTATCCAAATGAAGGTCCGCCGCATGGATAAATGTAAAGGGAGCTCCCATATGAGATCACGTCTCCTGTTTGTGTGTCCCTTGCGAAATGCCATTGTCGAAGGAAGTGTATATCCGCTTCAGCTCGCTGATAACCCGGTTAAGCGAATAAGTTTTCTTCGCTTTGTTCCAGCCTGCGCGGGCCATTTCATAGCGGAAATGGGGATCGTTAATAACCGTTTCCAGCGCATCGGCTAAAGCCTCTGGGTCCTCCGACGGCACGAGGAGACCGTTCTGTCCATTCTCAATCTGCTCCGCAATCCCGCCGACGTCTGTACCTACGAGAGCAAGCAAACATAACGCTGCTTCAGCGAACACGGAGCCGAACGCTTCCGCTCTCGACGGCAATACGAATACATCGAAGAAAGGCATGAGCTCTTCAGGGTGAAGCATATAGCCATAGAAAATAGTATTGTCATAGATGCCTAACTGCTGAGACAAGCCCTCGAGCTCTTCCCTGATCGGACCATCTCCGATAATGTGCAGGACGAAAGGGCAATTTCTTCTCGAAAGCTCCGCACAGGCGCGAAGCAAGATATCAAGACCTTTGGCAGGTACAAGACGGCATATTGTAACGAGCTGGGTTACCTCGTTCTCATGGGGGACAGGCTTAAATCTTTTCTCGTCATATCCGTTCGGAATAACTTTAATAAGCTCCGGTTGCTTCAGATAAGCACCCACATATTGGGCGAATGATTGCGATACCGTCATAATCCGATCCGTCTGCTGCTCAAGCTCTCGATAGATGGAAGTCAAGAATCGATGCTCGGGTCCATCTTGGGCAATACGCCCGTTAAGAATAAGCTCTCGCTCATAGCTGGAGTGTATCGTCATTAGCACGGGAGTATCTGGATAAATATGCTTCATGGCAAGTGCCGCTATCGGATGATGCGCATGAATGAGATCGAATCTTTGCCCCGTTAGTCGTAATTTCACCCACCAGATGTAATCCCTATAGGTTTGAATGTATTTGTCTATCGTTGTATTCCCTGCATATTGCAGCCAATCGAACGTTGCAAATTCAATCTCTTCATGTCCTTTGTTGCGGATTCGTTTCGGCAGCGAGAACATTTCCATTTGCCAGCCGATTTTACGGAACCGCTCCCTGATATAGGGCACCATGGACGAAACGCCTCCCGGTTGCTCCGGGGGAAAAAACAGTGCCTGCAAGATGTTCATAAGCGATTCCTCCTTACTTCCGACTCTCTAGGCGATTTAGTATAAATAGGTTATGCTCTTAGTCTATCAAAAATATGATATATTAGAAACATATGTTCTGCAACCTATGCAAATTAATCAAAGGAGCACTTCGCGCGCATGCCCAATCTTTCTTCGGACAATTTAGGTCTCCTTTTCTCCTCCGCTATGGCTGTTGTAATCGTAGCGCTGATGCTGTTTATGTCCTACCGCCTTTATGGTAATAATCGCAAGACGGCTTATCAGACTCTGTTGATTTCTCTTATTTTCATTCTCATTCAACAGCTGCTTCAGTTGGCCATCTCGCTGGGCCTTGCTTCCTCCGCGACCTCTTTGGCCTTAGTTTTGACCTTTACGGGGAAGCTCCTACAAGTATATGCATTTATTGTCATCAATTTCGCTGTTTTTGAGTTATATCATCGCCGCAGGCCTCGGACACGCCTCTGGTTTTATGTCTTACTCGTAACCGGGCTTCTCATCGCAGTCGGAGATATCCTTCCGGGGCCTTCTGGGGCCGAGCAAGCATGGACGAACACCATTCAATCTACACCAGGGCTGGATGGCTTCTTGCTGGCGCTCAGTCCGTTATTTGTGCTGATGTTTGCACCGCACATCGGTCAACCGCGCAAATACATGATGAGCCTCATCGTTTCCTTTATTATGCATTTGTCTGTCATTGCAGCAACCTATTGGGTTCCAGGCTCCCGCTTCTATGGAACGATGGCAGATCTGCTGCCGGTTGTTTATTACATCCTTTTGTTCTTATTGTTATTCGAGAGAGTCGTCGAGGTTTTACAATCCGTTTATCGCTCCTCCATTACCGATGGTCTGACGAATCTGTTCAATCGAAGATACTTCATGGGGAAATTGGATCAGGCTCTGCGTGCCGGTCGTCCTCTGGGCGTTATTTTCTGCGATATTGATAATTTTAAGAGACTGAATGATACACACGGACATCATAAAGCAGACGGAGTACTCAAGCAGGTTTCTGCTATCCTCATGGAAGAGACTGAAGGAGTCGGGCTAGCCGGACGATATGGCGGAGAAGAGCTCGTAGCGCTAATCGTTGGCCCAGGATTAACATCACTGAAAATCGCCGAAGCCATTCGTTCGCGGACCGAAAAGGAAAGCCTCGTGACGGTCAGCGTCGGGGTTTGCATTGCCAATCCCGGCGATACAGCGGAAACTCTCATGAAACAAGCAGACCAAGCCATGTATAATAGTAAAACAACAGGTAAGAACCGAGTCACCGATTATGCAGTTCTCTAGGAGGTAATTTCATGCCGACCATGATGCTTTTATTTCAATTCAAGCCCGAGCAAGTCCAGCAAATACGCGAAATCGCCCCAGATTGGACGATTGTCTCGGGTAAGGCTAATGAAATGAGCAAAGAGCAATATCTTGAAGCAGAAGTGATATGCGGATGGAATTCTTCCGTTGCGGAAGCGTTAGAGGGCCGCTGTAAGCTAAAGTGGGTTCAGACGATCTCGGCCGGCATAGATAAGCTGCCCTTGAATAAGCTCGAGCAACACGGAGTTTACTTGACCAGCGCCAGCGGAATTCATCCCGTGTCGATGGCAGAGACGTTTTTCGCTATGCTGCTGGCCTTTAGCCGTAACTTACACCATGCCATACGTAATCAATCCGATCGTAATTGGATGCCATCAGAGCATTATAGTCAGCTATCAGGCAAAACAATAGCGATAATCGGCGTTGGCACCATCGGTGCGGAGATTGCTCGTCTGTCCGGCGCATTCGGTATGAGAACACTTGGCGTTAGACGCAGCGGTCTTCCTGTGCCTGGCGTTCATGAAATGTATGGAATGGAAGCTCTGCATGAAGTACTCTTGCAAAGTGATGTTGTCGTGAACGTGCTGCCACATACTGAAGAAACGCATCATCTGTTTAATGCCCAACGATTCGAACAAATGAAACCGGAGACGCTATTCTTTAATCTCGGCCGCGGCGCTTCCGTCAACACAGCTGACTTAGTGCAAGCCTTGCAGAATAGTACCCTTGCAGGCGCAGGGTTGGACGTCTTCGAGACGGAGCCGCTGCCTAACGATCATCCGCTCTGGACGATGGATAATGTCATCATTACTCCCCATATCGGGGGTTGGACAGATCATTACAAGCAGAAAATGGCTGATATCTTCCTTCCTAATCTGCAGGCTTATCTAGCTGAAGGAAAACCCAGAAGCAACCTGGTCGACTACAAGCATAGCTACTAGAAATAAAGGAGAACCGAATTGTTCCTGTCGGTTCTCCTTTATTTTCCAGCCGACCGTTTAGACTCCTGATTCCCCTTCATCGGCCTTTATCCGCATTTACCCAAAAACGTTTGCCACGGGTTAAATGTCCAATCGGCAGACTCCCTGAATCATACAATAGAGTATACCGAAGAACGGAACAGCCTTATCGCTGTAAACCGCTTCGGGATACCTACAATAATCTATTCATGAAGGAGGAATTTGCATGTCCGGTGTAGTCGGCGGATATTATGCATCGGCAGCCTTCGTGCTGGTCCTGTTCATTCTGCTTGTCATCATCTTGCGCGCTGGTTACTAATATCGGGATTAAGCGTAAATCCCTCTAACCGTGCGCAAAAAAAGCAAGCTCGGCAATCACCGGCTTGCTTTTTTTTAACGTTAGATCGGACAACCTAGAGCCTGACGCTCCCCGAGTTTAACTCAGTACTCGCTGCTCCAATACGATTGCCACGCCGTTCTCATTGTTAGATACGGTCACTTCATCCGCTTCAGCCTTAACTTCAAGAGGAGAATTGTCCATCGCGACTCCCCATCCTGCATAGGCGATCATGCCGATATCATTATAATAATTGCCTAACGCCAATATTTGTTCCCGTGGAATTTCTCTTAGCAACGCTAACTTCTCAAGCGCTTTTCCTTTAGTAGCGTGCAAGTGCTGTACATCGATAAAAAAATCACCGCTTCGCACCGCCTGAAGCTCATGCTGCCAATCCACCCACTCATTCTCGACATCGTCGAGTATTTGCTTTGGGGCATAGATGGACATCTTAACCATACGATCCGGGAAACCTTGCTCCTTCTCACGTATGATTGGACGAGCCAGAAGCTTGCGATACATCTCCGCGGTCTCTTCGGACATCCCTTCTACATATAAGTCAAAGGCTGTATTCATGTCAAAATGAATACCCCGCTCCCTTAAGAAAGTCGCATATCGATGGGCGAGCTCATGGGATATTTGTGTGTCATACAGCACTTCATATGTTTGACTATTCACAACGGAAGCTCCGTTGTGCGTGATTATCGTGCCTTTCAATCCCAGCTCCGCTAGGACAGGCAAGGCGCTTGTCGTGCCGCGGCCAGTGGCAAGCACGATCTCAATCCCTTGCTCCGAAGCAGCGCGAACAGCATGCCGCACCCTTGGCGTTAACTCATGATCGTCATTTAACAGCGTTCCATCTATATCCAATGCGATTAACCGATAATTCATCCATTTCCATCCTTCCGGTAGTTGCGCAGGCTTTCCACTTCTTCCTCCGTTAATTCCCTCCACTCCCCGGGGGCAAGCGATTCATCCAACTTTAGCGGCCCCATGCCAATGCGGCGAAGATACAGAACCTTCTTGCCAACGGCTTCGAACATACGCTTCACTTGATGGAATTTCCCTTCGTGGATCGTAAGCTCAATCCAACATAGTGTAAATTCAGATATAGATTCCTCTGGTTTAGGGGCAAAATGGATTGCATCCGTCATTTCCTTAATGTGTCCGCCCTCTTCAGCAGTTGCTACTCCCTGCGCATTAGGATCCATTGTCGCCAATACTCGCAGCTGCGCAGGCATCGTCACATAGCCATCATCTAACGTTACGCCCTTGGAGAATGCAACTCCATCCTCTGGTCCAACAGTGCCAGCAACAAGCGCACGATAGGTCTTAGGCACATGCTTGCGAGGAGATAACAGCTCATGCGAGAGTTTACCATCATTGGTAATCAGAAGCAGGCCTTCAGTGTCCTTATCCAGTCGTCCAACCGGGAAAGGAGCAAGTACTGTTAGATCTGGGTCGAGCAAATCGATTACGGTACGATCCCTGTTATCCTCCGTAGCGGAGACGACGCCTGCGGGCTTGTGCAAGAGTATATAAACCGTATCGCGGTATTGGATCGTTTCCCCATCGAGAACAACCTCATCTTGATTAGGGTTAATTTGAAGTCCGTGATCCTTTACTTGTTTTCCGTTAACCGTAACCGCACCTTGCCGGATGAGTATTTTAACAGCACTTCTTGTACCATAGCCCAAATTCCCCAGCATTTTATCTAATCGCATCGTTGCTTTCATTTTGTGACCTTCTTCCTTCTTTAGGGCAGTTTCATGTCAATACGATTAACCCCATTTTGCCTAACAACCTTATCAGGTATAATGTAAAAGAGATGCTTGGACTTGTCCAGCTTTCACCCCAAAAAAACTCGGTTAGATGGGAGTATTGCCAATGAACGCCAAAAAATTGTCTATTTTTTTCGGTATACTTGCTGTATTGATTATCGCACTTGTAGTTCTGAATAATCTTAAACCAGATACTGTCTACGGAAAACCCTCAGATGATCTTTACCCGGCAACTCGGGAAATCCTCAACGATCCTAACTATAACAATATCATTATTCCCGACACTTTGGAGGAAAAGCTTGCGAACAAGGAAAGCTTCTTCGTCTATTACTTCGCCTCCGATTGCCCGCATTGCCGCGTGACCACACCGCTATTGAAGCCGCTTGCGGATGAGCTTGGCATCAATCTGCACCAGTTTAACCTGCGTGAGTTTGAAGCGTATTTCGGGAAAATGAATATCGAGGCAACCCCGACATTGATTTATTATAAAGACGGTGTCGAGAGTGAGCGCATGAAAGGCGGAATAGCTGAGACCGGGACAACCGACGGCTACGCGATTGACGACTTCAAAGCTTTCTTTAACAAGCATAAACCGGAGGGTAACGACTAATGAAGGCTAAGTGGATTCTAGCGCTTCCTGCGGCTGTATTAACATGCGGGATAATCCTTGCAGCATGCGGCGGCGGCTCCAAAGAAAGTGAGCCCCATCGGCATGGCAATGAGAATTGGGAACACGAAGCTTCTTATGCGGACATGCCTTCCTTCTTGGAAAATTACTCGGGACGCACCAAGCATCTTTACTCTGTCGTCGGTGAATACGAGGAGATCATGAAGATGATCAACTGCTACTGCGGATGTATGGAGTATGAGGATGACCCGCACGTTTCCTTGCTTCGCTGCTATGTTGCAAGCAAGGACGAGACAGGCATCACATGGACGGATCATAGCGGCCAATGCGGTATTTGCACCGAGGAATTAGTGATGATCGAAAAGCTGAGCAAGGAAGGCAAGTCGCCTGAGGAAATCCGCCAACAGATCGAGAAAAACTTCAACCCGAACGTCTAAGGTCGAGAGTCCAGCCAACGAGAATAAAACTCAAAAGCGTCCGATGAAAAGTTCTGAACTCTTCATCGGACGCTTTTTGCCATAGGTAACTAATCAATCACTCGCGCCATTCAGTTTCTCCCATGCTTTCACCGCATTCGCCAAAGATCCATCGGATATATTCAGCATAAAGGCATGAAGAGGGGCATCATCCGGCCTCTTTGACAATATATCCAAAGCTATCTTCAAATCACTGCGAACCTTCAACAAATCCAGTCCAAGAGCATAATCTCCATATCGAGAAAGCTTGGCGAGAGATGCAGACATCAATTTAACGGCACCCGAGTAGTTTCCGTTATCCCAGTGATGCAAGCCGACCGCGGCCTGCAGCAGCCCTTGAAGAAGAGGACTCCGGCCTTGCTCCAGCCACAACTCTTCCATTACCTCATGACACTCGTAATAATCACGGTCCCCGTTGAAGTGAGCAATAAAAGCCAAAAAGCGGGAGTCGCTTCTCACTGCAGACAAACCATCAACCTCTCTCTCAGCGCTGGTCATGCTAAGAAGAGCCGCCTTTGCCTGCCCGGTCTAAGGCTGCTTGGATCTCTTGAGACAGCTCCTTTAATCCCCACAAATCATCCTGCTCCCATAGCTCGTTGACCTTCAGCTGAAATTGTGCCGCCTCCCTCACCCGCCGGAAGAAATAAAGCTCTTGAATTTGATTCAACACCCTTCGAACAATAACGGAGCTTTCCTCGAATTCCTGCTGAGCGTCTACGATTTCCTGACGGATGCTCGACATTTCCGTATCAAGCTGGAATGCGGCTTCTGCAGCTTTCCGTAATCTTTCCCGCACATGGGTTGGCAGCTTATCACGATATTTATAGTTAAGCGAATGCTCGATTGTCGCCCAGAAATTCATCGCCAACGTACGAATCTGTATTTCAGCCAACACCGGCTTAGACCCCAGCGATGTTTGCACGGGATATTCAACGATCAGATGGTAGCTCCGATAGCCGCTTTCCTTATAGTTTGTAATATAGTCCTTCTCGTAAACAAGATTTAGATCCTTCCGTTGTCGGATTAGGTCCGCTACCCGGTATATATCATCTACGAATTGACACATGATACGGATACCTGCGATATCCTCTATGCCTACTTCAATCCGATCTAGTGGCACAGAAAGACGGCGCGCTTTCTCCAAGATGCTCGAAACCCGCTTCACCCGTCCGGTGACAAACTCGATTGGAGCATATTCATCGCGTGCCTTTAGTTCTGCGCGCAGTGACTTTAGCTTTACCTTAAGCTCTTCAGCCGCTTGTTCATAGGGAAGCAAGAACTTCCCCCAATCCCTTCCGTCCATCGGTATTCCTCCTAACGATGATCCGCACCGATCGCTTGTGTAATACGAGTATAACCATCTTTCTTTAGTCTTTGTCTGAGCCCGCTATGAATTTCCTTCAGTAAGCCCGGTCCGCGATAGATGAGCGCGGTATACACCTCGACAAGCGATGCTCCTGCTCGAATTTTCTCATACGCATCGTCTGCAGTGAATATGCCGCCCGATCCGATAATCGGAAGTTTTCCTTGCGTGATTGCATATAGGCTGCGAATGACTTCCGTAGAACGGTGCGTTAGCGGCCGGCCGCTCAGACCTCCTGCTTCCGCTGCGTTTCCATGCGATAATCCATCCCGGCTTATCGTTGTATTCGTTGCGATAATTCCGGACATCCCGCTAAGCTGAATAGCTTGCGCCATATACGTAAGCTGCTCCTCGGAGTTATCGGGAGCGATCTTTACTAGGATGGGCTTCGGCAAAGCACCATGGCGTTCTGCTTGCTTCTCCATTTCATCTTTTACCGCATCCAGAAGATAACGCAAATCATCTCCATGCTGCAGAGCTCGCAAGTCTGGCGTATTTGGAGAACTAATATTCACTACGAAGAAATCTCCATAAGGAAAAAGCTTCTGCACACAAGCACGATAATCATCGGCTGCATTCTCGTTGGGAGTCAGCTTGTTTTTGCCAATGTTCACCGCAAGAGGAATTCTCCGGCGCGGCAGCTTAGATAGCCGCTGAGCCATGACATCCGCACCGTCATTATTAAAGCCCATTCGGTTAATGAGGGCTTCATCCGGCGGCAGTCTGAAGAGCCGAGGCTGTTCATTACCGGCCTGGCCTACGGGGGTTACGGTTCCTACCTCTAAGAAAGATAAACCAATTCTGGATAAGCCTGCAACTGCCTTAGCGTTCTTGTCCAACCCTGCTGCAAGACCGATAGGGTGCTTGAAATGAAGGCCGAACAAATCTACAGTTAGCTCTTCGGAAGCTTTCGTTCCCCAGACAGCGGATAAAATCGAGGAAACCCCGGGAATTTTGGCAGCAGTGCCCATCCCATCCACGATCAAATGGTGGGCAGCCTCAGGGTCCATCTTAAACAAGAAGGGTTTGGCCATTTTGTACAACAATGAGTTCAGCATCCTTTCAAGAGAACAAAGCGATATTCAGTATAGGAATAATTAGAGAAAACCTTTCGGGTAACAGTTTAGCCTTTTCCAATGGAAAAGAAAAGAGCATTGTGCCCGGTGTAATAGGACTGGCCCTAATTCCGGGGTAAAATTGCCGCTGCAAGTCTAGTCTTTTGCCTAGAAAACGATTACAATGGAGGAAGTTTCCGAATGATATGATAGAGAGGTTGATTAACATGAGCACAGCCAAAAAAAGACCACCCGTTACTCCACGCCCTAAACAGAAAGATCAAATAAACAAGAAGGCGCTTATATGGGTTGGGGTGGCTATTGGAGTTATTATCGTGGTCATGGCTACGTTGCTTATTTTAGACGTTTAACTTTGTTCTAATTTAACCAGTTATAGATTTTTTGGGGGTTTGTCTCGTTTTGCGTGCTCTTTAATCGGAATCTTTCCGGTGGTGCACGCAGCTCGATAGGCAAACCTCCTTTTGCAATAGTAACAGGTGTTCCGATACTCACAAGATCATAGAGCTCTTCCAGATCTTCCTTAGTCATTCTGACACAGCCCAATGATTCGTCCTTCCCCATACTATTGGGCTCATCTGTTCCATGAATGGCGTACTGGCTATCTGAGAGCGTCATTCCGCGACTGCCGAATACCCCATTGCTTTTGCCATTCGGATTTTTAACCTTTTCTGTAATGACGAAGCTGCCCTCAGGTGTCTTATCGCCACCGAGCCCTACCTCATAATTCCTCAGAAGAACATTTCCGCTAATGACAGCTAATCGATGTTTTTCTTTATCAACGATGATCGATAACGGTTGCTCCGTTAGGGAGGAGAACGCTCCAGATGGTGTTCCATGACCGAATTCTGGACCTGTATTCTCGGGCCACTGAATCATTTGCGGAATTTTACCATCCTTCTTATTCTCAAGCACTGCCTTAAGCTCATTGAACCACGGTGTCATATTGTCCGACCAGCCTGACATCGTGTTATTCGGATAATCCGCAGCCACCGCTTCCGGACTGGATGGCCAGCTTCCAGTCTGCTCTCGATATCGAATCATCGCCGAACGCATCACGAGCTTCTCTTCCTGTATAGGCTTCCAGCTCTGAACGAGCTTCTGATTTGCAGACCCATCTTCAGGTTTGCAATTACACCACTTGGGATCGTACCAATTAACGCCAGCAGTGCCTGACTCCTTCTCAGAGGTTACAGATGCAATGAGCTTACCGCTCTTCACCCAATCGTTCCATTTCCCGAGTGCAGGAGCTTTAACCAGCAAACGAGGTTGCGAGACTGGGTCTATCGTGAGAAGCGCTCCAAGTATGCTGTGTCCCTCTTCAACTGAATCCGAGGCTCCTGCTATCCTATCCGGTGGAATAATATTAGCAGGCAATATAGAAGGCTTACCGCTTGCTGTTTGGCTTGTTTCAAAGGGCGAAGACGTCTCTCCGAATTCAGATTGCGATGATGCTTGCATACTCTCTTCTGGCATGAATGCTTGGATAGCGGCGACGCATAGACCAACTAGGGCTAACGGTATAATAATGCCTAACGCCCACTTCCACAGAGCGCGTTTTTTCTTCGACTTGGATGAACTATCAGGCAATATAGGAGCAGGTTTGGATTCGAATGCTTCATAGATTTCTCCAGCTTGGGCATAACAATATATCGCTTTGGACTGGTCTCCCTGACCCTCGTATTCCTTGCCGAGTAAATACCACGCCATACGGCTATCCTCATGCTTGAGAAGGTAATCCTTGAGCGGCAAGGAATCCCCCACATTAGGAACATTGTCATAAAAGTGTTGTATCTGCTCCTCTATGCGCGATTCTTTGCTGTCTTTGCCCATAGGGGTCACCTCGTTTCCTCTCTTCTTATATCGGCAGGATACACTAAAATTAATAAGAGCTGACGAATGTACGGTAGGTACAAACGCCAGCTCTCTTTGAATATAGAAGACGACAGGATAGCAGGAAACAATTAATTGGTACGCCATAATAAAACGTTGTGTATAAACGGTTTAGGGATGTATATGTCCCATCAATCGGTGACCATATGCTCGGAGGACATAATTTTGGTATACATTCCGTCACTCCTACTGGGTTAAAAGACTCATCCTAGTTACAATGACCTCGGTCGTTCCCGTCGTTGAGCTATCGGCTGACATCACATTAAAGAAAATGTGCGTTTCCGCCGAGTTCAATGCCACGTAGTAACCGGATCCGGACCATTCGAGTGGCTGGGAAACGTCAAATTCGTCGATTCTCCAAGAATTCGCAATCGATTGTCCCGTTCCGAGAATCGGATTTAAGACAATGCTACTGATCTCTCCCGGTAGACTTAGATGATACATTCCATCAGAGAAGTACACATTTCCCGTATACTCGTACGGTTCCACGAGAGATAAGCTGCTTAGCGTCGTATCTGCGTTTGTCGTATCCGTGTTTGTGGTATCCGTGTTCTGATATTCAGTAATATAGAGAGTGTAATAATAGATCACTCCCGATTGGGCAACGACTGATATGCTTACTGTGTTTGTTTCTCCAGCAATCAAGTCTAGGTCGTAGTTACCGTTCGTCCCCGTTACACCTATTCCGTTGAGACTTACTTCTCCCAATGTAGAAGGATCTATTGACTGTAAAGACAATGTGACAGTCAATGTATTATACGGCAACGTCATTTCATACACATGCGTTGCCTGAGAAAAACCATCGATAAGTAAACCGTCTAAGTTGATGTATTCTAGGCTTGCTGTTACGCTAGGCTGGCTTTGAACCTTAAGCGTATAAAATTGCGTAGTTAGACCGTCGTCCGCTACAACCTCTAAGTGAAATACATTCTCGGTCCCTTTGATCAATGCCACCTGCACCGGGTAGTTTATATCATATAGTACACCATCTACATATACGGTTGATAACGGTGCAGCATAAATGATCAATCTTACTTCATCCACGCTATTTGGAACATTTTGTACGATATAATCACCTGAATAGTCGTCGACGTATGCGTAGTAATCCATATTATCCAATCCTTGCGCCCACAAGTTTGTTATGGAAGCATCATACGTGAAAGCTCGATTGACATGAATCGTGTATTCCTTGACGGTAACCCCATCTGCTGCCCTAACCTGAATTACGATTACATTATCGTCACCTGGTTGAACACCTACTGTGTAAGAATAACCTCTGTCGACTATGGATTCACCGATTTGTACATTCGCATATTCATTCGAGGCATAAGGATAAATGCTCACGCTCTCCAATGAGCCGGCGTCATAATAGAAATTTGTTGTCCCGCCTGTTAGGTCGAGATCAACTCCATTCACATTAAGGTAGTTCAACGACGCATCCGACTGCGTATCTCGGTTAAACAACAGATCATACGGAATCAAGTGCCCATCCGCAGCTCGAACCATGACTCGCGCATAAGTAGTCATATAATAGGGTTCCAAGGGAATGGAGTAATAATTTTCAACTTTCTGGATCTTCAAATTCCCGACATAAACATCTTCAATAGTGCTGCCGGATACCAAACTTGGAGAAATCACAACCTCAGTTGCGCTCGTTGATACCAAAGCATTGTAATGCAAGTCGCTGCCTAGAGAACTTGGGAACACGGGATTTCCCAAGTTGTCGATCGCGTTCCATTCAGTAATCGCGAAATCCGCAGGTAAATCCCCGACAAAAATACTTATCTTATAGTAGGCCGGATATTTGCCGCTCAAATCATAATTCGTAACATCAATATCATTCCAACCGATATTAAGTCCGTTGATAGAGTAAGAACCATACTGGTCTAGGATCGAAATACCATTAAATTTCACCTCAGAACGAGCGATTGCAGACCCTCTATAGAAATACAAATCAAAAGAATTTATATTGGTAGTTTCGGGCAGGATTTTGAGAAAAGAGTGTTCGTCAACTGCTAAGAAATTCAATCCCTCGCTATGCTCTTTATCCCAGCCGTATGGCTCCTGCAAACTGACCTGATAGGAGGCGGGCTCTCCTCGCAGAATCTCCAGAGAGTAGTATTGAGGTGCTTGATCTCCGCCAGGGTAAATCGTAAACGATTGATGATTGTAACCTTCCACTAGGTTAGTAATGGTAATCGTATTTCCTGCAGAGCTTGATAGGCTAATATCTTGGTAATCCGACGTATACATAGTCGCCGTTGCATCTGATTCCAAAACAATCGTCATTTGGATTGAAGATTGATCGCTTGGAATCACGGTGAACAAATTATTCGAGTTCATATAATCATCCGCAGTGAGGACTGGATACCATACCAGGTTGGTCGAATCAGATGTCAGTTTAGAAGTCCATTCGGTCGTATAAACCAACCCCGCTTTTTCAAACTCGGCTTGGTAGGACACGAATTGACGATCCGCATTTTCCACACGTACGACAACATGAGCGTCCAACTGTCCCTCTCCATAAGAGACGGTATAGGAATGGTCCGTATTCGGGAGCAGCTCTACGCCATTTTGATAAACGAAGACATCATTGGTACCCGAATAATTAGGGAAAAACTTCACCGTATTCTGATTCGACGCAACCGAGAACTTTTCGACATAAGGCGTGATAGATGCACTATCGACCGGCGTCCCATCCGACAGTGTCGCTGACATGCCGCCAATCGTGAATTCTTCAGGCATTGAAGTGCCGCTGAAAATTGAACCTTGTATCGTACTGGCGAACAAGCCGCTGAAATCTTTCATCTTAATGAGCAACTCATTCATACCGGGGTTGAGGTGCAAGTAGTACGAACCATCTGCAGACAACGTCTCTCCATTCAGAATAACCGCAGTATTGTCGATATAATAATATTCTGAACCGAAATATGGGGACAGAAGAATCATGTCCTTATCGGTCTGGACAAACAATGATAGTTGTCCGTTGGCCACTCCCGCTTCGGAGTATGCGACGTAGTTGTAATCAACGTCTGAAAAATGAATTCCCTCAGTCGAAATCTGCGGATCGGAGCCAACATATAAAACCAATGTGTAGTTGTCAATGTTGTATCCATTTTGATCGTACATGGAAATGTTATAAATGTTGTAGCCTTCATGTACATCTGGGATTGTTCTTGACACATCCGTAGCTTCCCACTCAATTGGAACAGATGTCTCATTATAAACATTTGTAAGCTGGATCTTACTTATTTTCGTTGTATCAAAATTCAATAACATATCGAACGAGGTGATCTGCTCGAGCAATTGCGCCGAGAATCGATGTAATCCTTGGTACTGCCAGTCGATCGTACCGCCGGTAAAAGTCGTGTTCCAACCCGTAACGGTGCGGGGTAACGTTAGCGGCGGCTCATTATGGATATTTACATAATAGTTCTGCGTTGTATTACCGTCCTGAGAAAGAACCGAGATCACGATCGTACTTTCGCCCTCATACACAGCGGCCGAGTAGTAACCATCATCACCCTTCGCAAGGGTCGCTTCACCGTAATAAACATTCGTTATGTTGGCATAATCGTTGTAAGTATCTAACATTAAGCGAATTTCAGGCTGTCCGCTATCCGCATAAATGTAGTATTCCGTCACATTCTTATCAAAATAGATTAAAGATGGGCTCCACTGATCATATTCGCTGTCCCCAAGCTCCACATTCAAATTAAACAGCCTTGCATCGGAGACTGTGTCTGTCCCTCTAGTAAAGACATAATGATAATAGCGGTGGGCCGTCCCATCCCCGGACTTCACGGAAACAACTAAATCTTCTATGTTTTGATTTAAAGGCAACTTGTAAATCCCACCGGAAGGCGTTATTTCCTGATGATTAAAGATCACCTGTACTAATGCGGCATTACTTTCTGTCGATACGGACAATTTCATTTGGGTCAGATTTTCCTGGAGGGTAATTACTCCCGGTTCGGAAATATCTTGCGAGAACGTAAACCCGTTGATTGGGTTATTCGATGCATCATTAAGCAAGATATTGCTCACATTCGCATTATTCGTCATATCGGCGCGCGTAACATGGAGTGTATAAGTTTGGGTCGTCGTGCCATCTTGCGCCTTTACTTCTACGGTAATCGTTTGGGTGACACCCGCTGTCAAAGAGATAGGACTGCTTTCCGATCCGCTCGCGACAATGTTACCATCTATTCTCACAGTTGCGGTCGGATCTGTCGGGGTCGTTGTTATCGTCGCGCTCGTCACGTTATTCGCAACACCCAGCGTGTAGGAAGACGTTCCTGCACCTGCTGTGAATTCGGGAACTGCTGCGCCGTTCACTTTCAAATCGCTAAGCGTTGCTGCATCCGAAGCTGCACGTTTTACTGTAATCGTGTACGTGCTCTTTGTTGTTCCATCTTGAGCGGTTACTTCAACTGTAATCGTGGTGTCACCAACAACCAACGCTCCCCCGCCCGTAACCGTTACCGTTGCGGTTGGATCTGTCGGCGTCGGTGTCACCGTTACGCTCGTCACGTTATTCGCAACATCCAGCGTGTAGGAAGAAGTTCCCGCACCTGCTGTGAATCCGTTAACTGCTGCGCCGTTCACCTTCAAATCACTAAGCGTTGCTATACTGGATGTCGCTCGAATTACTGTAATCGTGTACGTGCTCGTTGTTGTTCCATCTTGAGCAGTGACTTTAACAGTCAGCGTATTGTTTCCGACAGCAAGCGAACCTTCACCCGTTACATCAACTGTTGCATTCGGGTCTGTAGTTGTAGCCAAAGTAACCGTCGCGCTCGTCACGTTATTCGCAACATCCAGCGTGTACGAAGACGTTCCCGCACCTGCTGTGAATTCGGGAACTGCTGCGCCGTTCACTTTCAAATCGCTAAGCGTTGCTACATTCGAAGCTGCTCTTGTTAACTTAACTGAGTAAGTGTTCAACTTCGTCGCATTTGCGCTTATTATATCGAATTGAAGGGTAGTCAACTGACCTGGGCTTCCCAGTGCAACGCTAACCTGTTCCCCATACCTATAAGATGCTGTTGTACCATTCAAAACAATTTTGTTGGCAGGATCTCTCGGATAAAACTTCAGATCAACAGCCGCCACATCAGTAGGAATCATTCCACTCCAAATCCCAGATACGCCATTCAAGTTGTATTTAGCCGTCAAATCCGAGTTGTATGCATCCACGCCTAAGAAATCAGTCGTCTCTTCGGACGTTGTACGCCATACCTGGAATGTATAAGTTTGGTTGACTGTCGTCGTTGTAGCTGCTAGGAAACGGTAATCAGTGGACGCAAAACTACTTCCAATGCCCACCATTGTGCCGGAGTTATTGGCAATTCCAACGACGACTTCGTTATTTCCTGTCGCCAAAGGTACATTAAAAGATGAACCCGTATTATATGTTCCAACAGAAGCTCCATTGACCGATACCTGAACTAGCACATTGTCTTCTACAGAACCGAATGTCATGTTGAGGTTATTCGTAGTTCCGGATACAGGCGGTACAATATAGCTTCTTTGCGAAGGATTAAACGTAACTCCCAAGCTTGTTAACTCCACAGGTAAGCTTACAGTACTCACAAGACTGCGTTGAACGGATACATTATATGTTTTAGTGGTCGTCCCATCCTCGGCAGTTACAACAATAGTAATCGGAGTTACAGATCCGGAACTACCAAGAGTTACTATTCTACCAGCACCGCTCGCAACCGAAACGTTGTTTATTTTCACGGCAGAATTAGCTCCGCTTGGCGTCGTTGGAGTAACGGTAATGCTGCTAACCGAATTTAAAACCGTTACCGAATAAGTTAACGTATCCGGCGAGAAAGATATAGCACTATTCGACATGGACAACCCACTCAAATTAGCATTACTTGACAAAACCGGCGGTATATTCGGAACCGGAACCGGAACTGGGGACGGTGAAGGGCTAGGCGATGCAGAAGCAGCCTCATTTGCTTTATTAGCTTCCTGTTCCCGCTTATTCTTCTCGTCATCAAACCGCTTTTTTTCTGCATCAGCTAGCTTTTTTTGATATTCCTCCAGAGCTTTCTGATTCTTCGCTTTTTCCGCTATTTTATTTGCTTCTTCTTGCTTCTTGCGTTCATCCTCCAGCTTTTTCAATAATTCCACATTTTTCTTTCGTTCTTCTTCCTCTTTTTGTTTTTTCTCTGCCGCTTGCTTTTTAGCTTCTTCATCTTTAAGGCGCTGTTGTTCTTTAAGTTTTTGCTCTTCCTCAGTTAATTGAAGAGCTTTTTTGTTTAAATCTACTGTAATTCCTGATTGACTTTGCACTTCATTAATTATCTGATCCAATCTCTCTTGAGTAAGCAAACCGCTTTTCAGGGCTTGATCGGCAATAGCACCGAGAAGGTTCTCCGTGTTAGATTTAAATCGAGCGAGATCTTCTTGGGAACTGCCCAGAGAGCCAGGAATCCCCTCATTCTCATATCTTGCAACAAACTGTTCATTCTCCGCGATAATGGCTGCTGAGTTTTCCAGAATAGCCTGTACGATACTGGCATCATTTTGCTCCATTAGAAGCTGAAGATCAACAGGGGCAATTGTAATTTCCGTGCCCCCCTGCTCATCTTCAGTAAATAATGCATTTTGTGTCGGATATACTTCCATGGACTTTGAACTGCCGGAACCTGTAGAAGCAGCCGAGACAACACCTGCTGCAACCGTTAGATGGGTAGCGCCAGTAGCCGGATCGACTGAAACTAGCAAATGTGTTCCTCGAACGCCCATGATGGCAGTTGGGGTTTCCAATGAAAACTCATCGTTCTTTGAAGTAATCGACTTGACGTCCACCCATGCTGAACCGTTGAACATACTCACTTTGGTGCTGGTTCCTTTGCTGTTGGAAAGCTTGGAAAACGTGAGAGTTGTATTCGCCGCAACCGTCATCTTATCGTCTTCGGAAGTACCGTTGGCAAATTGAAGAACGGCAGAACTACCCGCTCCTGTCTTTAGAACATCGCCTTCATTCAGGCTCATCTTAGCAAATGCCGTAAATTCTTTCGAGCCGCCGGATTTTTTAACCTTGACGGTTCCTTTCATTCCCTTTATGACGGCCACTCGCGAAGAAGCAGCAGACGACTTCTCGGCAAAAACGCCAATAAGCGGTAATGCCACCAATAATAGGGCCATAAATTGAATAAGTCCTCTACGCACCATACGGTTTACTCTCCCTAATATTGTAAATTCTCGACAGAGATCTAATTAAAAGTCTTATCACGAATAATGACAATCTTAGATGCTGAATCCCATTGAATATCTAAGTTACTTTCTTCTGAGAAGAATCGAACCGGAATGAACATACGATTCTTGACAACTATAGTTGCTGCGTTTAAGGAACGCGTCTCGCGGCTGCCATTCGCTGCTGTTATGGTTACTGTCTTTGAGTTGCTTGCAATAGCGTATACCGTGTCGCCTTTAGTTAGAAGCGCATTACCTGTCGCTTCGTCATAGCTGACTTTGTAACCAAGCGCATCTCCAACACTGCGAAGGGGAAGAAGAACGCTGCCTGCTTTCAATTGCGAGGGAACATCGGAAGGTACCAGACCCCCATTGTACAGGACGGATATGCCCTTATCCTTAGGCAGTAATGATGGCTTGGCATACTTCTGAAGCACGCGCACTTTGTTTCCGAACTCATCAACAATGACTAATCGGCCATCCGCCAATAACGTTACATCCGTTGGATGGTTAAATTGAGCTGAACCGGTCACACCATTTGATTGTCCGTATTCCGTTGGTATACCAGTTAACGTAGATACTTTGCCATCTTTTAAGATACGAATCACATGATTCAAGCTATCGGCAATAATTACAGAGCCATCAGATGTCAGCGTTAGACCCTCTGGTGCCTTCAAACGCGATTCGGCAGCTGTTCCATCAACATAATCGCCTTCTACATAAGCTGCTTGAGCATCATAGGTTCCACCACCAGCAATTGTTGATACAGCACCTGCAGCGAAATCAATATAACGAATTCGTTGATTTCCGCGATCGCTTACATACAGATTGCCTTTGGAATCTACCGCCAGACCGCTTGGTTCATTGAATTTCGCGGATGCGATAGGACCGTCCAGGAAATCCCCCGCTGCTTCAACCGCTCCGGGGAAATACTCTACATTCCTAGTAGATATGGCTGTTAATGTACTCACCAATCCGGCGGATGTGATTTTACGAATAACATGGTTAAGTGTATCAGCAACGTAAACATTGCCTTTACTATCAACTGCAACATCGGATGGTACATTGAAAGTCGCGTTAGCCCCTAATCCATCATCTAGTCCGAGAAGTCCGCTTCCAGCAATTGTTGTAACCGTACCGTCTTTTGCAATTTTGCGAATCGCATGGTTATTGGAATCTGCCACATACACATTCCCTTGTGCATCAACTGCTAACCCAGCTGGCTGATCAAACGCTGCTTTCGCTAGTACATCATCGTTATAACCGCCGATTGGAAGATTTGCTTCATCTTGTCCTAAATCCAACCCGGCGAATGCAGCAACATCTTTTACGGATACTTCGCGAATTAAATGATTGGAAGAATCCGATACGAGCAGACGTCCATCCGGCAATACTACCGCAGATTTCGGATGAAAGAAGGTAGCTTCAGCTATCGTACCGTTGCCTCGACCTAACTCGGACTTACCTGCCCAAGTGCGGACTTCATAAAGCTTGGAAGATTGGGTCCAGTCGGTGCTGGAGGCGGCCAAAACAATAGAAGGAACAGATAATGCAACGAATATACTAATCGATCCTGCAAACATTGATTTTTTTATCTTTTTCATTGTGTAACTCCTTCTTCTTATTTAATTTCCCACTTGTCAATTAAACTGTTCCAAGGTTGAAGATAATATCATATACGATTCTATGACCGTTCGAATCTACTGCGATCAGTTGAACTGACTTAGGATAATAGCCGCCTAAACCACTTATTTGATATTTGTTGCCCTCAATTTGTCCAACTAATAGATCATCGAATGATGTAAACGCAATTACATTTCCATTCAATTGCGGATTTATATTTAATGTGCTAGCTGAACCGAACAAAGTAACTGTGTAAGAAAATTGTCCTGGCATCAACTCCGAGACATCTAAAGTACCGGCGTATTCAAAATCCGCCTCCGTCAGCCCAACCAACATCGGCAATTCTCCATAATAAACGGTCAATTGGTATATCCGATACTGTGTATGATCTCTCGGGTCATAAATCTTGATATCTATAACGTATACTCCAGCATTAGGGAAACTAAGCGAATAATACTCATCATCGACTGGATCTGTTACCGTTATCTCAGGCTGAATACCAGAAATTACGACATCTCCAAAATCTGAATCGATCATTAATTTAACTGGAGAAGTATAAGTTGCTGTATAGACTGAAAAGGCACTTTCATAAGGATCCGATAACTCAAAATCATAAGTTGGAATAGTAACTAAATCATGATCGCTCGTTTGTGCTAAGATGATTTCGTTCTCATCAAATGTGCTCTCACCCGGATAACCTCTTATTATAAGGAGTTCCGTCTCTTGGGAACCGTTAACTAGCTTATAACGGTAATACCCATCTCCATCGAAGAATATCGTAACAGCAGAATCTAATTTAGTTACTATCGTTTCAGTGCCGTTGGGGTCAATAAGAGTAACCGACTGAACTTCTTCTTCAAGAACGAAATTCAAATCCATCTGTGTAACATCATAATTTGTCTCAAGATAAAACCGATTATCGACACCCGTGGCAGGTGACCAGTGATAGTTAGAATAATATCCCCCTTCTAAATTGTCCGTGGCATGCCAACCAACGAGACCCGAAGGCATATCATAACGATATACGGTTAAGTAAAAATAGTGCATTTCACCGGAGTCGTCCTTCATTGCCACTACAAAATCGTTGACGCCATTCTCAATTGAAAGATTGATAGAACCCGAAATGGCAAGTATGGGATTATATACCTCTTCCCCTTCTCCGGAAGACTCCCATGCTTCAAATGGAGTTAATAATGAATCCTCAGATGGAGCCACCGTAATACTTGAAACCGCTCCATTCACTTGAGCATCAATTTCTACTAAATAACCATATTTCAAATTGGATTCATAGGAAACCGTCACGTTTGTATTGTCTTTTATAACGAAAGGGTTCTCGGTTTCCCCCAGAGCTAAATCATAGTTTAATACGGAAAGAATAAAAGAATTGCCCACGGGATGATTAGAAGCATCATATAGCTGTACAATAAATGAATCAATACTATGGGAAATATCGAAAAATGCATCCACACCACTCATTACATCAAAAGATGGGTGCGTAACTCTAGCAGCCTCAACATCTACGCTTGTATGTGTGACTACCGCTTTGGCGACTCCTGTTGCGAACGTCCAGTTTATTTTTAGTTGATCGCTATCAGATGGTACTGGATAACCAAATTTGTTGCTTATCCCCGTATAATTCCAGTGAAAATCTTCCCAGCTCGTTACACTTCCGTTTAAACCCTTATAGCTTTGAGTCCATGAGGAGATTCCCTCAGGTGTAGATTTTCTATTGATTATTAAATTTATATCTACTCCCGAGGTTGTTTCAATCCTTATAGAGGTTGTATTTTGATTAAGATGGAAAAAATACCCTCCAAGATTTTGGGAATAATTAAGTTGGTAATAGGATTCAACTCCGTCATAGATTTCTACTCTTTCTACCACTATGTCGTCGGATAGCTTATCCGTAATCAGTCCATATTGACTATATTCATGTACTTCTAACTCATAGGAAGTAGCTGTACTAAGCGGATCGAATGTTAACGCATTCTCCCACTTGTATGTTGTATCATCATAGTAATAATACTTAAGTCCATAATACGGCGACTCTGTTGGTGTCTCCGACGCTGTCTCCGATGGAGTCTCCGATGGAGTCTCCGATGGCGTATTCGAACTTCCATTGCCAGTTGAACCCGAACTTTGACTTGGGCTGGCATTAGCCTGCTGAGTTTCCTCGGAGCGCTTCTTGGCATCATCCTTTAACCGTTGTTTCTCCAACTCCGAAAGCTGCTTCTCGTACTCTTCCATAGCTTTTTTCGTCTTCTCTTCAGCGGCTTTCTTATTTGCTTCCATTTGCTTTTCTAATTGTAGTTTCATCTTCTTCTGAAGCTCTTCATTTTGTTTTTGAAGCTCTTCTTGCTTTTTCTTTTCCTCTTCCTGCTTTTTCTTACGTTCTTCTTCCAATATTTTAATCTGCGCTTGTTTTAGTTTTTCCTCTTCAGAAAGCTCTAAGGGCTTAACATTGTCCAAATCAAGTTTTTTATCTAGTTGTTTGTTTAATTCTTCAATAAATGACTTGATTTGTTGTTCATTCACTTTATTTTGGCTGATTGCGGTGTTTACAACATTACCGACCAGGTTTTGCAAGTTATTATTTATCCTATCGATCTCTTTTTGATCCGCCGATCCTGCGGAACCTGTCGACTCTTGCATTTTTTTTATGTAGGCATCATTTTCTTGATCGATTGCATTCTTAGATGAAATGATCGCCTCTATGATGGAGATACTTGTATTCGTAATAAGATCATCAAGATCAGCAGTATTCTTGAAGCTGTCTAAACCCGCATCATCCTTATCGGATATCGATACCTTTTCCAAGGGATTAAGCGTTGTCTCCTCATTTTTTCCCTCTTTATTTTTCTCTTTCTTCGATATTTTACCGACTCCAGAAGCAATGAAGAAAGTGGAATCCCCTGTCTCTGGATTGACGCCTACAAGTAAATTCGTTCCCCGCACTCCCATGATTGCCGTTGGGGTATCCAATGTAAACTCATCGTTTTTATTTGTTATGGACTTTACGGTTGACCATACTAAACCGCTTAACATGCTAACTTTGGTTGTTGTACCCTTGCTGTTAGATAGTTTAGAGAAGGTAAGAGTTGTATTCGCAGAAGCGGTCATCCTGTCGTCTTCTGCAGTACCGTTGGCGAATTGCAATACTGCAGACCCGCCTGCTCCTACCTTAAGAATGTCGCCCTCATTAAGGCTCATCTTTGCGAAAGCAGTGAATTCTTTAGAACCGCCGTTCTTCTTAACCTTCACGACACCTTTCATTTCCTTAATGACAGCTACGCGTGAAGAAGCGGCGAATGTTTCATTCGCAAACACGCCAAGCAGCGGCAAAGCCACCAGAATCATAGCTAACAATTGGATCGTTATTTTCCTCATTGCATAATCTCCCTTCAGGGCTTGTTAAATATCTATAAACGCTTGTCCTATTCAATAAGTCCTAGAACTTCATAAACCTTTATCGGATGTGATTTCCCTTTGAACATACGATCTTCACCTTCATCAAACCGGAAGAACTCTTTGGTCTTCTCAAACACTTGCTCCGAGACGTGAACTTGTCCCTTCTTCGTCTGGGATTCGATCCTCGCAGCAATATTGACGTTATCCCCGATAGCAGTATAATCAACCCGCAGATAGGAGCCGATATTACCGACGACGACATTACCGGTATGAATTCCTATTCCTACATTGACTTCACATTGGTATTTCTCCAATATTTCGTCGCGGATTTTGTTCATACCCTGCTGAATTTCGTAAGCGGTTTTGACAGCCATTCGCTCGTGCTCGATAACTTCCAACGGTGCGTTGAATAGGATCATCGCTGCATCTCCGATAAACTTGTCGATTGTTCCTTTATTACTAAGTGTTGTCTCGGTTATCATGTTAAACATAGTGTTTAATGTATCAACAAGTTCAGGAGGTGTCAGCTTCTCGGAAAGTGGAGTAAAGCCGCGGATATCTAAGAATAGAATTGTAATAAGCTTCAGATCGCCGCCAAGCTTGATTTCAATATCCTGGGCAACGATTTGTTTAACGAGGTCTGGAGAAATGTAACGGCCAAATTGCCGGGTAACGAAGCTTTTCTGGACACTATCCATGTAGGACTTAAGAGAAACGTTTGCTAGGTAAGCCAATACCATCGCCAGTAACGAGTAAACTACATTCATATGTAAGGAAGAAGATTCATAAAGAGCAAATTGTCCATAAAGAACACCTGCGAATACTGCCAAGAATATGAGGATGGAGTAAATGTTCTTTAATCGCCACGGCAGCCAAATGAATAGCGCGAACAGCAAGACAGCTAACGCTTGCTCAGACCAGTTGGGAGTATAAGCGACTTCTGAGCCCTTTAGTAACTGATTAGTAATGTTCGCATGCGCATAAACGAGCTTGATATTTTTCTCGATAGGAGTAACACCGGCATCCTGTCCGCCATCGCTAGACAATCCGACCGCCGTAAATCCAACAAAAACGATTGCATCCTTAAACAGGTCGGCAGGTAACATTCCGTTAAGCACATCCACAAATGACACCGTTAGAAAATCATCTGTAACGAGCTCGTAGTCTATCGTTATCGTGTTTTTAGCTACATTTTCTTTTGTTTTCCTCGGATCTGTCAGCTTATCATATATACCTAGGTCCGCTCCGGCCATCTCCGCTGCTTTGTAAGCTAGGGACGGAATCACTTCTCCATCCGGGCCTTGAATCTTCAGCCATGTCTGCCTGATGACTCCATCGGGACTAATGACCCTATTAATATGCGCTTGCTGTGTTAACTCTGCGAACAGCTCGTAGGGCTTCGAGATCGCATGCGCCTTAATTAATTCATCGCGTTTAGCAATCGATGTACTGAAAACGTCACCCATAATGCCTACGACAGGCATAATAACATTCGGATAAGCAGCTAATGCCTCGGCAAAAGCCATGTCGCTGTCTGGACTTTCGCTTTGTTCACTGAACAGGATATCAAATGCAATCGCCTTTGGAATATTACCCTCTTGGTTCATATTAGCCAAGAATGGAGCATAGACAGCTCGATCCCAAGGAAATCTTCCTAGCTCCTCCAATGAAGCATCATCGATCGTCACAACGATAATACGCGGATCTGGGATACCATCCGCTGATTGCTTCATATTAAAGTCAAAAATTAAATTATCAATCTTCTGAAGGAAATGTCCTTGATAGATAAAATAGACCACCGCTAAAAGCACCACATTTAACACAATGGAAATTCTCTTAATTTTTTCCTTCAAGCCAAATCCCGCCCGCCCTATGAAAATCATTCCAATTATCACCTATTATAGCTTACGCAATAGGTTTTTTGTTGCATTTTGTCTAAAAAATGACTCAAATGACGAAAGTCACAAAAACCATGACAAAAAACCCCCTTTCTAGGTCGTAATTCCTAGAAAAGGGGGTTTTGAATACCAATAATTGTTACATGTTAAATTTCGAATCTGCAACTTTAATGGAATCCGTAGGACATCCGTCCGCTGCGTCTTGCAGATCATCATAAAGATCTTCTGGAATTTCTGTGTTACCGTGATTGCCGTCGCTGCCATATATGGTTTCTGCGAGGCCTTCATCATCATAGTCATAAATGTCAGGTGCCGTTGCTCCACAAGCACCGCAAGCAATGCAAGTGTCTTTATCTACGTAAGTAAACTTAGCCATGAATTAACCTCCTAGAATCAATCCGATTCATTAACAATAATAGATCACTACTGTCCAATATAATACAAAATGACTCTGAGATCAAACGAAATTGGAGATTAAACTCATCGTGATCCGCTCTTAATAATCATTCTCATCATTTATCGGTTTTTCCCGCAAGAAATCCTTCTGAAGCGAAGTTCCTCTTAATTTCTTATTTCGGATCAATGCAGAAGGATCATCCCCCAACATTCCTGCGGTTAGAATTGCGTTTTCACCGTATTTATCTCTCAGCGAATCCATCGCGGATACTAAACGATCCTTACGAGGCTTCTCCTCGAAGGAGAATAAATCCAACTGCAAGGGAGTATCTTCTTTGGAAGCCAAATTCTGCAAGGTTATCCCTAGGAGCCGCACGGGTTCTCCTTCTTTCCAGTGAGTATCCATCAGGCGACAGGCAACCTGATAGATTTCTTCCATCATATCCGTAGGTGTGTAGACCCCCGACGCCCTTGTAATAGTCCGCATATCCGGATCTCGAATCGTAATCGAAATGGTAGAGCATACCATTCGCTGATGCCTTAGCCGACGAGCTGTTTGGTCCGCTAGATTGAGCAGTACTCTTCGATATTGCTCCCTCCCGGTCAAATCTGCCGGAAGAGTCGTCGTGTGCCCAATAGATTTAGGCGCTTCCTGCAAGGGTTCAACAGGAGAATCATCCAAGCCGTTGGCGGCTTGCTTCATCCAAGCACCATAAATGCCAAAACGTTCTGTCAGCATTCTTTCATCAGCTGCTGCAAGCTCACCGATTGTCCGAATGTTAAGCCGTAGTAGTTTGTCCGCTGTGCGGGAACCAATTCCATACAAAGTTTGGCAAGGTTTGTGCCAGAGCAGCTTTGGAACCTCACGTCTGCGAAGAATGGTAATTGCATTGGGCTTGCGCAAGTCCGAGGCCATCTTAGCAAGCAGCTTATTCGGCGCAATGCCGATGGAGCAAGGTAAGGACAACTCCTCCCGGACTCTCCGCGCAATGATTTCGGCAATTTCAATGGGTGTCCCGAATTGTGAGCTCCCCGTAATATCGAGAAAGCATTCATCGATTGATACGGCTTCAAGCTGCGGCGTATAACTGCCGGCAATCCGCAAAAAACCACGGCTGTATTTGCGATATAGATCAAAGTCCGGGGGAATGATAATCAGCTCTGGACAGATGCTCAGCGCTTGACGGACAGTTGCGCCGGTTCGAATCCCTAGAGCCCTTGCTTCATAAGAGCTTGTAACAATAATTCCTTTGCGCAATTCCATACTACCCGCTACAGCTGTTGGCTTCCCTTTGTATAGGTCCGGTTGTTCGGCGGAATGAACGGAGCAATAAAATGCGTTCATATCAATATGAAGAATAATTCGACGTCTATTCTCGCTCACATTCATTCCCCCTGTCATAGTTTATTATATCGAGGGAATATACGTTCGCGCAATGCAGAGTTGCTCTCTACATTTATTGCAAGCCGTGCTATAATAGTTTCACCTGTTTTTACTTAAGGAGGCTTTACGCTTACGCATGACTACCCCCCTTTATATTTTCGATACTACTTTGCGCGATGGAACGCAAGGTGAAGGTATTAGCTTAACAGCAGAAGACAAGGTTAAAATTGCGCTCAAGCTTGATGCGTTGGGCGTCCATTATATTGAAGGCGGCAATCCCGGCAGCAATAGCAAGGACATC
Organism: Cohnella sp.; assembly: GCF_041640265.1. Lineage (GTDB taxonomy): Bacteria > Bacillota > Bacilli > Paenibacillales > Paenibacillaceae > Cohnella. Next base: position 105,992 of record NZ_JBEQAP010000006.1, read on the forward strand.
GAGTTTTTTCGTCGTGTCCGGGAATTGAAATTACAAGCGAAGCTGACAGCGTTCGGAAGCACACGGCGCAAAAATAGTACCTGCGAGCAAGACATCAATCTCCGGCACCTAACCGAATCCGGAGCCTCTGCAGCTACTTTGGTTGGCAAGAGCTGGGATTTCCACGTGCATACGGCACTTCAGACAACTTTAGAAGAAAATCTGGCAATGATCTATGAATCGTTAGCATATGTAAAAAACAGCGGAATGGAAGCATTGTTCGACGCTGAGCATTTCTTCGACGGCTACAAAGCAAATCCCGAGTATGCACTTGCCGCGCTTGCCAAAGCCAAAGCTGCAGGAGCCCAATGGATCGTATTATGCGATACGAATGGCGGGACGCTTCCAGGGGAAATCAGTGAAATCGTAACCCGCGTTGTGAAAGAAATCGATGCACCGATCGGCATTCATACCCACAACGATTGCGAGCTGGCCGTTGCGAACACTTTAGCCGCTATAACAGCTGGAGCCCGCCATATCCAAGGAACGATTAACGGTTATGGGGAACGGTGCGGCAACGCCAATCTCTGCTCGATTTTGCCTACCTTGCAGTTAAAGATGGGTTACCAGTGCGTCAGCGACGATCAGCTGAAGATGCTTACAGGTGTCGCTCGTTATGTAAGCGAGATCGCCAATGTACATTTGCCCGTTAACCAGCCTTATGTTGGAAATGCGGCATTTGCTCATAAAGGCGGTATTCACGTCTCTGCGATCATGAAGGATTCCAAGACATATGAACACATCTCGCCCGACCTCGTGGGGAATAAGCAGCGCGTGCTAGTCTCCGAGCTCGCGGGTCAGAGTAACATTCTGTCCAAGGCACAAGAAATGGGTCTGGAAGTGAGCACGGAAGGCTTGAAATCGCGGGATGTCATTGATCGGATTAAGGATCTGGAGCATCAGGGATATCAATTCGAGGGTGCTGACGCTTCTCTCGAGTTACTCTTAAGAGATGCTTACGGAGGCTCCGTTCAAGTGTTTACGGTCGACTCCTTCAAGATAATGGTTGAGAAAACCGCAGGTGAATTGCTTACAGAAGCGATTGTGAAAATTACGGTAGCAGGCGAGCAGGTTTATACGGTAGCAGAAGGCAACGGTCCTGTGAATGCGCTGGATAATGCCTTGCGGAAAGCTCTTATTCAGTTCTATCCGGGAATTCGCGATATTCATCTAAGCGACTATAAAGTACGGGTACTTGACGAGAAGGACGCTACGGCAGCCAAGGTTCGCGTACTCATCGAATCCACTGATTTCAATGATACGTGGAGCACCGTCGGCGTCTCCTCTAATGTCATCGAAGCGAGCTGGGAAGCACTCGTCGATAGCATACGTTATGCGCTCCTTGGGATGACGAAGAATGATTCAGCTCCTGATTTATCGCGTGGAACCCAAGGCTTAGTGAATCATTAAAAATTATTTTTGAAAAAAAGGGCATTCCCAGAAGTTAATGACTTCTAGGAATGCCCTCTTTTTTGCCTAATCGTGCTTATTGCTGCGAATTTAAAACCCCGTCCAAATGCATCTCCCACTCTTCCCGACTAATGACACCTTCAATCCGCTCGCGAATGACGCCATTCCGATCTATGATGAAGCTTATCGGGTAGGAAAATACTTTATACAAATCTCCAACATCACCCTTAGCATCTGTAAGGACAGGAAAAACGAAACCCTGCTCCTTGACGAAATCCTTCGCTTCTCTTAGCTTATCGTATTTGGTTGCATTTACCGCATATAAGTCAAGCTTATCCTTATGCTTTTCATATATATCCTTCAAGTCAGGGGCTTCAACCTCGCACGGCCCGCACCACGCAGCCCAGAAATTGATGATTAGCGCTTTATCCCTCTTGCCTCCAACCTGAAAGGTTGAAGCGCCGTCTAGGGATGCAAGATCAAACGAGGGCGCATAATGATTTTTCTTCGGCTCGGGTTTTATCGGTATATCCGTCAGACTGACATCTACAACGGCATTACCCGCTGATTGTTGAGACTTATCGTCCCGGTCATTCCATATAAATACAGCAGCAACAGCAATCAATACCAAACCTAATACGAGCATATTTCTTTTCATTCGAAACCTCACTCTTCTTAGCATAGGTGTTTCTTCTCATTCTAACGCATTTCCTTCTCGAGTTCCAATCTCCTGATAGGGTCGGGTGCATATCAAGTTAACCGCGTGGGAACCTTATGCACTGTTATCATGATCCGGATTCGCCATAAGGAGGAGCTCTGATTGTCCACTTCAACTAAATCCAAGCCTAAGCTCACCGTGACTTTCACAAGCGATATCTCCGACGCACCTTCTTCGAAGAAGGCTAAATCCGTTCCCGATGAGAAAAATAAACGCAAAAATAAAATTTGGGAATACATTGCCCTCTCTACGGTTCCATTGGTGCTTGTTCTTGGTAATTCGATGCTCGTCCCTATTTTACCCACATTGAGGAGAGAGCTTGGAATCACCCAATTCCAAAGCAGCCTGGTCATTAGCTTGTTCTCTGTTTCTGCTGCCCTTATTATCCCGATTGCTGGTTATTTGTCCGACCGGTTCAGTCGCAAAGCTGTAATTGTTCCTTCGCTAATCCTTTATGGAGGAGCGGGAATACTAGCAGGTTTCGGCGCGGTTTGGGACTCTTACGGGATATTGATTGGCGCCAGAGCGCTTCAGGGAATCGGAGCCGCAGGAACAGCTCCCATTGCTATGGCACTTGTCGGCGACCTCTACAAGGATGCGCAGGAAAGCCAGGCGCTTGGCCTTATTGAGGCATCCAATGGCGCCGGGAAGGTCGTCAGTCCTATTCTCGGCTCCCTCTTCGCGCTTATAGTCTGGTATGCCGCCTTCTTTGCCTTTCCAGCCTTTTGTGTATTATCACTTCTGGCTATCATTTTTCTAATCAAGGAGCCAAAACGCAAGGAAGAACCTAAACCAATCAAGCAATATATTCAGTCTATCCGCCGTATATTCGCCAAGCATGGACGCTGGCTTATCTCATCATTTTTCGCTGGCTCGTTAGCGTTATTCATTTTGTTCGGCGTGCTTTTTTTTCTGTCCGATATTTTGGAGGAGCCCCCTTATTCGATTGAAGGTGTCCGCAAAGGCTTTATCCTGGCGATTCCCCTATTCGGAATGGTAACAACCGCTTTTATTACCGGGTCGGTTATCAAAAAAAACGGAGTATTAATTCGGCGACTTATGAATATCGGTCTTATCTTGATGGTTATCTCCTTAGCCCTCGCGATCTGGCTGAATACGAATCTGTACTTTTTTATCGGCTTATTAACTCTGAGCAGCATCGGGACAGGCCTGTTGCTTCCCTGTTTGAATACCATGATCACCGGGGCAGTCGAGAAAGCCGAACGCGGTATGATCACATCGCTTTACAGCAGCCTGCGTTTTTTTGGCGTTGCCTTCGGTCCTCCGTTATTTGGATGGCTCATGGGAATATCCCATCAAATCGTATTCATAACGGTATCCGCACTATCTTTAATTGCTTTAGGATTGGTGTTCTTCATGGTTAAGCCAGGAAAACAAGTCCAATAAGAGTTGCCAGGGCTCGCCGCCATCGCTCATACTGTACATTGAGGAGCGGTGGTAAATATGGGACAAATAACTTCAGTCGGACTCAGCCAAGCTTTGGAGAATAACCTTCTTTCGACTTGCCAACGCAGGTTGCCTTATGAAACATGCGGAGTTCTTTATGGCACTGAATACAAGTCTGATGGTAGTGGCAAAGTCATTGTTGACGGGTTTATAGTCATAAGAAACAATTCATCATCAGCGACTAATTCATTCTCTTTTCACCCCGAGGATTGGATCGGCGTCTATTTCCAAGCACAAAAAAACCAACGAAATATCGTCGGTTTTTTCCATTCGCATCCACAAGGAACAGCACTGCCGAGCATCAGAGACGAGCAGGATTCAATTCCTTGGAGGACTTATTTGATTGTCAGTCTTACGAAAGGAAACAAAATGATTGCCGCATATCAACGTAGCTCCCCGCACCAATGGGTAAGCTTACCGATCTTGCGAGAGCTGTAACAATCAATGTCTGCTTAAATAAGCGTAAAGCTCGCCAAGAGTCGTCACTTGACGATCCATGATCAGTTTTAGAAATCGGAAATAAAGCTTAGCCGTCATCATCGAATCATGGAGTGCATGATGGCGCTCGGTAATTTCTATTCCATAACGTTCTAACACTTCATCCAATCCATAATGAATGGCCTTAGGCTCAAGCCATTTGGCTATCATCATAGTATCTACAACTCTGTGCGTTAAGTTGATTTTAGATGTACGCCACAGCGCTGCGTTCAGAAATTGCTTATCATGCCCACTGCCATGTGCGATCAAAACCCGCTTGCCTACAAAGTCCATGAAATCATGCAAGGATTGCATTAAATCAGGTGCATCCTCTGCCATTTCATTCGTGATTCCTGTCAGCTCGGTAATATGTCTCGGAACTTTTCTCTTCGGATTAACAAGCCGATAGAACGGCTCTGCCTCCCCGAAATCCCCTCCTCGGATGATGACTCCGCCAATTGAAAGGATTTCATCTCCATTATATGGGTTAAAACCAGTCGTCTCCAGATCAAAGACAACAGCTTCCATATCTGACAACTGCATCTCTAACGAACTTTCTTTACGCTGATCACGTGACATCGAACGGATAAAGGCCATTTGCTGCGCATTGGATGAACCAAGCATAGAAGCAATGGCCGGGGTAATCCCTCCCATTTTATACAGATGCCACATACGCCCCATATTCGAATCCTTGGGCTCCTTCAATCCCTTCACCTCCCGCCGAAGCGGTGCTGCAGCTCTTTTTGAACTCTTCGCTGAATTTTTTTGCCGGATTTTAGAGCTTTTTTAAGTGGTACCGTCATTTCCTTTGTTAATTGTTCCGGAGGAATTTTTCCAGTACCGATCATCTGACCTTCTTCATTCGAAACTGTCGTTAACATTCGCATTTTCAGAAAAAACAAGAAAGCTTCACGAGCCTCTTCGGCTTCTTCATCAGATAACAATCCAACTTGTCTTAGAGACTCAATGCGCTGAAGCGTGCCCGTCTCCCGAATTCCAGCTTGCACCGCCAATAGTCTAAAAGCATTTACCATTGGAATATAAGCTCCATATTTGATATCTAAGCTGCCGGCGTCCACCCCGTACCTTTCGGTCAACAGTTGGCCGAACACCCCCACGAGCACTTTATGACGCAGCGTGTTCTCCATCATTCTTCGAGCAATAACAGGAGAACCGAGCAAGTCGCTGAAAAACCGATCCTGCAGGCTCTCTGCAAGCAATAAGTCACCTGCCACCGGCCTCCCATCTGCTACGATAAGCAGATAACGAACGTTTTCCCAACTTGGCTCCGCAAACCAATTATCGATCTTCTTCGCCCAGTCTCTCATCGACAGACACCATTCTGGATTCGATGCAATAACTTTGCCTTCACAAGGAGGATAACCCAGTACGACTAGATGCTCTACAACAACCTCTGTGAATGCAGCAAAATAAGTTCTACAGCGTTCTTCGGTAGCTTCATTAGCGGGAGTTTCATAAACAAGACCACTGTCTTGATCACTGCACATCGTCTGCTCATAACGTCCGCCGCTGCCATAAAGCATATACGCATAAGGCACGGGTGGGGTACCAAGCCCCAACCGTGCCAAATCGTTTTCTGCAAGCTTCAAGGCTTGAGTGATTAGAGAATCATGAAGTTCATTCAAGGTCTCAACCACCGCGTGGACCGGAGAGGTGGACAATTCCGCCGCAAGTATGTTTTGCTCTGTTTCCCTTACCAATCGTAATTGAGTAAGATCATCGGCGCCGGTGATGTCTAGCAACCGCTTCTCCCATATGGGATTCGACATGCGGTTAGTACCCCTCCTGTGATTACGCCGGTGATAGAACTATCTGAGTTAGACCGACGTGCCAGCTTTTTTCATTTGTTCCGGATAACCGTAGTTACCATGCTCGCTTAAATCCAAACCGATAATTTCTTGCTCTTCTGTTACACGGAAGCCAATGGCCTTTTTCACAACCCACAATACGATGAAGGATGCAAGGAAAGCGAAGAGTCCACATACGACGACCGATTCCAATTGAACCCACAGTTGATCTGCTCCACCGCCGTAGAACAATCCTGGTTTACCGATGCCTACTTTGGCAACCAATTCTTCTGTAGCAAACAAACCATTCGCTAACGTACCCCAGATTCCTGCTGCTCCATGAACGGAAAGTGCAAAGATTGGATCGTCAACTTTAATTTTCTCAAAAAATCTTGCGCTGAAGACGACAAGGACACCGGCCACCAAACCGATTACAACAGCCGCCCAAGGATCGACGAAGGCACAAGATGCCGTGATGGCAACGAGACCCGCAAGCGCACCATTTAGCATTGCGGTAATATCCGCTTTACCGTTAACCAACCAAGACATCAACAAGGCTGCTACAGCACCTGCAGCTGCACCCAATTGCGTATTGAATGCGACGAATCCGAAGAATCCATCACCGATCGCTACAGTACTGCCCGCATTAAAGCCAAACCAGCCAACCCATAGAATTAAAACAGCCAAAGCCGTGAATACTTGGTTATGTCCAAGTATCTCATTGGAAGAGCCGTCTTTATTGAATTTGCCGATACGCGGTTTGAGTAAGATTGTCGCCGCAAGAGCAGCGGCAGCACCTGTTAAGTGAACAACCGTGGATCCCGCGAAATCCTGCGCGCCATCAGTAGCGAGCCATCCGCCGCCCCAGATCCAGTGGGCAATAACCGGATAGATAACGGATACGAAAAATAAGGTGAAAATAAGGTAAGCAGACAATTTTGCCCGTTCTGCGAATCCTCCCCAAGCGATGGACAACGATACTGCCGCAAACGCAAGTTGGAAAATGAAGAATACCGAGGATGGGTAATTATCTCCCTCTCCTGCTGCCAACGATGGCTCGAAGAAGAAATTGCCCAATCCGATTATTTTATTAACTGATTCCGAAGCATCGCCGCCGAATGCAAATCCATAACCGACAGCCCAGTATACTAATGATGCAAGACCAACAGTGAAAATTGTTTTACCGGCAACGTGTCCGGCATTTTTCATTCGTGTAGAACCTGCTTCTAGAAGAATAAAGCCGCCTTGCATGAGCAGTACCAAGATAGCTGCGAGCATAACCCATAATGCGTTAAGCCCCATGTTCAGTTGTGCTGCCGATGGATCCTCCGCGAATGCGATGGTCGGGAATAACACGAGAAGTGCCCCCAACGATATCAGACTCTTTTTAACCATGCTGACCACTCCCTACGTGTAATGTTTCATGACATAATAAGAAAGCCTTAGTGTCATTATAGGGTGCTCCTTCGGATTTGACAATACAGTTTTCACAAAAAAAATCAAAATTATCGCCAAATATCTAACATTAGAGGGGTTTTCACTATACAATGTTAGGATTTAGACCTTTTAAATTCAAAATTTTGGATAATATACGATTTATTAGGCCTGTTGTAATTCTACCACGTATCACACTATTTTTAATGTGAGAGATTATTCCATCTATTGTAGAAACAATTTAGAATAAAGAGATATTAACCTAAGGATGACGTTTGACTGTATCGTTTGTGATTCGGTATGATAGAGGTCTAAGCCACAAGCAAGAAAGAAGGTGAGCTCGATGAGTAAAGGATCGCCGAATGCCCCGCGCCTATATCGGATTGGAGAGCTTTCACTCCTTGCCGGCATAAGTCCTCGAACTATTGATTATTATACAGGACTCGGTCTATTGGCTCCAGCCAAAAGAACAACCGGGAATTACAGATTATATGACGATGAAACCCTGTCACGCATTCGTCGTATTGAACTATTGAAAGCACAGAAATATTCATTAGAGGAGATCCGCGAGCAGTTCACTTCCATGAACCGAGTCATCTCAGATGAAGCCGTATCCCGAAAGCTTTCAGAGTTGCAGACTCATTTAGCCCAGCTAGAGCGCGAGGTCAAGGAGCTTGAACCCGTCCTGGACCAATTGAAGCCGAAGCAAGCCAAACAGCTTTTCCGTACTCTTACCCCCCAGACCGCAGCCTGTGTAGAGGCTCTTCTCCTGCTAATGGGGAAAAGTAACTTTATGTAGCTCTCCCGTGCCCGTATTTTTATGAGAATTCGATTTCCGCCCTCTCTAACGCCTGTCACGAGGTTAGTCATGCATCCAGCAAGAAAAAAAGGGGTTGAACGGGAAGTCCATTTCCTGTTCAATCCCTTTTTCTGCAGTAAATCATTAAGCCTTGTATTGATCTTTGAAAAACTCGATTAAAAAAGCATGAAATATCTGCACAACAAGCGGGAGCTTCTCTCCTGTACGGCGAATGAGCCCAATCGTTCGAGTTACATGCGGCTCAATCACCTTAACGACTGCAGGCATCATCGAGCTAGTTTCATACAAGGCCATCTCCGGCAGCAGGCTTACTCCCATTCCCGCAGCAACTAAACCTCTTATCGTCTCTGTCTCCTCCCCCTCAAAGCCAATCTTAGGAGTGAATCCAGCCGCTTTGCAGGCATCCCATACGATTGGCCTTAGAGAATATCCATTGCTGAATAGAACGAAATTCTCATCCTTCAGTTCACTCAAATGAATAGAGTCTTCGACGGCCAACCGATGATTCTCCGGAAGAATAGCGAACAACTCTTCCGTCAATACAACCTCACCTGTTACATATTCATTCTTGTCTGGATACGGCGAAATAAAAGCAAGATCGACCTCTGCATCAGCCACATCACGAATAAGCGAAGGATACATTCCTTGGCGGAATCTAAATTTCACGTTAGGATGAAGCTTACGGAAGGCAGCAACCGCCTGAGGGACTAGATTGATACCCAAGCTATGCGGAAATCCAAGTCGAATTTCACCGACCTCTGGATCGAGAAATTCATGTATTTCCGCAACCGCACGATCTAAATCTCCTAGCAGTGTTTCAGCACGTCGAAGAAACAGCTGGCCAACGGGCGTCAATTGGACATTACGCCCTCTCTGCATAAACAGGCGAATGCCAAGCTCTTCTTCTAACCGATGGATTTGTCTACTAACCGCGGACTGAGCAACATGAAGCTCCTCCGCCGCCTTGGTTACATGCTGAAGCCGTGCGACCTGTACGAAATATTGCAGCTGACGCAGTTCCACTTCACTCTACGCTCCTTACTGCGCAAAAGAAACGTGGGATCAACCTGACCCCACGTTTTGCCTGAGTGTTCAATTTAATAAGCAGCTATTACAATTCAACTTCAAAACCGGCATTTTTCCAGGCTGTTGTGCCCCCCTCAATATAGGCAACATCCGTGAACCCCATTTGCTTCAGCAAATAAGCTCCCAGAGCCGCTTGGCCGCCTGCGCCGCAAGTTATGAGAACCGAACGGCTGCGATCCGAAAGGCGGGCATCGCGAAAGCTCTCCGGCAATTCCAAATCAGCCCGGATAGGAAGCATCCCTAATGTAATATTAACACTGCTCGGAATAAGGCCGCATGCGCCAGAATCAGCAGCATCTTGAACATCGATTACCAGGGTGTCCGGATTCTCTTTCATTTTTTCCTTCGCAGCAGCAGAAGATACTCCCGGGACGTTTTCTTTTGCCTCAGCTACCATTTGACGAAATGTTTTAGCCATTGATTGAAAATCCTCCTTGACATGATTAGGTAATGTTTTACTATCTCATCAATTTTAACATTTTGTCCGTATCACTGTACAGAAAAAGGCTGGCAGTGCAAGAGAAAATTCGTCTGCCATGTAAGTTAGGTTATAATAAGGTATGTCAAACCAACTCATCTAGGAGGAAAAAGGAAATGACTCAAGAAAGAACAGGTGTAGCTACCAGAAAAGGTAACCCCATTACGCTCATTGGTCCCGAATTGAAAGTCGGCGACCGAGCGCCGGATTTTCAATTGAACAAAACGGTAGATGAAATTGTCACTCTCAAAGACTATGCAGGAAAGGTCAAGCTAATGAGCGTCGTTCCCTCGATCGACACCGGCGTATGTGATGCCCAAACCCGTCGATTCAACGAAGAAGCATCCAAACTGGGCGACAACGTTGTCATTATTACAATAAGCGCGGATCTCCCTTATGCACAAGCCCGTTGGTGCGGAGCAGCTGGAGTTGATCGTGTCGTCATGTTATCCGACTACAAAGACAGCAGCTTCGGTAAATCTTACGGTGTCTTTATAAAAGAATCTCACCTAGATATGAGATCGATCTTCGTCGTTGACGCTAACGATCAAATTACTTATGTAGAAGTGCTTAAGGAAATGACTGAACATCCCGATTATGAAGCAGCGGTTGCAGCAGTGAAGAGTTTGCTCTAATCTCTTCTCTCCTCTAAACAAATACAACAAAAGCGAGGTTAAGGCCAAAAGCCTTCCTCGCTTTTCATTTTGTGTATCATTCGAAATCTAAGTTTTGAAGGAGGACAGCTTGCGATCCAGCACACTATAGATCTCCTGGATAATACGATAATTAGCACCCAGATCACCTAGTGACCCACGGGACGCTGAATAAATGTCCACAGCTGTATTTCCCGGGCTAGTGCCGACAATTTGGATTGTGATATCCATTGTACGGCCAGATACGGTTTTCTTCTCCATAACGATCTCACCAACCGTCTGAACCTCATGAAGTACGCGATAACCCTTCATCTTCTTAAGAATGGAACTAACCTCTTCCCAAGCACGGTCCTTCGAAAGCCTATAATAGTGAGACTTAAGCTTAGGATCCTTAGATTTATCGCTCGTATTCTCGTGGCTGCGGATCAAACCGATCAGCACTCGCTTTAGCAATGCTCTCTCTCCCTCCAGGTACCATGGCGCTACCATATATCTTACCATGCCTGACCCGGGGATTAAAGTCCAAGGATAGAGAAAACCCGCCTGTGCCGTCCGACGTGCATGTTTCTGAACCTGCTTTGGCAGGTGGGTGCCCGCAGCGAAGCTTTTGACTTCCCTTTTCGGGGGCATGTCAGCCGCTCGGCGATTTAGAGCTCCCTTGAAACAAACATTGGTTCAAAACAATTAAGCGTCGTAACGTGCAAGGCAGGAGTATTCTCATTATAAGCAGGTTGATAAGAAAAGTAAAATGTGTAGGTGCTAGGTTTTCTTCAGTTCTTCATCGGAATTGGAATCAGTATTTTCATCCGTATTTTCGGCTGCTTCCTTCAACAGCATCATCTTTTGGATAACTAGGTTGAAGTTGTAGAAGGTATATACTGCAATAATACTTCCAAAAAAGAATGGGATTAGAAACGTAAACCGGGTGCTCATGTAAATGACTGCTGCTGCTCCTAATACCATAATCAAAGACCGAATAGGACGACCGATTGTCAAGATAAGCGCATTCTTCAGCAATTGAAACGTCTTCATGTGAAAATGGGATAAGAGCGAGAAGAAGTGCAGCAGCGACACTAACAACATGAACATCAATGCGATAAATAAATACGCTACCAATTGAAATCCAGTGATTTCTTTCAAATACACCTGGTAATCAATGATTAGGATCGCGAACAATAACGCATAGAAAATGCCACCGATCATTGCTTGCTTAAAGTTATGCTTGTAGCTGCGGAAGAAGGTTTTTATCAACGGGACATCAGTATCTCCTAAAACCCATTTCCGGGCGACCGAAAACAAAGCCGAGGTCGCCGGAAATAAAGTGAAAGGTGCCACTATTGCCAACAGGATAATAACTTGCTTCAATTGATCCACTGTTTCCGCAGAGAGCAAATTCAACATGATAAACCAAAATGGAAAGGACGTGAGAAGCCATAGAACATTTGTAACCGACAATCTCATGATCCACTCGGACAGCCGATAGAAGCCGCCCATCATGCCCCGCATTTCCATGGGGATCCCTCCCTGATGACATTCGTCAGTAAGCTTGATTAGATTTTAACAAAATCCTCGGAACGGTTGTTACGAGGCTCATCACGACGCTCCGTGCGTGCACCCCGATAACCTTCGCCGCTAGGGGAGCCTGAGCTTGTGCGATTGCCTTGGTAAGGCTTCCGTTGTTGTCCGCCATAGCCTGATCCACCACGCGAATCGCTGCGTCCTTGACCTTGACGCCAAGCGCCTTGACCTCCGCCAGCGCCGCCACCGCCGCCGTAACGACGACCACCGCTGCTGCCGTAGCCGCTGCCGCCACTAGAACCGCGATTGCCTTCAAACTTGCGCTTCTTGCCGCGAACCGGATCCTCTGGGGTAAGCTCAACGTTAACATCTTTCTTGTCGCCGGTAAGGAGCTTCATTGCCGCTGCCAACAATTGTACGGAATCATATTGCTCCAAAAGCTGCATGGCAACCCATTTGAAAGGGGTAACATCATCCTCGGCACGAATCGTATCCATAATCCGTTCTGCCATCAGCTTCTGTTTGCCTTCCATTGCTTCAGAAATCGTCGGCAAAATTTTCTTAGTAATGCGGTGACGAGTCACTTTCTCGATAAAATGGAGGTGATCCGTTTCGCGAGCGGTCACAAATGACCATGAAGTTCCTTCTTTACCCGCACGTCCTGTCCGTCCAATCCGGTGAACATAGCTTTCAGGATCCTGCGGCAAGTCGAAATTAATAACGTGGGTTACACCGGAGACATCAAGTCCGCGAGCTGCAACGTCCGTCGCCACTAATACGTCGATACTGCCGTCACGGAATTTACGCATGACGGTATCCCGTTGATTCTGCGATAAATCACCATGCAATCCATCACATGCATAACCACGCTTCATCAAGGCTTCCGACAGCTCGGCTACACGACGTTTCGTACGACCAAAAATAATAGCAAGCTCAGGCGGTTCCATGTCGAGCAGGCGGCATAAGCCGTCGAACTTCATGCGTTCTTGGATTTCAACATAAAATTGTTGAATCATTGGCGCACTGATTGTTTTCGACATAACGGAAATGTGCTCAGGATTACGAAGGAATTGTTGAGCAAGCTTCTGAATGTTCGCAGGCATTGTTGCAGAGAAGAGCAACGTTTGACGGTCATCCGGCACAAGCTTCAGAATGGACTGAATGTCATCCATAAAGCCCATGTCCAGCATCTCATCCGCTTCATCTAGTACAACCGTACGAACATCGTCTAAACGAATCGTCTTACGATTGATGTGGTCGAGTAATCGACCAGGTGTTCCAATAATGATCTGCGGCTTCCGCTTCAATGAGCGGATTTGACGTGAGATGTCTTGACCGCCATATATAGCCAAGGAGCGAATGCCCTTGAAACGTCCAAGCTTCTCGATTTCTTCAGCTACCTGAATGGCCAACTCACGAGTTGGTGCCATAAGCAGTGCAACGATACGATCTTCCGTCTTAGCAATCTTGTTAATCAATGGGACTCCGAACGCTGCTGTCTTACCTGTACCTGTCTGGGCCTGCCCGATCATATCTTTGCCTTGTAGGGCAACGGGAATAGCCATCGCTTGGATTGGAGTCGCCTCTTCAAACCCCATGTCCGATATGGCTTGAAGTACGTCTGACTCCAAACCAAATTCTGCAAATGTGCTCAAACTTTTTCAATCTCCTTCTGTGTTGGGCCTTCATATTACGGCTTCCAAAAAAATTATCAGTTCATTATAGCACAAACCTGCTTGAAAACTCCAGCATCAGGAAAAGAGTGCCAGTTATTGCATGGCGGTCTTCTCCCAGGGGAACATATTGTGATACGATTCCACCATCGGCTCTAGAGGGAGTGCTAACATGAAAAGGTTTGCCATAATAGGCCCCGTATTTTTGATGATCATCAGTGCCGCTGTTGTTGCTTGCGGTTTCCAACTGCTACTCATCCCCGAAAAATTGCTAAGCAGCGGGACTTCAGGTGTTGCGATGGTTATCGGTTACGTCAGTGGGTGGGGTATTAGCTGGTTGTATTTTGCCCTGAATGTCCCGATTTTGCTCTGGGGATATCGAATCTTAGGGAAACGATTTATCATGCTGAGCATGGTCACCGTATTATCCACTGCCCTTTTCCTTCAAATCATTCCAAGAATTGAGCTTACGGACGATCGACTGCTGGCAGCCGTATTCGGTGGAGTGCTCGTCGGAATTGGCGCTTCCGTATCGCTTAGATATGGAGGCTCTTCTGGCGGCTTTGACATCATCGCTTCTATTATATCACGTTACAGGGACTTACCTATCGGAATCCTCACAGTTGTGCTAAATACTCTTGTTGTGGCAGCTCTTGGATTTCTCCAGAACGATTGGAATGCCGCTCTTTATTCTATGCTGTCGATCTATCTAACGGGACGTTTAATTGATTCTGTATATACCCCACATCATAAGATTACCCTATTCATCGTAACAAATAACACGCAAGAGCTTGCCTCTCGATTACTGCAGCTCCCAAGAGGCGTAACGATCATCAAGACTCGCGGAGCTTTTACTAGCGAAGAACGGGACATGCTTATGACGGTTACCACGCGTTATGAATTGGCTGAATTACGCAAAATGATCACCGAGGTAGACTCGAAAGCTTTCGTGAACATTGTACAAACCATTGATGTGATTGGCGAATTCCGCAGACGTTAGTCTGAAAAGCATTGTGTACACATAGAATAATAATATCATTTTCTAAAAACCATTTTTTTACGATAATAATCTACAAAATACTACAATATACCTGTGTTTACTCCCGCAAATCTCGTTTATAATCTTCTTACAGAGTTTATAGGGAGAGAACACACATGAATATTCTTTTGGCTTTATTTGTAATTTTTACTACTGCAATAAGCGGACCACAGCAAGACCAAAGTTCTCTCAGCAAATTATGGAATACGGCCAAAATCGCTATGCAAGCGCAACCAGATACACCTGAACCTGATCTGCCATCCGTAGTTGCTGGTGATCCACAGCCGGATGCAGTCAAAGTCAAAGGTGTTTATGTAACAGCTTACAGCGCCGGGGGCGAACGTATGGCTTCGCTTCTTAGCTTGCTAGATAAGACAGATCTCAACGCTATGGTAATCGATCTAAAGGATGACGCTGGATATATTACTTACAAGACAGAAAACGAGAAGTTAAACTCATTAGCCACTCCGCAGCGGTTCATTAAAGATATCGGAAAACTAGTGACCACTTTGAAGGAACACGAAATCTATCCGATCGCACGTATCGTCGTATTCAAGGATAGTATTCTTGCCAAGAACCATCCTGAACTTTCTTTTATTAATAAGGATGGTACGGTATGGCAAAATTCCAAAAAGGATCGGTTCGTTAACCCCTACCGCAAGGAAGTATGGGAATACAATGTTGAACTTGCCAAGGAAGCCGCGCTGTTGGGGTTCAAAGAAATTCAGTTTGATTATGTGAGATTTCCGGAAGGCTTCGAGAAAAAAGCCGACGGGTTGAAATTCACGCAAACCGATCTCAGCAGAGTGGATATCGTCGCACAATTCGTGGAATATGCCAAGAAAGAGCTAGAACCATTTGGCGTAAGAGTGTCCGTGGACATATTCGGTTACGCAGCGTCTGTTCCTGCGGCAGAAGGTATCGGTCAAGATTTCGTCAAGATTTCGAATGCTGTTCATGTCATCTGTCCAATGGTTTACCCGAGCCATTACAGCACGGGCTGGTATAAGCAGAAATATCCGGACAAGGCTCCTTATGAGATAATCAAGGGCTCTATGGACGACACTCATAAGAAATTGGAGCCGCTTGGAGACAACAAGCCAATTATCCGTCCTTGGATACAGGATTTTACGGCAAGCTGGTTAGGCAAAGGACATTATTTGAAGTACGGTGCAGCGGAGGTAGAAGCTCAGATCAAAGCGCTTAAGGATAGCGGAGTTGATGAGTATTTATTATGGAACGCTGGGAACAAATACACTGCCGATGTTAAATACTGATAAAGAATAGAAGAAAAACCTCCAGCTCCACTCGACTACAGTGGTTCTGGAGGTTTTTTTCGTCTAAACTACCGCTTGCCCGAATCGTATGGCTCTCCTACCGCTCTAGGCGCCCGTGAAGACTTCGAGAAAACAATCAACGCAATGAGAGTCACGACATATGGGAATACCTTCAGAATGATTGGCGGAAACACGGCAAGCGAAGGGATGACCTGCGACACGTTCGCAACTGTGCTGGCAATCCCGAAGAACAGAGTAGCTGCCAGTACGCCTAGTGGTTTCCATTGCCCGAAGATCAGTGAGGCGAGGGCTAAGAAGCCCAATCCTGCAACGCTTCCGGTAAATTCGCCGGCATAGGTCACGATGATAACAGCTCCACCGAGCCCCGAGAAAGCACCCGAGATCACAACCCCGAGATAACGCATTCTCTTTACATTAACACCCGCTGCTTCAGCTGCATGCGGATGTTCTCCGCAAGCCCTTAACCGCAAACCGAAAGGCGTTCTATACAGAACGAAGGAGCTAAGAGCTACGATAAGCAGAATTAACCAAGTCACCCAATGTGTCTTCGTAAATAACAATGGCCCAAGGATAGGTATTTCGGAAAGCCAAGGGATATTGAAGGGCACAAAGCTGCTTATCCGAATATTTCCGCTGCCTGTCATGTTTCTAGCCAGGAATATCGTTATTGCCCCGGCAATCATGTTAATCGCCGTACCGCTGATGACTTGATCGGCACTCAGGTTAATGCTGGCGAAGGCATGCAAGAGTGAAAACAGCGCACCAGCCAATATTGCGGCTAACAATCCAATCCACATTACGTAAGGATTGTTCGGCCAAATCGCATGAAGCTTATATATGGTCAATGCGCCCGCAAACGCACCTATGATCATAAGACCTTCCAACCCGATATTAACGATACCGCTTCTTTCGCTGAACAATCCGCCTAATGCGGTTATAAGCAAAGGAATGGTGAAAATAATAGCGTACGGAGAGATTTGTGCAATCGTTGTCCACATACGATTACTTCACCTCCCCTTCATGCGATGTGCTTGATTTCACATTCGCTTTACGACGGATCAGCCATCTGACCAATCGTTCAATTAGAATGCTGGTAGCTGAGAAATAAATAATAATAGCGATGATAGAATCTGCGATTTCCGGTGGAATATCCGTCATTGCATTCATGAATCCCCTGCCTGAATAAAGGAGACCGAAGAATAACGCGGACAACAGTACTCCTACCGGCGTATTGGCCCCGAGCAAGGCGACAGCAATCCCATCAAAGCCTTGGCTTGGTAAAATGCCAATCTGGATATTCGACGCGTTACCGGCATAGAGCGCTACTCCGCCTATACCCGCGAGCCCGCCCGAAATCGCCATGGACAGAACAATGCTCCGATTGACCGCGATACCCGCATATTCAGCGGCATGCCGATTATGTCCGACCGCCTTCAGCTCATAACCGAACGTCGTTTTATTGATGATGAAGGCTACGATGATGACGATCAGAATGGCAACAAAAAGCCCCAAATTGATGTAAGAACCATCAAACATTTCGGTAAGGAAAGGAACCTTCAGAGAAGCGGCTTCCGGCAGAGGCTTGGATTCCGTTTCAAGAAATTCCCCTTTCAGATACGCAGGGACCGCATAATAGATGGTCCAATAAGCAATCCAGTTCATCATGATGGAGGAGACAACTTCATGGACGTTGAATTTAGCCTTTAACAAGCCGGGAACGAATGCCCAAAGCGCTCCGCCCAGAAACCCTGCGATCAGCATTAGAGTTAATAGCGGTGCCTTTGGAAGATCCAAGCTTAGTCCGACGGCGGATGCACAGAAACCACCGAACAGCAATTGACCCGCGACACCGATATTAAACAAGCCCGTGCGGAAAGCGAAGGCCACAGAAAGTCCGCTAAAAATTAACGGTGTTGCAGTAGCAAGCGTATTACCGATTCTTTCGGGATTTTTGAGCCCGCCCTCGAACAAATACGAATAACCTGTAATCGGGTTATGTCCGGTTACCGCCATCAGGAGAGCACCAGCCAGCAATCCGAATAGTACGGCCATTAAGGAGACGACAACTCTATTATTCATGCGCCTTCCTCCCTTTTTACGCCAGCCATCATCAACCCGAGCTCATTCTCGTTTGTTTCCGATGCTTGAACCAGACCGACCATTTCACCATTGTTCACGACCGCAATGCGATCCGAGATGTTCATAACTTCCTCCAGCTCAAGCGAGACAAGCAATACAGCTTTGCCATTGTCCCGATGCCCAATTAATCGTTTATGGATATATTCGATTGAACCGACATCAAGTCCGCGCGTAGGCTGAACAGCAATGAGCAGAATCGGATCCCGCTCAATTTCCCGGCCTATAATCGCCTTTTGCTGATTGCCTCCAGACAGCGAACGTACAACAGAAGAAGCACCTTCTCCGGATCTGACATCGTAGCTTTCAATAATTTCTTTCGCATATTGCCCAATCATTGTTTTCTGCAATATTCCCCTTCGAGAATAGGGTTCATGATAATATACCTCGAGCACCATGTTCTCCGCCAGCGTGTAATCCAGTACTAAGCCCCGCTTCTGACGATCCTCAGGGATATGCCCGATTCCTCTCTCGATCCGATTCCGGATCGATTTCCCGGTTATATCTTGTCCATTCAGATAGACGCTTCCCGACTCCTCTTTGCGAAGGCCGGTAATCGCTTCAATCAAGTCTGATTGTCCGTTGCCCTCAACCCCTGCTATACCAACAATCTCGCCTGCTCGAACTTCTAGCGAGAAGCCTTTAAGGGTTAAACACTTTTTACTATTCCTGACAGTAAGCGAATCCACTTTTAACACGACTTCGCGAGGTACACTCTCTGTCTTGTCAACCTTAAAGGATACTTGCCGACCGACCATCATTTCCGCCATGTCCGCTTCACTCGTTGGGGCAACTTCAACCGTTCCGATTGTCTTGCCTCGCCGAATAACCGTACATCGATCGGCGAACGCTTTGATCTCCTTCAGCTTGTGCGTAATAATGATGATCGATTTACCTTCGGCAATCAAATTTTTCATGATACGCCCAAGCTCTTCGATTTCCTGCGGAGTCAACACCGCGGTTGGCTCGTCCAATATCAACACATCAGCGTTCCGATAAAGGGTCTTTAAGATTTCAACCCTTTGCTGCATGCCCACCGAAATATCCTCAACTTTAGCATAAGGGTCTACATTTAATCCGTAACGCCGGGATAGCTCTTCGATTTTCTTCCCAGCCTTTTTGATATCAATCCCTAGCCCAAACCACTTTCGCGGCTCGATTCCGAGAATAATGTTCTCCGTTACAGTAAAGTCCTCTACCAGCTTGAAATGCTGATGAACCATCCCAATCCCAAGCTCATTTGCCACATTCGGGTTTGAAATTCGGACTTCCTTCCCATTTATCTTGATAAAACCACGGTCGGCTTGATACATGCCAAACAGAATACTCATCAGAGTAGACTTCCCCGCGCCATTCTCTCCAAGCAAAGCATGGATTTCTCCCCGCTTCAAGCGCAATGTAATATCGTCATTCGCGACGATGCCAGTAAATTCTTTCCTAATGTTCAGCATCTCCACTACGTATTCCATGGAATGCTCCCCCCTTAAACAGGACGATTAGTTGTACATTTATTAGGTTCGATGAACTTTTCGTAATGTCTTGGCGCTTAGTAATCGTTCAACACGCCTGATAAGCATGAGCTTATCAGGTCTGTTGAACAAAAAAAGACGGTGTGCCCGTCTTTTTTGTATTCAATTCACCGAATCAATTACTTAATCAATGTTCCTTGTTCGCCAGCTACTTTAATTTGACCGGATTGCAATTGCTTGAACACTTCATCGACTTTCGTCATCGTCTCTGCACTCAAGTTTGGATTTTCCTTCGGAAGACCCACGCCGTTATTTTTAGCGTCGAACGTCAGCGTTTGGCCGCCTGGGAAAGTGCCTTCTTTTTCTGCTTTGATCATATCATAGGCAACGGTATCGATTTGCTTCATAGCGGAAGTCAGAATGACTGATTTACCGTCCGCTTTCACGCCGTCTTTATATTGGTCTACATCTACGCCTACAACCCAAACATCAGAACGGTTTTTGGCTTCATTAATAGCACCTACGCCTACGCCGCCTGCTGCTGCGAAGATAACCTTCACGCCGCGGTCATACATTTGAGCGGCCAATTGTCCGCCTGCCGCTACGTTATCGAAGCTGCCTTGGTACACAACGTTGTCTGCTTTTATCGTAACCTTCGTGCCTAATGTTTCGTTAGCATAAGCAAGTCCTTGTTGGAAGCCCCAGTTAAACTTCTGAACCGCTGGAATTTCCATCCCCCCGATAAAGCCCGCTTCGCCTTCCTTCAGTTCAAGCGCAGTAGCTACACCAGCCAAAAATCCGGACTCATGTTCAGCGAAGAAGACAGAAACAGTATTGGGCTTGACGACAGGAGCAAAATCTCCAGAATGCGGTGCTCCATCGATAATAACGAACTTCGCGTCCGTATATTTGTCTTGTGATTTGAAAATCGCCGTCTCGAACTTAAAGCCCGGAGCTAGGATGAATTTAAAGCCCGCATCATAAAGATTACCGATTTCTTTCGTATAATCGGCTTCCGTTGTTCCTGTTGGTTTCAAATATTTTTCTTCCAAGCCAAACTCTTTTACTGCTTTAAGTACGCCTTCCCAAGTTCCTTGGTTAAAAGATTTGTCGTCGATTGTTCCCGAGTCGGTAACCATACCAACTTTGAAATTAGCCGCAGGACTTGCTGCCGGAGCGGTGCCCTCAGCTGCAGGCGAGGTTGCCTTATTGCCCTCATTGCTTTTTCCGCAACCAACGAGCACTGTAAATACCATTGTTAGAATAGCTAACGCTACAATTCCTTTTCTCATTCTAAGAAACCTCCCAATATCTAATGGTTTAAACATATTGCCGATTATAGCAAGCTTACATTCGTTTAACAATCTCCCTGACTAGAGAGATAAAACGCGGCTTCGTGCGATTAGCTGCCTCGATGACCTGCTCGTGGCTTAATGGCTCAAGGTGCTCTCCAATAGCCATGTCGGTTACGCACGAGATTCCGATTACCTTCATAGCCATGTGACTGGCAACGATAACTTCCGGAACTGTGGACATCCCAACTGCGTCTCCGCCAAGCTTACGCAACATCGTCAGCTCTGCTGGAGTCATATAAGCCGGACCCGTGATCCCCGCGTAAACACCCTGTTGGATTTCAATCCCCAGAGATGCAGCGGCTTCACGGACAAGAGTAAGCAATTCTGGTGTGTACGCTCTGCTCATATCCGGAAAACGAGGTCCTAACTCAGACTCATTCGATCCGATGAGAGGATTATCTCCCGTCATGTTCAAATGGTCCTGGATAAGCATTAGATCTCCCGCTTGAAAAGCGGGATTCATGCCCCCGCATGCATTCGTGACGATTAACTGCCCAGCTCCTAATGCCTTCATCACGCGCACAGGAAAAGTTACCTCTTGCATGGAATAGCCTTCGTAATAATGAAACCTTCCTTGCATGGCGATAACCGTCTTATTATGCAATCGGCCCGTTACAAGCTGACCTGCATGCCCTTCAACAGTCGAGACCGGAAAGTGCGGAATCGATTCGTAAGGAATCCGGACAGCCTCTTGAATGTCGTCAGCGAGCTCTCCCAAACCGGAACCTAAGATAAGACCGATTTGCGGTTGAACGGTAATTTTCGACTGAATATAAGTCTTTGCCTCTTCCATTCTTTGAAGCAACTGGCCCATTTCATTTCACCTCCTTTGCAGTATACCCCGATAAGGCTTCGAAGCTAACCATAAGTCCACATGATTTACTTGATTTCTCCAACCAACAAGGGAGGTGGAGTGACACGCTGCCCAGAAATTTGAATCGACTCGTAGATCCTGATCAGCACTTCTTCAATCGACTCCCTATTCGCATGAATTGTCACAAGCGACTCTCCAACCTGAACGGGATCTCCGATCTTCTTGTGCAGAAAAATACCGACCGCTAAATCGATTGTTGAATCTTTTGTTGCACGGCCGGCACCTAGCAGCATCGCAGCAAGTCCCATATTCTCCGCGGCTATAGTTGCAACAAAACCCGCTTCCTTCGCAGGTACCTCGAAGCGGTACTTAGCCGTTGGTAATCGTTCTGGAGCATCAACAACCGATGGATCGCCACCTTGAGCAATTAGGAAGATCTTGAATTTCTCCAAAGCTTGACCCGTGGAGATTGCTTCCTCTAATAGCTTGCGAGCCGCTACTTTATCGGCTGCTACACCTGCCAGCACAGCCATGTGGCTGCCCAGCGTTAAGCATAGATCAGTCAAATCTTCTGGTCCGACACCTTTAAGGGTATCAATGGCTTCCTTCACTTCGAGGGCATTGCCAATCGCATTGCCGAGCGGTTGACTCATATCGGAGAGTACGGCTACCGTCCTCCGTCCTACTCGGTTACCAATGTCCACCATACATGCCGCGAGCTCTTCCGCCTCGGACATTTCTTTCATGAAGGCGCCATCGCCTGTTTTTACGTCCAAGACAATGGCATCCGCACCGGATGCGATCTTCTTGCTCATAATGGAGCTTGCAATAAGGGGAATGGAATTCACTGTACCCGTAACATCCCTAAGGCCGTAGAGCTTCTTGTCTGCTGGCGTCAGATTATCGCTCTGACCGATGACAGCAAGCCCGTTTCGGTTGACAAGCTCTATGAAGGTTTCATTGTCCATCTCGACATGGAAGCCAGGCACAGATTCCAGCTTATCGATCGTTCCCCCTGTATGTCCTAAGCCTCTTCCAGACATCTTGGCCACGGGGACACCAATAGAAGCAACTAGTGGAGCTAGGACAAGTGTAGTCGTATCACCTACGCCGCCAGTGCTATGCTTATCCACTTTGATTCCGGAAATTGCGGAAAGATCAATCGTTTCGCCTGAGTGTACCATCGCCATTGTCAAATTCGCTCTTTCCGTTGGCGTCATTCCACGAAAGAAAATCGCCATCGCCATCGCAGACATTTGATAATCGGGGATCGTCCCTTCGGTATACCCCCTGATAAGGCTGTTAATTTCTGTTTCCGTTAATTCGCCGCCATCGCGTTTCTTAGTAATCAAATCCACAGTTCTCATAGAGGCATTCCTCCCTACTTGCTTTCCTGCTGGGTTTAGTAATCTTGACCTGTCCCGCCTGTTACGATGGCAACCGAAGAGCTAGCTCCAAGCCTTGTTGCCCCAGCTTGAATAAATTTGCGAGCCCCTTCTAAATCCCGAACGCCGCCAGATGCTTTAATACCCATGTCTGGACCGACGACATGTCGAATGAGGGCAATATCCTCGACAGTCGCTCCGCCGGTACCGAAACCTGTCGATGTTTTGACAAAATCGGCACCCGCTTCTTTACATAGCAATGAAGCTTGCCTTTTCTCTTCATCCGTCAAATAGCAAGTCTCGATAATGACTTTAACGGCAGCTTTTCCTTTGCACGCTTTAACGACCTCTTCAATATCATGCTTAACTGCCTCGCTGTGACCTGATTTTAACGCTCCCACGTTTAGTACCATATCAATCTCGGTCGCTCCGACCGAAATCGCGTCCGCGGCTTCAGCAGCTTTGATCTCCGTACGACTGGCTCCAAGCGGGAATCCAATAACCGTAGTAAGTCCGACCTGACTTCCCGCCAATTCCCGTGCGGCAACCGGCACCCAATACGGATTTACGCAAACCGTTGCAAAACCATGTCGCTTCGCTTCCTTGCAAATCCGGATGATCTCAGCTTCTGGACTTACCGCGCTTAGTATGGTGTGATCAATCATTCCCGCAATTTGTTCAGGTGTCATCGTTGTCATTCTCCTATATGTCTAATTTGTCCAACAAAGCTTTTGCAGTAATCTGATCCGTCACCAGCGTGTTCGCATATTTACCCTTCAATGCGCCGAAGATCGCATTCACCTTAGAAGGTCCGCCAGCGACAAGAATGGAGTGTTCCTTAAGACGTAAGTCAACAAGGTCGATTCCAACCGTCCTCTCATCCAGGTTTGGCAGACAAATTTCTCCATTACGATCATAATACCGCGAGCATATGTCGCCAGCCGCATTATTTCTAATCACTTCAAGCTCATCTTCGCGAAAATAGTTAGAGTTAATCAGTACGGAATCCGGTGTCGGAGCTCCTGCCGTAAAAACCGCAATATTTGCATTCTTCCCCATATCTATAACTCTGCGAATATGGCGGTCGGTGAACATCGATTGCTTAACCACGATATGGTCTACTATGGCCGGCAAATACATGAAGTAAGGCGTGACATTAAAGGCCTTACCAAACAAATGGACAATCTCTGAAGGAGAGATCTGAATGTCTGCGTCGCTTACCCCGCCGTTTAATTGCACAACGAAGGAGTTAATGAGCGATTTCGACTTCAACTGCAACGCAACCTGATACATCGTCGAACCCCAGGATGCCCCAATGGTGTCGCCATCTTTGGCAAGTTCATAGACATAGGTTGCTGCAGCTTGTCCAATATATCTTTTTACAATACTGTCTTCATAAGTAGGCGTAAAAGCGACAACGACATGTTGAAGTTGAAATTTTTTCTTCAGGTGTTTCTTAAGAACCTCGACATCTTCAGTCGGATCCTGAATTTCAATGGTGACGATCCCTTCCATTTTGGCCTGCTGAAGAAGACGCGAGACGGTAGGCCTGGAGACGCCAAGCGTTTCCGCGATTTGGTTTTGGCTGTAATCAAGTTGATAATACAGCTTAGCAGCTTCAATCACTTTCTTGATTTTGTCGTTATCCAACAAAAGTCTCACGCTTTCATGTTACATATTTTGAAATTCTGTTCATCAATGGTGAAATTATGTTCTCAAACATTATTATAATAGATATTAAGGTTCCGCGCTAGGTGAATTTACATACAAAAAAGCTGACGCTCATCTCTGAACATCAGCTTTACTCCCATCAACTATGCCCGAAGCTTCTCAGCCAGCTTTATGAATGTATTCAGCACACGATCAACACGAGAACGCAGAGGAGGATGCACCGGCATTCCCTCATCATCAAAGCGACGTTGTTCGCTTCCTAGGGATATCCATTCCGGACAATTGACTCCATGTACATTTCGAACAATGACCTGTAAATGCTGAAGCGAACTCACGCCGACAGCGCCTCCGGCTGAGCTAATCGACAACACCATTTTTCCATCGAACTGGTCACCGCCTAAGTAATCCAAAGCATTCTTCAATACCCCGGAAACACTTCCATGATACTCCGGCGTGGAGAGCACGACGGCATCAGCCGCTGCAACGCTATTAGCCAATTGCCTGACAGATTCGGGGTCAGTGTCCGCATCAGGGTCATAAAAAGGCAGAGGCTGCGAGTACAAATCCCAGAAATCGATTGTATGACCGCCTATCGCTAACCTTTCTCCCACATATCTTGCCATCTGAGTACTCGTGGATTTCCGGTGATTGCTTCCGGCGATAATAGCAATTCTCATAAATTACCCCACCTTCATGAACTTTATATACATATTATTATAATATGTATGAAAGTGTCAAAGCATAATTATTTTTCAATGACATAGGCAGACCCTTTATTAGCACGTCGCTTCTCGACCAAGACAATCTCCTTGATTTCCGGTGCCTCCACATAGTGCTTGGAGATGTGCATTTCAACCTCATTCATGACCTCCAAATCGGAGTCTCCCATCACTATGACAACGACCTCTCGATTCGACAACTGTACTTCAAGTTTATAAAGATACACAATACCCACCCCCCCGCAGCTTGGCGTACCCACAAAATAAGAGGGACTGTTCAGGCAAGACCGAGTCGGTCTTCCTGGGCAGTCCCCGCGATTCATCATTGCTTATTGAGACAAACGCATAGCCAAGTTATATAAGTCAAGATTAAAGGATTTCTTAGTGGAAACGACCTTATCGATGTCAGTAGCTACGAATTCACCCTTTACGATACCAATTCCTTTGCCGGAATCGCCTTCCATCAGCCGCTGCACTGCATAATCGGCAAGCTGGCTCGCAAGGATTCGGTCATTGTGTGTCGGTGAGCCTCCACGCTGGATATGACCCAATACCGTGACTCGCGGCTCAATATAACTATATTCTGTAATCCCTCTTGATATTTCGTCACCTGAGCAAACACCCTCAGAAACGATAACAATGCCATGACGTTTACCCTTCTGGAAGTTATCCTTCATTCGCAAGGAAATGTCTTTCACATCGAAGGGAACCTCAGGAACAATTATCGCTTCCGCACCGCTTGCTAATCCAGCGTATAGTGCAATATCACCGCAATGGCGTCCCATGACCTCAACAACCGAAGACCGTTCGTGTGAAGTCATTGTATCGCGAAGCTTGTTTATCGCGTCCACAACAATGCTTACCGCAGTATCAAACCCGATCGTGAAGTCTGTGAAGGGAATATCATTGTCGATCGTTCCCGGCAAGCCCATTGCCTTAATGCCAAGCTTACTTAGCTTGTTTGCCCCTTGGTAAGAGCCATCTCCCCCAATAACAATCAATCCGTCGATACCTTGCTCCCGAAGAACATCAGCTCCGCGCTGTTGACCTTCCGGAGTCATAAACTCCTTGCAACGAGCGGTCTGAAGAATGGTTCCACCGCGTTGAATAATATCACCTACGCTTCGCAAATCCATAGGTCTAAGATCTGCGTTCAATAACCCTTGATATCCGCGTTGTATGCCATACACTTCTAAGCCGCGGAACAACCCGCTCCGGACAACGGCGCGAACAGCCGCATTCATCCCTTGAGAATCTCCACCGCTTGTTAGAACGGCTATCTTTTTTACTGCGCTCATATATGAATTCCTCCCTAGTATATCCATGCTGTCACATGGCCTTCCTAATCCAATAGCTGTTTAACCAGAAGAACAATCTTGTCCATGGGCTCCCTTTCATTAGAAGCTTAGCGGTCTTACGGACTTCGCGTTGATCTCTAACCTTCGGATCGGATAAGTAGAGCGCTACAAGTCCCTCGACGATCATTCTATGAAAATGTCCGAAGGGCAGCTCGTCTGCAGATTTACGTGCGGCTAGAACCATCTGTCCCATTCGTTCATTCAACATCTGTTGATTTTCGTAATAGCTGCAAAAGTTAAGATCACCGCCAATTTCATCCTCTGCTTGATCAATCAAATAATCAAGAAGAATATGCAAGCCGCAAATAGAGGGAAAATAACTTTCCTTAATGGTTTCTGCCTGATGGGCATCCAGCGAGGAATCGCTGGCTGCAAGGAAGAGCATAAACATTCCTAATGTAGATCCTGTTGCGGCAGCGAATTCATTCCATTTCAACTGCGGGTAACGCGCCGAGTGTATTCCCCACCAGTTCAACAGCTCTTGCTCCCGCTTTGAATGGGTAATATGCTTGTAAACCTGCAAATCCGCATATAGCTGAACCAATTCTCTGACATGCTTCTGAACATATTCATAGGATGGCAGTGCGGCTATCGAATTCCTGCATTTCATGACTAAAGCCAATAAATAGCCCCCGTCATCCTGTTCAACCCGAAACGAATAATAATTCGCCGTTGGCGCTTCCGGTGTCACTGCATCCAGCATGCTTTGGTGCAGCAGCCGAAAATCGTCCGGATCCAAGGACGTGCTTCTATCACATAGATTATCTAAATAATCGCTAATGGTTTGCAGAGCTACGATCAATGGGATCAATATATGTCGCTGTTCTAGGTTGGCCGCCGCATAAACCCCTCCACCCTCGCAATGAAATTGCTTAGCGTTCATGCTATCCAGTGCTTGCTTACGAAGCTCCGGATCGGGAATTGCATTAGCTATTGCTCGCCATCGATTCAGTTCTGCCCGAACCTCTGGCAAAATATATTTATATACTCTCTTCATAAGTGAGATCGGCCCGCGTGGGGAGTGCCCTGCCAATAGACTTTTCGTGTGCATTTTAAGTGGTCCACCGCTTTCCTCTAACCGCTATGCTGTTTCGTATCCCTGTCTAAATCTTGCTGGGTACGGAACCAAATATGGAGATCGTTGATTCGACTAGCCAAATCAGCAATATCATCATTTATCCGACATGATTCCAAGAAATCATCTTCGTTGAACAGCAGCTGAGTTTTAATTCTGATTGCCGCCTCGAAACGCATGACATGCTCAGGAATGTTACCTCGAATCATTTCCCACTTGGCCAATACAGCGGTTTGATGATCTAAGTTCAGCTCATCCCAATCATTTGTCAAACTAGGGATCAATATTCCGTGCCTTTCGCTATATTCGAATTGGCGTTCAAGCCACCCCATATCAACGCGCATGATTCTCCATCCAATCTTCTTGCTAGAGCATCACCATAAGCAATATTCTTTAATTTATCATTTCACACTTATGAAATCCAGCTTAAATGTAATATATTCATCCGTAAAGTTCGTCGAAAATCTGATATAATACAACCTATCTTAGATCGAGCGGGCTGGTTATTCCGTATTAAAGGAGCTTTCTCATGACGACATCTAATGAGCCGGTCACACTGAGACGGCTTTTCATGTTTTTTATCCCAATGGGCATTTCCGTCCTATTAATTAATTTGTCACATGTCATTATTAATGGAACCTTAGCACGGTCCAGCAACCCCGAAATCATTCTCGCAGGTTACGCGCTTGCTATGAGTTTGCTCATTGTAACAGAGAAGCCTGCGATTCTCCTTCGACTAACCTGCTCTGCTTTGGTAAGAGACCGCACTTCCTTCCGTGCCGTTCGCCGTGTGGCTGTCTATGTCTTCGGTGCATCTCTTGCATTCGGAGGGCTTATTGCCTACACACCGGTTGGACATTGGATATTCGGCGGTGCTTACGGTGCCGATCCGACCGTAGAAAGGGAAGCTATACAGGTTTATTATGCGTTGATGTTTTTGTCTGTTTTTTCTGGCATTCGTTGTCTTTACCAAGGTGTTATCATCTACCAAATGAAAACGCGATGGCTGACCATAGCGATGGTTTTCCGTTTATCTGCGATGTTCGTGCTCTCGCAATACTTCTTACATGTCGGAGTTACGAGTGCCCTGCAAGGATCAATTATTTTCGTCTTCGGGATGGTAATAGAAGCAACGGTAAGTTGGATAGAATCCTCAAAGCTGCTAAAGAAAATGCCGGAGAAGGCTAATGAATGTGAAATCACAAAACCGAAGCAAGTAATGGCTTTTTATAATCCGTTACTCTATTCCTCTCTAATTGTAGTATGGATACTCCCTATCATGAACGCCCTATTGGGGACAACAGAAAGAGGGACACTCGCCGTAGCGTCGTTCGCGGTAGCCGGCAGCCTTATGAATTTAATCCTTGGATTCTTTACCTATTTCCATCAAATTGCTTTGCTATTCGTGAAGTCACACCCGGCACTTGTTCGTAAGTTTACATTGATGCTTGGATTCATCCCTCCTTTTCTCATGATATTATTAGCTTTCACACCAATTGGGGCTTGGATGTTCTCACATGTGCTAGGGGTGAAGGGAGAATTACTTGAGGCTTGTATTCATGCGCTGAGAGGTTTTTTCCCATTTGTGCTTATATTTCCTTGGCTAGACACCTTAAATGGTATCATCATGGCTCACGGAGAGACAAAACTGATGTTCCGCTCTCAGATTTGCAACGCTGTCGTTACAGGCATCATTATCGTCCTGCTCACTCTACTGTTACCGAGCTGGAGCGGTGTGTTAGGCTCCTTAGCACAATCCGGAGGATTATTCGTAGAATTATTTTTCTTAATATGGCTGTTCAGGCGAGGTCACCGAACGGACCATTAACAGACTAGCATTGCTTAACGAACAGGAGATTATCCAAATGAAAGATACCCACTCATTAAAAGGACAGCTATTTGTATTACGAACAATGCAGTTCGTTAATTATGCAACAATGGTGCTGCTGATTTCCTACTTTCCTTTATATTTCGAAAGCCTCGGCTTTACGAAGCTGCAAATCGGAGCGATCTACTCCGTAGGCCCATTCTTGTCAATCGTTTCTAATCTAGCGGTAGGAGTCTTAAGCGATAGGACCAAGAGCTTGCGCCGGATACTCAGCTTGCTCTTTATCGTTCAGATTTTGGCGCTCGCTTTACTGTTACCCCAGAAGGAATTCGGCATCATGGCTGGCATTATGGCCTTATTTTATTTATTCCAAACTCCAATCAACTCTATGTTAGACAGCGTATCACTGCTTGCGGCCGATCAAATGAAGCGCAGCTTTCCGGCTATCCGTATGTTTGGCTCGCTCGGATATGCGCTTTGCGCCGTTATTTTCGGATATTTACTGAAGGTTTACGGGTCAGACCTGACCATAGCGCTTACTCTGGGAGCAATCGGAATTTCGTTAATCTTCTCCTTCTTCGTCAGTGATTTTCAAGCAACTTTGAAAAAATTTGAATTTAGCGGATTATGGATTCTTCTTCGCAAACAGGAAACCGTCGCTTTCTTCTTGTTAATTATGACTGTTTCAGTAGCTCATCGGATGAATGAAGGCTTCCTGTCTATAGCTATGAGGGAAATCGGCGCTGACGATTCAGTTATCGGTTACGCTTCACTTGCTTCTGCCACAAGTGAAATTCCGATGTTCTTCCTCCTTGCCAAGTACGGTCACCGGTTTCGCGAGCTGCCCTTGCTCGCTGTCGCCAGCTTTACATATGTCATTCGGTTGGGACTTCTTAGCATGGCAACCGAGCCCTGGATGATGGTTGCCTTGCAAACGATGCACAGTATTACTTTCGCCATCTTCTATATTACCGCATTACGCACTCTGCAATCCTTAATCCCCGATGAGTACCGTTCATCCGGACTAGCGGTCTTCGCTGTTGTGTGGTCTGGTATAGCGGGCTTGATAGCTGGAACTCTCGGTGGCTGGCTGTATGACGCTCTTGGCCTTGCTGTTGTTTTCCGTACCGGTGCGGCGTTTGCTTTAGTTGGTGCCCTCGGCTTCTTATTTGTCCATTTCCGCAGGACTAGTCCTTAATGAATAAACCTTCTGACACTTTCGTATTAGGGAACAAAAATGGCTGCAAAGGAATCCCTTTGCAGCCATTTATATTTTAGCCCGTTTCCGCTTGAGGCTCCCAAATCGTTTCGTCGTCTGTCCGGGTAACCATTACCCGTGAGATTCGTCTTTGATCGGTTTCTTCAATCGTGAAGCGGTAGCCTTGCTCCGATTGTACAAACTGGTCCTTCATTGGCGGGTTCTCAATCTGAGAATGAATCCAGCCGCCTATCGTATCATAATCATCCGTTGAGATCTCAAGACCGAAGAAGCTATTCACCGCTTCAATGAGCATCATGCCATTAATCGAATAGGTATTCTCATCATGTTTCTCTACATCCGGACGTTCTTCATCAAACTCGTCTTGAATCTCCCCAACAATTTCTTCCATAATATCTTCCAGCGTGACCAAACCTGAAGTTCCGCCATATTCGTCTATTAGGATCGCAATTTGCGACTTTCTCTTCTGCATAAGCTTCAATAACGTACTTATCGGCATACTCTCCGGTACTGTCGTCATTGGGCGCATCACTTCTCGAATGTCAAGAATAGAGCTGTCGGAAACCTTCAAAAGGTCCTTAATGTGAACAAATCCGATAATGTTGTCTTTGTCTTTCTCGCATACGGGATACCTAGTGTGCATTTCGCGTAATGCGATGCTTTTGTTTTCCTCGAACGACAGATTGCCGTATAAGCAGCTCATCTCCGTTCGGGGAATCATAATTTCCCTTGCATTCGTCTCGGCGAATTCGAAGATGTTGTCCATAAGCGTTAATTCTGTATTATCGATAAGTCCGCTCTTATGACTCTCCTTCACCAACACACGAATTTCTTCCTCCGTATGGGCAGATGAGGATACTTCAGAAGTGTCAATTCCAAAGGGCTTAAGCAATAAGTTTGCGATGCCATTCAGGAACCAAATAATCGGGCTCATCATTTTACGGAAGAAAATGAGCGGCTTCGCGGTCCACATCGCAACAATCTCAGCTTTGCGGATTGCGATTGATTTAGGAGCCAATTCTCCTATAACGATATGGAGAATGGCAATTACTGAAAATCCAATGACGAATGATAATGGATGAATCAGATTGTCGCTCCAGTTCATCGAAACGAACATCGGTTCAAGCATTCTAGCAATCGCCGGCTCGCCAATCCAGCCAAGACCAAGGGATGCTAATGTGATACCAAGCTGACATGCTGACAAATAGGCGTCCAGATGCTCCATCAGATGGGATGCGACTTTTGCGCGCTTGTGCCCTTCTTGTACCAAGCTGTCAATTCTTGAACCTCGTACTCTTACCATAGCAAACTGTGCGGAGACAAAAAAGCCATTCAGAAAAATCAAAGCAAAGATTAAGACCAAGTCCACAGTTAGCGGAAAGGGGTCACTGTCCAAATAATCCCTATCCTCACCAATTAGAGAGGACAGGTACACCTCCTTTATATTATAAAAAATAACAAATGAATAAATGTATAAATTCTAAAGTTACTATAGATTGCTTTACTATAGCTTAGTCTGTTTGGTTCAGTCCGTCAAACTACGATTCACCCTGTAATTCGTCGTAGTACCCATCTCTATTCGCATAAGCCTGCCTCCTATGCCGATTTTTCGAACAAAAAGGCGCGATATCACCGATTTCAGTCATTTAAGGCTCGTTTAGGTACTTTTAATTCGGAGATTGCCCTTTTTCCCTATTTCCCCGCCGCTTCAATTGATTTTGGCGTATTTTATCCTCCATCCCTTGCTCCGTTGCCTCATAGAATACTTTAGAGGCCAGCTTGTCCGGCAAATAATTCTGCTGCACGTAATGTCCTGGATAATCGTGCGGATATTGGTAGCCGACATGTCCAAGCTTCTTAGCACCGCTGTAATGGCCATCTCTTAGGTGAAGTGGGACCTCCGCGGATTTGATCTCCTCCAGCGAATCCATAATTTTACCGATCGTAACGGCAATAGCATTGGATTTAGGACTTTCAACGGCAAAAAGAATCGCTTGCGATACGATATACTTGGATTCCGGCCATCCGATCCGATGATAGGCCTCCATTGCACTTACCGCCTGGACCATCGCTTGCGGGTTAGCCAGTCCTATATCTTCACTGCAGGCAATTGTTAAGCGCCTTAAGAACACCATAGGATCCATTCCAAGCTTCTCTACGGCATAGAGAAACCAGTATAGCGCAGCATCGCTGGAGCCTCTCAGACTCTTGTGGAAAGCAGATAAAACATCGTACTGCGTGGATTCGTCCGCCAGCACCGTTGGCTGGCGAATGGACTCCTCCGCAATCTCAACCGTTATATGTACCGTGCCATCAAGCTCCGAAGGTGTCGTAACCGCAGCCAACTCCAAGGCTGTTAGAGCACGGCGAATATCCCCGTTTGCCATTGAGGCGATATGCTCCAACGCTTCCTCATCAACATTTAGTTTCATGAATCCAAGACCTCGACTCGAGTCGCTTAGTGCTCTTCGCATGGCTATTAAAGAATGCTCTTTAGCCAAAGGCTGCAATCGGAACAAGGTGGATCTGGACAGCAATGCCCCGTTCACAGAGTGAAACGGATTCTCAGTCGTAGCACCGATGAAAATAATAATTCCCCGCTCTACCGCAGGAAGAAGCGCATCTTGCCTGGCGCTGTTAAAGCGATGTACCTCATCTAGAAATAAAATC
Organism: Cohnella sp.; assembly: GCF_041640265.1. Taxonomy (GTDB): domain Bacteria; phylum Bacillota; class Bacilli; order Paenibacillales; family Paenibacillaceae; genus Cohnella. The sequence continues at coordinate 139,609 of NZ_JBEQAP010000006.1, forward strand.
GTTTTTCGTCCGTACATGCTTTTGTTACGCTCTGCCTGCCCGATCACCTCGCGGACGTCTTTGACCGATGCGTCTACCGCATTTAATCGAACAAAGTCACCCTCTGTTTGCTTCGAGATAATATGGGCCAAAGTCGTTTTCCCGCAGCCCGGGGGGCCGAATAACAGAATAGATGAAACCACATCGCCTTCAATCGCCCGCCGAAGCAACTTCCCCTGACCGATGAGATGCTCCTGACCGATATAGTCCTCCAGCGATTCAGGCCGCATTCGATCAGCAAGCAGCCTTGCCTGCGGCTCTGAATCCGTACGATAGCTGAATAAATCCATCTCATTCCCCGCCTTTCATCTCTTCCCATCATAGCAGAAAGGGAGCTGCACAGGAAGCGAATGAGAACCTACGTTCTCTCTCACAAACGCTGAATCTCGGCATTTAATATAGCTCTTCTTTCCTGAATATAGCGGCGAATGACGCTAGCTTCGCCGAGAAACTCGCCATAAGACCACCTCCGGGTTCCATCCTCACGAATATAGGGAGCTACCTGATTCAGCATCCGTTCCACAATCGGCATTAACCTTCCTTCTGTAAAAGGGCCGTTTAACGCTTTTTGTAAAATGGTTTTGTACTGCTTCCGGAAGATTTGCATATCCAGCAGCTTTCGTGTCAGATGATTGTACCCTGTTATGGAAACCAAGTCGCTGTCCACCAAGCGGCCATAGCAGTTGCGTCCCCAGGTCCCTTCGTAATCCCATGGGATGATGCGGAACCTGCCGGTTTTGCGGCTCCTGTAAATGGCATAATTTTGCTCAAAGCCGTCATAGTTTCCGGTCAGAACCGCACCAGCCAGCCAACGCAAATAATTGTCTACATCAAGCCGCGACTGGAGAAAAGTCCGCGCTTGCGTTTCTTTCCGTTGGTGAAACCCTCGTATAAATGAGGTTAATCTTGTTTTTTCTCCGACAGCCCCGAAACGATACTCATAACCTGACAATAGCGATGGCTTGAGTCGACTAGATTCCGGTACATAGATATTAAAATCAGCCCGATTGTTAACTGCATAAAAAAGCGATGATGCCCCGATGTTCCTCCTGCGGAAAAATAACCTTTCCACGCCCTCAATTTCAAGATAAAGCCCCAGCGGTTCATTGTTACGATAGAGCAGTACATGTTTTGTTCTAGGAGCAGGTACGCCTATCATAGGAAATAAGGCGAATGACAGAGCGTTGCGGATCATGGAGGGGTCATCAAATTCCGCATTATAATGAAACGCTTGACCTTTTCTCACGACCTCATACGAACGTTTGGGATATCCTCGTGTATGCCCGCCTCGATATCGGATTGAAACGGCATCTGTATGTTCATTGGTATTCATCCATCCGGGAACATAGCGATCGTTCCATAAGTTTTTTTCCATTTCCCGGCTTGCCGACTCACTCATTCGCAACGTTCTAACCGGTAATGACATGCCGTCTCCGCCTTTCTGATGAAAGCACAAGAAAATACGGCAAAGCACACAAATCGCCGCCTCCGCAATTCTCTCGATGTGTATCAGCGTATGTCTCCCCGGCATTCGCGGAAACGGCAAACGTCTAGGAAATAATAAACAGCAGCGACGATTTTCTGATGCTCCTGTTATAACGCAAAAACAAGGCACCTGCGGCGCCTTGTTCAACTCTATTTCCAGTATCATCTGAACTTAGCTAAATGATCCAGAAGCAGCATCAGGAGCGACCTTTCGAATGACCCCCCGAGCGACCTTTCGAGCGACCTCCCGCGTGACCTTTCGAGCGGCCTCCTGAGCGACCTCCCGTGCGACCTCCCGATCCGCCTTCAGCAGCGCCTGCAGTGCGACTTCCCGATCCGCCTTCAGCAGCAGCGCCTGCCGTACGGCCTCCGGTACGGTTGTTAAAGACACCCCAAGTTTGATTGTCGTTATTTGCCTCTGGGTTCTGAGCACCTAACTCTTCAATCCCTGATTTTTCAGTTGCTCCTTTCGCCGATCCTGCACTGCTCTTCTTTTTTGAGTTGCGACGCCGTTTACCATGCAGTTCTATATTCAACTCAACAACACCTCCTTAGGAAAGATCATTCAGTCTATGAGGAGTTGCCTGACGCCGATAGAGACAAGCGCAGAATAAGTGTAAAAAGGGCTTATTACTCCTCTCTTTCGCGGATTTATTGACAGACTCGGACAACCAACCGTATCTCTTCTCTGCCAGTACACATAGATATAAACTACAAACTCACTTCCCCCACAAGTGCAAAGGAGGGACAAATCCAAAGCAGAACAAATGCGTATCTGAGCCACCTGACACTTGTCCTCAGTTCAAGTTTGGATAAATTTTTCATTTGCGAATCTATCAACAAAATCCGTTTTTCCCATTATGAAAGGAGAATGAACCATGTCTTTCAATTACCAAAACCCGATTCAAAAACAAAACAACAATGCTCAGCAAGCAAATCATCTGATCGGACGTCAGGTTCGCGTCAATCGAGGCGGTCCTGACAGCGTGGAAGGTATACTCCTAGCCATTCCCAGCGATTATCTCGTCGTTTTGACGAATGACGGTATCGTCTATGTCAATGGTACTCATGTTAAAAGCATTACAGAAGGCACTACCACTGGACGCAGCAGCGGTTCCGGAGGAGGTCGTTCCGCAGGGGATCGTACTCGCGGCAGAAGCCGTTCACCAATCTTCATTACCGCATCCAGCTTCCAGTCCCTACTCACTAAATTGCGTCATAAACACATTCAAATCAACCGCGGAGGTCCGGAAAAACTGGACGGATTCCTTGCAGAAATTTCCTCAGACAACGTGCTTTTGATCGTAGACCGTGAGCTTGTGCGAATCCCGATTTTTCATATCAAAAACGTAAGTGTTTCAGGCAAAAAAACAAATAACAAGAAGGACAATAACAAAAATGACAAAAATGACAAAAATGACAAGAATGACAAAAATGACAAAAATGACAAAAATGACAAGAAAAGCAGCTCCGGCGGCAACAAATCTGGACGTAACGGTAAGGGCACTGGAGCCGGACAAACAGGCGGTAAACAAACAGGCGGCGGAAAGGGCGGAAAAGGACGTCGCCAATAATCCTTAACTCCACCGTTCAAGCCGTAATAGCAAAGGAGGTGCTTCCGCTGATCCCATGGACATCTATTTGAACCAACCTGTTTCCCTGACCTTATCCGGCATTCGGTTTTCTGCGAAAGGAACGCTCATTGACCTTGGCACCGATATACTTGTGCTTCATAACGGTATTCAGTTCTTGTATGTACCACTGGTCCATATTCAGCAGCTTACCCGTTGTCCCGCAAAAGAATCTAATTTCGGCTCTCCACCCGAGCCGCCGCTAGACCCTTCGGCAGACATTTCTTACCGTAAAGTATTGTTAAATGCCAAAGGAATGTTCTCAGAGCTGTACATTGCAGGTAGTCTAACGGTTCATGGTTATGTGACGAGCATAATGAATGACTTTTTCGTTTTCTACTCCCCCATGTTCCGATCGCTGTATGTATCCATGCGCCATCTAAAGATACTCGCGCCCTACGATGCTCATACGACTCCGTATGCACTTGAGCAAGAGAAGTTCCCTATACACCCAACCACCGCTTCGCTCGCCCGCACATTCGATCAACAATTGAGAAAGTTCGAAGGAGATTTTGTTATTCTGGATCTGGGAGAACATCCCGAAAAAATCGGTCTGCTCAAGTCGGTGCGCAACAACCTTCTTGAGCTGGTCACTGCGGATGGCGTCAGCACATTCATTCATTTGGATCATATCAAAACGATACATCTCCCTTAAACAATGTGTGTATTGCCTTCGCCGCATAAGGAAAGGGGCTGACCCAAAAGTGGATATCGAGTCTACTCAGGGATCAGCCCCTTTCTTTTTCTCGTTCTAGGGTGATTAGCGTCCTTTTGTCTTTCTCCTCGCTCTTACCGCTATTTGAAGCGCCTCCTCCTTCTCTTTCTCGATCCTTATTGCTGCCAGAAGCTTGGCTGCAGAAACAGAGCTATTTTTCCGAAAGGGATTTTTCGCTGTCTCGTGGAACAGATGGGGGAAAGACAAATCGATATATACGAGCCGCAACTGATCGCTGCTTAGCGGATTGACCGCTTTGTACCAAGAAAGGATATTATTGAAGAGAGTGGGGTCCCATTTCCCTCTCTCACTCATCCTTTTCAGAATGACTTTGCGCAGGTCTCTAGCCGGAAAATCATAGGTTATGCTGTCCATATCGAGAACGACCCCGCCTTTGCCATTCAGCAACGCATTTCCCTCACTGTAATCCTGATGACAAAGTGTTTTTGGTCCATTGCGCACCATGTTTTCATATTCGGAGCGGCTTAAAGCAGCTTGGGCATTCTCGGCCAACCGGATCAAGTCTTTCCAATGCGATTTAAGGGAGGCGGATAGTCCGGGAAAAGCTGTTGAGGTTTGCCATTCATGGAAATGCGTCTTCATTGATTCATATTGTAGCGGCCATTTGCCAAGCTTTGTTGATTCCAAACACGGAATGGGCGGACTGAACCCCGTGGAGGCTTTGTGGAAACGGGCGAGCAGCTGCACTGATTTCTGCAAATCCGTAGGGTTTGAGAAAGAAGGAGCTCTTCCTTCCGCCCATGCGTACAAAATGAATATTTGGCCGTCCCGCTCTGCGTAGAGCTGTCCTTGTTTCGTCCGAATAAGGTGCGGCACTGGTCCGCCTTGATCCTGCAAATGCTTCTGGGCCTGAATGGCAAATAGCATCTTTTCTTTGCCATACTTCAATCGTTTCAAGCCGTAAACGCGAGTTCCGTCGGACACCTTCCAAATCGCTTTCATTTCGGTTGCCTGAACTAATCGGACCGATCGCGGACCGATCGCGTATTCCGCAAGCACCTGTTCGGCCAATCGGATCAGTACCGCACTCATGACATTCCGCTCCTTTGTGCCATTACTCTTTGAACTGCCAGGTCCCATTGGTTCAGAACATTCACTTTGGACGATTCCGAACGAATCATCGCTCCGAGCTTCTCCACCGTCTTGCCCATATCCCACTCCGCTTCGGTGCGCCGCTTGTAATACTTGCTGCTTATCCCGTAAAACAAATGGGGAAACAGCAAATCGGCTTTTACCACGCTGTATTCGTCTGCGGACAACGGATGAACCGAATGGTACGCTTTCAGCATGGCAACGGACCTCTCGAGACTCCAGCCCTTCTTTTTCATCACTTTGTTGAATATTTTCCGAAGATCTCGAGCGGGCAAATCGTAAGTCAACGAATCCATGTCGATCACGTACATTCCCTTTGACGTCCGAATCAGGTTTCCAGCGGCGAAATCCTGGTGGCACAAATTTTTTTGCCTTTCCACTTTACGAACCCACTCACTGTAAGCACCGCTCTGTATCGACCTCAGCGCTTCCTGTCCGTGCCGAATGAAAGCGTCGGCATGCTTTAAATAAAGCTTGGAGAAGGATGACGAGCCGCGCTTGGCCCGCTCCTTGAACGTCTCCAAATCATTCAGATGCTGTACATATCCGTCTTCCCAGTGACCGAGATGCATCCGTTCATCAACTTGCCCTGTACCTGCAAATCCCCGAGACGCCAGATGGAAACGGCCAAGGGTTTTCATGATTTGCTGAAGCTGCGCCGGAGTATCGTATTCCGGTGCTGAGCCCTGCACCGCATCGGACAGGACATAACATTCTCCCTTGAATTCGGCGATATCCGTACCGCTCCGCGTTTGAACAAGATTAGGAATGGGTGCACCGTTGCTCTGAAGGTGACGGACTGCTTGATTCAAAAACATTTGTCTTGTTTTGGATGCAGGGGATTTTTTTAATACTTTCATTCCCCGGTCGGTTTGAACTGCCCATGCTCCTTTTTTTCCTTTCCAGGAAAGCAGGCGAATACTTCGCACCGCTAGCGGATACTGCTTTAAGATTTCGGCGGCATTCGGCGTCATCTTCTTCCCCTCCTGCGATTAGTCGTAGCGATGCCGTAAGCTTCTTTGTAGACGCGCAGCAAGCGGTTCGCCACATGATCGAAGGTAAAGTCGCTCTCCACAAACTGGCGTCCGTTACGAGCCATGCGCTCGGCATCATCCGGATTGGAGAACATGTAATTAATCATGCTTGCGAAGGTAGACGGATTTTGATAGTTTTCTGCGACCAACCCATTTACCCCATGCTTGATGACTTCAGGATTGCCCCCCCGTTTTGTGGTGATAATCGGCACACCCGCCGCCATCGCTTCATAATGCACCCGGGCCAGCGGTTCCTGCCATTGGGAGCTGCACACAAAAACGTCCGCCATCAAAAAGTAATCGGGAATTTGGTTTGCCGGAACAAATTTCGTGAAAACCACTTTATTCCCGTAGGGCTTGGCAAGCGCGTGCAAAGTTCGAACATAGGTGTTAATGGTATCATCGCTGAACCATTTACCGCCGACAATGACGAGCACAGCATCCTTGTGTTTCGCCAGCACTTCCTTCATCGCGCCGATGAGCAGGTCAGGTCCTTTTTTATCGGATAACCGGCCAACGAACAAAATGACCTTTTTACCGGAAATACCGTATTTTTTACGCAATCTCGAACGGATCGGAGCTGCGGAGGATGACCAAGCAGGTAAATACCGGGATGCATCGAAGCCCGAATAAACGGTCTGCAGCTTGCTTTTGGCCGATGGAAAGCGGTCGGTTACGGTCGTCCCAATGTAGTCGCTGACAGTCATGATCTTCTCTACTGAACGAATCGTATTCATTGCTTCCACATCGTTCAATTTTAATTTATTGAACATATCATTGTGCAAACTGACGACGAATTTGCTTTGAGGTGAGGCTGCTTTATACCGTGGAACGTTTTTGGGACGGTTAAATACATGGACGACATCATAGGAATGCTTGGGGAGAGATCTGGCCACGCTGCCAATAAAGGTGTTGGTCGGAAAACGGATATATTTCACGCCATTGCGTTTCTCCTGCTGCGGGAGCTCGGGATCGGTGATCGAATAGACGGTCACGTCATTGTCCTTGGCGAGCAAGGGTGACACACCGTCGATCATGATTTGGATAGCCCCACCCTTTATCGCCGGGCTTGGAAGTTTTTCCGTACAGATTAGTGCGATCTTCATCTCAAACCTCCTTTGTATAAATCACACAAATCATTCCATTCCAATTGCAGTCCTTCCGACAGCCCTACTTTAGGACAGTAACCGAGGAGCCTCTCGGCTTTGGATATATCTGCCCATGTATTTGGCGGTTCGCCAAGGGTCTTGCCCCCAAGCCGAATGTCTGCCCTGCTGCCAGACAATTGTTCAAGCATAGCAATGGCTTCCAGAACGGAGGCTCTCTCTTTCCCGCCGATATTGATGATTTCACCGATCACTCCAGAGGCATGGAGCGCGGCAGCTGTCCCATCAATACAGTCCTCCACATAGGTAAAGTCGCGGGTTTGGTTCCCGTCACCATTGACGAATAAAGGCTCATGACGGAGCATTTGGCGAATAAAACGATGAAATGCCATATCCTCGCGCTGCCGAGGACCATATACGGTGAAAAAGCGTAAAATGACGACAGGCACGCCGAAGTTCTCACTGTACACCCTGCACAGATGCTCTCCCGTCAATTTGGTGACACCGTAAGGAGAAAGCGGCTCAGGCGAATCGTTTTCCGACACTCTGCCGGTTTTATGACCATACACGGAGGAAGTCGATGCAAAAATGATTCGTTCGGGCGGCTTCCGGATACACGCTTCAAGAAGACGCTGTGTAGCTATAATATTATGGTTGGCGTAGAGCTTAAAATCTGTTCCCCAGCTGGAACGGACACCTGGCATACCGGCTAGGTGATAGATTGCTTCCACCCCCGGCAGTATGCTCTTCCACGAAATTCGAAGTATATTGCCCTCGATAAAAGTAAACCGAGGATTGTTTAATAGATTCCCTAAGTTTCTTTCTTTCATCGTCCTTAACCGGGGTTGAATGATTCCGTCAATACCTATGATTCGATGCTCCGGATTTTGCAGCAGTTTCTCACAAAGATGGGAACCAATGAACCCTGCTGCTCCGGTAACGAGAATATTCATGGGCGACCTACGCCCAAATAACGTAATCCTGCTTCTTCCGCTTTCTTGCGATCGATGAAGTTCCGCCCATCAAATAACAGATTGCCTTTCATTCGCTTTGTAACCTCTGACCAATCCACGTCTTGGAACAAGCTCCATTCCGTTGCAATAATGAGGGCATCACAATGAACGAGTGCATCGTACATATCGTTAAACCACCAAACGTGAGGAACTTCCGGCTTTACCAACGGGTCGTATGCGTGAACTTGATACCCGGATTCCGTTAGCTTCTTCATAAGAAGAACAGCTCTAGATTCCCGGATATCGTCCGTATCTGGTTTGAAAGTGGCCCCCCAGACGGCGACTTGGCGATGCTCCTCGAAGTCACCGAACGACTCCGAAAGCTTGTCGATACACCAATCGACCTGAGTGTCGTTAATTTCTTTCACGGCTCTCAGAATGGGCATGGCTACTCCCCGGGAAACTGCCGCGTGATATAATGCTCCAACGTCTTTTGGAAAACACGATCCACCGTAACCGAGTCCCGCCTGCAGGAAATGCGGGCCGATGCGCACATCCTGGCTCATCCCTGCAGATACTTCGGCAACATCTACTCCCAGTGCGTCGCACACTCTCGACAATTCGTTCACAAACGAGATTTTTGCGGCCAGAAAGGCGTTTGACGCATATTTAATCATCTCTGAGGCTGATAGACTCGTTACCGTATAAATCGTGTCAATCCCGGTATAAACTTCTCTAAGCAGCGAAGCCGCACGTTCGGTCCGGACACCTATAACAATACGGTCCGGATGCAACATGTCATGAAGAGCCGTACCCTCGCGAAGAAACTCCGGATTAGAAGCAACATCGTATTGAGTGGGATCAACCCCTATATCCAGTAAAGTTTTTGCAACCCATTCGCATGTTCCTGGTGGTACGGTGCTTTTAATAACAATGAGCGTAAAAGAACGGATTCGATTAGCCAGCTCTATTATAACGGCCGAAAGTGCCGACAAATCGGGACTTCCGTTGTCCAACGGCGGAGTTCCAACTGTAATGAATATGACCTGGCATCCCCCAAAGCCATCCTCCATCCTATCGGAGAACAAAAGCCGGCCATCCTGGCAGTGCCTTGTGATACATTCCTCCAATCCAGGTTCATAGATCGGTACAATTCCTTGTCTGAGCCGCCCGATCTTACCTGAATCGTTATCCACACAGATGACATGGTGATTTAATTCCGCGAGAACGGCAGCTGTAGTTAATCCTACATAACCTAATCCGATGATTCCGATATTCAAACTCTCTTCACCGCCTTTAACTAACAAATTATGAAAGGGGCAACGATCACTCCACGTACAGAAACCTATTGTCGCCTTATAAAAGGGTTATTCCGCCTGTCCTTCTTCTCTCGGACAGCCTCTTTTTTGCGGACAAGTTGCATCCGGGGTTTCAAAAAATATGATGTTAATACGACGTAAATAGAAAAGAGGGGAAATCGATGATTCGCAAGGCAGTCATTCCAGCCGCCGGATACGGTACGCGTAATTTGCCGGTGACGAAATCAGTTCCTAAAGAAATGTTTCCAATCAGCGGCAAACCAGCGCTGCATTATATCGTCGAAGAAGCTGCAGGAGCAGGAATTCGTGAGATTCTGATCATTGTCTCCCGGGGGAAAAACGCCATTATCGATTATTTCGACAAATCAGTAGAACTCGAACATCATCTTCGCAAGCAAGGAAAACCCCATTTGATGAATCATTTTCCATTTCCCGATATGCATATACAGTATGTTAGGCAACCTGAAGCTCTGGGACTCGGCGGGGCCGTCCGGCTTGCCGAACCCTTTGTAGGAAATGAACCCTTCGCGCTGCTATTGCCCGATGATCTGTTGGTCGATGGAGTAGAAACGTTGAACCGGATGATCCGCGTTTATGAAGTGTACAAGCGTCCCGTAATCGGCTTGCGGAGGTTGGAGGATAAATCGCAGCTGCGCAATTATGGAGTCGTTCAAGGAGAGTGGATCGCCCCTAGTCTGGTTCAGATTGCCGAATTAATCGAAAAACCGGTAGACAAGCCCCCATCCGACTTAGCCGTTCTTGGCAGATACATTCTTCCTCCTGAAATATTCAGCTATATCAAAAGCACTAAGCCCGGAAACGGAGGAGAAGTTCAATTGACGGACGCTCTGCGCGCTTGGCTGCAGACAGCGGCTATATACGGCATGGAAATCAAGGAGCAGTGCTACGATATTAGCAAAACGAACGAGTATATTGAGTTGCAGTGGCTGATGTATCAAAAGCAGTTGGATACGAAATAGTGAATAGCGTATATGCAATTACAGTCCATTCCAGAAAAAATAAAAAGACCGTTCCTCCGTGAATTTCGGGGAAACGGTCATGTATACGTTTAATCCTATATTAACGATTCATCCTTAAGTTTTGTCCACCTTCTCCAACAGTTCCCTGAAAACCACGCTTACCATGATCAACCCAGCTACTGGAGGAACGAAAGCATTACTTGCCGGCGGCTGCTGCGCTTTCCGAATATCTTTAGGTGCGGTATCCGGAACAATTTGCTCCGTAACATCTTCTCTCGGCTTAATAGGCAATTCTGTCGAGAAGACGACCTTTACACCTCTCTTGATCCCTTCCTGGCGCAGCTTCTTCCGGATGACTCGAGCGATTGGATCGACGGACGTCTTGGAAATATCCGCAACCTGGAAGCGAGTTGGATCCGTCTTGTTTGCCGCACCCATGCTGGAGATAATGGGGATCTGACGCTCAAGGCATTGCTTAATAAGATGGATCTTATAAATAATCGTATCCGAGGCATCGACGACATAATCAAGCGGATATTGAAACAGCTCTTCGTAAGTTTCTTCGGTATAGAACATCCTTAATGCAATTACATCGCAATCAGGATTGATTAGCTTAATGCGATCCTTCATCAAATCCGCTTTGGGCTGTCCGACCGTTGTCGTCAATGCGTGTATCTGGCGATTAATGTTCGTGATGTCAACGACATCCTTATCAATCAATATAATTCTCCCGATACCCGAGCGGGCCAATGCCTCAGCCGCTATACCGCCTACACCGCCGATTCCGAGCACGGCAACGGTGCTGCGCTTGAGCAGCTCCGTCCCTTCCGGCCCGATCGCCAATTCTGTCCTGGAGAACTGATGTAACATCGGTTCACTTCGCTCCTTTGTTTAACCCTTGGTATGAGCTGCAGTCTCGGCTTCTTCAGCGGAACCTTCAGCAGCAGCTGCTGCTGTGTTCTTTGTTTGCGCCGCAATGGCTTTAGCCGACAGACGAATATGCAAATCGTCAAGCTGACGGTCTGCGACAAGTGAAGGAGCATCGCAGAGCAGGTCTGTGGCGCTTGCGGTTTTCGGGAATGCAATCGTCTCGCGTAGATTCGTACGACCCGCTAACAGCATGATTAGGCGATCTAGTCCAAATGCAATTCCGCCATGCGGAGGCGTACCGTATTCGAACGCATCTAGGAAGAAGCCGAATTTTTCTTGGGCCTCCTCAGGAGTGAATCCAAGTGCTTGGAACATCTTCTCTTGGACATCACGGCGATAGATACGCATGGAGCCGCCTCCGACTTCATAACCGTTCAATACGATATCGTAAGCTTGCGCGCGAATCGCGCCGGGATCCGTATCGAACAATGAAAGATCTTCTTCGCTTGGACGGGTGAATGGATGATGCTCCGCAACGAAACGCTTACCTTCCTCATCCCATCCAAGCAGAGGGAAGTCAACGACCCATAAAAATTTGAACGCTTTGTTGTCGATTAGCCCAAGCTCTTTGCCTACCTTCAAGCGCAAGTTCCCCATAACATCAGCAGCGGTCTTTAGCTTGTCAGCAGAGAAGGTCAGCAGATCTCCTTCCTCCACATTCAATCGCTCCGTCAAAGCCGCGATTTCCTCCGGCTTGAAAAATTTCACGATTGGACCTTTCCATTCGCCGTCCTTCACCGTAATCCATGCAATACCTTTACCGCCATAACGTGCTGCGAATGGCTGCAGGTCATCAAGCTCCTTACGGCTCCAGCTCGCACAACCCTTAGCGTTAAGCGCTTTTACAACGCCGCCGGAAGCTGCTACGGATGCAAAAACCTTAACCTCGCTGCTGCTTACGATATCCGTAACATCCTCAATCTCTAGTCCAAAACGAAGATCCGGCTTATCGGAGCCATATTTATGAATCGCATCATGATAAGTTAGACGTTGGAATGGAGTAGGAATTTCGGCGCCGACTGTTTCACGGAACAGTCTTGCCATGAGCTCCTCCATCATGGCAAGCAACTGGTCTTGGGAAAGGAAGGAAGTCTCAATGTCGATTTGCGTAAATTCAGGCTGACGATCTGCACGCAGATCCTCATCCCGGAAGCATCGGGCAACTTGATAGTAACGTTCAATACCGCCAACCATAAGCAATTGCTTAAACAATTGCGGAGACTGAGGCAAGGCGAAGAACTCTCCTGGATGAACCCGGCTAGGCACCAGGTAATCACGCGCGCCTTCCGGAGTGCTCTTCGTTAGAATCGGCGTTTCTACATCAATGAATCCACGATCATCCAGGAAGTCGCGGAACACCTTAGTCGCTTTCGAGCGAAGCAGAAGCGTCTTCTGCATTTCTGGTCGGCGCAAATCGAGGTAACGATATTTCAGACGAAGAGATTCATCTACTTCTACACCATCTTCAATTGGAAAGGGAGGTGTTTTGGCCGAATTGATGATTTCCACTTCTTCTACCTGTACTTCAATCTGACCAGTTGCTAAGTTTGGATTAAAAGTTGCAGGATCGCGCTCTACGATTTTACCTTTTACGGCTAAGACGAATTCATTACGCGCACGGCTGCCTATTTCTAAGGCATGCCCGGAGAATTCAGGATTGAATACCACTTGTACAATTCCGCTGCGGTCGCGCAAATCAATGAACAGAATGCCCCCGAAGTCACGCCAGCCTTGTACCCAACCATTTAGGACCACTGTCTGTCCGACATTTTCCTTGGACAGTTTACCACAATCGATATTTTTGAGCATCATGATTTGTTGTTCCCCTTTTCCTCAGTAGAAATGAATGTGTGAATCGCTTCAGATAATTTGTTAATCGCTACCGTCTTCTGTTCACCTGTCGCTAACAGCTTTAAGGAAATCTCCCCTCGATCGAGCTCGTCATCTCCGAGAATTGCCGCGAAGCGCGCTCCCATACGATCGGCGGCTTTGAACTGGAGTCCTGTCTTACGACCCAGATAGTCGCGCTCCGCAGCCACTCCGTTAAGGCGCAGCTGCTGCAGCAGAGCAGCAGAGGCGTTCTGCGCACGATCTCCGATTGTAACGAGATAAACGTCGGTCCTCTTGCCCAAGTCAAGCTCAACCTCTTGGTGCTTAAGAAGAAGCAAGGTTCTCTCTAAACCAAGACCAAAGCCAACACCCGGCTGATCGTTACCGCCAATTTCGGCGACGAGACCGTTATAACGTCCACCGCCCCCGATTGTATCGATTGCACCGATGCCTTGGGCTTTATATTCGAAAGCAGTGTGTGTATAGTAATCCAGTCCCCGCACAAGCCGGTGATTAATCGTATACGGTATTCCCATTGCTTCTAAGCACTCTCGGACTGTAGTGAAGTGGGCATTACACTCTTCGTCCAGGCTATCCAGAATGGACGGGGCGTCCGTAAATTTGTCCTGATCTGTCTTACAGTCGAGTACGCGTAATGGATTGCGTTCCATTCTCGCTTGACAGTCATTGCATAGTTGATCCTTGATCGGCACCAGGAATCCAAGCAGCTTCTCTCGGAATGCCGCTCTTACTGCAGGCGTCCCCACAGAGTTAAGCTCCACAGTTACTCCATTCAAACCAAGCTCTTGGTAGAAAGCAAAACCGAGCGCAATGACCTCCGCGTCCAAGGCGGGATCAGCGGAGCCTATTGCCTCTACGCCAAATTGATGGAATTGGCGGTATCTTCCTGCTTGCGCCCTCTCGTAACGGAACATAGGACCGATGTAGTATAGCTTCGAAATGTCAGGCTCCCCATAAAGCTTGTTCTCCACATAGGCGCGTACAACTCCCGCCGTTCCTTCTGGACGCAATGTCATACTCCGGTTACCGCGGTCCAAGAAAGTATACATTTCTTTCTCCACGATATCCGTCGTTTCTCCGACACCGCGCTTGAATAGCTCTGTAGCCTCAAAGATTGGCGTCCGTATTTCACGGAAACGGAATCTACGGCACAGATCGCGTGCTGTTTCCTCTACGAATTGCCAATTTTCTGTGTTACCCGGCAAAAAATCCTGCGTGCTCTTCGGTTTCTGAAAACCCATTTCTCTTCACTCCTTTTTCAGGCCATAAAAAAAAGCTCCCGTCCCACAACGATCCTAAGATCGTCAGGGACGAGAGCGTTGTCTGTATGCTCCCGCGGTGCCACCCGTCATTCAAACTGCATCCCGCCGTTCCACTGGAACAACTGATAGACAGCTTGCGCTTAATCCGGTTAACGCCCGGCTACGCCTTAACGCTATTAAGCTCCCCGCTTCCGGGCGCCGTTCACATCAGGTTCTCGAGGATGTCATTCGTCCAATCATCACCGGAAAGCTTGCAGCCGAATGGCTTTCCTCTCTGGGGGCGTGGGGTTGGAGTACTATTCCCTGTCATAGAATCAAAGGCAAATCTCAATTGCTACTTATTCTAATATGTTGCCCGAATCCTGTCAAGAAAATAACCTGCCGACTATTCGACAGGTTCATTGAAAAAATATATTGAAAAAAGGGGGTCTACTACATCGTAGACCATTTTCTTTAAGGGACTGTATAAAAAAGATTACAGTTTGGTTACAATTATGAAAGCGCTATCCGACATCCACCTCCTTCTGATATGGGCTGCAAGCCTATATCAGAAGGAGGTGTTTGTTGCCGGTTAACCCCGTCCACCGGGAGGATAACGTCTCCCATGTGCGGCACCGGCAGGTGCGCTTGTTCCTAAATCGTTCCCGAACTCATTACGAATATCGCCGGATAGGACCAGCGCTTCCCTGCGTTCCGGAATTAAGCCTTCCCGCATCATCCATTCCAGGTTCGCTTCCTTACGTGATTGCCTCATGTCGATCTTCCTTTCTTGGCCAAAGAAGGGTTCGACATTTAGTGTTGCCGCTTAGTTGCTTTTTCAATCGTTATTACTATCTAAAATAATCGTCACAGGACCGTCATTAACTAGCGAGACATCCATCATCGAGCCGAACCGTCCGGTTTCCACTTGCAACCCGCGAGCTCGCAACCGCTCGTTAAACTGTTCATACAGCGATTCTGCTATTTCCGGCTTTGCCGCGGCCATGAAGTTTGGCCGTCTGCCTTTGCGGCAATCCCCATATAAGGTAAATTGGGACACCGATAGGATAGATCCTTTAATATCTTCCACTGACAGGTTCATTTTGCCGGTCTCATCTTCGAAGATCCTGAGGCCCGCCAGCTTGTCCGCCATCCAGAATAAATCTTGCTCTCTATCCTCTTGACCTACGCCGACAAGCACCATCAACCCGGTCTTAATCTCGCCTATAACGTCACCAGCTACGGTTACCTTAGCTCCAGATACCCTTTGTACGACAACCTTCATAAGTGTTGCCTCCGTCCTTGCCCGCATCTATTGCATCATCCGCTGCACGGAAAAAATATCCTTCACCCGCTTAATTTTATCGACTACCGACTGAAGGTGCTCCTTATTGCGGATGAGAATGGTCATATGCATGATCGCCATCTTGTTCTTATCGGAACGTCCTGATACAGCCGAAATATTGGTTTTACTCTCGGAGACGGCTTGAAGAACCTCATTCAGCAGACCGCGGCGATCGTGGCCTAATATTTCGATCTCAACGCTATAATTAGCCTCGACTGCGCTTTCCCAATCTACTTCAATGACGCGGGCCGCTTCCTCTCCCTCTTCCCCAGTCGGGATATTAGGACAGTCTGATCTATGAACAGAGACGCCGCGCCCTCTCGTGATATATCCGATAATATCATCGCCAGGTACCGGATTGCAGCAACGGGCAAAACGAACGAGCAGATTGTCTACTCCCTTGACGCTAACGCCGTGTGTCGGGCGACGACGTCCTGCAGCACCCATGGAGGGAGCTTTCATTTCTTTAATCTCGGTAGTCAGTTGGATTTGCTGTGCTTCTTCGGCTTCCTTGCGTAATTTCTCCGTAAGCTTCGTACAAATCTGGGCTGCCGTAATGCCTCCAAACCCGATGGCCGACATCATATCTTCCACATCATTAAATGTAAACTTCTTAGCCGCTTCCTGGAGCTTGTCATCAGTCATCCATTCATGCGGTTCAAGCCCAAGCCGCTTCAGCTCGCGCTCAAGCAAATCTCGGCCTTTGTCTACGCTTTCTTCGCGCTGCTCCTTCTTGAACCATTGTCGGATCTTGCTTCTCGCATGAGAGGACTGCGCAATCTTCAGCCAGTCTTGACTCGGTCCATATGAATGCTTGGAGGTCAGAATCTCAACGATATCGCCGGTTTTAAGTTTATGGTCCAACGGAACGATACGTCCATTAACCTTAGCGCCTATCGTCCGATTGCCTACCTCGGTATGGACACGGAAGGCAAAATCAAGTGGAACCGATCCGGCCGGAAGCTCGAAAACCTCACCTTTAGGTGTGAAAACAAAAACAAGATCAGTGAAAAAGTCCATCTTGAGCGATTCCATGAATTCCGCTGCATCTCGCGTTTCTTGCTGCAGCTCGATGATCTCGCGGAACCAATTCATTTTCTCCCCAAAGCTGCCCTGTGCAACACCGTTACTGTTTCCTTCCTTATATGACCAATGAGCAGCAATACCAATCTCGCTTGTTCGATGCATATCCCAAGTACGAATCTGCACCTCTGTAGGTTCGCCAGTCGAGCCTACAATCGTGGTATGCAGGGATTGGTACATATTGGCTTTCGGCATTGCGATATAATCCTTAAAGCGCCCCGGCATCGGCTTCCATAACGTATGAATGATACCGAGCGTTGCATAACAATCCTTCACATTGTCGACCAGAATACGAATGGCTAGAAGATCATAGATTTCATTAAACTGTTTGTTGCGAGTAGACATCTTCTTATAAACGCTATAAATATGCTTCGGCCGTCCGGATATATCACCCTGTATGCCCATTTCCTCGAGCTTTTCCCGAATCCGGTCAATAAGCTCGGTAATGTGCTGTTCCCGCTCCGTACGTTTCATCTTCATTAAATGAGCAATGCGATAATACTGCTGGGGATTAAGGAAACGAAGCGCAATATCCTCCATTTCCCATTTGATCGCACTGATCCCGAGTCGGTGGGCGATTGGACAGTATATTTCAAGCGTTTCATGTGCGATTCTGCGCTGGCTTTCTTCTGACTGGAACTTAAGCGTACGCATATTATGCAGCCGATCTGCCAGCTTAATTAGAATAACACGAATATCGTTAGCCATTGCCACGAACATTTTGCGGTAGTTCTCATTTTGTTGCTCTTCCTTTGAACGGAATTGGATTCTTTCCAGCTTTGTCAGACCGTCGACAAGACCCGCCAAGGTTTCCCCGAAACGATCTTTCAAATCGTCCACTGTAACGTTCGTGTCTTCGACGACATCGTGCAGAAGTGCCGCCATTACTGTAACGACATCCATCTGCATGCCCATACAAATTTCGGCAACAGCCAAGGGATGTAAAATATAGGGCTCACCTGATTTGCGCATTTGGCCGCGATGAGCTTCCTCGGCAAATTCATAGGCGTCCCGGATTTTCTGTAAATCTTGCTCTTTCATATACGTAGTTGCTTTCTCGAGAAGCAGCTCCATGCCCATGCCGAATTCCTTTCCGCCGGTGCCGAACACCGGGAGTTTCCCCTGAAGTTATTGCTACCATTATGCCTCTTTGCGGCGGGAAACGTCAACCTTAAGCAGCAGCAGGCAATTCAATCCGAATACGACAAAAGTATTCGTGTAACGACAAACAAATGAAAACAGGACCTCTCCCAGTCATTAGACCAAGGAGAAAGTCCCGTAGAAGCTGTTGCAGCCCATTGGTATCACAATAAAAAAGCAGTACTAGTAAGTAACAAGCGAAGAAACTTCAAGGCCAGACAGCTTATCGCGTCCGCTCAAATAACTTAGCTCAATCAGGAAGGCAGCGCCGATGACGTCACCGCCAAGCTGACGGATTAAATCAATGGAGGTTGCAATTGTACCGCCTGTTGCAAGCAGGTCATCAGCGATCAATACTTTCTGACCGGGTTTAATGGAATCCTTATGAATGGCTAAACGGTCTTTACCATACTCCAGATCATAGGCTGCTTCTACTGTATCTCCCGGCAGCTTACCGCTCTTGCGAATTGGAACGAAGCCAACACCCAGTGCAATCGCAAGCGGTGCGCCGATTACGAAGCCACGAGCCTCAGGGCCTGCTATGAGATCTATCTGCAGAGAAGATACTTGTTCTTTCATCGCTTCGATGGCCGTCCGATAGGCAGGTCCATCCTTAAGCAGCGTCGTAATATCTTTAAACCGAATACCCGGCTGAGGGAAATCGGGTATAACTCGAATATAATCTTTGAAATTCAAAATTATCATGCTCCTTTGATGATCTCACGATCTGCATTATACACTTTTTCCCCGTCTTTTGGCTAGAGCGGAGCGTCACTGTGAGGAATTAAAGACAATTAACGATGGTGAGCGGCGAACCACTCTCGTAATTGCTCTGTTGTCATCTCATGTAAGCAAGCTCCGTCGAATTGTTCTTTAGCTTTTCCATATCTTATGGATTGCTCCAATTCTCTTCGCGGCGGTTCCGAAACAATCTTCCGCTTGGCACCTTCAGCTGCAATAAACCCAAGCTCAATGAACACCTCCTGCATCATTCGAATAGTGGATAACGGCCAACCCGTTGCTAAACCGGCTTTCTGAATGAAACCATCTGGAGCATCCAACCATTCACCTTGCTTACGACACATTGCATATATTTGTGCAAAATGCTTCCGATCGGGAAATCCAGCAGAGTTCTCACCCTGCTTCTTATTAAAGAAGCCGGGTTCGGAATAAATATGTACACTTTCTCCTCCTCTTTCTGGAGCTAACCATTGCTTTAAGGTTATTAATTCCTGCTCATCGCTAGGTAAGCCAAGCAATATCAACTGTCGCCAGCTCTTCATCACACTTGACTGTAAATCCTTCGCCGCAGCAGATTCGACTTCCGTTCGGTGACTAATGAAGCTGTCATTATACAAACATATCGAAATCGGGGTATGCCCGAACCTGGCAACTGCTTCTGTGTATAGAGTTGCCGTGGCACATCCGATGACAATCTCAGACGTTGGATTTAGAACGAGATTTTCTACGGACGACCACATATTCTGCTCCTTGCGTCTATCCAAAAGCCGCAGCTCATCTGATCGATAATCCTGCAGCATGATCTGTACGCGGCGAGTTCCATTCCACTCATTCACGGATAGTTCACCGAGCAGATCAATACGGGTATCTGGAGCTAATCTATCTCTCTGCTCACCCATTCCGAAGGCTACCGCTTCGATTGTTTGTCCGGCCTGCTCTACCGTTATCCGCAGATGCTTTTTATCCTTGCCCATTGTCCTGCTTTCACGAACAAGAACGTTGGGAATAACAACTCGCGGTGTTGGATTCCCATTGCCAAATGGCTCCAATTGGGCTAATTGCTCAACGGCTTCAAGCGTAACATCGCGAAGGTTAATCTTGAGGTCAACCCGCCGCTTCGGCTGCCAATCTTCTTCATTAAGCCATTGCTCTGCTAACACATGCAATTGATCAGCAAGCTCTCCAACCTTTTCCCGGGAAATCGTCATGCCCGCTGCCGCTTTGTGACCTCCGTAATGCTCCATCAATTCTGCGCATTCTGTTAACGCTGCGTAAAGATCGAAGCCATCTATCGAGCGAGCGGAGCCCTTTGCAAATCCTGTTTCCGGATCTATTGCTAGAATAATGACCGGTCGATAATAACGTTCCACCAGCTTAGAGGCAACGAGTCCGGCAATCCCCGCATTCCAACCCTCATTGGCCAAAAGGATGACATTTCTTGGATTCGTGGCTGCACTGCTTAAATGCTGCCATATTTCATCTGCTTCAATAACCGTGCGTTCAACCAAAGTTTGTCTTTCGCCGTTTAATACATCCAGCTCCATGGCTAGTAGGTCAGCTTCCTCATCAGTGGCAGCTTCAAGCAGCTTAACCGCCCGATCCGCATGCTCTAAGCGCCCGCCCGCATTTAATCTCGGTGCTAACGAGAAACCTATACGACCGCTTGTTAAGTCCTCAGGCTTGAACCCGGACACCTTCGAGAGTGCACGAATGCCCGCGACGGGTTGCCGTCTCATTTGCTCCAGTCCCAAACGTGCAATCACCCTATTCTCACCTACGAGGGGCATAAGATCTGCAATCGTACCAATAGCCGCTAGATCGGCGTATTCCAATACGGGTCGCCCAAGCAAAGCATGCGCAAGCTTGAAGACGACACCTGCACCGCATAATCCCTTAAAAGGATACGAACAATCCTTCTGCTTGGGATTAACCAGCGCGACTGCTTCAGGGAGCACTTCTGGAGGTTCATGATGATCCGTTACAACTACCTTAATGCCTCTTTCCGCAGCATAAGCGATTTGCTCCACCGCGCTAATTCCATTATCCACCGTAATCAGCAGACGAATTCCTGCTTCAATGGCCAGATCAATCGCTCCAAGATTCAAGCCATACCCTTCTTTACTGCGATGCGGAATATAAGTATCGAAGGTTGCCCCAAGCTCTGTCAGCAGACGAATCATAAGAGATGTAGATGTCACGCCATCTGCATCGTAATCTCCATACACGCGGATTTTATCTCCTGCCGCTATGGCTTGAGTGATACAATCAACCGCTGCTCGCATCCCTTTCATCTCGTAGGGATCCAGCAGCTGCTCTACATCCGATTGGAGAAAAGCTGCAGTAAGCTCATCTGATTTCCATCCTCTCGCAGTCAGAACACCTGCAACGAGGGGGCTTATGTTTAAGCTGTCTGCTAGCTCTGTAACGAATTTCTCCTCTATTACGGGCATATCCCATCTGTACTTGGATGTTATCATATGAACTCCTTTCGTATGTAGCTTATTACACCAAACAATCCGCCGACAGATTGGCGGCGGATTGAAGTGCTTCAGGAAAACATTATTGCAGGAATGAAGGCAGTTCTTCTTCATGATGGTTAGATTTATAAGGAAAGCCGGGATCATAGGGCTGTACTCTTACATTGGCATCCATGATATGCAAGAAGCGTTTGGTTAATTGTCTCTTTACCCGAAGCGCAATATCTTGCCCTTCGATCACGCTAATCCTCGGGTTTACTCTGATATCGACCTCAAGGATTAGATAATGCCCTTGCTCCTTTGCTTTCACTTCGCCCACTGCAATGACACCTTCCACTCTCTGCACCGCTTCGAGCAAGGTCTGAGCGTCGGCATCATCTAGTGTTGTGCGGTCGGCAGCCTTTATAACTCCAGACGTCAATCGATAACCCATCCTTACGACAAAGACCGAGATTACAAGACCAGCGGCTGGATCTAGTACAAAGAGGAACGGCATCCCGTATATTTCTCCAACGAGTGCACCCGATGTTCCAACTAAGGCGGTTAACGATGCGAAAATGTCTGGCCGGTGGTCAACATAACGATCTCCACGAATACCGCACAGGTTATTGCGACTTCTCTTGTAACGGACAAGCCCTTCTCGAATTCCGATACTTGCCGCTATCAAGATAACCGCACCCCAACCCGGCGCTTCTTCGACGCCGCGAGCCATTGAACGGATGGAGGAAATTCCGATTTCGAGCCCTGCAACGAGAAGTAAGACCGATAAGACAATTGTTGCTGTGGACTCCGAATGCTGACCGCTTAAAGCCTTCGCGTTGGGATCCAAACGTGCTTTCCGAATCCCAAGATAGGTAGTACCCGCTCCTACGCAATCTGCAGCAGACTGGCATGCATCGGCTAATAAAGCCTTACTTCCTGTAAGCAAGCCAACAGTACCCTTTGCTAAGAACAATCCGAGCAGCCCCCATAGGGAGACCAGAGCACCGCGATCCGTCGATACGGAGCGTTGTTCCATCGTCAGCCACTCCTTTATATTAAAAGCTTTACGGTGTGCTTGGTGCTTTGACAGTCAATTTCTTAATCGGCTGCCTCTTCTTGAAGTACAGCCACAGCTGGCTGGCAATAAAGATAGAGGAATAAGCACCGCTTGCTAAACCAAAGATCATTGCGAGCGAGAATAGCTTTATCGATTCACTGCCAAATACAAACAAACATCCAGCGGCAAGGAGAACTGTTATCACCGTGTTTATTGAACGAGCCATAGTCTGCCAAATGCTATCATTAACCAGCTTCTCTAAATCAGCGTGTGTTTTGATTTTGGCGAAACGTAAATTTTCACGAATCCTATCGAAGATTACGACCGTATCATTGATGGAATAACCGATAATGGTCAAGACCGCCAATATGAACGGCAGGTTCACTTCCAAGCGGAAAATAGAGAATAGGCAGATTACGAACAAGGCATCGTATAGAAGTGACGCAACCGCTGCAAGGGCAAACCTCCATTCAAAGCGGATGCTAATGTAGAGAACAATGCCAAGGCTAGCCACAGCAAGACCGATTATCGCATTGGTCTGCTGCTCGCGAGCAATATCAACGTCTACAATATTGATCTCGAACGAGGCATCCGCATCGATCTGCGAGAGGAAAGCCGCCTTAAAGTCTCTTTCCTGCTGTTCATTAAGCGCCTGCTTGAATCGGACTGAATCACGATTCTCTGCGGTGGTTAGCGTGTAATCGCCAAGCTTCTGTTCATCAAGGAACGTCTTGATTTTATCATCATCAACGGATTTCGATGTCGAAATATCTACCGAGGTTCCGGAGCTGAAATCAATGCCGTAATTTAATCCGAAGAAACCAAGGGCAAGCAACCCAATCAACAAAATAGCGGCAGAGACGGTCAGGAACCGACGGCTGGATTTCACAAAATCAAAGTTTCGTTTAGAGCGCATCGATTTCACTCTCCTTCACGTTATATTGCCTTGGATTGTTGAAATATCCGCTCTTAACGAGCAGGTTGAGCAGATAACGCGGAAGAAAAACGTTTGTAGCGATGTTAACGACGATGCTTGCAATCAGGACGATTGCAAAGCTTTTAACAACGCCATGACCCATGAAATACAGCACCATACCCGCGATTAAGGTAGTAATATGAGCATCGATAATCGTCCGAAAGCTGTTCTTTGCTCCTGCTCTCAAGGAGGAAGAGATTGTCTTGCCCGAACGAAGCTCATCTTTAATCCGTTCCGCAGTAATAATATTCGAATCGACGGCAATACCGATTCCGAGCACGAAGGCTGCAATGCCGGGAAGGGTCAAAGTCGCATCCATTAAGTAGAAGACACCGAGCAATATCCAGACAAACACAATAAGGCAAATACTAGCGACAACACCTGGAATACGATAGAACAAGAGCATGAAAATAAGTATAAGCACGGACGCAAGAATCCCCGCGAACAACGTGTCTTGCAAGGACTGCTTACCTAATGTAGCTCCGACGCTCTGGGTATATTTCTCAGTCAGCTTAAGCGGCAATGCGCCTAAATTAATGATATCCGCAAGCTCCTGTGCTTTAGCCCGTGTCTCTTGCCCGCTAATGACAGCAGTTCCGTCCGTTAACGGCTGCTGTACGACAGGATCAGACTCCAGAATATCATCCAAATAAATGGCCAAATTTTGACCGACTAAACGCGTGGAAACCTCCGCCAGCTTAGCTTTTTCTTTAACTTCAATTCTAACGAGCGGGCGATTCAACTCATCATACTCCACCGCAGCAGCGCCTGATTTGAAATCTACGCCTGTAAACTCTACCTTACAATAGCTTCCATCAGCACATCCCGTAGCGCTTCGGAATTGAAGCTCAGCGGGTTTTTTCATTAAATCGCGTATTTTCTGGATCGCTTCATCCCGCTCTTTAGGGGTTTCTCCTACATCGACAGCAATCTTCAAGCGAATCCGATTGTTACCTTCTGTCGTTACCTCCGGCTCCGCTACACCAGAGCGGTTAGCCCGATCTTCCAAGCTTAACGCTGTTTGAATCAGTGTTTCTTTCGTTAACTCTTCGCCTTCTGTGAACGGATTCGCTTCATACAGAATTTCGATACCGCCCTTGAGGTCCAGCCCAAGCTTCGTCTCCTTCAGTAGTCCTGGCGTTAGGAATCCCATCACCCCACAGCCAACGAGTACAATGAGTACGAAAGCTACTAATCGTTTCATCTCTATTGCGGTCCCCTTTCGATTCTCAATGTTCCTATTATAACTACCACTTCAAAAGGAAGTCAAAAAGAAAGCCTTCCCCTTTCGGAGAAGACTTCCTAACTATTCGATTATCTTTTGCGCATCTCGCCTCTATACATGCTCAAAGTAATGAAGTTCATGAACTGCGTTACCTTAAGGGACAAAATGTCGTTAACTACTTCATATAACGCCGGAGTGCCTTTTGTATGATACTTATCGCTTACGCATTCCCAAACATCGGCTCCAGACACATGCTCATATCCAATCAAATGAAACTCTTCCGCTTTACTTAAACATAACTGCTCAATCGTCTCGTTCATTTCGATGTCAGTCATATTTATATCGTTCAGCTCATCCATCCGTTCATATCCTCCTAGCTCGATGACTGGAATCTAACCCGCATTACATCTAGCTCACTATAGAGTAATTCTCCACTTAAGCCATAATTCCTGCCAGTGGCATGAAGATGGACAACCATCGCATACATATATGAAGTATGGACTAACCCACATGAGGGATGAGGGATTGCTTTGTCTTTGCGCAAACAGACTTTTATCCAAGGCGCCATGATTTTGCTGGCGGCTGGCCTTTTGAACCGAATTCTTGGGTTTATTCCCCGTATAGCATTGCCTCGAATGATCGGAGCCGAAGGCGTGGGTCTCATACAATTAGTTTATCCATTCATGATTGTAATGCTGACGCTTATCGCAGGTGGAATTCCATTGGCTGTTGCAAAGCTCGTAGCAGAAGCGGATTCCAAAGGCGACATTCGCGCTGTGAGCAAAATATTAAGAATAGCGGTTACATTAGCCTTATCTATAAGCCTAATCGCAGCTCTCTTCTGCTTGGGACTATCAGAGTTTATTTCTGCCGTAATCATGACCGACTCGCGCGTACATAGCGCGTTCTTAATGATGCTGCCCGTTCTCCCCTTAGTTGCGGTATCGTCCGTGTGGCGCGGTTATTTCCAAGGTAAGCAGAATATGATCCCGACCGCATTTTCCCAAACAACGGAAACCATCTTCCGGATTGTGCTGACCCTCTTGTTCGCATGGATGTTTATGCCTTATGGACTTGAGCTTGCCGCAGCCGGGGCAGTTCTTGGAATGGTTGCCGGGGAATGTGCCGGATTGCTTGTCCTGTGGGTCCAATTCGTTCGAGAGCGTCAAATCTTAATGAAGGACCAATATAAATCCGAGGACAGTGAAGCTGGGATAAAAATAGCTAGCCGAGAAACAGGTTATTTGAGGAAAATATTGCATACGGCTATTCCAGTCACTGGAAGCAAAATGATCGGATCTCTTTCTTATCTGCTTGAATCCATATTAACCGTTAGAAGCTTAGCCGCAGCAGGCTTAGCTGCAGCAGTTGCAACAGCGCAATATGGGGCCTTGCAAGGTATGGTTATCCCCCTTCTGCTGCTCCCTGGAGCCTTAACCTATTCCCTTGCCGTATCTCTTGTTCCGTCCTTATCAGAGGCGGCTTCACGAGGAGATTGGGCAACCATTCATATTCGGCTGCACCAATCCATGCGGCTTGCCGTCGTGACAGGAGCTCCATTCGTCGTTTTAATGGGGTTGTTCGCAGGACCCATCTGCATATTGCTCTATGGAGATGATTCCATGGCGGACATGCTGCGTTGGTTGGCACCTATTGCTATTTTATTATATATGCAGGCACCGCTTCAGGCTTCTCTGCAAGCTCTAAACCGTCCGGGCACCGCATTGTTCAATACTTTTGCAGGAGCAGCCATCAAGCTTATCCTTATCGTCCAATTGGCTACTCAGCCCCAATTCGGTATTCTTGGTGCCGTTATAGCTATTGGAGTCAATATGGTATTAGTTACCTTATTGCATTGGATCAGCGTGGCTCGCTTAACAGGCTTCCGCATGCAGCCGCTCGACTTCCTGAAAGTTACCGCTGCTATGATTGTCATGAGCGCAACAGCCCTCTGGATATGGAATTCAAGCTTACTGCCGCACAACACTCTAAATCTTGTTATTTCCGGCTTTATAGCCATACTTCTTTATTTGCTGCTGCTTGTTGGCCTAAAACTTATTGATCGAAATGACGCCGCTCGGATACCGTTAATTGGGCGTTTTTTCCAACCTAAAATGACTCCCTGACCTTCACTTTTTATCTACATAAAGCCTGCCCCTATGATCGATGCTGCAGAAAAAAACATTCTTAAAGTTGTCTACCTCATAATTTTGCAATTCATTCTTCAACCAAAAACGAGTCTTACCTAGCTTCTCTAAGCTATCGTCCTGAACTTGTCCATCAAGAATCAACGGTAAAGGCAGCAGCGCGTATCGAATTTTGGGATTATTGACCCATTTTTCGGATTCCTGTTCCTCGGGGTTGTCTCTACCGCTTCCTTGGCTGTCTCCTCGATTTTCTTTCTTAATGACTGACAGCTTACCCGTCGATTCCAATACGGCAAGCACAACGTTCTCGATATCGGTTACTTGATTTTCACGGAGCTGAGACAATAAATCATCCAAATTGTATCTTTGTTTGCGCATTTCCACTCGATTCAAACGTCCATCACGAATGAATACACTTGGCTCGCCATCGAACCATAAACGTAATTTTCTGTTTTTTAAGGAAATAAACGCAATTCCTAACTGTATCAGAACAAGGAGTATTATTGGCGTGATCGCAAGCAGCATGGATTTTTCCGTCGATTCGATTACAATAACCGCAATCTCCGCAATCATAATGGAAATGACCAGGTCAAAGACCGAAAGCTTACCAATCTCGCGCTTACCCATTAACCGCATAATCAAGAATATGAAGAAATACATGAATGTCGTTCGTAACAGGATCGCTGTCAGCTCCATGTTTTCCCCTCCAAATCGGTTTACTAACGCTTTGGCTGCCTTTTCGGGCGTTTTCCATTATAGTGTCACCGTGTACCTAAAGGCTCATTCCAATCAACCGTACGGAAATTATGGCAAATAGAGGCTCTTTAACCCATTCCAACTAGCCTGTACTAGGTTCTCCAACTACGCCATAAGCTGATACAAACGATGATAATAAGAAGGAGTGGTGTTCCTTGAATTCTTTATCCCGCTTATTTGGTTTACGTATGGCTTCACCTGTCGCTTCCGGTTTGTACTGGTCTGGAATATGGCTGGCAATTGGCGCAATCATTTTATCCATTATGCTAATGGGCTCCTCCCTCAGTGAATCCACCATGCAGCCATGGGTATTCTGCGTACATGGTTGGGCATCGTTAGCTGGTGGATTTATGTCAGCCAAACGCTCTGGGAGACGGGGTTGGTACTTCGGAATGGCTAACGGTATGTTATATACGCTTCTCTTATTGATCATCAGCTTTCTCGCAACCGATGCGAGCTGGTCAATGGCCGTACCCATTTTATTGGGAGTAACATGTTTGGCAGGAGTTTTCGGCGGTATGCTAGGAGTTAATGCCGGTACAGGCAACCGCTGAGTCTGACACGGCCCGATATATGCTACCAATTCGAGCGTTACGCCTCATGCCCCATCGATCC
Organism: Cohnella sp.; assembly: GCF_041640265.1. Classification (GTDB taxonomy): domain Bacteria; phylum Bacillota; class Bacilli; order Paenibacillales; family Paenibacillaceae; genus Cohnella. The sequence continues at coordinate 167,550 of NZ_JBEQAP010000006.1, forward strand.
ATGATTAGATACAAATTAAAAAGCCTTTCTGACCGGACGTTATTGTCTGGTCGGAAAGGCTTTTTTATGTACTTGAAGCAGGAACAGTTAGATTAAACGCTCTCTACTTCGTCTTTCAACTCTGAGCGTGCCGTTACGTTGTTAACCGAAGCACGATCGAACGTTAATTTCGTAACATCGTTTACCTTGATGACAACGGTATCGTCAGCGATTTCCGAAATCGTACCGTGCAGACCGCCAACCGTTGTTACTTTATCACCTTTTTTTAAGGCGTTAAGCATTGTGCTGCGTTGTTTCTGTTTCTTTTGCTGCGGACGAATCAGCAGGAAATAAAAAATAGCGAACATCAATACAAAAGGCGCTAGTGTTTGCCACATTTTCTTTTTCCCTCCTTTCTCAAAAACCGCTGTTATTCGTTTCCATCCCGTATTTCTCGAAAAATTGATCACGGAAAGTTCCAAGCCGGTCTTCCCTAATCGCTTGTCGCACCTCACCCATAAGGTTAACCAGGAAATGAAGGTTATGTATGGTTGTCAGACGAAGTCCGAAAGTCTCGTCCGCTTTGATCAGGTGACGAATATAAGCACGGGAATAATTCTGGCAAGTATAACAAGAGCATTCCGGATCCAATGGACCGAAATCATTGGTGTACTTGGCGTTGCGAACGACCAATCGGCCTTGGCTGGTCATTAGCGTTCCATTGCGGGCAATGCGCGTAGGCAACACGCAATCAAACATGTCGACCCCACGGATGCTTCCGTCAATGAGAGCATCTGGTGACCCAACCCCCATCAGATAACGAGGCTTGTTACTAGGCAATAAATGTATCGTCTCTTCCAACATTTCGTACATGAGCGGTTTAGGCTCGCCTACACTCAGTCCACCCATAGCATACCCCGGAAAATCGAGTGAAGTCAACTCCAGCGCACTCTGTTTACGCAAATCCTTATGCATTCCGCCCTGTACGATCCCGAACAAGGCCTGATCCTCAGGGCGTTGGTGCGCTTTTAGACATCTCTCGGCCCAACGGCTTGTCCGCTGTGTCGATTGCTTCACATATTCATACTCTGCAGGATAAGGCGGACACTCATCGAAAGCCATGATGATATCGGCGCCAAGCGCATTTTGCACATGCGTTGCGCTCTCCGGAGTTAGTGACATCTTGTCGCCGTTAAGATGCGAACGGAATTCAACGCCTTGTTCGGTGATTTTGCGCATTTCGCTTAGGGAGAACACCTGAAAGCCGCCGCTGTCCGTTAAAATCGGTCTATCCCAGTTCATGAATTTATGCAGCCCGCCGGCTTCTTTAACCAATTCGTGCCCGGGACGAAGGAATAAATGGTAAGTATTGCTCAGAATGATTTCAGCGCCCAGCATCTTCAGCTCTTCCGGACTCATGGATTTAACGGTAGCTTGGGTGCCTACCGGCATGAAGGTTGGTGTATCAATGACGCCGTGCGGTGTATGCACTCTGCCGAGTCTTGCTCCGGTTTGGGCGCAGGTTTTGAGCAATTCGTATTTTACTGCCATTAAGGTATTCCTCTCTGTCTGCTAAGTTTAGTACTGCTGGAAACCGCAATTTCGTCGTACAGAAAAGGGTTGCTACTCCGCCACTGCAACACCCCACAAAGTGAACTCTATGCTGACGAAGCATAATCCGATTACTTTGCGGGGACCCCGAAAGAGCGATCCAAGTTGTTTGAATGGGTAATGGATACAACTCGAATTTCAAAGGCGGACGTAAACTCTCCGTATCAACCCTTTTCTTCCCTCCTCTGCGCTTCCCTCGAGTAAACCTTAGAACAAAGTGAGGAAAACCTTATGGCATGGAGGGAGGAGAGGAGAGGGAGGGGGTTAGGTGATGAACATGGCGTCGCCGAAGCTGAAGAAGCGGTATTGTTCGTTGATGGCTTCACGGTAGGCTTGAAGGACATTGTCGCGTCCAGCTAGTGCACTGACAAGCATAACTAGCGTTGAACGCGGTAGATGAAAGTTCGTAAGCAAGGCATTGACCATCGTGAAAGTGTATCCTGGATAAATGAAAATGTCGGTCCAGCCATTGCAAGCTTGTACGGGTTCATTCTTGAACCGTTGACCGATTGTCTCGAGCGTGCGTGATGAGGTTGTTCCTACAGCGATGATTCTGCCGCCGCTAGCCTTGGCAGCATTCAGCAGCTTCGCGCTCTCTTCGCTTATAGAATACCATTCCGCATGCATGTCATGCTCTTCTATCGTTTCTGCGGATACAGGACGGAAAGTCCCCAAGCCTACGTGCAAAGTGAGTGGACATAGCTTTACTCCGTTTGCTTGGAGCTGCTCCAGGAAGGAATCAGTGAAGTGTAATCCTGCCGTTGGAGCAGCGGCTGAGCCTTCATTTTTGGAATACACGGTTTGGTAGCGCTCACGGTCGGATAGTCTTTCCTTAATGTAGGGAGGAAGAGGCATTTGGCCGAGTTGGTCCAACAGCTCATTGAATATGCCTTTGTACTCGAAGCGAATAATTCTCGCTCCCATCTCCCCTTCTTCCTCCACGATAGCCGTAAGCAGAGGAGCAGCGTTTGATGGCTCCCCTGCGTCTTTTTCGGTCTTTTCCGGTATTCCGAAGTTAAGCTTAGCACCCTTGTGAATCCTTTTCCCTGGACGAACTAAGGTTTCCCATCGATCGCCTTCTAATCGCTTGAGGAGCAATAGTTCCACCTTCGCACCCGAATCGGCTTTGATCCCGAATAATCGTGCCGGGAGTACTCTCGTGTCGTTAAGCACTAACGTGTCACCCGGCTGTAAATATTCAGCTAAATCAGTGAAGCTGCGGTGCTTGATTTCACCCGTGTTTTTATCAAGAACGAGAAGACGAGATGAGCTCCGCTCTAACAAAGGTGTTTGTGCTATAAGGGATTCCGGTAATTCAAAATCATAATCGCTAACATTCATTATTGAGCATCCTCTTCGATCGTCACATTCTGATAATAGTATCTCAGGATAGATTGGTAGTCATACCCTTGCTCTGCTAAACCTCTGGCACCCCATTGCGACATGCCAAGGCCATGTCCGTAACCTTTGCCAGAAAAGACAAACGCAGGCGAAGCCGTGCCGGCGCGCAAATTGCCTTTGCCATCTAATACATATATATTTTCGTCCGTCAGCGAACGTGTAACGCCATCGCCTCCGATAACTTGCAGCCCACCGCTCTGCTCTGGAACATCGCGTTTCTCGCCATCGCCATTCAGCGCTGTATAACGTCCAGTTTCCTCAATGGAGAACAACGTGCTCCGCAGGCCGTTCAAAGCTCCCCGCAAATTATCGGAAGCTCCCACATTAACGATAACTCCGTTCGCCTTAACCTCTATGACACGGCCAGACGGACCGCGTTTTGTTACTTCCAAAGTTTTCAAAGGTCCTGAAATCGGTGTCTTTGCTCTTTTATTGATGGATGCCAGTAACTGTTCAGGTGTCATTGGCGCTTCAACCCAGCTATACTCAGTATATTGCTCTACTTTGTCGAGTTGTACGACAAGGGTCCCATTGCTAAGCTTGGCGATTGGTTCTACGGTTGAGACTATCTGCGGCCTAGAACGTACCGATGTCCCCTCAGAGGTCACTCGCAGCAGTTTAGCTCCGGTCGAATGGTGTTGACCGCTATCTGCTAATAAATCGGATCGGATATAACCGGCTTGGCCCGATGGGATTGATACGTAAACCCATTTTAATTTCCCTTCTAACGGACCTGTATCCGGACTTGAAACGCTTGAAGGGAGAAAGGAATTGTCTCCTCCCCAAATCTCGAGTTTGTTATCTGCAGTTATACCGCCTGCGTTAGAAGAGAACACCGCACTTATGACTTTACCCCCAGAGGTTAACACTTGTCCAACTGTCTGGTTTACGCCGCTTGTAGAGTTAGCATTCTCATAACCCATACCATAATAGGCTTGGCTATTCGTCGTATCCACGACATGAGCAATCTGGTATCCGAGTCCTGAAGCCAAGGCATAAGAACGCGCAGCTACCGCTTGTGCTTTCTGTGCCTCAATCGGCCAGCTTGAGCCAACCTCTGCGCCGACTACGGAGTATAAGTACTGTTCGAAGTCAACATCATTAATGACAGCCAATGACTGATTCAATGTGCTTATTTCCATGCTTCCCCGATAAGTTCTCTTGCCTCTTTCAATGACTTGAATGCCACTAGCGTCCTGTGGATCGGCCCGAAGAACAGTACCCGAGCCCGCCGGAATCGCATACATTGAAATGGGCTTATTGCCACTTCCGTAAAATGTCATGTCATCACGTACGATCGCATAGGGCTCACCGGCTGCGGGAATACGTGCATTCAAACCGCCAGCTGCCGAAACGGCTTGCTGTATTCCACCCAGAGAGGAGGAATCGATCTCTTGTCCAACACGAACGACGTAGCTTAATCCACCGTCTTGCGGCTTAAATGCAACATAAGCTTCCAACCCAGTACTCCCAAGCATCTCCGCAGCACCTGTCGCTTCCGCATTGCTCACATATGGACCTGCCTCAACTGCCCAAGGCCCTACAGCACGTGCGCTAATTGAGGACTGTATACCGGAGGCTACTCCTGCATTCGTCCATTTCGCTACTGCGGAAGCTGCTCCTCCTGCGCTGGAATAGATTCCTTCCGTGACCTGATATACTGTTCTGCCGGATTTCGATAGTCTTGTTACGAAAGCGGAATTAGTTGATGCTTGTAATTTCTTAAGAACGACAATTGCCGCATTCAAATCCGTCGTCTCCAGAACAAGAGCACGATAGCCATCCACCGCAAATCGTACAGCTTGTCCTGCAGGAATGGAGCCCGCGGTAAGACTAAATGAAGGATCACGCCAGATGAGATTCATTCCTCCAGAAGAGGTTAACGTCGCTGTTGGGGTCAAAGATTGGTATTTACCAGATCCAAGATTAATGAATAAGGCGACACGGATAGTATTCGGTACATCTACAGCTGCATGAACCGTCATGCGAGTCGAGCCTGACACGACTGCAGTCACCAATAGTACAAGCAGTAACAAGCGAGAAAAAGAGCGCTTAACCTCTGGGGTCATCCATTTCGCCTCCGTCTAGATGTAGGTCTGAACAACCTATACTACTTTATAATTAGATTCCGATTTCATGAGCACTCATCCATTAAAGTTCGGTACAGGTAATCCCAAATGGCGGTAAGCGGCTGCTGTAACAATTCGACCACGCGGTGTACGCTGCAGAAATCCGATTTGCATGAGATAGGGCTCATAAACATCTTCAATCGTTTGGCTTTCTTCACCGATGGAAGCTGCGATCGTATCTAAACCTACCGGTCGGCCGCTGTAATTCTGGATCATCGAACGAAGCATCTTGTGATCGACGTTGTCCAAGCCCATTGGATCCACCTGAATTCTCTCCAGAGCATCCATAGCGACCTCATCCGTAATAATTCCGTCACCTCTGACTTGGGCGTGATCACGCACTCGTTTCAGAAGGCGATTGGCAATTCTCGGCGTTCCTCGTGCCCGTCTGGCGATTTCCCGCGAGGCTTCCCCTACCATAGCCACGCCGAATATTTCCGAGGTGCGTGTTACGATATACGACAGCTCATCTTCCGTGTAAAACTCTAACCGACTTACAACTCCGAAACGATCACGTAAAGGCGCGGACAATAATCCGGCTCGTGTCGTTGCCCCGATTAAGGTGAACTTCGGCAGATCCAGACGAACGGAGCGCGCGCTCGGTCCTTTACCAATGATGAAGTCCAACGCAAAATCCTCCATCGCCGGATATAACACTTCCTCGACCGTTCGGTGAAGCCGATGAATCTCGTCGATGAAGAGAACGTCATTCTCCTGCAGATTCGATAGTATCGCGGCCAGGTCTCCAGGCCGCTCAATTGCGGGTCCGCTCGTCGTGCGGATATTAACGCCAAGCTCATTGGCGATAATATTCGATAATGTCGTTTTCCCTAGACCCGGCGGACCATACAGAAGTACGTGATCCAAAGGCTCATTCCGCATCTTAGCAGCTTCTATGTAAATCTTCAAATTGTCCTTAACCTGAGCTTGGCCGATATATTCCGCCAAATAACGGGGACGCAGGCTATATTCCACCGCTTGGTCTTCCATCATTAAATTCGCGGTAACGATTCGGTCTTCCATTGTTCCGGCCTCCTCTCCCGCAGCTTATCATCCTTGGAATAATTGCTGAAGTGCTTTCTTAATGAGTATATCCGGGGATTCCTCGCCGGTGACTTTATCCTTTAACACATGCCATGCCTTATCCAATTCCGCATCCCGATACCCAAGGCCCACAAGCGCTTCACGTGCCGTTGCCCATATTGAACCGCTTTCTGCAGCAACTGGAATATCCTGCTCTATCATCGAAGCGCCAGCCCAGCGACTATCCGTTACTGAAAGCTTGTCCTTCAAATCAAGTATCATTCGTTGCGCCGTTTTCTTGCCGATTCCCGGCAGCTTCATGAGGAATGTCACGTTCTCTTGCTGGATGGCTGCAACAACCGCTTCGGGTCTTCCGCCTGCAAGAACGGCGAGCGCTACCTTCGGCCCTATCCCGGAAACCTCAAGCAGCTTACGAAACAACGCTTGCTCATCCCTCGTGGTGAATCCGAACAGTTGAATAGCATCCTCACGTACATGATGATGGATGTACAATTGCACAGGCTCCTCATTGCGGGCTAAGCCATATGGATTTGGTGTAAACACGCGGTAACCGACATCACGGACATCAAGTACAACATATTCGCTTTCTAAGTGAGCTACAATTCCTCGCAAATAGTCAATCATTAGGTTGTCACTCCATTCATTCTGTCGTTCATGACGATGGAGTGGGCGTGGCAGATCGAAACTGCAAGCGCATCGGCCACATCATCTGGCTTCGGTATGGCAGATAATTTTAGCAGCATTTTGACCATTTCCTGTACCTGTCGTTTCTCGGCTGCCCCATATCCAACGACCGCCTGCTTAACCTGCATCGGAGTATATTCCCCAATCGGCAAGCCTCGCTGGGCAGCAGCTAACATGAAAACCCCGCGAGCTTGCCCAACACTGAAAGCGTTCGTCACATTCTTGTTGAAGAACAGCTTCTCTACTGCTACTGTATCCGGCTTATATTGATCTAATAAACTACAAACTGCTTCGTAGATTTGTTTCAATCGCAGCTCCTGGGGTGTCCCGGCTGCCGTCTCGATACATCCATATTGAACGGGAGTCAGCTTATGGCCTACCTTGTCTATAAACCCGAATCCCATGATGGCTATTCCAGGGTCGATTCCCAATACTCTCATGAATCCGTTACCCCGCTCTCCATTCGCACTGCATACTTCATTCAATTATATCAAATGTTAACCCCCATGAGAACAGAAGGAGAACAGAAATGCATACCTAAGTCTCTCATCATCGTTGAAGTTACTAGAGCAGCAAGACTTTCGGCGAGTACTGCGCATTACAAAATAGTGCGAAGGACACACGTTGATTAACAGTATTGAACGCTGGAATTCCATCAAATCAAGAAGAACGGCCCACTTTTCCGATACAAAAAAAAAAAAAAAAGCGCTCCCCAGGGAAACGCCTCGTTCGAGAAAACAATTAAGATTAGCTCATGTCTTCATTCCGATTTTAACTTAGCAAACTCGTTGAAGGTTGATAAAACACTATTATACTCATCCCTATCCGTAATGCGTATGCCATTCGATAGCTCAAGCATACGATCCTCCGACATCCGAGTTTCGAGCATATCGACATCTAACTGAAAGAAGGTGCGAATGACTTTCTCCCGCCGAGGAAGACCGTCAAACAAAGACAAATTCCCATCCTTATCCATTGCGATGTAAGCTGTTTTCCGACATTGGGGGGAAAGATCATCAACCGTCTCCTCCATAATTAACGCCCCGGTTGAATCGAACTCCGCTCCCCAATCCCGATGCGACTTCAGCAGCTCGATCGCTACTGAGGTTGGGTGGCTTCCAATTTGACGTGATTCTTCCCCGCACAGGTAGGTGCGATGTAAGACCAGCTCGACTGGCCCTTCCATTTTCTGAAGCATAAGAATGATTTGATCCCGTATGGATAATCCGGATCCCTCTTGCGTCGCAGGGTTGTCCATCCATACCGAGATAGAAGCGTCAGCAGGGAACGCTTGTCGCTCACTTTCTCCTTGTATTATCAGCCGATGAGCGAACCAAGAACCCACAAGCGTTGCCAACAGGAATAGAAAGACGCCCGCTCCAAGCGACCAAACATGACGGCGTTTTCTCTTTAAAGCTTTCTTTAGCTCTTTAAGGATATGAAAACGAGGCACCGGAATCCCCTTCTCTGCTTTTTTCTTTATTGTTACCAGGGAATTCCGGTGTTATGCGCTTATTATTACCACTTAATCCAAGGGAGATTTTCCTTGCGTTCAGGTCTGGACTGCTTTACCGCGATTTGCTTCGGTCTTGGTTTGGCTATACGCTTCTTAACCGCTGGTGCTGCTGCAACCGTTACGTCTTCTTCGTTGCTGGAAGACCGATCATCGTAATGGTCAACCAAGGGACCCATTGGAGGCATTGGCGGCATTGGCGGCAATGGCGGCAATGTTGGAATCGGGGGAAATCCTCCATAGTAAGGCTCGACCTGCGGAACATATCCGGCAGCAGGTGAAGTTAAGTCACCCATTGATGCTCCAGGGGCTTGGATGTTCGGATAACTTCCATAATGCATACCAGGGTAATTCGCGAAAGGGCTAACCGAGTGCTGTAAATTCTCCATTTTCCCATACGTAGGAGACGCTCCGAAGGGCGATGCTGCATAGGGGGAGTTTCCACCAGGATATTCCATGCCAGGATATAGATCCGCATAGGGTACCGCACCTGCGTTCGCACCCATATGAGCTGGCAATACTGAAGCTCCGCCACAGGATTTACAGCCTGCAGCCTTAGATACAGGCGAGGTCAATCCTTGCACCGCTGATTGGTTATACGGCAGCTGGTTATACGGAGGCTGGTTATACGGCTGCTGGTTATACGGAAGCTGGTTATACGGGGGCTGGTTATACGGCAGCTGGTTATACGCTCCATATCCAATATAATCATTATGATCATACACTCCGCCAACTGTTCCTGCGATCTTGCCTTCTAAAGGAGAAAAGTCTTGTTGATACCCATAACCGTGACCGCTAACAGATTCTGGACTTACCATAGGCTGTTGCATTCCGTAGCCCTTAGGCACCGAATCCGGATAATAGGGAAATCCTGCCTGTGCAGTTGCTTGAACCGCTGGAACCGGGTACTGCATAAACAAGTTCGTATTCTCATGCATCTCGAAGCCATAGGTCGGTTTCGTTTCGACTAATGGCATAAGCGGTGAAAGTGGCTTTTGGGGCGGTAGAACTGGCGTGATCGTGACTGGCGGCGGCGTCGGAAGAGATTGAAGGGGTATAGGTTGAATACTCGTATCTGGTTTAATAGCAGTGTCGGGCTTCATTCCCGTTCCTGGCTTCAAGCCAGTATTGCCCTTACCGGGTATGAGGTTGCTATGCATCGAAGCTTGCTGCGACGCTGCTCCTTGCGGTGTTTTTGGAATGTTAACCACTTCTCCGGTTAATAAGGCATTCGGATTTTTCAGCTGCGGATTGGCCTTTATCATGTCGGCAAGCTGGACTCCCCATGACTTGGACAGCTTCCAAAGACTGTCGCCCTGCTGAACAATATGTTGATGGAATACCTCTAAAGCAGATTTAGGCTGAGACGGTATCTTCACCTTCATCCCTACAGCAATCTCATCTGGATTGCTGATCTCGGGATTCATCTTGATCATTTCTTCTAGAGCTACGTTGTATTTCTTAGCTATCAAGTACAACGTATCCCCTTGTTTAACCATATGGATTTTCACGCCGTTCCCTCCTGATGGATTGACATCGTTCACGACCGGGCGGATGCCCTCGCGCAATCCTTACATCCTATGCAGGTAATGGGCATTTGACATCCTTTATAATAAAAATCCGACAGCCATTTGGCGTATCGGATCACTTGAAATGATAAAACCAGTATTTTCACTCTTATCCTTCGAAAGGCAAGCTAGGGTACGAACCCAAAATACGTACTTGGCAGCCAATGGCTTCAATTTCGGCGATTGCGCCGGGAACGAGAATGTTATCCAAAGGAAGTTCAATATCGATATAGAAATAAGAGCTTCCCAGCTTCTTCTTCGTTGGCCGTGATTCAATCTTCGATAAATTAATACGTCTCCAAGCAAATGCGGATAATACTTGATGTAATGCACCTGGATAATCCTCAGGCAGCGTGATCAGAATGCTCGTCTTCCGCAGAGGAGTTTCGGCTTTTTCATAGGGTGTTTTACCAACTAATAAGAACCGAGTGAAGTTGTTATCATGGTCAGTAACAGAAGTCTCTAAGACATCCAGCCCTAAGTCAGACGCGGCTAATTCCGTCCCTAGCGCCGCCCAGCCCTTGCCTGGATTGTTCTTCACCATTCTTACCCCTTCAGCTGTACTGCTGAGCGTCTCCAGCTCCGCATGAGGCAGTTTGGAACGAATGAACTGTAAGCATTGTGCCATCGCGACGGGATGGCTCATAACCTTTGTGATTTTACTGGGATCCCACTGACCGTTTCCCCCAGATAACTCCTCAGCGGAGCCGATCAAATTCTGAATAGAAGGATATACCCACTCTGCACGGATCGGCAAATCGACTTCATGAACAAGCCAATCGATATGTAGGCTCACGGACCCGTCAATCGTGTTCTCGATCGGAATAACGCTCCAATCCGTATGACCGTTAGCTGTCGATTGGAAGACATCCGCAATCATTTTACAATAGACATATTCTACATCCTCATCACGGAACATATATCTTACTGCTTCGTCAGACACTGTGCCTTTGGGCAGTAACGCTACGGATTTAATTCTACTCATTCGACTACCCCCGCTTCAGATGCCGGCAATATTTGGTGAAGCTCAAGCTTGTAATCAGGATGATCCTGATTCATAAATATCACTTGGGGGCCATGCAGACAAGGCATTAACCAACGGGTCGTGACTGTTATTCCTTCCTTTGCCATAACCTCCGTAACAAACGCTGCCAGCTTCCCTTTACAAGAAGTCTCGGTTTCCGCCAGCAGCAGTAAAGTAGGGCCTGCACCTGAAAGCACTGCGCCCAAGGCACCGTGATCCGTTGCTTCCTCTAGTATGGTGTTCATCCCTGGAATAAGTGCGGCTCTATAGGGCTGATGCAAACGGTCTCTCATCGCGTGCCGAAGCAAATCCAATTGACCTGTTGCCAACGCCGCGGTCAGAAGCGAGCTATGGCTTACATTAAAGACCGCATCGGATAACGAGATATGCTCTGGAAGGACATTACGAGCTTTCTTCGTTGATAGCTCGAATTCAGGTATCGCTACTAATATGTCCATACCTGCAGGTGGATCCATTCGAACATACTCTGCTCTTGCACCATCCCAAGCTGCAACAATTATACCGCCGAAAAGGGATGCACCCACGTTGTCCGGGTGTTTCTCTAACTCGGTTGCCATTTGAAATAGCTCATCCTCAGTCAGCTTGTTCCCAATAAGTGTATTTGCAGCCACTAAAGCCCCGACTATTGCAGCAGCGCTGCTTCCTAATCCTCTAGTTAATGGAATATCGCTGCGAATAGAAATATCAAGCTCAGTCTGCTCGATCCCGGCTTTATGAAATACGGCTTGAGCGACTTCATAGACGAGATTGGATTTATCCAGCGGTACACCATTCAGATTATCGCCAACTAAAGTTATCCTCGTCTCTTCTGAAGCAGACATGCTTACCCATGCATACAAAGATAGTGCCATGCCCAGACAATCAAAGCCAGGCCCCAGGTTCGCTGTACTGGCAGGAATTTTAACGACAACTCGTCCTTTAATAACTTTAACCTCTTGCTCCATAGTACTTAGCTCCTGCACCATTTCCTACCGCCTTTTTAGCCTTCTACACGATAGATGCTTTTTATTTTGCGAACGGCTTTTAAACCTTCGAAAGATTTCAATACATTATTCATAGCCGCCTTGCTGGCATCATGGGTAATAATGATAATCTCTGCGCCTGCAGTATTCGGCAATGACGGCTGCATGACAGATTCGATACTGACATCACAATTAGAGAATACTTGAGCAATTTGAGCCAATACGCCTGCACGATCCTCAACATGTAGAAGAAGAAAAAATTTCGAGGCTATCTGTTCGTCGGTTTTTAGCTTTAAGACATTATAGGATAGCTGTGCTTGGCGGCCATTTACGCCTAGCTTCATATTCTTGACCACAGCAACCAAGTCGGCCACGACAGACGTCGCAGTTGGCATTTCTCCTGCGCCTGGTCCGTAGAACATCGTTTCCCCTACAGCTTCCCCATGAACATATACAGCATTGAATACGCCATTTACGGATGCGATCGGATGAGTATGCTTGATTAAAGTCGGTTGAACGCTCACGCTGATTGTGTCATCTTGGCGTTCTGCAATTCCTAGCAGCTTCACTTCATAACCAAGCCGTTTGGCATACTGAATGTCCTCTTGAGAGACGCCGCTGATCCCTTGTGTGCTGACGTTCTCCAAGGCAACATTAGACCGGAAGCCCAATGTCGACAAAATCGTCATCTTGCGGGCTGCATCCAAGCCCTCAACATCAGAGGTAGGATCCGCCTCCGCATAACCTAGATCTTGCGCTTCCTTTAGAACGTCTTCATATGCTGCGCCCTCTTGGCTCATTTTTGTTAATATATAGTTGGTCGTCCCGTTGACGATCCCCATGATTTTCGTGATTCTGTCGGATGAGAACCCTTCGATTAGTGTGCGAATAATCGGAATTCCACCGGCTACACTCGCTTCATATAACACATCGCAGCCTTTATCGCGTGCTTTTGCCAATATCTCAGGACCATGCAGCGCCATTAGATCTTTATTGGCTGTTACGACATGTTTGCCCTGATCCAGCGCCTCCAGAATATATTCCTTCGTTAAACCGATTCCCCCCATAACCTCTACGATTACATCGATGTCAGGGTTGCGAACGATCTCCCAAGGGTCCTCTGTGAGCTTGGATGAATCGATTGCTATGTTTCTTCCTTTTGAACGATCCTTAACTAATATCTGAGCAATCGATACCGGAGACCCAACTTGATTAAGCAAATCCTCCTGATGTCCTTCAACGATTCGGACAACACCTGTACCGACAGTTCCTAATCCTAACAATCCTACTCTGACTGGCTTCATCATAGTTCCTCCGCTTCCATTGTCAACCTATTCTTACATTTGCAACTAACTTCGTCCTGCAATCGTTACTCGTTTGACGCCATCCAAAGAACGAAGCTTCTCTAAAAGCTCCGGCAGGGCACCGTTAACAAGTGATGTATCTATTGAAATGACGACATTCGCCATGCCTTGAAGCGGTATCGACTGAGATATAGTCAATACATTCCCCTCACTAGCCGCAAGCATGCTGAGAACCTTGGACAGCACTCCTGAGCGATGCACTAGATCCATAGATAAAGTTGCGATTCTGTCGCGGGATGCTTGCTCAAGCGGATAGACACCATCTTTATACTTATAAAATGCACTGCGGCTTAAGCCTACGCGTTCTGCAGCTTCATAAATGGTTGCCGCTTCGCCCCTGCGCAGAAGCTCTTTGGCTTGCTCCGTCTTAAGAATGCCTTCCGGCAGCAAGTCCTCTCGGACGACATAATAGCGTTCCGCCATCTCGCGTCCTCCTAGGAAAAACGAGTGTATGTGTATAGTGGACATTATATCGAATCTTGAAGCTAGCAGCAATAGGTATGTTCCCCTTTTCGCGAAAAGAAAAAACCGGCACCTTGTACAGATACCGGTTGATTCGAATAAGATTATTCACCTTTATAGTTGTAATCATCAGCGCCGCCCTCAAAGAATTCAAACTCGAACTTTCCGATGCGGATAATGCTTCCGTCCTTGGCTCCTCGCTTACGCAGTTCAGCATCAATACCGACTCCCCGCAAGATTCTCCCGAAGCGAACAACAGCCTCATAAGAATTGAATTGGGTCCGTCTCATCAACCGCTCGATATCTTCACTCTCCACAACAAAGATTTCATTATCCTTTGTTATTTTGAACTCTGTATTACCCGTGGATTCATAACGATAGACGACACCTTCTTCGGCATCTGCCAATTCCTTGCTCTCTTCTACCTCCAGAGGATCCGGCAACGACTCGAGCAGATCATATACCCGGTATAGAAGCTCTTGAATGCCCTTCTTAGTCAAGGAGGAGATCGGCATAATCGCGATTTCCGGATTCACCTTGCTCACCTGCTCGCTAAATGCAGTAAGGTTCTCTTCCGAATCCGGCATGTCCATCTTATTCGCAGCGACAATCTGCGGACGATCCGCCAGCTTGGCATTGTAGAGTTTTAGCTCTTCGTTGATTTTGACCCAATCCTCGAAAGGATCACGGCCTTCTATTCCGGACATATCCACGACATGAACGATTATACGGGTGCGTTCCACATGCCGCAGGAATTCATGTCCGAGTCCAACTCCCGTATGCGCTCCTTCAATGAGCCCAGGTAAATCGGCCATAACGAAGCTGCGCTCATCTCCTAGATCAACCACACCTAAATTAGGGGTTATTGTAGTGAAGTGATAAGCTCCGATCTTAGGCTGTGCTCCCGATACAACGGAGAGTAGGGTTGATTTGCCAACGCTCGGAAAACCGACCAAGCCCACATCAGCCATAACCTTAAGCTCGAGCGTTACCCAACGCTCCTGTCCTTCTTCACCATTCTCAGCAATAGCGGGAGCTGTGTTAACTGCACTCTTGAAGCGCGTATTTCCCCTGCCTCCGCGGCCCCCTTTGGCTATGACCACTTGCTGATCGTGACGGGTCAAATCCGCAATCGTTTCACCTGTATCGTCATCGATGACAGTTGTTCCCGGCGGTACCCGAACGATCATATGATCCGCATTGGCTCCATGCTGGGATTTGTTACGGCCTTTCTCACCTTTTGCAGCTTTGAAGTGCTTCTGGTAACGGAAGTCCATCAACGTCCGCAAGCCTTCATCCACTCGAAAAATAAGGTTGCCGCCATTCCCTCCGTCGCCGCCCGCCGGTCCGCCTTCTGGAACATATAATTCCCTACGGAAGGAAACGAGTCCATCTCCACCGTCTCCGCCTTTAACATAAATCTTCGCTTTATCCACAAACATGTAAGTTCACTCCGTTATGCCGGCAGAGGAAAATGGACAACCATCGTCCGTGTATTCTGTGTTTTCTCTGCCTGCTCGTCTCCCGTATCCAATTGCCCTAAATCCTGCACACATTGCTCTAATTCCGACCTTACGCTATCTGCTGCTGCAAGCTCACCTTCATAAATCATCGTAAGCTTCAGTCCAGCATCAGATTGATGCATGAATAGCTTGAGGACATTTTCGCCACCCATAGGATTCGCTGCACGGTAACGAATTATATTCACCAATCCAATTACAATTTTTGAAAGCTTTTCTGCCGGGTAAGGCAGACGATCCAATTGCAAGCCATCCTGTACTTCCACTTCTAAGCGCATCGTGTCGCAAACCGTGCGGAACGACATCAAGAAAGTAGTAAGCTCAGGTATTCCAATCTGCGATAGTTTACTATCATGATCCATCCGTACTCTTATTCTGTCCACAACATCGACTGCTTTATCGAGTTTATGAAGCCTTAGATAACCATACAATATTTGCAGCTCGTTCATCCAATCATGTCGATGATGGCTAAGGGTACGAATAGAGGACAATTGCGCATGACTCACCAAACGATCGCAATGCTCCCGATGTTTACGTTTCTCCATAGTTAACAAAGCTATTCCTACCGCAAACGTCCATGTGACGAATAGGATAAGCGGCCACCAGGATCGGTGCCAGACAAACACACCCATAGTAGGAATGGCGAGCGATACCAACGCTGCAAGTCCCCACAGTGTCAATCCTCTTAACATCATGTGACTTCCCCGTTTCGTTCTTCCTATCCTTCCAAAGCTAGGTAACTTCATCCATTACATAGTATAACATGGAGGGGTTCTCATAACCACGCATAACCCCATATGTACTTTCTATAAAATGGTTCTTTTCGTAGTCATGCAAAAACCCCGGCCAACTTCCATTGACCGGGGTTCTAGATGCCGTATTAAACTTCGAGTGCAGCCGCTACTGGCGCTTGCTCAACGGGATAGACGCTTACTTTCTTGCGATCGCGTCCCCAACGTTCAAATTTGACTACGCCTTGCACTAGTGCAAATAGCGTATCATCTTTGCCGATGCCTACATTCGTGCCCGGATGGATCTTAGTACCGCGTTGGCGGAACAAGATGCTGCCAGCAGTAACAACTTGACCGTCCGCTCTCTTAGCGCCAAGGCGCTGAGAGTGGCTATCACGTCCGTTCCTTGTCGATCCAACCCCTTTTTTCGAGGCGAATAACTGGAGATTCAGCTTCAACATGGTTTCAACCTCCTTTTTCCACAAAGGTTTCCTTTATTTTCACGAACTTACCGTAAGATTCCACAATTGAGTCGAGAGAAACGACCATCCCTTCCAGCAGAAGCTGGACCTGAGCATTTCGCACTGTATCCTCGCTACTTGGAGTTTCTACTCTTAGCAGCCCGGATTTCTCTTCAACTTCAGCAACCGGAACTAATCCCGTCAGCCTTTCAATCGCGTTTACCGTTCCTTGGGTTACCGCCGAAACGCCCGCACAGACAATGTCCATGCCAGGATCATTATAATAAGCATGTCCCAAGACGCTATACCGTATAATAACCTTCTCAACGTCGCGCACGATCGTAATCTTGATCATCTCGGCTACCTCTTAAGCCTTAATGCTCTCGATTGTCACTTTCGTGTACGGTTGACGATGGCCTTGTTTGCGTTTGTAGTTTTTCTTTGCTTTGTACTTGAAGACGATAATTTTCTCGCCTTTGACGTGTTTCTCGACTTTGCCCGTTACGGACGCGCCGGACACCATCGGGGATCCTGTAGTCAAACCGTCTTTGCTGGATACGGCCAACACACGATCAAACGTGATGCTGTCGCCTTCGTTAGCAGAAAGCTTCTCAATGAAAAGAACATCTCCTGCTTGAACTTTGTACTGTTTACCGCCAGTTTCAATAATCGCGTACATCTGGTGCACCTCCTCATGTCTAAGACTCGCCTCATAGGGTGTCGGTTGTCGTAACTCTAAAGCAGCTAGGACAGCGCCGATCTTATCGACCCGGTGGAGTGCGGTTGTAGCCTGCAAAATCTTCAGATTGCACGCACTTAAAGATTTTAGCATAAAACACCGCTTGTTACAATGAATATTTTTTATATTAATATTTCAACGATATTTTACCTTGCCCTTTGCACGTTGGACATGCTTCCAGAAAATAACTAGAGACGCTCTGACGGGCCTTCTTGCGAGTAATTTCAAGCAGACCAAGACGTGTCCAGCCAATCACCTGGCATTTCGTTCGGTCCTTCCTCACCGTTGCTTCAAGCTTTTGCACAACTTGCTGACGATGCTCTTCAGTCTCCATATCAATGAAGTCTACAATGATGATTCCACCAACATCCCTGAGCCGAAGCAATCGGGCGATTTCCTCTGCAGCCTCCAAGTTCGTAAGAAACACTGTCTCCTCTAAGTCAGTCGTCCCTATAAACTTGCCCGTATTAACATCAATGACCGTTAAGGCTTCCGTCTGATCCCAGACTAGATCCCCGCCGCTTTCCAGTCTAATGCGCGATTGGAACGCTCTGTCTAGCTGCTCTTTAATACCGAACTTATCGAACATAGGCTGATTATCGCGATACAAAGAAGCTTTCTCCTCCAGAAAAGGGGAGGTTTGCCGCAAATACGCCTTTACTTCCAGCAGGCAGTTATCCTCATCGATAATAAGCTGCTCTGTATCCGGAGAAACTACATCCCGGATTATTCGATAAACAAGACGGAAATCACGATGCAGCTCCTTCGGGGCGATCGTCCCAGCGCTGCGCTCAAGAACGTTATGCCATAATGTGCGCAGTGCGGACAAGTCTTCCTCTAATGCTTCCATGCTTTCGCCTTCCGCATTCGTTCGCATGATGACTCCTTCGTCTTCTAACCGAATATCCTCAGCTAACATTTTCAATCGAATGCGCTCTGTATCCAGCTCAATCTTCTTGGATATTCCGATATAATCCGCATTCGGCATATAGACAAGCCATCTGCCTGGAATGGAGAAGTGAGTGGTTACCCTAGCTCCCTTGCCCCCAAGCGGCTCCTTCATTATCTGTACAAGCAGTTCATCTCCCGGCTTCAATAACTCGGCAATGGGGGGCTTTTCCTTAGGCTGCTTGTCCAGATGCGGGTGAAGGACATCATCCACATATAGAAAAGCATTCTTAGGCAAGCCAATATCTACGAATGCCGCCTGCATGCCAGGCAACACATTCACGACACGGCCCTTGTAAAGGTTGCCGATCAGCGACGTTCCTTCCACCTGCTCAACGCTGAACTCTGTCAGCCTTCCGTCTTCAAGCAGTGCTGATTGGGTTACATTGGGCGCGCAATGGATAAACAGTTGCTTCATGTAAACCTCCCGCAGAATGCGTTTCCTCCATTTTACATGAAAAACCGCAAATCCGCATTCCCCGACGTTAATCGGCTCAGAAATCCATCAATAATTGCTTTCTCAGGTACAACCTTCGAGATTTTCCCCCGTTTCATTACATAGATTAGATGATACTGCTCTTTCATGAAGAGCCTAATGATCTGAGAAAGCGCTTGGTTTTCCGCTATCACGATGGGGCGCGACAGTGTGCCATCGTGCATACGATGCTCTGATCTTTCACTGCGGTGAACTAAGAAGCGTAAAAAAAGAAAGGGCACGTTTCGGAGATACGTCCAGTTCGAGGCGGTCAAAAAGATTCCGACAGCTAATAAATTAAGATGCAGCAACCCGCCATTCCACAGGGGGTAGAGGGATACAAAAACGACGAGAACACTAAATACAAGGCTGATTTTGGCGCTCCATATCAATGTCCGGTGAAAGGGAAGCTGAAGACTTATCCAAGCTTGAAGCATCCGTCCTCCATCTAAAGGCAAAACCGGCAATAAATTAAAAAGGCCGATAAGCACGTTAGCACGCACAAAATCGTCCGACCATCCCGTATCAATCCAACCGATTTGTCCTAGTCCATAGGCGATCGCTGCAAGAATGGCATTTTGAACAGGTCCAGCTATGGCGACCCACATTTCCTCTCTTACGGGCAGCGCCCCAGCCCCCTCCACTTCTACAACTCCGCCGAAAGGAAGCAGCTTTACTTCCTTTACCGTCCAGCCGAAGCGAAGCGCAGCTACAACATGTCCAAGCTCGTGCCATAAAACAATCGCAAACAAGGTAATGATCTCCACGAATCGGCCTGTAGCAATAGAAGCAATCATGACAAGGACAAATAAAGGATGCAGCCTGAAGATAATCCCACGCCATTTAATCAAAGGTAACCACTTCCGCCGGATCTAGTGTTTTCCCGTTTTCCTGCACTGCAAAATATAAAACTCCTTCTCTGTCTCCGAATGCTTCGAGCTGCCCTAATATTTGTCCTGTTTCGACCCAATCATTCGTTTTCACTACCGCATTGCCCAAGCTGCCATAAACCGTCAGAATGCGATTGGGATGCTGTACCAAAATCGTTATCCCGCCATCCTGATCTTGCGTCACCTGCTGTACACGCCCTGTAAATATGGAGACAACGTTACTCCCGCCTTGCGCGGCTACTTTAACACCTGCACCGCTCTGAGCAAAGCTTTGAATAACCCTACCCACAACGGGAACTTTAGTTTCTTGTGGAGTGATTCGAGCGGTTACCGCCTCTGTATCTGACTTGTCTTGATTAAAAGGGAAGAAGGTGGGCGAACCGCCAAAGGTCTCTCCATACCAAGCCTCAATAGCTTCAAAGTCCATGTCGCGGGTCACTGATGACACCATCCATTTGTGCGCTTCATCGCTGCCTGGCAATTGCAACCTAAACCAACCCCAAACTGCCGAGAACAACAAGGCGGCACAAACCATTCGCCAAGTAAACCCACGCATAAATTTATTGAAATCAAACATACGTGTTGTGTGAGCTTGCGGGACTTCGGAGGTTGATGGTATTCCCTTAAGCCCCTGCCAGTTCCCATGGCTTTCCTTCGCACGCTTCTCACGTTCCTTCCACCAAAGCTCGGGGTCTGGATCCTGGGATATTGAAACAAGGGACGATGGAGGTTGGTGCCGCGTCGCCTTGGCGACTCCGAAGGGTTGAGCCTTCTGACCCTCAACTTCCTTCAACTCTATGACATCAGCAAAGTCAGGTTCCGACCTGATGACTTCCGCTGTTCTACGTCCTGTATTCGGTAATCCCTGTGTGCTGCCAATTGTAGATACTCCCGCAGAGATATGGTGGGACTTGGCTATATCCTCTCTTGATTGTTCCTCCATAATCTGCTGAATCCGTTCCCTTCTGCGCTCACGAACATTTTCACGTGTTTGCATCGCAACCCCCCCTGTCCACATTTCTCTTATTAACTTATGGCAGACATGAAGTGATTAGACCTCAAGGCAGCAGCGTCAGAGGATTTGGGCAGGCTTTTAGCTAATGATAGTCGCTTTTTGCGACAATGAACGGAGGTTTACTGGTCTTTGGCTCTCCATAGTCACTTTTTGCGACAATGAACGGTGGTTTGCTGGTCTTTGGCTCTCCATAGTCGCTTTTTACGACAATGAACGGAGGTTTACTGGTCTTCGGCTCTCCATAGTCGCTTTCTGCAACAATGAACGGTGGTTTGCTGGTCTTCGGCTCTCCATAGTCGCTTTTTGCGACAATGAACGGTGGTTTGCTGGTCTTTGGCTCTCCATAGTCGCTTTTTGCGACAATGAACGGTGGTTTGCTGGTCTTTGGCTCTCCATAGTCGCTTTTTGCGACAATGAACGGTGGTTTGCTGGTCTTTGGCTCTCCATAGTCGCTTTTTGCGA
>NZ_JBEQAP010000007.1:0-186341 GCF_041640265.1 Cohnella sp.
GGCATTTACTAAAGTCGAATGGACGACGATATTCTTCTTCGTGGGTTTGTTCGTTCTGGTATCAGGACTTATTGAAACGGGTGTAATCGCCAAATTAGCGGCACAAGCGATTGAACTGACTAACGGCGACCCCGTAGCAACCTCCTTGCTTATTTTATGGCTCAGCGCTATTGCATCAGCGTTTTTGGACAATATCCCTTTTGTCGCGACCATGATCCCCATGATTCAAGAAATGGGCAATATGGGTGTCAGTAATTTGGAACCGCTCTGGTGGAGCCTTGCGTTAGGTGCATGTTTAGGCGGTAACGGTTCTTTAATTGGTGCAAGCGCCAACCTTATCGTCGCGGGAATGTCGGGCAAGGAAGGGCATCCGATAAAATTTATACAGTTCTTTAAATACGGTTTCCCGCTTATGCTGTTATCCGTTGTATTAGCGACTTTTTACGTTTACTTTAGGTATTTAATATAGAAACAGCGAAAAAAGCCTATTGCAAGGCTTTTTTTCGTGATTAGTTATTATGTTCAATTATCCGTCCGGTGACGGAGTGAATCAAAATAGTTGTTCTTCTATCCGGTCTGAAGTGCTGAAGCGTTACAGCATAGATAAGCGGTGTCCCTGAACGTGCGGATAAGTAGTAGGTCTCCACTTCCGGAGCGTTCGCGAGTTCCCCTTGAACATTAGCTCTAGCAATCCCTATAGCCTGCTTCTTCGAAATTGCTGGATGCATAGGCCGATTAAACAACTGCTTTTCCAGATAGGGATGAATGGTTCCCTCTATTTGTTGAATTACACCATCATTTCTAATCTCAATAACTAACCAATCCTCCCAAACCGGTGTCCGGAACAGCAAATGCTGAAGACGAACGTTAATGATGTCATGGCGGCGTTCAACTTCTATTACTTTCATATCACGTTTCGGGTTTTGGAGCCCGTATAATGTTCTCCATTTATACAGGAATTCGTAAGCAATCCATTCTGGTGAATGTTTCGATGGAAGTGTTAATTTTCCAGTAAGCTTGAATGGAGTGTTTGTTACGTTGTTCCAATTGATTTCCAGAGTGCCGCCGCTGTTTTTCTTTAACTGTTGAAGTGTTGCTTGAATTTTAGGAGGTGATTCGTTAGCTACAACACTTTGGCTTAGCGGGATTAAAAAGCATGTCGCCAGTAATAGGTTAAAGAGAATAACTTTTTTCATTAGGAATCCTCCCCAATAAAGATACTTACTGAATATTTTTGACATGAAACGATAAGCGTATTCAATGAATAATTGAAATAACATGAATTCCACTTAAAATCGCATAATAACAGGACGACATTCAACTGTTGTCCTGTTATTATTTTATTTATAACAATGAAAGAGGTGTTTTGTTTGAGGAATCAACTCTTATCTCCTTATATCGAACAAACCAATATTCCACAGCAATACAAGAGGGCCTATGGCGAATTTTGAATGGTATCGAAGTTTTATCAGTATTTATAAATACAGCTCTGTATCGGAAGCAGCCAAAACGCGGATTATGACGCAGCCTGCAATGAGTCAACATTTAGCTGCATTAGAAGCAGAGGTTGGGGAACCTTTGTTTATTAGAACAGCGAGGAAGATGATTCCGACTGAGCGAGGAAAAGAACTATATTCGCAATTGGTCCCTCTGATTGAGTCACTTGAAGAGACAACTTTAAGTTTCAGAACAGTCTCAACTCCCGCACTGCCAATTGTAAAAATCGGCAGTGCACCAGAGTTTTTTAGAGAAAGGATAGCTCCATACCTTACAAAGCTTAACGTGCGTCTGAACGCCCATTACGGGTTTGCTTCGTATATTTTAGAATTATTGACTGAAGATAAGGTCGACATAATCGTGACATCGCAAAAGTATACAGCGACTGGTGTAGAATATATTCATTTTTTAGAGGAAGAGTTTGTTGTAGCAGCACCTTATAATTTAGATGAACCTATTTTCAATAATGCAAATCAACTGGAAACTTGGTTATGTTCACAAAAATGGCTTAGTTATGGTCTTGATTTACCTATTATCAGAAGATTTTGGAGGGAGACCTTTCATAAACGTCCTCAGATAAACCCCGAGCATGTATTACCCGATTTGCATATTATTTTGTCTGCTATCGAATGCGGGGCTGGAATTAGTTTATTGCCTACTTACATGCTGGCAAACTCTTTACATACAAACAAAATAAAAATAATTTGCAAATCTTATAAAGTCACTAATGATTTATATCTCGCTTATAAAATTAAAAACCGAAACGTGCCCAAATTAAACATGATAATAGAAGCTCTTAAAGAAAATAATTCAATGTGAATTACCGGATTCTGGTTATTCCGGCAGGCATTTTGATCTATCTATATGTATAAATTATTTTATATGAAGATCACTATTATCTAATTTGAATTATAGGATATCTAAAGATACAATATGACTGCAACAACAAATCACAAACAGAGGAGAGGAATCAAAAATGAAAAGAAATATATTAATCGTCGTCACCTCAGCTAATCGAATAAACAGTGAAAAGGCTACAGGACTGTGGCTTTCGGAGTTTGCTGAGGCATATATCGAGTTTTCAAAACAAGGTTTCGATATCACAGTAGCAAGTCCATTGGGCGGTAAAACCCCTATTGATAAAAACAGCTTGAGTGCTGATTTGCATCAAGAAATATTGGATACTGAGAAATTTCTTGCAAATACGGTCAAGCTTGATGAGGTAAAGGGTGCAGATTTTGACGTTATTTTCTTGCCGGGCGGCCACGGTACGATGTATGACTTGCCAGATAATGATAAGCTTCAATTATTACTTAAAGAATTTTTTGAGTCCGGTAAAATCGTAGCTGCGGTATGCCATGGACCTGCAGGTTTAGTCAATGTTAAGTTGTCTGATGGTCAATATTTAATAAAAGACAAACGAATTACAGCCTTTACGGATTCGGAAGAAAAGGCTGCAGGAATGGATCAATATATGCCTTTCTTATTGGAGTCCAAGCTTCGTGAAGCCCGTCCGAACTTTGTTGCCGCAGCAGATTGGAGTGACCATTATGAAGTCGACGGTAATTTAATAACAGGTCAAAATCCTCAATCAACAATTAGCGTAACTAGAGAAGTGATTTCCAAACTGAAATAACTGAAAGTGAGATGTTTGAAATGGAATTTAACTTAAAAAATAAATTAGTTCTTATTACAGGGTCTACCTCTGGGATTGGTAAAGCGACAGCCATTAGTTTTTTGAATGAAGGAGCTAAAGTTATTATTAACGGCCGCTCTGAAGAAAATGTAAAAGCAACGGTTAAAGAACTTTCTGTATTAGGAACCGTTTATGGAATAAATGCAGACGTTGCTGTTAAAGCAGATTGTGATTCTTTAATTAACAAAGTGAACGAAATCGGAGATTTGGATGTATTGATTAATAATACCGGTGTTTTTACCGTAAAGCCTTTTGCTGATGTTACGGATGAGGAATGGCTCGAGTATTATCAAATCAATGTAATGAGCGCCGTTCGGTTATCTAGAGCATTCCTACCCAAAATGATGGAACGCAATGCAGGACGAATCATTAACCTTGCGAGTGAAGCCGGAATAAAACCCTATCCGGAACTCGTTCCTTATGGTGTATCTAAAACGGCTCTTATTACATTATCAAGAGGTTTAGCAGAAGTGGCAAAAGGAACAAATGTAACAGTCAATTCAGTTCTTCCAGGACCTACATGGACTGAAGGGTTCAGTACATTCATTACAGACCTTGCTAAAGAGAACGGGAAAGACGTAGATACATTTATTAAAGAATACTTTAAAAATGACCAACCGACTTCTCTCATTCAACGTTTCGCTACCGTTGAGGAAGTAGCTGATACCATTGTTTTCATTGCATCCGATAAGGCATCAGCCATCAACGGTGCAGCTCAAAAAGTAGAGGGCGGGATTATTCAAAGTATTTTGTAGAAAAATACGGAACTAGTTTTAATATAAATACAGAAGTTCACTTCCCTTTGTTTCTGTTTCAAACAAGGGAAGTTCTTTACATTTTTTAACCCAAATAAATTAAAATGGCACCCATGTGTCAATATTCCGTGACCGCTAAAGATGGTAAGCCAAACGATTGGCATTATGTTCACTACCTTAGCCGCGCGATAGGCGGGACAGGCCTAATCATCATGGAAATGACTGACGTAGACCCGGATGGTCGAATAACGGATTTTGATTTAGGGTTATGGTCTGATGAGCACATTCCGGCATTTTCTAGAATCATCGAAGGAGTGCATGCTAACGGTGCAAAAATCGGCATCCAAATCGCTCATGCGGGTCGAAAAGCTGAAGATGCAGTAGAGCCGGTGGCTCCATCTGCAATAAAGTTTCCAGGATCCAAATATAAAACGCCTCGAGCCCTTTTAACGAATGAGGTAATAGATATAATACAACTCTTTGGCGATGCAACTCGCCGTGCCGTGCAGGCAGGTGTAGATATGATTGAACTTCATGGAGCCCATGGTTATTTAATTCACCAGTTTCAGTCGTCCCTTACAAATCAACGCCAAGACGCGTACGGACAAGATTTAGCTAAATTTGGTGAGGAAGTGATTAAAGCCGTCAAAAAAGAAATGCCTGCAAATATGCCGTTAGTCTTCCGGATCTCCGCAGTCGAGTATTCTGATGGCGGTTATGATATTGAACACGCCATTAAGCTGTGCAAAGCTTACCAATCAGCAGGTGTAGATGCATTTCATGTTAGTTCTGGCGGGGAAGGACTGGCAGGGGAAAGAAAGCCTGGCAACTATCCAGGCTATCAAGTGCCGTTCGCAAGGGAAATCCGAGAATCTCTTCGCGTACCTGTTATCGCTGTAGGTATGCTGGAAGAGCCGACACTTGCTGAGTCAGTTATCGGCAATGAAGACGCAGATTTGGTGGCAATCGCCCGTGGCATGCTTCGGGATCCTTATTGGGCTACTAATGCTGCCATTGCAATGAAAAGCGAACATACCCATGTTCCAAAGCAATATGAGAGGGCTTATCGTTAAATCGCAAATTTAACCAAAACTCCCGTACTGCCGATTGTAAAAAACGGCAGTGCGGGAGGTTTTATAAAAAAGGATAGCTTCGTACCTTACAAAACTTAGAACGGATGATACTATGATTAAAACGCGCTGCGTACTAATCCTCCATCTATTCGCAAAGCAGAACCATTAATGGTAGAGGAGAGAGGACTACTTAAGAAGGTGACAAGATTTGCAATTTCTTCTGGTCGAATAAGCCTTTGAATGATAGAAGTTGGCCGATTCTCTCTCATGAATCATCTAAACCCTCCTAGATTTGTGTTTAAAGATTAATGAGCGATCCTTATTTGTTAAAAGTCAAAATTATCCGGATCTGGACCAACACGTCGATTCTCATTCAAGCTATCTATGAGATTCATGTCTTCTTGCGTCAGCTCAAAATTAAAAACGGCTGCATTTTCAACAATTCTTGATTCTTTTGTTGATTTAGGAATTGTCACCACGCCGTTTTGCAAATCCCAGCGGATAATAACCTGAGCAATTGATTTGTTATATCGATCTGCAATTTCTTTTATTACCGGATGATCCAGTAACTGACCTTGCATTAACGGAGCCCAAGCTTCCAATTGAATGCCTTGTTCTTTGCAATAATGGTGCAGTTCCTTTTGGGTCAACATAGGATGGTATTCCACCTGGTTCACCATGGGCTTAATTACTGAGTCTAATTCGTCAATATGATGAATTTGGAAATTGCTTACTCCAATAGCTTTAACTCGTCCATCTTTGTAAATACTCTCTAATGCTCTCCAAGCTTCTTTAAATTTACCTTTAACTGGCCAATGAATAAGATATAAATCCAGGTAATCCAAATTCAGTTTTTTTAAGCTCGTTTCATAGGCAGCTAGGGCAGACTCATATCCTAAATCGGCATTCCATAATTTTGAGGTTACAAATAGTTCTTCTCTGGTAATACCTGCTTCTTTCAGCCCTGCGCTAATCCCTCGTCCGACTCCTTCCTCATTTCCATAAATAGCAGCCGTGTCAATGCTGCGATATCCATGCTTGATAGCTGTTTTAACCGCATTCTCTAGTTCAGGACCTTCCTCCACTAAATATACGCCCAAACCGAACCGAGGCATTTTTACACCATTGTGCAAAGTTGTTGTATCCTGTAAATTATTTATCATTGAAATTATCTCCCTAATTTTTATTCGCTGGGAAGTGCGGCAACACGTACTCTCCAAGCTCATGTATGACCTCGTCAGCTGGACGCTGGCTGTCAAAGAGAGCAAAGAAAAGATGATTAACCCCGATCTTCCTGTATGTTTCAAGTAATTCTAATAATTTATTTCGTCCGACTCGAAAACCAAGACGAATCGCCGTAGCATCCTCATCAGGATCTTCTGCTAGATCGAGGTGCATGGGCATGGAGAAAGGACGAAACGCAGAATGGTTTTGACGAGCTGCCGACTCCCGCCATGCTTTTATGGCTTCTAACTGTCGTACCGGCGCTTGTGGATAATACATCCAGCCGTCACCATTCAGTCCTATCCAATCGAGATCTTGTTGTGCAAAGCCGGTTACCATTGTAGGAATTTTTTTCTTCAGTTTCGGAACGAGTGTCGCTTGTTGGATCTGACCATAAAGGGAGTCGATCACAGGATAATGCTCATAAAGTACCTTCTCGAGATAGGATAACGCTTCACGGAACTGAGTGCCGCGGCTCGGATGATCGATTCCAAGTCCATTGAAGTCAGCTCGCCTGTCTCCGGAAGAGATACCCATAATGAGTCTTTCGGGAAAGAGCGCTTCGATGGTAGCAACTTCTTTCGCCAACCTAAGCGGATGGCGAAGAGGAAGTACCAGCGCAGATGTTCCAATTGCGATTTCCTTTGTCTGACTAAGCAAGTGTGTAGCGAAAATAAGAATATCTAACATTTGACCGACAGCCGGATCCCCGAATTGGGGATCTTCCAATATAACGTCTCTGAGCCATAGCGTTGTAAATCCGTAAGTTTCAGCAGTGCGGGCGAGTTCAACTTGGTGAGCCATAGTCGGTGTATTCATTCGATAGTTTTCTAATGGAATATGGAAACCAAGCGTTAATTCGCCTTCTTTGTACATTCGTTGATACGTCTGATGATGTTCAAACATGCGAATTCAACATTCTCCTCTATACATTATTTCCGTTCAAGCTTGGCAGAAATGGCTGTGAGTATGATTGCAACAAGAACCATTAATGCTCCGATCCATGGTGTATGCACAAGGCCCATGGAGTCGATAACAATCCCCCCAACTATTGAGCCAACAGCAATACCAATGTTAAACGCCGCAATATTAATTGCTGAAGCAACGTCAACCGCCGATGGCACGTACTTTTCAGCAAGTTGAACGACATACAACTGAAGACCAGGGACATTCATGAAACCAAGCAAGCCCATTAATATGACACCAACAATGCCCGCTACCTTAAATGGCACAAGGAACGTCAATAGGACTAGAACGGCTGCTTGAACAATAAACATCCAAAATAGTGCACGTAAAGGGTTTTTATTGACCAACTTACCTCCAACGGAGTTGCCAAATGCTACAGCAACACCGTAGGCGATCAAGAGGATGTTTATAACGCCATGGCTTAGTCCGGTTACATCGTGCAGGAGTGGAGTTAAATAAGTGAAAGCAACAAATGTCCCGCCATAACCGAATGCCGTTATAAGAAAGCCTAGAAGCAAGCGGCCATTCGTGAGCAGTCGGAACATATCCGAAAATTTCGCAGGAGGAGATTGTTTAAGATTTTTAGGGATGAGCACAGCGCTGGAAATGATCGCAATTACACCCAACAGGGCAACGCCCCAAAAAGTAGCTCTCCAGCCGAATGCTTGACCGATAAATGTACCCAACGGAACACCCGTAACAATAGCGATGGTAAGGCCGGTGAACATAAGGGCGATGGCACTGCCCTTTTTTTCTGGAGATACTAGTTGAACAGCAATGGTTGCTCCGATAGAGAAAAAGACACCATGTGAAAATGCTGTGATGAAACGCGCAATAAGCAATAGTTCAAATGACGGTGAAAGTGCAGCGACAGCGTTCCCGATTATGAAAACAACCATCAACGACATGAGTAAGGACTTGCGGCTTATTCGATTGGTCAGCGCGGTAAGGATAGGCGCTCCGACTGCGACACCGATCGCATAACCTGAAATTAGCAGGCCAGCGAGAGTAATGCCGATATTTAAGTCACCCGCGATGGATGCAAGCAGACCTACTGGAACAAACTCTGTTGTTCCGATACCGAAAGCGCTAATAGCAAGGGCAAGAAGTGCCCATGTTCCTGATTTTTTTGTCACTTTCTGTTGAGATACTGATTGTGCAATAGACTGACTCAT
This sequence comes from Cohnella sp., assembly GCF_041640265.1. Taxonomy (GTDB): domain Bacteria; phylum Bacillota; class Bacilli; order Paenibacillales; family Paenibacillaceae; genus Cohnella. The sequence continues at coordinate 8,387 of NZ_JBEQAP010000007.1, forward strand.
GTTAAACCTCCTAGAAAAATTAAATTTGAACGGAAGGAATCTTTACTTTCGGTTCATGAGTGTTATTATATAGCCATAAAGATATTCATGATAAGTACGCACTTTAAAGGTATATAGGTACTAAAAAGTACCCTATAACTCAAAAAGGAGGGGCAATATTGGCATATAATATTCCTGTTGAGGCTACGCTTGATGTTATTGGTGGAAAGTGGAAGGTTGTCATCATGTGCCATTTAATTAAAGGTGATAAACGAACAAGTGAATTAAAAAGGCTGATGTCTGGCATTACACAGAAGATGCTGACACAACAATTACGCGAACTTGAACAAGACGGAGTTTTGAAAAGAGATATTTATGAACAGGTACCGCCTAAGGTTGTGTACTCCCTGACTGAATATGGCTGGTCACTCAGACCCATACTTGATTCAATGTGTGCATGGGGCGAGCAGCATGTAGAACTTACTTCTAATATAAGTAAATAGAATTGAGATAAAATTCTATATGTATATTTCTCCAAGATCGGTCACAAAATATGTGAATATCTAAACTTGGGAGGGATCAACGATTATAGAAAGTAATGAAGACCAGAACAATGTTGTGCGGAACAAAACGGAAATCTTCAAAAACGGAATGCAATCGGCAACAAATTATGTACAAAACGCTATTGAAAATGCAGCTGAGTCAACTCAGGATGCTACGCAAAACTTGGTGAATAACGTTATGAAAAGACGACGTAATGAAGGTGACAAAAGTTAAGTTTTTCGAAAACATATTAAAGTTTTGCGGATCAACAGTCATCGACGAGCCGGCGCTAATGCAGCCGGCTCGTTTTGTCGACTTTTCAAGCTGAGCGCGCCGATATTGCCTATGAGCAATCGGCTTCCGGCAGGATACACAACATATCGTGGCCTTATTAGAAAGGAGAATTTAATTGCCTGCTAACGATGATTCTAAATATATTCAACAGCACCTTGCCAATGAAAGAACGTACTTAGCTTGGGTCCGAACCAGTATAGCCATTATTGGCCTTGGCTTCTTAACAGCAGGGTTGATCTTCCAGTCAACTGAGCTGACGCGAACCTGGCATACGATTACTTTGACTGGCGGTATTGCATCGGTCGCAATGGGCAGTTCCGTGTTAGTATTGGCAACAAAAGATTACTTTTTAAAACAAAGAGGAATAAACGAGGGACGTTTTAGATCCCCGATTCTATTAATTTGGTTTGTATCTATATCACTTGGAATTATCGGAGTGTTGCTTGTCTTTCTGGTCATTTTAATGCTGCTATAATTACTTCGGTCGTGATTAGGAAAATCGAGCAACCTTCAGGAGATCGCTCAATTGGGAGTTCACAATCTGAATGCTATAGATCTCCCGAAAAGGGAGAAAGAATTCCTTCTCCTGTATAAAGGAGTTTTTATCCAGCAGCTTGATAGAGCCGTATACATTATTCTCTAAATTGCGTTGAGTACTGATACCGACCGCAATGTATTCACTTGTAACAGCAAGTCCGCGTGGATATCCGTTAAGAGAGACCGCATGAATTACATTTTTTTCATCCAACACGAGGAGACGTCCGGTTCCCGAATCACATACATAGGTGCGGGAGTCCACGCGTTTGTGTGAATGCGGCTGCGTCAACTGCCCCCAAAAAATGTCGGATGATTCGAGATTCTTGATGAACCCTTTTTGGTGGGAATTACCTATATACTCGCGGTGCGTATTAAAATGACCGAAAGCTGACACTACCATCCGCCCGTTCCATTGGTCCAAACAATTCAGATGCCAGGAATCGTTTTCTCCGGGGGACGCCCACCTATGAACAATGTCGCCCTCTTTTATGGAAATTAGAACAACCTCATTGCTGCCGGTCGACACGGCATAAAAATGGTCTTTCACCAAAAAAACGTCATGAATGTCCCAAATGTCATTGTATACCAGTTTTTTTCGGCTTCCATCCCGATGCTGCAAGTGAAACACCGCATGACTCTCATGCTGGAGAGCCCGCACGAAAAGGTTATCGTTGGCACTGATGCCAGTGGTGTCTATCCTATCAAATACCTCAACTGTGCCGTCCACAATTTTCGACAATCCTCCTATGTTAGGCGACGCAATAATAAGTATTTCCTCTTTATTCCACATTATCAAACGCCCTCTTTCTATGAATATATGCTATAAAGTATGCCGTATTCTCGATGCTGCTTGCATTCTTGTCCATGAGCTCCGGAAAAATGAAAAGCAGGTTTCCGCATTTCCGTATGATCGGGTAGATTATTTATTTTGCATAACAAAAACAAGTAGAATCAAATCAATTATCATAGAAAGTGATAACATGAGTTTGTGGGAGGAGGGTATTTAAGTTGTGACGCAGAATGATAACTTGGGTAAAGGAAAAGCCACGTATAGATTAAGCGGAAGATAGAAGCTGCATAGAGAAGGGGTGCTGCATCATGATGTTTCTCAGACGGATCCGGCAATATCGGGTTTACCGAAGGTTGGTTCTGTCCTATTTGCTGCTGTTGGTTGTTACCATTACCCTGCTTTCTATAATTCTGTATTCGATGTTCTCCGCAAGGGCGGTTCAAGAAATCGACCGCTCCTCCAAGCAAATGCTGACGCAAGTCAGCTATGCAGCAAACGTCGTATACGGACAAATACAGGATGTCACGGGTCAAATGCTGAGCGATAACGAGATCATGTCGTTCTTGTATGCCAAGGAAGACAGCAAGACGGTTGATTATACAGCTAACTTGTTTTTGAACAGAATTCAAGGCGTATACCCGTTTATTAAAAACATAAGCATTTATAACTTCACGACCGGCGCCTATATCGATTCGCCTGGGCTGGCTTCCAACCCGGGAATGGCAATCAAAGACGAGACGGGCGATATCGGGTTTTTCCCCAGGAAAGCCCAATCCGTCACAGGCAAATCTTCCTACAGGCTTTGGACGTTTAAAATCATTCCGGAACGTTCCTTCACGGAAGTGCCTAAATCGGCTATCGTGGTCGATTTGGACGAAACGTATATACGTAATACGATGCGTAATATTAGCGCCTCCTCCCGGGACTCGCTTACGTTCGTAATGGACGCGTCGGGTAAGGTTCTATCGCATTCCAGTCCCGAATATTTCATGGAGGACTTCTCCCATAACAATTATGTGAAAAAAATATTGGCCGATACGAATAGTCAAGGCAGTTTTGTGCAAAAAATCGATCGTCAAAAGCACCTTGTCACCTATGTTAAATCGGCGAATCTGGATTGGTATTTTATTTCAGTCAGACCGTATGCGGAGCTCATCTCCAATATTTACGAGCTTCGGAATTGGACGATACTGATCGTTATCCTGCTGATTATCGCGGGAGCAGCCATTTCGCTGCTGCTTTCGGGAAACATTTATAATCCGATCAAATCTCTATTAGATAAAGTGAATGCCACGGACGGGGCGGGCAGTACGGCTGTGTTGCGATACGACGAATATGCGCTGCTGACGGATGCCTTTACCGAGAAGATCGAAACGGCCAAGACGATGGAATCAACCTTAAATCGTTCTTCACGGGTGTTGAAAGACAACTACATCACTCACTTGTTGAAAGGAAACGCCAATAAAATCGCGGTTTCAGCCGAAATGAAACGCGAGTGGGAGGGCTTGCTGAACGGGCCCTTCCTTACGGTTATTTTGTTCAAGATCGACGGTTACCGCGCCTTTAGAGAACGGTACAACTTGGTTGACCGGGGACTTATCCGGTTTGCCATCGGCAACATAGCGCATGAGCTCTTGGGCAATTTCTACAGAGACGATGTTGCGAACATGGAGGACGACGAGATTGCCCTGATCCTCCAATCGGATATTGAACCGACGGAAGACCCCCTGTACCTGATTCTTGGCGAAATACAGGATACGATTCGGAGCTATTATCAAATCAGCTTATCGGTCAGCGTCGGAGATCCGTGCGAATCAGTAAACAAGCTTCGCGATTCCTACAAATCCGCGCAGGAAAACGTGACCTCCCGCCTGTTCTTGGGCCGAGGTTGCTTGATCGATCAAGCTGCGGTTAACCGGAGGACACCGGAATACAAACCCCATTATCCCGCATCTATCGAAAAGCGTTTGATCGACGCGATCAAGCTGTGCCATCCCGCGACGATACGAACGGAAATCACGGAGTTTCGAAAGTTTCTGTCGGAGTGCACGTATTCGGGAGCGATGCAATATACGAACTTCTTGATTCTTGGGATTACCAAGGAATTCGAATATATTACGGAATGGCGGGGCGTCGATTCCGAGCAGCTATACCGGACCGCGGATGAATTCCGCGATATCGAAACTTTGGATGACATCGAACAGAAGATAGCGGGGCTTTGTTCGAGAATTGTGGATATTCTCGAACAAAACAAGAAGAACACGGCCATGATCAAGAATGCGAAAATCATAGAAGAGATTCAACAATTCGTAAGAGAACAATACGCCGAGCACGGTCTCTCGTTGGAGGCGGCGGCGGATAAAGTCGGGTTTTCCTCCGGCTACATCGGAAAGCTGTTTAAGAATATGACCGGCACCACGTTCAACGATTATGTGACGCATATCCGGATGGAGCAGGCGAAGATTTTTTTGGCTGCGTCGAACGATACCGTCGCGCAAGTCGGCGAACGGGTGGGCGTATACAACGTTCCGTATTTTACGACGCTGTTCAAAAAAACGTACGGCATCACCCCTTCCCAATACAGGGAACAAGCTCCAAGAGGATGAAAACGAAAAAACTGGCGATCAAGCGAGCGGATTTCCGCTTCTTGATCGCTTTTTTAATAGCGGGTGCTTCATTTTGAAAGCTGGATTCCCTATTTGTGAAAGGAACCCCGATAGTCGAAATTTACAATGCGCTGGCTGCAACCGTATGATTCAATCATCGAATCAGAGCAAGGAGGGTTGACATGGGTTTCATACGCGAAATCACCAAGAATCGGTATTCGTATGTTCTGGTACTGCCGGCCGTCCTTTATGTTTTTCTATTTTCTTACGCTACCTATCCTTATTTGTTAATCGCCTTTCAAAGGTTCAATTATCAGAAAGGTCTGTGGAACAGCGAATGGATCGGATTAGAAAACTTTAGATTTTTTTTCAACTCCAACGATGCGGTAACCGTTACATTAAACACGATCAAACTGAACGTCCTGTTTCTTGTTTTCATCACGTTCTCAGCTGTAGCATTGGCCTTGCTATTCAATGAAATTCGGAATCGCTTTTTTATCAAATTTGCACAAACGACCATGATATTTCCAAGCTTTCTTTCCTGGATTATTGTCAGCTACATGATGTACAGCATGTTCACCACGGATTACGGAATCATTAACCAAGTGATTAAAGCGTTCGGCGGGGATCCTGTGAACTGGTATTCGAAAGCCGATGCATGGCCAACGATTCTGGTAAGCATGAAAGTATGGAAGGATGCAGGCATGGCTTCCATTATTTATCTCGCGGCGATTTCGGGAATCGACCAATCGCTTTATGAGTCGGCCGATATCGACGGAGCCTCGAGGCGGCAGAAGATGACTAGAATTACGCTGCCGCTGATCGCACCTACCATCGCTATTCTGACCCTGCTCAATCTGGGTAAAATATTTTACGGCGATTTCGGCATGATCTACGCCATTATCGGGGATAACGGCGTGCTGTATCCGACAACCGACGTAATCGATACCTATGTATTCCGTGCCTTGCGCCAGGTCGGAGATCCTTCGAACGCCGCTGCGGTTGGCCTGTTCCAATCGGCTGTCGGATTGCTGCTCGTATTCGGTGCGAACTGGCTCACACGCAGATTATTCAAGGAAGGGGCGCTGTATTAAATGAGTTCGAGAAAACGCTTCCGTCCCGGTACTGCCGCCATTTACGCGGCAATCGCTCTTTTCTCCATCGCCTGCTTGCTTCCTATGCTATTGACGCTTATCGTTTCCATCACGGCTGAGGATAGCATCATTAATAACGGGTACAGTCTGTTTCCCGAAAAGTTTTCTTTGGACGGGTATCGAACGGTGTTTGTCAATTCGGCGCTCATCTTTAAAGGTTATGCGATTTCCATCATCGTTACAGTGGTTGGTTCCGTTTTGGCATTGATCGTTACGGCAATGGCGGCTTACCCGATGTCAAACCCAAATGTGAAATACCGAAATTTCCTGGCATTGTATTTCTTTATTACGATCATATTTCAGATCGGATTAGTTCCCTGGTACTTGATGAATTACAAATTGGGTCTCACCGACAATATTTTCGCGCTGATTGTACCTATGCTGATGTTTAACGCTTTTAATATGTTTCTGATAAGAAATTTTATGGAGAGCCTGCCTGGAGCGTTGCGCGAATCAGCATATATAGACGGCGCCAACGATTTGAGGATAGCATTTCAAATTTATATGCCCTTATGCGTACCCGTGTTGGCAACCGTTTCTCTTTTCTACGCGCTCAATTATTGGAACGATTGGTTTAACGCCATCATGCTGATAGACAATAAAGGCTTGTACCCCCTGCAGTATATTCTATTTCAGCTTCGTTCCAATATTCAGATGCTGGAGATGCTTCCAACGGGAGCGAATTCGGGGTACACGCTGCCGGCTGAGTCTGCCAAAATGGCGACCGTCATTCTGACGATTGGACCTATTGTATTCCTCTATCCCTATCTTCAGCGGTATTTTGTCAAGGGTCTGGTTATCGGCTCCGTGAAAGGCTGATATATTCCTCATTAGAGGTGTATAAATAAATTTTTTTTAAGGAGAGGGTCAATTTGAAGAATGCATCTATGATTATATTATCTTGCATGTTGCTTGTGTTGCTAATCGCGGGCTGCAATGGCAAAAAAGAACCAAACAAAACTTCCAGTACGCCGGATTCGTCAGCTACAGAAACTGCGGGAAGCAGCGCGGGGACGGACGAACCTAAAGCGGAAGCCGTAACGATCAAATATGTCATTCCGGGAACGGAGCCGAAGGAGTGGTCTGCGGTTAAAGAAGCCGTGAACAAGAAGCTTCTCGCAGACGGCGTGAATGTCCAAATTGAGAAAGAGTATATCGATTGGGGAGCATGGGAACAAAAAATCAACCTAAAGCTGTCCACGAACGAAGATTTCGATATGTTTCATGTCATGAATGACTGGGTCGGCCTTGCCAACTACGCCGGCAGAGGCGCTTTGAAGGATATAACCGCAGAGGTCGAGCAATACGGCCCGAATTTGAAGAAGGTCATACCTGAATCCGTATGGAGCGGCGTGACGAAAGAAGGTAAAATCTTTGGCATTCCAGCCTACTGGTATGAATCTGCAGTTGATGGTTCGATAACGATCAATAAGTATTTGCTTAATAAAGCAGGTGCCGCATCCTCCTTTAACAACCGCCAGGAAATGCTGGACGCCATGGAACAAGTCAACATGAAGCTGAACATGAAGCTGACGATTCCGATCCGCGGAGGCACTGCAGGTCCGGCTGACATCTTCCAAAGAACCTACGATTCATATCCGTTCACAGTCAGGGATAACATCGCGTATATCGCGGAAGATGGAATCGTTAAGAACTGGGCGGAAACGGAGGAGTTCAAGCAGGATGCAGCATGGTTCGCTCAAGCATACAAGAAAAAGTTGGAGCATTCCGATGTGCTTACCATTAAGCAGGAGCAAGTCGAACAGCAAATCAAATCGGGTCAATACGTGTTCATGTTCGGCACGCCGAATAAGCTGGTGGACGTTCAAAAAACGTATCCGGATATCAAAGACGAAGATATTGAATTGATTCGCCTGAATCCCGAAAAGCCCCGTTATCGGATGGTTAACGCAAAGAACGTCAACGTCGTCGCGGCGAACAGTAAGCATCCCGCTGAAGCAGTCAAATTCCTGAATTGGCTGTACGACAACCAGGACAATTATGATCTGTTCATGTATGGACTTGAAGGGATAACATACAAGAAAGTCGGGGATAAAGGCGTGGAGACGGTTATTGATCCGAAAACGAATACGCCTCTGTATATCCAAGACGATTGGATGATCGGGAATCTGAGTTTTATTCGCGTTGATGAAAACTTGTTGACCGCCAACAAGCAGCTGTTCATAGCTGATCCCGAAGCGAAAAACTTCTTCGCGGCCGATTTCTTCTTCGACCCAGCTCCGGTCAAAGCGGAGATGGGCAACGTGCAAGCGGTGTTCACATCCGATGTCACGCCGATTTACCGCGGTGTGGTGGATTTCGACAAGAACATTAAAGCTGCACAAGACAAATTGAAAGCGGCCGGCATTGATAAAGTGATAGCAGAATATCAAAAGCAATTGGATGCCTATAAGGCAACATTGAAATAATTGAATTATTCGGATTTTATACTTTTTGAATCGTTAAAACAAGGGATAGAGCTGCCCCATAAGTGACTCACTTAAGGGGCAGCCTCTTTGGTTGCTAAAAGAAGAACCAACTGTATTTACTACAGTCAATTTTGCCTGAAAACCGGCTATACGTTAATCAACCTGCATTTTCTACAGGCATTAATTCCAAATCACCAAAATTCACTCAAACTAAGCAAAAATAACTGCACTTTTTGCAGGTCAACGGCTAAAAACGCAACACTAGCGAAAAACACCTGCACTTTTTGGAGTTTGTCTGAAAATTAGTAGAAGCGGGCATAAACGGATGAACATGTTATTTTTTATACGGACACTAATATACGAGGGAGTTGTCCCTAAGGACAGAACATTTCCGATCTTATGGGATAGTCACTTATGGAGGGTGAGAAGATGATCAAGAAGCTGATTACATCTTTATTGATAATTATCCTGGTTCTTTCAAACACAGTTGTTCCATCGAGTAATGCGGCGGAAACGAGTATCGTGCATTACACGATAAACAACGGTGATCTAAGTAACGGATTAACGAATTGGGAAACAGGCGACGCGTCCAAATTCAACGCCCGGAAGCATCTGACTTTGAAACAGGGCGCTGCGTTATGGCGGGCAATTCCGATTACGGGTAAGGATAACGCCCCTGCGGCAGGGGATTCCGTCCATGCAAAAGCGACGGTCATATTGAACAGCGACGTAACGAAAGACGACAATGTGTTGATCCGGATGAACGCCGGCAGCACTTTGGCGGAAATCAACAATCTAAGCGGGCTTGCGCGCGGGAAAGAAATAGATTTGACTACCAAGTTTATCGACAATAACGGTATCATTCCGACTGGCCAAAACGACTTGTGGATCGAAATCCATAACGATACTCCCGGAACGATTGAGATTTCTAAAATCGAAGTCTGGGGCGAAGCGAATGGCGTTGTCAAAAACTATGCGGCTTACGATTTCTCCGCAGGCATGGCAGGCTGGGACAACAACGGCGCGGACAAATCTTCTCTCACAGGCTCTCTTCTCATGCAGCCCGGCGCGGCGGCATGGCGTAACATTCCTTATGGAGATGGCAACGACGAGCCGCATGCAGGCGACAAAATAAAGGTGAAAACCGACTTGTTCATAGACGAAGGCGTTAATCGGACAGACGGCGTATTTGTTCGGGTTCATGATACCAAGGGCACTCAGGCCGATCTTAAAAATATTGAAAATACGCCTCGCGGCACCTGGTTCACGGTGCAGGATCCCGTTATGACCAACGGCGGCATCCTTCATGACGACGCTGTGGAAATTTGGATCGAGCTGCACAATGAAACGGACAAACCTGTAAGGATCCGAAATATCGGAGTATCGGCCGAGAGGGAACAATCGATGTCCAAATATGATGTCAACGGTGATAATGTCATCGATGCCAAGGACGAAAAAGCGCTGATTATCATGTTGAAGAACGGAAAGCCGAATTTGAAATACGATTATGACGATGACGGGCAGCTTACGGGAAAGGATCTATCCTTTTTCCGCAAATACGGGCTGAAACGAGCCGATGAAGTCTATTTAAACCTTAAGCATTTCAATTTCATGAATGAGAAAATAACGATTGACGGCATCCCGATGTTCATTATGCACTTGTACTCCGAGCCGATCGACCGCAACGACTTGTCCAAAGGGTACGAATGGGTAGGGGATCCGCAGGAAGGCCTTGCGGCCGTTGACGATGTGTCCCGGGCGGTTATCGCGTATGTCGAGCATTATAAAACGTATAACGACATGTACAGCTATGACATGATCAAGCGCGGACTCGAATTTCTGATGTGGATGCAGCACGACGACGGCGACTTTGACAATTTTGTCGTAAAGGACGCAGATGGCACCATTCATAAGAAGGATAGCCATTCCTCGCAAAAAAGCTTCAGTTGGTGGGCTGTACGGGCATATGAGGCGATGGGAAGGTCTCTGCCGCAATTAAAAAAAGCGGATCAAGAGCTTAGAGCCCGCGTAACTGCGAGACTGAATCTTAGTTTGAAGCGCTTGAAGGAGAAAACGGATCCGAATTACGGACAATATGATACCATGGGCGATGTCAAAGTGGCGAAGTGGCTGCTGATGGGAGATGTATGGGTATCGTCGATTGCGGTTAATGCCTTAAGAGAGCATTACCATGCAACAAACGATGCGTCAGTTAAAAAATCCACTAGAGAATCGCTGCGCAAGCTTGGAGAAGGAATTTATATGGCAAGGAGAGGAACGTCCTTCCGCGACTTTCCTTATGGTGGCATAATGCAACACAACAGCGAGATGACGAATCCCGAGCGGTGGGATGAGTGGGGAAGCATTCAGGTACGAGCGCTTGCATTCGCGGGGCAAATTACCGGCCAGACCCAATGGATCGAAGCGGCGGAGCAGGCAGCGGATGCTTTCTTGAGCGATTTGCTCATCTCCGGCCGGGCGGAAAATCTTCATCCTAACAAAAAACCGTATCCTCTTATCAATTATGGAACGGCCAGTTACGTCGATAATTATCTGGCGCTGTACGCAGTAACAGGCAAGAAGAAATATGCCGCGATGGCCGGATTAGCCGGCACTTGGTGGACAGGCAACAACACGCAGAGCTTTCCGATGTTCGATCAGAAAAACGGGTATGCCTACGACGGCCTACATGAGACGCGGGTCAACATCAACAGCGGGGGAGAGTCGCTCGATGAAGCGCTTCGCGCATTGCTGCGGATTCAGAATAATTCGATCGCGCAATCGTATTTGCTTGGTGTAACGACAAGCTCCCATAAGTCCCAAACTATCGAAATCGAAAATCTGTATAAGGGCTCCGCCCCGGCCGATATCGAGATGACGCTTCCGGGAGGGGAGTTAAACGTTCCGGAGAAAGCAGTAGCGAAGCAAGATGCCGATTCCGGTTCTGACGAGGCGAAAGTGTATGATGATGCCATGCTTGTGGGTGCCGATACGATGATCTACCCCAACTGGAAGGGGCAGAAAACGATTTTCGTTGCCGCAAGCGGGCATAACAATATCCGTATGTTCGATGACGGATTGATCCAGACCCGAATTCCCGTTGATGGAAAGCAAGGCAGCTTTCAAGCTGGCGATTACGTCAGGCTGCAGTTTAACGGACGGACAGAGTTCGATACCAGGCTTCGGGCGGAAGTGGCTGCGGTTAACGCCGCAGGAGAAGAGATGCTTGTCGCCGACGCCAACGACATGAGCTATCACCCCCGTACGTGGTATTCTGGCGAAAGCGCGGTAAGTACGACGCCAAGGGCTGCGATCCCGGCAGGCACAGTGGAGTTGATTGTACGTTTTATCACTGACGCGGACAATCCGAAACCGCATGAAGGCTATGCCTCGATCGCAGACGTGAAGATTTACAAGATGACGGTTCCAGAAGTGCGGTACGCAAGTCCGGACTCTTCCGGCGGCGCCTATGTCGAAATGCCGGCTGGACAACAAAAAACATTTGATATCGAAGTCCCGAAAGCCGGCATATACGATATCGTGTTAAGCTCGGTTGCGGCAGGGGTAGATGGAGCTGCGCGGAATGTGTTTATCGGATTTGACGATCAAGCAGGGAAAGACGTTCCGTTGCAAAACGCTCCCTCAGGACATGTCAGTTTGAAACAGATCGATAATGTAACCTTAACGGCGGGGAAACATGAGCTGCATTTGCAAAATCCCAGCCAGACGTTCAAGGCCAATATTGACGCAATCATCCTGTATCCTATTGAGTCTAGTGTTGTCATTTCGACTTCGGACGGCGTAAAAACTCATGTGGTTAGGGACAGCGTCAGCGGGACCTTGTTCGTGGGAACGCCCGCAGATGCGGCCGCACGCGATCGGATCTCCATCAATACGCCGATTAACGGCGTTCACGGGGGACAAAACGTGATATTAAGCGGAAAAGTAACAAACGCTGCAGGAACAGCCGTATCGGGCAAGACGGTGACGGTTACGGTAGGCAATGTATCCGCAAAGGGCAAAACCACGGAAAAGGGTGTTTTTACCGTGTTACTGGCTTTGCCGTCAACCTTAGCGCTTGGGCATCACCGAGTGACGGCCAAAACCGTTACGGGAGAAGGTACAACCTGGATTTCTGTTAAATAATTGCGATCACAATCCATCGACGAAAGAGAGGGCAAGAAGATATGCCGAAAGTGCATCAGCAGGCACAATCCTGCATGGAGCTGTTTCATAAATTCAAAGAAAGCCGGGTTGCTTTACTTGGCGAGAAGCTGACTTTTTCCGGTATTGGCGATCGCGATGTTTACAATATAACAGCGCCATTCACGGATGACGGAGAACGGGTAATTGCTGGGAGGGTGGAATCAAGAGATACTGAGCGGTCGGAAATCCATTTTTTCATCCGAAGAGACGGGGTATGGGTGCCAAGGGAGGGAGCGCCGCGTCTGTCTCTGCAGGATCCCTTTTTCACGAAGATTAAGGGAGAGCTCGTGCTGGGTGGTGTGGAGGTGTTCTTCGATCCTTATGATTCACAGCATATCGTGTCATGGAGAACCCTTTTCTACAGGGGCGGGCGAATCAACGATTTGAAGCTGTTCGCAGCCGGTCCAATGAATATGAAGGATATCCGCTTGATCGAACTTCCTAACGGCAGGATCGGTGTATTTACAAGACCTTTCGGCGTGGCGGGAGCAACTGCCGTTATCGGGTATACCCAAATCCAGTCGCTGGACCATTTGAATGAAGAAGCTCTTCTGGGAGCGGATTTATTTCTCGATCAGTTTCTACCCTCCGAATGGGGAGGGGCGAACGAGGTACATCTGCTTAGTAACGGCCTTGTCGGCGTTCTCGGTCATATCGCCTATTACGACGAACAAAGAAATCGTCATTATCACTCCATGACCTTTGCCTACGATCCGTACACGGGGATTAAAACCCCGATCAAAATCATCGCGACTCGCGATCTTTTTCCGGAAGGACCGAGCAAGAAGAACGACCTGGCAGATGTGATCTTCAGCGGGGGTTTGCAAAGATTAGGAGACGGCTTGGCCGTACTCTATGCCGGTGTCAGCGATGCCGAAGCGCATCGGATCGTGATTCCAGACCCGTTCGACGAATATGAGCAACATTATCAAGCCGTCAAAGATGTCAGCGCGTAAAGAAATCTGATGACAAATCCGCTTTATGGATCGAACTGCAGAGGAGCTTTGAGATGAAAATCTATCGCTACGAAGAGAATCCGCTATTAACCCCGGCTGATGTAATACCATTCCATGACGGATTTGAGGTGATCGGAGCGTTTAATGCCGGCATCGCCAAATTTAATGATGAAGTGCTGATGCTGCTTCGCGTTGCAGAACGCCCGATCAGCGATGATCCCAAGATCGTCAAGGCGCCGGTTTACAATCTGGAAACAGAGACAATCGATTTAATCGAACTGAGGAAGGACGACTCGCAGTACGACTTCACCGATCCTCGAGTTGTCAGGGACATAACCCAGAGCACGGGTTTTGCATACTTAACCTCGATATCCTATATTCGGATAGCCAGAAGTAAGGACGGTCGCCGGTTCACAATCGACGACAAACCGTTCGTCTATCCTTCCGGCTGTCTGGAAACGTTGGGGATCGAAGATCCGCGCGTGACGCAAATCGGCGATACGTATTACATTTATTACTCCGCCGTATCACCGGTTGGAATCGGGGAGTCGATGGTTTCTACGAAGGATTTCGTGGAGGTTACGCCCCATGGGATGATTTTCTGCCCCGACAACAAGGATGTGCTGATTTTCCCCGAGAAGGTGAACGGCAAATACTATGCCCTTCACCGTCCGACGGTGAAAAGCATCGGTTCCCCGGAAATCTGGATCGCGGAATCGGAAAATCTCGTTCACTGGGGAAACCATAAGCACCTTATCGGTCTTCGGGAAGCCGCGTGGGATTGCGGCAGGATCGGCGGCGGTGCCGTCCCTATCCGTACGGACAAAGGGTGGCTGGAGCTGTATCATGGAGCTTCGTTGGAACACCGGTACTGCATGGGAGCAGCTCTCATGGACCTTAACGATCCGACGAAAGTGATTGCGCGTTCGGATATGCCGATCTTGGAGCCAGAGGCGGATTACGAGAAAAACGGCTTTTTCGGAGATGTCGTATTCTCTTGCGGCGCGCTCGTCGAAGGGGATACGGTGAAAATGTATTACGGAGCAGCGGATACGTCGATGGCTTGTGCAGAACTAAGCCTTCAGGAAATTTTGGACAGCTTGACTTATATTTAAATGACAGTACTCAATACTGCATAATAACAGTAGAAGGCTACCGAATGTAATTTTCGGAAGCCTTCTGTGCTATACGGCCAGGATATCGTAATGTTTCGGTTGCAGTTATAATGATTAATGATAGACATTAAATGGCTCTATATTATCGTCGATTACTAATGATCTGTGTCGATATAGCCGAACAAAGGAGGCAAGATCTGTGAAAGAACCTGAGAAAATTTACAATACTGCGGTAGAGGCAACCTTAGAGGTGATTGGAGGAAAATGGAAAACCGTCATTCTCTTTCATCTAACATTTGACAAGAAGCGTAACAATGAATTTAGAAGCTTGATACCCGCAATTACTCAAAAAATGTTAACGCAGCAACTTCGGGAGCTTGAAGAGGAAGGCGTTATCTTACGAATTCCTTACAATCAGGTACCGCCAAAAGTGGAGTATGAGTTGACAGAATACGGCTGGAGTCTAAAGCAGATCCTGCATTTGATGTGCAGGTGGGGGGACTCGCATATAGAGAGGAAGTACGAGGGAAGGGCGGCCGTTCTGGCCAACCCAAAGCTTGAAGCCGCAAATAACAGTTAAAAGCCGACCTCATATACAAGGCCGGCTTTTCTTTATGATAGATCGTTTATGGGATGACTTTGCGTCGGCGGAAGTCGTCGAAGATGTTCATAAACATCGCTTCAGTATCGACGTATTCATGAAAGCCCAAGCGACGGGCCTTAGTTCCGTCGGCGAAGAAATCGTAATCCCAAGAGAACACGAAATCGCCGAATTTCCAGGATGATACATCTTTATAGGAATGCCGAGAAAGCCCATGCTTCTCGACCATTTTGTTCCAAAGCTGCTCCTTGTCCGCCATAACAACGTCCAATGACATATTCAGTGAAGGAGCCGTCTCCAAGCCGAAGTAATGAGCGATCTTCGGCCATAATTCATTCCAGCGGAATAAATCGCCGTTCGTAATGTTGAATGCCTGATTGGCACAACGCTCATCAGTTGCTGCCCATACTGTTGCCTTTGCGAGAAGCCCGGCATCTGTCATCTCCAAGAGGCTATCGTAAGCCCCGGTCTTACCCGGAAACCGCAGAGGAAGTCCAAGCTCCTTCGAAATTGAGGCGTAGATCGCAATAACCATAGCGAGGTTCATCGGATTACCAAGCGAGAAACCGCAGACTACAGAAGGACGGAGTGCCGACCAAGTCCAATCCTTCCCTTTTTGCCTTTGCTCTAAGAAATCTTGCTGATCAATATTGAACTCGGGCGGCATATGGTTTGCGTCTGTCTCGCGTGCCGGCGTCTTGAAGGGACCGAGATGCGCGCCATATACCTTGTATCCTTGCATCAAACTGACATGTTTCAAGCCCGATGCAATAGGTTCGATCGCTTCTACGATGTTCACAAGCATGGCGAGGTTTGGTGAAACAAGCTCGGCCCAAGTCGGACGGTCCTGATAGGCAGCATAGAAGATATGTGTTACCCCAGTTAAACCGTATAAGTTCTTGCGGATGTCGTCTACATTGAGTAGATCCGCAGCAATATACCGGACACGGCCGTTAGACTCGCCGCCTCGACGCGATATGCCGATCACGTCCCAATCAGGGAGAGTAATGAGGTATTCGATGAGGTTGCGGCCAATTACACCATTTGCGCCTACAACTAAGGCTACTTTGCTTGTAATTGGAGATTCAGTATTCATTAGCTTCAACTCCTCCTTTATTGTGCTTTGTTCACTAATAGCATGCAGCAACGACCCACATCTGGGAAGTACGCACTTTGAAGTGACGTAAGTACTTTTAAGTAATCAAGGAGTTTTAACAACGGATAAATACAACTTATAAAAACATTAGCACAACAAACCAAAAGGCTGCTCCGGCAGCCTTCGTATTTTACAAACATTATCTTTTTATACATTTGATCTTTGAACAAAACTGCTTATTCCCGTTCCAACTTCCCCATAAACAACCTTGGCAGCGTTGAGGTTGCCTCGTAATTCTTTCTAAGAACAATTTTTCCATTATGTATTCAATCCACCTTCTGAAAATTCTAACGTCAATTAAAGTACCCATTTTCCAGAAAGGATACCCCAAGAGTGAACTTCATTATGCTCAAACTAAGGAAATGATAAGAGCCCCCGAACTCAAGACTGAGGTTTGGGTGCTCTTATCACTTTTTTATCAACCCACTCGTTCATTTAATTTAATGTGGATTCTAGTCCGCCTTCGTTTATGGTTGTTTTCCCTGGTACATCATCGGCTGATCTTGTTGAATGGCAGTCGGCATTTCCGAATAGGTCTTTTGGCACATCATGTTCGAAATACGAGGTACGTATACGATTTCCCCGGGATTCAAATGGTGCGGGTTGGTGAGGTGCGGGTTGGCTTCCTCCAGAATGGGATGAGGGATGTTATATTTGTAGCCTACGGCAGCCAACGTGTCACCAGGTTGAACTTGGTGCTGTGTGAATAACATGTCGTCCGATTTTCCATCTCTGAAGAAGGGAAAGAAGAACGGGGAAAAGAAGAAGAACGGAAACAAGAAACGATGTGGGAAGAAAGGATGGGGAAACGGACGAAAGAAGGGGCGGCCGAATCCTCCACCAAAACCACCACCTGGAAAAAATCCACGATCCATTAGATAACCTCCACTTAATATATAGTCATTTGACTATATAGGATATTGCTTTGGGTTCGATTGGTTACAAATAAATTCTAATGTGAGTTGTCAGAAATCGATTGGAAGACTAAACTGATTAAAAAAGTACATACACACCATAAGTCGGGAGGGGTTATAACGATGAAAATCAAGCTGCTTGGACGTAGTGGGCTTGCCGTATCGGAGCTTTGTCTGGGAACGATGAGTTTTGGAAATACAACCAGTGAGAGTGATTCGATTCGGATGGTACATCAGTTTATGGAGCAGGGCGGTAATTTTCTGGATACGGCGAATGTATATGCATCCGGCCGTTCGGAAGAGATTGTAGGCGAAGCGATCAAGGACTTTCGTTCAGAGGTTGTCCTGGCCACAAAGGTACGGATGAATACGGCCGATCATCCCAACGGGGCGGGCGTCTCACGTAAGCATATTATGCAAAGCGTCGAAGAGAGCCTGCGGCGCCTGCAAACGGATTATATCGATTTGTATCAAGTCCATGTGTGGGATCATCTGACTCCTATTGAAGAGACACTTCGCGCTCTTGACGATCTGGTCACTTCTGGTAAAGTTCGTTATATTGGATGTTCCAACTTTTTTGCCTGGCAGCTGATGAAATCCCTTGGCTGCAGTGATGCCAACCGCTATGTTCGGTTTATTTCCATTCAACCGCAGTATAGCCTTGTAAGCCGTGAAATGGATAGGGAAATGATGTCGTTGTGCCTAGAAGAGAATGTTGGGGTTATACCTTGGGCTCCGCTTGGTGGCGGGTTTCTCACAGGTCGTTATACCAAGGAAGAGCCGACATCGGGGCGCTTAACATCAAAGGTCGGTGAGAGTTCGTGGGGTTTGCGAGGAACGGAACGTAATTTTGCCATTTTGGATGCTGTTCAAGCAGCTGCTCAGGAACTGGACAAAACACCAGCACAAATCTCTCTCGCCTGGCTGCTGCAAAGAAATGGAGTCACATCACCGATTTTCGGAGCCAGCACTCTTGAGCAGTTTGCCGATAATATGGGTGCTGTAGGATGGACGATACCAAATGAAATATGGAATCGGCTGGATGATGTCAGCGCGCTTCCTTCCGAATATCCGAATCGGTTCATCGCCAAATTCGCCCGGCCTTATCAAACAAATTAATTGTCAGCTAACAGAGAACGATAATGGAAAAGCGGTTGCTGCGGCAGTCGCTTTTTTTTAATTCCTTCGTCGCGTTTTGGATAAAAATAGGTCAAGGGAAACGAGATGTTTATTATTCATTTCGAATAATTAATATCGATAACTGGTACTTTTCTCTGATATACTATTCAATAAGCGTATTAATTAGGAGTGGGAGGTTTTTATATGGGGTTTAAAAATGTACTTTACAAACTTAAAGGGTTCTACAAATTCGGGAAAACAGCTCCAAAGCTACGTGGAAAAGTGTTCGTTAATAAATTTGGAGCAATCCAAGTTGGAAAAAATCTTTCCATAGTCGGACATCCGTGGGCTGTTCAAATTACCAGTACCAAGGGTGCCAACTTATTAATTGGGGATAATGTATACGTTAATTCAGGAGTGGGAATCGCAGCTAATAAAGAAATCGTCATTGGAGATAACGTCAAGATTGGTCCAAGAACGAGTATTTTTGATAGCAATTACCATCGAATGGATTCTGCCGATAAAGGTGAACTCAGTAAAAGAATAACAATCGGTAATAACGTTTGGATTGGGGCGGATTGTACAATTCTTCCGGGCGTCACAATAGGAGACAATTCCGTTATCGCGGCTAAGAGTACCGTGAATAAGAATGTTCCTAACAATGTATTGGCTGGAGGAAGTCCTGCAAAGGTAATTCGCGAACTAGAAATAGAGGATGGATGGATTAGAGATTGAAGGATAAACTTAGATAAAATGGATTTAGAGCGAGGTATGAAACATGTTTGATCCTACGGTTTTTGAAAATATAAAAGTCGCCTTTGAAAATCAGATATACGATTTGGATAATTTGGCCGGCCGAATCCGGATAACCAATCGGATTGATCGTATAGAAATGTCGATCATGTCGAGGGAGTTCGCCCTGCAATTTAAATTGGTTGATCAAAATAACGTTACCGCAGAGATTCGGTTGGCAGCTTCTTTGAAGGAATTAGCAGCAGAGATTTTGGAGATACCGGGTGAAACGCCAGGCTGCAGCCTGATATTGCGTTTATACCTTCAAATCGAGGACATTTCCAAACAATGCGAACGGGTCAACGAAATATTACAAAGTATTTGGAATCCAGAAGAGACTCCCACTCAAACATTAAGTTTTGTTTACGGACAAGACCGAGCCGTTTATTCGAACACTGTGGAGATAAGATTCAATCGTAAAATCACCGAGGACCAAATGGGAGACATTCCCGATTTAATTGAGCATGTTCTACGAACCCTTGTTGAATTAGGTACAATCGCAATCCATTAGATTACATCCTTTATAAGATCAAATTTACTACTTCAGTCGCATATACTGCGACTTTTTATGTTGAAATATGGAAAAAACAATTGTAAATGCAAGGAAAATGAAGTTACACATGGAATTAATATGAGGAGACATTAGCTAATGAATTTAAGGAGCCTGGACATGAAATTAATCTATGTGGTCATGCTACGATGGCAGCTTTGTATTGTCTGAAGAGTAGAGGACTTTTAAATACCTCTAGATCAGTAACAATTTAAACAAATGTTGCAGGAAATGCTGTTTTTGTTAAAGAGCTAGAGATTTGACCTAGCCCGAATGTTATGGCCTAAACAAATGGAGGACTATTTATGATAAGACGAACTTCATCAAACGATCCTGATTTTTTACGTCTAGTAGAATTATTAGATAAAGATCTATGGGTTCGATATCCGGAGACACAGCAAAACTTTAGTGCGTTTAATGTGGTTAAATTAGATGCCAAAGTAATTGTTGCATATTATGATGGCAATGCTGTTGGTTGTGGCTGTTTTAGAGAGACTGAAGATAGTAACGTAATTGAGATAAAGAGAATGTATGTAATAGAAGAATCAAGGGGAAAAGGAATCGCAAAGGCTATTCTAATTGCACTTGAAGAATGGGCATTGGAAGGAGGGAAAGAACGGGCTATATTAGAAACCGGGATAAATCAACCTGAAGCCATATCTTTATACAAAAAAATTGGTTACGAAGAAATCGAAAAGTTTGAACCCTATGTAAATAGTAGTGATAGTGTTTGTATGGGGAAAGATTTATAAAATAATAAATATGAGGAGTGTTGCAGAATGAAAATTGAACTTACTGATAAACAATATAGAGATTTAATAGAGTTGTTATTTTTGGGGGATTGGATAGCCAATGCTTCAAGGACCGGAGCTGACGGTGACGAGAGAATAGAGAAGTACGAAAAAGTACAAGATTACATACTTTCACAGGCCAAGCATTTTCATGCTGAAGATATTGTTAAAAAAGAAGGAAATGAATTTTATACAACTATGAATTTTGAAGAACCTTTAATGCCAATAGTTGAAGAATATGATGATTACACATTCTGGGAACAAATTTCAAATAAACTTGCTAAAAGAGATTTGTTGAGAGAAATTGGCCCTGTCAGACAATTGAAAGAAGAACATCGAGATAGAATGTATGAAATAGAAGAACAATATGAAATCGAATTCGAAGAGAATGGATTAAAGAATCTTGTAATAATGAATAAACAGAAAGAAAAACCAAATCGAGGAAATTTGAGGTGACTCCTATTGGATAGTGTAGTGAAAATCGAACAGTTAAATTCAATTCAGGAACATATTGATGAGCTTTCGGAACTTCTGATACAGGTAGTAGAAGATGGTGCGTCGATTGGTTTTTTACCACCATTGAATTTTTCAGAGACTATAAGATATTGGGAGAACGTAATAAATCCTGAAGTGATTCTATTTGTCGCTAAAATAAACAATCAAATAGTCGGAAGCGTACAGTTGCATTTATGTACTAAGGAGAACGGTGGTCATAGAGCCGAAATCGCAAAATTGATGACACACCCTAATTACCGACGTAATGGCATAGGCCGATCACTCATGCAAAAGGCTGAAGAGAGAGCGAAGCAGGAGGGGAGGTCGTTATTAGTTCTTGATACAAGAGAAGGGGACCCATCCAATTTCCTGTATACATCAATAGGCTTTATTGAGGCTGGACGAATTCCTAACTATGCGAAATCTGCAAGCGGCGAATTACATGCGACTATTTACTATTATAAATACAATATTTAATAACGACTTTAATAAATGATTTTGATAGCAGCAGCTAAGATGGAATAGATAACTAAACATCGTACGGACAACCGATCAACAAAAGTGGTGGTGCAGGAACCTGCCCACCACTTTTCAGTATCATCGATTTCAGTCAATTACTTTCGCGTTACTTCGCACGCTCCAGGCTTTATACCGGCTGCCCATTGGATGCCGCCCAGAATATGCTGCAATACTAAAGGCTCGGAGTAGCTTTCTTTGGTATGGCCGATGCCCGTATACCAAGATCGTCCGTCAGAAAAGGGTTTGCACCAGGCAATGGGGTGATCGGTGCCCATTTCTCCTCCTTGATACGTACTCTCGTCCAACGTCAGCAAAACATGCGCATTGTCACGCGGATTGGACTTGAAGTTGTACCACTCGTCCGTCCGTTCCCATACTTTCGGCAGAAAGGAAGTGGATGGATGTGAGGGATCTTCTACATGAATTTCGGCTTTTTGGAATTGGGGATCCAGAGGATGATTTTTGAAATACGCACCTACCAGTTGTCCGTACCAAGGCCATTCATGCTCGGTATCGCTTGCCGAATGGATACCGACATAACCGTGCCCTGCGCTAATGTAACGTTCGAATGCCGCCTGCTGAGTATCATTAAGCACATCTCCGGTGGTCAGGAGAAAGACGACAGCATCGTACTTAGCTAAATTCGAATCGATAAAAGCCTCGGAATCGTTCGTAACGTCAACGGCGAAACGGTTCTCGTCACCCAACTTGCGAATAGCCGCAGCCGCCTGCGGAATGGCGTCGTGGTAAAAAGCGGCCGTTTTCGTAAAAGTAAGCACCTTGAATAAGGGCTTCTCCTTGGCTATTCCTATTGGTGCCAAGCTAAAAAACAGGGCAAAAATGAGGAAGACGCGGAGCAATGTGGAAAGATTTTGGTTAGCCACTGATTCTTTCTTACTCATTACCATTCTCCATTCCTTTATTCTCATTTTTATGTTTTCCAACTTTCGGTTTCGCTATTCTGAGTTCCCTTTAAGAACCATATACATGTATTTGTACGTTTGAGCGGAGCATTCCAATTATGGCGAACATGCAGCCCAGCCGGAGTTCGGAAGGAAGTGAAGTCATGCGAATATACATCGCTAATGACGGGTATACGCTCAGGAAAATTGCGAATCAACAACAGATCGAAGTAGCGGAACTTCTATCACTGAATCCCAACTTCGGGGACCCTGACCGGAATATTGGCGGCGAACAGGTGAGACTGCCATCGTTAGCCGTACCAGACATTCCCGCTGCTTGTCCGCCTGGTCTCCCGACAGGTTATTTGGATCAATGGATACCCCTTACCCCGATCGAGCAGATGGAGAATATTGACTTCGATGTACTGATAGTTGGCACCGGGGCGGGAGGCAGCGCCGTACTCTGGAGGTTATGCGAACGGCTCAGAGCGAGCGGTAAACGGATTGGAATCATTGAAGCCGGCGATCTATTATTACCCATGCATTCGCAGAACATTCCTACGTTGGATATGGATAGAGCCAGACAATTATTCACAAATCCGAAAATTTCGATACCGATAGGCAAGAGGATTCCCGATTTTCCTGCAGCAACCCTTCTTCATGCGCTTGGAGGAAGAACATTGTTTTGGTCCGGCGTTTCACCTCGAATGCATGAGTCCGTGCTAAGAAAGTGGCCGGTTACTATAAAAGAGATGAGTTATTACTATAAAGTCGCCGAAGAGGTGATGAACGTTACCCGGGATTACACCAAGGGCTCTTCGATCACGGAAGTCCTTGTGGATCGGCTTCGGTACGGCGGCTTTCCCGAAGCGGCGGGTTTACCGATGGCAGTTGATCTGGAACCGACCAAATACGGACAAATCCATTCGAATGTCTTTTACAGCTCCATGAATTTATTCGCTTATTCCTTAAATCTCAGCTCTTTCGATTTGACCGTTAATGCACGCGCCGTAAAGGTCCTTCACGAAAAAGGGAAAGTGTCCGGCGTCCAAGTGATGAATCCGCAGAAGAAATCGTTTTTTCTCAAATCGAAGAACGTGGTCATATCGGCAGGGGCACTTGAAACCCCGCAGTTGTTGCTTTATTCGGGGATTCAAGGAAGAGCCATCGGTCATTATCTCACCAATCATTCTTTTGTTATGGCACATGGAGTTGTGAACAGGGGGGATTTTCCGGAGCTGTTAGGGACTCTAGGCATATTGATTCCTCAGACGAACGAACAGCCTTTTCAAATTCAACTCTATGGACCCGGAGACTATTTTTGGTACAGTTACGAGGAGCAGCCATTGAGGAGGGAATGGGACGTTCGTTTTGAAGGTTTTGGAATCGTTGAATCGAGGTTTGAAAACCAAGTGTATTTGGACCCGAATAGACGGAACGAATACGGAGTGCCGAAAATCCAGATCAACTTCTCTTATAGCGAGAAGGATAAAGAAATCATTTATCAAGTAGCGCGTGCGATTGAGCAGGCAGCCGTAGTCATAAAAGCGCCTTTGATTATCAAGGACGGCAAGTCCGATCTCTGTCTGATGCCTCCGGGACTGGATAATCATGTGTCGGGAACTTGCCGAATGGGTATCGACAGCTCCAATAGCGGAACAAACCGCTATGGCGAGGTATTCGGCGTGAACGGGTTGTTCGTTGCCGACAATAGCATTCTCCCTCCCATCGGAGCCTCTAATCCGACTTTAACGACGATATCCCTTGCCATACGTACGGCCGATTACATTCTTACGAAGCTATAACCAATTTCGTGGCGGTTTTTCATTTGATATGCATTTTTCGAAACTCAACAGTTTCACTTTGTCCGCCCACTCTTCCAGGATATAAAGAAGATGGGCGTTTGTTTGCATGGCGGTACATTATAATAACACTCCGATCAGATTTAGTAATATTGTTATATAAATATTAATAATCTATTATTTACATTTAATATCAAAGACTTCTAATATCAATAGAGAGTAATTTTGTTTCAATACCTTAAAAAAGCTGCAGATAATTCTTAAAAAAGCATCACTTCAATAATGTATCTTTTATGTTAGGATTAAACCGTTCTTATTTAAATGCGCTTACATAATGTCGGGCGAAAAGGGGAGTGATCTGACTTAGATAATGTGAAATATACACCAAAATAAAAAAACTCAACCATATGTCGAAATCGCAAAGCAGGCTATGGTTAAGGAGTTTAATCAAACAGAAGGAGGTAAACGAAATTCATTTTATTTGAAGATGTAAACGCTTCAATAGAAGCAGATGATTAGATTAAAGGAGGATCATAATGAGAAAAAATGTATTCATGCCATTAAAGAATATCACCAAGACTGTTAATAGAGTTTTGGCTGTCAGTCTTCTATCCGCTTTGATTTTACAGATCGCGGCACCTGTTCCGGCGTTTGCGGAACAATCTGAAGTGATTCCAGCAGCAACTGCAGTTGCGAATGAGAATGGTTATTTGGATAAACTTGTATTTGGCGATGCTGCTTCTGAAAGCGCACATAATTATAAAGGCGATTTTACGAGCGTTATAACCGGTTTCTTAGGCGAGCCTGCCCGGGTCTCGAATCCGAGGATTCCGGCTGCAGGGCAAGGCGGAGACTTGACGTTTACGATGAAGGTCGATCCGTCACTCCGCAACTATCTGACCGTGAAGTTCTCGGGAGAAGAAAGCAACTCGGGCTATACCAGCATGGTCAACATTAACGGCGAGCAGGTCGGTTTTTTTGCGTACGGAGATTATGAAGCCATTAACAAAGGTTGGATGCTGCCGAACCGCTTCTACTACAATACGATCATGCTGCCGCTTGAGTCGACGGCAGGGAAAGAAATCATCGAGATTACGATCAAAACGTGGGGGAACAGCAGCTCCGCCTCAAGAGGCTATTACAATGCCTACACCCACACGCAAGCCGATATCAACGTAGATGGGGAAAAGCAGGGCTATAAATTTAAGGCCGATCAGAATCCGGATACGATGCTTCCGCCGGATTTGACGGATGCGGAGAAACAAGCGAAAATCGACGGTTACACGCAGGGTAATATTAACCTGTTTAACAATTTGTCCGCGAAAGTTGACGCCGGTGCGGGCGGCAAAATGTCGATCATCCGTTATCAGGATGAATTGAAATTTTATGCGAGCGCTTTGAAATACAGCTGGTCTCCGGCGAAGACGCCGGAAGAGAAAAAGGCGGCGCTTCAGCGCATTTTCAAAACGATCGACAACCATGTCAAGGATTATTACGGCAATACGAGACTCGTGCTGCGTGGCGGACACCAGGGCGACTGGGGCGGCTACTACGGCGCGCTCGGGGAAGCGATGTACATCGTAGAGAACCTGATTAAAGACGATTCCATCAATGGGGAAGCAGCGTGGGGCGCGTTCCTGGATCAGCCGTTCGTCACCGGAAGCATCGCTGGGGAGTTTTCCCTGGCTGGCGTGGACTGGAACGGCGGCGAGCTGACGCGCCGTGAAGCATGGGAGCGGGTTCTGAAAGCCAATTTCGACTTTGCCCGCACACGGCTTTCCTATATTTATAACCAGGTGCTCTATACGTACGAAGGCGCATGGGAAGCTCACGAAGGGTTGCGTTTGATCGGTTCACCGTTCTTTGAAGGCAAAGAGCGAAGTCATCAAATTTTGCTTGAATCATTGGGGATTAGGCCATTCCTCGGTGAAGAAGTGTTGGTCGGTCCTAGCGGCGAAGAGCTGGATCTGTATCATTCCCTGTTCTATCATGACGCGCAGGCGCAGTTTACGGACGATTTCGTCCATATTGTCGGCAAAGGGCTTGCCAAGAGCAAGCTGGACGCGGAAGGCAATGTGGTCAGACGGCTGCCATACGGCAAGCACTACACCGGTTTAACGGAGGCAGGGCTTACAAGGGAAAACGGCTATGTCGCCAATTATGGCGAGGCGGCAAACTATGTGCTGAATTATTACTATAAAACCTTGAACCACGCCGGAGACGAGGAAATCAATGACGAAATCCTGAAAGCGGCGCTGAAAAGCATCCATGCCCGCGGATTTGTCCGTTATTCGTCTTTGGATGGCGACGGAAAACGAGTGATGAGAGCAGAACAAGTCACGGATGAGCGAAACTCGGGTCTCACCGGCTTCCCTGCTTATGGCGCGAGAGTGGGCCTTGGAATGGGGATGCAGTATGCATCCCTGGAAATGGAGATGTCCCAAAACGAGCAAAGATACAGCGGTCCGGAGTGGGACAAGTACTGGCAATATGCGAAGGAAGCGGTCGGTTTTGTGCAGCAGCAGCTTGCGGATCGCCAGTTCCTTCATGTTGACGACTTCGGGAGCAGAGGAACAAACAGTTCACCGAATTACCTGCTGTCGGAAACCTACAAATATGTCACGGCCGATCGGGCCAATTACAGCCGGTTTGGCGGCAAGGTCATGGCAGGGGCTGTCCTACCGCAAACAGATTTCGATTCTTACAAGCCCGAAGAAATCGCTGCCCTGGGCGTCAATCCGGACGACTACGAGAGGTTTGCGTGGGCGGACATCGATAATTTGTACGTATCGGTAAAAGACGGCGATTTCAGGATGTTCGGTGCGCTGTATTACCGCAATCGAGGTACGGCAAGCAACGGGCGTCTCCATGTGCTGAGCGACAATTACGATCGTATGGTTCAGATCGCCACCAACAACAGATTCCGTTACGAGGATTACTATATCCGTCCGGACACCATCGACTGGGATTTTCAGTCAGACAGGTCCGGCAATTGGACCGGGGTACCGCAGGGGCTGACCGGCGAAGTTGTCCCTGCTTCTTATCAGCCCGGTGTCGGAACCGTTAACCGCGACAACATGGAAGTGGACAATCCGTATTCCGGTTATCCGGAATTGCAGACTTCAAGGTACGGCAAATATTTCATGGTTTTCAACACGACTCGCGATGAATATGGGAATAAACAGACATTTGAGGTGGAATTACCTACCGACTTCTCGGGAAGTTCGGTACTCGACCTTGTATCGGGGACGAATATTCCGGTTGTGAACGGCAAAGTGACCGTTGCGCCGAAAACAGCGATGGTTCTTAAGTTGAATTCGGATTTCGAATTGGCTCAGAAGCCGCTGCACGTGGATTTTGTTCAAGCGCTTGCGGGCAACGGCTACGCGGGCGTCTCCTGGAAGACGACTTCCGGCGGACAAACCTATACGGTCAAACGTTCCGAAACGGAAGATGGAGCTTACGAAATTATCGCTAGCGGAGTTACAGGCAATTATTACAAAGATACAACGGTACAGAACGGCAAGGTCTACTATTACAAAGTCGCCGCCGTCAATGAGAACGGCTCAGGCTGGGATTCCTGGCGCGCGAAGGCCGACCTGTCTGCATCGGCATCCGATGTCGCGCAGTGGCGCAACGACGCTCTAGCAGGGACGACGGGCAGCGCGGCAATCGACGGTTCATCCGTCGTCATCAGCGGCGTCAATGGAACAGGCCTAGGCCAAGGCGATGATTATTATATCTATAACCGGGATATTAACGATTCGCTGCATTTCGTGAACCGGGTGGCTGCTGGCAGCAGCACGATCAGTGCGAAGATTGTAGGCGCGTCCGGAGAAGTAAGCGGCATCATGATGCGCGACCGGCTCACTGCAGACAAAGCCCGTTATATTTATTTCGGCGCGGATGAAAACGGCAATCTCGTGCTGCAAACCCGTACGCGAGTCTCCTTCGTTCAATGGTCGGGTGAGGCGGCAAGTCCGAAAATAGTAAAGATTAAAGGCTACACCGCTCTGGAGTATCCGTACGTCAAACTAATGCGCGATCATGATTCGCAGACGGTGTACGCTTTCGTATCCAAGGACGGAACGGCTTGGACGTATGTGACGAAGCTGCTTACCCTGCTGCCTTTTGCCTATTATACCGGCGTCGTTGCATCCGATGAAGGGCAGTTCGGCGACGTCACGGTAACGGAAACGCCGCAAGGCGCGCTGAGTCCGTTCGTGGTGAAAGTAAATGACCAAGCGACGCTTTACTGGAATAAACCGAAACAAGCTTCCTGGTTCAATGTGTATCGTACCACGGACGAAGCGGCAAGCTTAACCGATCCAGAATTCAAACCGGGAACAAGGGAGCTTGTTGACGGTTCTCCCTGGACGCTGGTTCTTGCGGAGACGAGAGCGACTTCGTATAGGGAAACGAATATAAGGTATGGCAGTGTATACTACAAGCTTCTGCCTATTCACGGAGACGGGTCCGTTCAACCGTTCTCTGCAGTAACTTCTATCACTGCGGATTCGTTCGCGATTGTTATGCAGCGTGCACAAAGCTTGCCGGTTGCAGACTATACAAAGGCCAGTTTTTACCTATTCCATAAGGAACTGGATCGCATCAATGAAGCAATGGCACAGCCTGAAGCTGACGAGGAAGCGCTGATTAATGAAATCTACGCTGCCTATGAATTGCTTGTCTCGTTCAGAGTGAATTTGCAGAAAGTTCAGGTCGAGCCTTCGATGGTGAGAGCTTCCGAGAAATTCTGGAATAACGACAATATCTCTGAGGCGCAAAATGGATGGTTTATTTTCGACGGAATACTGACCAACATTACCCACACTAGGTCGGCGATCAGCTGGGTGGATGTAGACTTTGGTGCAGGCAATGAAAAAGCGATTGATACGTTCCGCTATCTCCCGAGGGAGGGCAGCACCACGCTTCTGAATCGTGCCAACAATACCGTCTTTAAAGGTTCCAACGACGGCGTGAATTGGGTGGATCTGCACAAGATTACAGGTGTGACGGAATTTAAATGGTATTCGGCCGTCAATCCGGATACGACGCCCTACCGTTACATCCGAATTTATGACGATCATAACGGTTTCGTTAACTTTACAGAGGTAGAGTTCCTTGAGCGGGGCATTGACAAAACGCTGGTCACCTACCTGCTAGGTGAAGCGTCTGCCGCAATTGAATCTGGCATCTATACGGCTGAGAGCTTGCAGCCTGTTGAACAGGCGGTGCCTGCAGCAACGTCGGCAGAAGGCAACGTCAATGCAACTCAGGAAGAAGTCGATGCGGCTTCGGCCAATCTGCTCACGGCGTTGGAAGGACTGGAATATGTTCCGGGAATGCCGGTGCTTGCTGCGATTGGGAATAAAACGGTCGTTGCGGAAAGTACTCTAACTTTCACGGTTCAAGCAACGAACGCAGCTGCCGAGGTCGTATATGGGGTCGAAGGTCTTCCTGCAGGAGCTTCCTTCAATGCGGAGACTCAAACCTTCAACTGGACGCCAGCTAAGGAACAGGGTGGCGTACATTCCGTAACCTTTACCGCGACATCCGGTGAGTTGGCTTCTTCCCAAACGATTAAGATCACCGTCAAAGGCCAGCCAATTATTGAGCCTGATACGACGGTGGAATTGACGGCGAAGCAGCTGTTCACCTATCAGGTGCCGGCAACCGATCCGACGGGTGAAGAACTTGTTTATAGTGTTGGTGAATTGCCGACTGGAGCGTTATTCGATGCAGCGGCAGGTGTATTCAGTTGGATGCCGAGCCAAGCGGATTACGGAAATCATCTCGTAACCTTTACGGTCAGCAACGGAAGATTTGCAGTCAGCCAAAAGGTAGACCTCAAGGTGAATCTTTATATACATTCGCCTGAAGACTACACGAAAGGCAGCTACTACCTGTACATGAAGGAAGTTAAGCGGATTGCAGCGGAAATCGTAAAACCGGAAGCCAACAAGGCGCAGCTTGCTGCAGAACTTGACCAGGCTGAAATGCTGCTTGACCATGTTCCTTCTTCGCTCTATTCGTTTGAAGGAAATGCGAACAATTCATTTGGGGCGTCTCACGGAATCGTCGAAGGGGCACCTGTTTACACCGAAGGAAAGATTGGCCAGGCGATTAATCTGAACGGCACAGACGAATACGTCTCCCTGCCCTCGACGCATGCTTTGTCCACATCCGATGCCATCACTGTGGCAACTTGGGTGAACTGGAAGGGCGGAAACCAATGGCAGCGAATCTTCGACTTTGGCAACGATAGAAACCAATACTTGTTCCTTACGCCGAGGTCGGGTAACAATACGCTGCGTTTCGCGATCAAGAATGGCGGTGGCGAACAATTGATACAAACCTCGCAGCTGCCCGCTAATCAATGGGTCCATGTGGCGGTAACGCTGGGCAGCGGTACGGCGAAGCTGTATGTCAACGGTGAGCAGAAAGCGACTGCGAGCAATTTCACAATTAAGCCGAGTGATTTCAAACCAAAAGTCAATTACATCGGCAAAAGCCAGTGGCCCGACCCGTTATATAACGGCATGATCGACGAATTCCGAGTCTACAATTACGTCTTGGGCGCGGAAGAGATCAAGGCTGCAATGAGCAATACAGCGAAGAAGTGGATAGACAACACTCTGCTTCCTGTCTTGCTGGCGGAAGCCTCGGCTATTAACACCGACCATTATACAGAGGAAAGCGTCGCGGCCTTGCAGGCAGCGGTATCGGAAGCGGAGCTCGTATCCGCGAATGCCAATGCAACACAGGCAGAGATTGATGCGGCAGCTGCGAAGATGCAGGAAGCCCTTGAAGGATTAGTATTTAAGATCACAGCATCACTAGAGCCTTCCGCACCAAACGGCTTAAACGGATGGTATACGACACCTGTCACAGTTACGTTGTCGACCTACGGGGCAGTTCAATACAGCCTGGACGAAGGGACCAACTGGATCGTTTACGAGGCCCCCGTTACCTTGAACCAAGAAGGGGCGAACAAGATTGTGTATCGTCCCGTTAAAAACGGCGAGCCAAAATCGATTGAAGTGAAAATCGATTTGACGGCGCCACTGGTCAATATCGTCGGTGAAGCGTCGTATACGATCGACCAGATGGTCACCCTGACATGCAGCGCGTCCGATGTCACCTCAAGCGTATACGGTTCACCGTGCGATCAACCAGTGCTTCAGGTTAAGGCCTATACCTTGAATTCCGGTCAGAATTCGGTGACGGTTACCGTGCAAGATATGGCGGGCCTTCAAACGACGGTTACCCATACGTTTACGGTGACGGCAACGTTTGACAGTTTGAAGACAATAACAACCGTTTTCCTTCAGGCGACCGCTGCCAAAGGATGGGAGGGTGTCGTAAAATCGCTCAACTATAAGCTGGATCAAGCAAAAGCTGCGGCTGATCGAGGCGATACCGCTGCGGTGAAGGACATCATGGAGTCTTATATAGTTCAAGTAAAGGATCAGGTCGGCTATTCGTTAACAAGTGATCAAGCGAATATCCTGATCAGGTGGGCTCAAACGACTTTCTAAGTAAAGGATATTAGGGAAGATAGGAGGCTATCCCGCGCTTTGGCGTCTGGGATAGCCTCTCTATGTATCATTTCACTCTAAAATGGTGATCGAATGCTTAGGAAATACGATTCTAAGCTTGTACAAATTGTTAATTATTATGATCTATGAAAACTGCAACATTTATTGATAAAATCAAAGGACGAAGAAATAGAATGTCCGACAAAAGGGGAAATAATCAATATGGAGCGGTTTCGAAAGCAAAGTCTGATTAGACAAGTTCTATATTTGATTTTAATAATGCTGATTATCCTTCTGATTTCATTTACGATTTCAAATACGATTGCCAAACGTATTATCGAGAAGAAGGTTACGGATACCGCTGGGAAAATATTGCTTCAAGTTCAAGAAAAGATGGACATTTATTATTCGGACATGGAAGGAATCTCGAATTTTCTGCTGTACAGCCCTACAGTCCAAACCTACTTGAGCACGGGAGACGCTATATCGAAGGTTCTGATGCACAATGAAATCATATCGATTGCTTCCAATGCGATGACGCTTAAACAAAATATTAGAGGCATCCAGCTTTACGATAAAAAAGGGCAGTTGGCCGCCAGCATCGGAGCGGAAACCGGCCAACCGGCCAAGCATCCGGTCCAAACTGCCGAGTATTCGGAGTTGATCGACAATCCGAGTAACACGAGAACGTATTATTCCATCACCTTTCCGATCTATAATTTGAAAAGCACGATTTTAAGGGATTACAACGGAACAAGTGTTTTTGCTATGGATCTGGACAATTTCAGCAGTTTATTGAAAAACGCCAAGATTACGGAAAATTCCCGTCTATTGCTTCTCGATCAGAACAACAAAATAATGGCCGACGAAGGAAATGCGCTCCAAACCGAAACTTTGAATGTAGAAGAGTGGCAGAAAGATAAGCGATTCATCGTTCAGACGATCATGCTGCCTCGCACCGGGTGGAAGTTAATCAGCGCCATTCCGAGGAACGAGCTCCTGCAGGATTTGAATACCGTGCAAAGACTGAATATTGCAACGTATGTTGTCATGCTCTTTATGCTTAGTTTATTCCTGGCTTTGTTTTTCACGCGCATTTTAAAGCCGGTAAAAGCGCTGATGGATTTTATGAAATCCTATCCAAGAATGGGCGGAGAGAGCCGCATCCATGTGGTAACCCATAATGAAATGGGCGTTCTCGCCTTGAATTTGAACAGGATGCTGGACAAAATCGACAATCTAAGCAAGGAGATTCAACTGACGCAAAAGCAAATGTACGAAATCGAAATCGCGAAAAAGCAGATGGAAATTTCGGCATACCGCAATCAGATCAATCCCCATTTTTTGTACAACACTCTGGAATGTATACGCGCCATGGCCTTTTATTACAAGGTTCAGGATATTGCCGATATTTCGACCTCCCTTTCCAACATGTTTAGGTACTCGGTCAAAGGGAGCGACTTTGTCACCATTCAGGACGAAATTTCTCACGTCAAGGAGTACGCGAAAATCATCGAGTTCCGGTTCATGGGAAGGATCCAAGTAATCGTCGAGGCGGATGAACACTTGCTGGAGTTAAGAACGATAAAAATGCTGCTTCAGCCAATTGTGGAAAATGCCGTCTTTCACGGCTTGGAGAAAAAAATCGACAATGGCACCGTTAGGATTGAGGTGCATAAGACACCGCAAAACCAGGTTCAATACGTCATAGTTGATAACGGATACGGCATGGAAGACAAGCAGCTCACTGAGCTGAACGACCGTCTCCGGCAATTTGACAGCCAGGGTCAGATGACGAGAGAAGCGAAGCATGGAATCGGCTTATCCAACATTTACCGGAGAATCAAGCTGTTATACGGAGACGAAGCCGACATGTTCATCGAGAGCAAACCCGGCTTAGGTACGACAGTCAGGATCACCTTCCCACTACAAGATTATACAGAACAATTGGAGGTTATTTGACGATGCATACGGTATTGATCGTAGACGATGAGCCTTGGGTGGCATACGGAATTAAGGAATTGGTAAATTGGGAAAGTTTAGGATACACCGTAATCGGTGAAGCCTACAACGGACTGTCGGCGCTGGAAGCCATTATGGAGAAGAAGCCGGAGGTCGTCATTTCGGATATCCGCATGCCAGGATTAGACGGAATTGAGCTTCTGGAACGCATTGGGCAGCAAGAACTGCTAAGCAAGGTGATCCTGATCAGCGGATATTCGGAGTTCGAATATGCGCAAAAAGCGATCCGGCTGGGAGCCTTCGATTATTTGTTGAAGCAGGTCGACAAGGACAAGCTTACGGATACGTTGCTGCGGTTGAAAAAGACGTTGGTGGATGAGCGAAAAAAGCAAAAGGTACTCGACCTGCTGCTGGATGATTTGTTCGATATATTCGAGCCCGATCACAAAATAAAAATCCATAATTTTTTGTCTAGCAGAGATATGAAGTGGGAATATCCACATTTCCGCTTCATCAGCTGTCTGTACGAGCATTCATCGGTTTCGGATACCGACGAGGGGGTAGAGGCGCAGACCGGGGTCCGTTATTTGCGTTTTCGTACGGGACAAAATAAGCTTTCATTCCTTGTAAATTATGACGAATTAAATAACCCGGTCGGATTATTGGACTTCATTTCATTGCAATTGTCCGATGCCCGGTATATCGGAATAAGCGGAATCGACGTTTACTCGGCGTCCATAGCCAAGCTTTATCAGGAATCGGATGTGGCTCTGTTCAGTTCCTTCACCCGGCCTGAAAGCCGCATGATCGAATATAAAACGGACGATCATGCATCGGAGCTGGCAGGAGCGGTTCTGCAAATCGAGCTGGCCATCAAAGAGCAAAAGACGGAGCAATTGGACAAGGGGCTGGATGAACTGTGCGAGGAATGCAAGGCGCGGCAAATGCAGATCGACCAAGTATCCGCGCTTTACAATCAAGTCGTCTCTCTGTTTTATAAATATTACCGCAACCGCGATGCCTTACAAGAAATCGAATATTTGAACTATTATCAAATTTTCCGTCAATTCAGCTCAATCGAGCAGCTGTTCGAACGGCTCAAGGCCATCTTTCGGCAGCAGTCCGGCGAGGAGCTGCACATTAGCAACGAGACGGTAAAGAAGATAATCGATGATATCGATTCCAGCTTTACAGAAGAAATTATGCTAGGTACGTTGTCCAAGAAGTTCAATATCAGCCTCGGATATTTAAGCTCCCTGATCAAGAAGGAAACGGGAACGACCTATTCGGATTATGTAATAAACAAAAGGTTGAATATGGCCAAAGAATTGTTGCTTGATGCTTCGCTGTCCATTCACGAGATCGTTGAGCGTGTAGGATACCGGGATTATTTTCATTTCAACAAGCTTTTTAAGAAGCATTTCGGTCTAACGCCAAGCAAATTCCGAAAAATGTAACCGCTATCGAAAATCAACACCAAAATATAAAAATGAAAACATATGATGCGGGATCGGCTCCCGTTATGCTAGAGACGTACTAAAAATTGATCGACAGGGGTGTCATTATGAAGAGAAGATTTTACTCAGGACTCATGCTTGCTGGAGTTCTCGCACTAACCGCCTGCGGCTCGAACGGAAACACGGCTTCGCCAAGTGCGTCGTCAAGCAATGCACCTGCAACCGCATCTGCATCCGCATCCGCACCTGCAGCTGAAACTAAGCCGGTCGATGTAACATGGTTCGCGACAGCAGGCTTCTGGAACCCGCCGCAATGGAAGACTGAGTCTGGAACTGTTTCGGGCGAAATTACGAAGAAGACGGGGCTCACCTTCAGCTACAACATTCCGGCACAGGACGGCGACACGAAACTGAGTCTGTTGATGGTTTCATCGTCGGATAATTTCCCAGATGTCCTTACAACTGTAGGTCCTGATATGTCTCAGAAGCTCGCGAGTTCGGGTAAGGTTTGGAAATTGGAAGAATTCCTTAAGCAATACGATCCGGAGTCCCATATCCTGAAGGATTTTCCTGCCGATATTAAGAATCAGCTGGTCAAACGTGATGGCGACTGGTACGCCATTCCGAGCCATATGGTCAGTGGTGACTTGAGGAAGCAATACCCACCTTCAAGCGCTTATTATGAAGACACGGCGAAATATGGAGAGAACAAAGGTATTGTGATCAACACGAATATTCTGAAGCAGGCAGGCCTTTCGATTGAAGATCTGAAAACCGAGGATGGTTTGCTCGCGGCTTTCACAAAGGTAAAGGATATGAAGCTGGCTGTTGACGGCCAGCCCGTCATTCCGCTTCAGGTTAACGGCAAAACCTATCATGGCGAGACGCTCCAATTCCTTCAGAGAACTTTCGGCGCCA
Organism: Cohnella sp.; assembly: GCF_041640265.1. GTDB lineage: Bacteria > Bacillota > Bacilli > Paenibacillales > Paenibacillaceae > Cohnella. Next base: position 44,515 of record NZ_JBEQAP010000007.1, read on the forward strand.
TGCCAATTGATAAAGACGGGAAATTCAGAGATATTCTGCTTGCTCCGGAAAACAAGCATGCGATTGAATTTTTGTTTAAAGCAGCTAATGGCGGAGCCTTCGATGCAGGCCAGTTAACAATGGATAATGCAGCGGTGGAAGCAGCCCTCTTGTCCGGACGCGTGTTCGCTTTCATGGGGAATTTGGCCAGCGCCAAATTTGACAAGCTTGATTTCTGGGTTTCTCCCGGCGCGATCTTGTCGAACCAAGGCACAAAACCTGTTTTCCCTTTCTGGTCTCAACCATCTTCAGGCTGGATGCAAACGTTTATTTCCAAGTCGACCAAGGAACCGGAAAAATTGGCGAAATGGCTTAGCTTTATGACCAGCCCTGAAGGGATGACGCTCAATCATTTTGGCATTGAAGGCGTTGAATACACGAAAGACGACAAAGGACTCATAGTAAGGACGGAGAAAGGGATTCAAGACCAGAAGGACAGCATCAAAACGGGACTTGATATCTTCTGGCAATTCGCCAATATCGCATTCCTTGAAAATGTGCAGCCTGCTCCAACAAAAAGGGAAGGCGCCGGCGGATTGATCGAAATGGAAGCGAAGACCGCTTACGGGAGATCGCCGGAAATCGTCAGATATGATTCTTCAGTGCTGGATTTGCCAGGAAGTTTCTATGCGCCTGGAGGTAAAAATGTAGCGTTAAGAGAACAAATAAAGCTATACATGGAAGCTCAGGTTTCCAAGATGCTTTTGGCGAAGGACGAGGCACACTTCAACAAGCTTTACGACGAGTATGTCGCTCAGCTGAAGAAATTGAAGGTCGATGAGCTTGATGCAGCAAGAGATGTGGAACTTCAGAAGAGGACACAGGAAATAGGTGTAACGGTTAAAGGCGTTAATTCATAATCGTACGATTTGAGCAATGAATAGTGCCAAAGTGCATGTGCCTGAGCATGCTGCACTTTGGCATTATCATTGTTTGCCAAGGGAGGGACCAATGATGGCGAAGATTAAAAAATCATACAAGCTGGGGCACGATTTTCGCACCCAATTTGAGCTTAAGACCATGCTTTGGCCTGCAATTCTTCTTATTGCTATATTCGACTTTGCCCCAATGTACGGGCTGCTCATGGCATTTAAGGCCTACGACCCCCTCTCCGGCGTCAAAGGCATTTTTAATAGTCCATGGAACAATTTCGAGAACTTTATGACGATATTCAGGCATTTTGAGTTTTGGCCTATGGTCAAAAACACACTTGGTATCAATCTGCTGGGGTCGCTCTTCGGGATTCCGCTAACCGTCCTATTCGCCCTACTGTTAAATGAGATCAAGAATGCCAAGTTCAGATCAATTGTTCAGACCGTTACGTACCTGCCGCACTTTCTGTCCTGGGTTATCTTTGGCGGATTGTTTATTACGCTGCTCAATCCGGATGGCGGTATTGTGAATTTTCTGCTCTTGAAATTGGGCTTGATCGATAAACCAATTTTATTTATGGGAGATCCCGATTATTTCTGGGGCATCGCAATCGGGACAAATTTATTGAAAGAACTAGGCTGGGGAGCCATTTTGTATTTGGCTGCCATTGCAGGAATCGATCAGTCTTTATATGAGGCTGCCGCTATTGACGGCGCGGGCCGGTTCAAACGGATGCTGCATATCACGTTGCCCGGCATTGTGCCTACCTTGATGATTCTGATCATATTCGCGGTGAGCGGCATGCTGAACAATAACTTTACGCAGATTTACGTCTTGCAGAACACATTAAACATCCCGTCCAGTCAGGTTATTGATACTTATGTATATCAAACAGGGCTGAAACAGTTCCAGTTCGCTTCCGCAACGGCGATCGGGTTGATGAAATCGGTCTTTGCGCTTGCGCTGCTGCTTGGAGCCAACTATCTATCTAAGAAGCTGACAAAATCAGGTTTGTTTTAAGGGGGCATCCGGTATGGTCGGAGGCAAGAGCTTGGTAGACCGCGGTTTTACTGTGACGAATGTGGTCTTCATGCTGATTATAATGATCTTGACGGTGTATCCGTTTTGGTTTTCTGTTGTAAACTCTTTGAATACAGGCGACAATCTTATGCGCGGGCCCATATTCGTATGGCCAAGGGAATTTACATGGGCGAGCTGGCAGACGGTTTTGTTGGATCCCGGGATACTTAAGGCTGCCTGGATAAGCGGGTCGCGGACTGTGCTTGCAACAGTCGTCTCGATTCTGTATACGGCGATGTTTTCTTACGCCTTTTCCCGTCCTTATTTGAAAGGAAAGATGTGGTATGCGGCAATAGGCTTTACGAGCATGTATTTTTACGGTGGGCTGATTCCTTCCTTTATGTTGTTGAATTGGCTCGGGTTGTATGATAGCTATTGGGTTTATATCATCCCCGGTCTTTTTCTCGGATTTTGGAACGTCATTATTTTCAATGCGAATTTCAAGGCGATTCCCGAGGCTCTGTTTGAATCGGCAAAAATGGACGGAGCGAATGAGTATACGATATTCTTCCGCATTGTCATCCCGTTATCGAAGCCGGTCTTGGCTGCTCTATCGGTTTTCACGGCTGTTGGGATATGGAACGATTACGGAGCGACGCTATATTTCACACAATCCACGGATTTGCAGACGCTTCAGTATCTGATCTTAAAGCTGATTCAGTCCACTGATGCGATTGAACAGATGGCTAGCATAGTGGGTGTCAACAATCCCGCTGTTGCAGAACTTTACTCCAAGGCTCAAGGCCAGGGAATCGTTACTGCCCGAACCCTTCAGCTGGCGGCTATGGTCATAGCGTCGATTCCGATGATTATTATATATCCGTTTGCGCAAAAGTTTTTTATTAAAGGCGTGCTGCTCGGTTCTGTAAAAGAGTGACGAATGAACAGCAACATGTCGATCGACAATCCGGCTCCATTCTTACATTCGTTTGGTGAGAGCCGGCTTGCCGATTCATGCTGCTCGTTTATTTCACGGGTCTCGAGGGACCGTCAAGGAGCTAACCCTCTCGTATTTCAAATTATCTTACATAAGAATTGAAAGCGGATACATTGATTGGGCGCAAATCGTGATCTAACTAAAAATTAACAGCATGATTGAAGGCCGACGATGTGGAAAACTAGTCGGCCTTCACTTATTTGAAGTTTCAATATCATAGCCCCTGACAAGTGCAACAAAGGAGGTGATGCAAGCGAAAATAATCACGACGTTTTGTAACCAAATATAATGGAGGTGAAAGCCCAAATCTATCAATATTACATGATGAATTTTAAATGAGTGAATGCCGACGTGAAACCCGTCGTATGAACATTCAATAAAAAAGGAGATGATTTGACATGAAGAAGATTTTAACGATTTCTATTATTTTAAGCCTTCTGATGAGCATGGCAGTGTATGTTAATGAAGGGGAAGCAGCTACAACCGGCCCCTTTGTACATCCTGGCATTCTGCACACACAGGCAGATTTCGACCGCATGACACAGATGGTTAACGCGGGCACACAGCCGTATCTGGACGGGTTTAATCAACTGGCTAATAGCTCGCTTTCAGCATCCGGTTGGACCCCGCGCGCTACGGATACGATCATTCGCGGCGGCGATGGCGACAATGTAGCTTTGTTGTACATCGATGTTGCCCGCGCTTTCCAGAATGCCATATTATGGAAAATCACCGGCAACACGGCAAACGGCGACACGGCGCGCAACATTCTGAACGCCTGGTCGTCCACACTTCTGGAGATTAGCGGTAACGCCGACCGCTATTTGGCTGCCGGATTATACGGATATCAGTTGGCCAACGTGTCGGAGATTATGCGGGACTATCCCGGTTTCAATGTGACCCAAATGCAAGACATGTTAATTAATGTATTTTACAAGCCTCTTAACGAGCGCTTCCTGATCGGTAATGAATACGGCGATGATCACAATGACGCACATATCCAAAATTACAGGGCGAACTGGGATCTGTGCAATATGGCGGCGACGGTTGCGATCGGCATTTTTACCGACCGCCGGGATATCTACGACATTGGAATCGAATACTTCAAGCACGGCGCCGGAAACGGTTCCATCTATAATGCGATTCCGTTCCTGCACCCGAACGGGCTCGCACAGTGGGAGGAGTCCGGGCGCGACCAGGCGCACACGCAGATGGGCATCGGATTAATGGCCGCAACGGTTGAGATGGCCTGGAATCAAGGCGACGACTTGTATGGCTGGGCCAATAACCGTTTCCTTCGCGCCGCCGAATACGTTGCCAAATATAACAACGGGGACGATAACGTACCTTTTGCGACGTACGAAAGGGGCACCGGCACGAACGGCGCCGTTCACACAGAAACGGAGATTTCCAGCGCGAGCCGCAATGAACCACGTCCGGTCTGGGAAATGATTTACAACCATTACGCAAACCGCAAGGGGTTGTCGGTACCCAATATTGCCGCACGCGCCCAGTTATTGAGGCCTGAAGGCGGTCCGAACTCTAACACGAATCATGGTTCAGCATTCGACCAGCCCGGATACGGAACGCTTCTCTATACCCGGCCGGCCGGCAGCGGTGGAACTGCAACTCTTCCTGGCGGAAATATTCCCGACGGCACTTATCGTTTCATTGTGCGCCATAGCGGCAAGGCGATGGATGCAGCCGGAACATCCAACGGTTCAAGTGTACAGCAATGGACATCTAATGGGGGAACGAATCAGCAATGGACGGTGACTCATCTTGGCGGCGGCCAATATAGCGTTAAGGATGTTAGGAGCGGAAAGTCTTTGGATATAGCAGGTGTCTCTTTAGATCATAGCGCCAAATTTCAGTTGTGGAGCAGTAATGGCGGAGACAATCAGAAATTTGCTTTTATCCCTGTAGGCAGCGGTTATCACCGCATTACCCCTGTGCACAGTAACAAACCGGCTGACGTGGAAGGTGTCTCCAACGCAGATGGAGCCCTTTTACAGCAATGGCGATATGTTCTTGGCAATAATCAGCAGTGGAGGCTCGAACCGATATCGGTAAACGTTCGCTTGCAATCGTATAACAATCCGGAACGTTACGTACGGCACTTTGACTATCGTGCACGGATCGACGCCAATGTTTCTCCGGTTCAAGACTCACAGTTCAAGATGGTTGCCGGTTTGGCCGATTCTAGCGGAGTTTCGTTCGAGTCCGTCAACTTCCCCGGGCGCTACCTGCGTGTCCGATCCAATGGAGAGGTATGGCTGGATCAGAACGATAGCACGACAACTTTCAAAAATGAGGCAACCTTCCGCCGCGTAGCAGGATTAGCGGATGCCCAAAAATCGTCCTACCAAATGTGGACGGATTCAACTAAATATCTGCGCCACTACAATTATCTGATGTATGCTCAGGCTGGATCAGGATCGACGTTTAACGCCGATGCGACTTTTACTGAAGTCGCTACGTAAAGCCTGGTAAAGTACAAGATGCGCAGGAAGGCTCTATATTAATAGATATAGAGCCTTCCTCTCCTATAAACCGCGAAGGTAAAACGAGGCGGAAAATCCGAAATTAAGGTGGGGCAGAGGACATCATGAATCGTTTAGTCGTATACAAAGCACCAATAGGCGCAATCGGTCGGGAAGACTTTTCGGTTAGCGTACGTACGCTCGGAGGATCGTGGGAAGAGCTATTCGTGTATGAAGCGAAGGTAGACATGCATCAAGTACGCCAAACATCCATGGTCTATTTCGACATGGAGGGAACGGTCGAGGTGATGATTGTCAGCCGCAACCGATCGGTGGAACAAGCGGTCATCCGACCGTTATCGGCGAACATTCCGTTTGAACGGCACGGTGACGTCATTCTCTTCACGCTGGATCGTCCGCGCAAGCTGTCGATCGAAATCAACGGCGAGCGATTCAGCAACCTGCATCTATTCGCCAATCCTATGGAGGAGAATGCTCCGCAGCCTGACGATCCGGACATCATTTACTTTGCGCCAGGGATGCACGTTTTGGAGGAGAACACACTGTGCATACCGTCCAATACAACGGTTTATATCGCCGGCGGCGCCATCGTTGTTGGGTCGCTCGTATGCGAGAGTGTCGAGAATGTCATCATTCGGGGCAGAGGGATCCTATACATGTCCGATTTTCTCAAAACGACCTATCTCCGCGGCGTTCAGATCCGGTTTTCCAAGAACATTTCAGTCGAAGGCATCATTCTTCTGGACCCGCCGCATTATAGCATTTACATCGGTAAATCTGAGCACATCCGCATTCGTAATTTCAAGTCGTTCAGCACGCGCGGGTGGTGCGACGGCATCGACATGATGGCCAGCTCGCACATCGATATTGACGATGTCTTTCTCCGCACCTCAGATGACTGCATCGCGATTTATGGCACACGAGGCGAATATCAAGGCGATACACGGAACGTTCGCGTACGAAATTCGGTGTTATGGGCCGATGTCGCGCATGCTTTGAATATGGGAATCCACGGCGACCATCATCGAGACGGAGATGTCATTGAAGATATCGTGTTCGAGAACATCGACATCCTGGAGCATCATGAGCCTCAGGTTAACTATTGGGGAGCCATGTCGATTAACGCAGGAGACAAAAACACGATCCGGAACGTGACCTACGATAACATCCAGGTGGAGGAATTCGAACTGGGCCAGCTGCTGGATATTCGCGTAGTTTGGAATAAAGATTATAATCCAGTGGCAGGCAATCGGATCGAAAACATTACATTCCGAAACATCACGTATAACGGCGCGAATACGAACCCGAACCGCATACACGGCTTTGATGCCGAGCGGATCGTGGAAGGCGTTCGCTTCATCAATCTTCGCATCAATGGGGAATTAATTTTGAATTCGGAGCAGGGGAACTTCGACATCAACGATTACGCGAACGGCATATCATTTATCGAGTAGAAATTACGGCAGTACACTTAATGATTATGGAGTGACACTCTACTTCACACAATCTAATATCGCTGAAAGAGGGATAGTCCGGCTGCTGACAGTCAGACTATCCCTTATTTAAATGAAGTCTTAGTAACTGAACCTAAATCAACTGCCCACCGGGAACCGCATCATTTTACTCTAAATATGGTGATCGAATGCTTAGGGAAATCGTAAGAAAAACTGCGGCCTTCCGTACTAAATTTCTTCTGTTTCGGTAACACCCGCTCGGGCGACGAAAAACTATTCTCGTCATCAAGCGCATGACCTGACATCTCGAACACATCAACGGTTAAAGACGTTTTTTGCAAATCCTCCAATACGACTTGCGCATGAACGCTATTCTCCTGCACATTTACAACCTTAATGATGACATCCCCTGTGGCATGTTCGAAGCTAGCTGAATAATACAGAGGTTCGATCACTGGCAGCTTGTCTTCCGTTTCATTGAATAGTACTTTGTCAATATAGGTACGGATTTGTCTTCCTGACACTTCTAACGTAAACTCATGTTCAATATCAGTTTCCATAGTATATATACTTTGGGTCAGACAAGAGGTTCTGCCATTCACGCTGGAACACAGCGCGGAATCCTGATTCTGCCAACCGCCAATATCCCAGAATAGCTGATTAGTATCTCCCTGTTTTCCAAAATAAATATTGAAGCCTTTGGGTCCGCTGATTTTTGTTGCTTTCAGACTAAGTGTATAGTTCTCCCAATCCGTTTCTCCCAGATCCAGAGTTTGTTTTAATGTTCCAGCCAGTCGGTCTTCCTTAGTATGAGTAAGCTCTGTAGACAAGCCGTTAAAATCTTTCGTTTCACCGGTATCGTTGTTCACCAGTTTAAAGTCCCTAAACCGGATGGAGCAATGGTCTGTTTCGAGTGCAAACGCTCCGATAATCGGCTTCACGGTTTGATCTTGTTTTTCACCCAATCCGTTGGCTTCAACTTTTAGCAGTTGATCTCCCTGGTGGTGCATAAACAGCTTCTGCACATAATAGTTAGCGGATCCGAATACTTCATGATTGTTGAACCAAATCATGTCCGGCTTCCAATTGACATAATCGACATTGCAAAGCATAGGCGCATAGCAGGCCAGTTCCACCGCATGAGCGTTCTTCTCCAGTCCGGTCATAAAAGCAGCTTCTACAAGAGCGTTATAATACGTGTTTCCCCATGTAGCATACTCGCCCAGAAATACTTTCGGTTCATCAGCCTTGAAAGCATCATAGCGGTTATAATTTGCCAGAAACCATTCCGGAGACTGATAGTAGTGCTCGTCCACAAGATCCGATTGATTTTCTTTGGCCGAATTCCAGCCGCGTTCATATTCACTGCCAGCCGCGAACGGACCGCTCGAGTTGATGACCTTGATGTCCGGATATTTCTCTTTGATTGCCTTGTGGAAATACGGATAACGTTCAAAAAACGGCTCTCCGACTTCTTCGTTTCCGATGCCGATATACTCAAGGCAGAATGGCTCCGGGTGACCCAGTTCTGCCCGTATTGCTCCCCATTTGGTTGAAGGATCACCATTAGCAAATTCAATTAAATCAAGCGCGTCATCAATCCAGGGCGACAGCTCCTCAAGCGGAACCATTCGTTTATGATGCGGGTCAACTCCGCCAGGCAAGATCGGAATCGGCTTGGCGCCAATATCCTCGCACAATAGAAAGTATTCATAATAACCGAGCCCCAACGTCTGATTATAGCTCCAATTATTCCGTCTGGCCGGCCTTTGTGCGATATCGCCTAAAGTATTTTTCCATCGGTACATGGAGTTTCTGTCATCGGGGTTCAAAGAACCGTCATGGATCAGGCAGCCGCCCGGAAAACGCATAAACTTCGGTTTGAGATCAGCGAGCAAAGCTGCAATATCTTCCCGCATGCCGTTTGGCCGGTTACGAAATGTCCGTTCCGGAAAAAGGGATACCATATCGAGATAAAGCTTTCCTTTTCCTTTCGCAACAATGACAAGACGGGAGCTGTAATCGGTGGCATTTGCCGTTATTGTTATTTCGTATTTAGTCCATTCGGATGAATGCACCGTGATCGTTGCTTCACCATGAACGGTTCCGTCCAACCCTTCAATCGTAACTATAACCGGCTCACTAAAGTTTGTATCCCGTCTGGCATAAACCGAAAACAGATAATTTTCTCCCTGCTTCACAGGAATGCCGCTGTTAAAGCCCAGGTTCATAATCCCGACGCCATCACCCTCGGATAGGATGTCAATGGCAACATAGTGAAGGTTTCGAGAGTTAAGAGGGTGGCTGTCTTCTACGGTGATTTCTGCTTTTCCGCTGCCTCTTTCGATCTTCTCCCAAGCTGTTAAAGCATGGTACTCTGCACGATCGATCGGATCAAATTCAAAGGAACGGTTTTGAATTAGCTCTGCATAAAGCCCACCGTCAGCTGCATGATTCAAGTCCTCGAAAAAAATGCCAAACAAGTCGCCTAATTGTGCGCCCCGCTCTTGTGTAAATATACTTAACGTCGCTTGTGTTTTCATCGATTTTTCGTCTCCTTATATCATTTTCTACTATATTAAATTTTAAGCGTTTGTACATTCGGAAACAATCATTTATAATGGCTAAAAACTGACCTATCGTGCTTTTGGGGTGATACAAATGATTCAACTGATTAGTTGCGGAGCTCATTTTATTCATAGGGACGGGATCACAATGGATCGTCCAGCAGGGGCGGGGAATTATGCCTTTGTTTTTTTTAGAAGCCATTCGGAGGTTGTTCTGGGCGGAAGGATGCTCGCAGCAGAAAAAAATTCCTACATCATATTCGGCCCTGCAACCAGCCATCTTTATCGGGAAGTAGAGAAACCGTTCGTCAACGACTGGTTCCATTGTGACGGCAACGATATCTCTGAATTCCTTGCGCAGTTGAATCATCCATTGGACACGCTCATAAAGGCTGTAGATCCACTATTGATTACAAGATGCATCCAGGAATTGCACAGCATTAGCAGGCTAGGCGGCCCGCTGCGCGATCAGATTGTGGACTCCGATATCAGAACTCTATTTATGAAGCTGAGCAATCTTCGTGAGAGAGCCGACCTGCCCGATAAATCGAGCCGATATTTCTGCCAGTTTTCCGAGCTGCGGGGCGAGCTGTACAGTTCGCCTCAAACACACCAGCCGGTAGAGAAGATTGCTGCTCGCGTCAATATGAGCAAGTCGTATTTCCAGCATCTCTACAAAGAACTATTCGGGTGTTCTGTGGTTTCCGATATCATCAACAGCAGGTTGGAATATGCCAAGTATCTTTTGGGGAACAGCTCGTTACCCGTAGCCGCCATTTCGAAGATGTGCGGTTATGATAACGACACCCACTTTATGCGCCAGTTTAAACGCTTCGTAGGCGTCAGGCCTAGCCAATACAGGTCGCAACAATAGCTAAGAGGCTGCCCTAGGTATCTTACCGAAGAGGAACGATAAAGAAATCGGAACTCTGGTCCTTGCAAAGGGGATAACGTTCCTGCATGAAGATCAGCTTGAGAGTGTACCTTATGACCTTGCTAATAACCTTCAGGTTACTAAGTGAAGAAAAAGTGCGTACTTTTTACTTTCCTTGCTTTCCGTTATGATTCAACACAGGTCATTAATTATAATTGCAATGTAGAATAGGAGAATAGTAACGATGAAATACAGACGTGTAGGAAATAGTGGAGTAAAGGTAAGTGAGATAGGTCTCGGCAGTTGGCTTACTTATGGAACGGCATCCGAGCAGGAGGCGGCCGACTCGTGCATCCGTCAAGCTTTCGAGAGCGGAATCAATTTCTTCGATACCGCTAACGCCTACAACACAGGAGCCGGCGAACAAGCGATGGGGGCTGCGTTAAAGCCGTACACCCGTTCGAGTTATGTGCTGTCAACCAAAGTGTTTTTCAATATGGGGCCTGGCCCCAACGACGGTGGACTTTCCCGAAAGCATATTATGGAGCAATGCGATGCCAGTCTGAAGCGGCTTGGCGTTGAGTACATTGATATTTATTTCTGCCACCGTTACGACCGTAATACTCCGGTTGAAGAGACGCTTCGGGCGCTGGACGACCTTACGGCGCAGGGGAAAATCCTATATTCAGCCGTAAGCGAGTGGAGTGCCGCTCAGATTACCGACGCCGTCGGCATCTCCAGAAGGCTAAACCTTCGACCGCTCGTTTCAAATCAACCCATTTATAATATGTTCGAACGCTATATCGAGGAGGAAGTACTCCCGGTAAGCGTGAGAGAGGGTATTGGACAAATCGTATTCTCTCCTCTCGCGCAAGGCATCTTAACGGGCAAATACAAGCAGGGGATGGAGCTTCCCGAAGATAGCCGCGCGGCGAACGGGGCGGTCAACGGGGTAGTCAAGAGTTATCTGAGGGATGATGTTCTCCAATGCGTAGGAGAGTTAGACCGTTTAGCGAAAGAGTCTGGCATCTCATTGGCACAGCTATCTCTTGCATGGATCCTGCGTCAGCCAGGCGTCAGCTCCGCTTTGATTGGTGCGAGCCGTCCGTCTCAAATCGCGGAAAACGTTAAAGCCGTCGAAGTCGAATTAAGTGCCGATGTATTGGATGAAATCCAGCGGATATTGAAACAAGTCGAAGGGTTTGCACCTCTTCGTTAAATTTTTATATGCACAAAATAAGTCCGCGATTTGGCGGGCTTATTTTGTCTTATTTGCATATATTGCGTTACTAGGGTTTATAGGAACAAGTCAGGAGATATGGGCATATCGTAACCAGTAAAGAATGACTCTAAATACAAAGGGTGAAACTTAATGCCATCAATTATAAGAAACGTAAAAATAGTGGAAATTGAGTCGGTAGTACATTATGGGGACGCCATTCAACTTTCTCCATTGAATTCATCTAAACAATCTGCTGGAGCAGGATCATTTATTACTGGAGACTTAATAAGTACGAATAATGCAGTAAATGCTACCCGTACCAACGATCCCGACGCGAGTGATTTGGCTCTAAATACGATTGGGAATCAGGAAAATAGGCAATGATGAAAATAAGAGTTAAGACACTACGGAGGTGCAAATATGACCGAGAACGAACAAAATGAAATGAGCGAACAAAATGAGATGGATAAAAACACTGAGGCTGAATTCGCGAATAAACAGATGGATCGGGAGTTTTACGGCGAGGATCAGGAGCTTTTCGCTTCGGAAGGCATCAACAATGCAGCTTGGATAAATCGCAATCAAAGCTGATAATCAAGCATCATATCCTTAAGTTGAGGGGACTGCTCAAAAGTGATAAACTTTTGAGCAGTCCCCTTTCTTCTTATTCCACTTTTACCGTATCCACATTATCAATTAGCCGTAAAGGGAGAAATTAACTTGAATAATGTTATCGTCTGGGGTTCACTGATTATTCCTGTGCAATTACTTCTTTTGATTTTGTCGGGCATCACGGGATATTTTGCACTATCCTATCGGCTAAAGGCTCTCGACGGTTTGACCCATTCTAAAGCAATACTGAATGAACTGTTCAATACCTTTATAGTTGGATTGCTAGTTTGGAAATTCAGTCCAATTATTTATGACACCACATTCGTTATACAAAACCCCATGTCGCTTCTTTACTTTTCAGGAGGAACTACGGGACTTGTTCTTGCTATTCTTTATTCGGTTGCAGTGCTCAGTTATCGTACGATAAAAGAAAAATTTCCTGTCTTGTTATATCCTGACGCGGTTTCGACTGTTTTTATTGCAGGTGCAGGCATGTATTCACTGCTTCTATTTGTCTTTATGGATAAAGGTCCGTTGATCTTACTCCTCGTTCCCGTGACTATTGTTTTTTATTATCTTCAACTTCGGGGTCGACGACCACTTGGCAGTATAGAGTCGATCGGCCGGATGATGACTAAACGGGGCAACCTTATTACAGCAATTATAATAATTGGTATGATGGGTTGGGTACTATACGAGAGTGTCTACAAAGAAGCTGCTACTTTATCTGCTGCAGGCACCGAAGTAAATACAGAGACGGGAATACGAATTGGCAATAAGGCTGCGGACTTTACTTTGACAACGATTGATGGAAAAGAAGTAAGCTTGTCTGATTATCGGGGTAAACGTGTGCTGTTGAACTTTTGGGCCACTTGGTGTCCTCCTTGTAAGGCCGAGATGCCTCATATGGAGAAGTTTTATAAGGAGTATCAACAGGATGATATTGTGGTGCTCGGGGTGAATCTTACGAATACTGAAAAGTCGTCAGACAAGGTAAAGTCTTTTATCGAGAATCGCGGATTAACGTTTCCGATATTACTAGATAAGTCAGGTGCAGTAAGCGATAAATATAAGGTCATAGCCTATCCAACGACCTTTATTATCGACTCAAGCGGCATTATACGCGATATTTATCAAGGTGCAATAAGTTATGATACCATGAAGCAAGCCATTCAAAAATGATAGAGCAGATAGCAGCGAACCGAATAAAGTCCGCGTAAATTCGCGGGCTTTTTTTTCTACGACGGCATAATCTTCTAACAGTATTTCCCTAATGGCAGCTAATCCTTAAGGGAGAAAACCCATTTTCTATCAGAATTCTGAAAGATCTATTGAGGTTCACTGAGAGACAACGGACTGTATTTCAAGCACCCTCGTACGAGGACGAAACTAATAGTCGTCTCATCATTGTCGCAAAATGAGGCTGTCGATTAACAGTTCATAACTTCGGAAATCTGCGGGAGACCACAAAATGTATGCGAAAAATCATACAAAATGAGCAGCACACACATCGAATCAGTCGATTCTATGCGAAATTTCATACACAAAACACGATTTGAGCCCGGATTCTATAAATGTATCCGAAAAATCATATACATTCTCTACATGTGTACGTTCACGTTAAAACTGTCCACAATTAATCGACAGCCTCAAAAAGCAACAATGAGAGCGCTTCGTAAGTGGTGTACTTCGTAAAGCACGCTTTAGCTCACTACGAACAGCGAGAAAGTTATTTTCGTTGATTGTGCCATCGTAGTTTTATTTGAAATGCTCAATAACTATTCCCCCGCAGCTTTGCCTTCTTTTACACTCGTGTCTAAGGTGGAACAGTCCTTACATATAATCAATTATCGGCGATGAGATCGAAGGAGGCTATTATATGTTCTTCGATTTATCAGACAAACAGAAGATGATTCGTTCAAAGGCACGGGAATTCGCAAAAAGCGAAGTAGGGCCTACCGCGGCGCAGCGTGATGAGGAAGAACGGTTTGATCGTGGTCTGTTCGATAAGATGGGGGAACTCGGGCTGACCGGAATACCCTGGCCTGAACGTTACGGCGGAATTGGAGCCGATTACGTCTCGTATGTCATGGCAGTCGAAGAGCTGTCACGGGTTTGCGCTTCCACCGGGGTTATGCTTTCCGTGCATACCTCGCTCGTAGGATGGTGCCTATATACTTATGGTACGGAAGAGCAAAAACGAAAGATTTTGCGCCCAATCGCGCAAGGAAAGAAGCTTGGGGCTTATAGCTTAACCGAAAGCAGTTCAGGGTCCGATGCCAAGGCGATGAGAACGACGGCGACAAGGGATGGCAGCTGGTATATTTTGAACGGCAACAAAATATTCGTTACAAATGGGGGAGAAGCGGAAATCTACCTGGTATTCGCGATTACGGGCGCCGAGCAAAGGAGCAAAGGATACAGCGCGTTTATCATCGAGAGAGGAACAGAGGGCTTTACATTCGGCAAAAAGGAAAAAAAGCTGGGCATTCGCTCGTCACCTACCCTAGAGCTTATATTCGACAACTGCCGCGTCTCGAAGGGAAACTTGCTCGGTGAAGAGGGAGAAGGCTTCAAAATCGCGATGTCGGCTCTCGATGGGGGGCGTTGCGGAATTGCCGCGCAAGCGCTCGGCATTGCGCAGGGCACTCTTGATACTGTGATTGCCTTTGCCAATGATCGCAAGGAGTTTGGCAAGCCCCTCGGACACCGGCAAGCGATTGCATTCAAGATTGCCGATATGGCTACCAAGATCGAAGCGGCCAGGCTGCTGACTTATCAAGCAGCGTGGCGGGAAAGCATTGGTTTGCCTTATGGCAAAGAAGCCGCTATTGCCAAGCTTTTCTCCAGCGACACCGCCATGCAAATAACGATGGATGCCTTGCAAATTTTCGGAGAATACGGAAATACGAAAGCTTATCCCGTTGAGCGCTTTATGCGCGATGCGAAAGTGACGCAAATTTACGAGGGCACGAACGAAATCCAGCGTCTTGTCATTTCTCGAATGGTTCTAGCCGATTGATCGGCTGGGACTGGATACGGAGGATGGGAGAGGAACTTAGATGAGCGTACCTGGACTTGAGAACGTGATTGCCAGCGAGACAGCCATTTCATACCTGGATGTCGAGAAGGAAGAAATCGTCCTTCGCGGCTATGACTTGATCGTGCTAGCCAACAACGTGACTTACTTGGACATCGCAGGTCTGCTGCTGGATGGCGAACTGCCGACTCCGGAAGAACGACATTCATTAGAAGTGAAAATTAAATCGGAATGCGGTTTGCCTCGAAATATCCAAGCGATATTTCAACTGCTCCCTAAGCAAGCGAATATGATGGATGTTCTTCGAACTGGTGTATCAGCCTTAGCGAGTTACGATGAGGAGCTAGACGATCGTTCCAAAGACGCCAATAAGCGTAAAGCGATTCGGCTGCTGGCGAAAGTTCCGCAAATCGTTGCGAATGGTTTCCAGGCCATCAACAACCAACCCCTAATAGAACCACGCAAGGAGCTCTCCTACACGGCTAATTTTTTATACATGATTACCGGGAACGTGCCTTCCCGTATGGAAGAAGAAGTGTTCGATCAATCCCTGATCGCGTACAGCGAGCATGAATTGCCGAACTCTACGTTTGCCGCGCGGGTGATCGCCTCCACGCAGTCCGATCTCTACGGAGCGTTGACCGGCGCAATCGCGTCACTGAAAGGCACATTGCACGGCGGTGCGAACGAGGCGGTCATGCACATGCTTTTGGAGGCGCAAACAGAAGATGATCTTGAAAGGTTAATGCAGAAGAAACTATCGCAAAAGGAACGCATTATGGGCTTTGGACACCGGGTGTACATGAGGAAGGCAGATCCGCGCGCCTTGCTTATGAAAGAGGCTCTGGTGAATCTGGCAGCGGTGAAAAATGCGAAAGAGCTGTACGATCGATGCGTCATCGGGGAACAAGTCATGAAACGGGAAAAAAATCTGTATCCGAACTTGGATTATTACGCCGCGCCCGTCTTTCATTTGTTAGGCATCCCGATCGACTTGTTTACGCCCGTCTTTCTCGCGGCCCGCACAATCGGAATCAGCGCTCACGTGATGGAACAGCACGGGAATAACCGGCTTTTCAGGCCCCGCGTTCTCTACAATGGTCCGCGGAATTTGCATCCTCCCACCAAACAATAGCGCTTGAGCGGAAGGGAAGAATGATATGGGCGCCAACGAAGAGGCAGAGAATCGGCAAATGGCGTTTGACCCCTTATTGGCGGATATCGCGGATTACACATTGGGTTACACGATTGAAAGCGAAGAAGCGTACCGGATCGCACAGCACGTATTATTGGACTCTCTAGGAACCGCACTGCTTGCCTTGCGCTTCCCGGAATGCGCGAAGCATCTGGGTCCGATCGTGCCAGGGGCTACTCTTCCGGGCGGAGCCCGGGTACCGGGGACAATGATCGAGCTCGACCCCGTCCATGCGGCATACAATATTGGATGCATGATCCGTTGGCTCGATTATAACGATACTTGGCTCGCTGCCGAGTGGGGACATCCTTCGGATAATCTAGGGAGCATACTCGCGACTGCAGATTACCTCAGCCGCACTCGGGTATCAGAAGGGAAAGCGCCCCTTCTCATGAAAGACGTCCTAACGATGGCGATTAAAGCGCATGAGATTCAGGGCGTTCTTGCGCTCGAGAACAGCTTAAACCGCGTCGGATTGGATCATGTTCATTTCGTGAAAATCGCCTCTACGGCCGTCGTTACCGCAATGTTAGGGGGAAGCCGGGAGGAGCTCCTTAACGCGCTTTCCAACGCATGGATCGACGGGGCAAGTTTAAGGACTTACCGCCATGCTCCGAATACGGGTTCACGCAAATCATGGGCAGCCGGAGATGCCACAAGCCGGGCCGTAAGGTTAGCGCTGATGGCAGTGGGCGGTGAGATGGGCTATGCGACGGCTTTGTCCGCGAAAAACTGGGGCTTTCAAGATGTCTTATTTAACGGCATTAAACTAATTCTCAGTCGTCCCCTTGAAAGTTATGTCATGGAAAATATATTGTTCAAAATTTCGTTCCCTGCCGAGTTCCATGCCCAAACGGCCGTCGAATGCGCCATAGAGCTGCATCCTCGGGTGCGAGATAGGATTAATGAGATTAAACAAATCACGCTGACAACCCATCTGTCGGCCATTCGAATCATCGATAAGAGAGGGCCTTTGCGTAATCCGGCAGACCGGGATCATTGCCTGCAGTACATGGTCGCGATCGGACTGTTGTTCGGTACTTTAACCGCTGAACACTACGAGGAAGAAATCGCAAGTGATCCGAGAATTGATGCGATTAGGGAGATCATGGTCGTTACGGAGGATGAGCAGTACAGTATAGACTATCTCGATCCGCAGAAACGCTCCATCGCCAATGCGATCCAAATTCATTACAAAGACGGGACGTCTTCGGAAAAAGCCGTTTGCGAATATCCGATTGGACACCGTAGGCGCCGAGAAGAAGGATTGCCGAAAGTTTTACAAAAGTACGAGTCCAATTTGTTAACTCGCTTCCCCCGGAAAAAGGCCGTGGAAATCCTGAAGCTCTCGGTTGATTACAAGCGTTTGATCCAAACGCCTGTTCATGAATTTATGGCACACTTCGTCATCTGAGCGGAGGGAGGGACCCATGTCTTGGCTAGTTGAAGAAGAACCTGATCAGAAGCAATTGGCAGCCGATTTCCGAAAGCTGGTCGAAGCGGGGCCGATTGTCCGAATCCCCGGAACCCACGACGGAATGTCGGCAAGAATTGCCAAGCTTTATCATTTTGAAGCCATTTATCTCTCCGGAGCCGCGTATACTGCTAGCAGGGGATTGCCTGATCTAGGCTTAATTTATTCTAATGAAGTAGCGGAACGCGCCCGTGATCTCGTTCGCGCATCCGGACTCCCGCTCCTCGTCGATATCGACACCGGATTCGGAGGCGTCCTGAACGTTGCCCGAACCGCCAAGGAGATGGTGGAGGCGAAAGTGGCGGCCGTCCAAATCGAGGATCAGGAAATGCCGAAAAAATGCGGGCATTTAAGCGGAAAGAAGCTGATATCCACAGAGGAAATGATCCAAAAAATCCGTACGTTAAAAGAAGTCAGTCCTACGCTGTTTATCCTGGCGCGCACGGATGCCAAGAGCGTCGAGGGAATGGAAGCCGCTATCGACAGAGCTAAGCAATATCTTACTGCGGGTGCGGACGGAATTTTCCCCGAAGCATTGGAAAACGAAGAAGACTTTCGACGATTCGGCAAGGAAGTTAAAGCGCCTTTATTAGCGAACATGACGGAATTCGGGAAAACGCCGTATTATACGGCGGAACAATTCGAAAGCTGGGGCTACCGCATGGTGATCTATCCGGTCACTTCTCTACGGGTAGCCGCTAAGGCCTACGAGCGGATCTTTGAGGAAATCAGCCGAACCGGAACACAGCAAGGCTCGCTGGACAGCATGCAAACACGTAAACATTTGTACGATACGATCCGGTATTACGATTACGAAGCGCTGGATCGGAAAATCGCAAAAACCAGTATACCCAAAACCCCTCCCGAATAAGTAAGAGACCAAGCAAGGCTTCGCTGATTCTGTCGGTGGGGCCTTTGCGTTTGCTTTCATCAGGCTGCGAAGGGAGGCATATGCATTGGACTTCTTTCTATCGGAAGAACAGGAGATGATTCGCTCGGTCGTGCGCGATTTCGCTCGTAACGAAATTGAGCCAAGCGCCGCGATCCGGGATGAGGAGGAAAGGTTTGACCGGATCTTGTTCGATAAAATGGGCGAGCTCGGATTTACTGGCATTCCGTGGCCGGAAGCCTACGGCGGACTTGGGGCCGACTATGTGACCTATGTGTTGGCCGTTGAACAATTGTCACGCGTTTGCGCCTCTACGGGTGTTACGTTATCGGCGCACATTTCGCTCGCGGGGTGGCCTATTTATAAATTTGGCACGGAAGAACAAAAGCAACGTTTTTTGCGTCCGATGGCAGAAGGGAAGAAGCTTGGGGCCTATGGCTTGACCGAAAGCCAGTCCGGCTCAGATAGCGCTTCTATGAGAACGACGGCGAGACGGGATGGGGATCACTTTATTCTGAACGGCTCCAAAATATTTATTACGAATGCGGGCGATGCGGAAATTTATGTCGTGTTCGCATTGACGGACCCGCAGCAAAAACAAAAGGGCTGCAGCGCCTTTATTGTTGAAAAAGGGACTGCGGGATTTTCCTTCGGCAAAAAGGAAAGAAAAATGGGCATTCGCTCGTCTCCGACGATGGAGATTATTTTCGAAGAATGCCGCATCCCTGCGCACAATTTGCTCGGGAAGGAAGGAGAAGGCTTCAAAATCGCTATGATGACGCTTGACGGAGGGCGTAACGGCATAGCGGCTCAAGCCGTTGGGATTGCCCAAGGGGCGCTTGATGCTTCAATCGCCTATGCGAAAGAGCGCAAGCAATTCGGCAAGCCGATCGCTCAACAGCAGGCGATTGCCTTTAAGATTGCCGATATGGCCGCCAAGATCGAAGCCGCAAGGCTGCTGACCTATCAAGCTGCCTGGAGAGAAAGCCAAGGCTTGAGTTATGGCAAGGAATCGGCTTTTGCCAAGCTTTATGCCGGGGATACCGCGATGGAGGTAACGGTAGAGGCTGTGCAAATTTTCGGGGGATACGGGTATACGAAGGATTTCCCGGTTGAACGTTATATGCGGGATGCCAAAATCACGCAGATCTACGAAGGGACGAACGAAGTCCAGCGTCTCATCATTTCTCGAATGCTGCTGGCAGACTGAGAAAGGCGGGGGCTAACGTGGGAACGGATACGAAGGTGCGTTCGAAGCACAAAGTGAGGTTCATCACTGCATCCGCCTTGTTCGACGGCCACGATGTCTCGATCAACATTATGCGGCGGATCCTTCAGGCGAGCGGGGCGGAAGTCGTTCATCTCGGACATAACCGTTCGGTAGATGAGGTCGTTCAAGCCGCCATTCAAGAAGATGTGCAGGGCATCGCCGTTTCTTCCTATCAAGGCGGGCATGTCGAATATTTTAAATATATGATCGATTTATTAAAGGAGAAAGGGGCTTCTGATATCCGTGTATACGGCGGCGGAGGCGGAGTGATCCTTCCCTCGGAAATCGCATGTCTGCAGGATTACGGTGTTGCCCGTATCTTCTCGCCAGAAGACGGAAGGGAGTTCGGCCTTCAGGGTATGATCGACATCATGATGCAAGAGTGTGATTTCTCTACGGTTTCCGGCTTTGTTCCAGACTTTAATACAGCAATTAGCAGGGAGCAACGGTATATTGCAAAATGTATTACGATTGCCGAAAACACGGGCCAGATTGTATTCGCAGAAACCAATAGGGCAGACTGTCCGATCATCGGGCTTACCGGTACCGGAGGAGCCGGCAAAAGCACCCTCGCCGACGAATGGGTTCGGCGCTTCCTTCGGCACTATCCTAACAAGACGATGGCCATCCTATCGGTCGATCCGACCAGAGAGCGGACCGGCGGCGCCCTGCTCGGGGACCGGATGAGAATGAACGCCGTTCACTCCGACCGGGTGTATATGCGAAGTATGGGAACTAGAGGCTCGGGTCATGAGCTGTCGAACGCGATTAGCCAAGTGATCGCCGTACTTACGGCGGCACGCTTTGATTTGATCTTGGTGGAAACGAGCGGGATCGGGCAAGGAGATCACCAGATTACGGAAATCGCCGACGTATCCGTTTATGTGATGACAAGCGAGTTCGGCGCGCCTTCCCAACTGGAGAAAATCGATATGATCGATTATGCCGATCTAATCGCGATCAATAAGTTCGAGCGTAGAGGCTCGGAGGACGCCCTTCGCGACGTGAAAAAACAAGTTCAAAGAAATCACGGCTTATTCGATATCCCTTTTGAAACGATGCCTGTTTATGGAACGATGGCCAGCCAGTTCAACGATGCCGGAGTAAATGCGTTGTTCGCGGCACTTATCGAAATCATGAATCGCAAACTCTCGCTGCAGTGGCCGCTCCCCGACTATTCTTCCGTCCTTAGCGCTAACAATCATGTGATTATTCCGAATGACCGCACCCGCTATTTGGGCGAGATCGCAAATACGGTCAGGAGCTATCGATCTTTCGTTGAAAGCGAAGCCGAGTTGGCCAGCGCCTGCTACCGAATAGAAGGAACTATCCAAGCGCTGCGAGAGGAGCAAGGTTCGGTTGAAAGCCTTTCGTCGCTGGAACGGCTTAAGGAAATGGTTGAGAACCGTATGCAGAAGACGACGCGGGACCTGCTCGCAAGATGGCCGGAGCTGCGGCGCAGCTATACCGGAAACACCTTTGTTACCCGGGTTCGGGACAAAGAAATTGCGACGGAGCTTACGACCCAAAGCTTGTCGGGTCTAAATATCCCCAAAGTGAGCTTGCCCAAATTCCACGACTGGGGCGATCTTGTACGCTGGATGTACCGCGAAAATGTTCCGGGGGAGTTTCCTTATACGGCGGGTGCCTTTCCCTTCAAACGCAAGGAGGAAGACCCGAAGCGCCAGTTCGCCGGGGAAGGAACGCCGGAGCGAACCAACCTGCGTTTTCACTTTTTGTCGCAGAACGACATGGCCAAACGTCTGAGCACCGCGTTCGATTCCGTAACCTTGTACGGGGAAAACCCCGACGAGAGGCCCGACATCTACGGTAAAATCGGCGAAAGCGGCGTCAGCATTTGTACTTTGGACGATATGAAGAAGCTGTACGCAGGCTTTGATCTCTGCCACCCGATGACGTCGGTATCCATGACCATCAACGGTCCCGCTCCGGTTCTGCTCGCGATGTATATGAATACCGCGATTAATTTTCAAATGGAACGGTTCTGTCAGGGACATAAGAGCGCGCCTACGACGGAGGAATCCGAGCGTATTCGCAAAGAAACGCTCGGAACGGTGAGGGGAACCGTTCAAGCCGACATTTTGAAGGAAGATCAGGGGCAGAACACCTGTATTTTTTCCACGGAGTTTGCGCTTCGCATGATGGGCGACATTCAGCAATATTTTATCGACCATGACGTCCGCCATTACTATTCGGTGTCCATCTCGGGTTACCATATCGCCGAGGCCGGCGCGAATCCAATCTCGCAGCTGGCGTTTACGCTGGCCAACGGGTTTACCTACATCGAATATTACTTGTCACGGGGCATGAACATCGATGAGTTCGCCCCAAATTTATCGTTCTTCTTCAGCAACGGGCTTGATCCGGAGTACACCGTTATCGGGCGTGTTGCCCGGAGAATATGGGCAACGGTCATGAAGCTCAAATACAAGGCCAATGAGCGCAGCCAAAAGCTGAAGTATCATATCCAAACGTCCGGACGCTCACTGCATGCGCAGGAAATCGATTTTAACGATATCCGAACGACGCTGCAGGCGCTCATGGCGATTCTAGACAATTGCAACTCGCTTCATACGAATTCTTACGACGAAGCGATCACGACTCCGACGGAGGAATCGGTACGCAGGGCGATGGCCATTCAATTGATCATCACGAAGGAGCTTGGTCTGGTGACGAGCGAGAACATGCTGCAGGGTTCATTCGTGATTGACGAACTGACCGAATTAGTGGAGGAGGCGGTTCTGCAGGAGCTGGAGCGTTTAAATGACAGGGGCGGAGTGCTGGGCGCGATGGAATCCCAGTACCAACGGGGTAAAATCCAAGAAGAATCCATGTTGTATGAAACGAAAAAGCATAGCGGAGAGCTGCCTATTATCGGCGTGAACACGTTTCGCAATCCAAATCCGCTTGCCGGAGATGAGTTGAGTATTCCTCTTGCCCGGTCAACTCTCCAAGAGAAGGAGCAGCAGCTGACGAATCTGAGAGATTTCCATAGGCGGAACCAAGCGGAGGCACATGCTGCCCTAACTAGATTGCAGAAGATCGCCTTGGAAGGCGGCAATATCTTTGCCGAGCTGATGGAGACGGTCAAGGTAGCGAGCCTAGGACAAATCACTCAAGCCCTCTATGCGGTCGGCGGACAATATCGCAGGAATATGTAGTCTGAAAGGAGGAGGGTTTCCTTTGTCGACTCCGCAGCTTGCCAAGCACCAGCAGCTTGGTTTAACGGACGGGCAAGTTTTGAGCATGTACACTCTTATGCTGACGGCGAGAAAATTCGACGAGCGCGCCACGCTTATTCAACGCTCGGGAAAAACCGCTTTTCACATCTCCAGCATAGGCCAAGAAACCGCGCAGGTGGCCGCGGCATTCGCATTGGAAAAGCAGCATGACTACTTCCTCCCTTATTATCGTGATTACGCATTGGTTCTCTCCGTTGGAATGACAGTTCGAGAGCTGATGCTCGCTACGTTCTTAAAAGCGGAGGACATCAACGGCGGCAGGCAGATGCCCGGGCATTTCGGATACCGCAAGCATCATATCGTAACGGGCTCGAGTCCCGTTTCCACCCAAGTTCCGCATGCCGTAGGCATTGCCTTGGCGGTGATAATGAAGCAAGAGGAGCGCGTCGCGTTCGTCACCTTCGGGGAAGGATCAAGCAATCAAGGCGACGTGCACGAAGGCTTTAATTTTGCCGGGGTATTCAAGCTGCCCGTCATCTTCATGTGCGAGAATAACCAATATGCGATTTCCATTCCGGCTCATCGGCAAGTGGCGGGGCGGATTGTCGACCGCGCGGCCGGATACGGGTTTCCTGGAGTCCGCGTAGACGGCAATGATGCCCTCGAGGTGTATAGCGCAGTCAAAGAGGCGAGAACTAGAGCCCTTCGCGGTGCGGGGCCGACTTTAATCGAAGCGATGATGTACCGCATACCGCCGCATTCCACCGCGGATGACGACATGCAGTACCGGACGAGAGATGAGGTGGAATACCATAAGGAGCAGGACGGAATAGAGAGCTTCCGCCGTTATTTGTTCGAATGCGGCGTTCTGAACGAAGAGCTCTACCGATTGGTGAACGAGAACGTCATGAGAGAAGTGAACGAAGCAGCCAAATATGCCGACAAAGCCCCCTACCCGGAGCCCGAGAGCACACTGCGGCATGTGTACGGTGAGGAAGGTGGTGCATGATGGCTATCCTAACCTATTTGGAAGCAATCCGAGCCGGGATGAGCGAGGAAATGCAACGCGATGAAAACGTCTTTGTTCTTGGTGAGGATATCGGTAAAGGCGGCGTATTAAATGCGACCAAAGGAATGCGGGATCGATTCGGCGAACGGAGGGTGCTCGATACGCCGCTGGCCGAATCTGCGATTGTCGGCGTTGCCATTGGAGCGGCCATGGTGGGTATGAGGCCGATCGCCGAAATCCAGTTTGCCGATTTTATCTTCCCCGCTGCCAATCAAATCATCAGCGAAGCGGCGAAAATCCGTTATCGCTCGAACAACGATTGGTTTTGTCCCATCGTGATCCGCCTTCCTTACGGAGCGACGGGCGGTGGCGGACTCTATCATTCGCAGTGCCCCGAATCGGTATTCTTCGGTACGCCGGGCCTTAAGATCGTAGCCCCGTCTACCGCTTATGATGCCAAAGGCCTGTTGAAAGCGGCTGTACGAGATGATGATCCCGTTCTCTATTTCGAGCATAAAAAATGTTATCTGTATATTTCCGATGATGTGCCGGAAGAGGATTATACGGTTCCCATCGGCAAAGCGGCCGTCAAGCGAGAAGGAGACGATATCACCGTCATAGCTTACGGTATGTCGGTTCATCTTGCGCTTAAAGCTGCGGATCAGTTGGAGAAGGATGGGATTAGCGTACATGTACTAGATTTGCGTACTCTGCATCCGCTTGATCAATCCGCTATTTTCGAGGCTGCCGCGAAAACAGGCAGAATCTTAATTGTGCATGAGGATAACAAAACAGGGGGAATCGGTGCAGAAATCGCCGCCATCATTGCCGAACATTTGCTGTATCAATTGGATGCTCCCATCCTGCGTTTTTGTCCGCCCGATGTTCCTGCCGTAGGAATGGCGCCTACTCTCGAGAAGTTTTTCCTGCCCAATGCAGATACCTTGAAAGAAGCGATGCGCCGCCTAGCAGAAATGTAAAATGAACTTTCGAATCGCTAGCTTCGATTTCGGTCTGGGGGGGGATTGTAAAGATGCACAACGAGGAGGAGCGTGTTTGCGAGGTTACGATTCCGCATCTTGCCGAGAGCCTTGTTTCGGCGACCCTTGGCAGATGGCTGAAGGAGCCGGGGGATTACGTGAAGGAATACGAGGTCCTATGCGAGCTGAATACGGATAAAGTAAACGTGGAAATGCCTTCGCCCATAGAAGGAACGCTGATCCGCATCTTGGTTCAGGATGGGGAAACCGCCGACGTTGGCGTTCCCATCTGCCTCATTAGGGAGCCTAATGATCAGACGCCGAGTGTCTCGCACGAAGAAATTGATCTGAGCACCCGTTATTCTCCCGCCGTTATGCGTCTTGCCGATGAGCATCGGATCGATTTGCGGAAGGTCAAAGGCACCTCGCTTGGCGGCAGAATTAATCGGAAGGATGTCCTCGCTTATGTTCGGGACGGAATGAACACACAAACCGCGGCTCCTCCGGTAAACAGCATCGACAAGAACGAGGTTACTGCCGCTGGCTTTAAAGAAACTGGCATTTCCCCAGCAGCTCCAGAGCGCAAAGAGCCAGCAAGCGACCGGGTTCCAAACGATCAAATCCTCCCCGTCACCCCTATAAGAAAGCTGATCGCTTCCCGGATGCATCAAAGCGTATCAGAAATTCCTCATGCATGGTTAACAATCGAGGCGGATGTGACTCATCTTGTCGACCTGCAACAAAGGTGGAAAGACCATTTCGTAGAGAAGGAAGGGATACGGCTAACAGTGACTCCTTTCGTGTTGAAAGCAGTCGTTAATGCCATTAAGGATTATCCGATTCTCAATTCCACATGGGCTTCGGACAATATCATTATCAAGAAAGAAATACACGTTTCCATTGCAATAGGCTCTGAGGAATCCGTAATCACACCCGTCATTCGTAACGCGGACCGAAAGACGATTGGCGGTCTGGCTATCGAACTAGACGGCTTGGTCAAACGGGCTAGGAGCGGTAAATTAACGGTTTCCGATATGCAAGGGGGTACCTTTACCTTTAACAACACAGGGGCTTTCGGCTCCTTGCAATCCTTTCCCCTTATTAATTTTCCGCAGGCGGCGATCATCACCTTTGAAGCGATTGTCCGCAAACCCGTCGTGATTCAGCGGGACATGATTGCGATCCGTTCCATGGCCAATCTCTGCCTTTCGCTTGATCATCGTATACTTGATGGCGTGATTTGCGGGCATTTTATGCGCCGGGTAAAGCAATATTTGGAGCGATACGATCAAGATACCATCATTTACTAAGCTTAATTTGACTAGCTGCGTGGGGGTTGATTCCATGAGGGAGAGTGTTATTGTCGGTGGAGCGCGAACTCCGTTCGGCAAATTTGGAGGCGCTTTGAAAGAAGCTGAGGCTGTCATGCTCGGCGGAACCGCGCTCAAAGGAGCGATAGATCGATCTTCTCTTAAACTTGGCGATATTGAAGCTGTGATCATGGGGATGGCCCTGCAAGGCGGCGCCGGACAAATTCCATCCCGCCAGGCAGCCAGATATGCCGGCTTGGGTTGGAACGTGACGACGGAGACGATTAACAAGGTGTGCGCTTCCGGCATGCGAAGCGTTACGCTGGCCGATCAAATTATTCGTTCGGGAGATGCGGACATCATCGCCGCAGGCGGCATGGAAAGCATGAGCAACGCGCCGTATCTATTGCCAAGCGCCCGTTGGGGAGCCAGAATGGGGGACCAAGGGTTAGTCGATTCGATGATACATGACGGCCTTGAATGTCCGTTCGACAAAGTGCATATGATCGTGCATGGCAGCCGGGTGGCCGAAGAGTTCGGCATATCCCGCAGCGCTCAAGATGAATGGGCGCTGCGTAGCCATCAACGGGCAATTCATGCGAGAAATAAAGGTTATTGGGCCGAAGAAATCGTACCACTTTCTATTATCAGCAAGATGGGGACTATAACCGTTGACCAAGACGAAGCCCCGCGCGCGGACACCAGCTTAGTAAAGCTTGCTGCGTTGCCACCCTTATTCGCGAAGGATGGTACCATAACTGCGGGTAACGCTCCTGGCGTTAACGATGGTGCTGCCGCGATGATCGTCATGTCCAAAAAAAAGGCGCTGTCTAAAGGAATAAGGCCGCTAGCGGCGATTGTCGGTCACGCGTCCGTTGGGGAGAAAGCCCCATATATCGCGACGACGCCTGCATTGGCGATTCAGAAGTTACTGCGGCAAACCTCACTTTCCCTCGAACAGATAGATAGGTTTGAAGTGAACGAAGCATTCGCGGCCGTAACGCTGACTAGCGGGAAGTTATTGGGCTGGGATCAGGAGAAGGTCAACGTAAATGGGGGAGCGATTGCGCTCGGCCATCCGATTGGCGCTAGCGGGGCGCGAATTCTATTAACCTTAATCTATGAGCTGCGAAGAATTGGAGGAGGTTATGGCATTGCGGCGATCTGCTCCGGATCCGCTCAGGGCGATGCCGTTCTCTTACGTGTCCAAGATTAAGCAATCGAAAGCAGGGATCTTATGAACATTCAGACCGTTATGGTCGTAGGCACAGGACAAATGGGTATCGGTATCGCGCAGGTGATCGCAGCTTCTGAAATCGAAGTGCTCTTACACGATGTGTCCTCGGAGTTCGTTCGAAAAGGACTTGCATCGATTACGGAGAGTCTATCTCGAGGTGTAGTAAAAGGGAAGCTTACGGAGGAAGGAAAGGCCGAGATCCTAAATCGAATCCGCCCAGCAGAGCAATTAGAGCAAGCGAACAGGGCTAATCTCGTAATTGAAGCGATCACAGAAAATATGGAGTTGAAATCCGCCCTGTTCCGGAAACTTGACGACATCTGTCCGCCCAAAGTGATTTTCGCCTCCAATACTTCATCTCTTCCGATTACCGAATTGGCGTCAGCAACTAGACGACCCTCGCAGGTGATTGGGATGCATTTCATGAACCCTGTACCGGTAATGCCTCTGATTGAGGTGATTCGCGGCTTGGAAACGTCTCAGGAGGTGTTCGATGAGATCCGCCTACTTGCGGAGAAGATGGGCAAAACTCCTGTAGAGGTAAACGATTCTCCCGGTTTCATCTCGAACAGAATCCTAATGCCTATGATTAATGAGGCTATCTATACCGTTTACGAAGGGGTTGCTAGCGCAGAAGCGGTAGATCAAGTAATGAAGCTCGGAATGAATCACCCCATGGGGCCGCTTGAACTTGCTGATTTCATTGGATTGGATACTTGTCTTTCTATCATGGAAATTCTTTATGAAGGCTTCAAAGATCCGAAGTACCGTCCGTGTCCGCTGCTGCGTAAATACGTGAAAGCCGGACGGTTGGGACGCAAATCCGGTCAGGGATTTTTCCGTTATCAAGGGAAAGAAAGTTCATACTGATTTATTATAAATAGTATTGCTATATAATAAATCATATACAGATTCAGAACGTGCAGAAGGAGCAAATTGATGATGGGGTTAAGGCAATAGTTGAAACATGGAGGGAATCTTCATAATGAATGAGTTGAATAGTTTATTTCGTAAAAGAATTGGCATTCCAGAGAGCCTAAAGCTTACATTTGAAACTTTAGATTACATCCTTGAAAAAACTGCAACAACTCTTCCTTTTGAAAATTTAAGCATCATCTCTAATAAAACAAGAGCAATAACTAAAGAGAATTTGATTAATAAACTTCTCGTAAAAAATGAAGGGGGGTTATGTTATCAATTGAATCCTCTGCTTTATTTTTTCTTAGTTGAAAATGGGTTTAGTGCCGTGTTAGTTCGCGGAGAAGTATACAATCATGAAACGAAGGACTGGTCAAAACTCGGGAGAACTCATGTAGCAATTGTTCTGCGGCACGAAGGTCAAACGTACTTGGTTGATACTGGATTTGGAGGAAACCTAGCCTTAAAATCTGTGCCGCTAAATGGGGAAACTACCTCCTCAATGAATGGACAATTTCGAGTCAAAGAAATCGAAAGTGTTTATGGAAACTATATACTTGAAATGAAATTAAAGTATAAAGATATTGATTGGAAAATAGGCTATGCCTTTGATACAAAACGACCATTAGAGAATTTATCAGAATTGAATGAAGTCCAAGACATCATCGCCCAGCACAAGGAATCACGATTTAACAAAACCCCGCTGATTACCCAACTTACAAACGATGGGAATGTAACGCTAACCGATACTTCTTTCACACAATGGGTGAATGGAAAATCGAAAAAGGAACAGATTGATAACGCTAAATTCAGTGAGCTAGCAAAACAGCATTTTGGATTTAAAGAGCTATAAGAAGCCGTATAGGAGCTGTATGCCCATGATAAAGCTCAGATTAGCAGAAGCTATTCAACTGCGAGAAGAAGGACGGGCCAAGCAAGACCAAGTCATTCTGGAGGCTGCCCGAAAGCTCCTTTTCGACTTGGTCGCCGCCTATCCAGATGACGCTGAGATCAACTTTCAGATAGCAGTGGCTTATGACAATTTGGGATTAGGCCGAGAGGCAATTCCTTTCTACCTGCGAACCCTCGAACTAGGACTCTCCGGACCAGATCATGAAAGAGCTTTACTTGGCCTGGGAAGTACGTATCGTTACCTCGGATACTATCAGGAAGCGGAGGAAACATTAAGGCGAGGTGTAAGAGAGTTTCCTCATAATCGGGCTCTCCAAGTGTTTCTCGCGATAGTCCTGTATAATACGAAGCAAGACAAGGAAGCAGTAGAACTCCTTCTAACCAATTTGATGGAGACAACCTCTGATGAAAAACTTCAGTACTTCAAACGAGGGATTATGTATTATGCGCAACACCTCGATGAAACCTGGTGAAAGAATTCAAGAAAATACCTTAAGAAAAGGAAAAGGAGATACGATGACAGAGAATAAAGCAATAATAGCTACAGGATGGAACTTCGACAACAGTTATGCTCGTCTGCCGGAATCCCTTTTTACCAGGCAGGACCCAACCCCTGTACGCTCTCCGAAGTTGATCATTCTTAATGGTCCGTTGGCAGCATCTCTAGGATTGAATGGCCAAGCACTGCAAAGCAATGATGGCGTAGCGGTGCTTGCCGGCAACCAAATTCCCAAAGGCGCTTTACCTCTTGCGCAAGCTTATGCAGGGCATCAATTCGGACATTTTAACAGGTTAGGGGACGGCCGGGCTCTGCTGCTTGGTGAACAGATCACTCCCCTGAGTGTGCGGGTTGATATTCAGCTTAAGGGTCCAGGCAGAACGCCATACTCCCGCGGAGGCGATGGTCGGGCGGCGCTTGGGCCGATGCTGCGCGAATACATCATCAGCGAAGCCATGCATGCGCTAGGTATTGCCACTACCCGCAGCCTAGCTGTGGTAACAACCGGTGAGTCGGTCATCCGCGAAACCGAGCTGCCCGGTGCAATTCTGACTCGCGTGGCTGCCAGCCATCTGCGCGTCGGTACCTTTCAATACGCTGCACAATGGGGAACTGACGAGGATCTCCGGGCTCTGGCTGATTACACATTGCAAAGGCATTTTCCAGAAGTTGATGCTGATGAGAACCGCTATCTATTGCTGCTTCAGGAAGTGATCAAGCTTCAGGCTGATCTGATTGCCAAATGGCAGCTCGTTGGCTTTATTCACGGGGTGATGAACACCGACAACATGGCGATTAGCGGAGAAACCATTGATTATGGTCCTTGCGCCTTCATGGATGCCTATGACCCCGCAACGGTATTCAGTTCCATTGACACTCAAGGCCGCTATGCCTATGGCAATCAGCCGAATATTGCCGTTTGGAATCTAGCGAGATTCGCAGAAACCCTATTACCGCTGCTGCACGTCGACGAGGAACAGGCAGTCAAACTGGCAGAGGATGCACTTTCGGGTTTTACCGAGTTGTTTCAACGGAATTGGCTCGCGGGAATGCGAGCAAAACTGGGAATTTTTAACGAAGAGGAAGAGGATAAATCCCTTATTAAAGGTCTACTCAGTATGATGCAGAAGTATCGTGCGGACTACACCAATACCTTCCGTGCATTAACTTTTGATAAGCCGGAGGACATGGTACTGTTCGACAGCTCGGAATTTGTTCAGTGGAATGAGCTGTGGCAGGCGAGACTAGGCAGGCAGCAGGAACCAACGGCTTCCTCGCATCAGTTAATGCGCAGCAGCAATCCCGCACTAATTCCTCGCAACCACCGGGTAGAAGAGGCATTAGAAGCTGCGGTGAAACAAGAAGACTACAGCGTGATGGAACGGCTTCTTGTTGTTCTTTCAAGTCCCTTCGCGCACTCCCCCGAACAGGCTGATTACAATACATTGCCGGGAGTATCATCCCGTCCTTACCGAACCTTTTGCGGTACCTGATATAGAAACATTGGACCAGCTAATAGGTTTTTCTGTACTCAACTAACGAAAAACTATAGTGGAGGAGCTCGCTACGCAGCAGCTCCTCTTTTTTTCGACGACGGCATAATCTTCTAACAGTATTTCCCTAATGATAGCTGATCTGTATTTCAAGCATCACCCTCGTACGAGGACGAAACTAATAGTCGTCCCACCATTGTCGCAAAAAGAGGCTGTCGATTAACAGTTCATAACTTCGGAAATCTACGGAGACCACAAAATGTATGCGAAAAATCATACAAAATGAGCGTCATACACATCGAATCAGTCGATTCTATACGAAATATCATACAAAAAATTTGATTTGAGCCCGGATTCTGTAAATGTATGCGAAAAATCATATACATTCTCTGCATGTGTACGTTCACGTTAAAACTGTCCACAATTAATCGACAGGCTCAAAATGCAACAATGAGAGCGAACAGCGAGAAATTTATGTTCGTTGATTGTGCCGTCGTAGTTTTTTTATTGAACGGGCAGTATTCAATAATTTCACGTGTGGCGTGGTAAAATTTTACTTATCAATTGATTATGTTGTAGGGAGGGGGAGGCTATTGATGATGACATTAGATAACAGATTTGTAATAGCAGTAAGTCGGAGTTCTAATCATTCTTTTAGCAAAATGAATCGGGAGAGCATTACGCTCCTTACAGGGTTTGGCGTAGAGGATGACACACATTTGGCAAGACCGTCAAGCATCGCTCAAGGGTGGCTGCTAACCCGAATCAACCCAATCTTAGACAGGTTCACTTAATTCACTCAGAATTGCATCACGAATTGCGGACTAAGGGGTTCGATGTCTCCGCAAGGCTCGTTATAAATGTATAATGTAAAGAAGATTACTATCAATCTAGTAATAAGTGAATCTTTAAGGGGAGTAATTCATTGACTCTACAACAATTGAAGTACGTTATTGAGGTCGCGAATCAGGGTTCCATTAATGAGGCTGCCAAGCGGTTGTTTATTTCTCAGCCTAGCCTTTCAAATGCGATTAGGGATCTGGAAGAAGAAATGCAAATTACCATTTTTGAAAGATCCAATAAAGGGATCTCACTTTCCAAGGAGGGTATTGAATTTTTAAGTTATGCGCGACAGGTAGTCGAGCAGGCCGAATTATTGGAAAGCCGATATATGGGCGCTAAGCCTTCGCCACAGCATTTTTCGGTATCCACTCAGCATTACGCTTTCGCCGTGAATGCATTTGTGAGTCTGGTCAAGGAGTATGGCCAAGATGAATATGAGCTTGCTTTGCGCGAGACCAAAACCTACGAAATTATCGAAGATGTCAGAAGCTTACGCAGCGAGATCGGAATCATCTATCTGAATGAATTTAATGGGAAAGTCATCAACAAATTGCTCAAGGCCGCAAATTTGCAATTCAACAGCTTATTTATGGCGAAGCCGCATATTTTCATCAGTATTAGGAACCCTCTGGCAAAGCAATCCATCGTGACCATAGAGCAACTTCAGCATTATCCGTATCTTTCCTTTGATCAAGGGGAGTATAATTCCTTTCATTTTTCAGAAGAGATTCTCAGTACGTTGACCCACAGGAAAAGTATTCGTGTGAATGACCGGGCGACGCTTTTTAATTTACTGATTGGTTTGAACGGATATACCATATCGACAGGGGTGCTAAGCGCCGATTTGAATGGCAATGAAATTATTCCGGTACCTTTGGATTGCGAGGAAATCATTACAGTCGGTTGGATATCCCATCGCAATGTTTCGCTTTCCAAGCTCGGTGTCGCCTATATAGAAGCGCTCAAACAGGTCATATCCTAACATTAGCTTTGCTATAGTGACAGGCTATGACTAGGTATAGTTTAATCGATTTACACTATATCGAACGATCCATGGTATCTTTCTTGTAAACAACCGAATGCCACAAATTTTTTTACGCAGGGGAGTTTACAAGATGGTAAAAAGCAGTGTGTTGGGATATCCGCGAATTGGGTTAGATCGAGAATGGAAGAAAGCGCTCGAAGCGTTCTGGTCAGGTAAGCTTGAAGAATCAGAGTTTCACCGGCAGCTTCAGGAGATCCGTCTGAATCATTTGCGCAAGCAGCAGGAGAAGGGCATCGACTTCATCTCGGTTAATGATTTCAGCTATTACGATCATGTACTAGATACGGCTACAATGTTCGGTATTGTTCCCAAACGCTTTGCCTATAAGGGCGGCGTCGTGCCGCTGTCTGTTTATTATGATATTGCCCGAGGAACGAAGGATGCTACTGCAAGCGAAATGACCAAGTGGTTTAACACCAATTATCACTATATTGTTCCTGAATTAGATGGGGCATCGCCGGTTCTTACCGAAAATAGACCCTTAATAGCCTATCGGGAGGCTAAAGAAAAGCTCGGTATTGAGGGAAAGCCGGTTATCTTAGGGCCGTTGACGTTCCTGAAGCTGTCAAAAGGGTACAGCCCTTCGGAGATCGATACCAGGCTCGACCGATTGCTCCCGCTTTATGTACAGATCCTTCAAGAGCTTTCGGAAGAAGGAGCCCAATGGGTACAGATCGACGAACCGATTCTCGTAACGAAGTTATGCGTGGCTGGCGTGCAGCGACTGAAGACAATCTATGAGACGTTGGCCGGGTCTGTGCCTAACCTGAACATCATGCTGCAAACCTATTTTGAATCGATAGAGAACTACAGCGACATTGTCTCGCTGCCCGTCAAAGGAATAGGGCTTGATTTCGTGCACGGATTGTCCGGTAATCTGTCATCGATTAGAGAGTTAGGTTTTCCGAAAGACAAGGTTCTAGGTGCAGGTGTCATAGACGGCCGCGGCATCTGGAAGGCGCCGCTTCGCGAGAAAATGGCACTCCTGGAGGAGCTCGCTGAATTTGTAATACCCGAGCGCCTAATCGTCCAATCCTCGTGCAGCTTACTTCATGTTCCGGTAACAGTAGGAAAGGAGACGAAGCTCGCAACTGAGCTAAAGGATGCTCTCGCATTTGCGGACGAAAAACTTGACGAGATTGTCCTCCTAGCGAAAGCAGTCAATCGTGATAAAGCTGGAATTACAGGTGAATTAGAAGAAAACGATCGCGCTCTTCAGGCTTTCAAGCAGTCAGAGGAGCGGAAGCGCATCGACGTTCAGAGTGCCGTCGCAGCCATGAGTGAACAACACCTAGAGCGTAGCCGTCCTTTTTCTGACCGTCATATTGCTCAACAGAAGAAATGGCAATTGCCGATTTTTCCGACGACGACAATCGGCAGCTTCCCGCAATCCGCAGAGGTGCGCAAGGCTCGTCAACTGTGGCGTAAGGGGGAATGGTGCAATGAGCAGTATGCTGACTTTATCCGAGAACAAATCGATATCTGGATCAAGCTGCAGGGGGATATAGGTCTGGATGTTCTCGTGCACGGAGAATTTGAGCGAACCGACATGGTTGAGTTCTTTGGCGAGAAGCTTGCGGGCTTTGCGTTTACGCAGAACGGATGGGTGCAGTCGTACGGTTCTCGCTGTGTTAAACCGCCAATTATATTTGGGGATGTAGCTTTCACAAGTGAGATGACCGTCGAAGAAACTAAGTATGCTCAGACGCGGACCGAACGCCCCGTTAAAGGAATGCTGACCGGACCGATTACGATAATGAATTGGTCGTTCGTCCGCGATGACATCCCGCGCGAACAAATTGCCTACCAGCTGGCCTATGCGCTTAGACAAGAAGTGGAGGCGCTTGAGAAAGCCGGCATTGGCATGATACAGGTAGACGAGCCTGCGGTTCGAGAAGGGCTGCCGCTTAAAGAAGATGAACAAGCAATATACCTGGCGTGGGCGGTTAGAGCATTCCGCATGGCCACCTGCACGGTACAGGATACAACGCAAATTCATACGCATATGTGTTATTGCGAGTTCCATGACATGATTGATTCAATTGAAGCAATGGATGCGGATGTGATTTCGATCGAGACGTCTCGCAGTCATGGCGAACTGATTCATAGCTTCGAGTTGAACACATACAAACTGGGCATCGGTTTAGGAGTATACGATATCCATAGTCCGAGAATTCCGCGTGTAGAGGAAATGACGAGTATGATCGAACGTGCCTTACGCGTGCTGGATCCTAAGCTATTCTGGATTAATCCGGACTGTGGACTAAAAACCCGCGGGTTCGAAGAAACGGTCGATTCCTTGCGCAACATGGTAGAGGCGACGCGGATCCTTCGCAGGAAACATGCTGCAATAGTTTGATTTAGAATATTAGCCGAATGAAGTCTGCGATAATCGCAGGCTTTTTTTTGTCGAAGAGGTGAAGAGAGATGGACTTTCCCCTTAACAAGCGAAGAATAGATTATCTAATTAATGCAATAATATATTAATCTATTGTCTGTTTCCCGGGAGGAATAATTTAGTGAAAAGGTTTAAGAAATGGACAGCGAAAAGAAATGGACATAAAAATACGATGGATCTTCCGTTAGCTGACGAAGAGAACGGCCAATTGACTTCGGATATCGAACAAAATGAGATGATTTTAAAACGGATTTTTCAGAACTGTTCCGACATGGTATACCGTAAAATTCAACATTCCGGTCAAATTCAATGGCTTATCGTATACATAGAAAGTTTGGTTGACGAGAAGCATCTCGATGAATATGTTCTGAAACCATTGATATCCAATAATTTATCACATGATGGTTTTGTACCTGCGAACATAGAAATCATCGACGATCGGCTAGTCTCCGTCGGGTTGTTGGATAAGTCATCCAAGGTGGCCGACATTGTACGTAATATGTTAGGGGGTCAAGTCGCCATTATGTCAGCGGGGGATGCCCTTGCGCTAACTGTTGCGGTTAGCGACAGAGCGCAACGAAATCCTGAGGAGCCTCCTTCCGAGCTCGTTGTTCGCGGTCCGAGAGACGGATTTATCGAGAATATAACAACGAATATCGGACTGCTGCGAAGCAGACTGAAAACCTCCCGTCTGAAGACGGAATCCCTTACAATTGGACAATTTTCACAAACGAGAGTAGTCATCTCTTATTTGAATGGCATTGTTACCGATTCTTTAGTTGATGAAGTTCGAAAGAGGTTATCCAGAATTCAGGTTGACGGGGTCCTCGAGTCGGGCTATATCGAGGGATTTATCGAGGATTATCCGTACTCTCCCTTTCCGCAAGTGAACAGTTCGGAGCGGCCGGATGTCATTGCTGCAGGATTGCTGGAAGGAAAAGTAGCCATTCTGGTTGATACTACTCCCTTTGTACTTCTAGTTCCAATGACATTCTGGTCTGCGCTACATGCAAGCGAGGATTATTATAATCGCTCGCTTATCGCAACTTTTGTTCGGTGGATTCGTTTCCTCTTCATTTTCATTTCCATTTTTGCCCCTTCCTTGTATGTTGCCGTTACGACCTACCATCAGGAAATGATTCCGACCAACCTGATGCTTAGCATTGCGGCTGCCAGGGAAGCCGTACCGTTCCCGGCCTTGATCGAAGCTCTGCTAATGGAGGTCATGTTTGAAGCGTTGCGTGAAGCTGGGGTTCGAATGCCCAGACAGGTAGGTCAAGCGGTTAGCATCGTGGGAGCGTTAGTAATCGGACAAGCGGCTGTAGAGGCGGGAATTATCTCAGCCCCTGTTGTCATCATTGTAGCGACCACTGGAATTGCTTCTTTTACAATTCCAAGGTTCAATTTCTCATATGGAATCCAATTTCTGCGCTTTCCGATGATTTTATTGGCAGGTACGTTGGGACTATATGGAATAGTGCTTGGTTTTCTGGGTATCCTGTTGCATGTCACTTCCCTTCGCTCGTTCGGCGTCCCCTATTTTTCACCGATTGCCCCGCTTTCATTTCAAGGCTTAAAGGATGTATTGATCAGCCAACCTATATGGAATAGAAATCTGCGTCCCGAGTCTACAGGATCTAATAATCCTGTACGCATACCGAAAGGACAGAAGCCAGGTCCGGGTCAGGGGAAATAACGTTAAGGGGAAATAACGGCAGGGGAAAGGACATAGGGGATGAAACCATTTCTGTACATCGGTTTATTGTTCATATTATTGATCTCAACCGGTTGTTGGGACCGTACTGAAATCAACGATATTGCATTTGTGATGGGAACAGCCATGGACTTGACGGAAGATGGAAAAATATTGGGAACTGTTCAAATCGCAATTCCTCCGTCGGAAGAAGGCAATGCGGGGGGAGGCGGCGAGCATCAAAACTTTTTCGTATTATCGGCTACTGGAAAAAATTCAAGCGAGGTGATCCGAAATCTACAGGATCGATTATCCCGCAGATTATTTTATGCCCATCGCAGTGTAGTCTTTATTGGGGAGCCGCTTGCTAAGCGTGGAATTAAAGATGTACTGGATCACTTCAGCCGCGATCCACGCAGTCGATTAAGAACATTTATTATGGTTGCAAAGGGAACAGAAGGAAGGGAAATGTTAGATATCCATTATCCCTTTGAACTGGCGTCTGCCGAAGCGGCAAGGGAATTGGAAGTATCCAGGGTTGGACTGGGGGTTACAATGCGAGATTTGTTTATGGCTGCGACCAGTGAAGGCATTAACCCAGTCATAGGAGTTATAGAACCAACGATTCCGTCCAAAGGAATGAGTGAAAGGAAAGACCAAATCTTTCGGCTGGCAGGAACGGCGGTGCTTAAAGATTATAAGATGGTCGGTTTCTTGAGCAATAAAGAATCCCGCGGATTAATGTGGTTAACGGATAAGATGAAGGTTGGAAGAATCAGTGCCACTCTGCCAGAAGGCAAGGGAAATGTAGGGATGCTCATAACCGGTACTAAGAGAACGATCACACCAATAATAAAAGGCAGAAAAGTCGCATTCCATATCCGGCTGCAGGGAAACGGAACCCTGCAAGAGAATAACACCAACCTGGATGTTGGCCAACTAAAGATCCTCAAGCGTGTACAGAAAGCATTAGAGTCAACAGTTGAAGAGGAAGTCAGGGAAGTATTAGCCAAAGTCCAAAAGAAATACAAAGTGGATGTTGTCGGCTTCGGTCAAACCATTTATCGCGAACAGCCTAAACAGTGGAAAATGGTGAAGGAGCAGTGGGATAAACAGTTCCCTGATGCAGACTTTTCGATTACGGTGGAGCTTTCCATAGAATCCTCGGGGATGGCAGGTCCGCCTCTGTTATTAAAGGAAAAGGAGATCGAGATGGAATGATAGCACAAATTATCGTGTACGTGGTTGGCATAATCGTCTTGTCATTTGTGCAGACAAAGTTATTTTTGCAAAATCGACAATCAAAAGAAGCCGCGTTATACGTCGGCTTAATGGCCGTGTGCGCTGTCCTCGGCTCCCTGTTCCTTGCAGGTATTGACATCCCAAGCCTGGTTGTTCCTTATGAAATCGTTTTTCAACCCATTGGGAAAATGATTTTAAAGTAGTGATCTTCTTTTTATGGTATCTATAGTAAGAAGCGCCAATGGCAGAAAGCTTTGAGTAACAAAAGCCAAAATCGGATAGGAATGTATAATCCAATTTTGAAATTCGGCCGCATTTTCAAAAATCCAAACCGATCCAACGACTGACAAGAGGGTTACCGGAGAGATGATATTACGGTAACTTTTAAGGTTAAAAAGCTGGCTAACGCTAAGACAGAACATAAACAGCAGTACCGATACCTTCACGTAGATGCCCATAATCCATACCGAGACGGCCAATGCCTCCATACGTTCCAAAGATCCTACGATGCCAATGTATTCAATAACTCTAAGGAACGAGAAGTTCAATCTGCCCGTTATCGGACCGAATACCATAACAGCTATCAAATCTATGAGTACAAAGAGAACAATAATACTGCCGAGAGCAATCAGCGAGACCTTACGCGCTTTTTCCGGTTTATTCAAAAAAGGAAGAAGCCATCCCAGAAAGAAGAATTGGCTCATCCAGGCGGAAGGGACCACAGCACCTTGCAAGACAGGCCGTATTCCTTCTCCCAGAACAGGCTTCAGCTGCTCGGGATCTGCATCCGTAAACGACAGAATAAAGAGCGGAATCAAGAAAATGATGATAATGGGGGTAAGAAACTCATTACATCTTCCGATGACCTCAATTCCGGAGAAAACAGCAAGAGCGCATAGGATCAATATGGTTATAATCCCGATTAACGCCGGCGTTCTAGGCAAAAGGACCGTGGTTATAAAACCGGCATGCTCGTTAACCGTACTTGAAATGAAGAAAAACAAATAATAGGTAAAATAAAAACCGATTAATTTACCCAGCCATTTTCCGACGATTTCAGAACTGTAATCCATAATAGTCATTCCCGGATAACGGCTTGCTAGAGACGTCATTACCCAAATACTGATAAATCCTGTTATGGAAGCGGGAAATATCGATAACCAGGCATCTTGCTTGGCGTATGCAACCATCACACCAGGCACCGATAGGATGAGTGTGGAAACGATAAAAGTAAATATTAATAAGCCTATTTGGGTAGCTGTGATTTTTTCGGTAATACGCATATTTTTTTGCCTTTCTTTATACAGGATAACCGTTATTTTCCCCTTAAAGCTATCAATTGATACTATAATGAAGCTCGCCTCAGGCAACGTATATTGACAAAACGAGGAAACTGGTTTATTTTAAATTGACAAAAGTATCAATCAAAAAAAGAGGTGAGTATGATGTGGCAGTTGGCATTCAAGAATCTGAAGTTCAGAATAACCCGGTCCTTGCTGACCATTTTCGGAATTCTTGCGGCAATTCAGCTTTATGTCATGATGTCCAACATCATGGGTTATTTCGACCAAGAGACCCAAAGACAGATTTCAGGGATGGCAGGGCGAATCGTCGTAGAGGATAAAACCGAAACCCTTGGTTACCCGCCATTGAATACCGTAATTGCGGAAACTTCAGTGGACCAGATCTTTGAATTTCAGGGCATTGATCCTTCCCTAAGCAGCAAATTATTGTTTCAAACCCTCGTACCCGCACCAGGACCGGGTATGCCGCCAAGTGTTCTGGCAGTCGGTATTGAACCCGGAAAAGAAAATGTCTATTTAGGAAATGTTGATGTAAGAGGGGATAGCAGGCTTGAAAGCACTAATAACGCGATATTGGGTTTGAAGGCAGCTGAACATTATGGGGTACAAATTGGCGATAATATTAGTTTAAGGGATTATAAGCTCACGGTTACAGGAATTGTCGAGGATGCCGATTGGCTCATTGACGGCTCTATCCTGATTCCCCTGCAAACCTCGCAAGAAATCTTTGCCCGTCCAAGCCTAATCAGCGCGATCGTGGTAACTGCCATCAAGGCTGATGAAGCGAAATCGATAGGTGAACAAATCAGTGCAATCCACCCAAAGTTGCGTGTTTCCACCTCTGAAGAGCTTGCCATAAATGCAGAAAAATTGCTCCAATCCACTCGTTCTTTTTTTACAATGATCAACAGTACGGCGATTGTCATCGCTATAGTTGTCGTCACGATCGTGATGGTCATGGCTATATTCGAAAGGCGAAAAGAAATCGGCACCTTAAAAGCGATAGGCGCAACTAAACGCAAGATTATCGGCATCATCATGGCGGAATGTTCCTTCTAAAGGTGACATTACATTCAATGACCAGAGTCTCGGAGATTTCAACCAGAGGCAATTGGCCGAACATCGATTAAGGCAAATCGGATTTATTTTTCAAACGTTTAACCTTATTCCTTCGTTAAATGCAATGGAAAATGTCGCATTACCGATGAAGTTTGCAGGAATAAGCTCAAAGGCAGCGAATCATAAGGCTTATCAGCTATTGGAGCAGGTTCAATTAAGCAACAGATCGAAGCACTTGCCTTCTGAGCTCTCGGGGGGACAAAGACAGAGAGTTGCTATTGCGCGGTCACTCGGGAACGATCCGGATCTAATCTTGGCGGATGAGCCGACTGGAAACCTGGATAGCGAAAATGGTGAAATGATTATGGATCTCCTCTTGAAGTTGAATAGAGATGGAAATACTATCGTGATGGTAACCCATAATACAGAGTGGACCGATAAAATAAGTAAGGTTGTCAGAATGCGTGACGGTAGATTAATCGAATGACAACAACAGGAAGTGCTGATAAGATAATGCATCCGAAAGGAAATTACCTATGTCTCCGCGAAAAGAAGAACAAAATAAAAAAATCAGGGATGAGCGAAAGGAGCAGCTCCTGCGTACTGCGCTTAAAGTATTTGCCCGAAAGGGATTAGCCGCTACCAAAATCAATGATATTGCAATTGAAGCTGGATCGAGCTATGGCTTGGTCTATCATTATCTGGGTACGAAGGATGAAATTTTCACGAAACTCGTTGAAATGGCTTTGGATGGATCTGTAAAAGTTGTGGATTATGCTGCAGGGCAAGAAGTGTCACCGTATGAGCAATTAAAGTGGCTAACAGAAACCATTCTAAAGGGACTTGCGAATCACGGTGCTTACTATTACCTCATTATCATTCAGGCATTTACATCAGAAGCGGTGCCAGATGAAGTAAAAAGGATGGTAAGCTGCACTTCTCCCACAGCAATGGAGAGTCTCATCCCAATCATCAAAGCTGGGCAACAAGCAGGTCAATTTGTGCAGGAAAACCCTGTAATGCTTGCTGTTGCCTACTTTGCTATGATCCAAGGTATTGCCATGCAGCAGGTACAGAATAAAACAATACAACCGATTCTTCATACGGATCTTATTTTACGAATGTTCAAACCCTGATTCGCAGGAGGAAATGAGATGAGCAAAGAAAAGTTAATTCGAAAGTTTGATAGGCAAGCTAGATTTTACGAGGTTAGAAGAAAAAGGAAAACGCAACAAGAATGGCGTGAAAAATTGATCAGTTGCGCAAAAGGCCGGGTGCTCGAAGTATCTGTCGGCGCGGGAGCCAATTTTCATTTTTACCCCCAAGATGTTCAAGTGACTGCGGTTGACTTCAGTCTGGAAATGTTGAACAAAGCCAAACAAGCTGCCGCAGAAACTGGTGTTCAAGCAGAATTCATTCAATCTGATGTTGAATCGCTTTCGTTTCCGGACGATTCATTTGACACCATTGTATCCACATTATCGTTCTGCGGATATGAAGATCCTTACAGTGTATTGGGTGCTTTTCAAAAGTGGTGCAAGCGTGATGGCCAGATTCTTTTATTGGAACACGGGATTAGCTCTAACAGAATCATCGGTCAGCTCCAAAAGATCGTTGATCCATTATTTAAGAAAGCTGTTGGCTGCCACTTAAAACGCGATATGCTTCAGATCCTTCAACTATCCAATTTGCACATTAACAAAATGGAACATTATATGTTTGGCGCGGTTCATTTGGTCTGGGCGGCTCCAAATAAGATCTAAAATTTAATCGATAATCACTTGAAACTGAGTTGAGGGGCTGACTGCTGACATGCGGTTGGCTTTTTTTCTTTTACTAATGATTGACAGACCCTCGTCGATGTTTTAATATTCAAATAAACATTTGAATAGTGGGTGACAGAGATGAATATAACTAAAGGAAGACTTTTTAAAGACGGCATATACAAACAGTTCTCCCGAATCGGCAAATCATTATCGAGCGAGAAACGCCTTGAACTGCTGAATTTATTGTCTCAGGGTCCCAAATCCGTGGAGAAATTGGCCCAGAGCACAGATATGCCGATCGCGAACGTATCCCATCATTTACAGGTTCTGTCTGAGGCTCGGCTTGTGAAATCGCGTAAGAAAGGTACATTTGTCTTTTACGAGGTGGCGGATCCGTCAGTTATCACATTTCTGCTAGCTTTATGGGAAGTCGGGGAACAACAGTTAACGGACATTAAAAGATTGAAAGAGGATTTTATGAACGGTACGAAAGGCTGCCATACACTTACCCTAGAAGAGGTCATGACCAAACAGAATGGGGGAGAGATCGTATTGCTCGATGTTCGACCTACGGAAGAATACAATTCCGATCATATCCCAGGCGCGCTCTCTATTCCCATTGACGAGTTGGCGGCACACTTAAACAATCTCCCCGCAGACCGTGAAATCGTAGCCTATTGTCGCGGTCCTTATTGTGTTTATGCCGCACAAGCTGTCTCGGAACTTCGGAACAAAGGATTCTCGGCTTTCCGTATAGAGGAGGGGGTTCATGAGTGGAAACAACATTTCGGGAACATTCATTAAATCATATTTACCTTGATTACAACGCAAGCACTCCGATTGCTCAGGAAGTTATAGAAGAGATGC
Source organism: Cohnella sp. (assembly GCF_041640265.1). Lineage (GTDB taxonomy): Bacteria > Bacillota > Bacilli > Paenibacillales > Paenibacillaceae > Cohnella. Next base: position 88,323 of record NZ_JBEQAP010000007.1, read on the forward strand.
GGCCATTTCTTTCGGACTGGTATGGAAATCCTTCGTCTGCACATTGGGCTTCGGCTAACTTAAAGGAATCTACGGAACAAGCACGAACTCGGGTTGCCCGATTAATTGGTTGTGATGCGGAAGAACTCGTGTTTACAAGCGGGGCTAGTGAGGCTAATAACCACGCGCTAAAAGGAGTATATTACGCTCTACAAAATCGGGGTAACCATATCATTACAACGAAAATCGAACATCCCTCCGTACTTGAAACTTGCCGTTTCCTAGAAAAGATCGGAGCTAACATCACCTATGTTGAGGTAGATGAATACGGTCTCGTTAATCCAAGAGACGTCGAAAAGGCGATTACCGACCAAACCATTCTAATATCGGTTATGCATGCGAATAATGAAATAGGATCCGTACAACCCATCGCTGAGATCTCCCAGATAGCTCGTAAATACGATGTTTATTTTCATGTGGATGCTGCTCAAACGATTGGGAAGATACCCGTTCTCGTGAATCAACTAGGAGTCGATTTGTTATCCATTGCCGGCCATAAGTTTTATGCGCCCAAAGGCATTGGGGTCTTGTACATCCGTAAAGGAACTGCCCTTGAATCGCTCATCCATGGAGCCGGTCATGAATCGGGACGCCGAGCGGGTACTGAGAATATTCCTTATATTGTTGGGCTTGGAAGGGCTGCGGCATTGGTCGCTTCAGATCTGGCCGATGGGAAAATCGAGAGAATGGGTAAGATGTTATGGACCGAAATCAATAAACATTTTCAAGAAGCCATTTCCTTAAACGGACATCCGATTCATCGATTGCCAAACACGTTCAACATCAACTTTCATGGATACAGTGGCCAGGAAATTCTTCAGCGGTTACCGGAAATCGCGGCAACGACAGGTTCTGCTTGCCACACCGGCAAATCTACATTTTCTCCAGTTCTGGCAGCCATGAAAGTACCTGAAGAGATCGGAAGAGGGGCCGTCCGATTTAGTCTGGGAAGATATTCGACAGAGGAAACGATACGGAATGTTATATCGTTAATTAAACAACGGATACCTCTCACAACCAAAGGAGGAATTTGAAATGTTGTTTCGCCAATACTTGCATCATGATCCGGTCGTTGCTATATCCTATTTTTTCGGTTGCGGCAGTCAATCTCAAGGTATTGTAGTCGATCCTGTAATAGAAAGTGTGGATTTCTATATCGAAGAGTCAAGTCGCCTAAACATGGATATCCGATACGTGATAGATACGCATCTTCATGCAGACCATATTTCGGGAGCAAGGCTGTTAGCCGAGAAAACAGGTGCAGCCTATATATTACATCAATCAGCGAATACCGCATTTCCTTTTCAAACAGTCGAGGACGGAGACAAGATTGTAGCCGGAAATACCGTCATTCAGATATTGCATACGCCGGGCCATACTCCAGAGCATATTAGTCTTGTTGTAACGGATCGTGCGCGCGGAGAGGATCCCTGGTTTATCGTTACGGGTCATACTTTGATGGTCGGAGATGTAGGCAGAACTGAACTTGCGAGTGACGTGAAAGCAGGCGCGACGCAGCTGTTCGAAAGCTTGTTTCTTAAGATCCTCGATCTGCCGGATGAACTCGAGGTTTATCCCGGAGCGTATTCCGGTTCGGTATGCGGAAGAAGCTTAAGCGGCAAACCTTCTTCCACCATCGGATTCGAGAAGAAGAACAACAAAGCCCTACGGATTACGGAAAGAGAGCTTTTCATCGCTTTCATGTCGGCGAATATTCCCGAGCCTCCTGCAGGATTTCTAGAGATTCGTGCGTATAACTCTGGTTTTCAATCAAATAGACCATGAGCAATGAACATACTCGGTTAGGTATTCGCAACAATCTGTTTACCTTTTCGACACTTGTCTTGGTTAATCTGTTCGTCGGTTCCATGGTGGGGATGGAACGAACCATATTACCGCTGATTGGAGAGCAAATCTTCGGTCTGGCCTCGGCGAGCGCGGTATTATCGTTTATTGTATCCTTTGGCTTTTCGAAAGCGATTGTCAACTATTTTGCCGGAAGGCTTGCAGAGCGGTACGGACGTAAGAAAATACTGCTGGTTGGCTGGTGTATTGGTTTTATCGTGCCCATTCTGGTCATTGTCGCGCATGATTGGTGGGTTATCATTGTTGCCAATCTCTTTCTTGGCATCAATCAAGCCTTGACTTGGTCCATGACTGTAAATATGAAGATCGACTTGGTAAAAAGCAATGAGCGAGGACATGCGATCGGACTCAATGAAGCGGCGGGTTATTTGGGTTTATCTGCGGCAGCAGCCTTAACAGGTTACATCGCTTCTGTATCTTCATTGCGTCCGGAACCCTTTCTATGGGGACTTGGATTCGCAATAATCGGATTTTTGCTTTCTTTAACAGTGAAGTCTACAGAAAAGCATTTAAAACTTCAAAACGGAGCTGGTTCTAATCAAACCGAGCATTCAGCAATCATGGTAATAAAGATGGTTACTTGGAAGGATCGAACTCTTTCCAGTTGTAGTATCTCAGGATTAGCAACCAATTTAAAAGATGGAGTGGCATGGGGATTATTCCCCTTATTCTTGTTAGATAAGGGACTAACAATAGGGGAAATAGGGGGAGTGGTTGCCGCTTATCCAATATCATGGGGGCTATTCCAGTTGATTACCGGTACATTGAGCGATAGGTGGGGAAGAAAACCTCTAATCGTATTAGGTATGATCATACAAGGGTTTGGCTTGTTTTCCATTGCGATATCAAACAACTACACTGCTTGGATGATTGAAGCGGCTGTGTTAGGTTTAGGAACGGCGATGGTTTATCCAACGCTTCAGGCAACTATTAGTGACGTTGCGGGTCCTATTTGGAGAGCATCGGCGATGGGGGTATACCGCTTCTGGAGAGACAGCGGATATGCGTTTGGAGCCTTGTTAGCCGGAGTTGTTGCGGATCTAATGAACCCAGCAGCAGCGATTACAATTCTTGCGATTTTGCCGTTGGCTTCAGGCATACAATCAATGATTCGAATGAAAGAGTCATTGATTAGATGAATATTGGAAAACCGTATTTCGGTTGAGGTATGATGAGTAGTAGGCAATAGAAGGTATTGATGAATAGAGAGGATGATTGGATTCATGAAATTTAATGAGTATCAGTATGAACGTCCGGATGTGAAAAAGATTGAACAACGTTTTAAGGAGCTGCTAGAGTCTTTCAATCAAGCTGAAAGTGTTTCCCAGCAAAACCAAGTGATGGAGTCCATCAATCAATTGCGCAACGAGTATAACACACAGGAGACGCTGGCCTCCATTCGCCATTCCGTAGATACGAAAGACGAATTTTATAAGGCCGAGCAAGATTATTTCGACGAAATCAATCCCGTCATTCAAGAGTACATAACGGATTATTATCGTGCGTTAACCCAGTCGAAATTCCGTCAGGAGCTTGAGGCCAAATGGGGCCCGCAACTTTTCCGCTTAGCAGAAATGTCGCTTAAGACATTCAACCCTGAAATCATTGAAGATCTGCAGCAAGAGAATAAATTGTCCACGGAGTACAGTCAGCTCATCGCGTCCGCGAAAATCCCATTCGAAGGAGAAGAACGGACGCTGGCTCAGTTGACGCCGTTTGAATTGTCGACCGACAGGGATATGAGGCACAGGGCAGCGGACGCCAGATATCAATTCTTGGAGGAGCATGAACCACAGTTGGACCGTATTTTCGACGATTTGGTCAAAGTGCGTACTAAAATCGCCAAGAAACTGGGCTACCCTAATTTTGTAGAGCTTGGATATGCAAGGATGAACCGTACGGATTACAATGCCGAGATGGTTCAAAATTTCCGCGAGCAAGTGGCTCAATATATGGTGCCGGTGACCACCAGGCTCAAAGAGCGTCAACGCAACCGGATCGACGTCGACCAATTGCAATATTACGACGAAGGATTCAGTTTCAAAACCGGCAACGCAACACCTAAAGGGGATTCCGATTGGATCGTTGAGAACGGCGCGAAGATGTACCGGGAATTGTCTACGGAAACCGACAAATTCTTCACCTTCATGCAGGATAACGGGCTGATGGATCTCGTCAGCAAGAAAGGCAAGCAGAGCGGCGGGTACTGCACTTATTTACCGGATTACAAAGCTCCTTTCATTTTCTCCAACTTTAATGGTACCTCGGGAGACATCGACGTATTGACGCACGAAGTAGGGCATGCTTTCCAAGTTTTTGAGAGTCGCCACTACGAAGTGCCGGAATACGGGTTCCCGACTTACGAGGCGTGCGAAATCCATTCGATGAGCATGGAGTTTTTCACTTGGCCGTGGATGGAACTGTTTTTCAAAGAGGATACCGATAAATACCGTTTCAATCATCTGGCGAGCTCGCTGCAATTCATTCCGTATGGCGTTGCGGTGGATGAATTCCAGCATTTCATTTACGACAATCCAGAAGCGACGCCGGACGAGCGCAAAGCGGCATGGCGCAAAATTGAGAAGAAATACCTGCCGCACCGCAAATACGAGAATAATGACTATCTGGAACGCGGAGGTTTTTGGCAGAAGCAGCAGCATATTTACCGCTCGCCGTTTTATTACATCGATTATACTCTAGCCCAAATTTGCGCGTTCCAATTCTGGAAGCGGATGAACGAAGACTACAAAGCCGCTTGGGCCGATTATTTGAAATTGTGCCAGCAAGGCGGAAGCAAGTCATTCCTGGAACTCGTCAAGGTGACCGGTCTCATCTCGCCGTTCGAAGACGGCTGTGTCGTATCAGTCATGGGGAACATCGAGAATTGGCTGAGCGGCGTTGATGACAAGAAGCTGTAAGTAAGAAGAAAGCCGCTGAATAGCGGTTTTTTTTCTACGACGGCACAATCTACGAACATAACTTTCTCGCTGTTCCTAGGTGAGCTATAGCATGCTTTATGGAGTACACCACTTACGAGGCGCTCTCATTGTTACATTTTTAGGCTATCGATTAATTTTGGACAGTTTTAATGTGAACGTACACATGCTGGGAATGTATATGATTTCACGCATACATATACAGAATCCGGGCTCAAATCGCGTTTTATGTATGAAATTTCGCATAGGTCGACTGGTTCGATGTGTGTGCTGCTCATTTGTATGATTTTTCGCATACATTTTGTGGTCTCCCGTAGATTTCCGAAGTTATGAACTATTAATCGACAGCCTCATTTTGCGACAATGATGAGACGACTATTAGTTTCGTTCTCCTACGAAGGTGCTTGAATACAGTCCGTTGTCTCTCTGCGAACATCAATAGATCTTTCAAAATTCTTATAGAAAATGGGGTTTTCTCCCATCATAAAAATGTATTTGACATACCATATGGGGGTATCCTATAATCTAATCAAGAGGTGACATAAGATGGAAAATTCGAATGATATGCATGATGAAGAATGTTGTTCGAGCGATGGTGAAAGAAAGAGCCATCATTCGGATAAAATGAAATCAAATCTTATTTCTAGATTAAACCGAATTGAAGGCCAAATTCGTGGCATCAAGGGACTTATCGAGAAGGATACTTATTGTGATGACGTCTTAAATCAAATCGCTGCCGCTCAGTCTGCACTAGGTAGTGTGGGCAAGTTATTGCTCGAAGGCCATATGAAGAGTTGTGTCGTCGATAGAATCCAATCTGGCGATCATGAAGTCATCGAAGAGTTGCTGATAACGGTAAACAAATTAATGAAATAAACAATATGGAGGGATTTAGAATGACTAATGTCACTTTAAATGTACAGGGAATGTCATGCGGGCATTGTGTGAATTCGGTGGAAGGTGCATTAAAAAAACTAGGTACTGTTGCCAAAGTGGACCTTGCAAGCAATTCGGTAACTGTAGATTATGATGAGACAAAAGTTTCGGCTTCTGCAATCAAAGAGGCAATAGAAGATCAAGGTTACGATGTCATATAACTTCATCCGGAGTCATCAGTTGATGGCTCCATCTTTTTGAAATTAATTATACCCTATATGGGTATAATGGATAGGGGTGATAACAATGAGTACAAATGAATCCGTGCCAAGCGAACAAACAACATTACAAATTACGGGAATGACTTGTGCAGCTTGCGCAAACCGAATTGAGAAAGGGCTAAACAAGCTTGACGGTGTAACCCAAGCCACTGTGAATTTTACTTTGGAACAGGCATCTGTCAGTTATGATCCTGGTAAAGTGGACCTAAGCAAGCTTGAGCAGAAAGTTCAAGATCTCGGTTATGGCACTGCGAAAGAATCTGTTGATTTTGATATAAGCGGTATGACATGTGCGGCTTGTGCGACTCGGATTGAGAAAGGGCTGGGTAAGCTGGCTGGAATTCATAAAGCAACCGTAAATTTAGCTTTGGAAACGGCTCACGTAGAATTCAATCCTTCAACTCTCACGATTCCCGATATGATCAAGAAAGTAGAACAGCTTGGTTACAAAGCGAAACCCAAAGAAGAACAGAAGGATGCAGGCGATCGCCGGCAGCACGAAATCTGTAAACAGAAACGCAAGCTGCTGATTTCCGCTCTTTTGTCCTTGCCCCTCTTATGGGCTATGGTAGGCCATTTTACTTTCACTTCATGGATTTGGGTTCCAGAGCTCTTTATGAATCCTTGGTTCCAGCTGATCGTTGCGACCCCTGTTCAATTTGTCATTGGCAAACCATTCTACATCGGCGCTTATAAGGCATTGCGTAACCGGAGCGCTAATATGGACGTTCTCGTAGCTCTTGGTACTTCGGCAGCTTACTTCTATAGTCTATATTTAACTTTGCAATCCATCGGAAATCTTCACCACCAGGTTGAGATGTATTATGAAACGAGCTCAATTCTAATTACCCTGATCATCATGGGTAAATTATTCGAAGCAATGGCCAAAGGACGTTCCTCAGAAGCAATTAAAACCCTTATGGGATTGCAAGCCAAAACTGCCCTTGTCATTCGAGAAGGTCAAGAAATTAGTATACCTATAGAAGAAGTTATTGTTGGAGATGTAATTCTCGTGAAACCGGGGGAGAAAATTCCGGTAGACGGCGAGGTCGTCGAGGGAGTATCAGCCGTTGACGAATCAATGCTTACAGGTGAAAGTATCCCCGTAGAGAAACGCGGAGGAGATCCGGTGATCGGCGCTGCCCTAAACAAAAACGGAGTCTTGAAAATTCGGGCAACCAAAGTCGGTAAAGAGACGGCTCTATCCCAAATTATTAAAGTCGTCGAAGAAGCGCAAGGTTCCAAAGCACCTATCCAGCGTATTGCAGATGTTATTTCGGGTATCTTTGTCCCCATTGTCGTAGGAATTGCATTAGCTGCATTCTTTGTCTGGTATTTTGGAGTAGATACTGGTAATTTCTCAGGTGCATTGGAGAAAGCGATAGCCGTGCTCGTTATTGCCTGTCCTTGTGCGCTTGGTCTTGCAACACCTACCTCGATTATGGCGGGCTCCGGACGCGCTGCCGAACTCGGCATATTGTTCAAAGGCGGGGAGCACCTTGAAACTACTCACCGAATTAATACGATCGTGCTCGATAAGACCGGGACGGTCACCAAAGGGAAGCCGGAACTTACGGATATCGACGTCATGCAAGGATGGAATCGTGAAGATCTGCTTGCATGGATTGGCTCCACTGAGCGCAATTCAGAACACCCCCTTGCTGAAGCCATTGTAAAAGGGATCCAAGGCCAAGGAATTACATTGCCGGTAACGGAATCGTTCGAAGCGATTCCAGGGTATGGAGTTCTGGCTGTGGTTGAAGGTAATCAATTGCTGATAGGAACCCGTAAGCTTATGGGTAAATATGGTGTAGATGTTGATACGGCGCTTTCTCGGATGAGTCAGCTTGAAGTAGAAGGCAAAACCGCCATGCTTGTCGCGGTAAATGGAACTTATGCGGCGATGGTTGCTGTTGCAGACACCATTAAAGAGACGTCCAAACAGGCGGTTTCCAGGCTTCAAAGCTTAGGACTTCAAGTCATAATGATTACAGGCGACAATGAACGTACCTCAAGAGCGATCGCGAATGAGGCGGGTATCACAGATGTATTCGCTGAAGTTCTGCCAGAGGGCAAAGCCATTGAAGTTAAGAAGCTTCAAGCCGCCGGGAAAAAGGTTGCAATGGTCGGCGATGGAATTAACGATGCACCAGCCCTTGCAACAGCGGATATTGGTATGGCGATCGGAACAGGTACTGATGTAGCAATGGAAGCAGCAGATGTTACTCTCATGCGCGGTGATTTGAATAGTATCCCAGATGCCATCTTCTTGAGTCGAAAAACAATGCTAAACATTAAGCAAAATCTGTTTTGGGCGCTTGCCTATAATGTTATTGGTATTCCGATTGCAGCTATCGGTTTTCTCGCTCCATGGGTTGCGGGAGCAGCCATGGCACTAAGCTCGGTTTCAGTTGTCCTTAATGCGCTTCGTTTACAAAGAATAAAGCTCTAAATCGATGGAGGGTATCACAATGAAACGACTTTCTCTCGTATTGTTAATCGTAGTTTTTGTATTTTTAACCGCCTGTTCCAAACAAAATAGCAATAACCAGATGGAACATGGCAGCAACGGAATGGATCACGGATCACATGCAGAGAAGGGTTCGACAAGCGCCGCACAATCAACAAGTGCAGTTTGGACGCTTTCGACTGAAAATCCGAAGCCGAATACAGATACTGCCATCACGATTCAAATTCAAGATAACGAAGGTAAGCCAATCGATAAGTTTGATATCAACCATGAGAAGAAGATGCATTTAATTGTTGTGAGCAAAGATTTATCTTTCTTCGACCATATTCATCCTGAATACACAGGTGACGGCAAATTTGTAGTGACTACTCAGTTCCCGGATTCAGGCGACTACAAGCTGTTTGCGGACTATGTCCCAACTGGCAGTTCAGCGACATCCCAAAGTGAATGGGTGTCTGTCAATGGAACTGCTTCAGAACTTACCGAGATTATTCCGGAAACAAACTTCGTTAAGACGATTAACGACATTAACATTACGTTATCCTTTGATCATTTAATGGCTGAAAAGGACTTGAACTTAACGTTTAACATGGTGGATGCAAAAACGAAAAAGCCCATTACTGATTTACAACCCTATCTGGGTGCCGTAGGCCATGTGGTCATCATAAGTGCGGACGCTGAGCAATATTTACACGTTCATCCTACGGATGAGAAAGCGAAAGGACCGGATGCACAGTTTATGACGAAATTCCCAAAGAGCGGTCTTTATAAAATATGGGGGCAATTTCAACGGAATGGTAAAACCTTTATTGTACCTTTTGTCGTAAATGTTCCTTAAGCTGTATATAAGCTAAGCAAGCAGGAGGAGAAGAGGATGAAGATCGCGGTTGCACCCCCTATTGGGGTCGGGGGAAGTTTATTCACTGCAGAGCAATGGAAGTCCATAAGTGACGTACTCCGAGCAGATGCAAAAATTGAATTTACCACATTTAAGCAGCTGTATATCGATATCGAAGAAGATCATTTTAATGAAACGAAAGAAAAACTCATTGAAGCAGGTTTAGAGGTATATCCGACCGGTTTCTTCTCAAAAAACTTAAATGCTTGTAATTTCTGTAGAGGCGCGGAAGAAGCAGGGCTTTCCGTTGCTCTTAAATTGAACGAAATCGTCGCAGGTCATGTGGTTCCTAACCCGCTGAAAGTTGGGTACGCAGGTTGTGCGAATGCGACTAGCGAGCCGCTTTTCAAAGATATCGGGATCGTCAAGATGAAAGACGGGTTCAATATTTACGTGGGTGGGGAAGGGAAATCGATCAAAGCCTCATTAGCCCAAATACTGTTCGAGAATGTTCCTGAAACTCGATTAATTCCGATAGTTGAGAGACTGATTTCCTATTATCAGGAGAACGGCAAGACTAAGGAGAAATACTCCCGCTTTATCCAGCGGATGACCTTGGAGCGGCTCAAGGAAGAAATGGCGCCTTAAAGCAGAAAGGGATTGTTGACGGCTTCAAACTGTTTACAACTGCAATACTAAGCGCCAAGGAGGATTTGAATAATGAACCATAAGTCACAAATATGATGGCTGCCATGTCTGCGGTTGTTTGGATAAGAAGGACAATGATTGTTATTACTTTAATTATGATTCTATATTCGTTATATCGTTTAATAAGCCATCGTAGTAAACAAATTTGGATCCTGATTTTCTCAATCGTTTCCATGGTGCTTTCGTTGGGGTTTATTGCTTATACCTTAATCCAATATGGGTGGTAGGGAAGAGACCCCTGCTTATCAGGTAGCGGCACATCTCCGGCAACCTGGCCGGATACGAGATGTTCCTTGATCTACCAGCACCGATAGAGCGAGGTTTTATGCACGTCTAGCTTCGTTAAGACGAAAGTCCGCTGATTTTGCTACGGTATAAATTCGGGGGCATTTTCTCGATCTTTTTGAACACACGGCTGAAATATTTTTCATCGCGGTAACCGATCATTAGCGCGATTTCCGAAATTCGCAGGGAGGGATTAAGCAGCAGAACTTTGGCTTTCTCGATACGGATCCGGTTCGTATAATCCGTGATCGTCTCGCTGAACTCCTGTTTGAATCGGCGAGAGATATGCTCTTTGTTCAAATAGAAGCGATCGGATATTTCTTGCAGGGGAATATCTTTCCAGTAGTTCGCCTGCAGGAACAGGGCGATATCCTTCATGATGTTAAGCTGCCTGGATTGGCGAGATTGAATGAAGGCGTGCTGAAGCCGGATCAGATCCTCTCCCAGAGCGTCTTCCAATGATGATAGGTCGATATTGCCTGACGCATTCAAGGGAATCTGTAGAGCTGTGGGCGCCGAACGATGCCCGGCTCCGGAATCGTCATTATAGAAGCTGTCTAGCCAACGTTCCTTGACCATTTTATATTCATCCAGCCACCGACGCAGATGAAGCAAACCGATCCCCTTGAGCCCCTGTAAATATTCCGTCCACTTGCGAACCGCGATTCGCACCTGCTCTTTATTGCTGCTCTTCAGCGCGGTAAGGATGTTTTCTTCGAAAGGATCGAAGCGCAAACGGCCGGAAACGTCCGCTGCGGACTCCGAATATAGGTGGATTCGCCGTTCCGCGGTCAACATATTTCGGCGGGACAGCGCGTGGATCGCTTCCTCGTAGGATTGGTACAAGCAAGCCGGAAAATCCGTCTTCGAGCCAATGCCGATGTGCATGCCTGCCTCCACGGCGGCTCCCGCGTGACGGTGCGCAGCTTCAGCGAGAAAATCCATCCGATCCAGGTTTTTCCAGGTCAGAACGACGATCTCCGAGTGATGATTCCAGTTCTTGAAAGCGACCCCGCATTGCTTGTCCGGGAGAGCGGCGTTAAACCGTTCCAACCATGCGGCCAGATGCGCGTTCAAATCCGCTTCGGCAGGCGGAACCATTCCCGGCTCCCAAGCATTGAACCGGACGATGGCCGCACGTCCCGAAGAGGCTTGAACCAGGCCGGGCAAAGCTCTGATCAAGGTTTCGGGAATGGCGGGAACGCCCCGTTTGACCAACAGCTCAGATAACGTCTTGTCCCGATAGAGGAGCTTGAGCTCTTGCATTTCCTCTTCAAGTTTTTTGCTTTCTTCCCATTTCAGCTCGGTCCTGCAGTATTCGACAGCTTTGCCCAAAGCATTCTGAAGCTGCTGCCGATCCACAGGCTTTAGCAAATAATCGATGCCTCCGCTTCTCATCGCATGCTGAATAAATTCAAAGTCGTTATATCCGCTGACAACTATAAATTTGTGCTTACGGGAATTTTGGGCCTGCATCCGCTCCATAAGCTCGAACCCGTTCAGGAGAGGCATCATAACGTCTGTAATGATAACTTCCGGGTTCTGTTCCTGGATAAGGGTCAAAGCGGAACTGCCGTTGTCGGCTTCCAGCACGGTATCGATGCCCAAAGCCTGCCAGTCTGCCAGCAGCCGAATGGATTTGCGGACGTGCTGCTCGTCATCGACAATCAATGCCTTCATGCCAGTTCCTCCTTCAATTGTTCGATCGGAATGACCAACGTGACCGTCAATCCATTAGGAACTGCAGACTTCAACCGAATTCTGGCCTCAGGGCCGTAATAAAACCGCAGGCGTTCCGCCACGTTGCGCAAACCGATGCTTGATCCGGCAGTTTTCCCGGTTTCATGATCGGAATTCAAATAGTCCTCCATTTGCAGCAGGCTTCTCTCCGCCATTCCCGTTCCGTTATCTTCGACAGTCAAGTGGAGCGCGTCTCCGAAGATGCGGGATTTCAAGATCAGCATGCCGTTTTCAATCAAAAGGTTATGCTTGAAATAGTTTTCTACGATGGGCTGCAAGGTCATTTTGGGAATTTGCAAATTCCACGAATCCGCATCGATCTCGATCCGGAATCGGAATTGATCTTGATATCGCTGCTGTTGAAGGTGCAAATAATGATGCGTAAAGTCAGCTTCTTGGTCCACCGTTACGAGAATTTCCTTGTTATTCATATTGTAGTACATCATTTGGCCAAGCGCCGAGATCAAAGTATATATTTTCGGCACATTCGCTTCAAGCGCCTCGCTTCCGATGGATTGGAGCGCGTTATTCAGGAAATGCGGATTGATTTGGGCTTGCAGCGCTTTGATTTCGCTTAATTGGTTGGCCAATTTGATTTTGTACTCGCTGCGGATCAGATCGTTGATCGTATCCATCATCGTTTGAAATCGATTGGCAAGTACGCCGATTTCGTCCTGTCGATCGAGGCGGATCGAGGCGTTGAACTGGCCGGTTTGGATACGGTTCATATGGCGGATCAGCCGAAGGATCGGCGAAGAGAGATTGAGCGATACGATGAGAATGGCGCCCATGGCTACCGCTAGAAATAGCAAGGCGATCGTAGAGTTCAGCAGCGTAATCCGATGCGCCTTGGCGTAAAGCACCTTTGCGGAAATTCGTTTCACCAGAACAAACGGGTGGTTCCCCGCCTGAATTTTCTGAAAAAACAGAATGCCGGAAAAGCTGTCCTCCTTGATGGAAAAGGAACCTACTTGGGCAGAAAATTCAGAAATTCGTTGGGTAACGGAATTGTGAAAGGTTTCATGAACCGTGGCGGATCCGGATTCATAGAACAAGGCGTCTTGATCATCATATAGAAAAAGATCGCCCGATAAATTGCCGTTAAGGTTACGGAAGATGCGCTGGAAGGCATCGGGTTTTACTTCGATGACCAAATCTCCGATTTTTTCGTTTGTAGGCACTCTGTACAAAGGCCGTTGCAAGGTAATCACAGGAACGGACAAGTAAGAAGACGTCTGATTGACATAATACCCGCTCTCGTGAACGCCCTGAAGCGCGAACGAATAGGGCGTTACTTTCCGGTCAAGCAGGGCGGAACGGCCAGAAGCTTTCTGGAAATTGCCGTTGACCATGAGATAAGAACTGTCGTTGGCCGCGCTGTATAGATAGACCTGTCTTGTTTCATGGATCGACCTGTAAATAGCATGAAGCCGGTTGTAATAGAAATCGTTTCCGATGATGCTCGTCTGACCCGTTAGCAGTCGATAGAAGTCCTCGTCCGAATAGATCGATAGGGAAGCCCTTTGAATGGAATTGACGTAATCGACGATATCCTCTCCGCCTCTGGAGAGAAGGCCCATCGTTTCATCAATCGCTTGCGAATAGAGGAAATTCTTGTTGAAGCGGTAGTTGATGTAGATGGATAATGCGATCGGAATTGTGAGGGAAAGCAGCATCAGGAGGATTAATTGGCGCCTCAAACTTTGTCTGATCCATCTCATGATGAATACCTCCGGATGTATGAAACCAATATATGACATTATGATGTTATATATTGTACCAGAAAAATGGGTTTCTATCAATTAAATTGATATTTGTATCCCCATGGGACAGTGATAATGTCATGAAAGTGCACCTATAACGTTATATCTGTGTGTGTTGGCGGGAGCGAGTAACAGGTATCCTTAGATAGAAAGGAGGAGATTCCTGTGAGAAAAAAGTTGTCCGGGTTATGGCATCAATCGTTTTTTATGGGACCTGCTTTGATTATGTACGTGCTCATCATTGTCGCTCCTTTTATCCTTAGTTTGTATTATTCTATGACCGATTGGAACGGGGTGTCGAGCAAGATAGGATGGGTTGGATTCGAAAACTACAAAACGATTGTGACGAATGACACGGATTTTGCAAGGTCGTTCTGGTTTTCGACTAAAATCACATTCGTCATTACGATTCTGACTAACGTTCTTGGTTTTGCGCTCGCCTATCTCCTGATGAAGCGCTTGAAATTCCGCAATGTATGGCGGACGGTTTTTTTCTTGCCCAACGTGCTGGGCGGCTTGCTGCTCGGTTTTATTTGGCAGTTTATTTTCACCAAAGGATTCGATACGATTGGACAATTAACGAACATTCCGTTGTTCAAGCTTTCCTGGTTGGGTACAGAGGCGACAGCGTTCTGGGGCTTGGTCATCGTCAGCATTTGGCAAGGCATCGGATATGTCATGGTCATCTATATCGCAGGTTTATCCTCTTTGTCCAAAGAGATGCAGGAGGCCGCGGAAATCGACGGAGCGAACGGCTTTGCGATGCTGTTCAGAATCAAGCTGCCGATGCTGATGTCTTCCATAACGGTTTGCTTTTTTCTGACGATCAATTGGACCTATAAGATGTTTGATTTGAATTTTTCCCTGACGAATGGAGGGCCATTTAAATCATCCCAGTCCGTTGCCTTTAATATTTATGTCGAGGCTTTCTCGAACAACAACTACAGTCTGGGTACGGCCAAAGCCGTCCTGTTTTTCCTAGCGGTCGTCCTGATCACCTCCACGCAAGTCTACATAACCAAGCGATTGGAGGTGGAAGCCTGATGAGAGTGGCGCAAAGGCTGCGATCGGGCTTGTTCTGGACGGAGGTCCTGATTTTGCTCCTGGCGATCGTCTTTATGGCTCCGTTTTACTTGGTACTGGTCAATTCCGTCAAGACTGTGGCGGACATGCTGATGAACACGGCTTCCTGGCCCGAGAAATTCGTGTGGGAGAATTATGGCAAAGCCTGGAGAGCTCTCCGATTCCCGACGGCGTTGTCCAACTCGGTATTTATTACCGTGTTCAGCAATATCGGTGTGACGATAATTGCCGCTCTGACAGCCTATCGGATGGTGCGTAAACCGACCAAATTCAATTCGGCGATGTTTTTTGTTTTTGTGGCCTCGATGGTCATTCCTTTCCAGTCGATTATGATTCCGCTGGTGCAAGTGATGCGAACGATCGGACTAACCAATTCACTAAGCGGCGTTGCCGTCACGTACTGGGGTTTGGGTCTTTCGTTCACGATCTTCCTGTTTCACGGATTTATCAAAACGATTTCTTTAGAGATAGAAGAAGCGGCCGTTGTGGACGGCTGCGGCGCGATCGGAGTATTCTGGCGGATTGTCTTTCCGCTGCTGAGACCCATGACCGTCTCGGTCGTTCTGCTCAACACGTTATGGTTTTGGAACGATTTCCTGCTGCCTAATCTGATGCTTCAAAAAGCCGATCAGCGCACGATCCAGACAGCCATGAGCGCTTTTTTCGGACAATTTTTGACCCGGTGGGATTTGGCTCTGCCGGCTCTGGTGTTGGGGACGGCGCCGGCCGTCGTCTTCTTCTTGATCGTGCAACGACAAATTATCGAAGGTGTCTCAGGCGGGGCTGTAAAAGGATAATCTCGAAACACATATTTGTCCACTTCAATGATCAGATGAGTGCGTGTCAAATAACCTGACATCGAGCGATGATAAGAGTGAGTGGATGTAAAATAAACCAACATGAGTGAGGGTGAATCCGTTTGAAAGCTAAGGTGTTGATTGTCTTGATGCTGGCTCTGGTGGCGGCAGGATGCTCAAGCGGAAGCAGCAATGACGCTGCCCCCACGAAGACTAACGCTGCGGAAACTGCGGCAACTCCGGCAACTGCGGCAGCCGAAACCGAATCGGCGAAAAATGTAATCATCCGTATTTTCGATGACAAAGTGGAAATTTCGGAAGCCTTTAACTCGCTGAAGAAAGAGTATGAACAATCCCATCCTGACGTAAAGCTGGAAATCGAGACCCAAGCTGCGGGTCAGCAATACAATACCACGCTCAAGGTCAAATTCACCTCGGGCGAAATGCCGGATATATTCTCGCTCCAACCTTACGGAAGCATGAGTTTGTGGACGGAAGAGCTGGAGGACCTGACCGGCGAATCCTGGATGAATGATGTGCTGGAGTGGGCCAAGCCTGGTATGACATTTGACGGCAAAATATACGGATTCCCTGCTTCCGTCCTCGGGACCGGTTATATCTACAATAAAGACCTGTTTGCAAAGGCGGGAATTTCCAAAGTACCGGTCACATTGATGGAGCTTACAGACGCCGTGAACAAGCTGCAAGCAGCGGGGATCAAGCCCTTCATTGTTCCGTATGGCGATTGGTTCAACCCTGGCGTATTCTCTGCGGATAATCCCATGTCCAAACAAGCGAATTCCGATCAGTTTATTCAAGAATTAAATGCAGGCACCTCAAGGTTTTCGGAAAATCTTATTTTTAAGGATTGGTTGAAAGCCGTTCAATTAGAAGTCAATAATGCCTCCACGGATCCGCTAACCGTCGATTTTAACGGACAAATTACAGCGATGGCGAGCGGTCAGGGTGCCATGACAACGTCGTGCAACTGTGCGCAGCTATTGATCGATCAAGTGACACCAGATATGAATCTGGGCATGATGCCGATGCCGATTAACGACGATGCGGAGTTGAACGACAAATTGCTCATCCAGGTGGGGCAGTATTGGGTGTTGAACACAAAGTCTCAGGTGAAAGCTGAAGCCAAGGAATTTCTGAAATGGCTGGGGACCGATGGATCCAAATACTTGACGGATGAATTCAAGTTCGTACCCGCATTCAAATCCATGAAAGTCGACGAATCCCGAATAGGTCCGTTAGGAGCCGACGTCAAAAAATATATTGACGAGAACAAAGTGCTTGCCGCGACAGCGACGAAATGGCCTGAGGGCATATCGATGGATTTCGGTTCGACGCTGCAAAAGCTTGCAGGGGAAAAGATCGATGCAGAGCAGGCGCTGTCGGAGTTCCAGACGTCCTGGGACAAATTGAAGAAGTAAAGCAAGTTAATACTTGCGGAGGATGAAACGATGGCGGTAGAAACGGATGTAAAGCTTTTGTGCGACAGCTATGAAATCCCGGGTATTCTGGTACTGCCTGAAAGTGTGGATTCTTCAGAGGGCTTTCCTGCAGTGCTGCTCCTGCACGGAACAGGCGGACACAAGGATGAAATCGGAGGCCTGTACAAACGCCTTGCCGATCGGCTGTCGCAGAGAGGGATAGCTTCCTTGCGCATTGACTTCATCGGATGCGGAGACAGCAGCGAACCGCATGTGAATAACAATTTGCACAGTTCAATCCGGAATGTCCATGCCGCTCTGCAGTTCCTTCATGGTTCAGAGCGGATCGACAACTCACGCATAGGATTGGTCGGGTACAGCCAAGGCGGTAGAATTGCGCAAATGGTTGCCGGCCGCGAACCGAATATTAAAGCGTTGGTCACCTGGGCATCCGCATCGGGGAACGGATATGAAAACTTCGGTATGTTCTGGAGCTATCGGAACGAAGCGATGCAAAACGGCCAAGTCATGATCACAACGGTTTTCGGACAGCAGCTGCATCTGGGAAAAGACTGGTTTGAAGCGATTGAACAATCGCGGGCGCTCGACGATATTGCCAACTACCATGGACCATTGCTCGCGCTGCACGGCTCGGAGGACACGCTCGTGCCTCCTGATTTATCCCGCGAGTTGATCCGGCACGCCGGAGGCAATGACATCACGTTGAAAATGATTACGGGCGGAAATCACGGATTTAATGTGTACGATGAACGGGGAAAGTTGGCGGAGAACCAATCGATTGCGGAGGAATTGCTAGAGTTGAGTGCGGATTGGCTGTCCCGGCAGCTTTAAGTCTAGCTGATGGGATTGCAATAATAAAAAACGAAAACAAACGGAGGGTACCCATGTGAAGAAGCTGCATCTGTTCGTAACGATTGGCATCGTAATGGCTCTTATGCTTGCAGGCTGCTCCAACAGCGGCGGAAACAAGGCCGCTACCGAATCGAATTCCCTCAGCACCTCGGCAACAGCATCAGCATCAGCATCAGAACCGGCGAAAAATGTCACGCTTAAGATTTTCAACATCAAGGTGGAAATTGCCGAAGCACTGGGCAAATTGAAGCAAGAGTACGAGAGCACCCATCCCGGCGTGACGCTCGAAATCGACACGCAAATTTCGGACCAGTACGTCACGACGCTGAAATCCAAATTTACCGGCGGAGAAATGCCCGACTTGTTCAACGTTGGCGGATACCGGGAGATGGGCGTTTGGGCCGAACATCTGGAAGACTTGTCGGGCGAGCCATGGATGGCGGATGTCGTGGATTCGGCCAAGCCCGCGGCTACGGTCGACGGCAAAATATATGGCTTCCCGACTGCGCTGGAAGGCGTCGGTTACATCTATAACAAGGATCTATTTGCCAAAGCGGGCATTACGAAGGTACCCGTTACGTTGACGGAGCTGAAGGATGCCGTGAACAAGCTGAATGCGGCTCAAATCACGCCTTTCATCGTTCCTTACGGCAGCTGGTACAGTCCCGGCGTATTCAGCTCGGATAATCCGATGGCCAAACAGTCCGATCCCGATCAGTTTATGGCGGATCTGAGCGGCGGCACCAAGAAGTTCGCCGACAACCCGCTGTTTAAGGATTTTCTGGCTTCCGTGAAATTGGAGCTTGCTAACGCCTACAAGGATCCGCTCACTGTGGATTATAACGGCCAAGTCACCTCTTTCGCCACCAGTCAGGGCGCAATTACCGTCGGCTGCAACTGTACGCAGCCCCTATTCGATCAAGTGACGCCGAATATGAATCTAGGCATGATGCCGATGCCGATCAACGACGATGCTGTGCTGAACGACAAGCTCTTTGTCTCGGTTCCTTATTATTGGGTCATCAGCAAAAGCTCCGCAGTAAAGCCGGAAGCGAAGGAGTTCCTGAATTGGCTCGCGACCGACGGAGCCAAATATATTACCGACGAGTTTAAGTTCGTTCCCCCATTCAAGTCCATGAAAGTCGATCCAAGCAAGTTGGGAAGTTTAGGCGTCGATGTCAAACAATATGTGGATGAGAATAAAGTACTCAGCGGAACTGTGGCGAAGTGGCCGGAAGGCGTCATTGTGGATTTCGGATCTTCTCTTCAGAAGATGGCTTCGAACAAGATCGACGAGACGCAGGTGCTGGCCGAATTCCAGGCTGCCTGGGACAAGCTAAGCAAGAAGTAATCCGGAAAATAAGAAAGGCATATATCGAATGGAACGGCTGCCGCAGGCGGATGCCGGGATGATGTTGATCCCGTACGCTCTGCGGCATGTCTTTCCGGAAGGAGTCAGACATGGAGAAAGTCAAAGTCGGAATCATCGGCTGCGGCAATATTAGTCCGATTTATTTCGAGGCGGGACGGAAATTCGGCATCCTGGACATCGTGGCTTGCGCGGATATCGATATTGAAAGAGCCCGAGCCCGAGCAGAAGAATTCAACATTCCCAGAGCCTGTACGGTCGACGAGCTGCTCGCCGATCCGGAGATTGAAATCGTCATCAACCTGACGATCCCGAAAGCTCATGCCGACATCCATCTTAGAGCACTTGAAGCAGGCAAGCATACTTACGGAGAGAAGCCGCTTGCCGTGAAGGTGGAGGATGGTCGGCAAATCCTCTCCTTGGCGAAAGAGAAAGGTCTGCTAGTCGGCGGCGCTCCGGATACATTCCTTGGGGGCGCGATTCAGACAGCGCGCAAATTAATCGAGGA
This sequence comes from Cohnella sp., assembly GCF_041640265.1. GTDB lineage: Bacteria > Bacillota > Bacilli > Paenibacillales > Paenibacillaceae > Cohnella. Next base: position 108,194 of record NZ_JBEQAP010000007.1, read on the forward strand.
CGGATGGATCGGCAGGCCAATCGGCGCGACGGCGTTCATGGTCGGTCCGGGTCCAGAAAGCTGGCATCCCAATCCGGGTTTCTTATATGAGGAAGGTGCCGGTCCGCTGTTTGACATGGGCCCCTACTATTTATCCGCTCTGGTAAACCTGATGGGTCCTGTACGACGCGTTACCGGATTAGCCCAGATCACTCATCATGAACGTATGATAACGAATCAAACCAACTATGGCATGAAAATACCGGTTGAAACGCCTACCCATATCGCAGGTTTACTTGATTTCGAAATCGGGGCGGTCGGCACGCTGATCACAAGCTTCGATGTATGGGGATCAGAGCTGCCGGATATCGAAATATACGGGACGACCGGTACCTTATCGGTGCCCCATCCGAATTTCTATGATGGAAGTGTGAAGGTGAAGCGCCAAAATCAGATCGGTTTTACTGAAATCCCATTAACGCATGGTTTTACGCAGAACAGCAGAGGGCTCGGTGTGATGGATATGGCTTATGCCATCCGTAACGGGAGGCCGCATCGGGCGAACGGAGACCTTTGTTACCACGTACTCGAAATTATGCACGGGCTCCTTCAAGCCTCACGGGAAGGCAAACATTATGAGCTGCTAAGCACTTGCGATAAGCCGCAGGCTTTCCCTACCGATCTTCCCGAGCACGCGTTGGACGAATAAGCTTAATCTGCATTTATAGGATAAAGAGGAGGAAGAACGCAATGAGTTTGGCTTTTGGACTTCAATTATATTCTGTGCGCGACGAGCTGGCCAAAGATTACGCAGGCACGCTCGAGAAGGTGGCGGAAATCGGTTACCGCTATGTGGAGCTGGCTTTTCATCAAGCGGATCAAACCTTGAATATCGGGGGGATGACGCCTATGCAGTTGAAGGATACTTTGGACCGGCTCGGCTTGAAGGTCGTATCGGCACATATGGACCCGATGGAGAAGTTTGATTGGGATCGCGTGATCGCGTTCAACCAGGAGCTCGGCAATACCGCCATCGGCAAAGGAATCGCCTTCTTCCGAAACATGCAGGATGTGCTCGATACCAGCAGCACCCTGAACAAATACGGCGAGATCTGCAAGAAGAACAATATGCAATTTTATTACCACAATCATTTTCAAGAATTTCAACAGTTTGACGGAAAGTATGTAATGGATCTCCTGCTGGAAAACACGGAGGAGGATTTGGTGAAGATCGAGCTCGACACCTACTGGACGTTACGCGGCGGCGTCGATCCGGTCGAGTATCTCAAGCGGCTTGGCTCGCGTTGCGATCTTGTTCATCAGAAGGATTTTCCAAGAGGGATCGAACCGTTGAATGCATTTGAGATCCTCTCAAACGATGAAGAAATCTCCTACGAACGCTTCCTTGATTTCTGCAAGCCTGAATACTTCGCCGAGATCGGCGATGGGATCATCGACATTCCTCGAATCGTGCAAGAAGTAGGGAAGCTCGGCTTTGCCAAATACATCTTTGTCGAGCAGGATTTGACGACGAAAAACCAGCTGGAAAGCGTTGCTATCAGTTATCGGCATATGTCCAAACTGTTCGCCGGTATGTGACAAACTCGTAATGACAGGATTCAGACCTCCTAACAAAATGACCTGATTGAATAAAACAATTTGGTGTAAAGCACAGGCCTATGCAACAGCAGTATGTGGACTTCAACTTGTACGAAACAGCCTAACGGCAAGAGCGATGCTCTTCTGCTGTTAGGCTGTTTGTTTCAACTTATGGGAAACCGCTTAGGTAAAATGATTTTGCTTCTCGTAATCAAAGCTGCTGCCCGTTCGGAAGCTTCCTTCATGACTTTCTCTTCGTCAATCATGATGATTTTCCGATTACGCATCAGCCATTTGCCAGCACACATGGACGATTCTACGTTAGAGGATTGCATCGCATAGACGATGTTGGCAAGAGGATCGTGCAGCGGGATATTGCCAATCTGGGAAGGGTTAAGCATAATGAGATCGGCCTTCTTTCCTGCCTCAAGTGAACCGATTTCATTGTCCAATCCCAGGCAGGCGGCCCCGTCTATTGTCGCCATCTCCAATATTTTTTCTGCGGGCATCGATTTGGGATTGAGCGTCCTGCCTTTGTGAATAAGGGAGGTCAGGTACATCTCGCTCATCATATCCATTCGGTTGTTGGAAGGAGCTCCGTCCGTGCCGATGGATACGACGATTCCTTTGTCGATCATTTCCGGAATTTTGGCAAAGCCAAGGACGACCTTCATAGCTGCCGCGGGGTTATGGGAAACCTTCACACCATATTGGCGGAATAAGTCAATTTCATTGTCCGAAAGCCATACGCAGTGAACCGCTAAGAAATTCTTGTCCAATACGCCAAGGTGTGCCAAGTGTTCCACGGTTGATCTCCCGCGTGTCTCTCTGACAAACCGATTTTCTTCGTCCACCTCTCCCACGTGCATGTGTATGCCGACACCATAACGATCAGCAAGCTGCTTCGTCCGGACAATGAGGTCATCGGTCGCGTTAAAGATCGTTCGGATGCAAAACCATATTTTAACGCGCCCCTCAGCGGAACCATGCCACTTCTCGATCAGTTCCACTTGCTTCTCCAAGCTCTTATCCGTAGATTCCACCCATTTGCTAGGCAACCCTTCACCCGCATCCATCGTTGATCGGGTGAGAATACCTCTTAAGCCGGCTTCGGTAACGGCCTTAACCATACCGCCGACTTCTTGTCCGCCGGCTTCGGCGAAAGTGGTGACACCCGAACGAATAAGTTCCAAGCAGCAAGCAAGGGAGGAAAAATAGGAGTCTCTCTCTGTCATATTGCTTTCATACGGCCATATCCGCTCGCGGAGCCATGTCAGCAGGTCTACGTCGTCCGCCAAACCTCGAGCAAGCTGTTGAGAAAGATGAACGTGCGTATTTACATATCCGGGGAGAATGATTTTCCCAGAGGCATCTATGATTTCGGCATCCGCGCTGACCGCCAGGGGTTCCACTCGTCCTACGCCAATAATTATGTCCCCCTCTATTAGAATATCTCCTTGCTCGTAGACGTCGCGATTTGAATTCATGGTGACGATATAGCCATTCCGGATCCATACTTGATTGGACATGAATCAAACCTCCTGTTAAATATATGTCACCAAATATAACATAATTACTGATAGAAAATAACATAAACATGATGAAAAGAGGCAGTCCGCACAAGAAAAGGCCATAAATCTAGTGAAAAATACGAACTATATGTCAGATAACTTTACGTCATTGATAACATCTTTTATAATCTTCTTAGAATCTTCAAGAATATACATTTGAGCAGGCGGGAGAGGATTACGAAATGAGAAAAATCATGGGTATTTTCCTTTTTATTACCTTGTTAACGTTAACGGCTTGTTCGGGAAACGCCAACAATGCAGCGACCGAAGGTGCTTCTTCAACGACTGTGAGCGATACCGGCTTGTCCTCCGGTACAGCTTCCGATTTGACGGAACCAAGTCCACCCAAAGATCTTCCGAAGGTTGCGTTCGTATTCGCGACACCGATCGGGGAAACGGGCTGGAACTTTGAAATGGATCGCGGGCGTATCGCCTTAGAAAAAGAACTAGGCGTTGAGACGTTGGCCATGGACAACGTTGCTGAATCGGACGCGAATCGGGTTTTCGAGGAGCTTGCGCAGAACTACGATATTATTTTTGGCACAACGTTCGGTTATATGGATGCGATTGTTACAGCCGCAGAGAAGTACCCTGACGTGAAATTCTTACACGCAACCGGTTATAAAACATTGGACAACTTAGCTACTTATATGGGACGGGAATATCAAAGCAATTATCTAGTAGGGATAATAGCCGGAAAAATGGCGAAGAACAAGAAGATCGGTTATATCGGAACCTTCGCGATTCCCGAAGTCATCTCGGCCATTAACGCCTTCACCTTGGGCGCGCAAAGCGTGAATCCGGATGTCGAGGTATCGGTTATTTGGAGCAACACCTGGTTTAACCCCACTGCAGAGAAGCTAGCAGCCGACACGATGATAGATTACGGAGTCGACGTCCTGGCGGCATACCATGATGCTCCAACTATTCTGCAAGCGGCTGCGGAGAAAGGCGTTTGGGGAAGCGGTAAAGATTCCGACATGAATAAATACGCCCCTGAAACGTATTTGACGAATTTCATTTGGAATTGGAGTCCCTATTTCGTGGAGACTGTTAAGAGCATCATAGACGGCACCTGGAAAACCGGCTCCTACTTCGGAGGCATGAAAGAAGGCATTACCGATATCGCGCCATTCGGCAAAAACGTTCCTCAAGACGTACGGGACCTTGTTGAGGCAAAGAAGAAGGAAATACTCGGCGGTACTTTCGACGTCTTCGAAGGCCCAGTTCTAGATCAAACCGGAGCCGTTCGCGTGAAAAGCGATAAGCCGATCAGCGACGAGGAAATTCTAAGCATGAACTGGTTCGTGAAAGGAATCAAAGGCGAAATTAAAAACTAGGCCGAGAGGTGAGCGGGAGCATGGTGGCAGATTTGGTTTTGATGGGCGAGTGGCATCCGGTTGCATTCTCCGAAGAGATCCAGGATGCCCCGATCGGCAGGATTTTGTTAGGGGAAAGGTTGGTATTGTTTCGCAATTCGGCGAGCATTCACGCTTGGAAGGACTTATGCGTTCATCGGGGCGCTGCTTTATCGTTAGGCAAGGTTGTCGACGATACACTCGTTTGCCCCTATCATGGATGGCGTTATGACGGGTCTGGGGCGTGCGTCCGAATTCCCCAGCAGAAACCGGAACAGTCGATTACCCGACAAGCTTGCGCCGTCACCTACGAGAGCTTGGAGAAACACGGGCTTGTATGGGTCAGGTTGAGGCCTTCATCCTCTTCGGAGATCCCTTATTACAAGGAATTCGAGGACGATAAGTTCCGCACGGTTTTCTGCGGGCCTTACGCTTTGAATGCTTCGGCGCCGAGAGTAATCGAGAACTTCCTTGACGTGGGTCATTTGGCATTCCTGCATGAGGGTTACTTGGGAGATTCGGCATTTCCGGAAATTCCGGATTATAACGTAACCGTGACAGATGATGGTATACGCTCGGACGAAATCGATCTTTTCCAACCTGACCCGGATAGTACGGGCAACTCAGGTATCGCCCGTTACGTTTACGAGGTGCTTAAGCCAACGACTGCTAGATTAATGAAGACGAATCCATTGACCGGTGACGTGTTTTCCATTCTTTTCTCCGTAATGCCCGTTGAAGAGAGGCTTTCGAAAGTATACGTGGCGTTATCCCGGAACTATGCCTTCGACGCTCCTGACGATCAGTTCACGAGCTTTCAGACTTTTATCTTAGAGCAGGACACCTTGATTCTGGAGAGCCAACGACCGGAATTGCTTCCTTTGGATCTACAATCGGAGCTGCATTTAAAGCCGGATCGTCTCAGCATCGCTTACCGCAATTGGCTTAAAACTTCCCGGGTGACTTGGGGAACGGCATAGGGTAACCTTCGACTTACACTATAATATCACCTAAATTTACTGCCCCTCCTGCACAATTACTGCTGAGTTTTGTATAATTGCAGCTTACTATTGGTCAATTTCAGATTCAACCCCGTATGGGGTTTTTCTTTTGGTTTCTGAGATGTAGAGTATGACTCGTTCAGCATGGAGCCGCTCGATCTAAGCGACTTGTAGACTGACCATAAAAATAGAAACAGCGGTGGTCTTTGGACGGTAAAATAAGTCCTAGACTGCCACTGCTTTTATTGTTTTACGATTCTTTTCAAGCGTGCTGTGGATCGCCACTTTTATGAATGAATATCATTCATAAAACGTTATAACAAGTTTAAGCGGAGATAGTCGGCTCTTCTGGTTTGGCGTCCCAGTTGAATTCGGCAGGCTTTACCTTGAACCCCTTGGTCGTATAGAGAAGACAGAGGAAGCCAAGTGCCAGCCAGATAAAGCCTAGAGTCCAGGAGTGGCGGTCAAGACTGAACCACATGATGATCATTGCAGCCGTTCCGATAATCGGAACCACTAGGTACCGGAGGTAGTCACGGGACGAATGAAGCATTTTGTTCTTTACGACATAATGAGAAATGACGGATAAATTGACGAACGAGAAAGCGATCAGTGCGCCAAAGTTAATGAACGACGCTGCCAACTCCAAACTGAAGAAGATAGCCGTAAGCGAGATGATACCGACCAGCACGATATTGAATAGAGGCGTGCGGGAACGTGAGCTGATGTGACTGAACCAGGAGGAAGGGAGCATTCTATCCCGTCCCATGGCATATATGAGGCGCGAAACGCTGGCTTGGGAGGAGACCGCGGAAGCGATCGTGCCAGCAAAACCTGCGGCTAGGAAAATAACCTGGAAGACCACACTTCCGAATTTAGCAGCTATTTCCGGTGTGGATGCCGTGAAATCTTCGAAATCTGCGGCCGTAGGGTACAGTGTTTGGACAAAGTAGGAGCTGACGATAAACATCAGTCCACCCAGCAACGCTGTAAGGAAAAGCGCACGTGGAATCGTACGTGTCGGATGGGTTGTTTCCTCAGAGAATCCAGCTACGGCATCGAAACCGAGATAGGAGAACACTAGCAGCGTCGCTCCGGCGATCATAGTAGAGGAGTCTATGCCCGTTGAGAAAATAGCTTGGGGATACCAGAGTTTACCTTCCAATGTGCCATTGATTACTCCCCATGCGGCAAACACAACGAAAGCAGCGACCATTACAATTTGGAAAATGACGAAAGAAGAATTCAAGTTGGCCGTTCCTTTGACCGTCAGCAGATTGATCAGCGTCATAATCGCAACGAACGCAACGATGAATATCCAAGAAGGAACGTCAGGGAAAATAGAAGTTAGGTAAATTTGCGAGATCAAAGCGTTGACCATAGGTAAGAATAGATAGTCCATTAATGCCAGCCAGCCGACCATAAATCCGAGATGAGAGTTGAAGGCTTTCTGGGTGTATGTATACGCCGATCCCGCGCTCGGAAATGCGCGGATCATGAAAACATAGCTGCCCGCTGTAAAGAGAAGAGCGATAAGCGCGATAATGTAGGCGCCGGTGACATGCCCGCCCGTAATGTCTGAGGCGATTCCGAACGTGTCGAAAATGACCATCGGCGTCATAAAACCCAATCCCAATACAACCAGCTGCCACACGCTTAACGAACGTTTAAGTGTCCTGCTGTTGTCTTGCATACCATTCCTCCTTAGGTTTGCTTCAGTTTGCCGCTTAGCGGTCGACACTGTCTGACAGTCAGTCATTTTTAACTAAATAAGAGCTCTTCACCTCACTCACTCCTAAAACGCAATCTGAAAAGGTTCTTTCTGTGTAATAGTATATATCGCGATGATTCACGCTTTCAACGATTATTTTTTAGAGATTTTCATGCAAGCCCTTTCATCTACCTTTTCATGTAACTAAACTTAACGTCAAACTTACTCTTGAAATGTGTTTGCCAATATTATATATTTGAGATACAAACATTATGAATGATGTTCAGTCAAAAAGTCGGGAGGCCGTTCATTGAGCATCGCAACGCAAGACAAATATAAGTTGATTTTGCAAGCCGCTATTGAGATCATCTCAGAGAAAGGCTTGTACAACACCTCGATCTCCGACATTGTAAAGAAGGCTGGCGTGGCCCAAGGCACCTTCTATCTGTACTTCCGGTCTAAGAATGCCCTGATCCCAGCTATCGCGCAGAACTTAATTTCCATCACCATGGAGAAGATCAAGGAAAATACCGAGAAGCACACTGATTTCTCCGATTTTCTGCAAACGTTCATCCAGGCGATCTACAACATTACCGATGAGTACAAGGATGTCATCGTACTGTGCTATTCCGGTCTTGCGATTGACCATTCAATGGAGATCTGGGAATCCATCTACCAGCCGTATTACGAATGGTTCGAAACCGAATTGAAACGGGGTATTGAGCAAGGCGGAATTATTACGCAGACCAATGTGCAATGGACGAGCAAACTCATCATAAACTTGGTAGAGAATGCGGCAGAGCGCTTCTTTATCGGCCGTGATCAAGACATGACCAAGGAGCAGTCCATGGCCGAGGTGTTTCATTTCGTACACCGTTCTTTGACGGCGAAGTAATCCATAGGAAGGAAGATGATCGGGTAACCGGTCATTTTTCGGAAATAAAATGACTGATAGTCATTCATAGAGAGGAGTTGAGGCCCTCATGAACGAGGAACTTGTGACGATCGCCCTCATCCAGCTAGCTTGCGGGACGGATATCGCGGAGAACAGAAATCGGACGATTAAGCAAGTGGAAGAGGCAGCTGGAAGAGGCGCACAAATTATTTGTTTGCAAGAGTTCTACGCAGCACGATATTTTCCCCAGCGTGTATCGCCTGATGGGTATGCGTTCGCCGAATTAGCAGAAGATGACAATTTGAAACGTCTGGGCGGCTTGGCGGCCCGATTGGGTATTGTGTTGATCGCCCCTTTCTACGAGAAGGAGGGCAGGGGGATTTACTATAACAGTGCGGCCGTATTCGACGCTGACGGCACACTTCTCGGCATTACCCGCAAGAATCACATCCCGGATGGGCCGCAATACCATGAGAAGTATTATTTCGTTCCAGGCAACACGGGGTATCCGGTATACCGCACGAGGTTCGGAATCATTGGCATCGGTATCTGCTGGGACGAATGGTTCCCGGAGACAGCGCGTATTCTGACACTCCAGGGTGCGGAAATTTTATTTTTCCCGTCTGCCATTGGATCGGAGCCCGATTACCCGGAACTCTCCACTAGAAGGGCCTGGGAAAAAGCGATATCTGCGCACGGCATCTACAACGGTGTATTCGCAGCGGCAGTGAATCGGGTCGGCCAAGAAGACGGCATGACATTCTACGGGGGAAGTTTCGTCAGCAATCCGATGGGCGAGATCCTGCAATCGCTGGACATGGAGGAAGGAATCCTGCTTCAAACAGTAGATCTGAAGGAAATCGACTTCGCGCGCCATCTGCTCCATTTTCTAAGAGATCGCCGGCCTGAAACATACGCCCCTTTGCTCAAAAGGGACGCGAGAGCATGAACCACAAACAGGGAGGGAAATTTGATGTCCATTAATCCTATAGAATACGGGCTCCAAAACGTAGTAACGGATGAAACGAAATCATATATAAAGAAAGTGCTGCAACTGATCGAGAAGAACGAAGTAACAAAGGAAGAAGCGGATTGGATTACAAAAGAAACGGTCGACGGGTTTCGCGAGAACGTAAATCCAGGTTTTCTCGAATACCGGAAAACGGTCACCCAGGGCGGCCAGTTCGCCGCAGTGGAATGGTCCGATAACGGCTCCTGCTTCAAGGATGTGAACGGCAAAGAATACATCGACTGTCTAGGAGGGTTCGGCATCTACAACGTCGGGCATCGGAATCCGAAGGTCGTCAAAGCCGTTGAGAATCAATTGAAACGACAAGCGCTCCACAGCCAGGATCTCCTTGATCCGCTGCGCGCCATGCTGGCCAAAATCCTGGAGCAAATCACGCCGGGCGACCTCAAATATTCATTCTTCACGAACAGCGGAACGGAGAGTGTGGAGGCAGCGCTAAAGCTGGTCAAAATGTACAGCGACCGGACAACGATTATATCTACCACGCGCTCGTTCCACGGCAAGACACTGGGCGCGTTATCGGCAACGGCCAAAGGAATGTTCCGCAAGCCTTTCCTGCCGCTGATCCCTGGTTTCAAGCATCTGCCCTTTGGTGATATCGAAGCGATGCGTACCGCGTTCCAGACTTCCGCCGCGGTGGGTGAAGATATCGCCGCCGTACTTCTGGAGCCCATTCAAGGAGAGGGCGGCATTATTCTTCCTCCTCCGGAGTACTTGCGGCAGGTCCGCGAATTATGCGATGAGTACGGCGCCCTTCTTGTCTTCGACGAAGTACAGACAGGCATGGGCCGAACGGGGCGAATGTTCGCTTCCGAGCTTTACGGCGTCGTTCCGGACATTCTCTGTCTAGCCAAGGCATTCGGTGGAGGTGTGATCCCGGCTGGTGCGGTAGTAGCAAAGGAAAAGGTGTTCAAGAGCTTCTTCCCCAATCCGTTCATGCATACGACAACGTTCGGTGGAAATCCGTTGGCCTGCGCGGCCGCCATCGCGACGATTGATGTTCTGCTGGAGGAGAACCTGCCCGAACGAGCAGGTGAAATCGGCCGTTATTTTCTCGAAGAGCTTCGCATGGCGGGCATTGGCCATGAGGATAAAATCATGGAGATTCGAGGTATCGGCCTCATGATAGGCATCGAATTCCACCGTGACGAAGTGGGTTACGAAGTGTCCAAAGGCATGTTCGACGATGGGGTTCTGGTGGCGGGTACGCTGATAAATTCTAAAACTATCCGGATTGAACCGCCACTGACCATTTCGAAGGAAGATGTTGATCGAGTGATCTCGACTTTCCGTCAGGTACTGAGCAGAACAATGGCATAAGGAGAGGATTGAATATGTCGGCGACCTTGGAGAGCACACCTAGAAGAGACGGATTCCGTATGCCGGCCGAGTTCGAGCCTCATCAAGGTACATGGATGCTGTGGCCGGTGCGAACCGACACCTGGAGACTTGGCGCGAAACCGGCCCAGGATGCGTTCGTGGAAGTGGCTTTGGCGATATCGGAATTCGAGCCCGTTACCATCGGAGTCTCCTCGATCCAGTACGAGCATGTGCGCTCCATTTTCCCTTCGCGGATCCGCATCATAGAGATGTCTTCCAACGACGCTTGGATGCGAGATATCGGCCCGACCTTCGTCAAGAACGGAGTGGGCGATGTCAGGGGCGTAGATTGGGGCTTCAACGCTTGGGGCGGGTTAAACGGCGGGCTGTATTTTCCCTGGGATCAGGATCTTCTGGTGAAACAGAAAGTGTTAGAGATTGAAAACAAAGACCGTTACGACAGTCAGTCCTTCATCCTCGAAGGCGGCGCTATTCAAGTGGACGGCGAAGGGACACTGATCACGACAGAACAATGCCTGCTTAACCCGAACCGGAATCCCGACATGAGTCGAGAGGAGGTTGAAGAGCGGCTGCACGAGTATTTGAGTGTCGAAAAAATCATTTGGCTTAAGGACGGCTTGAGGTACGACGAGACAGACGGTCATGTGGATGAGGTGGCCGCCTTCGTGCGGCCCGGCGTTGTGGCCATGAGCTGGACGGATGATCCTGCCGACCCGCAATACGAGCTATTGTGTAACGCATTCGATTTATTGAGCAGCGCAACAGATGCCAAAGGTCGGAAGCTTGAAGTGCATAAGATTCACATCCCCGATCCTCTGACGATCTCGGATGAGGAAGCGAGGCTGATTGATCGGGCGAGGAGGAGCTACAACCGGGCAACGGGAACCCGTTTTGCAGCGTCTTACGTGAATTTCTACATTTGCAATGGGGGCGTCATCATCCCGGCTTTCGGTGACCGGTATGACGCGATCACCTATCATCAATTGTCCGGATTGTTTCCGGATCGCAAGGTTGTGCAGGTCAACACACGGGAAATCGCATTGGGCGGCGGAAATATTCACTGCATTACGCAGCAGCAGCCCAAGCAGGGCTAATGATATCCAACCGGGGAGGAATGGGAGCAATGGCAGCACAGGAATTGAAGATGTTCATAAACGGGGAGTGGACCGGGGCTTTGTCCGGTGAGACGCGGGAAATTCTAAATCCGGCCAACGGCGAAGTCATCGCTGTGTCTGCAGAGGGCGCGGAACAGGATGCCAACCGCGCGGTAGCCGCCGCCAAATCAGCTTTCTACGAAGGCGGGTGGTGGGGAACCCCTGCGTCGGAACGAGCTCGTCTGCTGTTCAAAGCGGCGGATTTGCTGGAGGAACGCAAGGAGGAATTCGCTAAACTGGAGACCCTCAACAACGGTAAACCGTTGCGTGAGGCGGAATTCGACGTGAACGATTCCATCGCCTGCTTCCGCTACTACGCCGGTTTGGCAACGAAGCCGCACGGACAGACCTATGAGGTATCCGATCCTATGCAGGCGGTGGTCATTAGAGAACCCATAGGTGTATGCGGTCAGATTATTCCGTGGAATTACCCGTTGTTGATGGCGGCCTGGAAGCTTGCACCGGCACTGGCTGCAGGCAATACGGTGGTGTTTAAACCTGCCGAGATCACACCTCTGTCGGCCGTAAAGCTATTTGGTATTTTCGAGCAGGCTGGATTTCCCTCTGGGGTCGTCAACCTTGTGTTAGGAGCAGGACCATCGGTCGGGCAAACTCTAGCAGCCCATGATGACGTCGATAAGATCGCTTTTACGGGCGGAACCGCCACGGGAAGGAAGATCATGCTGGCGGCGACTGGCAACCTGAAGAAAATATCGCTTGAGCTTGGCGGCAAAAACCCGAACATCGTCTTCGCGGATGCCGATTTTGAAGCTGCGGTCGAATACGCACTATTCGCTATTTTCGCCAATTCGGGTCAGGTATGTGCGGCTGGCTCCCGACTACTGCTGGAGGAATCCATTTACGATCGGTTTATTGAACGACTAGTCCAGCGGACTAAGGCGATTAAGGTTGGCGACGGAATGGCTGAGGGAACGGAAATGGGCCCGCTCGTCTCGGAGGCGCATCTGGACAAAGTGCTGAGTTACGTGGAGATTGGCAAGGCAGAAGGAGCAACGCTGCTCTGCGGCGGCAACCGGCTTATCGGGGGCGCATATGAGGGCGGCTATTACATGGAACCAACGATTTTCACCGATGCTTCGTCCGACATGCGCATCGTGCGCGAGGAAATTTTCGGACCGGTGCTTGTCGTGCAGACGTTTAAGGACGAAGAGGAAGCTGTATCTATGGCAAACGACACGATTTATGGGCTGGCTGGCGCGGTATTCACCAGCAATGGAGCTAAGGCTCAACGCGTGATCCGCAAGCTCAGAGCTGGAATTACTTGGATTAATACTTATCATCCTACTTATAATGAAGCGCCATGGGGCGGCTACAAGCAGAGCGGCATCGGGCGCGAGCTTGGCACATTCGGTTTTGAGGAATATACGGAGGTCAAGCAAATTAACACGAATCTCCAGGTCGAACCGATCGGCTGGTATGGTTCCTGACAAAGGAGAAAACGACTATGGACAATTCACGAAAATTCGTAACCGGAGGATCCGACAACCCTGGGCCTCGAACGCAAGCGCTTATCGAAAGACGGCAGCAGGCCGTGGCTAAGGGTGTGGGCAACAATCATCCCCTCTTCGTGCACAAGGCTGAAGGGGCGGTTCTGCACGATGTTGACGGGAATCAGTATCTGGATTTTGCAGGCGCTATCGGCACGGTTAATGCCGGACATTGTCCTCCGGAAGTCGTGGAGGCGCTGCATAAGCAGCTGGACCAATATCTTCACACCTGTTTCCATGTCGGCATGTATGAGCCATATGTCGCGTTGGCCGAGAAACTTGCTCAGATCACACCAGGGAATTTCCCGAAAAAAGCCATGTTCATGAACAGCGGGGCCGAGGCGGTTGAAAATGCGGTCAAGATCGCCCGCAAATATACGGGAAAACCGGGTATCGTATCCTTCACCCGGGGTTTCCATGGCCGTACGTTGCTCGGCATGTCGCTTACAAGCAAGGTGAAGCCTTACAAATTCCAAATGGGCCCGTTCGCTCCATCCACGTACAAGGCACAATTCCCCTATCCTTACCAAAGACCCGCTGCCATGACGGAGGAGCAGTATTCGGAATTTTGTGTCAAGCAGTTCGAGGATTTCCTGTTAACAGAGGCGGCACCCGAGGAAGTGGCGGCGGTCATCATGGAGCCGGTGCAAGGAGAAGGCGGCTTCATCGTTCCGCTCCGGTCGTTCGTTCAGGGTATCTACCAGATTTGCCGTGAGCATGGGATACTGTTCATCGCCGATGAGATCCAGACCGGGTTCGGCCGTACGGGGGAGATGTTTGCCAGCACGATATTCGGAATTGAACCCGATCTCATGACACTCTCGAAGTCGCTTGCCGCTGGTTTTCCGATTAGCGCGGTCGTGGGGAGAGCGGAGATCATGGACGCGCCGAATCCGGGTGAGATCGGTGGAACCTATGGCGGCAGCCCGCTAGGCTGCGTGGCCGCCCTGGCGGTCATTGAGAAAATGGAACGGGAGGATCTGCCAGCTCGGGCTCGGAAGATGGGTGAGAAGATTCGGAATTATTTTTGCGTATTACAGCAGCAATATCCTTGTATAGGTGAGGTTCGGGGACTGGGTGCCATGTGCGCGATCGAAATCATCGATCCGGAAACAGGCAAACCGGGTAAGGAGCTCGCAGCTCAGATTATCCGGTCGAGCTTCGTCAAGGGTGTCGTTCTGCTGAGTGCGGGGGTACACAGCAACGTAATCCGATTCCTAGCTCCGCTGGTCACGACAGACGAACAGCTGCAAGAAGGTCTCGCTATCATCGGGGAAGCGATCACTGAGCTGCATTCGCAACCTGTGCGCAATTGAAGTTTAAAGAACGATTGAGGGGGAATGGCAGCATGAAGAAACATCTGTTCATTAACGGCGAATGGAAGGAAGCCGAAACATATGTCACCCTGTATTCCCCATACAACGGGGAAGCGATCGCTCAAGTCCCCTCCGCAACAGAACGGGAGGTCGATCTGGCAATCGCAGCAGCGGAACAGGCGAAGGAAACCATGAGGCGTATGCCCGCTCATCAGCGCGCAGCTATCCTGGAAAAGCTTTCTTCGTTGCTATTACTGCGTAGAGAAGAAGGGGCACGAATCATCGCGCTCGAAGCAGCTAAACCTTTCAAGACGGCCTTAGCCGAGGTAGACAGAACCATACAGACATACAAGTTCGCCGCGGAGGAAGCCAAACGAATCCAGGGAGAGACAATCCCAATGGATGCCGCACCCGGCGGAGACAACCGGATGGCCTATACGGTGCGGGAACCCATGGGCGTTGTGGCGGCGATTACACCGTTCAACTTTCCGATGAACCTAGTCGCTCACAAGGTAGGGCCGGCAATTGCTTCGGGGAATACCATTGTCCTCAAACCCGCCAATCAGACCCCGCTGTCGGCGTTCTTCATCGGTGAATTGCTGATGGAAGCGGGACTTCCGGCCGGTGCGCTGAATATCGTGACCGGCAGCGGCAAGGTTATCGGTGACCTGATTGTGACGGATCCTAGAGTGGCGAAGATCACGTTCACCGGCAGTCCGGAGGTCGGCGCCTCTATCCGAGCCAAAGCGGGATTGAAGCGCGTTACCCTAGAGCTCGGGTCGAATTCCGCTCTGATCATCGACGATAACGTGAATGTCGATCCGATCATTTCTCGCTGTGTGACTGGGGCTTTCGCTTACCAAGGGCAGGTGTGCATCTCTCTGCAGCGGATCTACGTTGTTGGAGATAAATTCACGGAGTTTACGGAGAAATTCGTTGCAGCCGCGCAGCAGCTTAAGCTTGGAGATCCACTCCACGTGGACACGGACGTTTCCGCGCTGATCACGAAGAAGGATGTGACGCGTTCGCTCGAATGGATCGAGCAAGCGAAGCAGCACGGCGCCGTTGTTGCCTCAGGCGGTCATGCGGAAGAAGGAGTACTGAGCCCAACGGTTCTGCTCCATGTCGGTTCCCGCGCTTGGGTATCCTGTAAGGAGGTATTCGCTCCGATTGTACTCATTAATAAGGTGGATTCGGTGGATGAAGCGATTGAGCAGGTTAACGATTCTGATTTCGGCTTGCAGGCGGGTATCTACACCGAGAACCTTCGCACGGCAATGGATGCGGCTGAGCGTCTTCAGGTTGGAGGAGTGATAATAAACGACGTTCCAACCTTCCGTGTAGACCACATGCCTTATGGCGGTGTAAAGCAAAGCGGCATGGGCAGGGAAGGCGTGAAGTACGCAATCGAGGAGATGACGGAGCTCAAGCTGGTGGTTATCAACCGTAATTAAAGATATGGAGGCTGAATGTGTGAATGGGAAGACGATTGACAGAGATAGGTTGAACCGCCTGCTGGAAGCGGAAATCCTCAGTTTTGAGGATGAACATCCGCGGTCTAAAGCGTTGTTCGAGCGTGCCAAGGGCAGCATGATCGACGGCGTGCCGATGAATTAGATGGTCAAGTGGGCAGGCACTTTCCGGTATTCGTGAAAGAAGGCTCTGGTGCTTATTCACAGACGTGTTCATCGCGGATTGTAACTTCTTTGTCCGGATTTTGCAATGTATATCTGAACATCGAAGCCACTTCTCTTTGTTGGCATCTGCATTTGAGAATAACTGATTTTAATCTCCCTACTTTAACCAGCTATCATGGTGAATGAGGCTGTTAAGAGACAGCCTTTTTTCCCAATTTTCTTTCTCAAGTATCGGCATTGTCGGATACTGATCCGTATAGCCCAGAGATATAAGTGCAATGGGGTCAATATGCGGTGGGATGTCCAGAATCTCTCGAACATCTGGTTTTTTATAAAAACTAACCCAGCCCATGGCAATTCCTTCTGCATAAGCAGCTAACCACATGTTTTGGATGCAACAGGCCACCGAAAGAATGTCTGTTTCTGGAATAGAATTACGTCCAAGAACATGCCCGCCTCCCCTAGTGGGATCACAAGTGATACATATGGTTATCGGTGCTTCTTTTAATCCTTCCAGCTTTAATGTAAGAAATTTTGTTTTCTTTTCGTCTTCATAATGAATGGATAAAGCTTGTATTTCCTTCTGACAAACTTTAGCCAAACGCTCTTTCACCTCCTGTGATTTAATGATGATAAAATCCCAAGGCTGCATGAATCCAACAGAAGGGGCATGATGACCGGCTAATATCATTTTTTGTAATGTATGTTCGTTTATAAGTTTTTTATTAAATTGCCTAATATCTCTTCTTTCGAAGATCGCTCTATACACTCCGGTTTTTTCATTGTCGGTAAGCATTGTGATTTCTCCTCTACTGATTTTTAATATTCATATATTGTATGAAAGTTATAGGAAAAAGCAAATAACAATGAACAATAATATATTGCTTGGACAAAGTGTTTGCAGAGATGGTATCATTAAAGCAATATAATAAAGGAAATAGGTGCTGGACTATTAACAAGTCCGGTTAAAAGGGAAGTTCGGTGATAGACCGACACGGGCCCGCCACTGTAATGGAATGCTAATGGATCATTAGCTATCTTCTGGTTTTATGTCACTGAGGAAACTTGGGAAGGCGCCAGAGGAGAAATTCTAAGTCAGGAGACCTGCCTATTTCAACAACACTATGGACCTACGTGGATTTAGGGAGTGTTAGAAGCCCCCTTTATCTTCTGAAATAAGCACGGTATTTCTAGTGAATACGCTTATTTACATAGATTAATGTGCAGGCACCTCTAACATTTTTTTGTTAGGGGTGTTTTTTATTGCCTTTCATTTGAATACTTTATAAAAAGGGAGTGATTAAGGTTGAGAGGAAAGCTATATATTATCGGTTTTGGACCCGGCAGCTTCGAACATATCACTAAACGAGCGCGTGAAGCTATTCAGGAAAGTGAAGTCGTGATTGGGTACAACACTTACATAGATTTGATTAGAGATTTACTAAGCAGCCAAACGATAGTCCGTACCGGTATGACAGAGGAAGTTAGTCGTGCCCAAGAAGCCGTTCGCCAGGCGGAAGCAGGCAAGAAAGTAGCTGTAATTTCTAGTGGAGATGCTGGAGTCTATGGAATGGCCGGGTTAGTATATGAAGTTCTAATAGGAAAAGGATGGTCGCGTACGGAGGGTGTGGAAGTAGAAGTTATTCCAGGCATTTCTGCGATTAATTCGACTGCCTCTCTGTTGGGAGCACCTATCATGCATGATTCCTGCACGATCAGCTTAAGTGACCATTTAACTCCTTGGGAACAAATAGCCAAGCGGGTGGAGGCAGCAGGACAAGCAGATTTTGTTATTGCGCTGTATAATCCGCGGAGCGGCCGAAGAACTAGACAAATTGTAGAGACACAACAAATTCTTCTTAAGTATAGATCTCCAGATACACCTGTGGGGATTGTGAAAAGCGCTTACCGCGATCGTGAGCATGTGGTCATTACAACTTTGCAAGATATGCTTAATCACGATATCGGAATGCTAACCACAGTAATTATTGGTAATTCTACCACCTTGCTATATGAAGGATTAATGATTACTCCGCGTGGATATCAGAGAAAGTACACATTAAATTCCGATGTACAGCGATTAAAACCTCATCAACGCTTACGAAGTGAGGCAGAGCCATGGGCTTTGGAGCAGTGGGACATAGAGGATGAGAGCAATGTTGCTCTAAGTGATGCCGAATCAACGGAATGGGCAACGCCTTACTCTGTTGCTCTGGAAGCTCTAAATTTAGTGAATCTGTCCAAAGGAATAATGGAACGGTACTCCCAAGTTGAATCTCCACAGCTCTCCTTCAAGCAACAATCTATTCTGGAGTTCGCGGTAAGCCCGGGATTAGCCAATAAGAAATTTACAGCCAAACAAATGACTCTGTTGGCTGAAGTTATTGGAGATGAGGGGGACATTGAGTATACACCTCATCACCAACTGATTGTCCGAGTCTCTGTTGCCAATCCGGAACAGATCACCAGCAGGCTGAGGAGCGAGGGCTTTCTTCTGCAGCCCATTGGAGATGTCGTTCAACTGAAGGCGTGCGACTTCTGCAATCTGGAGAAGGCGGATTCACTTCCCTATGCGGAGGAGATTAACCAGTTGATCGGCGGGCTAAAGGTTCCGAAGGAATTGAGAATAGGCTTTAATGGCTGTGGAATGACTTGTTACAACGCAGTTAGTGAGGATATTGGCATTGTCTATCGCAAGGAGAAATTTGATTTGTTCTTAGGCGGTAAAACAGTGGGTAGAAATGCACACGCGGCCCAGCCTGTTGCAGAAGGAATTGAACCGAAGGATCTTGTTGGCATCATTGAACGGATTATCGACCGTTATATTGAGGAAGGACATCCCAATGAGCGCTTTCATAAATTTTTCAGAAGAGTACAGAAGCTCGAGGGCTATCGATTTCAAGAGGTGCCAACCTTCGTCATCGAGAATGCGATATGCGGTGACTAATTTGAGAGGGGTATGATTATGAACGCAGTATTATTTGTTGGGCACGGGAGCAGGGACCCTCATGGAAACGATGAAGTGAGAGCTTTTGTACAGAGTGTTATTGAAACCTTAGATCAGCCGATTGCTGAAACCTGTTTCCTAGAATTTGAGAAGCCGAATATTGCGGGCGGGATAGATATTTGTATCCAGAAGGGCGCAACTCGAGTTGTCGTTATCCCTATCATTCTGTTCGCTGCAGGACATGCCAAAATACATATACCAGCCGCTATTGATGAAGCCAAACTTAAGTATCCGCTCGTTCAATTTATATATGGCAGACCCATTGGCATTCACGATAAGGTTCTGGATATTCTAACTTCTAGAACGAGCGGTGTGGGAATTGGGAAGGACGAGGAGCTGGAAGATACAGCTATTCTTGTTGTCGGCAGAGGCAGCAGTGATCCGGATGCGAACAGCGACTTATTCAAGATATCGCGGCTTCTGTGGGAGAAGATGAAGGTCAAATGGGTGGAGACGGCTTTTATTGGCGTGACTTCTCCGCTTATAGAGGAAGGCATGGAGAAGTGTTTGAAGCTCGGAGCTCGTCATGTGGTCATTGTACCGTATTTCTTATTTACAGGTATCTTAATTAATCGAATGGATCACATACTGGATGAGTTTAAATTGAAGCATCCCCATCATCAATTCTCGATGGCCGAATATTTCGGCTTCCATCCGATTCTGAAGCAAATTCTTAAAGATCGGGTTAACGAAGCAGTAAGAGACGAAGTGAAGGTCAATTGCGATATGTGCCATTATCGGATTGCTGCTATGGACGGTATTGAGCACCACCACCATCACGATCACGATCACGATCATCACGCTCATGACCATGACCACGATCATCACGATCATGACCATGACCACGATCATCACGATCATGACCACAAAAAAGAGAGTGTAACGGCCCAAGCAAAGTAGAAGGAGTGGACTTTATTGATATTGGTGGTTGCGGGTACAAGCGATGCTAGAGAATTGGCCTTGCAGATTAAAGGAGCGGGCTATCATCTCCTTACTTCCGTTGTAACGGAGAATGCAGCCAAAGGAATGGAAGAAGCAGGGTTACCCGTACGTTATGGCCGACTGAATGAAGACGAGCTTGTACAACTAATAGTTAGCGGGGGCTTTAAAGTCGTTATTGATGCGAGCCATCCATTCGCAGAAGAGGCTTCCAAGAATACGATTGCTGCTGCCTTCAGGGCTAACGTGCCTTACATTCGGTATGAACGCGAAAGGTTATCCTACCATGACCATCCCCAATTATTTTATGTCGATACTTACGAGCAAGCAGCGGAGATGGCTTTCATTAAGCAAGGCGTAATCATGCTGACAACAGGCAGCAAAACCTTGAAGGTGTTCACGAATAAGCTTCTTGGCTTGCCGAATACAACGTTGATTGCCCGTATGCTTCCGCGCAAGGACAACATGGAGAAGTGTGAAGAGCTAGGACTTGAACAGAAGAATATCGTGGCTATGCAAGGTCCTTTTATAGAAGAACTGAATACCGCTTTGTACAAGCAATATAAAGTAACGCTGATGATTACGAAGGAAAGCGGCAAGGCAGGTGCTGTCGACGAGAAGGTAGAGGCGGCATTAAAGCTAGGGATTGAAACGATCATCATTGGCAGACCTGCAGTTGATTATGGCAATCAGCATTCAGACTTCTCAGCTGTACTGACTCATATCACCCAATTGTTAGAGGAGGCATAAAGAATGGATTTCCATACAGAATTCAAACCATTGACCATACAACCGCAAGAAATTGAACAGAAAAGCTTCGAAATGATTACAGAAGAGCTTGGCGAGCATTCATTCACAACTGAGCAGTATGCTGTCGTTCAACGTGTCATTCATGCATCAGCCGATTTCGAGTTGGGGCGCAGTCTCGTCTTTCATCCCGATGCAATTCAAGCAGGAATCCAAGCCATTCGCAGCGGTAAAACGGTTGTTGCCGACGTACAGATGGTTCAGGTCGGAATTAGTAAAGGACGGATTGAACAGTTTGGCGGCGAGGTTAAAGTATATATCTCCGATCCTGATGTCATGGCGGAAGCCAAAAGACTGAATACGACTAGAGCTATTGTATCGGTTCGCAAAGCGATTCTTGAAGCTGAGGGAGGCATCTTCGCGATCGGCAATGCACCGACAGCGCTGCTTGAGCTCATTCGCTTGGTTAAAGAAGGTGTCACAAAACCAGGACTTGTTATAGGTGTCCCAGTAGGTTTTGTTTCTGCAGCGGAGTCCAAGGAAGAACTAGCGAAGCTAGATATCCCCTTCATTACTAATATCGGACGCAAGGGTGGAAGTGCTGTGGCTGTTGCCGCCTTGAATGCCATTTCATTATTAGCGGAGCGTTAGGGATAACACGATGGAAACCATAGATCCAAAGCCGCTGCGTCATGGTTATACTACGGGCTCTTGTGCTGCTGCTGCGGCCAAGGCTGCCTTGATGGCCTTGATCATGCAGGTCCGACAAAGTGAGAGCTGTATTCGAATTCCTATTGGAGAAGATGTAACCTTCCAGCTCGTAAAATGTGAATTTACATCGGATATGGCGACAACTGCTGTCATTAAAGATGGCGGGGATGATCCGGATGCTACCCATGGAGCACTTATTGTTGCTACGGTGACTTGGACTGGAAAGTCTGGCGTTGAGCTGGATGGAGGTATCGGCGTTGGAAGAGTGACGAAGCCGGGACTGCCAGTAGCAGTAGGAGAAGCTGCGATAAATCCGGTTCCGCGGAAAATGATTTATGAAGCCGTTCAAGAAGTTCTGGATGAATTCGATATTACCCAAGGAGTAAAGGTTGTCATTTCTGTACCGGATGGTGTGGAAATTGCAAAGAAAACACTTAATGAGCGGCTCGGAATATTGGGCGGCATATCCATTCTAGGCACGCGCGGGACGGTCGTTCCCTTCTCAACAGCTGCTTACAAGGCCAGTGTCGCACTTGCCATTCGTGTTGCTGTTAAATGTGGTTGCGATCACTTGGTCATCTCAACAGGCGGCAGAACGGAAACCTATGGAATTGCGATGTATCCAAACCTGCCTGAGGAAGCCTTTGTGGAGATGGGTGACTTTGTTGGATTTGCCTTAACAATGGCCAAGAGACAAGGCGTAAGAAAGATCACATTGGTAGGCATGATGGGCAAGTTCTCGAAGGTCGCTCAAGGGGTAATGAATGTACACTCTAAAAGTGCTCCAGTGGATTTCGGGTTCCTGGCCCAGGTTGCGGCTGAATCAGGTGCATCGGAAGAGCTGGTTGCCGAGATAATGAATGCGAATACAGCCTCTCAAGTAGGGGATATGATGAATGCTCTGGAAGATAAAACCTTCTTCCAGAAGCTCTGTGAATATTGCTGCCAACAAAGCTTAAAGCAGGTTGAAGGCGGGATGAAGATCGAGACGGTGATCATATCGATGAAAGCCGATCTGCTTGGCAAGGCGAAGATACAAGGTTGAGCACGCTGGAGACAAAAAGGGCACGAAGGGAGTCGTTAAAGTGAAGCCAGCGATTAAATTGATCGGCATCGGAGATAACGGTAAGGCTAGCTTACTGCCTCTCTATTTAGATTGGATTGAGCAATGTGAGGTGCTGGTAGGCGGGGAGCGGCATTTGCAATTTTTTACCGATTTTAAAGGTGAGAAGCGACTCATTAAAGGGCCTCTATCTGAGCTTATTGAACAATTAAAGCAAGAGGAAAGAAAGATTGTCATACTCGCTTCAGGAGATCCGTTGTTCTATGGCATTGGCAACTATGCGACCCAGAAACTCGGCAATGTTGAAATTTATCCTCATGTTAGCTCAGTACAACTGGCATTCGCAAGATTAGGACTAGCTTGGCAGGATGCCTACGTGACTAGTGTGCATGGTCGCAGCATTAAAGGGCTGGCACAGCGGATCGACGGACGGCAGGTCATCGCTCTATTAACAGATGCAGCGAATAGTCCGAGTGTCATCGCTCAGTATTTACTCCAATACGGGATGAATGAATACCGTGCTTTTGTAGCGGAAAATCTGGGGGGAAGTCTTGAGAAAACAGGCTGGTACTCGCTGCAAGGGATGGCAGAGGCCGAGTTCTCCGCGCTAAATGTTATCATATTGCAGAAACAATTTGACGGTCCTGTATGGTCTCTTGGCATAGAGGATGATCATTTTCTGCAACGAAAGCCAGATAAGGGTCTGATTACGAAAAAAGAAGTGAGAGTATTAAGTATAGCTAATATGAATTTGCGTCCGGATAGCATTGTCTGGGATATCGGCACCTGTACGGGCTCAATGGCCATTGAAGCGGCTCGTATTGCACGATTAGGTCAGGTATATGCCATCGAGAAGAATGAAGCAGATCTGGACAATTGCAAGCAGAACGCGGTGAGATTTCGCACAGACATTACGGCTATTCATGGTAAAGCACCGCTTGGTCTTGAACAGTTTCCAGATCCGAATTCCATCTTTATTGGGGGAACAGGCGGAGAAATGCAAGAGCTTCTCCACGTTTGCTGCAGTCGCCTGCAAGCAGATGGCGTTATTGTCCTAAATGTGGTCACCATTGAAAACCTTTATGAAGCGAATAAAGCTTTTGCGGAAGAAGGATTCAAAACGCAGATTACGTTACAGCAGGTTTCGCGAAGCAAGCCTATATTGGATATGAATCGATTTGAGGGGTTAAATCCTGTGTATATCATTACAGCCAAGAAGCAGGAAGGCAATGAAGACAGTTTGAGTAAAGGAGCTGCCGCAAGTGAGTAAACTAGGCATATTGTACGGGTTGGGAGTGGGGCCTGGAGACCCGGAGCTCATTACGGTTAAAGCATTTCGTATTCTCAAGGAATGTCCAGTGATTGCTTATCCACGTAAGATGCGCGGCGCTAAAAGCTACGCTCTATCCATTATGGAAGCCTATGTGAATCCGGCAGAGAAGCAGATGCTGGGACTTACTTTTCCAATGACGAAGGATAAAGAGGCGCTAGAGAAGCAATGGACCAAGACGGTGGCGGATGTATGGGGATTTCTGCAGGAAGGGAAAGATGTTGCTTTCGTTACGGAAGGCGACCCGATGATTTATAGCACTTTTATTCATATGATGCGTTTGATGAATGCAGAGCATCCAGAAGTTGAGATTAGGTCGGTTCCTGGCATCTCCTCGATTACAGCCTCTGCATCTGCCTTGGGAATACCGCTGGCAGACGGAGACGATCAAATTGCGATAGTGCCAGCAACAAATGACTATGATAAGATGCGCAAGGCTTTGGAAGAACATGATTGCGTTGTCTTTATCAAGGTAGCTAAAGTCATTGATTTAATGCTGACCGTTCTGAGAGATTTAAAGATTTTAGACAAAGCGTCCGTGATCACAAAAGTAACGTCATCTGAAGAGATGATTTGGCGTAATGTTGAAAGCTTGGCGGGCCGAGAGCTTGAATACCTAACCTTAATGGTGGTGAGAAAATAATGAAAATATACATAATCGGTGCAGGCCCAGGGGATCCGGACTTAATAACGGTAAAAGGCTTAAGACTGCTGCAGGAAGCGGACGTTATCCTCTACACCGACTCACTGGTCAATGAAGAGCTGATTGCCAAAGCAAAGCCGGGTGCAGAAGTGTTGAAAAGCGCAGGCATGGACTTGGAAGAGATGGTTCGCATTATGGCGGACCGGGTTAAACAGGGGAAAATGGTTGCGAGAGTCCATACGGGAGATCCTGCTGTATTCGGAGCCATTATGGAGCAAATTGCGCTGCTTAAGAAGGAAGGGATTGGCTATGAGATCATTCCGGGAGTGAGCTCTGTTTTTGCATCGGCGGCTGTTCTTGGGGCTGAGCTAACGATCCCTGAGTTAACCCAGACACTGATTCTCACAAGAGCAGAAGGCAGAACACCTGTACCGGAACTTGAGAGGTTACGAGATTTGGCATCACATCATTGCACAATTGCCTTGTTCTTAAGTGCGACATTGACCAAAAGGGTTGTTAAGGATTTCGAGGAAGCCGGCTGGAGCGTGGATACTCCGGTTGCTGTGGTGCAAAGAGCCACCTGGCCGGATCAGTTGATTGTACGTACGACTCTCTCCCACCTGGAAGAAGATATGAAGCGTCATGGAATTCGTTCCCATGCCATGATTCTTGCAGGATGGGCGCTGGACCCTGACATACATAACAAGGAAGAGTACAAATCCAAGCTCTATGACAAGGAGTTTACGCACCGCTTCCGCAGAGGGGTAAAGACATGAGCATCCATCTGCTGGAGGGAGAAATTCCATCTATACAGCGAACAGCCGATTATGCAATTGTTGCGATTACGAAGCATGGTGTAGAGCTTGCCCGGAAGCTGCAAAATCAGTTCTCCCATGCGGACTTGTATTATATGGGGAAATTTAAGCGCGGCGATGAAGAAGCACGGAATATTCAGCTGTTCGATGGCAGTGTCCGTTTGTTGTTTCCCGCTTTATTTCCCGCGTATAAAGGTCTGGTCATCATTATTTCACTAGGCGCTGTTATTCGCATGATTGCCCCATTGTTAAAAGATAAGAAGGCAGATCCAGGTGTTGTCGTCATCGATGATAAGGGAGAACACGTCATTAGTGTGCTTTCCGGCCACTTAGGCGGAGCCAACGAACTGACGCTGGAGGTGGCTGCAGCTATTGGCGCAAGGCCCGTAATTACCACAGCCTCAGATGTACAGAAGACGATAGCCGTTGATTTGTTCGGTCGCCGGTTTGGTTGGCAATGGGAATCGAAATCGGAAGATAAGCTTACACCGGTTAGTGCGGCAGTTGTAAATGAAGAGAAAATTGCGGTTGTTCAGGAGTCGGGTGAAAGGAATTGGTGGCTTCATCCAAGTGCTATGCCACCCTATATACATGTTTTCAATGGTATAGCTGAGGCCTTCCTGGCAAAGCCGAACGCCGCCTTGGTTGTCACGCATCGTATACTCCAACCGGATGAAACAAGCATTTTAGACAACGGGGTGTTGTACCGTCCTAAGGTCCTCGTGATCGGCATGGGCTGTAACAGAGGTACAGCTTCAGAAGAAATTGAATCGGTTATCCGTGAGACACTGGCACAATTGCAATTCTCAATCCACAGCGTAAAAGCGTTGTGCACGATTGATCTTAAGCAGGATGAAGCAGGGTTGCTTGAGGTTTGTCAGAAGTACGGCTGGGAGATGGTATGTTACTCTGCCGACCAACTGAATGAAGTTTCCATAGAAGATCCTTCGGAAACTGTGTTTAAGTATACAGGAGCCTATGCGGTCAGCGAGCCTGCAGCGAAGCTATATAGCGGTAATAAGCAGCTTATAGTGAACAAGAAGAAGTCAGGAAACGTGACAATTTCGGTCGGAATGATTCACTATCAATAGTTTTATTTAGTTTGGAGGCTCTCTTAGATGGAAAGAAAACTAGTCATTGCTGGGACGGGCAGCGGCGTAGGTAAAACAACGCTGACTATCGGATTGATGGCAGCTCTGCGCAAGAAGGGTTATGCGGTTCAAGGCTTCAAATGCGGACCTGATTATATTGACCCAAGCTATCATACAGCCGTCACAGGAAGAGTGTCACGGAATTTGGATAGCTGGATGCTCAGTCACGAGATAGTGAAGGAAATCTACTGCCGTGGCAGCAAGGACGCAGATATATGTGTAATTGAAGGCGTAATGGGTCTATATGATGGGAAGAGCCCACTTACAAACGAAGGAAGTACTGCGGAAATTAGTATGATTCTGGATGCCCCAATCATTCTTGTAGTTAACTGCCAGAGTATGGCGCGTAGCGCTGCGGCCATTGTAAAGGGTTTTCAATGTTTCACCCCAACAATCCAAATCGTTGGCGTGATTGCCAATAAAGTCGGCAGCGAGGGACACTATAAGATTGTTAAGGAAGCAATAGAGCAAGAGTGCCATGTACCCGTACTGGGTTATCTAAAACGTGAAGACTTGATTGAAATTCCGGAAAGGCATTTGGGATTAGTTCCATCTATTGAGAGAGGGGAGCTAGCCCCTTTATTTGATAAGCTTGCTGACTTAGTCACTGCCAACATAGATTTAGACAAGCTCATCGAGCTATCTTCGAGCAAGCCTGTGACTTTTAATGAAACTTTATTTCCTTCTATCCCGTTGCGGGCAAAGGTGAAGATAGCGATTGCTAAAGATGCTGCATTCAACTTTTATTATCCGGAAAACTTGGAACTATTAGAAGCATACGGTGCAGAACTTCACTATTTCTCACCGCTGGCTGGAGAGGCTTTACCCATAGATGCGGACGGGCTTTATATTGGCGGGGGGTTTCCTGAGGAATTTGCCGAGCAATTAATGCGCAATGAAGACGTTAAAGCTTCAATAGTCAAGAAGATCTCAGCCGGACTTCCTACCCTCGCAGAGTGTGGAGGCTTTATGTATTTAAGTGAGGCAATCATAGATACACAAGGAAACAGCTATGAGATGGTCGGATTAGTTCCGGGAAAAGTAAAGATGCAGCGTAAGCTAGCGGCACTGGGTTATCGTGAAATGACCGGCAGCACGGAGAATTTCCTTCTGGGGCCGTTAGATCAGGCCAAAGGTCATGAATTTCATTATTCAGTATTTGAACCGAAGGAAGATCAAGAAATTCAGCCTGCCTATCAAACCAAAGGGTTAAGAGGCACCAAGCAAGAAGGATATCTGCAATTAAATGTGGTTGCAGGTTACATTCACTTTCATTTTGCTTCGGCGCCGGATATGGTACAGCGTTGGATTGATGAATGTCTGATCTTTAAATCTAAAGAACTCATGAATGGAAGAGGAGCACCTAAATGAATATCGCAGAAACTCTGAAAGAACGTAGAGCAGTCAGAAACTATTTGCCCCTTGAGGTAGAGACAGCTAAAATTACAAAGCTGCTGGAGGCTGCTACTTGGGCACCGAACGATCGTCTGCGAGAGCCGTGGCATTTCTATGTTATACGCGGGGAAGCTAAGCAGCGTTATGAAGTAGCGGCGAGGGAATATTTGCAGGAGCGTTTTCCGACCAAACCTAATTTGATCCAGGAATCGTTGATCGTGCTGGAGAAAACACCGCTTGTCATTGTGGTAACTTCGGATATCATTCCAGGAGATGAAGCCTCTTCAGAGGACAATGAGTATGCAACAGCTTGTGCTATTCATTCCATGTGGCTGTTCGCTAAGGAGCTGGGTCTTGGTTTGGTATGGAGAACAAGAGGAATTGGCCTGGTACGTGATGAACGAATGTATCAATTGATTGGTTCACCTGAGAACAAGAAAATTATCGGTACTATATTTGTCGGCTACCCGGATACGGAACCCAATCCGACTGTACGTTCAGGAGCGGAGAATAAAACAACATGGCTGTAATTTGGGGTCAAGTTTTAATATGCGCATCAGGCTGCTGTTGTGGTCGTGAAGACAAAGGCGCGGCTCCGGTTCCATTGGAGTGGCTGCAGAAAAGCTGGAAACAATTATCGCTCCATAAAGCTTTACAGCTCTCGACTACAGGCTGCCTAGGCCCCTGTAACCTAAAGAATGTGATAGGGATTATAACGAGAGATATGCAACTCTGGATTGGCGGCCTTGCAGACGAAGAGCAATATGCTGCTTTATTAGAGTGGTTTAAGAAATCGGCAGATGCTGGTTATCTGATTGAATTACCCGCTATATTGAAGCCGCATAGCTTTGATCGTTTTATTGCCTAATCTAAACCTATCCTGTGGGAGGGAATTTTTCTTGGAAGAAATTACTTTAATCCTTATTGTTTTTTTCTTAGGAATACGCCATGGCTTAGATGCAGATCATCTCGCCTTTATTGATGGCCAGACACGATACAATTGGCAAGCAGGTAGCCCTATTGCTCGTTGGGTAGGCACTCTATTTTCATTCGGACATGGACTGGTCGTAGCCATCATCGCCATTATTCTCGGTTTGTTTACTAGAAACTTCGAATTCCCCTCGTACTTTGGTACGTTTGCTATGTGGATTGCCGTTATATCATTACTGGCTATTGGAACCTATAACTTAATTAATTTACTGAGAACAAGGGCATCCGATAGCCAGTATCATGTTAAAGGCATTAAAGGGAGATTTATTCCTCGTATGCTGCGTGAAACAACGAATCCTTTTTTAATCATTTTAATCGGTGGACTATTCGCTCTTGCTGCGGAAACAGTAAGTCAAACGGCAGTTTGGTCATTAGCCGCGGTTAATTCCAGCGGTTATTTATCTCTCATCCTAGGTCCTGCCTTTATGCTGGGGATGATGATTACAGATACACTAAATTCATGGCTTACACATCGGATGCTTACCCAATCAAGTAAATTAGGTAGAAAAGCTTCAAGAATGATGGGCTGGTTAATCGTAACCTTAGCCTATGGAGTTGCGTTTTATAACACATTCACTTTCTTCTATTCTACTGTTGATCTTGACTTTGAAATTATAGGGCTGGTTTTCTTCTCCATCGTGCTGCTAAGTTTTGGTTTTGTTAAGTTCTTCGGAAGGGTAAGGACGGTTCAAAATCGCTCCTCATAGATATCGCATGAAGTATTCGGAGCCAAGTTTACCGAATCATTTCAATAAATCTGCTTGCCGCGCTGGTAAGCGGCATGTTTCGCATCGTCATAATCCCCACGTGAGAGGGCGGCAGCGGCACGTCTAATTTAATCTCGAAGAGAGAACCCTCCTCCAGCTCACCCGAAACAAACTCCCTAGTCACGTAAGAAATTCCGAGTCCCCTTCGCGCGAACTCGATGAGAAGATCCACGCTTCCAACCTCGATTTCAGGCTTCAGAGTATGGCCGTAGCTTTGAAAAATTTCCGTAATCGTCATTCGAGCCCGGCTATTCCGGGAGAAAAGGATGACGGGGTGCTGCAGGAGCATATCGAGCGATAGCACCATGTCCTGAAGCTCGGCATAACGGGCACCCGCCACAAAGCAATCCTGTAGTTGAAAACTCTCCCTCACTTCGAGCTGCGAATCGATGATCGGCATGCGGACGACGCCCAAATCAATTCTGCCTTCTTTCAGGAAAGCGATGATTTCCGGAGTCGTACCGTGATTCAAGTGCAGCTTGATGCTGGAGTGCCTCTGATGAAAGTCTTCCAAGTATGGAAGTAAATAATGCTTGAACAGCGAGTCGCTTCCGCCTATCCGAAGCTCGCCGCTGTCCAAGTTTTTAAGCGCGGCCATTTTCTCTTCTGCCAACGATATCAAGATCTGAGACTTCTCGATATAGGAATACAGGATGGTACCCTCTTGTGTAAGTGCAACGCCTTTTGAATTGCGATAAAACAATGTGATGCCGAAGTTGTCTTCAAGCTGCTTAATGGCGTGGCTAACGCTCGGTTGAGTGAGATATAAAGCCTTGGCGGCCTGTGTTAAGCTGCCCATTTTCGCTGCCCAATAAAAAACTTTGTACAATTCGTAGTTATTTGTCATAGATGTCGTCTATAGCTCCTGTAAAATATATTAATTACTTGTATGGCTCATATTCGTATTATAGTAAAACTACGAAAAATAAACCAGAGATGAACGTGCTCTTCCGGGAGGAGAAGGATGATGGAGCCAAATACTTTTATCTTGTTCGGAGCGACAGGGGATTTAGCCAAAAGAAAAATATATCCTGCCCTCTATAATTTGTTCGTCGATGGAAAGCTGCCGCAAGCATTCTCTGTAATCGGTCTTGGAAGAAGAGAATGGTCCGATGAATCTTTTCAAGCCAACGTCGAGAAATCTCTTCATCAGTTTTCCAGACGCGAAGCGAAAGATGCCGGATTAGTGAAAGATTTCTTGCGCGTTTTCCGGTACAGCGTTCTAGATATCGATCGTAAAGAGGATTATCTTAAGCTGTTGAAGCTGACCGAAAGTCGGGAAGATGAACTACGTATTCCGCGCAATCGCCTCTTTTATTTGTCCGTCGGACCCGAATATTTCGAAACGATCGCAGCCAATATCCAGGTTAGCGGACTGGGTTCAGCGGACGGCTGGAAACGTCTTGTCATCGAGAAACCTTTCGGGCACGACTTGCAATCGGCCCGGGATCTCAATCTGAAACTAGGCAAAGCTTTCGCTGAGCAAGAAATTTTCCGAATCGACCATTATCTCGGCAAGCCAGTGGTACAAAGGTTGGAATCTCTGCAGCAAGCAAATCCGGTCATTCAAGCCTTGTGGACCAACCGTTATATTGCCAACGTGCAGATTACGGCCAATGAATCGGTTGGAGTCGAAGAGAGAGCGGGTTATTACGACCATGTCGGCGCCGTGAGAGACATGTTCCAAAACCATATGCTTCAATTGATGATGATGGCGGCGATTCACCTTCCTCACGACAGTACAATCGAGGAAGTGCGCTTCAAGAAGAAAAAGGTGATGGAGTCCCTCGAGCTGTTGCAAAAAGGGGATGTTGTCGCCAACGTTATCCGCGGGCAGTACAAAGAAGGAAGTGTCCAAGGAAAGCCTGTAGTCGGTTATACCTCCGAACCGGGTATCGCACCCGACTCCATGAACGATACGTTTATTGCCGCCAAATTACAGCTCGATAACAGCTATTGGCGGGGAGTTCCCTTTTATATCCGTACCGGCAAAAGATTGAAGGAAAAATCCACGAGAATCGTGGTCGAGTTCAAGGAACCGTTGAAGCAGTCCTTAGCAAAGAATGATGATGGAATAACGCCGAATCTTCTCGTCATTGATATCGGACCTAACGAAGGCATTACGCTGCAGCTCAATGCGAAGGATCCTGAACAAAAAGGGGCATACAAGCCCGTCCACATCGATCTGCATGCCAGTCAAGAAAATTCTCCCGAAGCTTATGAGAATTTGATCGGTGATGCATTAACCGGAGACCCTACGTTCTTCGCGCATTGGGACGAGGTTGAGTTGTCCTGGCAGTGGGTTCAACCGATCCTGAACGCATTCGAAGAGAACCTGGTTCCTCTTCATTTGTACGCAGCGGGCACATACGGACCTGCCGAGTCCGACGCGTTGCTCGCGCAGGACGGCTATCATTGGTGGTTCGATTCCAAACCAGAACAAAATAATGAAATCAGCAAAGGAGTACAATATGCCTAACACACAAACGCAAACTATTGATCAGTTAGCAATCGATACGATTCGCACGTTGTCTATCGATGCCATCAATGCCGCCAATTCCGGCCACCCGGGACTGCCGATGGGCGCCGCGCCAATGGCTTATGCCCTTTGGTCCGGGCAATTGAATCATAATCCCGGCAACGCGAAGTGGTTCAACCGCGACCGCTTCGTTCTATCGGCGGGTCATGGTTCGGCCTTGCTTTACAGCCTTCTGCATTTGTCCGGTTATCGGGTGTCAGTCGATGATCTGAAACAGTTTCGCAAGCTGAACAGTCTAACTCCTGGACATCCCGAATACGGGCACACGGATGGAGTTGATGCAACAACAGGTCCATTGGGACAAGGACTTGCGATGGCGGTCGGAATGGCGATGGCCGAAGCTCATCTTGCCTCGAAATACAATCAAGACGGTTTTCCGGTTGTTGATCATCATACGTACGCGCTTGTCGGTGACGGCTGTTTGATGGAAGGAATCTCTTACGAAGCGATGTCCATGGCAGGTCATATGAAGCTTGGCAAATTAATCGTGCTTTATGATTCCAACGATATATCGCTCGACGGAGATCTTAACCTTTCCTTCGGGGAAAATATACAGAAGAGAGCGGAATCAGCGAATTGGCACTATTTACGGGTTGAAGACGGCAATGACGTTGCTCGGATCTCCCAAGCGATTGCAGCAGCCAAGCAGAACGATTCGCAGCCGACTCTTATCGAGATTCGCACGATTATCGGTTACGGCAGCAAGGCGGCGGGAACTAATAAGGTACATGGCAATCCACTAGGCAAAGAAGAAGCCATAGCAACTAAAGCAGTTTACGGCTGGGAATATGAGGAAGAGTTCACCGTTCCTGTACAAGTCAAAGCGCATTTTGAAGAGCTTAAACAGAAAGGCGCAGCTAAAGAAGAACAATGGAACAGCCTTGTCGTGTCTTACACAGCGAAATATCCTTCGCAAGGTAAGGAGCTTACGCAAGTTATCGACGGTTCCGTATCGATTGCTGCTTCTGATATCCTTACTTTCGACGAGTCTAAGACCCTTTCGACTCGTATAGCGAGCGGTGAAGCGATTAATCATTTCGTGAAAATGGTTCCTTCTATATTCGGAGGCAGCGCTGATCTATCACATTCGACTATGACAGATATCAAAGGTGAGCAAACGTTCGCTATCGAATCTTACTCTGGCCGCAACATTTACTTCGGCGTCCGTGAGCATGCAATGGGTGCAGCCGGTAACGGTATGGCTCTGCATGGAGGCGTTAAATCGTTCGTTAGTACATTCTTTGTATTCAGTGATTACTTGCGTCCATCCATACGTTTGGCTGCGCTGCAAAAGCTGCCTGTCATTTACGTATTTACCCACGATTCCATTGCTGTTGGGGAAGACGGACCTACACATGAGCCGGTTGAGCAATTGGCCGCTTTACGCACCATCCCGGGACTTACGGTCATCCGGCCGTCCGATGCGAATGAAACAGCAAGTGCTTGGGCTTACGCCTTGGAGCAGAAGGAAGGCCCGGTGGCCCTCATTCTAAGCAGACAGAATCTTCCGATCTATGAAGCGACCAAAGCTAATAAGCAAGAGGTTGCCAATGGAGCATACGTTCTGACGGAAACCAATAATCAACCGGACGTCATTCTAATCGGTACAGGTTCAGAGGTCTCCCTGGCCGTGAATGCCAAAGCGGAGCTTGAGCGTGATAACATCTCCGTGCGCGTCGTTGCCATGCCGAGCAGAGAGCTGTTCGAACGTCAATCCGAAGCTTACAAGCAAAGCGTGCTTCCTAATTCCGTGACGAAGCGTATCTCCATTGAAGCCGGTATTTCTCTAGGCTGGGAACGTTATACGGGATTCAGCGGGAAAGTGTTGTCGATCGATACGTTCGGTGCTTCGGGACCTGGCGGCGAGGTTATGGCTTACTTTGGATTTACCGTTGACAATGTTGTTCGCTTGACGAAAGAATTACTGAAATAACATTAAATCAACCCAATAATCGGAGGTCATTAAACATGAAATTTTTTATCGACACTGCCAATTTGGTAGACATCAAAAAAGCGTATGAAATCGGAATCTTATCCGGCGTTACAACGAATCCTTCTCTAGTTGCCAAGGAAGGCGTGAAGTTCGAAGACCGTATTGCAGAAATCTTGCGTGAAGTGCCTGAGGTTGAATCGGTATCCGCAGAAGTAACGCCTGATGCGCTTACGGCGGAAGAAATGATAGCTCAAGCAAACGAATTGATCAAAATCAACAATAACGACAAGAACATCACCATCAAGCTTCCGATGACACTAGCTGGCTTAGCGGCATGCCGTTACCTGACTAAAAAAGGCGTAAAAACAAACGTCACGCTAATCTTCACCGTAAACCAAGCGCTCTTAGCCGCTCGTGCAGGTGCTACCTATGTGTCTCCTTTCCTCGGCCGCTTAGATGACATCTCGGAAGACGGCGTACAATTGATCGTCAAAGTCGCTGAATTATTCCGTATTCACAACTTGGATGCACAAATCATCGCAGCTTCTGTTCGTCATCCAGACCACGTTACCCGCGTTGCAATGGCTGGCGCACATATCGCTACGATTCCATTTTCGGTAATCGAACAAATCTCCAAGCATCCTCTTACGGAACAAGGGATGGAGAAATTCGCAGCTGATTGGAAAAAAGCAGTTCAATAATAGATAAATTGAAAATAGGCAAGACGAATGATTGGGAGGCAGCAACAATGAACAAGCAGCAAATCGGCGTGGTCGGCTTGGCGGTCATGGGAAAGAACCTCGCCCTGAATATCGAAAGTAAAGGGTTCTCCGTCGCTTTATATAATCGTTCGCCGGAGAAAACAAATGAACTGTTAGAGGAAGCGAAAGGAAAGAATCTTGCAGGCACTTATAGTGTCGAACAATTCGTCCAATCTCTCGAGACTCCTCGCAAGATATTGATAATGGTCAAAGCGGGACAACCGACTGACGATACTATTAATCAGCTCGTGCCGCACCTGAGTCAAGGTGATATCCTAATAGACGGCGGAAATGCTTATTTTCCAGACACGCAAAGAAGAAATAAAGATCTGCAGGATAAGGGATTCCGCTTTATCGGAGCGGGCGTATCGGGCGGGGAAGAGGGAGCGCTAAAGGGCCCTGCGATTATGCCGGGCGGGCAGAAGGATGCCTATGAGCTTGTGGAACCGATCTTGACCGCGATTTCAGCCAAAGTGAATGGCGACCCTTGCTCAACCTATATCGGAGAAGGCGGAGCCGGACATTATGTCAAAATGGTGCATAACGGCATCGAATACGGCGATATGCAGCTAATCGGCGAGGCGTATCACTTGCTCAAGGACGTATTGCGCTTGAATACAAACGAGCTGCATGATATTTTTACCGAGTGGAACAACGGCGAATTGGATAGTTATTTGATGGAAATTACGGCAGATATTTTCGCTAAGACAGATCCAGACACAGGCAAGCCGATGGTGGATGTCATCCTGGATTCTGCAGGTCAAAAAGGAACCGGTAAATGGACGAGTCAAAGCGCATTGGATTTGGGAGTTCCGTTGTCCATCATTACCGAATCCGTGTTCGCCCGGTTTATCTCCGCAATGAAAGAAGAACGAGTGGCCGCAAGCAAGAAACTGATCGGACCTGCGGTATCAAGCTATGACGGCGATTCTCAAGAATTCATCGAAGCCGTTCGCAAAGCCTTGTATGCCAGCAAAATCGCGTCGTACGCGCAAGGCTTCGCGCAGATGAGAGCCGCCTCGGATAGCTACGATTGGAATCTAAATTACGGCGGGATAGCAATGATCTTCCGCGGGGGATGCATTATCCGCGCAAGGTTCCTGCAAAATATCAAGGATGCTTATGACAGCGATCCGGCTCTGACCAACCTGTTAATGGACGATTACTTCAGCGGAATCGTCGGTAACTATCAGGAAGCATGGAGAAAAGTCATCGCAATTGCCGTGACCAGGGGGATACCGGTTCCCGCATTCGCTTCCGCTTTAGCTTACTATGACAGCTATCGCACAGAGCGGCTGCCGGCTAACTTGCTGCAAGCGCAGAGGGATTATTTCGGTGCGCATACTTTCGAGCGGCTTGATCGGAAGGGAAGCTTTCACTTCCAATGGATGGAAAATAATCAATAAACTTTAGTAATGATATCTCGTCCCTGAGACTTATGTCTTAGGGATGGGTTTTTTTTGTTATCACAAATCTATGACACGAAAGGATTGAACGATCGGATGACAGAGAAACTGAAAGTCGGTATTGTCGGCGGAACGGGCATGGTTGGACAGAGGTTCGTACAGTTGCTGGATCAACACCCTTGGTTTAAGGTAACTGCGATCGCGGCGAGTGCCGGCTCGGCGGGGAAAACATACGAGGAATCGGTGCAAGGAAGATGGAAATTATCCACTGCGATTCCCGTGAGCGTGAAAAAGATCGTCGTTCAGGATGCGTCGAAAGTAGAAGAGGTTGCTTCATCCGTCGATTTTATCTTTTGTGCGGTTGATATGAATAAGGGAGAAGTTCAAGCGTTGGAGGAGGCCTATGCGAAGACAGGAACGCCCGTTATCTCGAATAACTCTGCTCATCGCTGGACGCCCGATATTCCGATGGTCATTCCGGAAGTGAATCCAGGGCATATTAAAGTGATTGCAGCGCAAAGAAATAGATTGGGGACATCGACAGGCTTTATTGCCGTTAAGCCCAACTGTTCCATTCAGAGTTATGTACCGGCTCTTCATGCCTTGCTGGATTTCAAACCAACGAAAGTGGTTGCATCAACGTATCAGGCCATTTCCGGAGCAGGCAAAAACTTCACTGATTGGCCCGAAATGCTAGACAATGTCATCCCTTATATCGGCGGTGAAGAAGAGAAGAGCGAGCAAGAACCTTTGCGCATATGGGGCAGCATCGTAAATGATCAAATTATTAAAGCAAGCTCGCCGTTAATTACCACACAATGTATTCGTGTTCCGGTAACAGATGGACATTTGGCTACGGTTTTTGTAGAGTTCGAGAACAAACCTTCGAAAGAGGATATTCTCCATCGTTGGCGTAACTTTCAGGGGCGTCCACAGGTGCTTGGTCTGCCAAGTGCACCTAAGCAATTCATCACGTATTTCGAAGAAGAAAACAGACCTCAGACGAATCTTGATCGCGACATTGAGCACGGAATGGGGGTCTCGGCAGGCAGATTACGCGAGGACTCCCTATACGATTATAAATTTGTTGGACTATCACATAATACGCTGCGCGGTGCGGCAGGCGGAGCCGTCCTGATTGCCGAGCTTCTTAAAGCGGAAGGGTACATTCAGAAGAAGTAATGGGGAAAAAGGGGGATCCATAGTGAAAATAAGAGCGATCATTACGGGTGTTACGGGAATGGTTGGAGAGGGTGTGTTGCATGAATGCCTGCAGCATCCTGATGTGGAACATGTTTTAGTAATTAACCGCAGACCATGCGGAGTTTCACATCCCAAATTAACTGAAATCATTCACAAAGATTTTTTTGATTTATCAGCAATCAAGTCTCAACTAAGCAATTATAATGCATGCTACTTTTGCTTGGGTGTAACCTCAGTAGGCTTGAAGGAAGAAGAGTACTCACGATTAACATTTGATCTTACTATATATATGGCTGAGTTACTCGCAAGCTTGAATCCAGATCTGGTGTTCTGCTATGTTTCAGGAATGGGGACGGATAGCACAGAGAAAGGAAAAAGCATGTGGGCAAGAGTGAAAGGCAGGACAGAAAATCGCCTCTTACAGCTGCCTTTCAAAAAAGCATACATGTTTCGCCCTGCCTACATTCATCGAACTAAGGGATTAAAAAATACGAATAAATATTATTACGCAATTCTCTGGCTTTATCCCATTCTCAGAAGATTTTTCCCAAAAGTTGCGGTGTCTTTAAGAGAGCTTGGTGTTGCAATGATTCATACCGTTACTAAAGGATATGACAAATCTATTCTAGATAGCAAAGATATTATTGAAATGGCTAAATCCTAGTTTATACGATAGCTTCATCCGTCACGTCTTACTCCGGACTGCCCAGATTTGATTCTGGTCAGTCTTTTTAATGCCTATTGACATGAACTAATGGATTAGTGTACTATCACATTAAGACACTGATTCATTGTTCATATTCAAATACAAAGGGGAAATTTAAATGACCAGTTGGTCAGCTTTATTTAAAAAGGATTTTCGATTAACACGAACTGTTTTTTTCGTAGGGCTTGTCATTAATTTCTTGGTTTTATTGTTAACGTTGTCCGTGGATATGAATACTGGTGATAACCTCTACCTATTTATACCCTTGGCAGCTGCTATTGTGTTTCATATTTTATATCTTCCGGTCATGTTGTTTATCAGCTTGAGAACTGAGGCCGATCAACTACACCTCTGGATGCATAATCCCCGCCCGGCCGCCACCTTGCTCCTAAGTAAGGTATTGAATGGGCTTGTCATGATGGTTGTATCCTTAGTTGTTCTATATTCAATGGCGGGATCGTTGATTATTTCAAGGTTCAGTTTAATTGAAGCGTATTGGACGGATACTTGGATGGCGGGACTATTGATTTTTCCTCATATTATGATGATCTCCATGATGATTGGTGTCTGGGTGATCCTCTTATGGTCCCTATACCATGCGCTAAAATATAGAATTGGGCGTTGGACCTGGTTAGCTCTTCTTGGTGCGGTCATCGTACCAAGCTGGGTTGGTGCCCTATTCGAATCCTCTAACCTATATAAGCTATTAACGCAATGGGGAAGCCTTGAAATGAATTTCCCGACATTCCGGGTAGATCCTATACCAGCATTTGCAGGAGAATATCTGTATCACTTTATTGGTATTATCGGACTATTTTATTTGAGTGCTTGGATCATTGACAAGAAAGTCGAGGTGTAACGATGGATGGATGAATTTAATACTACAAAACCAATCTATCTGCAATTGGCAGATCGGATCAATCGACTGATTGTAAGCAAAGAGTTAAAGGCTGGCGAGAAGCTGCAATCTGTCCGTGAAATGGCGCTAACCTACAACGTCAACCCGAATACAATTCAGCGTTCTTACAGTGAACTGGAGCGTGAGGGCATTCTGGAAACGAGAAGAGGTCAAGGTACATTCGTCACAGAACAAGAGGATCGCCTGATTCAACTGCGTGGGAATTTGAAAGAGGAGCAGATTCAAACGTTTATCCAGGTCATGCAGGAAATGGGTTACAGCTCATATGAAATCATCTCAGGGCTACAAGACCACTTAAACAAAATGGATAAAGGAGATGCGTAATGTGATTGAATTGACTAATGTATCTAAGACGTATAAGAAGCGTTCTGCAATTAGGAACATTTCATTATCGTTGCCCTTAGGTAAGATTATAGGCATTGTGGGCGAGAACGGCAGCGGAAAGTCAACATTATTGAAGCTTATTGC
Source organism: Cohnella sp. (assembly GCF_041640265.1). Classification (GTDB taxonomy): domain Bacteria; phylum Bacillota; class Bacilli; order Paenibacillales; family Paenibacillaceae; genus Cohnella. The sequence continues at coordinate 147,787 of NZ_JBEQAP010000007.1, forward strand.
GGGACTTTCGCATCCGACGAGCGGATCGGTAACCATTAATGGAGAGACTGCGAATCGAAGTATCAGTAAGCTTGTTTCTTACTTATCGGATGATTCTTTCTACCCCCTATTCACGATAAGAGAAGCGCTGGCCTTTCAGGCTTCACAATTTACTGACTTCAATTTAGCTAAGGCTGAAGAAATCATGAAAGATATGCAGCTGGAACCTGATAAGAAAATCAGAGATCTCTCCAAAGGAAATCGCGGCCGATTTAAAATCGTTCTTACTCTAGCTAGAGAAGTGCCTTTCATCCTAATTGATGAACCGTTATCAGGACTTGATCCGTTAGTGCGACAATCTATCGTGAAGGGAATAATCTCCTATGTCGACTTGGAATCTCAGACACTAGTCATGACGAGCCATGAGATTACGGAAATCGAATCGATATTAGATAGCTTCATAGCAATCAAAGACGGGTCATTGATTAGAATGACTGATGTCGCGGAATTACATGAATCAGAGGGTCTTGGTATCACGGATTGGATGAAGAAGACTTATGTCTAAAGGAGGATAAACGAATATGAGAGCAATTGTGTACACCGAATACGGCTCGCCCGATGTTCTTCATCTGAAAGAGGTAGTAAAACCTTCACCCAAGGACAATGAAATACTAGTGAAGATATATGCGACAACAGTAACAGCGGGGGACTGGCGCATGCGAAAGGCCGACCCATTCCTTGCAAGACTTTACAATGGTCTCATAAGACCAAAAAAAGTAAAGATATTAGGGTTTGAGTTAGCTGGGGAAGTTGAAGCAGTAGGCAAAGCCGTAAAAAGATTTAAGAAAGGTGATCAAGTTTTTGCGTTCTGTGGTATTGGCTTTGGTGCATATGCCGAGTACAAATGTATGTCTGAAGATGGAATAGTGGCCATAAAACCGGCCAATATGACCTATGAGGAGGCCGCCGCTGTTCCTACTGGAGGAATAACCGCGTTGAATTTTCTTAGGAAAGGAAAAATCGCGAGTGGAATGAAGGTTCTTGTTTATGGAGCTTCTGGAAGTGTAGGTACTTATGCGGTACAGCTTGCCAAATATTATGGGGCGGATGTAACAGGGGTTTGCAGTACCAAGAATGTTGAAATGGTGCAATCGATAGGTGCCGATAGGGTAATTGATTATACGAAGCAGGATTTCATAGCAAATGGTGAACGTTATGACTTAATATTTGATGCCGTTGGGAAAAAAATATCGAAAATCACAAAATCAACATGTAAGAGAGCACTTCGTTCGAACGGAAAATATGTGAATGTGGACATGTCACAAAAGCCTCGTGTTGAAGATCTAATCTTCCTCAAAGAGCTTAGTGAGACGAGAAAGATTAGCCCGGTTATCGATAAACGCTATTCGTTTGAACAGATTGCCGATGCTCATCGCTATGTCGAAAAAAAACACAAGAAGGGGAACGTGGTTATAACTGTGATACCAGTATGAACGAGGTCTCATTGTTTCGTCTATATTTGCTGAGGGCGATGTACCTTCTTATCGTCGTGGGGCTCGGTATCGTTGTATGGCCTGGAGTCATCTACCGAGAGGAGCCGTGGGAACTGATGGAAGGAGTGGTTCAATGTATGCTGGCCGCCTTCTCGGCTCTGTCAGTCCTGGGCCTGCGTTATCCGTTGCAGATGCTGCCTTTGCTCCTATGGGAATTGGTGTGGAAGTTGATCTGGCTGATCGTCGTCGCGCTCCCATTGTGGTCCGCCGGTCAAATGGACGAATCAACCTGGGCGATCGTCTCATCTTGCTTGTGGGTCGTGATTATTCCTTTCGTCATTCCTTGGCGCTTTGTGTTTGCACACTATGTAAAGAAGCGCGGAGATCGGTGGCGCTGAGGGAAGATGGACAGCGCAGCCCTCAACCGCATCTGATTATCAAATCTATTTATAGATAGGAGACAAACAAATGAATTTTTCAAACAAAAAAGCTGGAATAATTGTGGGGGTACTATTTATACTTGCGGCGGTTACGGCGATAATAGGTCTTATTTTATACGATCCTATCCTAAATGGTCCGGATTACCTGATGAAAGGTTCCGAACATGCCAACCAAGTGATACTGGGAGCGCTTATGGAGTTAATTCTTGTCGTTTCAGCGGTTGGTACTGCAACTACAATGTATCCATTTTTAAGAAAATATAATGAAACTATAGCTCTTTGGCATGTTTGCTTTAGGTTTCTTGAAGCCGTTATTATTACTATTGGTGTAATCAGCGTACTGTCCCTGTTGACCTTAAGCCGGGAATTTGCAGCAGCAGCGGCTCCGGATACTGCCTCTTTTCATGCCGCAGGTACATTATTAAAAGCAGTACATGACTGGACCTTTCTGCTTGGGCCTCTTTTCTTTCTGGGCATCAACACGATGATGTACAGTTATATATTTTATAAATCCAAGCTCGTACCTAGGTTTATACCCATCTTGGGTATGACAGGGGCAACGCTTGTTTTTATTAATGCCTTGTTAGTAATGTTCGGTGTAGTTGAACAAATCTCTGTTTGGGGGCTATTGGCGGTGCCAATAGCGGCTAATGAAATGATCCTCGCGGTATGGCTCATAGTTAAAGGATTCAACTTATCTGCAGCAACAAACCTCAAATAAGGAGGATGGTGATATAATCGATCTATGAATCCACCCATTTTAGCAACTAAGCTTTATATCCCACCGCCTCGGCATAAAGTAGTCCTACGTCCACGACTGATTGAGCGACTGAACGAGGGTCTGCACAGCAAACTGACTTTAGTCTCTGCCTCTGCCGGGTTTGGTAAAACCACGCTGGTCAGCGAATGGCTCGCCGTTTGCGGACGACCAGCCGCCTGGCTGTCGTTAGACGAAAATGATAATGATTCCGCACGCTTTCTGACTCTGCTCTTCACTGCTCTGCAGTCGGTTGAGACGAACATTGGAGAGGGCGTGTTTAGTGCGCTCCAATCCCCTCAACCACCGTCAATTGAATCGATATTGACGGTCGTGCTCAATGAAATCAACATGATTCCGAACGATATTATCCTTGTCCTAGACGACTATCATGTTATAGATGTCCCAGAAATTGACCATGCACTCACCTTTCTGCTCGAGCACCTGCCTCCACAGATGCACCTGGTTATCATTACTCGCGAGGATCCACTTTTTCCCCTAGTCCGGTTGCGTGTCCGGAATCAATTAACCGAGTTACGAGTCGCCGATTTGCGATTTAACTCATTCGAAGCCGCCGGATTTCTCAACCAGGTGATGGGTCTAAGCCTTTCATCGGATAACATCGCTGCCTTAGAAACCCACACCGAAGGCTGGATTGCTGGCCTGCAATTGGCCGCGATCTCGATCCAAGGACATAAAGATGCTACTAGCTTCATCCAATCCTTCAGTGGAAGCCACCATCACGTGCTGGACTATCTAATGGAAGAAGTTCTGCAACGGCAAGCCGAAAACGTTCAGACTTTCTTGCTGCACACCTCTATCCTCGGCCGGCTGTGCGGTCCCCTTTGTGAAGCCATTCTGCTTGACACCTCATCATCCGGGCAAGAAACCCTTAAATATCTCGAACGTGCCAACCTGTTCATCGTCCCCCTGGACAATGATCGGCGTTGGTATCGTTATCACCATCTCTTCGGTGAATTATTGCGCCAGAGATTGCAACAGAAACTCTCTTTGTCTACACATAATGAGGGTATTAGCGTAGCCGAATTACACAAACGTGCTAGTGAATGGTATGAAAATAATGGTCTAGATATAGAAGCTTTTCACCATGCTGCAGCGGCCAATGATATCGAACGCGCCGCTAGGCTGGTTGAAGGTGAGGGGACTCCCCTGCATATTCGCGGTGCGGTGACCCCTGTACTGAACTGGCTGAAGTCGTTGCCGACGGCGGTGCTGGATGCCAGACCCTCGTTGTGGGTAATGTACGCCTCGGCGCTAATCATTGCCGGCCAACCAACCGGGATCGAACAGAAACTACAAGCTGCTGAAGCTGGCCTGCAAGGCGCCAAGCTAGACGATAAGACCAAAGACCTTATAGGACTTATTGCCTCAGGACGTGCCACTTTGGCTTTGTTAGTCATTACCGGCCAACCGACCACCGGAGTAGAACAGATACTTGAAGCTACCGAAGCAACCCTCCAAGGAACGGAGTCAGACGACAAGACCAATGACCTTGTAGGACTTATTGCCCCCAAACAGGCCACTTCGGCTGTCAATCAGCATCAGGTGGAAACCATCATTGTCCAGTCGCTCCTCGCTCTAGAGTATCTGCATCCTGATAACCTGCCAGTTCGTACTGCTGCTACCTGGATGCTAGGGCAAGCGTACCAGCTTCGGGGAGACCGTGCCGCGGCCATACAAGCCTATACCGATGCTATTTCTATTAGCCTAAAGCTTGAAACTAATATCGTAACTCTAGCGGCTACAATAGGACTTGGCAACGTATTGGAAGGAGACAATCAGCTCTATCTGGCCGACCAAACTTACCGCCGTGTTCTGCAACTAGCAGGTTTTCCGCCACAGCCAGTTACCTTCGAAGCACATCTTGGATTGGCTCGTATAAGCTATGAATGGAATGACCTGAATTCCGCGGAGCAGCACGCACAAGAGAGCTTACAGCTGGCGCAACAGTTAGAAAACACGGACAGATTCGTATCGTGTGAGGTGTTTCTCGCTCGTGTAAAGTTTGCAAGAAAAGATTGGGCCGGCGCGGAAGCTATTCTAGCTAAGGCTGGTCATTTCGTGCGCAAGCATAACTTTATTTATCGAATACCTGAGATTGCTGCAGCGCAAGTGCTTATGTTGCTTCACCGGGGCAATCTTGCTGCAGCCGCTCATCTTTCTCAAACATATAATCTCTCCATGAGTCAGGCACGGGTGGACCTTGCCCGTGGAGACACATCCGCAGCATTGGCAGCGCTGGAGTTATTTCAAGAGCAGGTGGAAGCAAAGGATTGGAAAGATGAACAGCTCAAGGTTATGGTTCTACAGACTGTTGCTCTATATAGGCATGGCCAAAAGGACAAGGCTCTGCAATTGTTGGCCGCCGCGCTGGAGCAGGCTGAGAAAGGCGGCTTCATCCGTATGTTTGTCGATGAAGGTACTTTGATGGCTGAGCTATTGTCAGAAGCAGCTAGTCATGGGATTATGCCGGAGTATATAGGTAGGCTTCTGGATGTGTTCGCTGCTGAAGAGCAGAAAAGCGAAGATAAATCAGATTTACGTTTATTTCCGCCTGCTCAGCCTCTAATCGAGCCATTAAGCGAGCGCGAGCTAAACGTACTGCAGCTAATTGCCCAAGGTCTCTCAAATCATGAGATTTGCGAGCGCCTTTATCTCGCCATGAGTACGGTAAAAGGGCATAACCGTAATATTTTTGGTAAATTGAACGTCCAAAGACGCACCGAAGCTGTAGCACGTGCCCGAGAGTTGGGTCTATTGTAGAACCTAAAACAATACCTTAAACAATACTTTAGTATATATTCGCCAGTACCTTTTTCTAGGTACACTACTTGTAAATCGAGCAAGTAGGAGAGATAAGATGAATTCATACAGAAAGACTGCAATAACTGTGGGTATATTAATGCTTGGTGCAACGGTTGCATTTATGATAGGAAGCGGGCTTATTGATTCTGTCCTTAGCAATCCAGAGTATCTTAACCATGTCTATCCCAACAAAACAAAACTAATAGCAGGAATGTTCCTTGAGCTCATGGATGCCGCATTAGTTTTTGGTATTGGAATGTTGATGTTTCCAATTCTTAAACAACATAATGAAGCTATTGCACTTGGGTACTTTGGTACCAGGGTTATGGAGTCTGTAATTCTCGTCGTGAGTATTCTTAGCTTATTAATATTAATACCATTAAGTAATGAATTCATAAACATAGGAGCTACAGCTGGTTCATATTATCAAACTATTGGGACTCTGGTAATAAATGGACATGAGATAGCCTTTCAATTAGCTATGCTAGTTCTTGGCCTAGGCAGCCTGATGTTCTGTTATTTATTATATACATCAAAGCTTATTCCGCGGTTAATATCAGTCATTGGTTTTATTGGATATGCAGCTTTAATTGCAAGCAGCTGTTTAGAAATTTTCGGCGTTAATGCAGGAATGATCCTGTATCTTCCTGGGGCAGCATTTGAAATCATTTTTCCAATATGGCTGATAGTAAAAGGTTTTAATGAAAGGAGCTTCAAATGAAAGCAATTGTATGCACAAAATACGGATCACCGGATGTTCTTCAGCTTAAAGAGGTGGAAAAACCCGTTCCCAAGAACAATGAAGTACTGGTAAAAGTTCATGCGACAACTGTAACATCAGCGGACTGTAGAGTTCGAAATTTCGAATGTCCTATCTTGTACTGGATCCCCATGCGAATAGTCTTAGGTTTCAAAAAACCAAGAAAACCTATACTGGGAGTGGAATTAGCCGGAGAAATCGAAGCAATAGGCAAAGATGTAAAACGATTTAAAAAAGGTGATCAGGTTTTTGCATTAACCGGATTAAGATTTGGTGCATATGCCGAGTACACATGTTTGCCTGAAGGAGGTGTGGTGGCATTGAAACCGGTCAACACGACCTATGAGGAAGCCGCTGCTGTTCTTTTTGGAGGAACTTCAGCGTTGCATTTTCTTAGAAAAGGAAATATCCGGAATGGACAAAAAGTTCTTATCTATGGAGCTTCCGGAGCGGTAGGGACTTCAGCGGTGCAGCTTGCCAAATACTTTGGGTCAGAAGTTACCGGGGTATGCAGTACCACAAATTTAGAATTGGTGAAATCTTTGGGAGCCGATAAGGTAATTGATTACACGAAAGAGGATTTTACGAAAAGAGATGAGCTTTATGATATTATCTTTGATGCAGTTGGGAAAAATTCAAAATCAAATTGCAAGAAAGCATTAGCTCCGGGCGGGACATACGTGTCGGTTGAAGGGCAGGGGGTAGCAAAGGAACGTACGGAAGACTTAATTTTTCTCAAAGAGCTTATTGAGACGGGAAAGATAAAGTCGGCCATTGACAGACGTTATCCGCTGGAACAGATTGTCGAGGCTCACAGATATGTAGAAAAAGGGCGTAAAAAGGGAAATGTAGTCATCACACTGGAACATGGCCCCAACTGAATTTAACAGAGACAAAAAGACGATTCCTCACTACTGAAGAGGTTCGTTTTTTTTGCTGTTTAACTTTATCAATCTGAATTATCGTGTAAAAAATACTTGACATTATGTATGAATGATATTACATTGTGTATATATTACTTTACTCTGAGTAAAACTTAACGTACAGGAGGATTTAAGTATGTCCTATCAAGAAAAAAAGAATATCGTATCTTTAGCTAGCACCATATTGATTTTTGGATTCTATTGTTTGTATGTGTTTCAAAGGTACCAAGTAGGGAGCATGGATACGACAGACACCTTCAAATTTTGGGGGGCAGTTATCTTAATCCTAATTCCAGTGACGATCGTTGCAAAGATCATCATTGATATTGTATTCAATATCATTTACAGAATAACAACTAAGGAAGCAGAACCATCATTTGCTGATGAACTAGACAAATTAATTGAATTGAAAGCCACAAGGTATTCTCATTATGTGTTTGTACTAGGCTTTCTTCTAGCGATGGGATCTCTGGTCTTGGAAATACAGCCCTCTGTGATGTTCATCATCCTTATTTTCTCAGGATTTGTGTCAGAGGTGGTCGGTACTATCACAAAGCTTTATTGTTATCAGAGAGGAGTCTAAAATGGGCAAATGGCTTATTCACAACAACATTCGGAGCTTACGATTTAACCATAACGAAATGACCCAACAACAATTGGCAGATAAAGTAGGTGTGACACGACAAACCATCGTAGCTATCGAAAAAGAAAAATACTCCCCTTCTCTGGAATTGGCTTTCCGAATTGCTCACGTCTTCAACTTACCGTTGGAAGAGGTATTCTCTTATGAGGAACAAAATTAATTCAATCGGGGAGGGAAACGTATGAAAGCGATGGTATGCACCAAATATGGATCGCCGGATGTTCTTCAGCTCCAAGAGGTAGCAAAACCTATTCCCAAGGATAATGAGGTACGGATAAGAATACACGCGGGAGTAGTAACACCATCGGACTGTGCCTTTCGAAGGTAGACCCCTTTATTGTCAGATTACTTTATGGTCTCACTAGACCCAAATATACGATATTAGGGGTTGAGTTAGCCGGGGAAATTGAATCGGTAGGGAAAGATGTGAAGTTATTTAAGAAAGGTGATCAGGTTTTTGGTATAAGTCCGAATAGCTTTGGCACCCATGCCGAGTACATGTGTTTGCCCGAAGATAAACCTGTGAGCATAAAGCCAGCCAATGCGACTTATGAAGAAGCCGTCGGTATCTGTGATGGAGCACCAACCGCATTGACTTTCCTTAGAGATAAGGCAAAGATTCAGCGCGGACAAAAAGTCCTTATCAATGGCGCTTCTGGAGCAGTAGGTGCTTATGCTGTTCAGCTTGCCAAGTACTATGGGGCAGAAGTTGCCGGAGTATGCAGTACCGCGAATGTACAGTTGGTGAAGTCTCTCGGAGCCGATAAGGTCATTGATTATACCAAAGAGGACTTTACCAAAGGCGGTCAAACCTATGACGTTATTTTCGACGCGGTAGGCAAGAGTTCATTCTCAAGTTGTAAAGGCTCGCTAAAGCAAAGAGGGTTCTACCTCTCAACTGTCCCTACACTGGGAATTATGCTCCAAATGTTATGGACTTCAAAGCTCGGAAGTAAAAAAGCCATTTTCACAGCCTCGGGCTTACAGCAGAGTAAAGAAAATCTTGCCTTCCTCAAAGACCTTTTTGAGGAGGGAATGGTAAAGTCGGTCATCGATAGATGCTATCCGTTGGAACAGGCTGCCGAGGCTCACAGGTATGTTGAGACAGGACGCAAAAAGGGAAATGTGGTAATTACCGTGGATCACAATAATAAAAACCTAACTGATTAGGAGCCATTGAAATGACAAACCGTATCGCCGAAACATCACCACGTATGTATGCAAAAGTTGCAGGGTTTGGATTGCTGCTCATGGCTATACTTGCTATGTTCGCTAATTTTTTTGTTATCGAGAGTCTTATTATCCCAGGAGATGCTGCAACAACTGCAAATAACATCAAGACCAATGGGTTATTATTCCGCAGCGGTATTATTGGCTTTATAATCGTGCTTATTCTTGATGTGTTGGTGGCCTGGGCACTTTATATTTTTCTCCTGCCCGTAAATAAGAATCTTGCATTGCTGGCAGCGTGGTTAAGGTTGATATACACAGTTATTTTTGGAATCGCCATCTATCATTTTTTGAGTGTTTTGGAACTTTTAAGTGGTGCTGAATACTTGAAGGTATTTGAAGCAGATCAATTAAACGCTCAGGTGATGTTATCTATCCATGCGTTTAGCAATGTATGGCTAATTGGATTAGTATTTTTCGGCTTACATTTGCTTGTCATTGGTTATTTAATATTTAAATCAGGCTACATGCCAACAATAATTGGCGTCTTGCTGATGATTGCATGCTTTGGCTATCTAATAGATAGTTTTGCTCATTTTCTTTTATCCAACTACACCGACTACGAATCTATATTCTTACTTATTGTTGCCGTGCCTGGGGTTATTGGGGAATTGTCATTAGCTTTTTGGCTTGTGTTTAAAGGTGGAAAGTTACGACGGACGCAATAGCTGCACAGATCATTACTTTACAAATATTTTGGTTAGAGCTTCTTTTTGAATGGGCTTGATATCGATTTTAGGACGAATACTCTTTGCTGTTGACTCAGCCTCTTCAATGTCTTTCGATAAACCAAGAGAAAGGAGTGTACCTGCAGCAACAGTTCCTGTTCTGCTCTTACCTCCGCCGCAATGGAACGCCACTTTTTTACCACTATGATACGCATTAACGACTTCATCGATCGCTTGCTTAAATAATAGATGTTCACTTTCTATGGAGTTGTCCCCTAAAGGGATTTGAATCCATTTCGCTTTAGACTCCGGATAAGCACATCCTGTCGATTCAGCACGTAAGTCTACTACAACCTCGATTCCCTCGTTCTTTTCCATTGCTTCAACATCAGCAGACCCCCCCATGAAAATTCGATTATCAAGGAGAGAATGGTAGTTATATTCCATTTAGTTCAACCTCCAAAGTTATTTGTTTTTGCGAAAACTTGTGAATTCTACTGCAACCGGTGCGGCAGGAGGGGCGCAGCATAGAGACAAATCCCGAGTGTCGCCCGCGGACTCAAACTCTGAATCCTCTTTGGTGTAGAAGATTTCCCAAGCATTGCCATCTGGGTCGTATACCCAGACTTTATCTTGTACCGCATAGCAGCAGGTCGTGTTCATCTCATCGATGAGCAGTAGATTAGACTGCCGCAACCGCTCACCCATAGCTAAAACGTCCTCTGTGTTGTCAACTTGAAAGCCAAGGTGATTTAATACACCGTTATCTTCAAATGGACGGACATTCAGAGAGAAATGCAAAGCAGGATTGTCCAGCTCAAATTTCGCATAATTGTCTTTAACCTTTGTTGGTGAAACCCCGAAGAAGGACCGATAGAAGGTGAGGGACTTGTCAAGATCGGAGCAATTAACAGCAACATGCATTCTTCTGATCGTTGCCATGTTTATTTGCCCTCCAGAACGAATGTCTCGATTCGAGATTTAATGGCATCACGAACTGTGCGGAATTGGTTCATGATTTCTTCTTCAGTACCAGTTGCTTTAGCCGGATCGTCGAATCCCCAATGCCATTTGATTACGTTCGGATTGGAGATAACAGGGCAGTGTTCATCAGCATGTCCACATAGGGTGATAACATAAGTCGCACGATTTAAAATTTCTGTGTCGATTGTCTTAGAAGTGTTATTCGAAATGTCGACACCAGCTTCCGCCATGATTTTGACAGCTCGAGGATTAAGTCCATGGGCTTCCAGTCCAGCACTGTGCACTTCATAAAGATGTCCACCTATTTCAGTCATAAATCCATCGGCCATCTGACTCCGGCAAGAGTTACCTGTACATAAGAAATACACTAGTTTTTTATCCATTTTGAAATTCTCCTTTAAGGGAAGTTAATTGATGAGCTTTAACCAAAAATAGAGGCTAGATAATGTAATGAATAAGACTGGAACAGTGAGGACGATTCCGATTTTAAAGTAATAGCCCCAAGCTATTTTGACGCCCTTGGAAGATAACACATGAAGCCAAAGCAAGGTGGCCAAAGATCCAATCGGTGTAATCTTAGGTCCCAAATCAGATCCGATAACATTGGCATAGACGAATGCTTCCCGAATGACTCCGGTTGAGTTTGTACCCTGAATGGCCAGAGCATCAATCATTACTGTTGGCATGTTGTTCATGATAGAGGAAAGAATAGCTGCAATAAATCCAGAGCCGATCGTTGCAATGAAGAGCCCTTGATCCCCGACCCATTCGAACACAGTCCCTAACTTATCCGTTAGTCCAACATTACGTAATCCGTACACGACTACATACATTCCGATGGAGAAAACGACAACTGCCCAAGGTGCTCCTTTAACTAGGTTCCATGTATGTATGCCCTTGCTCTGTCTAGCTAGCAGGAGAAATACAATCGCTGCTGCACCGGCAATTATCGATACGGGTACGTTGATAAATTCACTTGATAAGTATGCGATCAGAAGCACAGCAAGAACGATCCATGAGATCCGAAACAATCGAATGTCATTAATAGCTTCGCTTGGTTTCTTTAATTGAGTCAAATCATATTGTTTGGGAATGCTTTTTCTAAACATGAGGTAAAGGACCAACAAGCTAGAAGCAATAGCGAATATTGTAGGCACAATCATTCGGCTTGCATATTCAACAAATCCAATCCCGAAAAAGTCCGATGATACAATGTTTACTAGGTTACTTACAACGAGTGGGAGGGATGCCGTATCTGAGATAAACCCACTGGCCATAATGAACGGTAAAATCATCTTTTGGTCAAATTTTAACGCCCTTACCATTGCAAGGACAATTGGAGTTAATATTAATGCAGCTCCATCGTTCGCGAAGAATGCCGCTACAGCTGCACCAAGTAAAATAACATACACAAACATTAGATTACCATTACCTTTAGCAAAGCGGGCCATATGAAGTGCAGCCCATTCAAAGAATCCGATCTCATCTAAGATAAGCGAAATTAATATGACTGCGACAAAGGCTAGGGTAGCATTCCAGACAATCTGAGTGACATCCCATACATCATTAAAGTTAACAACTCCGAAGATTAGGGCTATCACAGCACCCCCGCATGCAGACCAACCGATATTAAGCCCTTTAGGTTGCCAAATAACAAATACCAGTGTAACTAAAAAAATAATTGAAGCGATCGTTAGCATAAGTCCTCCAGGTTAGTTACAGCTTTGTGTATTTAGTGCGGTAATTCTATCATTCATGGATGGGAGCTGGGCTAGAAGTTCAATTAAATAAGGCTTGTCATCCAAATTCAATGAATAGTAAACCCACTGCCTTCTCTTATTTTCATTAATAAGTCCGCCGGTTTTCAGTTTCTTAAGGTGCTGACTCACATTTGATTGCGTGGTTTCCAAGATCTCGACAATATCGCAAACACACATTTCCTGTTCCCGTAGAAGAGCGAGTATGGTCAATCTGCTTTTATCTGAGAGGAGTTTGAGGGACTCCAACATTTCCTCGACATTGGTCATTTCGAATCACTCCTTTCATTACTTAAAACTAAGCTAAATTTTATTATACACAAATGATTATATTAGTAAACGATAATATTAGTGAAAACTAATTTAGAATGTATTGTTTATTTTTTTGATTTATACTATACCTATAGGTGTATGGGTCATAAGAAACGGAGTGATAGAGGATGGATTACGAATATAATGATGAACTGAAAAAACGGTTGAGAAGAATTGAGGGTCAAGTACGCGGAGTACTTCGTCTAATGGAGGAAGGCAAGTCCTGTAAAGAGGTTGTCAATCAACTCTCTGCCGTACGGAATGCGTCCGATAAGGCAATCGCACAAATTGTCGCTGAGAATTTACAGCGATGTTTGATGGAAGAGCAAGCTGCAGGAAGAGACCCAAGCAAGATGGTTCAAGAAGCTGTTGAATTACTTGTGAAAAGTCGATAAGTCGAATTCATAATTACAAATAACAAACCGTTTGAGGGGTATTAACTTAAGCCCGATAGCGGTTTTTTATTTTGCATTTCCTTATATCGCATGAGTTGACGAATGAGGCGGAATCGATTATATTATTTGCATACCTATAGGGGTATATGTATTTGATGAAAAGGAGGTAAACAATTCGACTTTAGAATTGCAACGTAGAAAGGAACAGCTCAATGGATATAGCATGGATCTTAATCTTAGTTGCAATCGGTTTTGTTGGTTCATTAATATCAGGAATGGTTGGTATAGGGGGTTCTATTATCAAGTACCCTATGCTGCTTTATATTCCGCCTGCTCTAGGATTTGTGGCTTTCTCAGCTCAAGAGGTATCCGCAATAAGCGCGGTACAAGTATTCTTCGCTACTCTTGCCGGAATTTTCGCCTTTCGCAAAGGCGGCTATATTAATAAATCGTTAGTCATATCGATGGGGATAGCGATTATCATCGGCAGTTTCATTGGAGCCTACGGTTCCAAGTTTATCCCTGATGATGTGATTAACCTAACCTATGCCATTCTCGCTCTGATCGCTGGAATCATGATGTTCCTTCCCAAAAAGGGAGATGACAATGCTGACTATTCGAAGCTTATATTTAATAAGCCTCTCGCTGCAGGATTGGCCGCTCTTATAGGAATTTTATCCGGGATTGTAGGTGCGGCTGGCGCTTTTATAACCGTACCCGTGATGCTAGTTATCTTGAAAATCCCAACGCGTGTAGCTATTGCATCATCATTAGCGATTACTTTCATTGCGTCAATCGGCTCGACGGCAGGGAAATTAATGGGAGGACACATGCTGTTAATTCCATCCGCAGCTATGGTGATTGCCAGTGTCATTGCATCGCCGATCGGAGCCAATATTAGCAAAAAGTTAAATACGAAGGTATTACAGTGGATCTTGGCTGCTCTTATTGTTGCTACTGTCATAAAAATCTGGATTGATATTCTAACTTAGGAGGGTTATATAAATGACAACATTACAGGTTAATCGAACGTTGGAATGCGAAGGTTTGGCTTGCCCGTTGCCAGTGGTTCGCACCAAGAAAGCGATGGATGGATTAAAAACAGGTGAGGTATTAGAAATTAGGACAACCGACAAAGGGTCAGTTGCAGATCTCAAAGGATGGGCGAAGGGAACAGGGCATCAATATATCGGACTAAAGGAAGAGAATGGTGTATTCATTCATTATATTCGTAAGTCAGATCCTTCAGAAACCAAGAATGAGAGCAAATTCCCTCATACGATTTCATTAGATGACCTTAAGAATAGATTGTCGGCGGGGGAAAAGTTAAATATTGTAGATGTTCGCGAACCGGCTGAATATGCGTTTGGGCGTCTTCCAGGAGCCCTATCGATTCCGGCAGGGGATCTGGATATGCGTATTCAAGAATTAAATCCAGCTAATGAATATCTGATTGTGTGTCGCACTGGCGGCCGCAGTGATCGGGCATGTCAAACCTTAACTGATAAAGGCTTTAAGAATGTGAAGAATGTCCTCCCGGGAATGACAGATTGGACGGGCGAAGTGGAAAAAGACTAAGCCCAACAAAAAACGTGAGGAGGAGAAACATTGAAGACAAATACGATAAAGAAAATGAGTGCAAAAGAAGTTACGAAAATGGTTCTCGGTAAAGAGGAGCTTTTCATTCTAGACGTACGTAATGAAACGGATTTTATCGATTGGAAGATTGAGGGCGAAAGTGTCGAAGTCATTAACATTCCTTACTTTGATCTGTTGGACGGGATCGATCCTGCTCTTGAACAAATTCCAGAGGGCAAACCCGTGTTAGTTGTTTGTGCAAAAGAAGGATCGTCCCTGTTCGTAGCCGAGCAAATTGTTGAAGCAGGTAGAAGTAATGTCGCCTATCTTGAAGGTGGGATGAAGTCATGGAGCGAGTATCTTGAGCCTGTAAAAGTAGCCGACCTTATTGGAGGAGGAGAGCTTTATCAGTTCGTGAGAATAGGTAAAGGATGCTTGTCCTATATGATACTCTCTGGTGGTGAAGCGGCGATTATCGATACAAGCCGTATGATCGGCCAATATGAAACCTTCTTGCAAGCAAAGAGCGCAAAGCTTGTTCATACGATTGATACTCATCTTCACGCCGATCATATTTCTGGAGGAAGAGAGCTTGCTCAGAAATTTGGTGCAATGTACCATCTGCCGCCTAAAGATGCAACTGAAGTAACGTTTGACTACAACAAGCTCGAGCAAGGTAAAGACATCACAGTCGGAAAAGAAAGAATTGTTGTACAGCCGATCTACTCACCTGGACACACCATTGGTTCGACTTCCTTTATCATAGATAACCAATACCTTTTATCTGGAGATATTCTCTTTGTACAATCAATAGGTCGTCCTGATTTGGCCGGTCTTGCAGAAGATTGGGTAGGAGATCTTCGTGAGACGCTCTATGTACGTTATAAAAATATGTCCGAGGATTTGATCGTTCTTCCCGCTCATTTCGGTAAAATAACCGAGCTTGGAGAGTTTGGGCTTGTATCTTGTAAACTGGGTGAACTTTACAAAAATAATCCAGCTCTGCAAATTCACGATGAGAATGAATTCCGTAAAACGGTAACCGAAAATTTACCGCCTCAACCGAATGCGTATCAGGAAATTCGTCAAACCAATACGGGAAAAATTAACCCAAATGAAGATGAGCAGCGTGAAATGGAAATCGGGCCCAACCGTTGTGCAGTTCATGTAAAGGGGACAAATAATATTGACACATAATATTGAAAAAACAACAATCGTACTATTTAGCGGTGAATTAGATAAAGCTATAGCTGCGTTTATTATTGCAAATGGTGCGGCAGCATACGATCATGAGGTGACTATATTCTTTACTTTCTGGGGGCTAAACGCACTTCGTAAGGAGGAACAAGTACCTGTAAAAAAAGGATTGCTAGAAAAAATGTTTGCTTGGATGATGCCGCGGGGCGCGAATAAACTGGGTATATCGAAAATGCATTTCGGTGGAGCGGGACCCAAAATGATTAAGCATGTCATGAAAAAGCATAATGCCCTTAGCTTGCCTCAGCTTATTGAACTGGCTCAAGAACAAGGAATTAAGCTTGTTGCCTGCACGATGACGATGGATCTCCTAGGATTGCAGCAAGAGGAGCTTCTGGATGGAATCGAATACGCGGGGGTAGCTGCCTATCTTGGGGATGCTACAGATGCTAAAGTAAATTTGTTTATCTAACGAAACAAGGACAGAGTTCAAGGTAGGATTTTAATAGATCATTTCATTTGACAAAAGAAGGAATGCAATCGCGTTCCTTCTTTTGTCTGCCAAGTTTGTAATCTAGCCATAGTTATTGTAGTTTTGTCGAATACCTGTTTCGGCGTGTACAAGTTATGCTTATGTAGAAGTCAAACACAGGAGGGTTAACATGAAAAAGAGAATGATGACATCGATCGCAACAATCATTGCAACATGCGTGCTATTAGCTGGATGCGGGGCTGCTTCCGACACGGGCAAGGAAAATCAGGGGGAGAAGACTGCCGCCGAGACGCAAACGCCTGCCAAATCCGAAGGCCCGGTTACGATTCGTGTTGCTACGAATAAGGGAGATATTTCGGATGACGAAATTATAGAATTTGAACAGAATAACCCTGATATCAATATCGAATGGGAAGATCTCGACCAGCAGAAGCTGGCGGCCCAATTAGCCACGGACGATGCGCCGGACCTGATTCGGGTGCAGGGCGCAGTAGACCTGACTTCGTTTGTCGTTAAGGGTCTGGCTTTGGACCTTACTCCGTATCTAGAGAAGAGCCAGGTGCTTAAAGAAGACGATTTCCTCCCGCCGGTGAATCTGTACCGCTTCGACGGGAAGGTTCAAGGACAAGGTCCTATATACGGTATGCCGAAAGATTGGTCGCCGGATTTTACGATCTTCTACAACAAAAAGTTGTTTGAAGCTGCGGGCGTGGAGGTTCCGGATTCGAATACGCCGCTCACGTGGAACGAATTGATGGAACTGGGCAAAAAATTGACCCTAACGGAAAACGGCAAGGTGAAGCAGTACGGCTTTGCATTGGGTTCAAAAACGCAAGCCGACCTTCAGTCCATCATGCTTTATCTGGCAAGTAAAGGCGTCAAAATTTTCTCCGAAGATATGCAAACAGTCGATTTCACCAAACCGGAAGTGAAGGAAGCTGTTTCCATGTGGGTGGATGCCGTCAAGAATAACCTGGGTAAAAACGACGTGAACCAGGATCCCGCTCCATGGGGCGGAGATTTGTTCATAAACAATAAAGCAGCCATGATCATGGCAGGCTACTGGTTCTCCGGCTTGATTCGGGGCGATGAGAAGATGAAGACGCACCTCGAAGATTACGGCATGCTTGCGGCGCCTATTGCCGAGAATGGTGAGCGAGTGTCGCCGACGGGTGCAGCTACCGGCTTTATGATCAGCAAGAACACGAAGTATCCAGAGCAGGCCTGGAAGGTGTTCGAATTTGTCATGGGGGGCACTCCGGCGAAAAACCGCGCAACTGCCGGCTGGGGAGTACCGGCGCTTAAATCGCTGCTTCCGTTAATGCCGCAGCAAACCGATTTCGACAAAAGGGTCTACAACCAACTTCAGGAAGAATTGAAGTACTCGAACACTCCTTTGGAAAGCAATCCGTTCTTTCTTAACGGCCAAACCATTCTGGACAAATACGTGACGCCGGTTTATTTCGGCAAAGCCAACCTCGATGACGCCTTGAAGGAATTAACGAAAAACGCGAACCTGATCATTCAAGAAAGTATGAATGCCGCTCAGTAAAAGGCGCGGTTAAAGAGGAAAAAGGGAGAAGGCATTCTCCCTTTTTCATTTATGGGAGTGATGAATCATGCTGCAATCAAAAAAATGGAGACAATACTGGACTTTCTACGCTTTCCTTTCGCCCTGGCTTATTATTTTTATTTTCCTCGGGTTATTCCCGCTTCTGTACGGCCTATATCTGAGTTTTACGAATTTCACGGGCTTTAACATGAACCATTTGAAATTTGTGGGGCTCAGTAATTATAATACGGTGTTTCAGGATTCAGAATCCATGTATGCGCTCGGCCGCACGCTGCTGGTTACGGCGATTAACGTCCCGCTCAGTCTCGGCATCGGTCTGCTTCTGGCGATTCTGCTAAACCAGAAGATTAAGGGGCTTTCCTGGTACAGGACTGCTTTCTATATGCCCTCCGTTGTGCCGATCATTTCCACCGTATTGATGTGGAAATTTATTTTTGCCGGCGACGGACTGCTCAATGCACTGTTCACCCGTTTTAATCTTCCCGCAGTCAATTGGCTAAGCTATGATTATGCGACAACTTCACTGATTGTAATGCTTTTGTGGGGGGCTGGCGGCAGTTTGCTCGTCAATCTCGCAGGTTTGAAGGGTATTCCTGCCGACTTGTATGAAGCGGCCGAGATTGACGGGGCAAACCCGGTACGTAAGTTCTTTACCGTAACTTTACCGCTAATGACCCATATCCTGTTCTTTAATTTAATAATGGGTATTATCGGATCGCTCCAAATATATATTCAGCCGATCCTATTGACAGGCCAAAAGCTTCTGGATCCGCCGATTAAACCCAATTATTTATACTTGGTTCACGCTTTTCAGCAAATCTTTGCATTTCAACGTTTCGGTTACGGCTTGGCGCTCATGTGGGTTTTATTTGTCGCGATCCTGCTTCTAACCGTACTGATCTTTTATTCAAGCCGTTACTGGGTCTACTATGAGACCGAGCAGGAGGTGTAGGTATGGTTAACGCGGGAATCAATAAACTGCAGCTTCGAATTGCAGTGTATGGCCTCATCGCTTTATTGACGGTTATTTTTGTTTATCCTTTCGTTCTGACGGTCATCAATTCGTTAAATCCGCTCAAATCCTTGCCGACCCTTCTGCCGACGGCTTTCAATTGGGAGAACTATAAGCTCGCCGTGACCATGATCGAGTTTCCGGCCTTTCTGAAAAACTCGCTCATCATTTGTGCAATTTATGTGCCTTTGACGACAATATCCAGCGCACTGGCCGGTTTTGGGTTCGCGCGGCTTAACGCACCGGGGAAGAAGTTGCTCTTTGTAGTGATTACTTCCACCATGATGCTGCCCCAGATCGTGACGCAAATTCCGACTTATATTCTGTTCCATAAGCTGGATCTTATTAATACTTTTATTCCATGGCTTCTGTTGGGTATTGGCGGGGCGCCGTTCTTCATTTTTCTATACCGGCAGTTCTTTTCTTCGATCCCCCGGGAGCTCGAAGAAGCGGCACGGATCGACGGCTGCTCCACGCCCAGAATGTTCTGGACGATTTTTCTGCCTTTGGCAACACCGGCAACCTGGACGACGGCGATCATGTGCTTCCAGTGGACCTGGGGAGACTTCATTACGCCTTTCATGTTTCTGAAGGAAGCGAACTATCCGCTAGCCACCGCACTAGCCACGATCGGTTATACCCTGCCTGAAAACCCGAAAGTCGTGTTCCAGCAGCCGAGCTCGGCTGCGGCGATTCTGTTCATGATTCCGACAATTGCCGCCTTCTTCTTCGGGCAGAGGTATTTAGTGGATGGCATTGCCGCGGGAGCCGTTAAAGGCTAAACTAGAGTTGTGTCGATTAATGTCGAACGATGACGAAAAAACAGTTTCTTTCAATAAGAAGCAGGTGCTGCTATGTTTTCAATATTAATTGTCGACGATGAAGCGGAAATTCGCGATGGCCTTGCATCGCTTGATTGGCAATCAATAGACTATGAAATTGCTGGAGTCGGCGCCCATGGCTTGGAAGCTCTTGCTTTGATGGAGGAAAGACCTGCCGACGTGATTCTGACCGATATTCGAATGCCCTTTATGGATGGCATACAGCTCCTCGAGGCTGTGAAAGAGAAATATCCTTATGTTAAAGTCATCATACTGTCCGGGTATGATGACTTTGAATATGCCAAGAAAGCGTTGAGATTGGGAGCGACGGATTACTTGCTGAAGCCGACGATCATCGAGGACCTTTTCGCCATCTTTAAAGAGCTGCATCAGAAAATGATTAACGAGAAGCAAGTCGAATATCGCCAAGCAACCCTTGAACGGAAAGAAAGGCTTCTTTCCCGCATGCTGAGAATGAAATTTTTGAAAGAGCTGCTAGCGGGGATGGTGAGCCCGGAAGATATCGAACAAGCAGCGGCAGAAGCCGAGTTCATATTGTCGCAGGAATCTGCCTACCAAGTGTCCATCTTGTCTCTGGATCGCATGCGGAATGGACTTTCCGGCGTCAGTAAAAAAGAACTGCGATTGATTGTCTATTCTCTTAACAACATGCTGTCAGAGCTATGGGAAGCGAGAGACCTTGGTTACCACTATGTCGATCCAGAAACCGCCCGATGCTACTTCATCGGACGGGATATCGACTCCCAAACGGAAATGCTTAAGGTGAAAAAGCAGCTCTCTGCATGCATGGGGCTATGGCAATCGACATTCACGATCAGTATCGGCGTCTCCGTTACGAATATAGAGCAGTTGCACGTTTCATGCCGCTCTGCCGAGCTCGCCCATGCTTCATCCGGCGAAGGAAATCGGCTTTGTATGGGCACTTATGTAGAGGTTAACAGTCGCACCGAGATCTTGGAGCCGCTGAAGCAGGAGCTGCCGACAACCAAAGGCACGCACTACATGATCGAGGAAGCGAAGAAATATATCCGCCAAAATTATTCGATCAACGTCACCTTGAAGAAAGTGGCTGAGCATGTCCATGTGACGCCGAATTATCTTAGCGCCTTATTCAAAGAAACAGGCGAAAATTTCATCCAGTATATGACCACTCTGCGAATCGAGCAGGCGAAGACGCTGCTTAAAGACCCCAGGAATAAGATCTACGAAATTGTAGAGATGGTCGGCTACTCTGACCCGGCTTATTTCTCTGCAACATTCAAGAAATATGTCGGGAAAACGCCTCTGGAATACAGATTGTCTATGGAACCATAATACGAGTTTACAAAAGACATCAATCGGAGACGATCATCCATGAAAGAACTGTTAAGAACTATTAGGTTTGAACCTACGGCGAAACGCATAACTGTGCTTGCCCTGCTGTTAAGCCTTATCGCGGAGCTGATTCTAGTATGGACCGGATTTTCCTATTTAAATAAAAACAGCCAAGTGCTCCAAGCGAGTGAAAAACAAGGCTTTCAAACGTTTTTTGGGCAAAACCTGACAGAAATTATATCCGAAATCAACAATACGATGGACCTGTTTGAGAAAAACGACCTGCGCAAATACTCAACCAGTTTCCTGCCTTTAAGGGAAAAAGATACGATTCAACAGGCAACGGAGGAGCTTAACAATAAATTAAACGCGCTGAACCTGTCGCCTTCCTTTTATAAAACCGTCTATCTGATCGGCGCGGACCGAAACCAGATGTCCTTCAGGAAGGAAATCGGCGTGCCTGATCTGCATGTGCTGCCTAATTTGAATAAGGAAGCCTTCGATTCGCAGGGATGGACTAATAATCTGTTAGAAAATAGGCGAAAAATCGTAAGATTCGATCAGGATGAGCTTCGGGGGAACAATCAGGCGTTGATGAACGATGACTTGAATGACTTTGTATCTCAAACCTCCGACAGACTGGTGATCAATAACGGGAATATCGGGATCTTTGTCATCTTTGTATTGCAGGATGACTTGTTTAATGCTGCAGAAGAGGCCCGCGGCGACGTTCACATGCCCGTAGTGGTGAGTGATGAGGGCGGCCAGCCGATATGGAGCAGCATAACTGATCCGGACCTGGTGCTTCACGCCGCGACAGTCAGCAGCGGCAGGCTCTCGTATGGAAACGAAACTTACGTCGCAGTCAGAAACAAGCTGGACATGTTTTCTTATCAGGTCACTTATCTGTATGCTGCAAATGACCTCAATCTCCCTATACTCAGAGTTACGGCCTTCTTAATTGCGATTGCAGCTGCCGCTCTTGTGCTTTCCTTCGGAGTCAGTTTCATACGCTCCAAGAAAATTTTTCTGCCCCTTCGCAAGTTTTCAATGGCGGTACGCAGGCAATCCTTATCGGATGACCTGAACCTGAAGGTGATCCCGGCTGATTTGTTCAAAAACGGCTCCCGGGAATTGTCCTTGAAAAATAAAATCCTGATCACCTTTATCCTATCCGTACTTGTTCCGACGCTTGCGAGCGGAATGCTAATTTCCTTCACGCTGACGCAAAGCATTAATAACACCGCCGACCAGTTTCTAGGCCGGATCGGCGAGCTGACGGAAACTTCCGCCCATATTAATGTCCAGAGGCTGGAAAATACAATCAACCGCATGACGATCAGCCAGGAGCTGCAGGAAATTCAGACTAAGCCGAACTATGCGCTTAATATTCCCTACTACGAGGAGTTCGAGGTCAATTACGCCTCTATAGCCGCTTTTCCGGGAGTCAATAATTTTTCTTACTTTGTTCTGTACGACAATAAAGGATCGGCGATTTACTCTTCGATCTTTTCGAATAATCTCAATTTGTTTACGGTCAATAAATCACACTTCAAGGATACCGATTCATCCTATTGGGTGGTGTCCGACTATATGGACATCACCGCCCATAACAGTGCGGCAATTGTGAAAAGAATTCCGCTCCTGAACAAAGCTCTTGGTACAGGGCAGTCTTACTATTTGCTGGCCGTTCCCAAAGACAACCTTTTCGAAAATATGGAATTCGGATCCTCGGGATTTTTGGTGACGAACGGGCAGAACAAAGAACTGTATCATTTTCACAGTTACTCCAATAATTACGAACCGAAGATGTTCTCCTATTCCTATCCGATCGCCAATACGGGGATGGTCGCGACCTTTCAGTATCCGAAAGAGGAGTTCAAGGCGCAGTACCAGGAATATTTTTATCGGTTCTTGTTTGTTCTATTAGGCGTATCGTTGTTTTCCTTTCTGCTCGCAAGTTTGCTGAGCAGTCTGATGTCGAGACCGATTGAGCGGCTGATGGGATCGATTAACCATAGTTCAAAGGTTCATTTCGACCATCTGGTTCAAGGGGGCTCGAAGAGCGAAATCGGGATGCTGATTGAAAATTACAATGAGATGGTTCACAAAATGAATCATCTGATTCAGGAAAACATGACGATTCTCGAAGAAAACGCTCAATCTAAGCTGAAGGAAAAAGAAATGAACACACTCAAGGTTAAGGCCGAATTTGACATGCTGCAGTCGCAAATCAATCCGCACTTTCTTTACAACACCTTGGAGTCCATCAATATGAAAAGCATCCGCCACGGCATGCACGACGTCAGCATCATGATCCGTACTTTATCGGATATGTTTCGCTACAGTGTGGGCAAAGGTTCCGTTATGGTTCCGCTGCAGAAAGAAATCGATCACGTGAAAAACTTTATCGCGATCCACAATATGCGGCTCGGCCATATCGTCGATTTGATGATTGAAATTCCGGAGCCTTTAATGAACGCGTCCGTCCTGAGATTTTCCCTTCAACCGATCGTAGAGAACAGCATGAAACACGCTTTTGTCGGATATAAAGAAGGGGCCTGCATTGTCATTAGCGCTAGACGCGAAGAGAAGCTTCTGCATATCGAAATCCGCGATAACGGTATTGGCATGGACGAGGAACGATTGGCGGAGGTCAAGGCCGCTTTGAATGGCACGAATGACGGATTGGGCCCGCAGGAAGGGTCAAGCGGTATTGGGCTGAAAAACGTATGCGCACGGCTGAAGCTTCATTTTCCCGATAATCCGGGGATCCGAATCGAAAGCGAACTGATGGGCGGCACATCGGTGCAGTTTAGTTTACCCCTGCAGCAGCCGGATGCATAAACCGTAATATTACCCGATCAAATCGTAACTTCACCCTATACCTGTGAAATTGTAATCACGATATAGTGAATAGCACAAGGAAATCGTTATATTACTGCAATCGTAAATGAGGGGCGGATAAATGAGAAAACGAACTATTGTGATGAAGCTCATACAGATCACCGGGATGAGGGATAATTATGAAAAAAACAAGCGCAAAAATTCCATTCTAAATAGGCGGCGCCGATATCACAATAACGGAACAGTAAGCAGCGAGCAAGAAGTCAGGCGGCTAGCCCCGGTTTCATGACCGACGGGCTAGCTTTTTCTTCTGTGATGTTAAAACTTACCTAAAACCTCTGTTATAATAAAAACGAACTTTTATATTGTCTCATGTAGATAAGGAGTGCACTATGCCTACCAAAGAACAAATTCAAATTCGCGATCCGTTTGTACTGGCTGTCAAAGATGAAAAAAAATACTACCTTTACGGAACAACGGATAAAAATGCATGGGAAGGAAAGGCGACCGGCTTTGATGTGTATGTAAGCAACGACCTTGAACAATGGGAAGGGCCGTTCCCCGCTTTTCGGCCTGAAGAAGGCTTCTGGGCGGATCAGAATTATTGGGCACCGGAAGTGTACCTTTATGACGGCAAGTATTATATGTTTGCAAGCTTTAAGGCGGACGGCAAATGCAGGGGCACACAAATTCTCGTATCCGACGATCCGGTCGGGCCCTTCCTTCCTCATTCGGACGGACCTGTTACTCCCGGGGATTGGGAATGCTTGGACGGTACACTGTATGTGGACGAAGCCGGCCATCCTTGGATGATCTTTTGTCATGAATGGCTGCAGGTGCAGGACGGCGAAATGTGTGCCATCCCCCTCACCAAGGATTTGAAATCGGCTGCCGGAGAGCCAGTGCTGTTATTTCATGCTTCAGATGCGCCGTGGACCATTGGAAGCGATAGTGCTGCAGGCGAGAAAAAGAACTACGTAACGGATGGACCTTTCTTGCACTGCGCGGCAAATGGAGAGCTCCTGATGCTGTGGTCAAGCCACGGAGTAAACGGTTATGCGATCGGTATCGCTCGTTCGGACACAGGTAACATCAGAGGGCCATGGGTGCAAGACCGCGAGCCTTTATTCGGACAAGACGGCGGTCACGGCATGCTGTTTGCCACGTTCGAAGGGGAACTGATGCTGGCTATTCACAGACCTAATAAGACTCCGAATGAAAGGCCGCTATTCCTACCGATTATCGATCTGAACGGCAAGCTTAGCATTAACAGACAATTCCGCAATCCGATTATCGAGCAGCGGGCAGACCCTTGGATTTACAAGCATACGGACGGCTATTATTATTTTACCGCTTCGGTTCCCGCATACGACTGCATCGAGCTCAGAAGGGCAAGAACGATTCAGGAGCTCAGTACCGCCGAACCGGTTGTCATTTGGTGCAAACATGAGAAGGGCACAATGAGCGGACATATTTGGGCACCTGAAATCCATTATATCGACGGCAAATGGTACATCTATTTTGCCGCCGGCGGATCGGACGAGTACGAGACGGCATGGGAGATCCGTATGTACGTCCTGGAAAATGATGCGGCCAACCCGCTGGAGACGACATGGGTGGAAAAAGGACAGATACGGACCGAATTTGACTCCTTCTCTTTGGATGCCACAACCTTCGAGCATCGCGGCGTAAGGTATTTGGTTTGGGCGCAATACGACCTGGAAACTGCAGCAAGCTCCAATCTGTATATCGCCGAGA
This sequence comes from Cohnella sp., assembly GCF_041640265.1. Taxonomy (GTDB): domain Bacteria; phylum Bacillota; class Bacilli; order Paenibacillales; family Paenibacillaceae; genus Cohnella. The sequence continues at coordinate 173,568 of NZ_JBEQAP010000007.1, forward strand.
TGTCCGATCCGTGGACGATTCGCGGCGAGCAGGTCTTGCTTGCTAAACCGGAATATGCGTGGGAGATCATTGGCCACCGGGTGAACGAAGGGCCAGCCGTACTGAAGAAAAACGGACGGATCTTTATCAGCTACTCGGCAAGCGCTACCGACAGCAATTATTGCATGGGACTGCTGACAGCTTTGGAAACCAGCGATTTGTTAGACCCGCAATCTTGGACGAAATCCCCGGAGCCCGTTTTCCAAACGAGCGAAGAAACCGGACAATACGGCCCTGGCCATAACTGCTTCACCGTATCGGAGGATGGATCGGCCGATATTCTGATCTATCATGCACGAAGCTATAAGCAAATCGAAGGCGAACCATTGAATGACCCCAATCGTCATGCACGCGCGCAACAAGTGAATTGGAATGAGGATGGAACTCCGAACTTCGGCATACCTGAATGAATGTCTGTAGTAACCAATTGATCATGGTGAGTGCCTGTTTCCTTATGGAGACAGGCACTTTTGTGCACGAGCTGTGATCACGCATTATCCGGGCCTTAATGGCGATATCCTTCGACCTATGGACGAAATGTTCGATTAATTTTTCAGGAATGCTGAGCAAAGGGGATACTATCATAAAGTGATTCGAAAATATCGGGTCTGAGTGTAAGGGATACCGTCATAAAGAAATGAGAAAAGAGGGTCGTGCGCGTTGGCTACCCTTAAACTCATCGGATCTATGAACACAAACGATACCGCCGTCAGTTGCAAGAACCCCGGAGTCAACCGCGATAGGCAGTTAGAGCAGGTGGTTGTTGTAGCTACAATCCGGCTCGACTAGTTCTACGAATCACCTACAACCCGTCTAATCCTTTTGTGTGTCCATAAATCTGTATGATTTTTCGAATAGAATAGTCAGGATAAGCGCTAAAGGAGAGATTCCATACGATTTTTCATATAGATTTAACGACTTTACCATCTTGGGGGAAAATAGAAATGATTATTCATATAGAATCGCACGAATCGAGTGATGGACGCACGAAGTAAAAAGGACCGTCAGGGTGATTTGTCACTGACGGTTTTTCTTGTTTGTCGGCATAGCCAGCAATTCTCGATCAAACTCATCTCGTCCAGTTGCTTGAAATTAGTATAATCAAGCTGTATATTTTAACAATATGAGGTCGTGGTACTTTCATGAAGGAGAATAAAAATGGATTCACATAATAAAGATGCTTTTTATAAACAAAAACAATTAGCCGAATTTCAAGAAGTATTTGGAATTGTATTCCGTAAATTAAAGAAACAGAATGAATTCTTCCCTGAGACAGAGTATAAACTTGCAAGTGGACATATGCTTATTCTGCTGCATATTTTTAAGAAGGGCACTTGTATTGCCTCAGATATTTCTTCATTTCTAGGTATCACATCAGGAGGAGTAACAGGTCTTACGGACACACTTATAAAAAATAACTTAATAAAACGAACACGATTAGAAAATGATAGAAGAGTTGTTCAACTTTCTCTTACAGAAGATGGACAAAAAATAGTTGAACAAATAATTGAAAAAAGAGCAGAAAAATTTATACAGCTATTTAATGACTTGGATGAAAATGAAATCGAACAAATCCTTCATATATTTCAAAAATTGAATAGCGTATTAAAATAAAGCTCAGTTAATGATAACAATTCTCATTGACTGACTTTTATCTATGTGATAATGTTTACTTACTAATTAACTTACTTACTAAGTTAATTAGTAAGTAAGTTAATTAGTAAGTAAACATTGTTTTGTTTTTATTCCCAAATACAATACGAGGAGCGGTTATATGTTTATCAGTCAAGCCATTTATGAGGTAGATGTAACAGCACAGCATAAAATGATTGCGAAAATGCAAGAAACTATGAAAGAAACAATGAATGTAAAAGGTCTAATATCAGTAGATTGCTGGTTTAAAGAAAGTAAAGAAAGTGTTGTAGAATATGTGTTTGTTACAAAGTGGGAAAGCAAACCAGATTTTATAACATGGTTAACAAGGGAAGAGCATGTTGAAGGACACAAAGAAATGAGCAATCAAAAGAAACACGGGCAAGCAGAGGAAATTAAGATTAAAAAGATAGTGCGTCAATATGAGGTAGTAGATCTATTGTCGTTATAGAAATTTACGATATGATTTTTTAGACTTCGATGACAAAAATCATTTATCTGGATCCTAACTACTGGTATCTGTCGGGAGGCGGGTTCATCTCTGAAAATGAGATGATTATGGAAGCGGCAGATGCAAAAAGTGACATTCACCTTCCTGCCGGGGAGCAACTTCGACTTCGACTGGTTCCGCTTTATGCAGGGATAATCCCATTTCGTGACGGATGCTAAGATGGTTGACGTCTAGATTGAACCGGGGGAGTCCTCGATTCCGATCAAGAGGGAGAAGTCAGTATCCGTGCAGGTCGAGAAACTTCGAATTGTTCTTATTGATATTCCGACAGAAGTCGACTATCCTTTGTATCAGAAAGCGAGATAAGGTGGTTGAGGTATGGCAGAACGTGCTCATGAAGATCAAGCCCTTGATTTGAGGCTCTTTCGCGTACTGAGGAATATGGTAAAGGTCTTATATGAGAATATTGAGAATGACATAGACAGCTACGGACTGAGTACGGAAACTTTTCAAATTCTCGAGCTTATTTATAGTAAAGGACCGCATACGATTCAGAAAATCAGCGACACGCTGTCGATCCCGAGTGGGAGTATCACGTATGTAGTGGATAAGCTGGAGAAAAAGGGGTTTATACAACGGCTTCCCATTCCTGGTGATCGACGTAAAATGAATGTGACGTTGACCGCGGAGGGCCGTAGTTACTTTGATGATATTTTCCCAAAGCATGCTCAGACGATCTCCGATAATCTAGTCTTCGTAACGAACGAGGAGAAGATCATGCTCATTACTTTACTCAAGAAAATTGGCTTGGGAATCATGAACCGACAAGACTAAATGTCGGAAGAAACAAACATTGTCCGAATCAAGCCCGCGTAAATCGCGGGCTTTTTTTTTGAGCGCGTCCTCGCTCACGCAGTAAATCTGACAATTCCAAGTTAATTTCAAAAAAAGATTTACAAAAGAATTGCTGAATATTAATCACAAGTTTACTTATCTATGTCACTATTAGAGATGGATAAGCCGGCTATCCAAATCATGGATAATGAGAATGGAGAGATGAAATAATGTTAAACAAATTCAAAACATCTGTCATTTTAAGCTTGGTTCTGGCTATAATGCTATCCATCGGCGTCGTATTTCCGGCTGCTGAAGTTAATGCGGCAAGCACTTATTCCGGTACAGTAGACTATGTTAAGGATGGCGACACCATCTATCTGCGCCAGCCTGTGGCAGGCACAAGACAAATACGATTTTTGGGTATCGACACTCCTGAAACTTTCACTGTAGACGGTAAAGATCCTGGAAACCAAGTCGATCCATATGGAAATGCAGCAAAAGCTTATCTGAAAAATTTATTGCCAAGCGGAACTAAAATTACTCTGGTAACGGATGTAGTTGAAAAGGATGCTTTTGATCGCTTGTTGGCTTATGTTTACAAGGGCACCCTGGATGTAAATAAGGATCTGGTCGAGAAAGGTTATGCCGAAACTTATGTCATCTGGCCGAACAGCCATGATAGCGAGCGTTATGAAAGCTTACGTAATGCCATGATCTCCGCAAGAAATAATGGGCTTGGTATCTGGAATTCGTCCAATCCTTTGCAGGAACGGCCGTTTGAATACCGCGACCGCATGTTTGACGAAGTACAGGACAAATACGTAGGCGACTTCTACACCAAGAAGTATGTCGATCCGGCAGACTACAAACTGATCAAAATTGAAGACCAAGTATTCTTCTTCTCCGAACAAGACGCTATTAACGCAGGTTATTCGCATCAGTAGTTTTTAAGTTAACTTCAGACACCATAGAAACGCCGAAAAACCACAAGACTCATATGCATGGGATGTGGAACGGATTCCCTTATTCCTGAGAGATGGTGTAAAGCTGCCGATAATTGCTTTGCGTTCAACGTAATATATGTATAAAGCCGGAGCGGCAAATCGAATTGCCGCTCCGGCTTTTAATGATGGCTATAGAGAATGCAAGAAACGGAGCCGTAGTTTCAAGAACGGTCGTTCAAAATTATTCTTGACCGATCGTTCTTCATATGATAAATTGATTTTGAAAGGAGGGTGCAATGAGATGGCCAGGACAAAGGAATTCGATGAAGATGTAGTTCTGCTAAAAGCTATGCGGTTATTCTGGGAACAAGGCTATGAGAAGACATCCATACAGGAATTGGTCTCCCATATGGGGATTCATAAAGGGAGCCTGTATGATACCTTTGGCGATAAGCAATCCTTGTATGTCAAAGCATTGAAACGCTATATTGAAATGTTTGAGCAATCAATTAGGCTTCCGATTAAGCGTCGTATGGCTGATACCCGTTCTGCCAAGGAAGCTATCCGAATGATGCTTGAAATTGCAGTCCAACAGAAAGAGGAGTTTCCTGATGGCTGCTTCATGGTGAATACCGCGGTTGAGTTGGCAAAACATGATTCTGTATGCAGAGATTTGGTTAAACTGGGCTGGGCCACTGTAGAACAGTTAATATACGACATTATTGTGGAAGGCCAACAGTCGGGAGAAATTTCCAAAGCTCTAAATCCGGAATGGCTGTCTCATTATTTTAATAATGCAATAATAGGACTTCGCGTTATGGTTAAGACTATAACGGACAGCGAAAAATTACGACAAATCATTAACATGAATATGTCGGTATTTGAATAGAGGAGTGGGACAACAAAGGAAAACTTGATGGGAAGTGGCTTTAATTAACTATATTTTTGAACGATCGTTCAAGTTTGTGTTCAGCTAATTCGGCGAGCAAAGGTGCGGTCACCAGTATAGCTAGAGTATAAAATAATCCACTAATAAAAGGAGAGTTACGAATATGATTAAAATGGAAAAGAAATTGTACACGGCTACTGTAAACGTTCAAGGCGGAAGGGAAGGCAAGGCTATTTCCAGCGATGGCAATCTTAACATAGACTTGAGATATCCCAAGGAATTAGGGGGTCCCGGAACGGGAACCAATCCGGAGCAACTGTTCGCTGCAGGATTTGCCGCATGCTTCGAAGGTGCGATGGGTACTATTCTTAGAAAAAGGAATATTAAAACGGAAGGTATAACAATAACTTCTAATGTTACGCTCGGCAAGGATGCGACCGACGGCTATGTATTAGCAATTAATATGGACATCACTATAAGCGGCGTAGAAACCAACGTGGCTAAGCAGATAGTCGAGGAAGCCCATCAGGTTTGCCCTTATGCCAAAGCAACCCATGGCAATATCGAAGTAGTAACGAACGTTGTTGGTTAATTTTGTAAATGAACAAGGCCGAAAACCCCGCTTTCGTGAAGGCGGGGTTTTCGGCCTATAATGAAGATGGCAGAAAATGTGAGTGAAACCAAAATGCTGAATGCTATCAAGCATGAATCGGATCAAATCTGATCTGATTTTTTTGTATCATCTCATATGTTGACAAATAAATAAACTATGTATATATTACTTATTATTAAATTAAATAATATTAGGATATATTTTTGATAAGGTGCAGAAAGAAGCTTTTAAATGAACATTCAAATATTAGGCCCTGAATTTCAAGCAAAAGAAGAATTCGACCACGGCAAAATAAAGGCACAGAAACCTCTAGGGTTTCGTTGTATGAAAAACGCAGGTAAGGGGGCATAAAGAATGAATGAACGCGATGCTGAGGGTAAGGCTCTTGATTTAAGACTGATACGTGTAATAAGAAACATGGTGAAAGTACTGTACGAGAACTTAGAACGCGACATTGACAGCTATGGTCTCAGTTTAGAAACCTTCCGAATTCTCGAGTTTCTTTACAATAAAGGTCCGCATCCCATCCAGATTATTAGCGATACTTTCTCGATTCCTAGCGGGAGTATCACCTACGTGGTCGATAAATTGGAGAAGAAGGGGTTCGTGGAACGGCTCCCCATACCGGGTGATCGACGTAAAACAAATGTGGCATTGACCGGGGATGGACGAAGCTACTTCGACAATATATTCCCAAATCATGTTAGAACGATCTCTGACAATTTGTCCTTCGCGACGGATGAGGAGAAGCTCGAACTTATTCACGTGCTGAAGAAAATCGGATATGGAATAAGGAATCGTGAAGGCAATGACAAAAATAATGGGACGGATTTTTTATAAACGATGGATTTACTCTAATAACGCTGGAAAATCGATAGAATTTAAATTTAAAGACAGGGGGATTTGAAAATGGAAATTGGTGTAGATACATTTGTCGAAACAACTCCGGATGTTAAAACGGGCAAGACGATAACTCATGCGGAGCGATTGCGGCAGGTTGTTGAAGAAATCGTCCTTGCCGATCAGGTTGGGTTGGATATATTTGGGGTCGGCGAGCATCATCGTAAGGAATTTGGGGATTCCGCTACTGCCGTTATTCTGGCGGCAGCGGCGCCTATGACCAAAAGGATACGCTTAACCAGTTCGGTTACCGTGCTCTCTGCTGTTGATCCAGTACGTTTGTTTCAGCAATTTGCCACCCTCGATGGTATTTCAAATGGACGTGCTGAGATTATCGCGGGTCGAGGCTCTATGGTCGATGCGTTCCCATTGTTTGGTTATGATTTAAAAGACTATGATGAGCTTTACGAGGAAAAATTGGAACTTTTATTAAAATTAAGGGACTCGGAGAAGGTAACCTGGAAAGGAGGGCATCGACCGGCCTTTACGAATCTGGGTGTGTATCCGCGTCCGGTTCAGAACCCTTTACCCGTGTGGATTGGCAGTGGGGGTAATGCGGATTCGGTAATACGAGCAGGGGTACTGGGACTGCCTCTTGTTTTGGCGATCATTGGCGGGAGCCCCTTGCAATTTGCTCCGCTCGTGCCGCTCTATAAGAACGCTGCTACTCGTGCAGGACATGATGCATCGAAATTACCGATAGCCGTACACTCACTCGGGTTCGTTGCGGAAAGTACCTCGATTGCGGCCGAAAAGTATTTCCCTCCCACTCAGGCAGTGTTTAATTCAATGAGTAAAGAACGGGGTTGGGGGCATTATAGCCGTTCACAATTCGATGCCTCATGCAGCCCAGAAGGCGTATTCTACGTAGGCGATCCCGAAACGGTGGCCAACAAAATTATTTATATGCAAAAACATTTAGGCTTCTCACGATTTTTCCTACATTTACCAGCCGGCACTATGCCACATGAGGATGTTATGAAAGCTATTGAACTATTAGGAACGGAAGTCGCCCCGCGAGTTCGGGAAGAGTTCGCAAAATCGGGAAGCTAAGGAGTGACGCATGTCCAACCTTAGCCAAAATGGGCTCGCATCTCCGATAAGAAGGCTGACAAAGCCGGCGTGATTAATGCGTCTTTGCGCCTAATGAACACAGTTGTGACAATGGCATGTTTGCCGGCGATCGCATGGCATCGGACTCGGCCTTGCTTCTCTGCCTCGGTTACGATGGATCGCGGCATAAGTGAAATGCCGAGTCCGGCGCCGACACAACCGATTATGGTTTCAAACGATCCGAATTCCATTAACTTCACGGGCAATATACCTTCTTCGTTAAGCAACTGATTCAATTTTGCCCTATAGGAACAGCCGCTTTGGAATACGAGAAGCGTACGCAATTGCACATCGTGGATGGATTTGACGGATGGATAGGAGACAGGAGTGATAAGAACCAGCTCCTCATCAATGACTTTTTCCTGAACTAAATCGGGATGCTCTACGGGTCCAGCCACGAATGCTCCGTTCAGCTCATAATGAAAAACGGCATGAAGGAGTTTCTCAGTAGGGCCGGTGATTAAAGAGAAGTCGACCGATGGATATAGGGTGTGATATTGGGTAAGCAGCTTAGGCAGTCGATTCGAAGCTGTAGTTTCTACAGACCCAATATGAAGTGGCCCTGCAGGAACGGAGGAGTCTCCGACGGCCGATCTGGCTTCCTGAATGATATTCAATATTTTCTCAGCATAAGTAACAAGGATTTGACCGGAAGGGGTAAGTGTAATACCCCGGTTATGGCGGTAGAACAGAGGTGTCTGCAAATCCGCCTCCAGCTGTTGTATCTTATGGGTGACATTAGATTGAGCAAAGTTTAATTTTTGAGCCGCTTTGGATATACTACCTTCATGTGCAGTGGTAATAAACACTTTGAGCAACTGAATATCCATATTGACCTCCTGCATCGTTAAGTTTAGGTATTAGGATTTGAGATATTGGATATCTTTATTTTGTATTATACATGATAACAAAATCATTGTATGATTATTGAGCGGCCAACAGATTAATAAGCCGACTTTTTTTAAATGATAATTCTATCTTTTAATAGATAGTCAAAGGGGGGTGGCATTCATGTTATATGAACTCCGAATATACCAAGTAATTCCTGGTCGTATGCAAGCTTTACTGGATCGATTTCGGGACGATACGATACGAATTTTTGCTAAGCATAGTATGCGGGTAACGAATTTCTGGGAGGACGCGGACGAATCGAAAAATCGGTTGTATTACGTTCTTGAGCATCAAGACGCGGCATCGCGCGAACGAAACTATAAAGCCTTTCGGGAAGATCCGGAGTGGCTGGAACTTAGAGGTAGAACCGAAGAAAACGGTCCGCTGCATGAGAAAGTCGATATCATCTATATGAATCAAGTGCCATTTTTCCAAAGATGAAGTTACCAGTATGTACGGGCTTCCGTATTGACTCATTATCTACTGAAAGGTAGAATGACGATATGACAAAGACCAAAAATACAGCAGAACTCATTTTGGATACCGCTCAGTCAATTGTTCAGGATGTCGGTTTTAACGGATTTAGCTATTCACATATTGCAGAAAAAGTAGGGATACGTACTGCCAGTATTCATTACTATTTCCCTAGTAAGGAGGATTTGGGAGAAGCGCTGATTGTACGGTATCGTAAAAGTTTTATTTCTGCAATCGATCAAATCGATAGCGAGACGCAGAACAATTTGGAAAAATTTCGAAAATTCATTTTGATTTACAAGGCCCCTGTTCAAGAGTGTTGTACTTGTATGGGTGTCATGTTTGCTACTGACCTTGCTACTTTATCAAGTAAAGTACAAGAAGGGTTAGCTCATTTGTTCACCGCTAATCTAGAATGGTTGGAACGAGTGTTGGATCAGGGACGGCGTAATGGGCATCTAAACTTTGAGGGTGCCGCAAATGTACGAGCCCATCAATTTCTTGCTTCGCTTCAAGGTGCGCAATTACTTGCAAAAAGTTTTCGAGATTTAAGTCGATTTGACATGATTGCCGATGGATTAATATCCGCTTTAACTTAAAAAGGCGGATATTTTTTTTAAGCCGAAATCTATCTTTTAATAGGTAGATAAAAACAAGATGGTGATTACCCAAAATGCGTAACTATAACATAATACATTATGAAATGGAGCAAAAAAATGAAAACCTTAGTAATCGTTACTCACCCGAACATCGAGGCATCCAACTGGAACAAGTCATGGGTGAAGGAATTACAAAAGCATGACGATATCACGATTCATGAATTATATAAGGCGTACCCAGACGAAAATATCGATGTTGCTATAGAGCAACAATTGATTGAAGCGCATGACCGGATTATATTTCAATATCCGCTTTATTGGTACAGCACGCCTCCATTACTGAAAAAATGGTTTGATTCCGTATTGCTGTACGGTTGGGCCTATGGACCGGATGGCAATAAAACAGCAGGTAAAGAAATCGGTGTTGCGATCTCGACTTATGGTACGGAAGAGTCGTACACCGCAGCCGGATTCAATCGCTTTACCCTGCAAGAAATATTGCGGCCGATAGAAGCGCTTGCTCATTTTATCAGTGCCTCTTATCTGCCTCACTTTTCGCTAAACGACACTTCTGACGTTACAGATGAACGATTGGCAAAGAGCAGTATTGATTACGTTCAACATATTAAAACGGTAAAGCCAGTTATGGTGGTTTTATGAAAGACTTGACCATTGACGTTTACATGGATACGATTTGCCCCTGGTGTCGAATGGGAACAACCAGTCTGCGAACCGCTTTGAAACAATTGCCGGCAGGCACGAAGGCAACCGTTCGCTGGCATGCTTATCAGCTTAACCCCGGTATTCGTCCTGAAGGAGAAGATTATCGCCAGATTATGATCGGCCGGCTAGGCGGGACTGCACAATTCGAAGCAAGAATGAGGCAGTACAACGAAACCGGTGCTCATATCGGTGATGTGGATGAACTTGTGCAGATAGCAAGAGCAAGCGGGGTCACTGACGATGCTGCTGAACTCAAAACGCGGCTTAATCAAGGTGAGGGGCTTGAAAAAGTTGGAATAGGACAACGCAACGCGCAAAAGATGGGAATCAGAGGGGTGCCTTACTTTGTAATTAATGAGGAGATCAGTTTATCTGGATTACAATCTCCTAATGAATTTATGAAAGTGTTTGAAAACAGTTAATCTTCCAGCTCAAATGAAACAGTTCATCGATACGACGGGTGGTCTTTGGGCCAATAATTGCGACAAGGAGAAACAACATATGAGTATTCAGGGGAAAGTATTTGTGATAACCGGCGGAAGCAGCGGCCTCGGGAAAGCTATGGCGGTTGAGATGGTGAATCGGGGAGCGAATGTAGTTATCAATGGACGCCGAGAACAAGAGTTGGCTGAGGCTGCAAAAGAAATCGATCCTACTGGAAAACAAGTGCTGTTTGTTGCCGGTAATGTTGCAGATTCTAAGACCGCGAAGCGCTTGATCGACGAAAGCATGGCTCACTATGGACGCATCGATACGCTGATTAATAATGCCGGAATCTTCATGTCCAAGCCATTTACGGAGTATTCAGAAGAGGACTTTGCAACGTATTTATCAACTAATGTCGTCGGCTTCTTCCACGTTACTCAACGTGCGATGGCGGAGATGCTGAAACAAGGTACGGGACACATCATTAACATTACGACAAGTCTGGTTGACCAACCGTCGGCTGCCGTTCCTTCTGTACTCGCCTCATTAACGAAGGGCGGTCTAAACTCGGCTACGAAATCACTTGCGATTGAGTATGCTTCCAAAGGTATTCGCGTGAATGCAGTTTCACCGGGGGTCATTAAAACACCAATGCATCCTGCTGAATCACACGATGCTCTAGCTAAACTGCATCCTATGGGACGCATGGGCGAGTCACATGAGATCGTCGAGGCAGTCTTATATCTGGATTCAGCCAACTTCGTAACGGGTGAGATCCTTCATGTTGATGGTGGACAAAATGCAGGTCACTAAGCAAAAGTAGAAGCAGTGACATAATAACTAAACATTCCAATTTAATTGGGGGAGAATATCCATGCCGATTGTTACAATCCAAGTGACCCGCGAGGGCACCGTACCAGATCGTCAGTCTGTCACGGCGGAAGAAAAGGCGGCGCTCATTAAAGGGGTCAGCGATCTTCTGCTTAACGTTCTGAACAAGCCGTTAGAATCTACCTTCGTAGTTATCGAAGAGGTTGACACCGAGAATTGGGGTTGGGGTGGACTACCTGCGTTGGAGTATCGCCGGAAGCTTGCTGCTATGAAGAAGGAACAGTAAACACATTAATATCCCTACAATAATCAAACCCAGTGCCGTGATGGCACTGGGTTTGATTATTGTAGGATGACAAGAATGTGTAGATTTACATAACAACAATAATATTATTTAAAACGATATTAATTTATTGTAAAACAATAAATGATGTGATAAGATCAAATAAACAATCTATTAGTGAGGTGCTTTTTATGAAACGAGGAACAACACTCTTTTTAAAGACAGCTGTTATTCTTATCGGAATCCCATTTCTTGCTTTGTACATATTTTTGGTGCCAGAGATAGCGAATTTTGCAGCAGAGTTATATCCAGATCATACTTATTTGAAATATCTCGTTTTAATCGATTTGTATGCAACGGCGATACCTTTTTACTTTGCGCTGTATCAAGCTTTTAAACTTTTAAGCTATATTGACAAGAACAAAGCTTTCTCGGAATTATCTGTACGAGTTTTAAAGAATATTAAATACTGTGCATTCACAATCAGTAGCTTGTTTGTGGCAGGCATGCCACTCTTCTATCTCATGGCGGAGATGGACGACGCCCCAGGTATCATAATAATTGGAATGGTCATCATTTTTGCTTCAATGGTTATCGCAGTCTTTGCTGCCGTTCTCCAAATACTTTTACAAGAAGCCATTGATATAAAAGCGGAAAATGATTTAATAGTCTGATCTGAGGTGAATAATATGGCAATTATAATAAATATTGATGTGATGCTTGCTAAAAGGAAAATGAGCGTCACAGAACTTTCGGAGAGAGTTGGAATCACGATGGCTAATCTCTCCATATTGAAAAATGGTAAGGCAAAAGCAATTCGGTTATCCACTTTAGAGGCGATTTGTACGGCTTTAGAATGTCAGCCTGGAGATATTTTAGAATACAAAAGTGATGAAGATACTCAAGCATAATAGACAACAATTTATTCAACTAACAGGGAACGAGGGAGTTGAATAACAGAAGGAAGGGCTGCCGTGTGGCCAATGTCATTTAGTTAAGGTGCAGGTCCAAATATCAAGAAAAAGAGCAGGTTATCGAAAAAGATAGCCCGCTCTTTTTTTGTACGAAAAAGAGAAATAAGACTTGACAAGTAGGTATAAATGTGTGG
>NZ_JBEQAP010000008.1:0-183816 GCF_041640265.1 Cohnella sp.
ATGTTATCGGGTATATTAGTCATTGAGTAGGGCTCCTTCTTGGTGGTGTCGCAATCCCGAGAATACCCTACTTTTTTGTTACCTGAAAAGGCTCCAAATCTTGGTACACAAACAATTTTACGTCATCCGGGTAAATATTTGAAGGAAAATATGTTAAAGCTTTAGATTCAAAACCAATAAATGATGTCGAAATTGATGCAATTTGAATAATTCTAACTCCTAACAAATGATTCTCTCGTTCGTTATACTTAAAAGTCTCTTCCTTTACACTTTGGTCAGGGTATATATATATCATTCTCCATGTTTGATCTTCTTCGAATTCTTTTTTCTTTTGACCTTTTATCCAATCACCAGATATTCTCTGTGCAACCACAACCCTATTTTCATTTTTTTTATCGAGTACATTTAGTATTTGTAGCCAAGATAGATATCTGACATCCCCCTGCCGATTAGGTCTTATCCATGCCTCTGTATTAGTATATTTTTTATTATTTATTGTGACAGAAACATCATAAATTTCTTTTTTCGTTCCCATAACTGTTTCTGAGGTAAACCTGCCTGTTTTCAATAAACTTATCGAGATTGTATTGCCTAGGATAGTTACAGGTTCATCAAGAGTATTGGAATTTTCTAAACCTTTATTATTTACATTGATTATTTCATTTATTTCATATTGGTTCTCAATTTCCTTATAAATTTTGGACTCTTTAAAAATTAAGGATATGAAGAAATAATTATTAATAACAACCCTGCAATTAATGGAATTCTTTGATAATTTTTCATTAGACGCGTCTCCTATGAGATATAGAGGCAAGTAAAATTTAACTCACCTCTATAAATTGATGAACTCTATTGATCATAAGTAAAACTAGGGGATTATTCATAATATCGGTAGATGTTGACCCATATTAGATATGTTTCTGTTTCTATTTATAGATGTTTGCCCCCACTTACTAATGAGCTTCGTTGATCAGGACTTCGGATGTTGTTTGTTCACCCTTTATTGAGGTGAACTGGATAATTGGCCTCGCATTCGCAGGCGGTTCGCCATATTCATCACGAATCGTATTCGCATTTTGCTCGGAAATTTGCCCAGCAGTTATTGTGACGGTCCAAGGATTGACGCCATTATCGCTATAAGTAACCGGGTTTGATCCAGTAAGTTCTGCTAATCCATAGAAATATTCCGACCAGATATTATTGGTTGAATGATGGGTTCATTGGGGCACTGGGTAGCTCTCCCCCACAAAAATAAACCTTGATGGCATGAAGCCATCAAGGTTTATTTTGAAAAATCACGATCTATTTTCACATGCAATAATTACATCGTACGCATCCTTCGCACTTATTTGTGCTTTAACAGCTTCCTCTTCGGTTATTTCTATTTCTCGCATTTGAACAACTAATTCACCTGCGTCATACCTGATGTATATTTTTCCACTTCGTTCAAAAATCTCAATGCCATAATCCGAAAAAATAATTTTTTCAGCCAATTTCATTACCCCCTATTTGAATATTGAATTTACAGTATAATTACCTGGTAAAACAGGATCAATTGTAGCTTCTGGTATTCCGCCACCTGTGTAACCACCTGGTACCCATTGAGAGTTAGCTCCAAGTTCATTACCGCTTGGCATCCTTAGTCCACTTGGTGATGAAATATCAATCCTTACAGGATTAATGCCTAATGTTCCGGGTTCAAGACTGAGATATTTTTCTAGTTTAGCAATATTACCACCAGACTGAGTAATCAATTGGTCAGCTAGCGATTTTGGCATCACAAATGTTCCTCCAGGAGGTCCAACCACTCCATTTGGGACAGAAGAAGATATTTTTGTAACACCGCCATCAAATTGAGTAAGGTGAGAAGTAATATAATTTTGAGAAAGATAGGTTCCCGGATCAGGTCGTTCACCTTTCTTTATAGATAAAATTTTATCAGTTACAGACTCAATATAAATGTCATCGACTTTTTTTCGTATCTCCTCAGAATCCGTCGAATCAAGAATTTTGTTGACATCATCTAAATCCGCTTCATTGTTTATTAACTTTTTCGTAAGTGTTAACTCTTTCAGTACTAACCCTATGCCTTTTGTACCGATGACAGCAACTAAAGTACCTCCGATATATTCGCCTATTTGCTCCGCTCTATCGTAGCGATCGCCCCCGTTCCAGCGATCGACTTCATCCAAGATAGCTTCCCCAAGCGGAATTGCAATTGGCAAAAGATATTTCGTATCGCCTGTAACTCGATAAGCTACAAACAAAGTCGCCATAGCCTTAATGGTTTCGGCTGTTTTTATCGGATGTCGGATTAATTCATAGGTTTCCAGAACGCTTCCCTTTATTCCTCTCCATGCTCCTATTGCAAAATGTTTTGTGATTTTCGCACCCTCTACAGCGGCAGCGTAAATATCATCAGACAAGGATGCGACAAGAATCGGTTCCGACATACCTAATATACCTTGTGTAAATGAGAATACCGATTCTCCGATGATTTGTTGCTGTGTGGATGAAAATGATGCGAACTGCTCCTGGCTGATCAGGACTTCGGATGTTGTTTGTTCACCCTTTATTGAGGTGAACTGGATAATTGGCTTCGCATTCGCAGGCGGTTCGCCATATCCACGAATCACTGCCGCATTTTGCACGGAAATTTGTCCAGCAGTTATTGTGACGGTCCAAGGATTGACGCCATTATCGCTATACGTGACCGGGTTTGATCCAGTAAATTCTGATAATCCATAGAAATAATCCGACCAGCTGTGGGTATAACTCCATTCTTCAGTAAATGCTTGCTCCCACTGCTCTACGATCTGTCTCTTTTGTCTATCCTCGCTTATGCGAATCGGTTCATAAAGGGTCGAGCTATAACTGTTAAATGTCCACGTATCGGTAAACACATAATGTACTTCCTCATCCTGATATTCTTCAATTTCCTGATGGCCTTGCTTATTCCTCACCCAATCCGGCACGTGTCCTGTTGGATCCCACATGTTGACCGGATTGTTGCCGACGTAGGCGTAGCGATTCTGCGTCCACGGCTGCGTCCCTTTCCCCGGCCATGTATCTTCGGTTAGGAACCGCGCTGATGTCGTATCATACCAGCGTGCATCGTAATCCATTAGGCCAGTCTTGTCGTCATAATGCTGACCGGTATAACCTGCGGTATTATATGGCGCGGTGATGCCGCTGAAGATACCGCCGAATGTATCGTAGCGGTAGCTCTCTATGACGCCCCCGTTACGGTCGGTCAGCTCGCTGACCGAATGCCTGCCGTTAGATAAATAATACATCAGGCCGCCGTTTGTATCCAGATGTGGCTCCTTGCCCGGATTGATCAGCCCATGTAGTCCGAACATCTTGCGGGACACGATCTCGCTGTTCGGACCCAAGTAATACTCTGCATACGGGGATCCTTTGTCGCTATATTCCTTATGGATGACGTTGGACAAGCCCATGTACATGTAGGCGGTTTTCTCCAAATCGGTTTGTACCGACGAAGCATCAGAATCCCCGGAATTGGGATCCCCGGAAAGCTTCTTGTACAATCCGTATTTGTTGCCTTCGCCGTTCGTCAGCGCATTCTCATTCGGCGTTCCATTTCCGTTGCCCTTCTCACTGTCGCTGCCATTGCCCTTATCATTACCGTTTCCACTGCCCTTATCATTACTATTGCCATTACTATTGCCGTTGCCGCCTTTGCAATCCACTTTACCATAAGCATTGCCATTATTTGCATGGTTGGATTTGCCTTTGTCATTATCATTGCTCTTGCCATTACCATTACCCTTGTTTGGTTGTTCTTCACCCGCTTTCGGCCCTTCAGGCGTCCATAGGTGGAACGTCATCTCTTCACGCGATACTTTTCTGCCCAAACCGTCATAGGCATATTTGGCATAGCCGCCGTCCCCAAATACAACATCCGTGAGTTGGTTCGCGTTGTCGTAAGCATATTCGATCCGGCTATCTGGACCGATCTGTGCGATTTGGTTGCCGTTATCGTCGTATTCGTAAGCCGTATCCCCGGCTTGCAGTAATTGGTTTAGCGCATTGTAGCTGTAATGGGTCTCAGTCCCGTCAATCGTCATGGACAACCTGTTACCAACCGAATCATACGAATATGAAGCGTGAGTATAACGGTCCATTAAATAGCCCGGCTGCAATTTCTTAGAGCTTGAAGACGGGTTGACTTCAGCAGCAATCTCTAATACACCCTCGTCTTCAACCGTAACTGATTTGACAATTCCCGGAGGGCACGAGAGGTCACTGCTCTTCTTATTCCCATTCTCTTTTCCGTTGCCCTTTTCGTTTCCTTTGCCGTTTTCTTTGCCGTTTTCTTTGCCGTTTTCTTTGCCGTTTTCTTTGCCATTGTCTTTACCATTACCATTGTTTCCATTGTTACTATTACCGTTACCACTGTTTCCACTGTTGCCATTACCATTGTTTCCGTTTCCGTTGCCGTTATCGGAGCCGCCGCTATTGCCGCCGCTGTTGCCGGGATTACCCGTATCGGGATTGCCCGGGTTCCCACCGCTGTTACCGGGTTTGTCTGCATCCGAGGAACCGGAATTTCCTTTGCTGGAATCGCCGCCCCCTCCATTGTCGTTTCCTCCGGCATTTCCCCCTGCATTTCCTCCCGCGTTGCCTCCGCTGCCTGTATTTCCTCCTGAATTACTTCCACTACCGGCGTTAGCTTCGCCGTTTCCACCGTCAGCGCTCCCACTGTTCCCGCCGCCATTGCCTCCACTATTCCCGGCATTATCATTGCCCTTTTCTTTGTCCGCTGCGGCGATTTGGGCATAGGGAGAGTATAAATAATCGTTATTCAAACCGGCTACTTTGGCATATGGCTCACTCGAAGCGGTTTCGGTACTGCCATGCCTTACATCTGTTAAACGATTTAATACGTCGTAGCCGTAGTCAATCCGGGAGCCGTCGGCTTCCGTCTCGGAAATCCGTTTACCCGACGCATCGAACTCATAGGCATAAGACGAAATTGTCGAACCGGCAGCGTTGCGGTTGTCCACTTTAACAAGCTGTCCATCTTGGTCGTACGTGTTATTGATTTGATTTCCGTTAGCTAGGTCACGTTTGGTTTCCAAACCCAGCGCATTGTATTCAAAGGCGCTTCTATTTCCGTCCGGGTCCGTCATGCCTATCATCTGGTTACGAACGTCATATTCATAATGAGTAACTCGATCTTCGCTATTGGTTAGCTGTGTAAGATTTCCGTTTGCATCGTAATCGTATTCGATCGACTTGCCAAGCGACGCATTGGTTTGAGAAGCGAGCCTGCCGAGCTTGTCATAAGCGAATTGCTCATCGGAAGAACGATTGGTTACCTGGGACAATCGGCCCAACAGATCGTAACCATATTTGACTTTATCATCTGTGGATTCCACTGTAGACAGTTGTCCACGCGGTGTATACGAATAACGGGTTGGCTGCTGCTTCGGATCAAGCTTTTCCGTCAGCTGTCCGGCCTCATCATAGCTGTACTGCGTTTTATTGCCAAGGGCATTGATTTCTGTAAGCGGCTGCCCGTTCAGATTATACGCCCACCTGCGGCTATTCCCGTTGGCATCCGTCAATTTGGCGAGCTGTCCCATGCCATCGTACGTGTAGGTTGTCTTCCCGTTTAACGCGTCTGTGGTGGAAACTAATTGATTCAGCGCGTCGTAGTCGTATTGCGTTTGGTGTCCCAATGGATCGACTAATAAGGCAAGATTGCCGTTGGCGTCATATTTCCATTGCTCCACTGAACCGCTCGGGGCTGTCCGTTTCACAAGCCGATTTAAACCGTCATAATTGAATGTCGTTACGGACCCCAGCGCATCCGTTACGGTGGTAAGCAGGCCGGAGGCATTGTATCCCCAGCGGGCGGAATAACCCGCCGGGTCTTTCATTTCGGTCATGCGGCCGACCTGATCATAAGCATACTCGGTCCTGTGCTTAAGCGGATCTTCCATCGCAATAACGTTGCCTTCTTCATCGTATTCATAGACATAAGCCGAACCGTGAGGATCAACGGTTTTGACAGGCTGCCCCAAAGCGTCATATTCATAGCTCCAGATCGATCCCAGAGCGTCCTTCTGCTGAATTAAGCTTCCGAGCGCATCGTACGCATAATGCGTCTGTGCTCCGAGTTCATCCCGTTCAATGGTTGTAAGGCCAATGGCGTTATACTCCCGTGATATCCGATAACCCAAAGGGTTTGTTTCCGAAACGACACGGCCCAAGGGATCGTATTTCCACTTCCACACACCGCCTTCGGCGTCCTTACGCTGCGTTAAATATCCATCTGCGCTGTAAGTGTTTCGTATCGTTCCGCCATTCGGCAATGTCGCTTGAGCAAGTCGATCAAGCGCATCGTATTCATAAACCGTTACTGCATTCAAGGCGTTCGTCTCTTTCGTTGGATTCCCAACCCCATCATATTCGAACTTCGTTACGCCGCCTTTCGGCTCAGTCATCCGAACCACTTGTTGTTTGGCGTTGTATTCCCATGAGGTTAGATTCCCGCCTGCATCGATTTGTTGAATCGGGTTTCCCAGAGCGTTATATACCCACTTCGTAGCATGTCCAAGCGGATCGGTAGATTTCACGATCCGATCCAGGGCATCTGTATGTACGGTTGTCGACGCTCCGCTCGCATCGGTCATTTTCCGGATTCCACGTTTATCGTCATAGACGATTTCTGATCGCATACCGCGTCGATCCGTTTCGGAAGTCAATCGCCCCAATACATCATAGGTATATTTTTTGGATGCACCCAATGCATCGGTGATTTGTAAAGTGCGTCCCGCTCCGTCATAACGGAATGCCGTCGTTTGCTGAAATGCATCCGTTACGGATACGGTTCGGCCAAGAGCATCGGTCTGGTATTTGGTCGCAGCTCCTTGCGGGTTGACGCTGCTGACCAGCCTTCCCGCCTTATCGTATTCATACGTTTCTTCCTGGCCGAGCGCATCCGTTATCTTGGTCGGCAAACCGAGTTCATTGTAGATCCACGTTGTTCTGTGGCCTGCCTCATTTACATAACGGATCATCTCGCCGGATTTACTGTAATCGTAAGAGGTGACTTGGCCTAGAGCATCCGTTATTCGTTTGACCTGACCGTTCGCATCATATTGGAAACCGGTCATACGTCCCAGCGCATTGGTCTGATTGACCATACGACCCATCGCATCGTATTCCAGCTTCGTGACCGCGCCGTCCGCTTCTTTGACTTCGGTCATTTGACCGAGCGCGTTATACGTCATCTCCTTCATATGGCCAAGTGGGTTGATTGTTTTAACGGCTTGGCCCAAAGCGTTATATTCCCATGACCAACTAGACCCCAAAGCGTCGACTACTGCCGTTCTGCGGTCCATTGCATCGTAGAAAAACTCGCTCTTGCGATCCCTGTAATCGGTTGCCGTCTTTACATTTCCCATGACATCATAAGTCAATTCCGTCGCTAGATTCAGGGCATTGGTTACTTTGACTACTTGATCCATCTCATTATAGACATAAGATGTCTTGGCACCTTCCGGATCAGTGGTTTCCAGCAATCTGCCAACAGCATCGTATTTGTAGGTAATTTGATTGCCGATCGCGTCTGTGATCAGGGTCGGCAGGCCCAGCTCGTTATAAGCCATTGTGCTGCTATTTTCAAGCGGATCAGTCATTCTCTCAATTTGATTGCGCGTATTGAACTCATAGGTGTACGTTCCGCCCGCCGCATTGGTAACGATCGTTTGGTTCGTTAGATCGTCATAGGTCCACTTTGTTTCTCTGCCTTCGGCATTGACAGTCCGGACAATTCTCCCCAGAAAATCGTATTCGAATTGCGTCGTCTGCCCTAACGCATCTGTTGCTTTAACGAGTTGTCCGCCCGAATCGTATTCATAAGAGATGATTCCTCCAAGCGGATCAGTGACCGACGTTAACAAGCCTGATTTATTATAAGCCAACTTCAATACATTATTGGCTTGATCGATAACCTGTTGTACCCGATTGGACCCGTCGTAAACGTACGTGATCGCTTGACCAAGTGCGTTTATAACTTTTGTCGGTTGTCCGTTAGCCCCATAGCTTACTTCGGAAATACTTCCATCGCGGTTCACGGTTTTTATTAACCGGTTTGCCTTGTCGTAAGCGTACTGAACGGCGGTTCCATCTGGAAACGCTGTTTTCTTGAGTAGTCCTAGACTATTATATTCGTTCGAGATGAAGGTACCGTCCGGACGTTGTTCGGTCAATACTCTTCCCGAACCGTCATAGGTATACTGTCTGGTGCGTCCCAGAGGATCATTCGCCTCCAGCAATCTGCCCCTTTTGTCATAAAGCAGCGTAGTCTCGCGGCCCTGTTCGTCCTTGACCTTGGAGAGCTTTCCGGCCGCATCGTATTCATACGCCAGCTTGCCGTTCGGCGACTCGACGGTGTTCACTCCGGACGGGCCGTATGTATAAACGGTTGTTCTTCCGAGTGGATCAACCAGCTTGGTCACTCTGCCAAGAGCATCACGAGTCAATGCCGTTTCCCTGCCAAGCGGATCGGTCACTTTCGATAGCCGCCCCATCCGGTCATAACTGTAGGAATCCGATCTTTCCAGTCCATCCTTGGCGCGAACCAAATTACCTTCCTTTGTTCTCTCATAGGTTGTAACAATGCCAAGGGGATTCTTCTCCGAGACGAGCAAGCCATTCCGGTCATATTGATATTCCGTTACGACGTCATCGTTCGTAACAAGGCGAGTTGCATTTCCATCGTCATCATAAGTCATATCCGCTTGAAATCCGCCCGGAGACGCTTCTTTCACCAATCGTCCGTTGAGGTCATAACCGTATGTAGTCACATTATCGAGCGGATCAGTCTTCCGAATAATATTGCCTTCCGCATCGTAAGCAAATTGAATCAATCCGCCCGCTTCGTTGGTCATCGAAATGAGCTGCCCTTTATCATCGTAGTCAAAATGAGCTATAACGCCATCGGGATTGGTCTTCTTCTCGATATTTCCGTCATTGTCGTACACGAACGATGTCTCCGTACCATCAGGATGCTCGATTCGCTTCGGCAGCTTCCATCGGTCGTCATATTCGTATGTCGTCACGGCACCGCTGGCTTCCTTTTTTTTCGTTACATTGCCATTCGCGTTATATTCGGTCGTTTCGATCCCGCGGATCGACTCCATTCTCGTAATCTTTCCTTTATCGTCGTATTGATAGCTAACCGTCTCTTTCAATGGATTGATCATGCTCGAGATTTTGCCGTCTGCAACGCCGTATACCCACTTGTTGTCCAGCACATCCGTCAATAGGGTCTTGTCTTCACTGTAGGCAAAAGCAAGCTGAATCGAGCCGCTGCTGTCCAAAATAGACTTAACTTTGTTCTCTTCGTCATACCGGAAAGTCTTGACCGCACCCTCGCCGTTTGTTATCGAGGACAGTCGGTTCTTGTCGTCATATCCGTAGCTGACAGCTCTCCCTTCTGGTGACACAACTTTCGCAAGGCGTCCGGAAGCGTTGTAGCTGTAAGTAAACGTACTAAGCATCGGATCAATGATCTGCGAGATCACGCCATCCTCCCACTTGATTTGGATGCTGCGATTGGCTGTATCCGTAATGCCGGTCAGCTTGCCCCCGTCGTTATAAGTAAAGGACATCGTATTTCCGTATCTGTCCTGCAGCTTAACCATCTTACCTGCATTAACATCCTGCACGCTGCGCCAAGGCGCAAAATAGCCATTGTATGTAATTTTCGCCCCGCCGCTTTTGGTGACGACGTATTCATTCTCGCCGATTCGTTCCAATTGTTCCCCGTCAATAGGCTCGTAATGGCCCTTATGCAGCTCGTAGTTGACTTTGTCGTCCCCGTCGTATTCCAGAATATATCCGTCGGGATCATCTTTAATGAATGTATAACTGTTAACCGTTTCATCATAGCGGAATTCGCCTATCGCATAATCGGCGTACATGCGCAGGAGAGAGTTCCAGTTGTAGTCCCAACCGATCCCGAAAGCGCCTGGTTCTCCGCCCGAACTATCGTACGTTCGCTCCAAGTCGAATCCGAATCCGATGCCAGGCAGATGAATATCCGTAGATTGCAGCTTCAATTGACCGGTGGCCACGTCCACTGGGTGGTTCATCGGATCTTCGGACTCAGGACCTGCGGCTGGGCCAGTTGGGGCTCCGCTTGACGAACCTGCTCCTGGAGCCGCCGGCTTTCCAGAGCTTAGTCCCGAAGGCAGAGAAGGGACCGCGTTTTGCAAGGGGTTAGGCAACGGAGGACGATAGCCATCGGCTTGTCCCGGCAGCTGCTTCAAGATCTCCAAGGGGTCAACATAACCCGGAGCCGTGCCGCCGCTTCCCTCCATAGCGAAGACGGACGTTTGCATGGATCCAAAAAAGATAACCAATATCATAAAACTGACTAAAATACGCTTTTTCATAGATACCCTCCTGAGATACATGCTCTTCATAAAAATGAAAAAAACAGCCCGATGCAAAACCGCGAGGGATTTGCTTCGAGCTGCTTAAAGGTTTTTTTGAAAAAAGCGAACTCACCTTCGGGCAACCTGGCAATCATAGCTCTATTAGAGCTTTAGACCCACGGCTTTGCGTCATCCCTTTTCAGGAATTTTGCCTTTTTCACCTAAATTATGACAAAAATATCGATTTTATCTCATTATATGGTACAAATATACTAAATTCAACACTTTTATAGTAATTCGAATATCCTATACAAGAGAAGCACATAACAGCAAGCAAACAAGCTTTCGTCGTCTCATATTATTGTCCCGTTCTAGGACCGAATCTACGAACGATTGTGTTGGCGATTAACTGTAATCTACTTAATAGATGTATATCCACTTTTTGCTACTGGTTGCTCTTTCAATCGTTTTTTGAATCAATTAGCTGTAGAAATAAAACTAATCTCTGAAATAGAGTAGCCCCATATACTTTCCTAAATGGTAAAAAAAGTACTCCACCAAAGGTGAAGTACTTACAAACCTAAACTATTTATACGGTTAATTAGACTTGTTACATCATTAATTGTATTGAGTAATTGTGAATTCTGAATTTTATCGAGTGACAGGTGACCATTGTCCACCACTTGATTTATCTCTTGCAGCAGCAATTTATTTTTTTCCACCAATTGCTGATGAATATCTTTTGCAACCGAGGGGGCCTTGGTTAGATTGAAATGTTCTATATCCTTTTTCAAACTATTTAAGCGATTTTCAAGTTCCTGCTTAGCTTCTGAATTCAAAGAGGCATCTTGAATCATTCGCGGTGCCTGTTCTGCAAAATCACTTAAATTATTTATATGCTCCGTGGCTTGATTTACATATTCTAATGAGCTATTTGCTTTTTCTAATAATGAACATGCACTCAACATCAGGGATGCAAACATTAATAATAGTAACATCAATTTTCTCATATGTCGGTTCCTTTCCCAGTTATTTTCCAGCAGAGATTGATGTTATTTATTATATTTTACGTATTTCAAGTAAGAAGGGTTTCAGTCACAATTCGTCGATATCATATTATGAATTATGAAGGAAAATGGTTAGGAGAATGGTGTAATCCATTCTCCTAACCATTTCAATCTACAACCTCGGGTCAATCTCTTTCTCTTTCGCGACCTCGAAAAGCAGGTTAGCAACGATTTCCTTATATTCATTGTTCACCGGAGAGATCTCATCCAGCTTTACTGAGAGCATCCGAGTCCCTAGACGATGCTCATTCGCAGAAGTCCGAAGCTTTGAGCTAATGTTCTTCTGTTTCATGAGCTTGTTATACTTATGTGGGAACCGATAATCGTAACCATAGATAATCGAAAGGTAGCTCGTATTACGGACCTTCATGTAAGGAACAACCTTGTTCTCAGCCTTCTCTGGCTTCTCTGGCTTAATGACTACACCTTCCATATGGTTCTCAGTCGTCAACTTGGAGAAGAAACTTTCTGCCTTTTCATAGCTTTCAAGTTCAGCCAAATCCAGTATTAAGAATTCATCATCCGACAGGAAGCGATAGCTGTCAGAAGTGTTCCGATCAGGGAATCGTTCTTCCCCATTCTCGTGTATCTCCTTCAGCAACGCAAAAGGCTTATATTCTAGCTCCGCATCCCCGGCATACAATTTCA
Source organism: Cohnella sp. (assembly GCF_041640265.1). Lineage (GTDB taxonomy): Bacteria > Bacillota > Bacilli > Paenibacillales > Paenibacillaceae > Cohnella. The sequence continues at coordinate 12,134 of NZ_JBEQAP010000008.1, forward strand.
TCTGTTTCTTATAGACGTTGTACTCTTTGGTATGTTCTGCTAGAGGCACATAAATCTCCTTGATCTCCCTCATGGATTTGTAATTCTGATACAATGTCGGGCCATGCTTTTCGCTTAACATAGACTTTGCCATATGGAACTGATCCTTCTCGAATCCGCTTGCCTCGTAGGCTTCCGACAGCTTACCGAATGCTTCCTCAAACCCATTCCTCTGCAGAAATTCAAGCTCAGTCTCCAGCGCCTTCTCAATTGGATTGAACTGTCTTTGGATCAATCCATCTCCCATCGCACTCCACGGCAGAAGCTCCCCATCAAGTATCAACATCGAGATCTCGTTATCCGCCATATACGCTCCGAACTTCCAAAGCAGCTGCTCGTAAATAGGGGTTAAATCAACCGCTTTAACCCTATAACCGTTACGGCTGACCGCGTAACATTGGTCAATATCCCGATGTAAATAGACATTACACCTGGAACCCATGTACTTGGGCTGCAGCATGACCTCTGTCACGCCGCGATCTGCAAAATATTGCAGGCCTCGCTTCAGCGACTCCAGCTCCCCGGAAGCCTCATCTTTATCGGCTGGCGACATCGTCCCTGAAATGAAGTTGATTTTGTTCCGAGAGCAGTAATGCAATCTGCGGACTGCTTCATCGTCAAGCTCCTGCAACGATACCTTCTTCTCTTCCCGAAACAATGTCGGCAGCTCTTCTTGTATGGCCGTTTGCTGAGACTTGTGACTTTTGAAGAAGGGTTTAAATGACATTTGGACACTGGTCAGCACATTCCCGTGTGCGCACCCCGTGTCGAGATGAATTTTATTCCGAATACGGAATGCATTCTTCGCGGCTACATGCCCAAACACATGATAAGGATGGTTCCCCACAGCCTCTTCCTTCAGGAAATGGAGCTGCTCCTCAAGCGGCGCATCACGGTCAATCCGGAAATTGCGTTGATGACGAAGCGAGTTTGCATCCAGCTTACCCATATACTTATTACGGCAAGGCGCATGGGTTACATAGAAGGATGGCCCACTAACACCATTGAACCGATAGAAAGGCTTCGATACCGACACTAGATGAGCGAATTTCTCAAGAAGCCCTGCATCACCTAGCAGCACCTGTGTCGAATCGAAGTACGTATGCAAGAGCTCGGGCTCAACCCCTTTGATCTCTCCCTTCATATACTTGTCAACGAAGTTCTCATGATTGCCCGTCACAAGCATAAAGTGCTCCTGATTCATATGCAGAAACTCGATGATCGCGCTGGTTTGTTGCCCTTTATCAATCCAGTCGCCGACAAGAATCACCTTTGTGTTCCTTACTCTCTCTGTTGCGATGAGCTTACCCTTCTCCAGCATATAGCCATAGCTCCCGAGCAGACTCTGAAGCTCCTGAACACATTCATGGACATCGCCAACGATAATATACTTCTGATCCTGCGGCAGGAACGAGGACATATATTCCTCCCAGTCCTGAACGACCACTTGATATGCGGGATTCACCTGCCCTGCTTCAACCGAGTAAAAGTCCTTCGCGCGCACCTTATGAATTTTCGTATAGCCTTCCCGCGACAATGAGCTGAGGACGTCTTTTTTCAATCGATTAATATGGTTAGTAATCAGCTTCTTGGAGCGTTCCGATGCGTAATAATCCTCGCGTTTGCGGTAATCGAATAAGATGACTTCCACGTTATAGTTGTTATCGCGCGCAATCTCCCTAACCTTATCTCGGAAATCCTCTGCTAAACCGGTTGTATCTACGATGACGAATTCGGCGTTGACAGGGAATGTGGTCACCATCTTCAGCTTCTCGAACAAGAGATGGAACGCCTGTGAGCTCGCCTCCAGCATTACTTGATCGTACTTATCGTATGGGTATCCAAGCACCTCTTGGCGGATATTATCGGAGGAGAGATACTGTACATTAGCGCTTAAGTTTCTACCCTCGTCCTTGAACCGAAGCCCCGGAATAAGCACTTCCTGTGCAAAGGTTGTTTTGCCGCATTCCGTTGATCCGATCATCAAGAAGATGGTGTGGACCTTAGTTTGAATCTCCACTCACTACTCCCCCTTTCCCCTCACAATGACACCTTGCGTTGTTTGTATTTTGTTGACCTCATCACCGATTTTAGCGAATTCGAAGGGGAGGCTCGTTTCCACCATAAGCTGAGAGAACCACAGTCGAAACTCATTCTGGCCCAGCTCCCACTTGTGATCATCATGCCTAAACCCGTTAAGCTCATAGTAGGGGTTAAAATCTGCGTTAGGTGTCGTAATGATCAAGCGATCGAAAGCCACGTGCTTGCAAATCTGTAGAATGAGCTCTTGGGCTTCTGCCTGACTCATATGCTCTATCACTTCAGTCAGAATCACATCGACTTGCTCTCCGCTGTATCCGTCTAGGAAATCATCGATCGAACGATAGGTGACGATGTTATCGACTTCTCTGGATTTAGCCTTACTCTTGACGACCTCAAGCAGCTCTTCATTAATATCAATGGCATAATAGCTGCTCTCAAGCTTATTAGCGAAAGGGAGGGCATAATAGCCTTCCCCGCAGCCAACATCGAGAATTGATTGATTGAAGGAAAGGTTCCCGGCGATAAAATTCCTTCGTTGAAGTGCCGTCCCCCCGAAGTCGAATCGGATATCATAGCGGCTTGTTTGCTCAAGCTCCGTCTTGTATTTCTTGAAGCGTTCCTTGGAGGACAGAAAATTTCTCACGAACAAGCTGCGAATGTAGAATGGCGCGTCAATCACGTTAACGCTCTTAATATATTTGCCTAAGATATCATCTGAGATGTCGATATATTCGTCCCCGAACATAGACAAGAACAAGCACAATACACTCACGACATGCAGCAGCTGGTGCAGGCTTTTGTTCGTCGAAACCGTCAGAGAGTAACTTTTGTGCGCTTGATGTTCGATTACGAACGAGAAACCCTTCATATGCTTTTCGAAAAAATCGATGTACCGCGTAAGCTCGATATGAATCATATTGATGTGGAAAGAATGCTCATACCCCTCGAGATCCCGATCATCCAATGCTTTAAGAGGGGCTGAGAAAAATTCATTAATAGCATTAAGCGGGAATAATGGCGTGTTATAGCGAGATACATTCAGGTACTCAAAGTTGTCATTCTGATTCTGCTTGTAGGAGATTTCATTATCCGCATCCTTGAAGTAAACATTGAATGTGGCATCATCGGAATACCAGCCATAGGCCATCCCTTTGCGTACCGAACGAAGCAGCATTCCTGAGCTCGGATTTTTCTTAATCAAGAATGACAGCTTCGGGTTACTTGATTTCACTTGAACGATAGCCACAGTACTTTTCTCCTTATTAACAATTAATGTTGTGAAAATTTGACCTTACTTTCCCTTGGCGGTGAAAAGAGAATTCAGCTGCTCCAGCATATTACCCCCGTTTGTCAAGGAGATATTCCCAATCTTATCACAAATCTTCTCTAAGAATTCAAGCTCCTTCAACCGATACAGCGTCTCGTTCTCGTCAAGCAGCTTCGCGGTGTTAAGCAAGCTGCGAGTAGAAGCCGTTTCCTCCCGGCGAGTAATCAGGTTGGCCTGAGCTTGCTTTTCCGCAATCAGGACGGTGTTCAGAATCTCCTTCACATCACCTGGCAGAATGATATCCTTCACCCCGGCAGATAGGAAGTTCACGCCAAGCTGGTTACTCTGACTGTTCAGCTTTCCGAGTACATATTGGCCGATTTCTTGCTTGGTGCGGAGCAGCTCATCCAGCTTCATTGTCCCTACATATTCACGCAGCACGAGCTGCAGCATGACGTACACTTGGTCCTCGAAGGATTTGATCTCCAGCACCTTCAACGGATCCGTAACTCGATATTGGCAGACGAAGTTCAAGCGTAGCGTTACCTTGTCCTCCGTCATCATTTCCTGTCCGGTCATATCCAGCTGGAGCTGTCTCAGATCCACGGTCTTCACCTGAGCGGATACAGGACCCTTCCAGAAATAATACTTGCCAGGCTTAAGTGCCTTCCTGTATACGTTGTCGATGAACAATAGGCCTGTCTCATAGCTTGCCACTTCATAAGCTTGCAGGTATGCGACATTCAACCGGATCAAGACAGACACATCAATCTCTGGCGGGATTTCTGGGTTTCGCACATCCACCCGGATGAACTCGTGCTTCTTCCAGACGTTCCAGAATGCGTACTTGCCCGTAGGCAGGAGACGAGCAATTTTACCATCCTCGAAATGAAGCACATACTCGTAGTCCTTCACATCCACCACAGTTAGCTCTTTCAATAACTCCTCATCTTTCAGGAAAAGATTGATATCTCTATCCGGAACGGAGAAGGGTTTATTCACATTTTGCGTGATAACTTTGTAATCCGAGAAGGACCAGAACCGATAGGTTCCTGGCGCTAAGCACTTTATGTAATTGCCATCCTTGAATAGCAATGCTCTTTCATCTGAATGAATGATCGTTTTCATCGTTATGTCCTCATTTCGGTTTCTGTAATGGGTTGCCTTCCCTAGAATCCTCCTCACGAGTGCAAGCGGAAGTACGCTTAAGACGGGAAACAACTATGCTGCCGTTATGCTACCTGCGGATGGGTGCTGCCGATCCCCTTGCTTATCGGCAGGTCATCATCTTTGGTTGCATGCGGATGATGGTTATCTCCAGTCGGTATCTGCATACCGCAGGGCTTGGTTCGGGTGTGATTGACTTAAGGTTCAAGACAATCACTGAGGATTCTAGCTCCGGCAATTGGATTTTCTTTCGCTCGATTAACAGTCGAGTGCCTACCACGGCATCACTTGGAAGGTGATCAGAAGGAGTCGAACCTTCGTATATGGTGGGTCTAAGCCGCCCATCTGCTGCAGCATACCGGAAGCGAACGCTTCGGCACTGCGGGATCATTCCGAAATCCCCACGGTCGCAGGATGGTGCCGATCATAGACCCCATGAATTCTTATGGTTATTGACTCCAAGCCTCTTGTAAAGTAGAGCGGAACAGTAGATCCAATTGGCGATCCAGCTGATGATTCTGACCCTTCATGGATGTAGCCGATTGTTCGTAATAAGCCAGCTTCTCTTCCAAGTATTCGTTAATCGGGTTTAACTTCGGCTCGTAATCGAGCTCTTCACCCGACTTCTTCCGAGCTAGAAGGCACTCCACGATCTGCTTTAGCTCGCTTCCATCCGGAATAAATTCATTTACCAGAACTTCAAATTCAACCGGAGGCATTGTCTCATATTTCTCGATCCACTCACATGCCAGCACCGGCCGCAGCACGTAGAAATACTTCTTGATCCTTACCCGCTCCCCTTGCAAGTACATGCGATAATTCCCTTTGGCCATATTGAGATAATGGTACATACAGGATTTAGGCGAGAAGGTCAGCGGTGATACACTGCGAATTTGCTCAATGGCTGTGTGTTTTTCCAAATACCCTAGCGGGGAGTGCAGCCATTCCAATAAAGGTGGATTGGACTTGCGGAACAGGTTCAACGCTTTTCTCAGATCCCATCCGTTGATATCCAGCAAGTCGCTGATCGGTCTCTCTATAACATCCCGCTTCTCGTAAATCGTTAAATACCATTCTGGTTTGCGAATATAGATGAAGCGCACATCGTAATCGCTGTCTTGAGAGGGAAACCCCCATGCCCGACTACCGGATTCGCAAGCGTATAGGATTTGAACCGCTTCTTCATGTTCAATATTGTTCAGTTCATTAAGTATAGTTGTATGGATATCAGACATGGTGAAGCCTCCTTATTCAACAGCCTCGTTGGCGCGTCGCTTTTCTTGTTCTCATCTTCGCTTATTAGAGGAACGACGAACAGGGTGAAAGTATGACGACTTAGAAAAACATTCCCATTTTCCCCACTTCTTTTCCTTGATACAATAGACTGATAGACATTTAATGAGGAAGCAAGAACGGAACATGGTTTGGAGGGGTAGAGCAAATGGCTAGAGAAAGCTTCGACAAAGAGATTCAGTTTCTACGCATGCTGGTGCTGTCCGGCGGTGCCTATAACCGCAAGCAATTTGCCCAGCGTCTAGGAATCTCCGTCCATACGTTCGATAAGACGCTCCGATATTTGAAGGAGATCCTGAACTCCACGGCTAACCGGCTTCCAGAGGGTCAAGAGAAAGCTCTCGAAGAGGCTCTTCAGCATAATTACTACGAGTCTGCAGACCCATTGCTGCTGTTTCTTTTCCGAGGTAAATCCTTGAAGGAATCTGAAAGCTATCGACTCTCCCTACTTCTGACTGTACTGCAAAAGCAGACATTAACCGCTATGGAGCTCATCGATGTGTGCTGCAGCAGCCTGCCGTCCGATCAACCCCTGCCCGACGAGAAAACGATCCGCAGCGATCTGAAGTATTTGGAGGAAGTCGGGGTCATTCGCAAAGAGCCGGGTAATCGCCCCTACCGCTACACGGTTCATAATGCTTGGATTGAACAGTTATCCGATGAAGAGCTCATAGACTTATACGACTTTGTTGATGTCATGGCCAATACGCAGGTACCTTCCGTTCAAGGCTATTTGCTTCGGGACAATCTGAAGCGTTCATTAATGCAACGCGGTATGGATTTAAGCAGGATGGAGCCTTTCTTATATAAGTACCACTACCACTCTCGAATTCTCGATGAAGCTCATTTATATACCGTGTTTAATGCGGTTAAGCAGCGCCGGAGGCTGCGCTTTCTGTACTTATCCCCTAAGAAACGAAAGGGTTATGCCTCCAAAAATACGAACCCCCTGTTCGAACGTGAGACTAACGGCATATTGTTGACAGTTCTGCCGCTTCGGGTCGTCTATGATCATCAATATGGACGATGGTACCTAATCGGCTATAATTCCCGGCAGGGTATGATGAAGTTCCGAATGGAAGGGCTAACGCAGATTGAAGAAGGCGATCCGGTACCCGAGGCGGAATTCGAACAGAAGCTAAGGAACGTAGAGGATAAACTGAAGTTTAGCTGGGTTACAGATACAGGTAATCTCGTGAAGGTAGTTGCGAGGTTTTATAACCCTGGTAAATGGCAAGCTAATTTTGTGCGGGAACGTGTGCTGCTTCAAGGACAGTGGGGAACGATTACAGAGGAAAACGACGAGTCGTTTGTCTACGAAATTAGTGTCAACGGAATGTCGGAGATTAAGCCGTGGCTGCGCAGCTTTGGCTCCAGCTGCGAGGTACTGGAGCCGATCCAGCTTAGACGAGAGTTTATCGCTGAATGGAAGGAGATTCATGTCTACTATGAACCTATTCGAGAAGATATTTAATTACCAGGTCATCTCCCGACTAGGAGAGACCGGTGCATTTGCCCTCACCTCTCAAGAGCGGAGCTGGCTGAGAATGATGCTGGAGCATCCCACGGCTGCCCATGCTTTTAGCATCGAAACCAAGGAGAAGCTGCAGCAAGTTCTGCAGTCTGAATCCGTAATGGATATTCAAGCTGTCATTATAGAAAAGGCCAAAAGCCGAGAACGTCAAGTGTACCATCCTCTCCTGCGGCAGCTGCGTCATATTATGATGCAGAGTGATAGTGTTCGCATAACCTACAGGGTGAAGAATAGCGGGGTAAAGGAGAATCAGTCAGGCTTCCCCTACAAGCTGGAGTATTCGATGGTCAAGCGGGAATGGTACTTGCTGTGGTATAACACCCGCCATCATATGCTGATGTCTACTAAACTGCACAATATAATCTCCGTGGAAACAGTCGAAATTCCAATCGATCGGGCGGAGGCTTTGAAAGCCAAGCTCGCCGATCTCCTGGAATCGCGGAAAGAGCATGCGGTTATCGAAGTTGTTAGAGTTTATAACCCTGAGCTGTCGCGTATCCTCTACGCATTCGCATGCTTCGAGAAGCAAGTGAGCTACGACGAGCAATCCGATATCTATCGAATTCGAGTTACCTTCCTAGGCGATGAGAGCGAGTTTGTGTTGTCCAAGATCCGCTTTCTTGGAACTCGGGTGAAGATTGTAGAAAGCGGGAATTTACAGCGGCGCATGCGGGAATCCTCTAGCAAAGCTTTGGCTCGTTATGGAGTTGAGAGTTAAAACATACTTGTGTATATCTCTAAAGCGCCGGATCAAGCTCCAAAAAGTACCTCTCCCTTAATTAAGTCAACACTTCACCGAGCCAGTTCTTTTCTCGCCACGTCCTTTCGTAGAACAGCCCTTTCAACCTTTTATCTGAACCAAAATAGTAGGATCCTTCAATTTATGGTCTTCCGCAAGCAGAAGCACCTTCGAGATAATTTCCGCTGTTCGTGGATCCTCATCGACGAACGGCAGGAATATTCTCCCTCGATGCTGAGAGTGCACTGGGATAATATGAAGCGCTCCCGCAGCCATGCGGTGCACAACCCCGCTGCCGAGATGTACGGTGTACTCGCCCAACGAGCCTGCGATGTATGCGTGAGAGCCTTTAATCTCCACGTTGCCTAGCTTCAGGAGAGGGAGAAGCTCACGTACGAGTGCCGCACGCATTTCGACGGTCGACAAGCTTGCTTCCGGATCAACGCCGCCTACATGAGCAACGCTGACTACTAAATCGATGTCGCGCATGACCTCGGAGAATATAACAGCAGGGACTTCTGTCAGATGAATGGACTTGCCAGACCGACGGCTATAGAAAGTCACGGTCTGAATGGTCGGAGCCTCCACCTCGGCTGGCGAGAACCAATCCGCCAAAGCATACATCGTAGCGATGATATCCTGCTTATGGAATACCTTCTGCAAGCCTTCCTCATGGCTAACTGTCCATAGACGCGACTTAAACAAAGCAGCCGCTTTGCGAGGCTGAATCTGATGCCCCGCATATCTGCTAGAGGACATCCCCTCCAACTGTTCATCCTCATTCGGACGATAGAGCTCACGAAACACTTGCTTGAACGGCTGTACCACCTTCCGAGTAATCAAATCTCTCTGATATGCTGCCCAGTGTCCGCTCTGAAAGAGATGTACAGGGTGAGCAATCAGAATTTCTGCCTCTCTTGCCTGAGAGACGGTCTGCCCACCCGGAGCCTTGAATCCTCCTTGTTCGAAGTATCCCAGCGTATCGCCGGACTTGAATACGAGAGAGCCGATCAAGGGGGCGATCACTTTGTTCTCCTGCATGGAACGCAGCTCTTCGATGGTGAAGGGCTCCTCCATGACCATTGCCTTCTCTAATGCATCACGTGAACGTCGATACTGATCTCTTAATAGGTTCTGGTACCCCTTAAGCTGAAGCACAATTTCATTCTTCTTCAGCTTGTCCGGTATGCTTTTAACCGGTTTCCCGTCTTTGGCGACGTTCAAGGAGGCCTTGCCCCATTCATCTATGGATAGATTGATTTGCCACTGATCTATAGTCACAGGTTCAAGATGAGAAGCGATCTGTCTGAATTGGTCCGCCTCGACCTTCCAGCTCATACGGGTAACATCTGAGAATCCGGCATTACGAGCCAAATTATCCAGTGCCAGCCGGACGGCTTTGGACTCGCTGTCTCTTCTTTGCGCTCCGAATTGCTTGCTTTCTTTGGCGAACCTCTGTATTATCTCATAACGATGGATAAGAGCTTCACTCCTATTTTCCTGAGACAAGGGGATCAGTCCGTAGCAAAGTACGTGATTCTTGTTGCGCTTGGTCGACAATTCCCGTTCGATCTCCTCCACTTCAAGCCGCCCGAGCACGGCGTCGGAGAACAATTGCGCGCGTCTGTGGTTTGCCCCATCCGATATATACTTGGCGCTCTCGTAGACGAGCTTAAACCTTTCTTCCCCGATCATATTGTAGGCTTCTAGAAACCAGCTGATATCAAAGGCTCCTTCATTCAAATCTATCGGCGGGATTGGCGAATAGCGTGCAACCATCGTTTCCTTCTCATTCGAGAACATTTCGCTTACATGAGCGTGGAAATACCAGCAGACAGAAGACAATCCCGGCCAGCTCAAGTACTCTTCTATGATACTGACCCATTGCGGCGCATACATGGCCACATCGATCAGCCTTTTGTCGCTTATCTGTTGGGCTTGCAGCAGCTGTCTCAGCGTATTAGCGTCTTCTCCTTCTGCTGGGTGGCAGCTCTTGAGCAAATGGCTTATCATTTCCTTCTTCGTCGTTCCTGCCCATGAATACAAATAACCCCTGGCTAACGAATCCTTGCTGCCCAAGCTCAGCAGACACTGGACCATATACCGCATTCCTTCATAACTTTTGATCTGCTGAGCCAATCGGCTGACCGGTGTGTCACTATCCCCGCGCTTCAGCTCGATTCCAACAACGCGATGGATGACCTCTTCTACGAGCCGCTGCCCTTTCGGATAGGAAGGAAGCTCCCTCTTAACCTGATCGTAACCCATGGATCGAAGATGCGCGACACCCGCTGGTCTGCCCAAGATCTCCCGATACATTTCATTGGCTGTGATTACCCCTGACTCCAACGCCCGTGCGTAACCAAGTAAGTCGATAACCTCATTCGCTTCTCGTTCATTTATCCGGGCGAACCGATATAATTGAACGAAGCCAGCTTCAAAGCATTGATCGTTCGTCTGATAAGCTGCTTTCATCTTTTCTATCCAAAAGCGGATTTCATGCACGTTCACCATATCGGAAAATAGGATCTTATCGTTGTAATGATAGCTATAGTTGAAATCCGGAAGCTCCGCCTCTTGCTTATTAAGCAGCTTACTATGCTTCTCAAGTGCCGGCTTTAGGCTATCGTAAATCTCGAGCACCGCTTGGTTAATGTAGGCGAAGCTTTCCTCCGGATCGCACTCATCGAGCAGAACCTCAAGCAAATTCCGAAGCATTCTTCGATACTTTAAATCGTCTGCAAACCGTCCGAATTTATCAATCACGGATGGGTCGAACCACCGTTTAACCGTTGGAATGGGAAATTGCGTCAGGTACTTCTTCAAGGACAGGCCATAATCCTCGTATGCCTTGAAGTAATAGAGCAGCTCGAGAATTCGAGGTGCATCCAGCTTCTGTTCACGGGCCATTGTACGCCAAACCTCGGTAAGCGGATAATTATCGAGCGTCTCCCGAGCCCGAGCCGCCCCCCTGCCCTTATAAGATAGAGGAGCAAGCCCCCACTCCTGTGTACCCAGGACCCGCTTATTGCGACTGCCGTCGTATTGCTCTGTTTCATATTCGTAATCCTTATGCTGATCGATCAGACGGCTCCATTGCTCGAGTATATTTTCCAGCTGCGTCTGACTAGAGCTTAGGATACTCTCTAAGCCGTATGGTGAAGAAGAGGAGTCGCTTCCAAACAAACGGCTGATGAAGGATCGAGAAGGCAGCTTGGGCTCTGAAAGAACTAGTGACTGTTCTGGATCGTAAAGACCATAGCCATTATCCGGGCCGTATTGCTCCGTGTCCACCCCAATGATCTGATCGATCAGAATCTTCTCGCGGGCTGTCGATTCAAACATGGCTTTTACTAATGCTGCGCAATCCACGTAAAGCTCGGGCATATCCGCATCTCTAAGGTGCAACACGAGGTCCAGTCCGCCAAGGCGTTTGTCCTCTTTCTTATCCGTCAGCAGACGGCCGATGGATGCCCGAAATGGCTCATGCGTCTGCTTCAGCAACAAATAGATCGCGGCTTTACGAATATCTCCAGCCTTGAATTGCAGCAGCTCCTCAACCGCTATAAACTCCTCAGCAGTGAGCTCCAGCTTATCAACGACTACTTGTGCTGCTCTACGCACATCTGAGCTTTTGTCCCCAAGCAACAAAAACAGCATCCTGCGCTGCTTCTCGTTGACGGGCTCCATCAGTCCTAATCTGACGAGAGCGGCTCGTTTGTCTGGCTGCATTTTCTCCCGGTAATCAAGTAGAATGTCGTACATAGCTAAATCTCCGCACATATAGGCAACTGCAAGCATCCGTCCGCAAACACTATCCGTTGTCAACTGAACGTCAGAGAACAGACCATTGCTTTTAATGATTATTTCCTTTCCGGGAATCCGATCAAGAACATCGCGAAGCTGATTGAATAATCTCCAATCATCCGCCGAAGCTTGACGGCCGATGATCTGACTCGTCTCCTCATGCCTTAAATGATAGGTTTCTATCTGAGGATAGAGATTGGGGATCGCCCAAGCCGCTGCCTCGAGCTCCGGCTCGTCCATGAAACGAACCGCCGCTTCATGCTGGAATTCAGGAGCCTGACACTGGGTCAGGAACTGCAGCGCTACGACTTTACGGTAATTAGGGCCGGTTTGCGCAAGCGCGATGATTATTTCTTTGGTTCGCACCAATTCATTAAAGGCAGTAGACCATAACGCGATATATAGCAGCTGGCTGTCTTCACTTCCAAGATATTCATTGCGAGTATCTACGTTCATCAGGCAGTCATAAGCAGCAACCATACACTTCTTCACGACAGCAGGCTTCAGCGCTTCGATCGGCAAGCCCGTCCACACATCGAAAGCCCTCACAATGGAGGAGAACCTCCACAATTCCTTGTCTATGATAATTTTCAGGATATAAATGAAGCCTTCCCTGCTTGTCTCATCCATACTTTCAGCAATTGTCTGACGAAGACCTTCCTGCAGCTTGGCTGCTATGAGAAGCTCCCCAATGAGACGATGGGCTTCCGGCTCACGACTCATCAACATTCCCTTAATCATATTGCGCGTAAGAATCCCGTTACTGTTGTCACCGTAGATAACCTCTTGCAGCCGCGTTAACAATTGGGGATTACCTTGATCCAGCTCATAAGCTAGATAATCGTGAAGATAGGAGTAATTGGCAGCTTCAGAAAAGAGGATGTCAGGTTGCCATGTGAAGCCTTGAGCGACAAATTCAAGTGCTGCAAATAGACGGTTAATATTGTGGTTCAGATGTACGCTGCTATCTTCATTAGTGCGGTAAGAACGACGTAAATACCCTTGACTGAATGGATAATCCGTGGAGCGGTCCCAACTTTTTTTGAAAATCGCCGCATGATCCATACCCAGCAGAAACTCCAAAATCCGATATTCGTCCCCTGCAAAAATATCTTTAATATGTTTGGTTTCCGGACGCCACAGTAACTTTTCGATTTTTCTCGGTAGATCGTAGCTGCGATATGGATTTGTTGCTTCTTGCAGGATTAGTGCAGCGATGTTTCTCTGATTTTTGTTTAACTGGGAAGTTTCCTTGAGTAGCCGAGCATAATACTGCTCCTTCACTTGTTGCCGTTCCTTGGAAATCTCGTTCATAAATGAGTCCCCTCTCTACCACATTCGTCCTGCCAGCATCGTTAATCTGAGGAATAAAATACTATCGTCTTCGTTAATGCTGATTTCCTGCTGCCATTGCTCGATTTCTATATCATTAATGAATACTTTATACAAGCCATCCTGAAAGCTGAGACTCGCGTTCTCAAGTGCTTTATTAAGGTCCTGTTGGTTGGGATTATACCGCACATTAAAGCCGACCTTGCCATGGTCAGCCTTGTCTTGGATTTCTTGTTCCGATAACGCCGCAACCATAAGCTCATCCACAGTCCGGTTATTGTATTGTTCAACGTTAATGGTAACAATTTGCTCTATCAGCTCTTGCAGTGTTGCTGTCGACTGATAGAGCTGCAGGTGTTGCTCGCCGATGATTGGCTTCCTTTTGCCGATCTGCTTAACCATAACGCGAATTCTCATGGTAACCCCCTGGGAGTGTGATCTCTCTATATTGTCATATACAAAACAAGAAGATACAAGAAAATTTCCCTTAAAATATCTGCCCCCATCTCGAGTCGCTGACACGAAATGATATACCAAATATCCCAACTTCAACGGATGAGGTGAGCATTATATGGAAAACCACAATAAGAAACCCGACCTAAGGAGTCGGGTTTCTTATTGTGGTGGAGACGAGAAAGTCTTGAAACTTACACCTGATCCTCCTCCGAGCTCGATTCGGCCTTTTGCGTATAGGTTAAACTCTTCATAATAACCATGCAATCAAGCAGCTGCTTATGGTTCCCTTCTTCCACATTTCCTCCGTCACGCATGACAAGGATTCGATTGGCCTGCATAACGGAGGACAGCCGATGCGCAATGACCAAGGTCGTTCTTATCTGGGAAACCACATGGAGGGCACCCGGGCATCGATAGTCGTAGAAACTTACAGCTACAGCATCCAAACTGCGCATCCGGGCACCGATAGTCGTAGAAACTAATGCTACAGTATCCAAATGGCGCAATTCGAGGTTCTGAACCTACAGCTACCTTGGGCGACGATTTGGTGGTCGATTCGGGGGTTTAGGTTCAAATTCGAGGCTATCGATTAATTGTGGACAGTTTTAACGTGAACGTACACATGCAGAGAATGTATATGATTTTTCGCATACATTTACAGAATCCGGGCTCAAATCACATTTTTTGTATGAAATTTCGTATAGAATCGACTGATTCGATGTGTGTGTCGCTCATTTTGTATGATTTTTCGCATACATTTTGTGGTCTCCCGCAGATTTCCGAAGTTATGAACTGTTAATCGACAGTCTCGATTCTGAACCTAAAGCTATTTTGTGACGGATTTAGGTTAGTCGGGAGGGTGGCTGCATATAGGCGGTTGGGTTGTGACTAGGTAGTCAATTGGGGTTTAGGTTTACAGGGTCAGTTATCCGTTTAAGGAAAGCAGCCAGTCTGCATAACAGGAATCGCAAAGAATTTTCAGCTGATCTTCGAGTCCTTCTTCGTTATACAGGGTTATCGTTTTCGCGTTATCCGATTCTTTGTCGCAATAATGGCAGGTATATGGCATCACCGGCATCACTAAATTCACCTCTTCGCATTTGGCATTGCCTTATCGTTGCCGGGGTCCTCGAACTTTATACGATCAGGTGCAAAATAATAAACAGCCATCACAGGGAAATCCCTGTAACAGCTGCAATCTTTACCTATGGAAAGGGGAAATGATTAACCTCTATAATGCTCAAGCTCGGCACGAACCTCAGTCGGCGTATCCAGTTCGAGCAGCTTTGCGGTTAACTGCTCGCAATCGCTGCGGTCGAGTTCCCTGACGATCTGCTTGATTCGCTGGATCGCCGAAGGGGACATGCTCCATTCGTGCAGACCGAGTCCGACGAGCAGCGGGGCAGCCAGCGGGTCCCCCGCCATGCTTCCGCACATGCCGGTCCACTTTCCATGCTTGTTCGAGGCGTCGATAACCGTCTTAATGAGATGAATGACCGCAGGATGGAAGTAATCGTACAAATACGCAACCTTCTCGTTCATTCGGTCCACGGCAATGGTATACTGCACCAAATCGTTAGTGCCTATACTGAAGAAATCAACCTCCCTGGCGAGGCGATCCGCCATAAGCGCAGCTGAAGGAATCTCAATCATAATGCCTATCTCCATCGATTCACCAACGGTTGCGCCTTCGCCAACTAATTGCCGCCGAGCTTCCTCATACAACGCTTTGGCTTGGCGCCACTCTTCCATCCCGGAAATCATCGGAAACATAATCTTCACGTTTCCATATGCGCCGGCACGGATAATTGCCCGCAGTTGGGTGAGAAACAATTCCTTGCGATCGAGACATAGCCGAATCGCACGATAGCCCAGAAAGGGATTCATTTCCTCCGGCAGATCCAGATACGGCAGCTCTTTATCTCCGCCGATATCCAATGTACGGATAACGACAGGGCGTCCCTCCATAGCTTCCGCGGCTTGGCGATAGGCTTCGAACTGCATGTCCTCGGATGGCATTTGGGAGGCGCTCATGAACAGAAACTCCGTCCGGTACAAGCCGATAGCTTCCGCACCTCTATCTATCAGACCAATCGCTTCCTGGGGCGTTCCGATATTCGCCGCAATTTCCAAGGAGAAGCCATCCTTAGTTACTGCGGCAAGCTCCGAATAAGCCTTCAGGTTTTCCTGCTCTAGCTTCTCGGCAGCAAGCTTCATCGCGAATTGCTCTTTCGTCTTTGCCTCTGGATACAGCACACATTCACCTGTGGAGCCATTGATAATCAGCTCCTCGCCATGTGAAATCGTCTCTATTGCCGAGCCCATTCCGAGAATGGCCGCAATACCCAGCGAATTAGCAAGAATCGCCGTGTGAGAAGTTTTGCCTCCGATTCGCGTGACGAATCCGAGTACATATTGCTTGTCTAGCTGCACCGTATCCGAAGGTGTCAAATCGTCGGCCACAATAATGACTTCTTCCCGAATATCGTTCAGCCGCGCCCCCTGATGTCCGACAAGATGCGTCACCAGCCTGCTGCCGACATCGCGAATATCTGCCGCCCTCTCGCGCATATATTCGCTTGCCATGGCTTCGAAAAGCCCGGCAACCTGATTTACCGTACGGCGTACGGCGGTTTCAGCCGACAACTGCTCTTCCCGTATGAGCTTCTGCATCGGAGGATAGAAGGTGGGATCGTTCAAGAAGCTGATCTGCCCCTTCAAGATCATAGCCTTCTCTTCGCCCAAAGTCTGCTTTGCTCGCTCGATCAGTAAACCGAGCTCCTCGATACATTGCTCCTTGGCCTGCTCCAAGCGAGCCAGCTCCTGCTCAGGCAGCTCGCTCTTGCTCTCCTGAATATCCTCCAGCCTCAACGGCTTATAGACAAAAGCTTTCCCGATTCGGATTCCCTCAGAAACGCCTAGTCCTTGTAATCGCTGCTCCAGCATATCTGTTGCCACCCTCCGTTCCTCCTTGCTATACACCTACTACAAGACATTTTTACGCTTCTCCGAAGCCGTTCTCAACCATTTCGGACAGCTGCGCGACTGCTTCCATCTCATCCGAGCCATTCGCTTCAATCACAAAAACAGAACCCTTGTCCAGACCGAGTGTCATGAGGTTCAGGATGCTTTTGGCATCCGCCACAGTTGTGGTGCCTTCCGGCTTAATCAGAATCGTAGATTCGAACTGTGCCGCCTTCGCGGAAAATATCTGCGCAGGCCGGATATGAAATCCAGCTGCGTTCTGTATTGTTACCGTTCTGGAATACATATTTGTTCACTCCTTTTCTATTAGATCTTGGCAAGTAAGCTCTTCAGTTCTTCGGGCTGCTCAACCGCCATTAGCTGCTCGCGGAAATCAGAGTCAATCAGCTTGCGGGATAATGCAATCAAGATTTGCAGGTGCTCGTTGCCAGCGGCTGCTTCCGGCACAGCGATCATGAATACAACCTTAACCGGCTCGCCGTCGAGTGATTGCCAATCCGCCTGCGTCGACAGCTTGGCGAAAGCAAGCCCCGGCTTAACAACCCCAGGTGATTTGCCATGAGGGATTGCCACGCTGAATCCGATACCTGTCGAGCCTGTGCTCTCGCGAGTAAGTACGGCGTTCATATAAGCTTCCTTGTCCGTAACAGAGCCGGACGATACAAGACCATCGATCATATCGGAAATAATTGTATTCTTATCATTCGAAGCCAAAGGGATAAAAATCGATTGGTCATCGAGCAGGGAGTTAATATTCATTTTACGTTCCTCCTATTTAATCGGCTTTTGATCAATCGGCTTTTTCAGTAAGCTCAGCATAACCGCCGTTACAATTGTACCGGCCACGATCGCCAACGCATATAGCCCTACATGGCCAACCGCGTTTGGAATCGGGAGTACGAAGATCCCTCCATGCGGAGCGCGAAGAGTGGCTCCAACAGCCATCGACAATGCACCTGTTACAGCCGAGCCCACCATAATAGAAGGTATGACACGGAAGGGATCGCCTGCAGCAAACGGAATAGCGCCTTCTGTAATAAACGAGATGCCTAATACTGAAGCAGCCTTTCCTGCATCCCTCTCTTCCTTAGTGAACTTGTTTCTCGCCAGCAGTGTTGCAAGCCATAGGCCAAGAGGCGGCGTCATACCTGCAGCCATAACGGCTGCCATCGGACCAAACACATCGCTTGCAAGCAAGCCGACTGAGAAAGTATATGCAGCTTTATTCACAGGTCCGCCCATATCGAATGCCATCATCGCACCTAGAATCAGTCCGAGCAGAATGGCGTTCGTAGTTTCCAATGCAGTCAGCCAATTCGTAAGGCCATCCATCACCGCTTTAACCGGTTCCCCAATGACATAAATCATCAGCAGACCCGTAATCGCGGAAGCGATCAACGGAATGAGCAGAATCGGTTTCAGCCCTTCCAGCGTGCGAGGAAGCTTAATATATTTCTTCAATAAAAGTGCCGTATAACCTGCCAGGAAGCCCGCAAGAATACCGCCGAGGAAACCTGCGCCTGTTGACGATGCGAGCATCCCGCCAATCAGACCAGGTGCAAGACCTGGCTTCTCGGCAATAGAGAATGCAATAAACCCGGCAAGAACGGGAACCATTAAGGCAAACGCCGAACCTCCGCCGATTTGCATGAGTGCAGCAGCGAACGTGCCTTCTATCTTAAACGCTTCAATGCCGAATACGAATGACAGGGCAATAAGCAAGCCTCCAGCTACGACTAACGGAAGCATATGCGAAACGCCCGTCATCAGATGCTTGTACGGTCCGCTTCGGGCAGCGCTGCGCTCCGACTTTGATTTCTCGACCTGCTTCGCATAATCACCGGGAGCTGCCGCTTGCTTCGCTATAGCTTCATCCAGCAACCCAACGGGATTTTTAATCGCTTGGGCAACACCTACCTTTACCACGGGTTTGCCCGCAAAACGCGATTCGAGCACATCCGTATCTGCAGCGACAATAATAGCGTGCGCTTCGGCAATTTCCTGGTCGGTAAATTCGTTCTCAACGCCAATGGCGCCTCTGGTTTCCACTTTCAGCGGGATACCTTTTTCCTTAGCCGCTTTAATTAAAGACTCGGCTGCCATATACGTGTGAGCGACACCGGTTGGACAAGCGGTCACAGCAAGAATTTTTTTCATTGAGCATAACCTCCATTAATGGATTGAGAATCTTTGTTAATAATAAGTAAGAGTAACCAAATGTATCGATTGTTGAACCTCTTGCAGCGTACAAACCTGCGTTCCTGGCTTAGAGGCTGTAATCGTCCCTGCGGCAGAGGTCCACCTAGCCGTATCTTCAATGGATTTGCCATCCAGAAAGCTATAAACCATTGCAGCAACCATGGAATCGCCTGCGCCGACAGTACTAATAGGCGTAATGGGAAAAGGACTCGCCTTCACCGCCTCATGCTTGCTTACAAGAAGAGATCCTTCCGCTCCCATCGAGACAAGTACATATTCAATGCCACGATCGATTAACGTTCTGGATGCAGCAATCAAGCGTTCCGTACTGTCAAACTTATCTTCAAGGAGAGCTTCAAGCTCATGAATGTTTGGCTTAATGGCGAAGGGGATCGCCTCAATACCATGGGCCAGAGCCTCGCCATCCGCATCAAGAATCGTTCGAATACCTTGTTCCTTTGCATTCTCAATGAGAGTACGATAGTAATTGGAAGGTGTGCCGGGCGGAATACTGCCCCCCAGAACAATGATGGAAGCCTCGGCAGCATGAGATCTGAAAGCATTCTTGAACTGCTCCAGCAGCGCCTCGTTTACCATGAAGCCGGGCTCATTGAGCTCCGTAGTCCGTCTGGTCGATTCATCAACCATTTTCAAGTTAACTCTAGTTTCACCAGGGACTTCAAGCAAGGTTGAGCGAATGCCCAGCTCCTCTAGCTTGTCTTTAATGATCTTCCCTTGATAACCTGCCGCGAAGCCTAAGGCATTAACATTAACCTCGAAATGCCGCAGCACCTTGGCGACATTAATCCCTTTGCCTCCGGCGTCAGTTCGCTGTTCCTTAATGCGGTTCAAGCCGCCGTATTCAAACTGCTCGACGGTGACCGTTTTATCCAGCGCCGGATTAAGCGTTACGGTAATGACTGGAGCATCAGTCTTCATTGAGCAGCACCTCCTTGACCGGCTAAGGTCACGACAATTCCGGCTTCTTCGAAAGCTTGCACAGCTTCTGGAGAAATGAAATCGGTAATTAGTGTAGTGATATCTTCAGGATTGCCAAATCGGGAAAAGGATACCCATCCGAACTTGCTATGATCAGCGAGTAGAATAACTTGATTAGCCGAGTTAATCATTAGTTGCTTGGTTGCGGCTTCAATCAGATTGGGAGTCGTTAATCCCGCTTCCAAATCAAACCCGTTAGTTGCCAGGAAAAGTTTATCTACATGAACCGAAGCGATGGCGCGTTCCGCGAATGGCCCAACCATTGCAAGAGTCTCCGGGCGAAGGGTGCCTCCGGTAAGCAGCAGCTCAATATTCTTCTCATTCGCCAGCTCCTGCGCGACCATGACCGAGTTGGTAACGACTGTCAGTCTCTGAAAGTTTCTAATCAGCTTCGCCAGATAATAGGTCGTTGTACCGGAATCGAGCATAATCGAATCACCTTCGTGAATGAGTGACAGTGCTTCCCGAGCGATATCCATCTTCTGCTGCTGAAAGCGGTCTTCCTTCTCTACGAAGGAGGGCTCGCTGTTATCATCTGGCATAACCGCTACAGCACCGCCATGTGTCCGCCGCAGCAGCTCCTGCTCTTCAAGATCTCTCAGGTCTCTGCGCACTGTCGATTCCGACACCTGAAAGTGATTCGCTAGCTCCTGAACCGAAGCCCGCCCCTTCTCCCGGACATAGTCGGAAATCTGTCGTTTGCGTTCTTCTTCAAATAATATGGAAATCTTCCTCCTTACTTCAGAGCTTATATCAGCACATGCGCTCATTTATGACCGAAATAACATATTTTCTTCAATTATATGCTCATTTTCTCTGCTTTATGATTATATATGACCGTTTTAATCTTGTACAGCGCTTTCTTTATGGTTTTTTATGTATGACGAAGAGATTGGGAAATTAGAAATTCGGGGGATAGATGTGCAAGCGGTATGAGGAGAGAACATGACCCTTATGATTGTCGATTCGACCGAAAATTATTCGGAAAGTGCAGTTAGTGCTAAGCATTTTCCTAATAGGGTTGCTTCTGTTATTATTAGTTTGCCTACGACCAAGCTAGCGTGAGAATATTCATTATATAGAGGTGTTTTATGTCAGCATTGAAAATCGTCATTTTGTTTGTTTTAGGACTGATAATTGGAACTTCCTTAGTTTATCTTGATATCGAACTTAGCTTATTTACAGTGTTTATTATCATTTTTGTAATCTCTATGATTTTTTATTATAGCTACTATTTCTATATTATGTTTTTTACCAAGAACGTAAATGTAGTCGATAAATTTATTAATAAAAAAAATAAACATTCTTATTATTTATTGTTAATCGCAATAGTAGAAAAGAAATATGACGACGCGGAACGGTACATGAAGAAATTAGGCAGTGTTTATAATCAAACCAAGATAGCTATTCATGCATCTATACAGTTAGAAAAAAAGAACTTGGAAGAAGCAGAAGAAACCATACTAAAAATTAAGAATCATAATATTCGCAATCATAATCTTGCCTTACTTGCCTTGTTACAGGGGCGCTGGGAATTATTCAAAAAAAATAAGAATCAAGTAAAACATGCAGGTATGAAATATGCTCTTATGGCGGAAGCTGCTTTTATTCGGAAAGAATCAGTGGAAGCTGAAAAGTTTGGCGAGCTTGCCATATCTTCTTCGGCTGGGCTGCAAAAATGGCTGTTAGTTAAATCACTGGAACATCAGAGGAATACTAAGGACCGTCAATTCTTTTTTTAAAAATGAAATGATACAAGATTATATATGATAGACTCATCTTAAAGATAATTTATCTTTAGTGATCGTATATGGAGGATTTATTTCATGCGTAAATTTAATTTCGCCCGGCCTTTGCTGATCCTTGCTGTCGCCTTCCTGGTTAAATCCTTGACAACAACAGTATGTCTCCTGCTAGGAGCTTCGCAAGAGACAGCCGGTAACATTGCTTTCGTTGCCATGATGATTGCTGCTCTGCTTACTTTCATGAAGCTTAACAAGTCTAGAAAAAAACAGTAGCCTTAGTTTCGCGCAGATCAAGGACGGGTGTAAAATGAAGAGGCCGGGGAATTTCCCCGGCCTCTTCGCTATTGCCCTTACGACCCCGTATGCTCCCTACATTATCATACACTTACGCTTCGAACATCATTATAACCTGCACGATCCACCGCTTCTTGAAAACTTGCAACGATATTATCCAGCTCTACTTGCAAACTAGAGTACTTTTCTTCAAGTGTCCATGCAACTAGCTGGTGAAAGTGTGATGGGGTTTCAACTACCGTAATCAGGTACGTAACCGGAATTTCATCCACTGTAGTATTAATTGAAAATTGGATAGCAGAATTACCGTTAATCACCCTGTTATAAGGATCAATGACAAATTCCTTATTAGGCATTTCCGCTGTGAAATTTTCCTCGATAATTTTCTCGTAATCCGCAAGAGTTGTTTCCTTGTCAAAACCCTGTTTAGGTTCCGATAGTACAATAAAATATTTTTCTGCATACCTATTCGATATGGAAATATCCGCCTCTTGATGAAGATCTGAATCCTTGCTCCATCTAGACGGGACAGTAAGTTGGAACTGCTTGTCTTTGCTTAAATATATTTCACTCTTTTTACTATCTTCTATAAGCGAGGATATGCCTAACACAGCGGAAACGACCGACACGCAAGCAAGGAGAGAAAATACGACCGCCAGAATAATCGTTTTGCGTCTGCTAGTGGTATTTAGATCTCGAACCTTAACGACGTATGTTTTCGCCGCCATATCGCCAATCCGCTGCTTTTTCTTTGTAACCAATACAAATATTCCTGCGGGAAGCCCTCCCATTAATAGCGGATTCGTATCCACCACCCGTAATGCCGAACGTATTAACGACTTGACGAAGCCGGGCACCCCACCCGTCTCATTCACCGCTTGAATGCGAAGGACGAATTTCCCCAGCGTATATCCGGTCAAGCCTTCAAGCAGCAGATAGTAGGAAAAGAAGCCTATAACCCAACCTAACATCGCAAGCGCTAAATAATCGTCTCCCATATCCTCACTAACTGCAATCAATCCAATGAGACCCATTAAGATGATAGAATCAATAACCGTTGCAGCCCATCGCCTGAAGAAAATAGAAGGCCCATACGTCGAGGTTATCGAACCCATTGTCGTTGAAGGAGAATAATCTGCTGGATTCTGGTCTATGATGATGCACCTCTTCTAATAAGATTAACTTTTCCACCTGGAGAAGAACGAGCGTTTACAGGTGTTCTTTCTTTTCAGATCTATCAGCTCGTTAATGTGATACTTATCAAACTTATCTGTAAGTGCATCGTAGCCTTCATTTAACTTTAAGCTCATTTCCTCGTCGAAGAGCGGAACAAGGCAGTAGAAATGGACACTATGGGCATCGTCTATTTTCAAAGTATGGAAATCTTGGCTCACTCTAATAGGAGGAAGGAGAATAATACCATTCATTGTAGTTGCATTGGATAAAGGCTCAGCTGGATCTCCATTCGGAATGGTGTGACCTTCACCCAACCAGGAATGGTGTTCATGAGGTAATCTCGCCAGCATCTTCAGCCAGTAGACAGGCCAATAATTATCATGAACCTTGTATGCTTCGTCCGATATTGGCCAGTTGGGAGGCAAACAAACCATTAACTCCGCGTACCGATAATCCTCTCTTCCCTCCGGGGTATTCATAGGAAGAAAGCTCATTCCCGTTGTGAACAAGATGTTGTAGGGATGACGTTCTGTCGGTTTAATATGATGTACATCAACATGGATTAAATCGGAAATGACTTCGTGAAAAACAGAATCCACCGTTCCGTAGTATCTCTCCATATGCTCTTCGATTTTCTCGTTCCAGCCTTCATCACCGTATACTGGCGGCCTCCATCCCGCTTCTTTTTCTTCGTATCGATATATTGGAGAACCGGATTTGGTAAATTCTTTGGTCAAAATGAGTCATCTCCTCTATGGATAATAGTTTCTAATAATTTATCAATTTTGTCGAAAATTTGGTTTTAATGTGATTCTCCTTCTGTCTTCGCTAGTACGCGATTAATTACCTGCTTTTGCACAAAAAAACTACGACGGCACAATCATCGAACATAACTTTCTCGCTATTCTAGGTGAGCTATAGCGTGCTTTATGAAGTACACGAGCTATAGCGTGCTTTACGGAGTTCACCATTTACAGGCGCTCTCATTGTTGCTTTTTGCGACAATGATGGGACGTTTCTTGATTAGGCGCTCTCATTGTTGCTTTTTGCGACAATGGTGGGACGTTTCTTGATTAAGGCGCTCTCATTGTTGCTTTTTGCGACAATGATGGGACGTTTCTTGATTAGGCGCTCTCATTGTTGCTTTTTGCGACAATGGTGGGACGTTTCTTGATTAAGGCGCTCTCATTGTTGCTTTTTGCGACAATGGTGGGACGTTTCTTGATTAAGGCGCTCTCATTGTTGCTTTTTGCGACTATGGTGAGACGACTATTAGTTTCGTCCCGTACGAGGGTGATTGACATACAGTCCATTGTCTCTCAGCGAATATCAATACATCTTTCACAATTCTGATAGCAAATGGTTTTTCTCGCTTAAGATCGGCTACCAATAGGGAAATACTG
This sequence comes from Cohnella sp., assembly GCF_041640265.1. GTDB lineage: Bacteria > Bacillota > Bacilli > Paenibacillales > Paenibacillaceae > Cohnella. The sequence continues at coordinate 36,612 of NZ_JBEQAP010000008.1, forward strand.
TTAGAAGATTATGCCGTCGCAGAAAAAAAAGAGCCGTCCCACAGCTCATTAACGGCTGCAGAATCAGCTCTTCCTATCATTCTTCACATCATATGCGGCTTTGTTTCTACCTTTGCCTGTTTGCCCTCCAGCTCGGAATGATACCGTTCCGAACCGGTCCATACAGCCGCAACAACTCCCACGGCAGCCGCGGCGAGCAGAAACCAGAAGCCGTACTGCACGGCATCTCCAAACACTTCACGCAACACCGCTGTTGTCGCTGACGGAAGCCTCGAATCCGCGTTCAGCAATGCACGCGGATCAGCAAGCTCCTGAACACCGTCCGTCGACAGATTCAGTTTGTCCGCTTGTTCGGCAATCTTGGAAGCGAGTCTGTTGTTAATAATGGCAGACAAGACCGCCGTTCCGAACACACCGCCGACGGAACGCGTGAATCCGACCGTCGACGTCGCCACGCCTTTGAATCTCTCCTCCGCACTCATGCTGACGGCCAGTTGTCCGACCATCATCATAATGCCGATTCCCATGCCGATGAGAACCATAATAAGTCTCATCAGCCATACATTGACGTCCAGCGGCATAGCGATCATCGCTGCAAGCCCCGTTCCAGTCAATATCATGGATAGTAAAATATTCGAGCGCCAGCTCATTCTCTTAATAAGTAGGGTTCCGACTGATGCTCCCACCATTACCGCGAGCATTAATGGAGTTAGTGCATTGCCGGCATCGCCGACATCGCCGCCAAGGCTGCCCTGTACAAACAGCGGAATATACAAGAGTGCTCCGAACATCATGATCCCTTGTAGAAAGGTCGCTGCAAGCGTGCCGGAAATCACTTTGCTGCGCAGCAATGCCAGAGGGAGAATAGGTTCTTTGACCCTCGTCTCCACAATCAAGAATATAGCCAGTAAGGCGGCACCCAGCACAAGCAGTCCTACGATTTGCCAGGAAAACCAGGCATAATCGACACCACCCATTTTCAGCCCCAGCAGGATTGATAATGTAACGCCGGCAAGCAACAGAGCTCCCGCAACATCAATAGAGGGACGTTGTTCGCCAACCGTGGATTTCACTAACAGCTTGTTCGCTATCAAGAAAATAAAGAGACCGAGAGGCAGATTAATGTAAAAATTCCAGCGCCAGTCGAAATATTCCGTTATAAGCGCTCCTAACGACGGTCCTACGACCGATGAAAGCGCAAACACACTCAGATACAGCGTGTTATAAATCCCCATTCTTTCCCTCGGTGTAATCGAGACCACCAGTATAAACGTAACCGGCGTTAGAAACCCCGCCCCGATGCCTTGAATACCGCGAAACAATACGAGTTGCATCATACTGCCGGCCATGCCGCATAAGGCTGAGCCAGCAACGAACAACACTAAACCAAACAAGTAAAATTGTTTTCTCCCATAAATATCGGACAGTTTTCCCGCAATCGGCATGACCACCGTCGAAGCAAGCATGTATACAGTAAAAACCCAACTCATCTGGTCGAACCCGTTCAACTTGGCGACAATAGTCGGCAGTGCTATGGACACGATTGTTTGGTCAAGCTGCGTCAAAAAAATACTTAACAACAGCGCCGCCATTAACCAATTCAAACGGGATTTCGGCATTTTACCCGATTCCGTTTCCATGGTTCTATCACCTATTTTTCTGCTGCACTGCTACTCCGTCACATTCCCATCAGCTTAGCACAACGTTTAATGTAGTCTCGGGGAGATTGGCCGGGAATACGGGGTACGGAAATAGCACCTGCACGGTTAAAGGCATCCTCCAGCATACGCTGAACACCCTCAGCCGCCGGATTGTCCCGAATAGTCCACACCGCGGCGAACCGATCTGCCACAGGCGAACCATCGTGCTCCAGCGTTTGCAGCAGCCGTACGATCCATGACGGCATCTCTCCATATTTTGTGGATGCGAATACAAAGAACATTCTACTGGTTCCAGGCAGCACCTTAAGTTGCTCTTCTTCTTCAATTACGTTCACCGTTACGCCGGTCAGCGATTCCAGACAGCCAAGCAGTTTGGAGGTATCCTCGTGATCGCGATAACCTTGTCCGCTTGGTATGAGAACAGTCACTGCCATACGATCGGCTTCCGTCTCTTCCTGCCTGCGCCCGCCAATTTCGAGCTTGCCTCCTGCCAGAATGCCATTCATCGTAAACTCGATCATCTGCTCGACAACTGCTGAATGCAACTCCTCTGTGCTGCCCTTCAACCCGGTAATCGATTGCAAATCGTCTTGTTCCCGGTAGTAAAACTGATTCATGATGCCCCATAAGGAAAACAAAAGCACATTCACATTGAGCTGCGGATTGATAATACCCGCTTCTTTCCACTTATTGAACAGCTGCGCCTTCTCCAGAAAATCCTGCGTCCATGTTGAGGATGCATATTTATTGAAGAGCTCGCCGCCCTCCAGCGTTTCCCAGTGAAAGATTTTGTACAAGTTAGGAAATTTGCATTTCAGTTTATAGTGAGTTCGAATATATTCCCGGATGATAGATTCCGGATCAAGCGCTTCCCAGGACCACTTTTGGACATGCTCCTCCCATTGCTTGAATAGAACCGTCAACACTTCCTGGTACAGCCTTTCTTTCGAATCAAAATAATAATGGATCAGCGCCTGGTTTACTTCCGCCTTCACTGCGATTTCGCTAATTCGCGTTCCTGCAAAGCTCCTCGTCGCGAACGCTTCTTCGGCAGCCATCAAGATGCGTTCCTGAACCGTCACCTTCACTTCTTCCGTTCCATTTGTTTCCAACAATTGTTCCTCCATTTCGGCTTCACACCATACGGGATAATCCGAATTTCGACTCCTTCATCCATTTCGCAATCACTTCCGGCAATTGTTCCATCTGCGAATCGAGTACATACAACCCCTTCGTTGGACAAGTCGCACCAACCTCGATCAGCAAGGGCCGTAAATAGGCATCAACAGCCAAGCTGTGGTTAGGAGCGCCGCCAACCATGACCGGAACGGCGAATTTGCCGTCCAGCGCATTCGGTGGAAGCGAATCGATAAACAATTTCAGAAGTCCTGTATAGGTAGCTTTATAAGTAGGGCTCGCAACAATAATGACATCGGAGCTGGCGATCGTCTCAAGAAGCTGCTGCAAATCCGGATGCCCCCATTGCACGAGCGCCGCTGTATAGTCCGCCAAGTCGATAACAGTACCATCAAAAGCTGTCTCATCCTTTTCCAGAAAACAGGAAACTTGTCTCGCAACTTCTTCGGCGATGGTGTAAGTTTTCGATTTTGCCTTCGGATTTCCTGCTAACGCTATTATTTTCAATGTCGTCATGCTCCTATTATATTCAATTTCTCGTATTTTCCTCTATAGAAAAGAAGCGGCTCTGTTACACCCTCCGTTTCATGAATGCCCGTACCCTCAGCTATGAATATTAAATGGTCTCCGCCGCGTACGACTTCTTTAACGGTGCATTCTACGCTGGCAAGACAGCCCTCAAGCACAGGAACGCCGGATTGTCCGATGAAATAAACGACATCCTCAAATTTCTCCGGTCCTCCCTTACTGGCAAACCTTCTGGACAGCTCCATTTGGGAGTCTGACAGCACATTCACGCAATACTTCTTGGAAGCAAGAAGCTTCGCAAGAGTTTCGCTCCGATCATCCACACAAATAAGCACCATCGGCGGATTCAGGGAGAGCGAAGTGAATGCATTTGCCGTCATTCCCGCTGGCTGCCCTTCTTCATCTAGCGTCGTAATAATCGTTACGCCGGTCGCAAACTTCCCCATTGTGTTTCTCCATGCCGTTGCATCCATATGGGCACTCTCCCTCGTATTATTGAAGCTTACCCTTTCGGGCTGTTGCAAATTTGCCAAGCGGTTAAGGCGTATACGATAGCTGCGTCAACCATATCGTCCACCGTCGGCTGGAACCGGGCCGGTCCGTAAGTGGCCGAAGGAATATTAAACATATTGAACACATTATGATCACGCCACATGCTGGAATAGATCGGATGGCTAAGTCCGGTTTCTCCGCGGCCTGTTGCATGGCTGGCTAAATGAATAGATTCATAGAGTGCCCGTATTTTATCCTTATCCGCTTCAAAGCCTTGTCTGTAGACGATCGGTTCGATTCGTCCTTCAAGCCCTTCCGCTTTCATTAATGCTTCCAGCTGCCGCTGCACATCGGCTATCGACTGCTTAGGCGTCAAATTAACCTCCAGATAAATGGCGCACACCTCACTGCCGCTGCCCATCATATGCGGATCACCGCCGCGAATCGCGCTGATTTGCACCTTTGGAACAGCTGTTCCAGCATGTGATCGGTACGTATTGACCTGCTCATATTCCACCGCCCAACGCTGCAACGCAGCGATCATGATCGCGACAGTCACAAGCGGACTCGGGTGATCTTTCAGCAAAGGCGGATGTTCCAGTACTGGAGTAAACACGTCCTCGCCATAAATATCGATGCGGTAACTGGCATGTCCGCAGGACATCCAAGTAATGCCGAAATCCGTTCCCTCTGCAGCGATAGCAAAATCCGGCGCTACGCCGCCATGCGTCATCATATAATGCGCCCCAATTTCTTTGCCATGAAACGTCGGGCCTTGAAATTCCTCCACATGCTCTGGACCAATCTCGCCCGGGCTAGCCGTCACATAAAGATGACCGGAGAGCGAAAGACCGGCTTTCTTGAGCGCCTTCGCGGCAATCAACGTACAGGACATCGGTCCCCGATCGTTCTCAACGGGACGTCCGGAGAATACGCCGTCTGTAAGACGCGCTTCCAGCCACTCCGGTCGTTCAACAGAGCCCGGACGATGCTTCCAGCTGTCTCGCCAATTATACTGCGGCGACTCCGTATCCAGATGACTTGTGAACAGCAGATTGCGTCCTGCGCTCGTGTCTTGGCCGCCGAGACGTCCAATAACGCTGAAGCGATCCTCGATCATTCCCACGCGTTTCGGCACAAGTCCTTCACGTTTCATCCATTCATAGACGTAATTGCCTGCATCTTTCTCATAGCCTGCAAGGCTTCGAATATTGCCCAGCTCCAATATAAGATGAGTCAGCTCCGCGCGGTCCACCGCTTCGCGTATCGCCTCTGCAGCTTCGCGCAGCTCCGTTCTGGAGATTCCCTCAATGCTTTCCGGTACCCTACTCATCGTCATTCACCATCCTTATTTTTGCGAAGAGCTCCAGCTAGCAAGTATATCATCAGCCGAAACGACCGTTGCAAAATTCAACGCCATCAGCTTCAACGAAATTTCATGAAGCTCTGGTTCATAAGCTGCGCATGCATCCGATACGACGAACATTTCGTAATCGCGCATGAAGCCGTCGCGAACCGTCGACTCGACACAGCATTCTGTCGTCACTCCCGTTACAATCAACGAAGTAACTCCCAAACGATTTAACATAAGCTCGATATTCGTTCCGACAAAAGCGCTGTAGCGCTGCTTGCCGATTGTATAATCCCCTGGCTCTAGACGGAGACGGTAATCCTCTGCGCCGAAGGTGCCTGCGCGGCATACCGCCGCGCTTGACGCATCGATTCCCTGCCTGGCGTACCAGGAGAGCATCGCTTTGGAATCGGTCTCCGGAGCAGTGAGCAGCCGGATGAAGATGACAGGAACGGCGGTCTGACGGGCCGCTGCGGCCAGATGTTCAATCCGGTCGACCGCTTTGTCCACGTCCGTCATATCCATGCCGAATCCCGCCATTTTGCCGTTTCCAGCGCAAAAATCATTCTGCACATCAACGATCAATAAGGCCGTTTGCTGCTTGGGCACATCCACTCTCAGATTCATCATAGTCGTTCCGACCCTCTCTTAATGGGATGCCCTAAGAGCAGGAAGCACCTTTTCACCGAAGAAGCGCAAGTCGTCTACATAATCAGGAAAAGTCAGCATCATGCCGTCAATGCCCGTCACTTCAATAATGTGTTTGATCCGTGTGACGATGGTTTCGAGGCTTCCGGAAATCGTTTCACACATAAACGCACTCTTCGCCCGTGCAACCATCGAGTTCTCGCGACCGTCCGGCTCAAGGCCATAACTTCTCAGCATGCCTTTGATAGCGCCGAAGTCGGCTCCTTCCTGATAGACACGCATACGCTCTTCAGCCAGCTCATCCGTAACTGCAGGAATGATCGAGAACATGGCATACGTTTTAACTGTTTTGTTCCGTTCTGCTGCCATTCTTTTCGCACGACGGCTAACTTCTGCCAGCTCCTCAAGGTCACGGCCTCCGATGAAGCAAGCGTCGGCCTCATCAATCGTAAAGCCCATCCCCTTCTCGGATTGTCCGGCACAGATGATTTCCGGACGCGGACTTTGCAGCGGCTTCGGATAGGACATGCAATCGTTCATCTTGAAGTATTCGCCTTCATGGGTTACGGAATCTTCTGACCACAGCTTCTTCACCGTTTGAATCCATTCCTTCGCCAGATCATAGCGTTGGTCATGATCCAAATGGTCAGGCCACATGTCCATTTGCGAAAATTCATTCGCGAAGGAGCCCGATACGACGTTCATGCCGACACGGCCGTTACTGATTTGGTCAAGCGTCGCGAACATTTTGGCTGCAACTGCCGGATTGTACAGCAGTGTGTGTACTGTCGCATAGATTTTTACGCGGGAGGTTGCTTCCGCCAGGCCAGCCATCAGCGTCATCGACTCAAGCGAAGTTCCCCAGTGGTTCGTCGTACCGCCGTATCCACGCCACTTGGCCATCGACATAATGAAATCAAGGCCGGTATCTTCAGCGATAATAGCTGCCGTTCTATTCTGTTGGTAGCTTCCGTCTATCCTTGGTGATGTCTCGGAAATAATCCAACCGCCGTTTGTAACCGGAAGAAAGACACCGAAATCAACGTTGTTATAATCGATAGTAGACATAGTTATTCACTCCAATGATTTAATTTAGGATTGAGGCCAGATCAGTTTCTCTCCATCATAGATGGAGTCGATAAAACGGTTATCCATGACATCGTTAACCTCGAGCGTTTTCTTGATGACTTTGGAAGCGAACAGCATCGAAATCTCACGTTGCCATTGATCGCTTGTTTGCCAAGCTACGCCATGGCCTTCTACTTTAGCGCCTGTGAGAATTTTGCTTTCAACGGACCAACGGTTCGTTTCAGCTTGAATGTCATAAGTAGATTGGGAACGTTTCTCCAACACTTTCAACGCTTCATCCGGATTCGCCAACGCATATTCATGTGCTTTGGATACGGCGCGAAGGAAATCTTTAACCGCCTCAGGATGTTTTTCCGCGAAAGCGCTGTTTGCTGCAATAACGCCAAATGAAGTATCAGCACCGTATTGGCCTGGATCGATCAGGCGCACTTTATGTCCTATTTTCTCCATAATATAAGGCTCATTGGATTTGTATACCGTCAAGGCGTCTACTTTACCAGAGCTAAGAATAGTTGGGTCATAGCCGACGGAAACACCTTTAATCTTCGTCACATCAACGCCGGAATTCGTGAACATGGCTTCATAGTTGGCAGGAAGCGCTCCGTGGTAACCTAGCGTTTTACCTTCCAAATCTTTCGGCTCTTTGATTGGTGAATCATCCATCACCATAATTGCGCCAATACCGGATGCGCTGAATGTAGCAATCCCTCTAATGTCTGCGCCGTTTGCTACGGATTGAATAACTAAGCTAGGTGTACCTGCACTAGCTATTTGCGCTTGCCCTGCCGCTAGAAACTTCATCCCTTCGGAATCAAGTCCCGGTTGAATTTCAACATTTAATCCAAGCTCTTTGAAGTAGCCCAGTTCATCGGCCATAACAGCTTCAATATCTGGCGCCGATGCCGCGTAGTAGTAACCGGTGATATACGTAATTTTACCCGCTTTTTCATTCTCCGCTTTACGTGCGGCCCAATCTGTACCCGACTCCGATGCTGCAGGCGTATTTGCGTTTGCATTTGCGGTTGCTTTCGCTGCTGCGTTATTACTTTCAGCCGGATCTGCTTTATTACCGCAACCCGCTGCTACCACCATTAAACATCCCATCAACAATACGGATACTACCCACGACTTCGTTTTTTTCGTTATCATCGTACATCCTCCACCCATCTATCTATTTTTTGTTCGAAAACAACGGGGATAACGGCTCAGTTAGCCGTTGCGCTGCTCAGACACATGCCAAGAGAGCACTTTGCCTTCTACCAAGCGAACCAGATTCGTCAGCGCGATCCCCATAATCGCCAGCATCAAGATGGCTGCAAACATTCGCTCCATTTGCATGTAGTTGCCGGCTAGCATAACCAGATTGCCAAGGCCCTCTGTCGCTCCGCTCCACTCGCCTACAACCGCACCGATAACGCTGAGGCTGACGCAAGTTCTGGCTGCAGAGAATAAGTATGGCAGACTGTTCGGAAGTCGAAGCTTCATGAAAATTTCGAGCTTGCTTGCATGAAGGGATCTCATAAATTCATAGTTGTTTTCGTCGATGGAGCGGAATCCAGTAATGGAGTTCACTAGCATGGGGAAGAAGGTAATGATTGCGGAAATCAATATTTTGGGCAAAGCCCCAAAACCGAACCAAATCATTAATAGAGGTGCAATCGCAACTACCGGGGTAACGTTGGCCAGAATTGCGATCGGGAGCAGTGTGCGCTCCAGCAGCCGCGAATGAGCCATGAGTATGCCGCCAATAATAGCAATTAGTGTGCCCATGAGAAATCCGATGACTGCTTCATACATCGTTACCCATGCGTGCGGCAGGTAGAATGTGAACTCACTGACTAGCTCCACAAGTACGGAGGAAGGAGTCGGCAGCACCAACGGGTTAACGTTGAACAGTCGAACGCCTAGCTCCCATAGGAGGAACAGCCCAATAAAGGCAAGCAACGGCGGGAAAAAGGATAATTTCGCGAACCAAGTCTTGAATCCCCTTCCTCTGGGACCGGCTGATTGAACCGGGTTTATTAACTTCACGGTTTCAACAGCTGTTGCCATGGCAGCTTCATTATCGCTTTCCAATATCGTCTGGCGCATCATATGCTCATCCCCACCTTTCACGTAATTGCCCTCTAATTAAACTAACGTAATGATGAAACTCGTCACTGTCTTCAATGTCGGGAGTACGCGGACGAGGCAAATGAATATCAATAACTTGCGATATGCGTCCTGGCCGGCTCGACATGACAACGACTTTGTCCGATAGCAGCACGGCTTCACGCAAGCTGTGCGTTACGAATATAACGGTCTTCTGATGTGTTTCCCAAATTTTCAGCAGCTGATAACCGATCATCTCACGCGTAATTTCATCTAATGCGGAGAATGGCTCGTCCATGAGCAGTATTGGAGCGCCGGAGCCGAAGGCTCTCGCAATACCGACACGCTGCTGCATGCCGCCCGACAATTCCTTCCCATAAGCATTAACGAAGTCGCCAAGACCAACTGACCTAAGCAGCTCCACCGGATCTTCCCGATCACTAAGGTTTATGCCGGCCTTGCGGTTAACCTCAAATGGCAGGTTCATATTTTCCAGCACGGTCCTCCAAGGAAATAAAGCGGGCGATTGCGGTACGAAGCCGAATTGCTTATCGGCTTGCGCCTGCTGCGGCGTTTGTCCGCCAACCGAAACCGTTCCTTCCGAAGCTTCTATTAAGCCACCAATAATCCGAAGCAGCGTTGATTTGCCACAGCCGCTTGGGCCGATCAGGCTAACGAAAGTTCCTTGCTTAAACTCTAGGTTTACGTCACGCAACGCATCCGTCATCTGTTCACGTCGTACAAAGCGTTTGAATACTTTTTCTACCTTGATGTCTGGCAATCAGCATCACCACTTTTGTTGGTTTTTTAAGAACCGCCTGTGTTGCAACTGCACGGTTTTAATCAGACTATTAAACAGTTAGTTAAATATTATTAACTGTTTAATTAACTATCTTTGATCGAATTTTAGCACGCGTCGTTCTTAGGTGTCAACTTATATTACACAGAAATAAATAATTTAATAAAACAGTCAAAAGAGGGTGTAATTCGAGAGCGTTTATGTAAGGTATTGAACAATTGTGCTGTATATTTGTTATGATACTTAACACAACTCATGCCAAACGGTAATAATAGGAAACTAAGCCCTCGAAGTCCAATTTAACGGAAGCACAAAAAAGGGCACGACCGAGAAACTGGTTGTGTCCTTTTTGCTGTTTGGGCCGAGGAGGGAAGTTCGTGGGAGAGTAAGAAGTAAATCCATTTAACTGTCCGTCGAACTGTCCGTTGAACCGTCCGTTGAACTGTCCGTTGATATATACGATTTTTCGAACATAATTGGCGGGATTCATGCAAAAAGACAAATTATATACGATTTTTCACATAGATTTTTCACCTTAGCCAGCCCAGGGAATTTTCTATATGATTTTTCATATATAATTCCAAGCATCGAAACAGAAACAGTACTCAAACCAAATCCGGACTTTGGATAGAACCCACATATTCATAGTAGTTGACTCGCCGGGACACTCCGCTGGCCACAGCCCGAAATTTCCCTTTATCGACCAGCATCCGGCAGTACTTGATGACAGTCATAATATGCAGTTCCAACTCCCTTGCAGCCTCGGATGGGCGAATGGCTCGATTATGGCGAATGGCCGCTCGCATCAAGTCTCGTTCAATCTTTGAATAGCGTTTCTCCACCATTCTTTTGGTTCCACTCTCAGCAGACAGATAAGGGAACAAGATGTTCCGCAATGCGGAGAGAATAAACGAGGGGTTCTCTTTTAACTCATCCAAAGAGATGTAGAAGACCGTACAGTCTTGAGCTTGAAGAAAAAGTCCCCGGTTCAAATCCATCCGATACTTGGTTCGATCCGTGCCGTGAGAGCCAAAGTCCATGATCTCAAATACAATACGTACAGCTCCAACAATCCACATAAAATCGACAAAGTAGGATCTCCCTCGCCAGTCCTTCACTTCATATTCAGGATGCAATCCATGGAAATGCCCGACAAGCTGCCACCAAATTTGTTCAACGAATAGTCGATTACCGAACCCATGGCCGCGTTTCAGAGCATCTAGACGTTCCCCTCTCCTTCGCTTAAGATGACCACCTATCCATTTATCGTGTTCGATCTCAAAACCCATTGCCTGATCACTCGCCTCTCCATATTTGTTTTAAAAAACACAAAACCCCGACTCCTTTCTGATTTAGAAAGGAAGCGGGGCATTCTTTGCCACTCGGTTATTGCGTGATATCGATAGTGTGCCACAATAATGTCAGAGAGCGCAACAGGAAAATGGATAACCACAAAATCCGGCTTAACTTTTAAGTCGGAAATGATTTCGATAGCCAAGCTCTTTCGAAATGAGCTCGGCATATTTTTTGACATAAAAGCTGTATTTATCGATATTTTGAGGGGTAAACCGGAACGAAGGACCTGCACAGTTGATTGAACCGATAACCGTGTTTTCATAAGAGAATACCGGCGCCCCGATCCCCGTTGTTCCATCGGTCGCTTCTCCGGATGTCATGGCGTAGCCCCGTTCGCGAATGCTTTTAATTTCGCCCTCTATATATTCGCGCGTCAGCGGCTTCAGTGAAGGAATGGAAGTCCAATCCACGTTCGATAATATTTTATCTCGTTCTTTTTGAGGCAGAAATGCCAAAATGACGCGGTTAGAAGCTCCAACGAACAGCGGCAGCCTCAGGCCTATCGGTTCCGATATTTTAAGAATTTGAGGAGAGTCGATACAATCGATATACACCCCTTCCTCGTTTTCCCTCGTGGCTAAAAAAACAGTTTCGTTTGTTTTTTGGGAAAGCTCCTCCATGAATGGCTTTGAGACGGAACGAAGCATGAGACTGTCCCACATCAAGAAACCGTACTTCATAACCGACAAACCGAGCTTATACTTTTTATTCTTATTATTTTGAGCAACGAATCCATGCTTTGACAATGAACTTAAAATCCGATGGGCACTTTGGACAGGCATATCAAGCTCTCTGCTGATTTCGGTGACACTCATCTCCTTCTCACTTCCTTGAGGGACAAGAATATCCAATATATGGACAGCCTTCGATATGACACCGCACATGTGATCCACCTCATTATTGTAGCTTTTTTAACATAAATATAACATGTTTTTTCTTCTCAACAAGTTGATTTTCCCGAATAGTGAGAAAATATTCGTTGCACAAACGAAAAATCCCTCAAATGATCATCCATTCGGGTGATTGTCTGCCTTTATTTCATAATAGAGCTACATGATATGTAATAATATTTAACACGAACTAATACGGGAATAAATTCACAAATCAATCGAAACTTGTTTGGATTTCGCTCTGGATACACAAGTCATCATGACATTTCGATTTTTCTTGTCCTGGTCGGTAAGGAAGAAGTCTCGATGATCCACTTCCCCTTCCTCCACTTCCACCTCACAGCTCCCGCAACCGCCTATTCGGCAAGAATACGGAGCTTCAATCCCTCTTTCCAATAAAACGTCAAGCAGACTGCGATCCTCAGGCACTTGAATCGACACCTTGCTTTTCGTTAGCATAACGTTGAACGGATGAGACGGACCCAGATTCGGAGGTGTAAAGAGCTCGAAGTGAATGCTCGCGTCCGGGTACCCATAGCTTTGAGCCGAATTCTTAAATTGATCAATCATTCCTTCCGGGCCGCATAAATAAACATGCGATCCTATCGGTTGATTCCACATGAGCAGCGTTGACATTCTTTGACGATCACTGGAGAAGTAAAAATGCGCCCGCTTGCCGTAATGGGATTGAATAAAGGAATAAAACGGACAATACTCGATTGAAGCAGCCGCATAATGAAGCTCGAATGATTTGCCGGCCGCTTTCATTTCGGCCATCATAGCCATGAATGGGGTAATGCCAATACCGGCCGCAATAAAAATGTGATGCTTCGCTTCAAAACTTAAAGGTAAATGATTTTTGGGATGGCTGATTTCTATCTCGTCTCCGACCTTCACTTTGGCATGCCAAAATTCCGATCCCCCTCTTGAAGCTTCGCTTAGTCTTACAGCGATCAAATATGAGTCCGTATTTCTAGGCTTGCCTGCGAGAGAATAATGCCGTTCAAGCCATTGATTGTTAGTTGGCAAATAAGTCGTAATATGCGCGCCTGCCGAAAAACGCGGGAGCTCCCTCTCGATCGGAACAAGCTTGAAGCTTTTCACGAGCGGCGTCTCTTCCGCCACTTCAGCAATCCTTACTTTGATTTTGGAGTTAAACACGAAAACAACACTCCTTACCCAGTGACATGGATATAACCTATGAACGCCTCAAGTCTTGGAGAATAATGATCGGAGACGATAAGCGCGGCTCCGCATTGCACGCAGGTCATTTCACTCTCATTCGGCTTCAGCTGCATTCTGTAGCAGCGGGCACAAAAGACGCTCTCTTCCTTCTCTCCAAAACCATATCCTTGAATCTCTTCATTCGAGTACCCCGCTTGACGGGCGATCCGCTTCACGCGCTTGTAAATAGACCAATCACAGAAGGTCATAATCCGGGTTCCTACGGTTTGAGACTCTGCGATTCGGGCCACTTTTTTCTCCCAGTCCCCGCGTATCGTTTGAAGCGAAATATCCATACGCTTGGCATAAGCCCTTAACGCTTCAGATGCCGTATTATCGCTTTGATTCATGCTGTAAAGCTGCAACTGTCCCCCTAATTCGGCCAGCGCCAGCAAGACAGGGAAAGCCTGCAGAATGCCGGAGCTATCGATAAACAGAAGGTGTTTGTTTCCATGCAGCGATACGGCCCTATCAGGCGCCTGCATACGAATTGTGCCGAATTTCGTATTCGCAATGATTTGCCTGTCGCCTTCAGAAGTTAATCGCAAATCGAAGTAGAGTTTTATTTGTTCCGCGAGGCCTGCATCCCACTTGAAGAAAGATACCGGCAAATTAAACCGTTTATCATTCATCCGGAAGCCAGTCATTATCATTCCGGCCACGGAAGAGATACTTCCTTCCAGAACCTCGGCGGTGAACACCCCATAAGATTTAGATAGAACCTCACCCTGCAATATCTCGCATTTTATTTCTTCCAATCCCACTCCCCCCATCGCCGCCGGGTCTTGTCAACTATACCGTCTCAAATATTCGATCAATAAGGGCTTATAGGAAATAAATCCTTTATATTCGGCTATCGGATCCGGTAGATCCTCCAACACCTTACAAAAGCGGTTCGCCCAAACCTTGTTGTCAATCAACTGATTAAACGGCAGCAGATGCGTATGAATGCTGAATAAAATTCCGTTGCTCCCGGGTATTCGGAACAGCCGCTGATCTTCGGTGCGAAAATGCATGATCTGGCCTACATTGTCCAAATTTAACCCAAACTTACCAGCACCCCACTCATCGAAAGCTTCAGTCGACGTATCCAATCTCGGCCCTACGTTAAGGGTCCAGTTCAGCCGCGTCCAAGGCTTGCCGGCTTCCATGCGCAGCAGAAACCCGCGAACCTTCTCGGCGAGCCCGCTGTCCGAGTAAATGGGTACCGGCGAATGGAACTGCAAATACGTCATGCCAAGATCGAAAGCAAGCGACCAATTAGCCGGAAAGCACAACTGACCCGCATCCATATATAGATCTCCGTCTCTTTGCTGTAGATAGATTAAATCCTCCTGAACATGGCGGCCGATGAACTTAAGCGGTTCATATGGAAGGGTAGAACAATCGCCGAATACAAATGTACATTCTTCGTCTAACAATCGGTTGTAAAATGTCCATCGATTCCCTGTTTTGTCCAGAGTAAAATAATTGCTGTGAACCATTGCCAGTTCGTTCATCAGCATGGCCATGATTTCCCATTGGGCCTCCATCGTGTGCGGCAGTGCCTGAAACGTGCGTTCCGGATAGAGCTCGAGCAGCCTTCGTTTCTCCTCGATTTCTTCATAATATTCGGGTGTAATATCCGTACAGACTGGCGGAACCAAAGCCGTTGAGTTATTAGAATAGCGGTATGAGTCACCTTGAAAAGGAAACGGAAAGCGTTCCAGCAGGGGGGCCGACTCGATTCCCATGATCAAGCTTCTCCTACTTTACGCAATCCACAGAAAAACCCGATCCCGTAATCCGGAGTGTCGAACGTAATTTGACTGCCTTTTTCAAAGAAGAGCACGTCGCCCGGCACTACTTTGACGGTATTCCCCGTTTCATCCGAAATCGACATTTCACCTTCTACAATGATTTTCATTTCATCGTAGGTATACGCGTACACAAGAGGCTTGGACTTCTCCAAACGGAAAAATCCGCTCGTAATTGTTTTTTCAGGATTGCTCGAACTGAGAACATCTCCCAAAAACGCCTTTGTGTCCGGAACGCCCATTGAGGGAAAATCCATTGTAATCGCTTTGTTGACTACTTTCATCGCCATTGTGTAATCCTCCTCATGCACTTCAGTTTTATGTTATTTAATATGACTTCATCATTACATGCGGAGAGCAACGATGGAACCTAACCCTCCCGAATATCGGGATTTTCGAATACTTCTGCAATAAAATAATGGTTTTCCCGATATGTGAGAGAAATACATATATAGAATAGAAATTATATGTTAGTATCTCGGTAGAATACATTACACAGAAGAGGATGGATGGGATGGAGGAGCTACAGAAGTCTTTTGATCTGCACGGATTAATGAATGTAGAAGTGTTCTACTGGTGGTGCGTCGCACTCATGTTTGCCATTCATGCTGGATTTCTGTTTTATGAGATGGGCATTTCAAGAGTCAAGAATGTTATGGCATCAGCGATGAAAAATTTATTAACTCTTGCGGTCGTCATACCCTCCTTCTTCTTCGTAGGCTGGTGGATTTACAACGCCTTCCCCGACGGATTTATTCCAAGATTGAACGACGGCTTTGCACTTGGCGCCCTGCCGTGGAGCGCGAATATGGGACCTAACCTCGCGGATCACGCAAGCGGTGTTTTCTGGGCCGCCTTTGCCCTCTTCGCCGCCACAACGGCCTCCATTCTATCCGGCGCAGTCATTGAACGGATTCGTATGAGCGCATTTCTTATTTTGGCTACGGTGCTCGGTTCCTTCATATGGATTTTGGGAGCTGCATGGGGCTGGCACGGTCAGGGCTGGATGCTGACAAAGCTTGGCTACCATGATGTCGCCGCTTCAGGCGTCGTTCATACGATTGCCGGATTTTTCGCATTGGGTGTCCTGATAAACTTAGGGCCAAGGATCGGTAAATATGTTAAACAGCGTTCGATTACGATTGCCGGTCATAACCTGCCGAATGTGTTTTTAGGCTTGATGCTGATCTACATCGGATTCTTTGGATTTCTGGGCGGCTGTCTAATATTCAATGTCGGAAGCGACTGGATGACCATTTATGGGACGCCGGCAACGCTTTCCGCTTTCGCTTTCAACGCGCTGATGGGCTTTGCAGGAGGGATTATCGGCTGCTATTTAAGTTCGAAGAGCGATCCGATGTGGAGTATGTCCGGTGGTTTGGCCGGGTTCATTTCCGTTGGAGCGGGCTTGGATTTGTATCACCCGGGGCTAGCCTTCCTGATTGGAGCGATTGGCGGCCTCCTTGCTCCCTTTATCGGGAAGCTTCTGGATCGCGGCAAAATCGACGATCCGGTTGGAGCGATTGCACTGCACGGCTTTGTCGGAGTATGGGGAGTAATTGCTGTAGGTTTGTTTGCATCAGGCTATCCGAACGTTTCGGGACCCGAAATTTCTTTACTTGGTCAAGTCGTTGGCGCCCTAGTCATGGTGCTGCTCGGCATCGTTCCCGGTTATGCCGTATCGTGGGTGTTGAAGAAGGCGAATGCGCTGCGCATTCCGCCAGAGGTCGAGGTGTTAGGCCTTGATATCGTGGAAATGCCGGCCTCCCCTTATCCGGAAGGCATTCCGCCGACACCGGAAAGCATTCCGTCCGGTCTCGGTCAGCCACTGCGGCCAAAGTCTGTTAAATCTTAATTAAAAGAGGAGAATGCGAAATGAATACAAGCCCGATCAAAAGCTGGGAAGGTGTAGAAGCCTATTTTACGTTCGGTCCGAATTCTTTAGGGGTATGGGTTGTCCTCATTTTAGCGGTCGCGTTGTTTATTGGATTTATCGCCTACACGATCCGTCACGAAAAACATTGCTTCGAAGAAAGCTTGAAGTTGTTCCCCGAGCTCCAAAAGAAGTTGGATGTCGTTGAAAATGCCAGACGGACAGAGAGAACCGGCGGAGAAATATACGCACCTGTTGCACAGGCGGAGTGAAGCCCGGGGAACTCTGACGTAACATGTAAACCGGCTACACTCCGCCTGTTGCGGTCGTTTGATCTAAGTGGCTGACATTTAGTTGCATATCTACCGCTAATCTATGAGATTTTACCGTTTTCTAAGGATTAGCTCTAAATCTGCCTCTAATCTGATACCATCAGGCTGTCTTGGGCTTTAAGAGACCAAATTAAATGTACTTTTGCCATTAATTAGCACCAACAACTGGTTTTGGATGAAATTAGCGGTAGAAAACACACTAATGTCCAACAATTTGGATTGATCCAAATCGCCTAGAGTTCCCACTCGATTGAACTTGATCAACCAACAATTCCTTGTATTTCAGCTAAGATGTGCGATAAATCAAAGGTTTCCTAAGTTGTATACTTCCTGACAGTTCAAGTAAACCGCTTCGCCGTCCTCAGGACGGCGATAAACGTTTGTAGCGTGCGATCAGATGAGTAGGTTTCTAATTGTTCAATAAGAAAAGCCTGAAGTGCCGAAACATTCGGCATTTCAGGCTTTTTCCAAAGATGGACCAAGGTCACCCGTTTGAAAACCAGCCCGAAGGTTTCACGTCCAGGCTAATGTTGATCTGCTTCACTTCCAAATATTCCTCCAGCCCGAAGGTGCCGAGCTCGCGGCCGTTTCCGCTCTGCTTGTAACCGCCCCACGGAGCTTCGTTAAATGTCGGATGATACGTATTGATCCACGTGATCCCGGCACGAAGCTTGCGGATCACGCGGTGGGCCTTGGCCACATTCTGCGTGAATACAGCACCCGCGAGACCATACTTGGTCCCGTTAGCCAACTCGAGAGCTTCCTCTTCCGTTCGGAAAGTCTGGATAACCAGCACAGGGCCGAATATTTCCTCCTGTACGATACGCATATCCGGTCTCGTATCGGTGAAAATCGTCGGCGCCACGAAATAACCTCTGCCGAGCCCGCCGGCCGTAAGCCGCTCTCCGCCGCAGAGCAGAGCAGCACCTTCCTTCCGGCCGATCTCTATATAGTCGAGCACGCGGTTCATTTGCCGTTCGGAAATGAGCGGACCCATCTCGGTGTCGGCGTCCAATCCGGGACCGATACGGATTTGCCCGGCCCTTCGGACCAGTTCGGGAACAAAGCGATCATACAGAGACGCTTCGAGCAGCAGACGGGAGCCGGCTGAGCACACCTGTCCTTGGTTCGCGAATATCCCGAACAGCGCATAATCAACCGCCGTCTCGAAATCCGCGTCGGCAAATACGATATTCGGAGATTTGCCCCCGAGCTCCAGTCCAACTTTCTTAATCGTCTCAGCCGCGGACTTCATGATCTTGATGCCGGTCTCGGTTCCGCCTGTAAAAGCGACTTTGTCCACGAGCGGGTTGGCGGCCAATTCCGAGCCGACCGGGTCTCCAGCACCGAGCACCAAATTCAGAACGCCGGGTGGAAATCCGATCTCGTCAATGATTTCGAATAGGCGGATTAAGGTTAGCGGCGTCTGTTCGGCCGGCTTGATGATCACCGTACAGCCTGCAGCCATAGCCGGCGCGATCTTCTGGGTGGCCATAACGAGCGGATAGTTCCACGGGATAATTTGCCCGACGACCCCGACCGGCTCCCGGACGACCATCGCTTGAATGGAATCGGGAACTTCGTAGGTTTGTCCGTGCGGCTTGGTCGCAAGCCCCGCATAATAACGGAGTTGGTTAACTGCATCCTGGATGTCGTACTGCGCTTCCCGCAACGGCTTGCCGTTGTTAAGCGTCTCCAGTCGCGCGAACTCCTCCGCCCGCTCTTCCAATCGGTCGGCCAGCTTGCCCAGCAGATTCGCCCGTTCCCTTGCCGGAGTTTCCGGCCATCCTCCCCGGTCGAAAGCGTGCCGGGCCGCGCGAATCGCTTGTTTCGCTTCTACCGCCGACCCCTCGGTTACGATTGCAATGACTTCGCTTGTCGCTGGATTCAGTACCGTTCGCGTTTGACCGTCGGAACTGAGTACCCAATATCCGTTAATGTACATTTTTTCAACAGAATGATTATTCATAGAATGAAGGCGGTATAGATTCCCAAACTTAAAACTCCGATTGAAACTGCGCTGCACATATACGTGTGATGCGTTCTGTCTCTTCGTTTTTTCCACGCTAATGCGAGCTGCCTTACAGCAAAATACATACTGATTAAATTGATGATAAATAGCGCCAACATGAGCCACTGCATTGGATTTGAGCCGCTTCCACCCATTTCATGGTGATGAGCGTGCATTTCCGCGGCCGCCCCCATCAGCATGGGGGCTGACAGCCAATGAACAAGATGCAAAGCGATTACGGCTAGAAGCGATAACACAGACAAAGCTGAATATTTCGTTTCCCTGCCCATATACCGGATTCTGTGCAGCATCGGTCTCACTCCTCAACTTTGGCAGCCGTTCTCCTTCACCGCGCTGCTGCAATGGTTTTTCTTGGGCATCGGCGGCAGGTTGATCGCCGGACTTTGATTAAAGAAACTTACCGGTTTAAGCATGAATCCGATATAGGCAGCAGGCATGACCGGCCAATCCTCCGGACGGGGAACGTGAGTATGGCCCATCGTATACCATACAACGATGTCCGTGTTCTTAACGGGACGATCCTGTTCTACCCATGCAGACAACCCGTCTCCGCCAATATGCTGATTCGGATAGTTGCCGGCTGCGTACATCTCATCTTCGTTGTGCGGCGTAACCCATAGATGATGCTTAATGAAGCCCGCTCGCTTCATCAGGCTCGAGTTCTCGGAAGCGAACGGGAAACAATTCTCGCCTGTCACGATTTTATAGCCGACCGATTGACCCAGATCGTTCTTTACATTGTCATTGACAACTTTCCAATAACGGCTCGTTTCCAATTTGAGATCCCGCGTTGCCTGTTTTTCCGTTTCCAGCAGTGTCGACTTCGCATAAAATGCATTCTCGCGCGGATTGTCTTCTCCAAGCTCCTCCGGAACCACATTCACTTCATATACGGAGTTCTCGCTGCCGTCGATTTGCATGTCCATGCGGACATTAAAGAAGTGCTGATGATTCGGCGCATATAAATCCGGACCTACCAGATTTCCGTATTTCGGCGTTTCTCCCGGATGCAGGCCTGCCGTCGATAGAATACCCGTCAGCTTGACCTCGAATTGAATATTGCCGTCCTGATAGAAATACCAGAAGAAGCCGTACTCATAGTTGGCAACCGTGGAGATCGACGAGACAACCAGCCTGCGGGAACGTCTCACTTCGACATCGTTGGTCCGCCAGTCGGTATGTTTCCAGAGAATACCGAAGTCTTCCTCATGCATACATATTGCATTTTTAATCGTCATCAACTCGCCCTTGCTATTGGACATGACGCCATCGAAATACTTGATATAACCGACGCAATCGCAGCCCAACTCCAAGCTGTTGGCAAGCTGGCCGATACCGTATTCACCGCTGTCAAAGGCGTTTTTACGGTTCTGGATCGGACCCGGATCGCCGTAAGGAACGACCATTTCGGAGAGGGCTCCGCGGTACATGACCGGACGCTCGCGGCCTAGATCCTTATAGGTGACCGTATGGATCGTCAACCCTTCTCTCGCGTTAAAGCCGATGCGGAACTTCCAGTTCTGCCACTCTACTTCATGACCGTTTATCGTAAAGCTTGGCCCTTCCGGTTGCGTAATTTCAACCGGTTTGATGCCCGTTCGAAGCGGACCCACTCGGTCCAGCGTATAATTGGCTTCTTGCATCGGAATTTGGGTATACTCGTATTCTTCCACCCGCAAAACTTCCATTTTATTCATATCCACAATTGGAATAAGCGGCAATGGGCGGGCGTAGCCGTTATCCTTCTCGTCACTGCGAAGGAAACATAAGGGACGGGCAAGACGAACTGTTGCATCTTCTTCAGCGCCCCAATTACCCGGAGACCATAAGTCAACCATAACTAGCTCCGGCGTTTCAATACCCAGCCGCTTCAACGCCTCAAGGAATGCCGGGCTTGCTTTCACCGCCGCCTCGCATTCCACCTGCTCATCCAGCATGATCATAGGCTGAACACCTGGAATGTGCTTCCACGATACGACTTTCTTATGGCTTAGCGACACGACAGCTTCATAAGTGGCATTGTCATCGCTGTTCAATATGATAATGAATGCTTCCCGATCAAAGGGCCTCATCCCGTCAAATCCGAGAACAACCTCCTTATTCGGTTCCTTCAACATGACCGATACGAACCGATCAGCAGCGCTCAATTGCTTCTGATCTTTCAAAATGGCTACAGCCGCCAAAATTTCCTCTTTGCCAAACGGCTCCAATGGGTGATTTCCAAGCTCTACCGTTAATTGCGCCATATCTTTTCCCTCGCTTTATGTTGATGTCAACTTCTATGACAATCGTATTCAACAATTCGTAATCACTGAAGCCCGGTTTCCCGAATCGTGAGAAAATTCGTATTTTTTATTCGTTTTCCCACTATTCGGGAAAAAACCTCGCGATATCTTCCAACTCACTCCAATAGCTTCTACTTAGCTGCAACTATATTTATCATAGAAGTTGCGGTATACTAGCTCCAATTTATTAAAAAGGGGCTTTAAAATGTGGCTGCTAATTGCGGTACTTAGCGCATTATTATTTGGAATGTCTGGTCTATTGATGAAGGTAAGTCAAATGCAGAGAGGGTCTCTTTCTCACCTGTTATTCGGATTATTTTTATCGGGGAGCATCGGATTTGGTATACATGCATTTTGGACAAGTTCGACGGATTGGTTAGACTGGAAGCTTTGGATTGGTGGATTATTAGTTGGAATGGGAGCGGCTTGGGGGAATCTTATTTTTATGAAAGTACTTGAGTATGGCCCAGCCAGCCTTTCTTCACCATTGATGAACATGAATATCGTAGTCGTCATTCTTTTGTCTGTTTGGGTTTATCATGAATCCATTCAATGGAACGAGTGGGCCGGAATCAGCTTTTTACTCGGTGCTGTTGTCTTAATTTCAATTCGTAAAGAACCATGGACGGTTACCGAGAAAAAATGGTTCTTGCTTATCGGGGCGGCCATATTACTTTTCACTTTCCGTAATGGAGGATTGAAGGTTACCTCAGAACAATTACTTAATAACACTCAAGTATTATTTATTGCCTATATTTTATCTACAGTTTGGTTTTTCTTTTCCGCTTTCCTTTCAAAGCGTCATCCGAATGCCAAATCGGCCTCCGATCATGCACCCCGAATTGGACTGCTATGGGGATTGGCTTGTGGCGTGTTCTCTTATGGCGGGTTGCAGTTGTATGCGGTCGCTCTCGATCAAGGAAAAGCAAGCATCATAGCACCCATCTTTGCAACCAATAGCTTGGTCATTGCACTTGGTTCAATATTTATCTATAAAGAAAGATTATCGCAGAAACAACTTCTAGCGCTTGTATTCATGTTCTGCGGGCTGATTGTCATAAAATTATAAACCTGGGGGGAATAAGCAGAAGCGGAAGCCATTCGGTTGCCTGTTGTCCCCTTACTCCTAACAAAGAGAGCATGAGCGTTCTATCAGAGACGCTCTTGCTCTTTTCTTTATTTGTTATCGATTTACTCTAAGCAAGTATTCGGATAGTTTATTGGACACTTTCCAAACCAGATCGTTCTTTGCTGATGATCGAGTATATATTTTCCCTTCAATCCCAACGACATTATGATAAAGATATACTTTTTCTTTTTCCTCACTTATAAAATGTATCTCGTATAAGTCTCCAGGACTTTCGGAATGAGCAAAATCGGTTTTGTTCAGTTTATTTAATTCAGTTATAATTGCCTGTATTCTTTCATTGTCAGTAATCGTTGATAACCTTTCTTTTTCTTGATTAACTGACAGACTATACACTTCAATTTTGCTTACTTTCATTTCTAACGGTATATCCTGCTTTGTCGAACAACCTGTTACAATAATGATTGCTAAAATCATTTGAATTGTTATTATTCTCATAAAAATCCCCCCCACATATTTAACTTGTTTACATTTAGAAAAGTTGCAATTTATAACAAATTCTCCACAAGGACAGTTCTTGTGCGGCGCTCTATTGCTATTCAGATAGCGTGAATCCAAGCCTTCGGGGCTGTCCGTCGGTCATCCAGTCGCGGCTGCGACCCTTCGAATAGTCCGATTTCATCTCGGCAATCAGCTGTCCAAGGTTTACAGCGCTGTCGTAATGCAGCTGCAAAGCGGCGGAAACATACAATTCGCTCAATTGGGCGAGCGTGAAGCCTTCCGTTTCTTGCGCGGCCCGAGCGACCGATTCCTCATCTACGAGGCGATCCATTCCTTTGTGAATCAGATAGGAATGGCGAATCGCTTCGTTCGGCAGCTTCACTTCATAGGCCCGATCGAATCTGCCTGCCCGGTTCATGAGCGCAGGGTCTATTTTCTCCGGATAGTTCGTCGTGCCGATGAGGTAGATGCCTTCCTTCGACGTTGCCCCATCCAGCGTGTTCAGGAAATAAGAACGGCAGGAGGCAGGCATAGAATCGATATCCTCGATAACGAGCACCATAGGCGCTCTTTGATTGGCGGCGGCGAATACCTCTTGAATCGACTCGCTGTTGGTAAACTCAGTAATCTGCCAGTAGGCGACAGGCGCCCTGATCGAGCCCGAGATGGATTTGACTAACGTCGTTTTGCCGTTACCCGGCTTACCGTACAGCAGGATGCCTCTCTTGTAAGGGATGCCGTACGTTTGGAAAAAAGAGCGATCCTTGGAGAAAAATTCGTCAATGGAACGATAGATTTGCGTCTTGAGCTCCTCATCCATGAATACCTCAGCGCGAGCGACAGGGCTTGTCGTTAATTCTCGCGATTGCTCCAGCCCGTCCCGGGTATCCGTGAAGACGATGATCTTCCGATCCGCAAGCTGCCGCGAACGCATATCCTCCAGAAACCGAACGAGACCGCCATCGGATTCACTGAAAATAAGATCTTCGTAGCCGAGGCCATGCTGCACCTCTTTCGGAACTCTGGCCATTGCAACGCGATGCTTCGAATAGATAAACAAATTATTGCGAACGGCGGGCCGGACAGCATAGCTCTCGCGGTTCTGTCCATGGTCAGCCGTGTAGGCGAACGCCCTTGTTTCTACCAAGTCGTATAAGCTGGCCGCATGCTCCATTCCTTCATACTCGGTACGTACATCTTCCTCCAGCCCGCTCCATATTTCATTTCCGTCGTCCTGCTCGTAGAGACGAAACTCGGCTCCGAAACGCTCTTTCAGATAATCGACGATGGCCTGAACCGTAGCGATGTAGTTGAAATAGCTGCGCGGATCCGGCGAGTGACCTTCGATATTGTTATCAGCTCGAACGAAGAACTTAGGGCCATTGATCTTTAATGTTATTGTCATCTTTACGTTTACACTCCTTTCACGGCCGCCAAGGGACGGCACTTAGCCACTACGGCAGCCAGTCGCGCCTCGACGACGCTTTCTATGATTCTATCTACGTCTTTGTAAGCTTGGGGAGATTCGTCAATCAGGGACTCGAGTCCTCGGTGGTTAACGACGATCTCATCGTCCTGTCCAATGCGCAGGGAAGAAGCGAACTCATCCACGGTGACAAGCTGCTTCGTCGCATTGCGCGAACGGACCCGACCTGCGCCATGGCAGATGGAATGGTAATTTCGCGCGCCTTCCGGTGAACCTACCATCAAGTAGGAGGACGTTCCCATTGAGCCCGGAATAAGAGCGGGGTGCCCCGTATCCGCGTACGGCTCTGGATTGCCGGCGTGTCCGGCTGGCAACGCCCGAGTCGTTCCTTTGCGGTGCACAAGGAAGGACTTGTCCCCGTGATTTTCCTCGCATGCGTAGTTATGCATCAGGTCGTAAAGCGTTCGCGTCTCCGCTTGGGAGCCGAACGTTTCCCGGAACGCATCGCGTACGGCAAATGCAAGCAGGTGCCTGTTCGCAACAGCGAAGTTGAGCGCCGAGTACATGAGATTCGTGTAGGTCTGACCAGCATCGCTGTCGAGCGGCGCATAGACGAGCTTGGGATCGCTTGTGCCAAGACCTAGCTTACTCATTGTTTTCGCAACTTCAGAGCCGCTATATTGGTTTACTGCACCGCCCCACGAGCGGGAACCGGAGTGAATCATCACTGCAACTTGGCCATCCTGCAACCCCCACCGTTCCGCGATAGAGCGGTTGTCTTCATTAATGCTAATGGCCTGAATTTCAATGAAGTGATTGCCGTTACCCAGCGTGCCAAGCTGTCGGTGAGCCCGATGCCATACCGGCTCCGGGATTCGATCCAGCACACTCTCGTCAAATCGGAATCGGCTGCATTCGACGTGGGTCAAGGAAGTCGCTTTCCGCGGAGTGTACGAATCCGGAACGTACTTGCCTGGCAGGCCGTGCAGCCCTTTACGAAGCACGTCCTCCAGACGGATATCGGAGAAGTAACCCCTCACGTGGTTTTCCACCGGAATTCGTTTCTCGATGGCTTTGACTAGCTTGCGTCGGAGCTTCACATCTTGGAGCTCATTCACTTGCAGATTCGTCAGGTGCAGTCTCATGCCGCAGCCGATATCGCTTCCGACGATGGACGGAGACACGAAACCGTCCTCCATCCCCCATACCGCCGTCGTACCTATACAAGTTCCAACTCCGACATGGGCGTCGGGCGTATAACTCATATACCGGATATTCGGAATTTGCAGATTGTTGTTCGCCATCTCGAGCACTTTGGCCCCCATGGCATGATAAAGATCATCGTGGGCGAATACGTGTAAGTCTCCCGCGGGGAGATCGATTCGCCGGTAATACTGGTTGTTTGAATTCATATAAGGGTTCGTTTCCTCTCTAATTGTAAAAATAGTATTGAAAATCAGAACGCAAAAAGACCGCAAGCCCAATCGCTTACGGTCTTCGCACAATGTGAAATAACAGGTGTCCACCTTCTCCACCGCGATGGATGAGGGGCGCTTTCCTAGTCTTTACGTTGCTTGGGCCCGTAGAGGCCGATGGACAATCAACAGACGATTCAGTTGCGACAGTGCGGCATTACGACGATTATTAAGTCTGGTCATGTCCAGCGGCCTCCTTCCTGTTTAAGATAATGTTTAGATTAAGGGGTATGGGAGTGATTGTCAATATGTAAATAGAAAATATTTATTAGGGGCATTAAAATTATGAGTCTGTAAAATAAAATGGTGCCAAAAGAACTGCCTACTTAACTTTCTTCTTTAGTTTTCTATGTCTCATTTCTAGAAGTATTAATACCGCTATCCAGGCAGCGAAGACGATAAAGATATTATAAAGTCTATCTGCGCTCCTCATGATGAGTTCAATAAACACAGAATATCACCTCTGATGTAACTTATATCTTACCTGCCTACCGAGAGCCTCTCTCCAGAAAAATCAACAGCTGTAACCCATCTTAAACCCTTTAATGTAGAACCATTGCTTCTAAAGTGAAGCCATTTGGTTATGTACTTCCATTCATTTGTTCAAGACTTCTTGAGTTTCAATTGTCAGTTAAGTTCTCATATTTATTGACTTGTTCTTTTAATGTCATCAATTCCCCTTTTCTCTCGGCCCCCTCTGATAATGCGTCGTATCTCTTTATTATTACTTCTTGATCCATTTGTTCATTTATGTCACTCCTAAATCCCAACTCATATGTTACGTAATTGCGTACCAGGACACAATTTATTATATGGTACGTTTTTGCGTATAGTCAATATCGAGTTGGAGTGATTCTTTTGTCCAAAAAAGTGATCGTCAAAATATCCGATTTAATTAAGCAACGCGGAATTTCATTGAGGGAACTCTCCCGCTTGTCAGATGTGCGACACGCTGCCTTGAGCGAGCTTGCAAACGGAAAACGTGCTAATATAAATTTTGCCCATATCGAAAAAATCGCCGATGCTCTTGGCATAGGCGACATTCGAGATATTATTGATTTTATTGAAAGTGATGACGATGATCATTAACTAGAGTTAACCCCCCCGCTCGAATATCTGGTTCACATTACTTTAAACCTTATTTCCGTAAAACTTCATCAAGCCTTTTTCTTATTTTATCTAATTCTCCACTCCCAGTTGTAGGCAATCGAAGCGGAGGAAATCCGTATTTTCCTAGGATTCCATCCTTTAATTGATCTCGCGCAGTCTGTTGAGGACTATCCTCATGAAATTTGAATCCGTCCACTTCTATGACAAGCATCGGGTATTTATCTAGCTTGTGATAAATAACAAAATCCACCGAAGCTCTATTCTGCACATATCTCTTTTCTTTTTCATCTAGTTTATCCGTGCCATTCAATAAGTTTTTAAGATACATCTGAGTCACAAATTCAAGACTCTTATATTGTTCCTCCTGCAATATTTCGTACAGTAAGGTTGTCATGATGTTTTCAGATTCATACTTGGAGCGTTGAAAGAGCCTTCCTTTGAATTCTCTCAGCTTTTCTGAGTACTCCTTATACAATAAATCAAATACGGAAACGATCTCACTTTCGACGATGTTATCGTCCAAAGTACTGTATTCCATATATCGAATCAAATCTCCAACTTCGCTATTAAATTTTCGAAACAAAGCGTTATCCGTTACCAATATGAATTGGTGTTGAGCCCTAGAAACCGCTACATTAATCTTGCAGGGATCATTCACGAATTTCATTCCTATTTTACCTGCTCGAGTAGAATCCAGTACCGTAGAGAAAATCATGATCGGTTTCTCTCGACCTTGATATTTGTGAATGGTATCACTCTCGATTTCCTCGTACAACTGACTAATCGCTTTGTCGACCTGCTTGCGGTAAGGAGTAGCAAACCCAATGTCCGAGTATTTCGATACGGCTGAATCTAGATCCACTAACACCTCTTGCGTGATTACATCCAATTCCCGCTGATTAAACTTACCTTTACGACCATGCGTTACTTCTCTCATATGATTACCGGCGGCTGTACGATAGATCAGAAGTGGTCGATCCTCCTCCTTCTCCGTTGTAAAAGCGATCAGTTTACCGTCATAATACTTCTGATTACAGAATTCTATAATTTGTGGATGGCAGCGGTAATGTTCCTTCAACATTACTTTGGGTATTTCATCACCGTAAAGCGCCAACAACGACGACAAAAGATTGTGGTTAAAATAATCGTAAGCCTTCTCCACTTCTCTATCAACTGTACCCAATTTCTCTTTAATTTTTAGATTAACAATCTGAGGTAATTGCTTGGTGTCTCCTACGATAATTGCGTGCTTGCAGCATGATAATGCTAGAGCACCCGTAAGTAGATCCACCTGCGATGACTCGTCAATAATGACATAATCGAACAGAAATCCATCAGGAATGCAATTTCTGAGAGAATGCGTCGTGCTGAGTACGATAGGATACTGATCAATAAAATCATCGAAATTGTTTTTATATGACATAGCGTTTGCTTTAATCGGTTCAAGCTCATGATATTTTACATGCAATTTATGACGAAACAGTTGCTCTGAATATTGTTTGTGTTCTTGTAGCAAAGGCTGAAATGATCCTTGATCCAACTCTCGTGCTAGCTCTTCAATTCGCTGAGTTAATTGATTAATCTTCAACTCGTAGTACTTTCTTTGGTAATTAAGAAGCACATCTATTTCCTGATCTTTTAATTTCTTAAAGTCAAAATAGCCATGTTTAAAAACGAGTTTGAGGTTATGAATAAAACCACCAATTCGCCCTCGTCCCTCAACAATTCGATTATCGACTAAGAATGACAAGATATTATCAGGCGTTTGACGGTAAAAGGATAATTTTTTTATTTGCTCGACATCCTGCTTATCATAATAAACTTCAAAATGTTCCTTCTCTAATCGATACGCTGACAGTTTCTGTTGGAGCATGGCTCTTTCATTCTCCAACTCCATAAGATTATGAATACGGCTATTTAGCCTCTGAATCTTTAATACCAGCTCGCTTACTTCTGTATCGCTCATCCATTCCGAAACATCCCTTTGTGGGAGATTGGCAAAAAACTCTTTTTTATTATCGTTACTCCCAAGCGATGCTACTAGAAAATGATAACGTTCAGACTCTAACTTATCCCTTACATTTTGGACTGCGGCATTATTGCCCGAAACTACAGCTATTTTCATATTCTGCATGCCTACAAGATTGGCAATGATATTTAGAATTGTTTGCGTTTTACCTGTACCCGGAGGCCCTTCAATAATCGAGAGTTGACTTTCTAGGGCATTCTTAAGTGCCTCCTTCTGACTAAGGTTAAACCGAAATGGAAATATTGTGTCTGAAACCAAAGGAGGATTTCTGCTCACAGGGGCTCCGTTAAGGTAAGTGTTCAACACACTTTCGGGAGCAACAATAAAAAGTCTATCGTATTGCTTTTTTAAAAAAGATTCTTGGCCTGGGTCCTCGTCACCACTTAAGACGTGTGGAGAGATTTTTCTCCAATAATTCAAGATTTGATAACTCTTAGGCATTTCACTGCTATTAAAATCATTATCAATTCGTATCGATTCCTTATCGAAAATATAACTTTCGCCATTATTACATTTAACTCGAATCTTAGTGCCGAAATCCATAATGCGACAGACGTTATATAAAAAAATATTGTCCTTGTAGACGGCCATGCTCTCTGTTATTTCTTTAATTACCGGGTCTTTCAAGAATGTGACGTCTTGTTGTTGGTAAGGATACACTTTGGATGAATTATGGTATGTGATCCTATACAGAGATTCTTGAACTTCATAAGATGCAATTTCATTGGTTTTATCTTGGCCTTTGACTATAAGCAGATGTTTGTTTTCGTCCATTGTGCACCCTTCCACTTCGAAACAATGATGATTGTAGTTTTCAAAGAATCAAATATTTGCTCCTTTTTTTACTCGAATAAAATACGAGCTTTTATCCCATTCTGGTCAAGCAAATATAGCAAACCACCACCGTCAATCAGTTCGATAGGCTTATCCTTCGCAAAATCATGTGCATCTGGGCCGTAGCCCTTGGTCGTTACCAAAATGCCCTTGTTAGCCCCTTCATTCATCATAGTGCCATACAGATCCCTAACTGCAGATACGCCTACGGTATTTTTATAACGTTTTGCCTGGATGACCACTTTACCGCCAACAATTGGTCTAGTATCAAACGCAACACAATCTACCCCACCGTCTTTTGATGAACGAGTCTGTTTAGCATCTAGTCCCATTCTGGAAAATAAACTGGTTACAAGATTTTCAAATTGGTAAGGGTTTAGATCCATTAAATTAGGAACATTACTTAGTGAATCCAACATATCCTCATGATCAACGAATCTCCTGTCAACCATATCAAACTCAACAACAGGTTTAACAGCCTGCATTTCAGCAGGTCTCGCGGACACTGAAGCACCAAGATTACGCAGACACACAGATTTATCAATTCGACTCA
Source organism: Cohnella sp. (assembly GCF_041640265.1). Taxonomy (GTDB): domain Bacteria; phylum Bacillota; class Bacilli; order Paenibacillales; family Paenibacillaceae; genus Cohnella. The sequence continues at coordinate 67,211 of NZ_JBEQAP010000008.1, forward strand.
GATCAAGAGCAAGAAACTTTTCCTTCGTTACTCTTGTAGAAATTAAATAAGGAGTAACATCCTTTCCGGTAGCAGGATCGACTGTGTTTACGAATCCGCTAAAGACGACAACTTCCAATACATTCCCTTGATCCGCTTCGAGCACCTCATGTATGGAACGTAACGTTATTCCCGCCACAATATCCAAGTATATATCTTTAATTTCCTGGGGCTTCCTAGGTTTCTCACTTATCTCATCTTTACTTTTTGTATACTTATATTCTTCTACGGCCGGCACGATTTCCTTGGTAGGCAATTCATAATCAATGACAAGCTCTTTAGAATCGGAAATATACGCCACACGAAAAGTTTGGGGGAAACCTTCCGGATAATCCGATCTTTCAAGGACCATGTTATTATAAGCTATCACTGCTTCGCGTTCACCATTTCGATAGTCTTGTTCGAATTGATCAACTTCTAGATTACGCTCTTTAACCTTGAACTCGAACCTTGATTTCTCTTCATCGTATGTGGACTTAAGCTTATTGTACTTTTGAAGTCTTTCATTTTCGTTCTTCTGATATTGTGCAAAATCCAATTCATATTGCAACTGAACAACTTCTAACGCTTTCTTATACCGATTCTCGGCACCAGGAACTAACTTCCCTACTACTCCAGGGGCCTTGACGGATTTCAAGTAATCATCTTTCCGAGGCCTGATGTGTGGATTATCAAGCTCTTGAGGAACTTGAAACTCCTTAAATTTTTCCGATATTCTTAAAGTATTAAAAGAAATCTTATCGTTTACTTTTAAAGTGTGTGCAAGAACGCCGCTTAATTCTCTAATATACTCCGAAATATCAGTGTTTAAATCCTCGACCTCTTCAACTCGTCCTTCTATATACGCTGCTTTGGCTTCTTTCTCCATTGCCTTAGCTTCCTTCTGCATTAACGCTTTGGTTCTTTCCCTGTCTCTGTCGGCTCTGATAGCGTCCTTCTCACGCCTTTTCCTATCTGCTTCAGTCATTCTTGACTGCCTAGCATACTCTCTTGCGATAGAATTCACCAAACCGGAAAACCCGCTTCTTCTCGCCACTATCGTCACCTCATAATCTGTAATTAAATACCTCAACTTTAGACCTATGCTATAATCTTGTTAATTCGACGAACTTCAGGGAAAACCTTCCTTTTTTACTGATATAGCCACATTGTAAAGACCTAGATTCCTCCAAACGTCTTAACAAAACAAAGACACTGACTTTGCGTTATCAGTGTCTTGTTTCCTTGTTATTATGATTAATACAATCTACTAGAGTTTGTTATTACCTAATAGCATCTCGACAAATCTTATATCCGCTTGAGCCCACTCATACTCGCTTAGTTCGCTCCGATGCACCCAAAGATACGCATCATGGTCCACAAGGCGAATTGTGCCAGATAATTTTTTTGCCAAGTAGGCAATTAACTTGATGCGTGCTGTCCCATAATCATACTCATTAACTCCAAACCAAGCATAAGGCTCTATCTCAATCCCCATCTCTTCCCGCAACTCCCGTACCAAACAAGCTTCCGGAGTCTCTCCCATCTCGATCTTCCCACCGGGAAACTCCCACAGGCCAGCTTGGGACTTCCCCATCCTCCGTCTTGCGATCAGGATCTGCCCTTGCTCATTCTCAATAATAGCCGCAGCCACTTCGATCATCCACTTCACTTCGCCTTCCTACACGATGACTTTATTCGCTGCCGGTACCATTGCCGGAGGCATATCGACCCTTAGCCGCCATATGAAGCTAATCGGTTTGTTCGCCTCATGCTTCACGTACTCTGCCTCACCCAGAAAAACAAACGGAGAAGTATAGTTGTGCTCCTCCTTGTACTCCCGAACGAATAAGGCGATTCGCGTCCCCAGTTGCTTATGATGAATGTAACGTTGCGCCGTCTTGGAGTCCTCGGAAGTTCGGCTTTGCGTTTGCCAGTGGAACAGCCGCTCGTTTATCGCATAATCCTCATATAGCGTGGAAGGCGAGAAATCTTTATCCGACTTATTGAGCGTAATGAAGAAGATATCCGTCATTTTCTCCTCGAAATACTTCACGCCCTCACGGAAACTTGGCGCCTTCTCCTCGTTCCAATAACCGAATGCTGCCAAAATCTGATCCATCGAGTAGCTACAATGGATGTCCAGCGGGCATGCGTAATGGAACTCGTTGGGCTTGTCTACAAAATCGAGATGCGACAGCTTGTACTTCAGTACTTCGATGACCTCTTCACGGAAGGCGGGATAGGCCAACGTCTCTTGAATCGCTTGATCCACGCCAGCGAACCCATTCTTGGTTGGTTCCGAGCGGTAGAAAGTGTAATAGAAAACGTTCAGCATCAGTCGTTCCTCTTCGGATCGCGGATGCATTCCCTCTTCCAGATAGGCCAGCAAGAACTTCAATAGCCTCCGGGAATTTAGGTTAAGCAGCGCGGGCACCCTTTTGGCGACGAAATCCGAATTGCTCCAAGTATATCCCTCGCGGGTTTCCACAACTCCTGCTTCTTCTTTCAGTCCGTTAAACGTGCGATTCCCAGTCCTGCCACCGTACAACTCGTACAGGCTAAGCCCATGATAGTGTACAAAATTCTCGATGGAAAGTTTTAATCCAGTATTATCCTCAAAATATTTCATCTTGTGAATCAAGCTTCTGCGATTCGTGATCGCTTGTTTAAGGTTGCTAAGGATATACGCCTTGGCCTGTTTCTCCAGCTGAATGAAGCTTCCTCTAGGGAGAATGGAGAAACCGTTCTCTACATAATGCTGAACCGAATGCTTCGTGTGCCCGATCAAAGCGCGGAACTTGTCCTGGAAATTATAATCCTGATGGGCTTGTCCGATAAAATCGAGCACGGTCAGGCATTCCTTCCCTTCCGCGAGCCTCAAGCCTCGTCCCAATTGTTGGAGGAACACCGTCAAACTCTCCGTAGGTCGAAGGAACAGAATCGTATTAACTGCCGGGATATCTACTCCCTCATTATAGAGGTCCACGACAAAGATCATCTTGATTTCTCCGCTCGTGAGCCGTGCTCTCGCTTGCCGGCGTTCCTCATCACTCGATTTACCGTGAAGCGCGATGGCTGGTAGTCCGGCTTCTCCGAACACTTTAGCCATATAGATCGCATGATCGACACCGACGCAGAATCCAAGCCCTTTCACCTGATCCATGTCGGTGACATACTTCTTCATGCTGTTAAGGATCTGCATCGCCCGAATCTTATTGTTCGTGTATAAGTTCTCAAGCTCAGCAAGATCATAACCGCGTCGCGACCATTTTACCTGAGATAGATCGACTTGATCGGTCACGCCAAAATATTGAAAAGGACTCAACAGCTTCCGATCGATTGCATCCGTCAGGCGGATTTCGGCAGCAATCGTATCCCCGAAATATCCGAGAATGTCTTTGCCGTCCATCCGTTCCGGCGTCGCGGTAAGCCCGAGCAGAATTTGGGGCTTGTAGTAGGATAGCAGCTTCTGATAAGAAGGCGCTGCAGCGTGGTGAAACTCGTCCACGACAATGTAATCGTAGAAGTCCGGTGTTGTACGATCCGTTAACCGCATCGAGTTGAAGCTTTGAATGCTTATGAAAAGATGATCCAGCGATTGTGCTTGGTTGCTCCCCACGTGCAGTTCGCCGAAGTTAAGGTCCTTAATGATGTAGCGGAAAGTATCTCGGCTCTGTCTCAGAATTTCTTCCCGGTGGGCGACGAAAAGCAGTCTGGCTTGCGGTCGTTTCTCGGTGAATCTCTTGTAGTCGAATGCCGATACGACGGTCTTGCCTACCCCAGTAGCTGCGACCACGAGGTTATAATTACGCCCATATAACGTTCTCTGAGCATCGAGCTTCTCTAGTATTTCTTTCTGGTAATCGTAGGGCGTAATCTCGAACGGAAAATAAAGCGAGCCTTGCTCACCTGATTTGTTGGGGCGGAGGGCTTGCTGCAGTAATTGTTCGTGCTCCGTGTCGGATGGTGTGAAGCTACGGAATTCCCGATCGTTCCAGTAGCTTTCGAACGTCGCCTCGATTTTCTTCAGAACATCGTAGGAATCCTTTTCCGTGACCTTCAGATTCCATTCGAGGCCGCTTGTAAGTGCAGGATTGGATAGGTTGGAGGATCCGACATATGCGGTTGTAAATCCGGTGTCGCGCTTGAAAACGTAAGCTTTAGCGTGCAACCGCGTCCGTTCCGTATCGTAGGAAATTTTGATCTCAGTGTTAGAGAGCTTGCTCAGCTCGATAATCGCTTTATAATCAGTAGCTTCCATGTACGTCGTCGTAATGACTCGAAGCTGGCCGCCGTTAGAGGTGAACGCCTCCAGTTGCTCCATCAGGATGCGAAGTCCACTCCACTTGATGAATGACACGAGAAAGTCGATCCGATCGGAGGTCACGATCTCATGTTTCAGCTCGTGCAGCATGTTCGGCTCGGAGTGGGAGCCGGTGAACAAGGAGCTCTGGGATAAAGGGGTCGCTGGGCGGATGACTTTCTCATCCTTGAAGGAACGGATGTGATTAATCTTCGAGTAGATATAGGTAAGTACTTCACCCTGCTCATCGAGCTTCAACAGCTCGCACTCTTCCTGTCCTAGACTGTTCTTCAGGGTCGCGATCATCTCGTTGCAGGTTTGTACTTGAGCGAGAATGAGATCCTCGCCGTCGTTTGTCTGCTCGCGCACCATTTTCAAGGCTCTTCGTGTCACCAGACCGATATAGCTGGAAAGCAGCTTGCGCGCTTCTTCGACGTCGAGCTTTTCTTTGCCTATCTCGAACTCGGATGTATTTAGAGAGGTTAGTTGCTTTGCCGTTAGTTGGTTGATGACTTGCTCGTAGAGTCCTTGTTTCATTAAGGGGATGTTCCTTTCTATTTGCTCTTGCGAATAACGACGTTTGATTTATCCTTCATTAACTTTATATCTAGCAGGTCCTCTGAATACTTCTCGAATATGCCATTCAATAAACGCATCTTTGGGATGATAAACTGGGCGTATTGGTGAACGAATTCTTTTCCCATGGAACCTCATGAGCCACTCCTCGAACCCCTGTGTTCCATGTGCCTCTTCTGCAACAAGCATTTGTCTTTCACCCGTTATAGTGAATACCCCTCGGTCAAACAACTTATGATGTAATGAGCAAAGTGCAACTCCGTTTTCCTCTATATCTGGTCCGCCTGCTTGATGCCATTGAATATGTGCGGCATCCACTGCTATCAGATTATGGCCTAGTCTTACATTGAATCCGCATATTGCACAGCTAAATTCGTAGGCACGTAATATTTTGTTGCGAAAGTCAGGGTCTCGTCTACGTTTTGTTTCCAGTAATAGCTGAAAACCTACCTCTTCCACTAAGTCCTGATGTATCGTCTCCGGAAAATGATCGTTAAGCAATTGGTCCGCAATTTCCTGAATGAGTCTACCGTTCCCCTTCAACAGATTGAGCACATCATCTGAGAAGCCACCTCTAGCATGATCATCTATTAACTGCTTGTCGGAAAACTGTCTCTTGTTTACCTGAACATTCAGCTCCCAGATGCCATCCGTCGTCAATCTTACGAATGGCTCCTCCGGGTGATAGGACTTCCTCGAAGGACCGAATTCAAAGAGAAGCTTCCTTAGTTTCAATCTAACTTCTTCATAGGGCAGATGAATTACATTTTGCTGAAGTTGACCCAGTGCATACAAAAGAAGCAAAGGTTTATGTGGTGCCCTTTGCCCATTCTTTTTCCATATCGATAGATTGGAGATTTTTTTCTTCAGTTCTTCAGCATTCATTTTCTATACCTCTAAACATATCGACATTTGACATTACTTGTTTAAATTCGTCATTAAGCAGGTAAAAACCTCCAAGTCATACCTCAACAAATTGATCTCTGCTAGATGTGCATTAAAGATATACGATTCGAAAATTACTATTTTGGATTTCAAAGCGGATGATTATACGTTTGCTAGGGGGAGTTCTCGCTTATTTGAATTTGTCACAGTAAAAATAGGGCTAGAACTAGCCTATCAGGAGTTTACGGATCGGTTGCACCGTAACAATGATCGTTCATTCCGTCTCCTAGTAATAGAAGAACTTGGTTCAATGTTAGCGTACTACGACAAGAAAGAATCAGAAGCAATTAAATCAATGATCGGAAACATGATATTTATGGGAAGAGCTATAAATTTTCATTTAATTTTATCTACACAACGACCGGATAGCACTTTATTTAATGCTGGAGTTCGTGATTCTATGTCTACTATAGCTCTTGGCAATTTATCAAAAGAGGGAAAGAAAATGCTTTTTAGTGAATTTAGCGAATTGACTGATGAAAAGCATGTTCAGGGCTCTGGTTTTATGCTAGTAGACGGCTCGAAACTATTTAGCATAAAGGTTCCATTAGTCAAGAACGTCAAGAAACTAGAAGATTATATCCTTTTGGGGCTAGGCCGCTAAAATGTTACATTTGGAAAACTATCCTACAAAAGCCTCATGTGGCGTGTGGGCGGCGGCGTGGGCAAAGCCCTAAGCCGTTCGTCCACAGCCTGCCTCGCGAAGCGAGGCGTTTGCTTAGGGAAGTACTACCCTAAGCAATCCTCCGTCGCTTGTCGCAAATTACTTCCTTACGTTAGGAGCGATAGACAATGTCTCAGGACAAGCAAGCCTGTAAATGGTAGATCACAATAAACAATCCACTGGACAAGGGCTATGATCATAACAAAATCAAAGAAGTACTAGCTGCACTACAGTCACTTGTATATTACTGCATGGCTGACGAAGCAGGTCAAACCCACCACACGCATCTTTATATCGTTTGTTCTAGCGCGGTTCGTTTCAGCACACTGAAAAACAAGTTCCCCATAGCCCACTTAGAAATCGCTAAAGGGACTTCTGAACAAAACCGTGATTATATCTTCAAAAGCGGTAAATGGGAAAACGATAAGAAACATGGTACGGCTATCCCTGGGACGCAGGAAGAATTCGGAGAAATGCCTATCGAAAGACCGGGCGCTAGAAGCGATCTAGCCGATCTCTACGACCTCATCAAGTCTGGTGCATCTAACTTTGAGATTATGGAGCAATGCCCAGAGTACTTGTTACACACGGATCGTATAGAACGTGTAAGACAGATCGTTAAAGCAGAGGAATATAAAAATAAATTCCGAGAATTAAATGTAAGTTACGTGTGGGGTAAGACAGGAATTGGTAAGACGAGAAGTGTAATGGAGAGGTACGGTTTTTCAAACGTTTATCGCATTACGGATTACACACATCCATGGGATGGGTACGCTGGGGAAGACGTTGTGATTTTTGACGAGTTCCACTCTCAGTTAAAAATAACTGATATGTTGAACCTGTTAGACGGATACCCTCTGTCTCTGCCATGTAGATATTCCAATAAAATCTCTTGTTACACTAAGATCTATATCATATCCAACATTAGCTTCGATCAGCAGTATGCGAATATAAAGATCGAACAACCTGCCACATAGGCTGCCTTGAAAAGAAGAATTCATAAATTTGAATTGTTTGGACATCAGATTGAAAGCGATATTTTATCGAAGTTATTTCCAATAACACAAATAAAAAAGCAAATTAATAGTTCGAGGCACTTCCTTCAACGGAAGTGCCTCGTCATATTTCAACTATAATGGCAGACTATTTATTCCCTTTTGCTCGGTTATGAGTTTTACATAACATTTTACAATTATTAACATGTGTTGCGCCACTTTTACTCCAAGCTGCAACATGGTCTGCATCCATTTCGTTTAATTTCCAAATCTTTGTTTTGTTTGCATCATGTCCTAAAGCACATAGCGGACAGTTTGACTTACCCTTTGACTCGGTTTCTTTAGTTTGCTTTATGTAAACGAACTTCTTTGTTGCTTCCTCAAATACTCGAACTTCAAGCAATTTGGTATCTTGTGAGCCTCCAAGAATATATTCAAAAATACCCTTCCGGTTCTTAATATATGGATCACCGTAAAGTTCTTTTAACTGATCAGATATTTTTTTAGGGCTATACGCCTGATTATGATATTTTTCGTAAAGTCTACCCCATTCAAGTCCACGCATCTCGCTTTCAACATCAGTAAATACGCTGGATACCCAATCAATCACGCTATTAAAATATTGTTTTAGTTCATTTATATTTTCGTCAGTGCGATGACGGCTCATGTATTCACTAATATTGCCCTTACTTACCCAATCCAGTGCACATTCTAAATATTCCTGTCGGTTAGCACTACCCGATACATATGCACTCCATTTTTGAATATTGGCATTTTGACTATTACTGAACTCGGCTTTAGCGAGCGTAACAAATGGGCCAGAATATACAGCGTTGAGTAATTCTTGATTATTTAGTGGAACTCCAGCAATATTAATTGTTTTAAACCACTCTTTTATCTCACTTTCGGTACCCTCACACTCGTAAATGAGTAGCTTCGTATCCAGAATCTTATCTTGCTTGTCTTTTGCCATTCCGCTAAAATACTGTTCCATGCCGTTTTCATCTTTGATGGCAAATTTGTTAGATACAAATCGTCCGATACTGGTGATACGCTGTTGCCCATCCAAAACTTCAAAATTGCTGTCACTCACTTTGTTAAAATAAATCAATCCTATAGGGTATCCTTTAAGGACTGAGTCAATGACAAACATTTCTCTTTTGCCTCCGTCAGACGCATATATATAGTTGCGCTGGTACTCCGGCTGAATAGTCAGCGTGCCGGACAAGCCAAACAACCCCTTACCTTCAAGTTCGTTATAGACGAACCCTTCGCAAATTTCTTTGATAGAGATGCTAGTTTTAAGAGTTGTTTTCATGTTAGCTCCCCTTGTGCTTAATAAAAATTCTTTTTTTAAGCCATCTTTGCAACTCCATTTTCATGGTAACCGGCTGTTGGATTACCTTCCTTATATGCTCCTGTGCCGCCAGCTTTATAATAATCATCAACAAATTCTTTTGTTAAACCAGGTGTTTTCTTTAATTCGTCATCAACTAGACCATTATCACTTGTTCCTAAAATCTCGAACTGCTCCGGGCTATATTTATCTAAAAAACTAATCGGCACACCCATTACACCGCTATAGTCACTCGGAATAGCATCAGTAAATGGCACTTCTATAGCATCATAGTTGTCATATTTAATATACTCTTCTTGACCTTTTATTCCTTTGTGTTTGCTTTATTTCAAGTTGTCGCTCATTGTCATAAGTGGCAATGGTTGGTGGCGCCTTCCATGGTCGAGGTTGGTAAACCAACAAACATTGCGGAACTTCACTAAACCTGTTGTTGAATCGAATACTCCCGAAGCGAAATCGCGTGTATTTGGTGTAAAAAAGTATGCATTACCAGCATGAAAACCATTTCCTAGCCACAACTCATTATTTTTGACTAGTGGAAATATCATTCATAATACCTTCCATATGTTAAGAAAAAAGTTCCTTTATGTGTTTACCACCTAAAATAGTACACCATTCTACACAATGATTCCATAAAGATATAATAGAAGGACAGTTAAGGTATCTTTATTCGCCCTAACTGTCCTTCTATTAGTTAAAAAAATTATTACTTCAATTCCATCAATCAGTCGATTATCTTACCAAGGTGAACTGGATTTTTGTTTTTCTAGTCCTGATTTTTTAGTTTTTTTAATGGTATTTAATTCATCTCTAATTTCAAAAAACTTTTTTCGAAACGATTTTACAATCTCAATTGTAATTGGTTCTTCACGCATTGTATCACTACGATTATGCGCATCAATAAATCTAGAGAGTTGACCGTGCATATCCACTATTTTTCCCGCATTCATCTCGTCCCAAGGCACTTCGTTGAGATTACTTACGCGTATATAATCATCATGTCTTTGGATAGTTTTGTTGAATAGAACTTGCTCTATCAAGGCTTCACAACCACTCCTTAGCAAACTAAAACTATCAATAAGTTTTTGTTGCTGTTGCTGATGTTGATCATCTAATAGTCCTGCTTCAACAATTAATCGATCAACTTCTTGAATTATTACTGCAAGAGTAGAAAGTTTAGGGCTGCTATTTAATGATATCTTCCCTGGGCGATTTCCAACACGCTGAATCCAATGAGCTTCATATGAAGTGTCAAGTTCTGAAGATATATCAGCAAGATAACTTAAAAATACTTTATCATGCGTGAGGATTATTACTTGACGTCTTGCAGCTTCTATGACTAGCCTGTGAGCAATTTGTCTCTTTCTTACATGATCCAAAGATGTCACTGGGTCGTCAAAAATAATTCCACTGTTCCTCTTATCGAGTGAAATCTCAGTTAAAAAATCAGCCAGTGCACAAACCCTCTGTTCTCCTTCACTTAATATCTTTCCCATTTTATGATCAGCAGAAATATTTAGCCTCAATTCTTTGACCGTTGAACCACTTGTCCCTCTTGTAGTTACGGATATTCCAAAGTTACAATCCAATACTTCACATTCTTCAGCAAATTTACGCCTATATTCTTCAGTAACAATTTGATCGAATAGTTCTCTTTGTTTCGTTGTTATTTGTCGCCTAGGAAATGTTATTCTTTCACATGAATTTAGCCAAGATTGGTTTTTAACATACTCAATGACTTCTTCTTTTATTTGTGTGTATATCTTACAATGCGTAAGTAGAATCAATTCTTCTTCTAATTTTTTGATCTCTAACTCCGGATTACCTAATAATTCAATTTGCTTTTTAATTTCTGATATCATTGTAATTAATTTCTCAATAAATAATGGTGCAATTCTCGGGTAATCACTTACTTCAAGACGTTCTGTTTTCTCCTTAATATTTTCGTTAATAACGAATGAGTTCTCAATCTGTTCTTTTAAATGATTGAAATATTCCTCATCTATTTCTTTAATAATTCTTGCACCTGGAGAATCAACATTGAATCTTGGAAACTCAATTTTTCCGAGTAGCTGTTTATGCTTCTCTAAGTTTTCTTTTGCAATTTTTAACTCATTCAAAGATTTCCCTTCTAAAAAAACCCAATAGCGTTCGAATAGCGATAATTCCTCATTTCTTAAGCCTTGTTTGCAAAGAGGACATTTAGTCAAAGCAAATTGTGGATTAAGCTTCTTTTCATTGTCGAGTAGAATTTTAGCTGCGCTAATAAGTGATTTCCACTCTTCAGATCCAGTAGCTAAGAACAATTCATCTTTGAACGAACTTTCCCCTATCCTTTTCGAAAGATCCGTTTTTTGATTAATTTCGTTAATATACGATATTGAAGTGGTTATATAATCCAAATTTAATATCGAATTAATAATACCAAGCTTTTCAACTAACTCTTCGACTTCCTTAACCTCAAGGCTTAACTGTTTTTTCTTCGATTCAACATCTAGTTTCCGAAGACTCTTTAACTCTTCTTGTATAACTGCGGTTCGTTCAACATCACTTGCTGAATAATTCCATTGATTAATTTGTTCTAATGTTATCTTATGATCTAGTTCACTACAAAACTTAGTTACTACACTTTCACTCTCGAAACGGCCGACTGTTGGGTTTTGCGTCATACGAAACGTTTTTTCGTGATTCAATTTCTTTTCCAAATCATTGAATGCCTCGATTACATATTCAAAAGCCTTTAATTGAATTGGAGTAATCGTTACATTCGATGTGCTATTAATATGTATTTGAACACTGGAAGAATCAAATACTGAAAATCTCTGCAAGATATCGTATTTTTCATCTTCTTTATAATTTATTGTTTTTTGCTCTTCCCCAATAGTTAGCCTAAAATCTGCTGAAGCCTTAGTTGATTTTGAAGTCTTTGATTCTCTGAGATTTGGAAGTATACTCTTATCTCCACGCGAGAAACAAGCAGAGCTTAACAATCGTGAATAACCAGACTTACCAGACCCATTTTCACCGTATATTAAAGTAAGGCTTTTTCCAAATGCTAACTTTTGATCGGAAGGTAATGCATTGACATGCTTTAAATTAATTACATCTTTAAGATAAACTACTTGATCATGCTCCTCTGAGATGTTTGTCTTAGGGATGCTTTTAAAATTAATTGGGGTACGCTCATGCTTTTTCTCACTTACGTAGTCCTCCATTAATAATTTGAAAATTTCCTCTATTTTTTCATCATCAAGCTTACCCTCTTTAATTATAAAAAACCAAACTTGTTGTTCCCAATTTGGTCGTGAATCTAACCATTTTTCCATATTACTTAAATCGAGCATCTTAACACCACCAAAATTAATTATTACTTGAACCTTTCTACATATTCCAACAAATTCCTCCATCGAAAACTAAAATAAGAGGACAGCTAAGAAATATTATCTTAACTGTCCTCTTATTTATTTAATCCAAACTGTTACTGCAAATCCACCAAGTAAGTATGTTGTGTTCGTTTTTAGTAAGGTTGGTGGAGGCGTGGGGAGTCAAACCCCTGCCCGAAGACAACTCCACATGTGCTTCTACGGATGTAGTGACAAATTTAATGTCACCCTAGTGACTCCCTGTCACCCTTCTTACCGCTTGCCTTCTCAACATGTTCGACTCTTATTTTCAGATCAACAATATTCGCTTTGACTAACAAATTGTAAATATGAATAATATCTTCATTATTTAAAAAGGGTTCAGGATATTCGACAGCTAAACGAATGAGCTTCCGCCCAATAAACTCAGATAGCTCAACATCATAAACGATTAACTCGTTAGAGGATATTTTTCTCAACTCTGGATCAATACTAAATCGGCACCTCATCGTAAATGAAATCATAGAGATGAAGTTTAACTTCTTATAAGACTGTGTAATATTCTCAATCGCCTTCACATGACCATAATTCTGCCTTAGTGGATTAAACATTTTAAACTTATTATTTACGAACCAATTCTTGTCATCTCTCTTTCCTTTAATCTCGCCGCTGTAATTTTTAGTTTCAATAACAAATAATCCATACGGTGAAATAACCAGATGATCGATCTGAGAGTAGCCCGTTCTTGACTTCGAATTTGATACTAGTAGGTCGCTCAGATATTTACAATCCTTCGGCAATTGATCAAGTTGAATATTGATTTTGTATTCGCCCAATTCACCTTTTCGAATAGATTTACTATTGTCTCTAATGGATGAAGGAACTTTCTTATTAAGTGGTTGGGGCTTTTGAATGCTCTTATTATTCTTGAAGAAATCCATGATTTTCTTAAACACTCAAGATCCCATCCCTGTAGCGATTTGTTGAGACTATCTTTTCAAATGCTCCAAAATTTGTAATGTCCTAAAGAATGGGTTCCCAGAATCATGTGTTTGTTTTCTTGCAAGCTCCCTTAATTCATCAACACACTTTGTATATTCATTATTGATGATTAGTTGTAATTCTGATACTGTTTTCAACTCATTTATAATATATCCTTTCGGAACATTCGGTGACCAAAACATATAAATCTTAGTATTGAAATCTGATAAATACTGTTGACCATAGTCTTTTTGTCTTTCATGTTTTGCAAGTATTTTTGCCACGGTAGATTTATTTCCATCCCCATATAAAAGCCCTGAAATATGAGTTGTGACCTCACATAAATAAACAGTTTTACTTTTAAAGTCGAATCCAATTACATCAAGTTCATTTAATCCTACTAGCCCACCACCAGGAGGTCTTGCATTATACTCGATAAAATCACATTTCTTTATTAATTTCAAATATGCTCCGACTATATATTCTCCAATTTCAGTTTTCATTATTTCTATTAGACCTCCCACGACACACCATATTCCCACTATTCATAATAACATAGGCTGGATAAATTTAGGTCGTAGTCTGCAAATTGATCTCTCTGTTTTCCAACCCCAACAATTCATAGAGTCTTTTTCCCTCAAATAAGGTGCCAGTTTTTCATGCATTTCCGCTGCCGTTAGTACCAAAAAGAGAGCTCCGAAGAGTGTATGTAGCGTTATCTGGACTCCGAATCGGACCTGGGAACCGCTACAATTAGCGCGGCATTTCCTTTGGCCAGCTTCAGCCTCTCTATTTGCCGCTTAATGGAATCGTTCTGAAGCATTGCAACCGCTCGATTAGGCAAACGTTTTCCCAGACAGTCAACGAGAATACTACGCTCTATTTAACTGCTTCCCCTTCAACTCAACAAGTAAAGCATGAAGCTGCTCCGTAGCAAGCCCGTGCAACACAAGGCGGAACCCCGCCTTAAGTGTCGTTAACGGCACCATCGGGTGCTTGTTATTAATAAGTGCAAGTCGATCATTGCTGCCGATAATCTTGGAAGCAAGAATGCCAATCGTTTCATCAAGCTGCAAGGAATTGGTCGCGCGCCAGAAGTCATTATCCGTTAGAAACATTTGATAGACCGGTGTGAAGCATTCAATAGCCGTCGTGAGATCAAGGAAATTGGTCCACCGGCGCGGCATCGGCTCAATCGGAAGCGAGGTCGAAGTAATCGCATCGAAATTTAGCCGCTCTTGCTTTGTCACCTCTTTATTATTTTCGCGCAGCTGGCGATTGAGATTAATGACGAAATTATATAAGTTCAGATCGTGAATGAGGAATAGATCATCCTTCACAGGTTCAAGACTCGTCGGCTTAAGCGGATTCATTGTTATTTGCACGCCAGGGACGTTGTCGCGGATAAATTGCAGCACCTCGGAGCCGAGATAGAAGTGCCTTAATATCATATAATTGGCGCTTGGGCTAACGAAATTCTTCATCCCCCAATAGAGAACGCGGTGTAGCAGCTTGGAAGAAGTAAAGGCTTTAGGAATGATAATCTTGTAAATTTGCAGCAAAATAATGAGCAACCGCGCGAAAGGTCTTAGAATAGGTAGTAAAAATTGCCGAGATTTGCTCGAACAATCCCTGAGGTAAGCAGCCTTCGCCTCTTCGTTGAAGGGAATACTCTGATCCAGATAGATTGCTAAGAACGGATTGGGATCGTTCTTATCATGAGGCATATTCTTGAAGTAATCAGCTTCACTCATACGTTACCCAGCTCCTCTAACTGTAAAAGATACAAGCGCGCTGTGGTCTTTGCTGTCTTTACCATTCTTGCAGCAATGTCCGCCGTTAGCATCGGATGCTGAACGACTTTCTCCAGCCGCTCGAAATGCTTCTCATCCGAGTCACTGTGATAAAGCAGGAACGATACCTGGTCGTCGCTCAGAGTGAGCTGATCACGAATCATCTCTCCCCAATAACGTGCCATTCTACAGCCAAGTCCTTCAATGATCCACATCGCGCCGATGAGATCATACGGATTATCACGGCTTGCCCGTTGGAACAAATAGGCGGACAGAGCTTCGCTGCCTATATTCTTTTCCCCGGATTGAATGGTTGCCAGGTCGCCTCCGACAGCGACGTAATTCCGCTCCAAAATTTGAAAATCCCGATGTTCGTCACGAGCATGGGCAATAAACGTCGAGCGAAGATCAATCTGCTCAATCGCAATATAGGAGGCCGCACGAGCGATCCACTGCGAGCCGTCGATGACCTGCTGCCGGATATTCTCCATTAGTGCTTTATAATCGTCGAGCGTAAATTTGTTG
This sequence comes from Cohnella sp., assembly GCF_041640265.1. Taxonomy (GTDB): domain Bacteria; phylum Bacillota; class Bacilli; order Paenibacillales; family Paenibacillaceae; genus Cohnella. Next base: position 82,733 of record NZ_JBEQAP010000008.1, read on the forward strand.
CGGTATAACTTATGAATAATGGGGACTTGAGCTAGCTTCTGTTCGAAATCGATCCATACTTGTATAAGCTGCCGCACAAGCTGTTCCTGTACAGAATCTGCTGCATTGTATTCGAGATGAGGCGCTATCGGCTGACGTTCCTCGAATTCATGAGCCTCCCCCTGTTCTTCTGCCGAAGAACCGACGACGGTTAGCAGCATATAAGAGGTTTGGAATCTTCCGCTTTCCGGTACCATGCATAGTACCTGTTCACCTGCTGAGAGCTGATCCGTATTCATCAACTCCTCCAGCATAATATAGATCGAAGCAGCTCCTGTATTGCCCTTCGTGTACAAATTCGTAAACCATTTCTCTTCAGGAATATTTAACCCACCTAACTGAAGCAGCCGGAAGATTTCGTCACGGAAGAAATGAGACGAATAATGGCATACCATCCAATCAATCGCAGCAGGATCAATTCGTCCCTCCTCAACAAGCTCGAAGAAACGATTTACCCCGACCTTCGGCATTTCATTAACAAGCCGGATGTCTTGCTTCAGATTAATAGCTCCGTCATCCGCTGCTTCATGGATGGACCGATAATCGAGCCACGAGCTGCTATGCTCGTTCTCCTTATTTACTCCCGCATACATACAGACGTCGTATTTGTTCGCGTAGGATTGGTTGTCGATCCACTCGATGCGCAGCGACAGGCCTTTTGCTGAAGGCTTGTGCTGCAGAACGGCCGCGCCGGCTCCATCCGAGAGCATAAAACGGAGGAAATCCGTTTCAAATGATATAGGACGGTCAATGTAAGCGGCTTGCGCTTCGAATCGGGTATGCTTGAAGGCACGACTCGGAAACTCGCTGGCACAGGAGACTGCTGTCCTGTTCTCACCGGATTGAACATGTAGAAAGGCGTTCTTGAGCGCATGCATTCCGCTGGCGCAGACGCCGTGATGAGTCGCAATTTCCATAACAGGCAGCCTCGTCTCAGCATGAACCATACTGGCGAAGCCGGGGACTAGGAGATCACCCTGCGTTGTAGCTGCAGCAAGAAAGCCAATCTGGTCATCAAGCGCTTCTGCATTTCGTTCAAGCGCATCACGAATCGCTAGTGAAGCCATCTCTGCGTTCGTGTATAGGCTCTTCTGATCCTTATCGATGGCATAATGCCGAAAGCGAATTTGATTCTGCTCAAGAATGCGTCGTTTCGATTTCGAGACTTTACCGCCTACCTTGCCGAGGTAATCTTCGATCTCATCGTTACCAACTGGTGAGCCGGGCAGGAATTTGCCAATGCTTGTTATATAGACTGGATTCATGTCACACCTCATAGATGAATAGTTACTGATATTCATCTCATTATCAACTTAGCCGCATTAATTGACTAGTACTAATATGACGTAGTACCTTGTGGCTCCCAAATCGCGGACACGCCAATTGGGTGGTTCATTCCTTTCCGTCATGCCGGCCATTTACATTTGTTTCATAGATTTGTCTTATAGTTTACATAGAATAGAGGGCCATTTAACAGTGGTCCTCTATTATTTTATAGAGTCATAAATGTAAGAGGAGGAAGATTATGAGAAGGATACTAAGAAAGTCCACACTGTCGCTGATGACTGCTGCCCTCATTATCACATCCGTTTTTCCTGCCGTTAATATGGTTCACGCGGAAACGGTCAGTCAGGATATTGCGAACAACAACGTGAAAGTCCAACTGCTGGGCATGAACGACCTTCATGGGAAGATCGATGTGACGAGTACGGTGTCCTCCCGTCCGGGTCTGAAGTTCGGCCGCGCTGAGTATTGGGCCGCCTATCTGCGCCAGCGTGAGACAACCAATCCGAACACGTTGCTCATGCATTCCGGCGACATGGTAGGGGGCAGCTCCCCGGTATCGGCTCTGCTCCAGGATGAGCCGACCGTTGAAATCATGAACACGCTCGGTTTCGATATCGGAACCCCCGGCAACCATGAGTTCGACGAAGGTGTAGACGAAATGCTGCGTCTGAACAACGGCGGTGACCATCCGAACGGGACGCAAAATTACAAGGGCATGAACTTCCCCGTCGTCGCGGCGAACGTGGAGTACAAGGATACGGGAAAACAGGTGCTTAACCCTTATGCCATCAAGGAAGTCGGCGGAGTTAAAATCGGGTTTATCGGTGTCGTGACAACGGCCACACCAAGCATCGTCATGCCGACCGGAATCGCGAACGTCCGATTTACCGATGAATCAACTGCGGTCAACAAATACGTCCCCGAGCTGCAAGCCCAAGGCGTGGAAGCGATCGTCGTTCTGGCTCATGTTCCCGGCGATCAGGACGGCACCTCCGCGAAAGGCGAAATCGCAGGCATGGCAAATCAAGTGAACGATGCCGTCGATATCATTTATGCCGCGCATAATCACGTTAAGATCAATGCCGTCGTAGACAACAAACTGATCGTACAGGCATGGGAGTATGGAAACGCCATTCTCGACATCGATCTGGAAATCGACCCAGTAACCCATGACATCGTGAAGAAATCGGCTGAGATCGTCGACGTTGTGCAATCCGGCATTACGCCGGATGCAGAAATCGCGGCTATTCTGAAGAAGTATGAGGATCTGGTCGCTCCCAAAGTGAATGCCGTGGTGGGAACGAACGAAATCGCGTTGATCAAAGGCTATCCGACGAAAGCCGTGTTAGGCGACAACGCGCTTGGCAACTTGATCGCGGACGGCATGAACTTTGAAATGAATAGCGATTTCGCACTGATGAACGGTGGCGGCGTGAGGTACAATCTGGATGCCGGTCCAGTCACATGGGGAGAGCTGTTCAACATCCAACCGTTCGCTAATAACTTAGTGAAAATCGACGTGACGGGAGCACAGTTCATTGAAATTCTAAACGCCATGATCGACCCGCGATACGGTCCAGACTCCTTTATAAGCGGGGGCCGCTATACTTGGGACACAGCGACGAACAAGATTGTAAGTCTGACGCTGGAGAACGGCCAACCTGCAGATCCGGCCGCCACCTATTCGCTTACGGTCAACAACTTCATGTACAACCAGACCAGTGCCAAATACAAGCTGCTCGGGCAATATGGCAAAAACGTGGTACAAGGTTCGGAAGACATCACGGGAACCGTTAATTTTTTCAAGAGCCTTACCGCGCCCATTCATTATGTAGCTGAAGGCAGAATCAGCACGGATCTCGTCGCACCATTGACCGTGGCTGCAGTCGACGGATTGAGCGGGGAAGACGCATACAATGTTAATGATGTGAAAGTAATGCTGACGGTTACTGACGGCACAGGAATTGGGGTCAAAGAATCGCAATACCGGATCGGAAACGGGGATTGGAAGCCGGCAGTTGGCGGAACGTTTACGGTCAGTACGGAAGGCCGCAATGCGGTAGAGTTCCGTTCCATCGACAAAGCTGGCAACATCGAAGCGACTCACTCGTTGCTGATTTTGATCGACAAGAGTGGTCCTGCGATCCAAAATCCGGGCAACGTGTCGGTTTATCCGTACGACGAGGTGTCGCTATCATTCGTCGCCACCGATAACTTAAGCGGTGTTCGTGACCTGAAAGTGGTGTTGGACGGCGCTGCTGCAGTGAATCCGCTGAAGATCGCTCCCTTTGCTCTCAGCTTCGGAACTCACAAGGTAACGGTTGCCGGAGAAGACAATGCGGGCAACAAGAGCGAAATCTCTTTTAACATCGAGGTCGTATTGGATGCGGCTCATCTAGATGAGCTTATCCAAGCAGGGTCGGATAACGGAAAAATCACGAACGAGGGAATCGTAAATAGCCTGCTTGTGAAAGTAAAATCGGAATCGTTGCAAGCCTTGGCGAACGAAGTTAAGGCGCAATCCGGCAAAAAGATCGATAAGGCATTCGCAGACTTGCTGCTGAAAGCAATCGAATTCACCATGAAGACGAATATAGCGGCATAAACATCATTCATTACCACAAAGCAGCTCGGGGATCCCCGAGCTGCTTTGCTTTTTTTTATCCTCATAAACTGTATGGAGGTTTGCTTGTTTTATCGTGTGTACTTATCCTTCACCGAATAGGTGTCCTATTCATACTTTTTACACAAATGAAAAAAGACACCTCCAAACGAAGATGTCTTTCCCATCGGCTTCATTAGCTCCGGATACCGCTAAACGTTAGATGCCTGTCGCCTTAGAAATTCGCGAATCGAAACATCCGCGCTAAGCCCAATGGCACGGCTGTAAGCAGAGCGGGCGTCCTCACTTCGGTTCATCCGCTTGTACAAATGGGCGGCAAGCGCCCAATAGGGTTGATAGTTCACAATTTCATCCGCTGGAATGGCTTCTAATAGAGCCAACCCACGTTCCGTTCCATAGGTTTCCGCAACCGCGGCGGCTCGGCTGACCAACGCCCCCAGTGTAGGGGACATCCGAACGAGACCCTCATACAACAGCGCGATCTTCTCCCATTCAATTCGCCCAGTCCATAAACGCTGGGCATGCAGCGATTGAATCGCAGCTAAGAGTTGGAAGTGTCCGATTCGTCCTGCTTGCGAGGCAATAGTTAGACAACTCTCCGCCTCCATTATCATGCTCCTAGACCATAACGCACAATCCTGTTCTGAGAGGGGAACGTAGTCCCCCTCCTTGCGGCGGGCCTCACGACGCGCTTCACAGTGCAGCATGAGTGCCAGTAGTCCGTGAACCTCTGGATCAGCTGGCAAGAATTGTGCAAGCATCCTTCCCAGGTAGATCGCTTCATCGGTTAATCCCTTGCGACGCGAATCTACAGCAGTTATCTCGTCCCAGCCACTGCCGTAAGCGGCATAAATGGCTTCAAGCACGGCGTCTAGGCGATCTGGCATTTCTTCGGCATCGGGCATTTCAAATGTAAGGCGCTCAGCACGAATCTTCGCTTTCACCCGTGGTGACGATTATAACTTCTTTTGAGCGTTGGTGATATGCATAAAAACAGCATATAATTAAAATATATGTTGGGTATGGTGAGGAGGAAAATGATTTGCAATTTACTGTGGATAGCTCAATATTACTTTTCTCTACTTTACTAATCGTTGGTGTCATAATAACGAAATTTTCATCTCGGTTAGGTGTTCCTTCTCTTGTATTCTTTATTGCAGTTGGGATGCTGTTGAGTAAATTCCTTTATTACGATAGTGCTTATTTAACGCAATTATTCGGTATCCTTGCATTGATTGTCATTTTATTTGAAGGCGGTCTTCAAACAAAATGGAAGGATATGAGAAAGGTTGTCGTACCTTCCGCTACCTTGGCAACAGTTGGCGTATTAATTACAACAGCAATCATTGGTGTGCTTGCAAAGTACATTCTCGGGTTGTCTTGGCTCGAAGGAATGTTATTTGGTGCCATTGTTGGCTCCACGGACGCAGCGGCTATATTCGCCGTATTAGGGAACAAAAATATCCGACCAAAGCTAACGGCAACACTTGAAGCTGAGTCTGGAACGAATGACCCTATGGCTATCTTTCTAACAATTTCCTTCATTGAGCTAATTCAAAACCCTGAATCAAGCTTTTTAACCTTGTTTTTAGGATTCCTATGGCAAATGGGTTTAGGCTTGGTTATGGGCTTTCTCTTGGGCAAAATCTCTGTTTGGGTAATCAATAAAATTAATCTTGATTCTTCTGGATTATACCCAGTTCTATCAATAGCATTCGCTGTTCTAACATATAGTGGGACTGCGATGCTTCAAGGAAGCGGATTACTAGCCGTTTATGTTATGGCTGTATTGGTTGGGAACTCAGACTTAACATACCGCCATTCCATATTCCGCTTTAATGAAGGTTTCGCTTGGATGATGCAAATTTTGATGTTCATTCTACTCGGCTTGTTAGTGTTCCCTAATCAGTTGCTCTCTGTCATTTGGCAAGGGTTGGGACTATCTGTATTGCTTATGCTTGTCGCCAGACCTATTGGAGTATTCGTCAGTATGATTTTTATGAAATTTAACATTAAAGAAATCACTTTTATATCGTGGGCTGGCTTGCGTGGAGCTGTTCCGATTGTCTTGGCAACATACCCAATGATAGCGGGCTTGGAAAACAGCCAACTAATATTTAATGTCGTATTCTTCGTAGTTCTTACATCGGCGTTGATTCAAGGTTCAACAATTTCATTATTAGCGGAAAAATTAGGTTTATTGGGTGGAAAAAAGGCAACAGTTCCTCACACATTGGAGCTTGTTTCAATTGGGAAGACGAATTCAGAGATAATTGAGATTGATGTAGAAGAACAGTCTTCCGTTGAGGGCAAGGAAATAAAAAATGCCAACCTTCCCGAAGAAGCATTAGTAACTGCGATTGTTCGGGACGAGAAGATAATCACTCCAAAAGGACAGACACTTATCAAATCAGGCGATATACTGTATGTCCTCTTACCGAAAACGTTGAGGGAACAAGTTAAAGAAATGTTCAACAAAAAAGAAGAACCACAAAAATCAGAGGAAAACAGCTAATTCAACCTTTTGAATAATGGGCGAAATTATTACAAGCCTTGATTTTAAGGTGGATAATAATTACGCCCATTAACTTTTCTATGTACAATATGTAGTCGTCACTTCAACTACTGTCGGGTACGGTGACTATTTCCCGGTAACCACCATTGGCATGATCTACGGCATCATCGTCATCCTGACGGGATTGGTATTGATCGGTGCGGTAATTGGGAAGATCACGGAAAAATTAACATCGCTAAAGAAGCTGAAGGAGGAAGGAAAGTTGAACTACAAAGGAACTAATCACTTCCTATTAATCGGCTGGAACAACCATAAAACGAGAAATACGATCGAAGAGATCTTAACTGCCCCCGTAAACGAAGTTGTTCTCATTGACACCCTTGATAAGAGCCCATTCGAACATGACCGCTTTCATTATGTTCAGGGAGATCCGACGGATTATCATACGCTTGAGAGGGCTAACGCCGCCGCTTGCGAATGTGTCGTGATTTTTGCACCCGATAATGTAAGTGAACCTATTCTAGCGGACGGTTATACCTTAATCATTGCAACGACCATTGAAAGCTTTGCTGAATCCATAGGTGCGAATATTTACACGATCGCAGAAATACTGAAGGAACATCACCAGAAGAATTTCAAGCATGCGAAAGTTGATGAGTTTATATTAAGTCAGCAATCCGTTTCTCATTTACTGGCCAATTCCTGTCTTCAGAAAGGCTCATCGCAGTTCTTCATGAATTTGCTAAGCAAAGAAGGAGATGGCGATCTCTATAAAGTCGATAAGAAGGCTCATTGGGTTACCTATCAGGACGCGTTTGAAGAAATGCTTCGCAGCGGTGCCATCTTGGTTTCCGACGGCAAAGATACCACTATCGCGAGGCGCAAAAACGATAAGATTCCGCCGCACGCTAAATTATTCGTGATTTGCGACAACGAAACGTATACGAAAATTTCACGTTCTTAGTTCGTCACACAGCCGCCAATCACAAGACCGACAGCCACGCTGATCCCCAGTGACACGATTGCCGCGGAGACGTTATTGTCTTCAATGGCTTGATAAACGCTGAATTTCGGAGTTAACACTTCATACAGGTAGAATGCGATAATTTGTGCCAGAAGGCCGATAACAGACCATATGACCATGTCTAACCAATCAACGGAATTGGAAATGACAAACGCCATCGTAATCGCAGCTCCAATGAGTTTCCCCGAAAGGACAATCCCAGCTGATACATTTCCTGCTTTGATGAGGTTAAATAGTTTGTTTTTAGTGAACAGCTCCACCAGCAATATAACCACGGCTAGAATAACCAGGGCAGTGCCTGCGTGAAGCAGAAAATTAAGATATAAGTTTTCCATTGTTTTGTTGTTCCCCTTTAGTGTGATATTTTTTGTATCCAATTGGCATAAAACAAGATTCATTACCCGTAATTTCCGCACCCGCACGAACGCCGATAGCTGAACCTTTGCCGTTAATGACAAAACAACCGAATAACTGTCTTGCCTCTTGAATGCCTTTTTCGGTTTTGATGCTGATTTTAGGCATTTCCACATGCTTCTGGAATACTGGAGTCGAATCAGAGTAGTTCTCATTTACGTTTTTATTTAGGATATTTCCGTTTCCGTCGTAAATTTTTATCGTGTCGCCTTCACGGCCAAACGATGGTTTCTCAACAAAACTTACCCCTTCGGCGATAAAAGTGTCTTTCTCCAGATAGGTAGGCAAGAAATACTGACGAATCCAGCGTTTTTCATTTGTTGTATAAACATCGCTATCCTCTTCCATTAGACCCCAGATGATGGCCATCACTGCCTTGCTCTGCAGAAGAAACGCAGAAGGGGGATTGATGAGCGATAACTTATCCTCTATGACCAATTGGATGAGCTGTTCACCCACTCTCATCTTCGTATGTTCGTCGGAGTCGTTGGCGAGGTGTTCAATCGGATAGGTTTGGCGGTACAGGATATCAATTCTGTTGCTTTCTTCATCATATAAGCCGTTTTCATCAATGACTAACCTACTTAGAGGCACAAATTTCGCTTTCACGGCACTTTTTTGCAGCAAATAGATTGTCGTAATCAAATCTTCCTCGTGGTCGGAATGTGAAGTAAACACGATGTGCGGATTTCGAAGATTGCGAGCTCTCGCAGTTTCGAGAATGGCTGATTTAACCGCTGCAGCAAGCTCCGCTTCCGTGCCAGCATTGGGGTCCTCGTAGCCAAGCTTGTTTACGACTTTCCCGTTAATAACAAAACATTCTTTGATAAACGTCGGTGTGTCCGCGTTCAATTCAAGGATCTTAAACCCCTCGGTTGTTTTAACGAAATCAAATCGACCGATGACTGTATCGGATAACAACGTTTTTTTACGTATGTAGGTAAGTGTACTTCTCGGGTAGTCCAATTCCTCCAGAAGAGGATCTGAAGCGTATGAACGCAGCATATGGGCAGTTTTCTGGAAGATCGTAAAGGCTCTCTCCGCGATTTTCCTCATTTCAGCCACATCTTTCCGGGTTACTTTAAGGCAATCGTAGAGTGCATACTCCATGTCATAAAGATCCGGCCAGAATGCATCAATTTCAGCAAAGAAATTATTACGGTCAACCGAGTGTTGAACTGCATTAAACTGTTTTTCTCTAATCATTCCTTGCTCCTTGGACATCGACTATTTACCCGCCTGAAGCCCCTTTATTACCACTTCCGAAGCCGCCGCCCTTGTAGCCGCTGTAGTAATTCTTATATGCAGGATTGCTGCGGAGTTTGCTCTTGGTCATGTAGTACATTCCAGCGAAAAAAAATCCTCCGTAATAAGATGATCTCTTATCGTCGCACTCCCATACCCCGTCATCTGCTTCCCATTCCCATTCGTTGCACCCTGGGTCGGTTGGCATGGGTACGGTTGGTGCGGCGGCTTGTGTCCCACAACCCGTCATGGATGAGACCACCATACCTGCGAGCAGCGTCTTGACAATCCTTTTTGTTTTTTCCAAGTCATTGTCTCTCCTCGTTTATATTTCTCCCTAAAAGTGATGCCATTAAACTCTGTATATCAGATCATTATTTCCATTATACTTATTTCATTAAAACATTGGAGGAATATCAGTGAACACCCTCGAGTATCGACTTACGGATGAAACGGCTATTTTTCACTATGACCAGCTCAGCCGTACCGAGATTGAAATCCGCAAGCGGTGTGATTTCTTCATTAAAGACGCGGTCGTTTACACCAAAGAAGACCTTTACGGAGAATGAGAGTGTGGAATTCGGCGGTTCTTCATACGCAAGAAGTTCTTTGGAATTGGACGAAGACCGCAACACGCTTGTTTATTATGGGATTAGGAGAGGATAACAGACTATAATCGTTATTCATCTGTTCATTCTCTTCCCAGGTGATCCCGTATGGAAGTCCCCAGTCTTCACTTCGTGCGTACATCACTCGATTCGTGCCATTCTGTATGAATAATCATATAGATATTTCCCTGAGATGGTGAAATCGTTAAATCTGTATGAAAAATCGTATAGAATCTCATCTTTGGCACTTATCGCGACTATTCTATTCGAAAAATCATACAGATTACGGACACACAAAAGGATTAGATGGATTGTGGGTGATTCGTAGAAAGACCATGAGTTTAAAAACCATTCAAAGCACATTCAGCGATGACAATCTTAGCGGCTGATTCAGATGCCGTTTTCTCACAAAGAGCTCCGAAGAGTTTATGTAGCGTAATTTACCTCTTCCAACCCGGAACCCACCAGTTCGCGCTGCCGAGCAATTTCATGAGAGCCGGAACGACGATGACGCGAATGAACGTAGCGTCGATGAATATGGCGCTGAACAAGCCGACGCCAAGCGCTTTGGTGATCTCGATGTCCGAGTAAACGAAGGAACCGACGACGACGATCAAGATCAACGCCGCGCTAGTAATCAGCCCGCCGGTTTTGGTCAGTCCGGCTGCTGTGCTCCGCTCATTATCTCCCGTCCTTTCGTACTCCTCCTTAATTCTCGAGATCAAGAACACCTCGTAATCCATGGAAATACCGAATACCACGCAGAAAATCGTTACAGGTAAAACAACGCTCACGTAGCCAATGGAAGTGATGTTCAGCAGGTCCGCCATCAAGCCGTTTTGAAATATGATCACGACGATGCCCAAGCTGGCCCCAAGGCTGAGCACGTTCATCATCACGGCTTTAAGCGGCAGGAGAACTGATTTGAAGGCAACTAACAGAACCAAATAGGTGATCACCATCACAAATCCGGCCATAGCCGGGAGCCCGCGATCGATTCGATCCATGATGTCTAAACGATTAGCTGCCGCACCCGTAATGAAAGAATGGAGATCGCCCGAATCGAGTCCTCGAAGCTCGCTTATCAGTCCGGCGGTTTCGGCTGACTCCGGATCGGACCTGGGAACCGCTACAATTAGCGCGGTATTCCCTTTTGCCAGCTTCTGCCTCTCCATTTGCCCCTTTATAGAATCGTTCTGTAGCATCGCAGCCGTTTGATCCGGCGAACGATTTCCCAGAACGGTGATATAGCTTCTGACACTCACAATACCCGAATGAGAACGAATTTGCTTCGAATAAGCCGCAACTTCCCGGACCGCTTCTGTTCCCCATATAGACCCCGGTGCTTCGACGACGATCTGAATCGGGCTGGCCTCCCGACTATCGTACGTTTGCTTCAACAAATCCGATCCCTGCCTGGACTCATAAGACGGCGGCAGCACCTCGGCATTCGGGACACCCAGCTTCATGCCGCCAATCGGCAGCATCAGCAGAACCAGAATTCCGCTCATGAGCACGACAAGAAACACCGGTCGCTTCATAACGGCGAAAGCGATACGCTCCCAAGCTGTGGATTTCCGCCGTCTGCGCTGCAATGCAGGGAATAATGCCAGGCTATTGATTTTGGGGCCTAATATGCCGAGCAACGCCAGAAGCAAGGTATTTGATAACAACACGGAAGCCAGAACGACCAGCACACCTCCCAAACAGAAGGCGCGCATGACCGGAAGATCTATGAAGAGCATGCCGAGCATGCTGATTAGGACCGCAAAACCGGAAAAGAAGATCGATCTGCCCGCCATCCGGCAAGTCGCCGCCACCGCCGTGCTTACCGCACGCTGACGCACAAGCTCCTCTCGGAACCGACTGACGACAAACAACGCATAATCGATGCCGATCGCAAGCCCGATCATCGTCACCATATTGGGCATAAAATTCGATAACGAGTATTTCTCCGCAAAAAAATAAGTCGCTCCCAACGTAACGGTAACGCTCATTACTCCTACAATCAAGGGAAGGATTGCCGCCCATAACGTTCCGAAAATCAAAATCAGCACAATCAAAGCCACCGGCAAACCCAGCATCTCCGACTTGGTCAAGTCCTTCTTCGTCGCCTGCTGAATATCGTAAAGGATTGCCGTCGGACCATCTACAAACACCTCCATCCCGGCAGGTGCGCGGATCCGGCTTCGGAGTTCCGGGTAATTGGTCAAGGCTTCGGATTTGCCTAGAGCAAGCTCGATGTGGACCGATTGAACACCTCTGCGCTCGTTTAAACGCGGCGTTTCGTTCAGTTTGACGTTACGGACATATGGAACTTCTTGTAGTTCATCAAGGGAAGAGAGAATGACGGAGATTTCACGACGGCTCGTCAAATCCAGCGTATCGCTGGTGTACACCAAGGTGATCGCCGAAGAGGGAAACCCAAGTTTGTCTTGCAACTGGGTATAGCCATAGTCGGATTCGCTGCCGCGAGGAGCAAAGCCGTTATCATTGAGCAGCTCCGGCACCTTCCGGGCATATACACCCAAACCAAAGAAAAGCGCCGCGCAAACCAACACTACGATCCAGCGATTCCGATGAATGGAGAGGCCCCAAGCCCAAAAAACACCTTTCCTTCTTTCTTCACTCATCGGTCTGCCCATCCCCATCTAACAAGTTTTATAGTGTTTACTTATCCTTCACTGAAAAGGTGTCCGTATTCATACTTTTTACATAAATGAAAAAAGACACCTCCAGACGAAGATGTCTTTCCATTGGCTTCATAGGTCTAGCAAGTCCTTAATTTGAGAATCGACTAGTGTTTCCAGTTCCCTTTTAGCTGTTTCTCAAATTCCAGATCCAAATGTTGTTTGATCTCATTAATAATCGCATTCATATTTTGTGTAATATCTTGTTTGGAAAGTTCGACTTGCGGGGTTACTACATTGTTCATTTGTTGTTTTTTCTCATCTAAATAGGCCATTAATTCCTGACGAGCTCGTGTTATTTCGAATTTTCAAGGATGATCAGTGTATTTGGGAATTCAAGATTCAAGGATGGCATGGCGGGGAAAGTATAATGAAGATTTATATGATGAAATATTAATTAGCTCGTAATTAATATGAAACGATGCAAATTGGTTTTAAGTCGGCTGCTTGGTCCGCTTAACTAAGCAAATCCCACACTTGCTTTCCGACCAGCAAACTGCATATCGCCATGAACATCGGACGTACATACGACGAGCCTTTACGGATCGCCATTCTGGAGCCGATCAAGGAGCCGGCAATCATCGCCGCGCCCATCGGAAGCCCATACTGATAATTGACCAAACCGAAAGAAACGAAGGCGGCCAAGCTCGCGATGTTGCTCGCGAAATTCAACACTTTAGCGTTGCCTGCAGCCATGACAAAGTCAAAGCCGAGCGCCAGGAAAATAAAAATAAGAAAGGATCCGGTTCCCGGACCGAAAAATCCGTCGTAAAAGCCGAGACCGAACGCCGCAATCCCCATCCAGACCGCTGATTTGGCTTTCAGGCCGGAGAAGGTGGATAGCTGTCCCCAGTTTTTTTTGAAAAATGTATACAACGTTACCAATATGAGCATAACCACAACCAAAGGCCGCAAAAAATCGGAAGGGATATGCCGCACCGCGTAAGTGCCGCCGACGGCTCCTGTCAGCGAAAGCGGGAACAAATAAAGGACGAGCCGCAGATTTACTTTACCCGAGCGGATGAAGGAAAGTGTGCTTGTCAAAGATGACATCGTGCCCGCCAGTTTGTTCGTTCCAAGCGCTGCCGTCGGAGACATTCCGGTTGCCAGCAGCAGCGGCAAAGCGATAAGTCCGCCTCCCCCGACAACGGAATCCACGAACGCGGCGAGAAATCCTCCAGCCATAATAATAAACAGCCATGTTAAGTCGACATGTTCCATTAAATCTCCCTCATCCCGTCGGCAAATCAAACCAGGGTCCCTTTGAGCCAACTATACCAGATATGCCGCTAAACGGCATCCGATGGAAGACCCATTACAAGATTCGTACCGCTGGTCCGCTGATCGAGCATGGCCTTAAGAACTGTGCCGATATGCGCTCCCGCCTCTATCGGGGGCGTTCCGGCGATATGGATATTGGAAATGACATTGCGCTCGGACTCCATCATACCTATTCTCGGCCGATAACACATATAAGCGCTCATGGACCGGGCGGACACAAGACCCGGGCGTTCGCCAATCAGAAGTACAAGAACCTGCGGCCGAAGGATTTTCCCAATGGGATCCATGCAAGCCACCCTGCCGTTTTTCACGAAAAAAGTTGTCCCCCACGAAAGCCCGTATATGCGGAGGGAATCAAGCAGCGCCGGGTAGACATCGCGAATGTTGGCTTCAATCGCAGCGGAACTTAAACCGTCTGAAACCACAATCTGCACTTCGGGCTCCAGGATACATCCGGAGGATATGAGCAGCTCCCCTTCTTCCGTGAGCCTTCTGCCTTGATCCGGCCTTTTCAAATAGATTTCCTTGTTTTCACACATTGTTTCCACGGAGAAAAAACCCATTTCATCCAACAACGACTTCGAAACCTCGCCGTATACGGCATCGACCGCCGCCGCGTGATCCAACCGCAGCTGCAGTATCTTTGCCGTAGTCGGACGCGTTCCGGCGCGTCCTACACCAATGCGCGCCGGCGTCACTCGCGTCAAATCGGCCAAAACCTCTATGCGGGTTGAATCAGACGATTCCATTAGTCCCTCTCCTTCCTTACACAAATAGGGTTGGATCCCCGGCTCGGGCAGTCAGCTTACCGTCCTGCATCAATTCCATCCGCTCCAGCCACTGTTCGAAAACCGGAGCGGGACGCAAACCAAGCGTTTCCCTCAGCGTCGCGATATCGTGGAAACTGGTCGATTGATAGTTCAGCATACAATCGTCCGCCATCGGAACGCCGATAATGAAGTTGACGCCTGCGGCCGAGAGCAGCACAGCCAGATTATCCATGTCGTTCTGGTCAGCTTGCATATGGTTCGTGTAACAAACGTCCACACCCATTGGCAGTCCATGCAGCTTCCCCATGAAATGATCCTCCAAGCCGGCTCGGATCACCTGCTTGCTGTCGTACAAATACTCCGGCCCGATAAAGCCGACGACCGTATTGACCATGAACGGACGATAATGCCTCGCCAGTCCATAACAGCGAGCCTCCAGCGTAACCTGGTCGATGCCGTGATGGGCTTCCGAGGATAATTCCGAGCCTTGCCCCGTCTCGAAGTACCATCGGTTCGGTCCCGCAGCGCTGCCTTTCGTGCGGATCAGCTCGTCAGCCTCATCGAGCAGCTTGATGTCAATGCCGAAAGCCTTGTTACCCAGTTCGCTGCCTGCCAGGCTCTGAAACGCCAAATCCGCAGGCGCCCCCTGCTGGATCGCGCGCATCTGCGTGGTGATATGAGCGAGCACGCAGTTCTGGGTCGGAATCTCCCAGCGGTTCATTACTTCCTTCGTAAGCGACAAAATATTTTTGACGCTTTCCGCCGTATCGATAACTGGATTGATACCGATCACCGCATCGCCAATGCCGTAAGATAACGCCTCGTACAGCGATGCCCGAATTCCCCGCAGATCGTCGGATGGATGGTTGGGCTGGGCTCGGCTCGCCAGCACCCTCTTCTGTCCCATGGTCGTGTTGCAGTGCGTGATGACTTCGATTTTGGCCGCCGCTTGAATGAGATCGAGGTTGCTCATCAGCTTCGCAGCGGCGGCGATCATCTCGCTGGTCAATCCGCGGCTGATTCTGTGGATTTCCGCATTCCCGCAGTCTTGGCGGAGCAGCCGTTCCCGCAGTCCCGCCACCGTCCAATTTCTGATCTCTGCATACACGTCTTCCTGAATGCCGGATTCAATGACGCGCGACACTTCATCCGTCTCGGGCGGGAGTAATGGATGCTCGCGAAGCTCCGACAGCGTGAGCTCCGACAAAACCATCTTGGCAGCAACACGTTCGGTCGCGTCTTCCGCGGCGATACCGGCAAGCTGATCGCCCGACTTCACTTCATTCGCTTTCGCCATCAGTTCCTTCAGATCGCGGAACTGATACGTGCGGCCGCGGGCCAATGTTTTCAAATTCATGGCAGCCCCTCCTTGTCTGCAAAACCGATAGCCTGATCAACAGGCGCCGAGAAAGCAAGCGTCTTGATAATGACGGGAACGAGCGATCCCGCGATTGGCTCGCCCATATCGATATAGTCGCCGTGTTCAACCGCAATCTGGTCGACGCACACAATCCGGATGCTCCCTCCCATTCGGATCGCCATCGCCTGACCAAGCGCTTGCGCCATGTCGTTATGGCAGATGACAGCTATCGTGCCGCTCTGTTTGAAATAACGGATATATCCGCCGCAAATCGCGTCGGCTAGACGCTGCAGCCGGGAATAGGAACAGTACCCGATCCCGGACAGCGACAACGCGAACGGGAGCGATATCTCTTCAGAGTGAAGCTTCTTGCCCGTTTCCATCGCTCCCGTCACACTCTCGCCCAATGCGGTTTCATCCTCCAATAGCGATTCGGATAGCTGCAGCTTAACGACAGGCAAATTGCGGATCGGCAGCACACCGGGACTGATATATACCGTAGCACCGGAAATTTCCGTCGATTGCATTCCGGCGCCGATAACGGTCGCCCGCACCGTTTGCCGGGCCGGCACCCATGCGAACGGGTATTTGCCAGCCGCGCGCTTCACCGCATGAGCCAGCAGCGGGCCGATGTCTTCGTGTAAGGCCGCCTGCTCCAGCAATTGCGGCTCACTCGACTGGAGCAGGTCGGCAATGCCGCCCGAAATCATCAGCTCTGCGGCCTCTGGAAGCGGGCCTGGCATCTCGCCGACAACGAGCAAATGGACGAATTCGTCGCCCCCCTCCCCGGCAAGGAAAGACATCAGGCTTTCCGCCATCCGTTCGGATACTTCACGGATATCGGCAAAGCTAACTCTCCCGCCTGCCGCAATTTTATACCCTCGGGCCTTAAGCCATGGAGCAAACGATGGAGCCACGTCCAGCACGTTCCCCTGCGCATCGATCCGGATTAATCGGCCTCCGATTCTCAGCGTAGCCGTGCAGATGCAGGCTCCTTCCCGGAAAAAAGCCGCATTGGCCGTCCCTCCGCCGATGTCGACGTTGACTACCGTCTTTCTCGTATGCAAGGAACGAGCTTCCGCTCCCGAGCCTTTGCCTGCGAGCACTCCTTCCAAATGGGCCCCGGCCGTAGCTACCACGAAATCCCCGGCCCTCTCAGCCAATTCGTGCAGGATGTGCTGGGCATTCTTCTTGTTCGCCGTCTCCCCGGTAATGATAACCGCTCCGGTTTTAATATCCTCAAGCCGAATGCCGGCTTTGTCGTATTCCCGCCGAAGAATGCCGGAAATTTGCTCGTAATCAAGCTCATCCCCGCTTTTCAATGGCGTGGTGTAAATCTCGCTGCAGTATGCCAGAGCGCGTTCCGATATCGTGAATGCCGGCATGGAAAATGCGTTTGAAATCCGGCTGATCCGCAACCGGCTGACGATCATCTTGGTCGTGCTGGTGCCCAGATCGATACCGACGCTCGTGATCCACTCGTCACACGCTTCGTCTGCCGCCGTCACAAGGCGTCACCCCCCGTCTCCAGGCGGATTACCCCTTCAATTTGGGCGATTTCAAGCAGTGCGGCATCGAAAGCTTTCACTTTTTTCAGCTTGACGTTTATGCGTATGATTAAAGGCTCCGCAGACGAATCTGCCGCCTCTCCATTTTCTATTATCAACTTATAGATTTGAATGCCATGTTGATTCAGACGTGTCACGATCTGCTGGAGACTGGCTGTTTTTCTATGCAGTATAAAGATAATTTCCCTGTCCTTTTTGGTTCGGGAGAAGTTCTTCTCCACTTTATTCAGAAAAAACAAACTGATCACCACCAGTAGAGCGGAAATAGATGCTCCATAGTAAAAACCAGCCCCGGTCGAAAGACCGATGGCCGCCACGACCCACAGCGACGCCGCTGTTGTCAAACCCGAGATGGTCATGCCCGTGCGCAGAATGGTACCCGCTCCCAGAAAACCGATGCCGCTGATCACCTGTGCGGCCAAACGGGCCGGATCGATCCGGACGTTGGGTTCGTCGGCATACTGGGAAAAACCGTACATCGACAATATCATGATGGAAGCCGACCCGAGACAAACAAGAATGTGCGTGCGGAACCCTGCCGAATGTCCTCCAAGCTCCCGCTCGAGTCCGATAAGCCCGCCAAGAATGATTGCTAGGACCAAACGAATCGTCAATTCCACATTATCGATATGCCAAACATCGGGGTTCAAAGTTAGTGCCATTGTCGGTCATCCCTTTAGCTTCAAAATTTTGCGCTCCCGGCGTTCGAAGTAAACAACCTCTTCGTAGCCCGTGCGTACGGCCAAATCGGCGGCTTGCTTAAGCATGGTGCCAATATCGTCCGGATAGTGCGAATCGGAGCTTAGCGTGATCGGAACGCCGTGTTTGCAAATGATGTCCAGGAAGGCCGGACTTGGGCACATTTCTTTAACAGGGTAACGGTAGGCAAGCCCCGTATTGATCTCCGTAGCAACGTCGGCGGCCTTCATTGCCGCCGCAACCTCTTCATACATAGGGAGCAGCACAGTTTCATCCGGACGGTAATTAAACACCTTCAGGTTGTCTGGATGGGCGATGATATCAAAAAGCCCGCTGCGGACAGCTCCCAATACATGATCGAACAAGCTCCGGTACATTGCGTTGAGATCCCGTCCTTCGAACTTGTACTGCGTCTGCGGATTATCGAATCCCCAGCCGTCTATGAAATGTACGGACCCGATCACGTAATCCAACTCGTATCTTCCAAGCAATGTCCGCAGCTCTTCTTCGCCGCCGGGAAAGTAATCGGCTTCGACTCCCAGTGAAACAGGGCTGCCTTCCCGTTGCGATTGGCGAACGAGCTCCAGGAACGGTTCGATCGATCCGATGCACACCCGGTCCAGCCAATACCGCTGCAGCTCTCCAAGCTCCGAATCGTCGAGCAGCATATGCTTCTCATAATAAGCGCGAAACTCGTCAAACCGATATAAATGATCCACAATGCCGAAACGCTGGATGCCGAGTTGTTTGCCCCTATCCAAATAATAATTAAGCCACTCCGCAGAGAAACACCCTTGCTCCAGTCGCCTCGTGAGCTTCGCATTCATCTCGTTGATCCATGCCAACGAATGCGGACGATTCGCTAATTCACCTGCTTTTCCTTCCAGTGTTTCTATTGTTTTCGCCGTTCGCCTTAACCAGTCGATCGAATAGGGGCCTTCTTCAAGATGAAAATGGAAATCAACAATCAAGACGTCGCCTCCTCGTCCGCAATCAGCAGTTCGATTTCTTTATTCGCCAATGTTTGCTTCCATTCTTCCGGACAATGTTTGTCGGTAATCATTACAGATACTTCATTAAGCCCGCAAATATGCGCAAAAGTCGTTTTTCCCATTTTGCTATGATCCGCCAAAATGATGACATCGTCGGCACGGCTCGCCATTTTCCGGGAAATATTCGCTTCGTCCAAATCATAATCGGTAATCCCGTCAATGCTGGATACTCCTCCAGCCGAAATAAAGGCTTTGTTGACCTTCAGATGCTGCAGCATCAATTCGGCAAGAGGCCCGTTCGCCGATTTCTGGCTGACGTTCACTTCGCCGCCGATCATAATAATACGTCCGTGAAAAAGCTCCATCGCCAGAAGCATCGCCGGGGTAGAATGGGTAACCAGCGTTACGTTCTTCTTGTTTCCGAGATAACGGATGATCTCAAGCGTAGTCGTCCCGTTGCCGATCATAATGCTGTCGCCTTCCTCAACAAGCGAAGCCGCCATTTTCCCAATTGCCCGTTTTTCCTTCGCGTTCATTGCCGTTTTCTGTTCGAAGGGAGGCTCCCACGAGTCGGATCCCGCTTTGACCGCGCCGCCATAAACCTTTTTTAATTTGCCTTCCTTGTCCAATCGTTCCAAATCGCGGCGGATCGTTTCGGTTGATACGCTAAGCACATCCGCAAGGACAGGTACTTGAACCTTCTCCTCTAGCGAGAGCTGCTCCAGAATCTTCTTCTTTCGGTCTTCATACGATAAGGACATGATCTTTACCCACCTATGAAATCTTTTTGAGAGGCTTGCATTTTTCGATTGGGATCGATAAACGGACTGCCATTTCTTCCTGAATCCGGTGCATATCCGAATCATGCAATACATCCACCGTTGCTTGCAACCCGTTAATATCCACCCAATAACGCATGACGTTGCCCAAGATGGCGTATTGCTTCACTTTACCCGCAGCAACGATACATCCCGCGGTTTCCCCTGCGGCTTCAGTCTCCGGGACGATAGAGATGACTTCGGGCCTGACGGCGATCAATTGTCCATTCGGAACGGGCGTAAGACCAGCCTGCTGCATATCCTGTGCGGTCCATACATTATAACTGCCGATAAAACTCGCCACAAATTCTGTCTTGGGCGACGTATAAATTTCTTCCGGAATACCTTCCTGTTCGATATGGCCGTGGTTCATCACGATGATCCGGTCGGAAATGGTCAGCGCCTCCTCCTGATCATGCGTGACGAACACCGTTGTCATGTTCAGTTTTTTCTGAATTTGCCGGATTTCATTGCGCAGTGAACGCCGAATCTTGGCATCCAATGCGCTGAGCGGTTCATCGAGCAGCAGCACCTTCGGACGTTTGACTAAAGATCGTCCGAGAGCAACCCTTTGCTGCTGTCCCCCCGACAGCTGAGCGGGATATTGATTTTCCTTGCCTTTGAGGTCGATGATCTCGATCATTTGTTCCACAAGCGGCGTATACTCGGCTTTCTTCATCTTCTCCATCTTCAAACCGAAGGCGATGTTGTCGAATACGGTCATATTAGGGAAGAGCGCATAGGATTGAAATACCATACCTACCTGTCGGTCCTTCGGGGAAAGCGCGGTAATATCCCGGCCGCCGACGATGATATTGCCGGAATCGATATCGTTCAGACCGGCAAAAATTGTTTGTATGGTTAAACCGATTGCCGATAACCCGGAATCGGGATGCCAACCATTTCTTTGGACACCGGAACGTCCAGCAGACTGCAAATTAAAGGTGCAATCGCCAATTGAGGCAGATAAGACTCGGTATATACGCCTGGTTTGAAGCTGTGGCCAATAGCCACAAGGCCTACATCCCTTTCCCCTTCGCCCGTTCCTCCGTGCTGCCCGTCTTCGTTCATGCCGTGGTCGGAAGTGATCAGGATCTGATATCCTTCCTTGATCCACTCCGGCAGAAGCAGTGCCAGCAAGCTGTCCATTCTCAGCGCTTCTCCGCGGTATTCGGCGGAATTGGACGTGAATTTATGCCCGGTGTCGTCAATATTCATCGGATGTATATAAAGGAAATCGGGATCGAACGACCTGCGTAAATATTCTGCATCTGCGAGTAAATCCGAATCCGGATAACGATCGTCGAAATAGAACATACCCCGCTGTATGGGCTTGGTGTCGTCGTTCTGAATACGATCGGCGAAGTAATCGAAGGGCGCTCGCTGATACAGCTCGCTCACCCAGTAATAAGCCGCAGCCGCCGTTCTGAGTCCGCTCTTTCTGGCCAAATGGAAGACGCTCTCGTATTGGGACAACCGGACGACCTGATTGGCAGTGATGCCGTTCATACAGCTCGGCGTGCCGGTCAGCAACACTTCGTATAGCGGGCGGGACAAGCTCGGCAGTTCGGATTTTACTTTATAAAGCGCAGCGATCGACTTTTCAACTAGATGATTTATGTATCCCATGGAAGACAACATAACATCATAGCGAAGGCCGTCCAACACTATAACAATCGTTTTCCCCAATATCCCACACCTTCTTAGTTGTTTATTGTTGATTCATGTGTATTGTTGTTTATTTACTTGAGTTTAATTGGGGTTTCGCCCTGTGTCAATATGTATTTTTTATTCGTGATAGTATATCTAACATAAACATAACGGGGAAAAGCGGGAAATGGAAAATAAACGCAGAAAAAAAGCCAATCTCCTGCATCACAGATGCCTGGTAGGGAGATTGGCCGGTTTACTTTTAAGAAGGAATCTTAGAATTTATACTGATCTGCATTTTCCTTAGGATCGGATACGGGAGAATATGCTATCGTAACGGGCGGATTGTCCGCTGCCAACTTGAATAATTGGATCGCATCTGAAGCAACTTTATCGGTGACCAGCTTCAGGCCGGGGTATTTAGATTCAGAATTAAGCTCTTTCTAAAGAAGCTTCATGAGAAATCAGCTTGCTTTTATCCAATAGTAGCAGCTACAGCTTCTTCATTTCCAACTAAATTCAATTTCATTCCAAGCGCTAGTGCTAATTTTAGGACTGTATCCAAACGAGGAACTGTTCCCCCATTTTCAATACGAGCAATCGACTCCTGATGAAGCCCCACTTTTTCGGCGAGTTCCTGTTGTGTCCAACCTAGCTCAACCCTTCTTCTATGGATCGCATTAACGAACTGGGCAACTGCTTCAAGCTCATTCAATCGATTAGAATCGATTGATTTCAATTCCTTTTTCTTTTCGTTCCAGCTTTTCATGATATTCTCACTCCTTCTGCATGTTTCGCAACCAAGTCACCATACGTTTCTCAGCTATTGCAATCTCCTTTGAGGGCGTCTTTTGAGACGTTTTCGAAAAATGGTGTAGCAGTACTAATTGATTACCTTTCCAGCCAAAGAAAAAGATACGATTATTACCTGGTCGCAACTCCCAAATTTCACCTTTAATTCGCTTAGTAAACTTTTCTCCAGCACGTGTACCTTTATCCTCTAATCTGTTCAGACAGTAAATGATTTGTTCCAGCTGTATTCGCGCATAAATTATAACATATAGATCATAAAATAGGAATTCATCACATCCCAACAAAACGGACTTTTGCATCCCATTCTTGAGAATCACACTTCCTCCAACAGCTTTGCTTCACCGTTATGAATCCAATAAATTTGCTCAGAAACCGGATTAGGCCTAAAGAGGCAGCTTCGCTTCACAACGTCCCTGAATCTTGATTTGTCAGCTAAACGCATCACTTGCGACAGAGTCTCCATCCGCTCATTCGAATACATGATCATCGCGGTTTTTCTGTTCGTATAAGCGATGAGGCAACTTTTCGGCAAATTGCTCGTTGCCATCTCTGGGAGTAGAAATTGACACTCAATGGGATGAGAATTATCCATAAATACCTCGATGCAGCACGATTCACGAAACGGACTCTGTAAGGTAAGCCGAGATGATTGCCAGCCCGCAGTTCGTAAGTTTCGATACGCCAGATGCTTAACCCTTTCCTCAGTAAGCCGAGGGTTATATTCCAGACTAGCTTCTGTGATAATCTTGGAGCAGCTATCCTTGATCTCTAGATAAATAACGCTTAATCCCGGCAAATAAGCTTCTGAAATGAACTTAACGTTCTTACCGGCCTCCTCTACATAACGAGTATCCCGAATGGCCGGATAAATGTAGGCGGAGTCAAGCTTTACTACATCGTCCTTCTTCGTACGCATCAATTCCGTACAGCGAATGGTGTCGTTCAAATAATCAATCGCCGTATTCATATCACCGCTGGCCATATACGTCCGGAAAGTATTGTGAAGACTCACTTGTATTTTCTCCTGCGGATCATTGAGATTCACGTTGATTTCAAGCAACAGTGGCTCCTCCGTCTTCTGAACAAGGACATTCATGCTCTCGCTCAGATGCTTCATCATCATCTCAGCGAATTGCTCAGGCGCATCGTATAAACGTGCTGGTCTCATCATTTACCTCCTTAGATTTCCCGAGGTGATAACGACAAAAAACCCCAACCGGACGTCATAGACGTCAAGTCAGGGTATGCTTTACCTCTGGAATATTAACCCTAATCTACCATAGTAACAGGAGTTTTGGAAGCTCTATTTTCTGCCCTAACTTCCTCATATCGCATTTAATTCATCCATCAGAGCAGATCGGTTAGGATAACGAAGCCGAATACTAGAAATGATATCCCTAGCAGTCTGTTCCCCACCAGCCTTCATGAGCTCGCGAATGATTTGGCAGCACTACTTGTACTGATTCCGATTGGAAGCCGCAGCTATGGCTTGTTCAATGGGTTACTTAAACCCCCGCCCATCAATCAGCCTCTGTGAACGCTTTGAATACAAGTTCGCGCGGTGCATCAAAAACTCGCTCCAGAATAAGCTCCTGATCCTCTACCCTGGAAATCATTTTATTCGACATTGAAAATCCTCCTGAAATTTAGTTTTGTTTGTTTGTTTCTTTGGTTTGCAGCTTCTGGAGGTAATTCTCCAGAGCGTCTAGCCGTTCATCCCAGCAATCACGGAAACTTCCAAGCCAAGCGTCCATTGCTTGGAACGGCTCCATTCGGAGCTTATAGTTCCGACGATTGGCGACAGCCTGCACCTCGACAAGTCCGGCCTCCAGCAGGACACGCAGATGCTTCGAGGCTTGAGGTTGGCGGAGCTCGAGCCGATCGGCTATCTCCCCTACGGTTAAGGGGCCATCTTGTAAGAGCTTTACAATGCGTAAGCGGTTCGGTTCGGACAGTGCGCTAAATGTCGTTATATCCATGGTTCGGGTGTTCTTCTAATGAATCGAATATTTACATGGCGTACGGCATGGGCTCCTCTTCCTGTTCTAGTCACATCAGGCCACCTCGTTTCGATTGGTATTTACCGTACTTGCACTTACAATATACCCCATATGGAATATTCAAGTCAAGGAATATTCAAAGGAGATAAAATTGAATAAACAAGAGCTTATTCAAGAGAAGATGGGTTTCGTATTCGTCAATGGAGCAGGTCTGGAAAGCGGAATCTGGGGCAAAGTTCAAGAGGGACTTCATCATCCTTGTTTACTTATTGATTTTCCACTTAGGAAGGGTACCGTTGAATCGAGGAAGGAGCTTGCTTTGGCGGATTATGTGTCCCATATGAGAAGGCAGGTGGATGAGTGGGAGACTCGGAGGTTTGTTATCGTAGCACATTCGCTTGGGGGAGTTCTCGCTCTTAGACTTGCATCCGAACTATCCGATCGGTTGGCAGGGTTTGTCGCTGTTGGGGCGGCCATTCCGAAGAAAGGCGGGTCATTCCTATCCATTCTGCCATTCCCCAAGAGGATCCTGATGTCTGCTATACTGCGGAAAATGGGTACGAAACCTCCCGAGTCCGCGATCCGTACGGGCTTATGCAATGACCTTTCCCCCGAGCAGGCGTCGGAGATTGTACGAGGTTTCGTTCCCGAGTCCGTTCGGGTATATACAGATCGCGTCGATGTGTCCCCTCCGGCTGTACCGAAGCTATATGTGAAGCTAACCAAGGATAAGGAGTTCAGTCCGTCCTTGCAAAATAAAATGATCTCGAATCTTTCGCCGCAATCGGTGCAAAGTCTGGAAACCGGACATTTACCGATGCTTAGCAACCCGGATGGATTGAAGCTTGTATTGCAAGATTTCTTATCCCATGTGGAAGGACTGCGCTAGTGTTTCCGGTTTTTATGTCCTTCTACGGATACCGCCCCGAGCACCGCTTATGCCTGGATGACCTTTGATATAAATATAGAACAATCCTGTAATCGTTTGAATAATTAGAAAAACAGCTATATTATATTCGAGCTTGTATCCTTTTTGGTAATGTGTCATTCTCATCCACTCTGCTGCCCACTGAAACGCAACTCCCACAACGGTCCACCCGCTAATATAATACATAAGCGTCTTTTTGCTAACCTTTAACACTTCGTAGAAGTAGATAAAGAAGTAGCTAAAAGGCGCAAACATGAAGTATGTAAACAAGTCGGTTAATTCGTAATGATTCGAGTCATTCACCCGATAGAAATCCATCAAACCCCCGCCAATCGTAAAGTCGAATAACGTTGAACTGGCAAATCCCCAAACCAAACCCAGGATCATCAAGCTCGTAGGAACTCTCTTTGGCAGCCTAATAACAGCAGCATAAGAAACGATCAGCACCACTAACACAAACCATTCATTCCAATCGAAATTTTTCCATAAAATCACGATACTTTCACCTCACCTTGAATAACTCTCCTATAGAGCTTTAACAACGCAAAGCTTGCCGCTTGCATCAGCACGATTAGGATTAGGTCGTAAAATAGATACCACTGCTTATAATGGAATATCCCATAGAAAAGCATCAATCCATTCACGGCAAGGATTGTCCCTAACGCCACTCCCATTAACAATATAACTAGTATAGTGAATCTCACTTTGTAAACCGCATTAAACATAATAACGAAGATCATCGGGATTACTATACTTCTATATAAAATAAAACCCGCGTACAACAGCCCATCCTTGGTCAACTCGACTAGCTTGAGCTCTTCCGCGACAACCCACGATATATTTATTCCGATCGTTAAGATGATTAAATAGACAAACGCATTCTCAATAATCGATAAGCTTTTGTCCATTGTATAGAATATAAATACAGCTAACCAAGCCATAACGAAGATGACCACAAACCCCATGAGCTTAGTGCCTCCTTAAATACTTAAAGATACCTCCATCCTCTCCACTATTCTTTACCTCTATACAGCGCAATCTGCGAACCCATATCCCACTAAAATGCAGGTTTATGAAAATCACGGATATCATATTTGTTCAAGGGGAAAGTTACCATTAAGAGTTATATAAGGAAGGATGGGCGGCCCCTATGGTCGTTGTTATATTTGTAATATTCGCGTGGTTTTGTATTCACGTCCTAACAGGTCTGCCTCGCAAGCTCCCGCTTGTCGTCAATTTCCTTTTATTTATGGCTATTGAAGTCGTACTTACTAACAAACTGACTATTAGCAGTATTAATCTTAAAATATTTAAAATTAACATGAGCATACCTCATTTTATAGCCTTAATTCTACACAATGACTTCACCGTTACGTTCGTCCTGCTTGCCTTTGCTAATGTGTTTCTTACGACCAAGAGAGCCAGCGTTTGCATAGGCATCTCGATCTATACGTTCTTATTTCAGATACTGGTCGGCTTTGCACTCCGTTGGAACCATGTACTTATTGATAAAGAATGGAATTTTCTCAAAGAGTCCATCATGATCATATTTGTGATGGCTTATACTTTGCTTTGGGGGAGGATCTTTCAGCGAATGGCTTCAAAGGAAGGATGGATCCGATAATGGAAATCATTTACGACAATCAATTTAACGGCAATGAGTGGTTCGTTATTGGGCTAATGTTTGTAGGCTTCGCAGCGGTTTGGTTATTGCCGCGGACATTTTCTCCTCTACAGATGATCTTTAATATGTTCATTGGCGTAACGTTCGGGCTTATTTTTGACCATACGATCTTCGTGCCGCCATTTGATCTGTACGATATTGGAGATAAATCGACGTATCAAATGTTTGATTTTATCTCTTATCTGATGTATGCACCATACGGATACTTATTTATTTATGGGATAGAACGGCTTCGAATTTACGGGATTATGACAATCGGATATATTATTTTATGGACGTGCATGGCTATTCTGATCGAATGGTTGGGCGTGAAGGTCGGTTTATTCCACTACAAAAACGGTTACAAATTGTTATACTCGATCCCCATCTACTTGATATTGCAAAGTATTCATCTAGCTATGTATCACACGGTATTCTCATTGAAGCGGTGGCAGAGACATCATTAACCCTTCTCCACTATTCTCCGATCGTTTGTCGATCAGGTGCGGAATACGCAATAATCATACGGCAGGGCTCCCAGCTTGTCACTTTGGCATGATGTGGAATGCCTCTTGGAATCCTCAGCATCATTCCCGGCTCCAAGTGGAACACCTCGTCCCCAAGCGAATGGTCGCATTCGCCGGTTAATACAAATATAATTTCCTCGCAATTGGGATGGATATGCCTGCTGTTGGCTTTTCCAGCATCTATATAGACCATGCCGAACGTCATTTCCGCATCCGGATCAATATCCTTACCGCACAGCCACTGGATCTTTCCCCAGTCCATCGGCAATATCCGGCCTTCTTCCTGCTTGCGCAAATCCGTGATTGTAGCCATTTCTATTCTCCTCCTAAGTATGCATTCCAAATCCGCTTTTCAGAAAAGATAAGCATTCGGCCAATCCGTCTTCGATCCCTCCGCCGCTTTCTTCGTCTGCCGATACCCATCCGCTGTACCCTGTATCCCTGATCGCTTCAAAGATTGGTTGGAATGCAATGTTTCCCCGCCCAAGAATCTGCCACTCGCCCTCTGTGAAGTCCTTCATATGGTAGTTGTCAATGACAGACTTGAAGCTTCTGATGAGCTCCGCGCAATCGTCGAGTCCCGACTTAACCAAATGTGCGGTATCGATTGTCAAACCAACGCTTCCCTCCCGCACGCGATCGAAGAAAATGTCAAAGTCCACCCGGTACATGACAGGCTGATCATAATGATGATGCAAGGAAAGCTTTAAGCCATGCTGCCCTGCTTCCTCCCCCATATCCGACAATACATCTGCATACTTCCGGATATCCGCCGCCGTCACCTTGCCCCTGGATACACCATGGCAGAATATGATTAATTCCGTACCGATTTTCCGGCCGAAACGAAATATCTCTCGAAGCGCTTCCAATCCTGTCTCATCCAGGTTTCCTCCAGTAATCAAGGCGGATCCTACACCATCCAGATGACCCCACTCCATCAGGAAACGCTCTGGCTCCTTCAGATAGGGTGCATATTGGCCGTGCTTGAGCTGCAAGCCCTGGTATCCAGCTGGCCTAAAGTTATTAAACAGCCGATTCCGTTCCTCGTCTGCTGCGGTAGGCCTTGAAAAAGCAAACTTCAGCGTCATATCAATACTCCGTTTCTTAACTGAACGATCCGGCTCTCTTTCGCTGATACATAAGCTGCTTCGAGCATAGCCACGATCTTCAAGTTGTCTTCAGCGCTGTTAGCCGGCTTTACGCCGGTTTCAATCCAAGACAACAGCTGTTTGATATTTTCCAGACTGTTCTCTTCCCTGGAGCAATTGTTGTCCCATCTTTGAGACGGCTCCTTGTCGCCTACACGGAATAATTCAACGAGGCCGTGGTCGCAGCGGAGGGTTCCCGTTTCGCCGATCACGATCATCTCTGTTCTCCCTACCGTCGAAGAGAAGCTTTGAGTATACGTTACAATGGCGCCGTTCTCAAATTTAATCTGCACGGTCGCGTCCGTTTCTCCCTTGCAATCGATTGCTGCAGAAGAGCTCATCAAGCTGACGATCGATTCAGCTTCACACCCGAGAACCTGCCGGAACCCGTCGAACCAGTGAATCCCCATAACGGACAGCGCATGCCGTTCACAATCCAGTCGCCAACCGGTGTCTTGACGGAAAAACATATTGTTGAAGGTAATCATGGTTACTTTGCCAATCGTATTCTCGGCAACGATTTTCTTCACGATATCGAATGTATAATGTCGTCTGAAGTTCTGATTCACGGCAACCGGGATACCAAGCTGCTTAGCTTTTTCAGTGATTTCTACAGCATCGCTCAACGTGTCGGAGAAAGGTTTCTCCACGAATAACGGGAATCCGGCTTCTAGCAGCGGCAGAACAATTTGCTTGCGGATCGATGTAGGCGTACAGACAACTGCGACATCGACACCGCTTTCCTTGATGAACGCATCCAAATTCGTATATCGCTGGGGAATACCATATTTATCTGCTCGATATTTAAGTATTTCTTCGTTGGGATCGCAAATGGCCGTAAACTCTATACGTTCTGGATCGCCTTTGTATCCCTCCAGATGCAGCTCTGTTACTCCGCCTGCCCCGACCAAACCGACTTTAAACTTCTTTATGTCCATTCACCTCGTTCAATTTTATTTACTTATATTCAACTAGGTTGAATTAACTTCAACATAACATAGACCAGTAATTTCTGCAATCATGATAATCGTTAATGGACTAGCTTTTTTATACTAACATGGGTAAAGTTTAATGACGATAAACTTTTATGTTGCGAGGTATGGATATGGAATTAGGAAAGAGAATCCGTTTGATCCGCAAGGAGCAGAAGCGCACGCAAAGTGAGATTGCCACCGCATGCGGATTCACGAAGAGCATGCTGTCCAAGATCGAAAGCGGAAGCACCATGCCAGCCGTCGCGACACTCATGAAAATCGCCGGAGCGCTTGGCGTGAAGGTTTCTGACCTGCTTGAACCCGATGTAAGCAATGGAACCGTGTTTACGACTGCAGCGGAATACAATGACGTTAATAAGTGGATTAAGACAAGTAATGGTTATTCCTTTTATGCTTTTGCATCTGGACGAAGGGACAAGACTATGCAGCCGTATATGTTTGTCGCAGAGAAAGATGAGGTCAAGAGCCACGTGTTTTCCCATGAAGGGGAAGAGTTCATCTATGTGCTCTCCGGCAAAATGAAATACAGGGTTGGCAATCTGGAATATGAAATGAATGCCGGAGACGGCGTATACTTTAATTCCTTGGAAGAGCACCTCGTAATCCCGTTGTCAGCACAGGTAAAATATTTAGCCATATTCACGGAAGAAAACCGGAAATCATCCGACGGTAAATAAACAATTACAGACCCAACTTATGACCTTTCTCCAGACGCTGAATCTGCTTCTCGCCACTATCAGCCAATTCCCGGAACTGATTGATCGTTTCACGCATTTTAGGCAGGGCTTCCTGCTTGTAGGTGCTGATAGAATCCAGAGCCGACAACACTTCAGTAAAGGCTTGCTTAAGAGTGTCTACCGAGATGCTAGCTTCAAGCGATTGCTTATGGATCTCAGCCCCTTGGTTCTTCAACATTCTGGATGTGCTGGCGATCAGCTCGTTCGTGGTTTGGTTTAAGAGCTCGATCTTTTTTAAGACAATCTTCTGATTGTAAAGAGCACTAGCTACAGTTACGGAAATCTTCAACGCCGAAATCGTAACATTCTTAGCTCTGTCTACCCCGCGAATCAGTTCCTTGTTGTTTCGGATTACCACTTCGATGGCCATAATCCCCTGTTGGTTAACGACCAGCATCTGCTGTAAGTCCATAACCCGCTGACGCAGAGGGAAGAGCACTTCTTCGGTGATGAACCGAATCTTCTCCAGGTCTTCGTTACGCAGCTTTGCCGCTTCGATTTGCGACTCGATGGACTCATCCATCAATACTCCGAGCTGAATTTCCTTTTGTAGCCTTTTGGTCAAATCCCGGAGCGTCTGCTGCTCGATCTCCAGTGTGGTGTTATCGTTCTTGAGGGTCGACTTACCCTTATCTAGAGAGATAACAATATCCGCAATCATGCCATCGGCTTTTTGATACTTGTGGAAGTAAGCACGCAGCGGATTGAACAGCTTACCGAGAAAACCCCTCTTAGCAAAGTCTATTACGCTCGGGTCCAAATCCTTCAATTGCGTATGCAGTTCGGTTAAACCCTTAGCTACTTGACCACCCTCGTCTCCCGTTTTTGAGAGATTGCCTACCGAAACCTGAAGCAAAGTATTTTTATCCGAGGATAATTTCATTGTATTTAGACCAAAGGTGTCGATGGATTGCAGTATTTCCTTCCGCTTCTCCAGCGACTCGATTTCTAGTGCCATGATCGCTGCGACATTTGTTTCCGCTGCCTCTTTAAGCTTTGCCATTTCCTCTGGAACGGGCTTAGCCGCCTCTTCTATTGCAACCTTGATCTCTTCCGGACTTGCTACTTCCATCGAAAATGACATGGTAATCCCCCTTCGGCTAATTACATTTACTTACATTTGAACATTAAACAAGTTTCCGATCTTGTAGACAACATCATCTGTATCTGCATTAATACTAGCCGCCTCGTTGATACTCGAAATACTTTGAAGTGCTTTAATATTGGCATTGTACCCGACGGTGTAAATGGGAATTTTGTAGGTCTCTACGACTTCCCTGATGTCCTTTAACGAGTAGCCCTCATTCGTCTCCCCATCACTCAGGACGAAGATGATAGGCTTTATATTGGGATTAACGGCTAACTCATCTTGAAGCAATTTCAACGCGACAACAATTCCGTCAAAGGTAGCCGTACCGCCGCTAGCGTGGAGACCGTTCACCGCACCAACGAACATGGACTGCTGATTAGTATCGTACTTCCCAATAGGCAAATGAATCGTTACGTCACTTGAATAGGAGACAAGACCGATACTATTGTCTTTCCCTAGATATTTTTGACCCTTCAATAAGGACTCTTTCAAGCGGTTCAAAGGTTCGCCATCCATGCTGCCGGATACGTCGGTTACAAATACAGCCGCAATAGGTTTGCTTCCGTTCTTTTTCTCTTTCCACAGCTTCTGCGCGGATGACAGAAGGTTACCGTCAACGACGGCCAGCTCCGACTCGTATTCCTCCAAACTGTTGAAGCCCTTCTCCTGCGCTAATTCTTGATATTTATCCTGTGTAACAAAGTCCGCAAACTTCTTAATGATGTCTAATTTATCCTGAGGGAGATCACCCAAAGCGTATAACGGACTGTCATGCCTTACACCAAAAGGAGTGAACACATAGCCGCTCTTCAAGTCCGCCGCATTGACATAAGTTTGGTACTCCAGTACAAACCCGTCTAACATACCCGACTTAGCCGCTTCGCGCATTTGCAGGGTAGTAGACGCAATGAAGGGCACATTCGCTTGGAAT
This sequence comes from Cohnella sp., assembly GCF_041640265.1. Taxonomy (GTDB): domain Bacteria; phylum Bacillota; class Bacilli; order Paenibacillales; family Paenibacillaceae; genus Cohnella. Next base: position 115,148 of record NZ_JBEQAP010000008.1, read on the forward strand.
TTCTCAAACCCCTGAACCGCTTTTTCTCCTAAGATATCAGAGCTATCGAAAGTATTGAGCGCTGTTACGAGAAAGTTCAAACCTGTTGAGCTGGCAAAGGGATCCGTATACCCCATAGAAAACTCGTTATTGGCTATCGCTTCGGTAACGGTTTTGACATTCACCGACCCGTACTTATCCACTAATGCATCGTATTTCACCTTCGCTATAACAATCCCGGGAACATTCCCGACAAGACGCTTAGAAACAAGCTGAGTCTTTACACCGCTAGCCAGTATCATTTCGCCCCATAATTCATTTGAAGGTGTGAAAGCGTCTGGCACATATTTACCGGATTTAATATAATCTGCGGCCGTACCGGAAGCGATGTTACGAATCTTAACAGAAGCAGGTTTCCCGTTCACGTCAATATTAGCCTTGTTAAACTCGTTCGCTGCTTCCGCCAACCAACCGTCAACACCTGTCCCCGACTTTTCTGTAGAAGAGAAAATCTCTACAAAATGATCAGTCGAGTTGTCTACGGTAATCGGGAACTTAGAGATATCCGGCAACGACTCGCCAAGATCAGCAGGGTTAAGGTCGATCTGTCCTTTTACTGGTGTCTCCGTACTTATCGAGATATTGGAGTATAGCTTGCTTAATCGCTTACTTGCATCTTCCGAATCTACCTGTGTTTTTGATTTCCCCAAATTCGAGGTCAGAGTTACCCCTAAATACACAAGCACGAACACGAATACAACGATGATAACTGATAGTAGAAAAAATTTGCTCCTATTACCCATTCTGCACCTCTCACTGTTTGTAATATTTTGTTTGCTTGATTAACGAGTCTATTTCCTGCATACAAGGCATATTCTCAATATCCCCCGGCTCAAAACTATCCAAGCGGGATATTTCCAACAGCAGCTTATCTAGCTTCAACAAGATTTCCTCGTTAGTACCTATAGAACTATTCATAAAAGTTAGATAATTATTGTATACGTTCGTCTTTTCCTCTAGAAGCTCCCGAGAAAATGGCTTAGACTTTCTCCTCATGACACTCTCGAACTCCGACTCGTCAAAAACATGGAGCCTGTTCAGGATACTCCTGACATTCAGGTAAAATAGCTTTTCCACCTCGTAGGTTACGGAAGCAAACTTCTTATAACTTAACTCAGTCGCTTCAAACCTCTGATTTAGGACATTTAACAAGGTGATCTTCTTCTTTTTCAACCGCTCCAACTGTTCTAAGGCAAGAGTAATATTATCCTCCAGCGCTTTTACACGTCTGTAGGGAGTCAAAGCCTCCACGTAGTCTTCGTGCGTTCTGATATGTTTTACAGGTAAAACAACGGGCGGCTTAAACAGTAAGACATAACTCCCGTAAATTAACACAAGCACACTAGCGAACAGCGACGTTACCCCGAATGCTGTTGTGAGAGCACTTCCGCCTATCTCTACTCCTAGAAATCCGGGCGAGAGCACTAGGATATTCATAACAACCACACCAACAATAATCCCCAGTAGTTTTATGTATTTTGTACCAGCCATACTTATACCTCCTCTACCTGTTTTAGGAATATGCGGAGGATAAATCTCTTGAGCAACCTCCTGAAATCACTGCTGATGTCTTTTCAAATTATTAATATGCTAAATGGATTCCTAAAAAAACAAAAAAGAAGCCGCTTGGCTCCTTTTCTAATAATATCAATATTTTTTTACCTCATCAGAGGCTAATGTTCCATGATTACCGGAAGAATATAAGGGGAGCGCCCAAGCTTTTCTTTGAAAATACCATCTAAGGTCTCTTCAATAACGTTCGACCAGGCTTGTCGTTTTAAGTTCAGTATCTTTGAGGAAAGGACTTTCTTTAAAGACGCCTCTGTTTGCGCCAGGAATGCTCCTGACTCCCTCACATACACAAACCCGCGACTGATAAGCGTAGGTCCAGTTAACAGTTCCTGAGTATCCTTTGATACCATTAAAACTGCAATAACGACCCCATTATTTCCCATCTGTAATCGATTAAGTAAAATTTCTTGATCCATGTTCATGACAAATTTCCCGTTCACCAAGGTTTCGCCGCTTGGAATTTTCCCGCCTATTTGACCTTGCTGAGGTTTAAGATATAAAACATCCCCCATCTCAAGAACAAAAATATTGGGTTTTTGTACGCCCGTTTTTTCAGCCAAATCGGCATGTTTGGTCAACATGCGAAATTCACCATGAATAGGAACAAAATATCGCGGCCTCATAAGACGAAGCATTAGCTTTAAATCCTCTTGACTGCCATGGCCTGAGGTGTGTATATCCAGAACAGAACCATACACGACATGAGCTCCAGCTCGCATTAGCAAATCAATACTTCGGTTTACGCTTACTACATTACCCGGTATAGGAGAAGAAGAAAAAATGACCGTGTCTTCCGGATACACTTGAACCCACCGGTGAGACCCAGAAGCAATACGAGTTAACGCGGCTTGGGATTCTCCTTGACTCCCTGTGCAAATAATGACTAATTGATGTTCCTGGAAACGGTTTGTGTCTTTGGGTTCAATGATCATACCCTCTGGAACACGGATATAGCCTAGTTCTTGTCCGATAATAAAAACCTTTTCCATGCTTCTGCCAATAACGACTAGCTTACGACCTGTTGCTATTGCTGCCTCAACGACTTGCTGTAATCGATGAACATTAGAAGCAAAGGTTGCGAATAGGATCCTTCCCTTACAGCTTTGAAAAATATCAAAGATCGACTCTCCAATTAATTTCTCTGAAGGAGTCGTCCCCGTACGTTCGCTATTCGTGCTATCCGACAAGAGAGCAAGGACCCCTCTCTCGCCGATAGCTGCCATTTTGTGAATATTCGGAGATGGTCCTACCGGGGTGAAATCAAATTTGAAATCACCGGTTTGAACGACATATCCATATGGCGTTTTTACCGCCATACCGAATGCATCGGGTATGCTATGAGATGTTCTGAAAAACTCAACTGAAAGATACTGGAATACAACACAATCTTCCTCATTAAAGATATTCAATTTTGCTTCGGATAACAATTGATGCTCTTCAAGCTTCGCCCGAAGTAATCCGATCGTTAGCGGGGCTCCGTAGACCGGAATTTGAAGTTGCTTCAGCAAATAGGGAATTCCCCCGATATGATCCTCATGACCATGGGTTAGAAATAGACCCTTTACTTTATCTTTGTGTTCAAGCAGATATCGAAAATCAGGAATAATGTAATCGACGCCTGGTAATTGTGCGTCGGGAAATTTCAAGCCGCAATCTATAAGGATGATTTCGTCTTTGTACTGAATCCCATACATATTCTTCCCAATTTCCCCTAATCCTCCAAGCGCGAAGATTTTGACTGCGGGAATACTCCTACGTCTTGTGCTTTTTTTAATGAGCATAGATTTCTCCATAGTCTTATCCTTTCTTACGTTGTATATGGTTTCACTCCATTATAAATGATTATACTCGGTTACATTAATTAAGGCTAATTGATAAGAGAATAGCAGCAAGGGGAATTATACTTCATGGAACAGAAATATTATTGTTATACACGAAGCGATATGACGATTATAGGCCGAAGCACCTAATAGTTTAAGTTTAAGAACTGTTTTATTTCAGCACTCATTTTCTTCAACAATTCTTCAGATGGAAAATGTCCCATTTCATATGTAGTTGATACTATTAAATTAGAAATAATTTCTCCTGCTCTCTCAATCACCTTTTCAGCTGGAAAGAAAATATCTTTGCTACCTGCGAGGACCATTGTTGCAGATGTGTAGTTTAACAGTTCCCTCTTCTCTGTCAGCTTGGGCATATTTTGTTCTAGCTTTACATGCGAAAAAATTTCTCCGATTATGTTTTTATCTATTGCTTTCATATTATTAGATGACATAATATCAGCAATTTTTTGTAACTGCTTGTCTGACGAGTTCATCTTATATATCAACATCGGAATCAATATTTTTTGTATCATTTTTATTTTTGGACCTATTATCAATCCAGATGGAGCCACTAACACAGAGCAGGCAATTTTCTCAGGTATAAATGTTGCTAACCTCAGTATAACTCCAGCTCCATATGAAGGACCAATGAATGCACTTCTATCAACCTTAAAATGATTCATTAAATCCGAAACCCAAAGCGCGTAGCTTTCATCCTTTGCTGATATTCTTGTTTCAGCACTGAAACCAGGATGCCCAATGGTGTCTGGCGCATATATCCGGTAGTCCGCAAACAAGGAAGAAAACCACGATAATGTCATAGGACTAATACAATTGCCACCTTGAAAGATGAAAATAGGTTTACCATCTATTGGCCCTGTTACTAATGTGTGCGTTTTGCCAAAGAGTGTATCTATATACACTCTTTGAAACTCCACATCAAACAGCTTCAAGTATGACTCGTAGTAACTTTGAATCCTTTTCTTACCTTCTTTACTTTTATAAATCGTATACATGGTCAGGTATTCTCCTTATGGATTCGATTCTCGAAAAAATATTTTTAAAAGTGGTGGAGTAACAAGAGTAGTCACAATGACCATAATCACCACTGATGTGAAATATTCTGGCAATAATAAACCCGCTTGTAACCCCGTTGCAGCAATAATCAATGCCACCTCTCCTCTGCTTACCATACCGGCTCCGATTACTAGAGATGATTTAGAATTAAATCCCGATACCCGTGCACCGATCCATCCACCAAATAACTTTGTGAGACATGCAATAATTGTTATGCTGGTTAAGAAACCCCACTGATCACCAATACCTTCAAAGGAAACATTAAGACCAATACTTACGAAGAATACAGGTACAAAAATGGAGTATGCGATGGGTTCAATTTTTTCTTCCACTGTGTGCTTATAATTGGTTTGTGATATGGCTATTCCTGCTGCAAAGGCGCCGATTATTCCTGCCATCTGAAGAAACTCAGCAAAATATGCAAATGCGAAACAAATGACTAGCGCAGCTGTTATCACGGCCTCAGTCACTCTCAATGGTGCCAACCATTTCATCACTCTTGGTACGGCGTACCAACCAGCTAGGAATATGGCTATGAAAAATAGAAGCTTTTTACCTACTAGCATGCCAATTGAGATGTCATTTCCAGTTCCGATTACACTCATCATAACAGCTAGCAGTATGACAACCAGTACATCGTCGATCACAGCTGCACCAAGAATGGTCGTCCCCTCACGAGAATTCAGTTTATTCATTTCTTTCAATACTTGAACGGATATACTCACTGAGGTTGCGCAGAAAATCACACCTAAAAACAAGGCATAAGTCTGACTGAGCCCAAATGCTGAAGCTATGCTATAACCCCCAATGAAGGGAAGTATAATTCCACCGATCGCTACTGCAAAAGCCGACTTCCAATTTTTCCTTAACTGCTCTAGATCAGTCTCTAACCCAGCGATGAACATAAGAAGAAGTACACCGACTTCCGAAAACTCATCGATAAAGCTGCCTTGCTCAACCCATCCAAGTACAGCGGGTCCTAATAATATTCCGACAACCAGTTTCCCTAGAACTGCTGGTTGTCCAATTCGAACAGATAAATCACCTGCTACCTTCGTAAAAAACAAAATCAGAATCAAATAAAGAATAAATTCCATGAACTAGCCTCCAGATGTTTTTATGATATTGTGCCCAGAAAATAAAAAGAAGGAGCCCTTGGTGCAGGCTCCTCCGTTACTTCGAATCCAATATAATATTATTTATTAATAATACATGGAGAGTACACCTCATGCAAGGATTCCGTTGCGTTTGCTACGTCAAGCCTTCTCATTACATAACTCTCATAGTTGAAGTTCCATTGGGTCATTACAAAGTATATATCCATTCCTTGCATAGAACTCTCTGCTCTCCTCGCTCGGCCAAACGATAATGAATTCAAACTTCCTCTCTACCGCCCATTCCTGAATTCTCATAAGCAGTTGGCTGCCAATTCCTCGAGATCGGTATGCTGGATCAGTATAGATATTGGTCATATAGGCAAAAGGGTAAGTAATGCGTCCTGGCCGCGGCACTTTATCGATCAATTGGATGTATATGTGTGACGCTATAACTCCATTCACTTCCGCCAACCAGATATGCCACCGTTCACCACTTATTGCTTGGTGGAGGAACGCTCTGCATTCAGTGGCGAAAAGATTGTAATCATCCTTCATTTCTGGTTGATGTTCCAATGTAAATTCCCATCGCATCAGGATCAGTGCATCTACATCCTCTTCCGAAGCCTGCCTAATAATCATGTTCCACGTCCCTATATTCGTTTTCTAAGATAGAGTAATGGTAGCACTTATCCGCTTCTTTAAGAATAATAAGATCCCTTTTAAGCATAAGGTTTCGGTTGGAATGGTTCGGTCTTTCGGCTATTTTCATAACAGTACCATTCGTTTATGAAACGATTAAGTGTGCAGGGGCTGTCTACTTGCTATAAGGCTTCCAGCGAAGCCTCTCCCACTTTCAAAAAATCAAATTGCTTGGAGTACACGACCTCTACTCCGCCCACACCCTTGATTTTGTTCAAAAAGTCACCAGGCTCTATCTTAACCCCAACGGCATCCACTACATCGGCGCTGAAAATCGTCCCCGCCGATCCTGTATCGAGTAATACATTCCTCAAATAAAGCTCTCCGAAAAACGATTTACAGTTAGTTTCATTGTAGCATATAAGCTTGAACGCAGTATCCATATTGCAACAAGTTACATTCCGGAGCCCATTATCTTGATGATCATGCTTGCCTTCCACGCGATCGAACCCCAATGTCCTCCTTCGGACTGGGTCGCCCCCTCGCCACCACCATATAACAAAAAAACACTGACCTGTGGAGGCGAGTTTACACTGGTGAAGGACCTAATAATAAAATAGCTTTCTTGGGTGCCATAATGAATTAAACTCAGGAAAGTCTTTTCCGAATTGCAGCCACTCCTAAAAGGAATAACGGCAACAAGAGCCCGAACGTTCCGGCGAAAAATAACCATGTTTCCAGAATAGTAGTAAAGTTATAGACGATATTGGGACTGCTTGCAAGAGAAAAGACAACCACCATCATTCCTAGAGGAAATACAAGCATACGATATTCCTTCAGATTCAAAATTTGAGCCAAACTTAACGTTGTCGCATAAAAGCTAAGGCTTAGTTTGAAAAAAATAGTAATAAACCACAAGCCGGCTATAATCGCCTCAATCCGCTGCAAAAAATCACCGATGTTAATTTTTTGGGCCAGAACATAACTTGGGTATAAATCTCTCGCTGTGAGATCCGGACCGATAACCAAGATCGAGAGAGCCGTGAGCAGGACGATAACCGTTCCTCCCATGCAAGTACCCGCAAAAAAAGCCTTGCCTACTTTCTTGGGCCGATTTACATAAGGAATGATAAACAAAAAAGTAACAAACTCCATAAAAGGATACGCTGCAAATAGAAGGGCACCATGCAGCACGGGTTTCATCCCCTCTTCAAGGACCGGCTGCATTTTTTGCACATCTATTTGAGGCGAAACAAAAACCACAAGCAAAAGAAACAGGAGGATAAACCATGGGAAAATAATTTCTGCAGCACGTGCTATCGTTTCAATGCCAAGACGGACTCCCATCATCACAACGATTAACATCAAAATATGGATAAACTGGATTGGCGTTTCAGGCATGATATACACGGTGAGGAAATCCCCTATATTGCGAAGAACAAGCGAAGCGAGAAGAAATGGAAAGGGGAGAAAGAGAAGCGAGACGGCTTTGCCCATCCATTTTCCAAGGATTTTTTCGCTGTATTGGGCCAAATTCATTTCGGGATATAAGCTGCCCAGCTTTGTATAAAGCAACCCGAACAAAAGTCCCGCACCCACCCCTAGAATACCCGCCAGCCAAGCATCCTGTTTCGCAGGGGTAGCAAGCATGGCTGGAGCCAATAAGAGGGAGCTTCCCGCCGTAAACATAAACACCAGCATTGCAAATTGACGCGCTGCGATCTTCCCGTTTTCCAGCAACTTGTCCACTCCGTTCTACTTAAAGAAACCGAATAGTAAATCAGTAAACGGCTTATAAATAAAAGCTAACGCATCCATTGGGTTGGGAATCTCCACTTGCAACCCTTCCGCAATGCTTAGCCCCGTTCCGAACAGGAGCAGGATCGAAAATGTCCAGAGCTCCTTTTTCAACCCTTGTTTCAAAAGGTAAGGAACATCGATGAAGGCGATCGCAACAGCTACCGCAAGGATTCCAAAGATGACCCACATACGGATTACTCCTTTAGCTCTTTCAGGAAGGATTGGGCAACGGTTCCTGTACGTCGAATCCTTACATCAACCTTTACATTCACCGGAAGATCCACAAATTCCTGATCCCAATTTTTTTCTATACGTTTCCAAAATTTAGGATTTGCACGATGGACGGCGTCCCCAAATCCAAAAATATCCACTTTATATTTTTTCTGCGCTTTCTTTATTGCTTTTTCAGTAATTTCTTTTACCTTTTGTTCCGCTCTTGCTTCCATTTCGTAGATCGTGTCTGTTTTAGTTAAATCAAGGCTCTTGCATTCTATTTCCCCCACATTGGCTTCTATACGGATTTCGACATCAGCTTCCGGGTTTCCGTTCTTTACCTTCCCTTTCATCACCGCTTTGCTTCGAATGACCTCCAAAACAGCTTTTCCCCCTTTCGGACAGCGGATAACACCCACTGTGGTTTTCACGTTGTCCATGATATAGTTGTACCCTTTGCTTTCAGTTTCACTTAGCCAACCTACGAGTTTATCTTTTTTAAAAACTCCAAGTCCTGTATATTCCAACCGAGTAGGAGTATCAATCTCTTCTATATTTTCCTTGCTTTCACCTATTTCCTGATTCCCTTTCACTTTTAGGCCGGTTAAGACAGGATGTTTCCCTGTACTCACGAGGTCGGAAATGAGATCATGTAATGTGACGCCTGAAGTGGGTGCCCAAGCGCCCTCCGACGTTTTAAGGGAATCGAACAGTTTATTGGCAGGTATTCTTTCCAAAGGCGTTAAAATCTTTAGTACATTTTCGGCACTTGTCCCCTTCGCCACAACAATAAAAAAATCAGCCCGATGTTCATGATCCCGCGATAGGAAATCCAAAAATTTATTTATTCCGTCTTTTGCTAATTCCTCACCGATTACAACCATTCGAATATGAGCAGAATATATTTTTCTGGGGCTCATCGTTGTCATTTTCCTTCGAGCCTCAAACGGAGTATCTGCTGTGGCTTGATAGGTCATGACCGGTGTACGACCTGTACCGCCTTCCTTGGCCGCCACTTCTCCGGGATCAACCACTTGAGAAGTGATGCGATATTTATCCCCCGATTTATCGAACCCCATCGCCACTTCGATAGCGAGCTCATTCAATTCCCTGCGGTTCCAACAACCGGTGTTCACGGTCAGGGCGAGAATGAGAATTCCCAGCATGATAAATTTTCGTTTCATCATTCCCGCTCGCTCCTTTCCGATCCCCTATAGTCGTTTTCTCGGTTCCGGTTTTGGTGGAGAATTTTGCTCTCGAATCACGTTTTTCTGACTGATTAAGCGCGGTCGTGAAAACAATGCCCACTGTGGCAACCGAAACAGCATATCCTTTTGATCCGCAAGAATGAAAGGCGCAAAAGGACTCATATAGGGAATCCCAAAGGAACGCAAGCTGCACAAGTGAAGCACGAGTGCAATTAAACCCAAGGTAATGCCATATAAACCAAAGGAAGCGGCAAGCCCCATTAACCCAAACCGTAAAATTCTTACGGAAATTGCCATATTATAAGATGGAAATACAAAACTCGCGATTGCGGTAATGGATACCACAATAACCATCGCCGCAGATATAATGCCAGCCTCTACAGCAGCTTGTCCAATGACTAACGCCCCTACTATGGATACCGCTTGGCCTACGGCTCTCGGCAGTCTCACTCCAGCTTCCCGCAGAATTTCAAAGGTCACTTCCATCACGAGAGCTTCAATAAAAGCAGGAAAGGGTACCCCTTCCCGTTGGGCTGCCAAACTGATCAGCAGTGCGGTCGGGATCATTTCTTGATGAAAAGTGGTAATGGCAATGTAGAGAGAAGGTGCCAACAAGGCGATAAAAAAGCTTAAATATCGAAGCAAACGAATAAGTGTTCCGATATCCGCACGTTGATAATAGTCTTCGGCTGCCTGATTGAATTGGCCGAACAAAGCAGGGACTAAGAGAACAAAAGGAGTTCCATCGATTAAAATTGCGACACGCCCTTCTAGTAATCCGGCTGCAATTACATCAGGACGTTCAGAATTGAACACCGTAGGAAAAGGAGTGTAGGTTGCGTCCTGAATCAATTCCTCGATATAGGCGCTTTCCAATATCCCGTCGATATCAATTCGATCCAGACGAGAGCGTAATTCTTCGACCACCTTGTCATTTACAATCCCTTTGATAAACATAATCGCGACATCCGTTTTGGTGACTCTTCCTATCTTCCGGCTCTCTAACCACAGGTTAGGGTCTTTGATTTTTCGGCGAATCAATGCGGTATTGGTAATTAAGGTTTCCGAGAAACCTTCCTTTGGTCCGCGTATAACCGACTGGGAGGTAGGCTCCGTCACCCCGCGATTTTCCCATCCGACCAATCCGATGGCAAAACCTTGCGAATATCCATCCAGTAATAAAATGGTTTTCCCTGATAAAAGGGTGGTAAACAGCGTCTCAAAATCTGTTACATCTTTAATATCTCCTACCGTAAGAGCAAAATCCTTGATGAGCTGTAAAGCATTCTGACCGGAAGAAACCTTTTGCTCAAACTCCGTTCCCCGAGTATCCAACATGAGAGATTCGATGATAAAATTATGAACAGAACTGGTATTTACCAATCCTTTGGTGTAGATAATCCCTGCTTTAAGTTCCCCTTGTTTTCCAATCGGAATTTCTCTTATGACGATATCTCCGCTGTCTCCAAGAGCTGCTTTTACCTGCTGAATATTTTCTTCCAGGCTTGTTTTCAGAGCTTCCATCGTTAACCCTCGTGTTCCACTCGTATTATTAAATCAAGTATCGTCTTGTCAAGACCTTTTCAAACTATAGAACTCCGTTGCCGCTACTGTCGCTATTAAAAAATTGTTCGGGATGAACCTGCATGTGTGTAGATCAAAAAAAAGCCAGGCCATAGTGACAAATGGCTTGGCTCTGTCTTTTTCCGAGATAAAGGCGATGAGTTGAAAAATGGGTGCTATCGTTCACACTGAGGACATCTTGCCAGAATATGATTGTGTAGAAACCAAAGTGTGACGTTAGCATAGAAGAGGGATGTGGTTTAATGGAACAACGTTTAACAAAATATTCAAATCTTATGCGACAAAGTTCTAGCCAAGCACATCATTTTATTGAAAAACTGGGCTACAAGAAGAACGAACGTCTACATTTTATTTTAGTCAATGACTCTAAAACACACTCATTATAGCTATAATACTTCTTTTATTAATAAACAAGCGATGACGCTGCAAAAACCTCTAAATCTTATGGAAAGGCTAATTCCTCAAATAAATCTCATTTCCAAGAAGAACAAACTTATACATTTGCTCAGTCAAAATGCAAGAGGGTATGCTGTTTTTATGGAAATTAATTACCGAGAAACAAAGGATAGTGACTTTAAAGAAATCAGAGCACAGTTTATCGATGTAGATCTAAACAAAATTTCAGAAAAATTAAATACAAGAGATCAGGTCAAGCAGAAAATTAAATCAATAAAATCAAACCCTTCAGAGCAGATTCTATTGACTACAATCAAAAGAAATAAACAAGGCCAGTACCGCCTTTTAGCTCATCGAACCGAACAGAGAATCGCACAATTGAAGAAAGTGTTTCTTAAAAAACATTGGAACCGTATTAGAAATGCAATGATAATCGAAACTAAAAACGGATATCACATCTATTGGGTCATTCAAGGTGGCTCCATAAGCAAATTCGTACCTATTCAAAAAGCATTAGCCCAAAAATTCGGCTCCGATCCAAAGATAACAAATCTATCAAGAGTTATGCGTATACCAGGATTCTACCATATGAAAAATCCTGACAGACCCTTTTTAGTTCGGGTCCGCCAATTGGGAAGGAAAAAACCGTTTACGCAAGAGGAACTAATAAATAAACTTGCTTTAAATCCTCGACTTATACACTGAGTTCAATTTGCTAAATGCTTAGTTATCATACAAATGGTCATAGCTCCCCAAATAAAGCCGACTACTTCGTGTCGATTTCTTGTGTCGCATTCTTTATTCGGCTCAGGGGTATCCCATTCATGATTAAAGTTGCTGAAGCAGAGGATTCGCGGATGACGTTCTTAGCGGTAGAATGAGATGCCGTGCTCGGTCTGTGCTCCGCAGACCTGTGCGCGGAACGAACCCCATGTCCTCCTTCGGACCGGATCGACCCCTCGCCACCACCATATAACAAAAAAACACTGACCTCATGCGGTCAGTGTTCTTATGGTGGAGGCGAGGGGAGTCGAACCTGTGTCCGAAGATAACGCCACATGTGCTTCTACGGGTGTAGTGACAGATCTGATGTCACCCTAGAGACTCCCTGTTATCGGATTCCCTTCGGTTCAGCCTGATTATCTTCTTCCGCTAGCCCCAGGCGGAGACTAGACAGCGTATCCCACTAGAGTTGGCCCCTATCCCGCCACATGGGCGATGGAGGGTAGAAGCTTAACAGTCAGTTTCTTAGGCTGCTGCTAAAGTTGGTTGTTGTTTGCCGTTTAATAGGCTTTCCGCGTTAGTGAAGCAGACGCAGCCCTACTACCAACACTTCTATGCTCCTTCATATCGGGCATCTTCTATTTTGAAGATATAATCTTCTGTACACTCTTCATAGTATTCTATTCCCAAACTTTTCATTATCAATAATTGAATATCAAACCAAGTACACTTATCGTAGCATGTAGTTAGTTTATTATCCAATCTTCCAAGCAAGATTTTCTTGCATGAACTCTCAGCTTTAATAAATATCTCATCATCTAGCTTATTTCTATCGGAGATCCATACGATCTTTGTAAATTTAGCTCCAGGACTAATATTGTAATTAAGTTCAATTAAATAACCCCTAATAAACTTTTCTAAGATTAAATCATAATCTTCCCCACCATCAAATGTATATATACTTACTTCGCCTAACGAAGAATTAAACCCCAGCCCTTCAAGTTGACTGACTTTTCTCACATCAACACTATTATTTATTGGCACGTCTTGCTTATATATTAACTGAACGGGAATTTGATAGTTCTTTCTCTCAATATCTGCCTGAATCAATAAAAGTGATATGAATTGGGCTATATTAAATTTCACATCTTTATACTTCGGATATATTTGAAATACCTCTCTTATAGCTAGGTTAAGAAATTCAAAATCAATAATTATAGCAGTATCGGCTTCGAATTTCCCTTCGTATCCAGATTTGATTTTTTGTATTTCATCATATTTTTCTTGTATCTTTATCTCGACATAATTCCAATCTTTTTCGCAATATTTAATAACTCCATTAATAAAGTTACATATATAGGTTTGTAACTCTCTTAATAATAAATCTATTTCATATCGGTTTGTTATGATCTGTTCCAATGTTTTTCCTGTATGAATTATGGAAGTTCGCAAACCAATATTTACACCGTTCTCAGTTAAACTCGTCAAATACTTAAATCTCTCGCATATATCATGATAACTACTTTTACTTTCGGCTGAATAAGGTACAATTTTTGATTTTACTTTTTGCATCTTCTCGTATTCAAAAGGATTAGATAAATATTCTATTAAACTCATCGCCTGCATAAACTTATTTGTAGCAGTGGGTAGATATAATATGTCAGAGTACAATCTGAATGCATGCTTTATGATATTTCCTACTTCCCCTTGATTAGACCTTAGAGGCGTAAAGTATTTATCTAATTCGGTTTTTAAATGACTAACCTCGATGTATAAGCCTTCGCCTAATGATTTATTAAAAACATAGTATTTATCACATATATAATCCGATATACGCAAATTGGGATAGTATATCAAAAGACCACTTGTTATATCGTTAATATATCCAGCCCTTTGGGGTAAATTTGATGCTTTATCGAAATTAGAACTAATAAATCTAAATGTATTCATAACGTCTTCCGCAATTCCTAAAACTTTATTAATTAACTTTTCTTTCTCACTCGGCAGGAGAGTTCCAAGCATATTAAGTCTTTGATATGTGATAGGAAAGGTGATAATTGTGGCATCATAAAACTCTTTCTTTATCTCCTCAAAATTAAAGTTAAAGCTCATTCCTCTAATTTCTTCAACATTAAGCGTTCCCGAAGGATAGATGTTTATTTTGTTTACACTATATTTCTCAGATACAACAAAACTTTTAATAGGCACTATAGCAATAGCATCACTTTCATTTTGATAGTCATTGGCTATTGAATAAGTTTGCATGCATCCATTCCCCCCCCTAAGCCTTAATAGAATTTGCTTTTGTAACGTCAGTTTTGACACTACTTTATGTTACTTCATCCGAGAACCATTGCATTTTTCACCGACAACAACCACATCTCATTAACCGTTGTTGTCTTGCCCACTCCTCCTTAAAGTTCCCAAAGAAAATCCCCTTACTCATAAGTTATCTCTATCCCAAGTTTAATAGTTTATTACTCAGCGTGTCCTACATGTTGTGTGATGCAGTTTCTTGTCGAAACCTACTTGTAACAAAACTACTATCTCTAATGTTCATTAAAATCAAAAAGATCCTTCGTATCTTCAAATATTTGCAACAATGCTATAATTTCTTTAATTTCATCGAGAGATAACAAACTTCTACAGTCTCTTAAAAGGACGACTAATGAACGCAGGATCATATCAACTTCCCCATTGTGGCGGAAGCCTTTAGATAGAGTATTTTGATGTTCCGAAATTTTCAAACAAGCATTATCCTTTGTCAAACCTTTTAGTATTAGTTTCATAGAGATGTAACCAAAAACGTCATCACTTAGTTTCGATCTGAATATAGCTAGTTTTAAAGCCTCATATGCATTTTTCACGTCTACTGCTAAAGTTATAGTATCATGAACATTATAGAAGCTTTGAATTCCAAGTACCCAATCATGAAGGTCTTTTACATTAGCTATATTACTAGATTTTGCTGGACGGTATTTTCGCATTGACTTTATATAATATGGAAATAATTCATCAACTATATTACACAGTTCTTCTACTTCATCAAGATTTAAATAAAAGCGGTTATGTGGGAATTGGACAATATATCTATTAATTTTTTCATCAAAACCAACTAAAAACCTTCTTTTGCAATCTCTTGCAGGTGTATTTAATCCATAAAAAAAGGTGTGAATAAGATTTTCACCATGGAGAGTGAACATACAGCCTGATATTTCTTTCATTACAAATGAAACTAGGCAAGAACCTAAATCATATTGATTAGGCAAAAATGCAGTCAAGCTAACATTTTTAATACTATGTTTATGACTAGTATCATCGGAGATGAATATAGGTTCATAGTACTCACCTGTTTGTATACCTTGATTCTTCTCAGAAATATGTATGTCTTCTTTCAATCCGGGCTTCTTATTTATGATATAATCCGGAATGTTACCTAGCTCGGGTTCTTCATGCTCGGCTGTTTCAAAAATTGCGTAGAGTAACTGTTTATACCCTGCTTCGTAGCAATTTACATTCGATAAATCAATATAGATCAGTGATGCCATGAAAGAAGGCACGAATTCCTCGCCATTTTCACCACGTTCAGAAATCACAGGAATAAACTTTTCCTGATGAACTCTAGTATAAATATTCTTTGAAATAACTTGCGTTTCAACACCTACTCCACCTATTCGTTGATCGGCTTTTTCCTTGTATCCTTTATCACAAACAACCAGTACCTTATGTATATCATTAGAGCCAATCATTTGTTCCATAAACGCAAATCTGTCGTGCCCAGGTTTTAACCGCCACTTATCAATAAATGCATCGACACCATCTTTTCGGAGTCGCCCCGCCAAATTAATTACCCACTCTTCATGTTTCGCGGAAGTCCAACTATATGATATAAACACAGTTGGAGTAATGTTGGTTTTTTTCATAATATGCCTCAACTCCCATTGCAAGATCCGTTTGAATTGTTACTTCTTTATTAATAATGATTACTTCTGACGGAGAACTCCTATATTTCGATATAATCTAAGTGCCACTTGCCATTCATATATTCAAGATATGAGAAAATAATACTCAACGATTAAACGCATTAAATATCATCATAATTATTGCTTTCATACCTTCCCAGTCATGCTTTTCCTTTAATTCTGGGTTTTCATTTAAGTCGTCTAAAAAATGAATGTATTTCTTATGCAATTTTTCTTTATTTAATATTTCACCTTGATACTTTTTTAATCCTTGGCTATACCCCTTCCATTGAACAGGTATTAATTTTGTTGGATAATCAAGATCATTGTTTACTAACATGTCACATCCTAAATACATTTCAACACTACAAGCTAACCCATTAATATTTGTAAATCCTATACCATGTGGTCCGATTGTGGGATATTCATTACAATGCTCTAAATATGGATATCTCAACACTCTAATGTTTGATGGTACGTTAATTTTATTTAATGCCGAAATCGCCTCATCTGCCGCCGTATCATTATCGAACAAAGCTATTATTCTATTTCTAATTCCCGATCCAATAAATGCCTTAATATAAGCAACTAAAGACGAGGCACTCCCTGATGCATTTGATTGATAAAAATCCATAAATGAATAAAAGCCAACTATATCAGGGTATAAATATTCCATTGTACGTTTTATTATGGTGATATCAGATGAACCTTCAGATAAAATAATAATTTTCTCATTAGCAATATAATCATCTGCTAAATTTTGTAATGATAATTCACAGATTTTATCTTCTTCTGAGTAGTAACCGGCATCAATCAATTCAGAGAAATCAATATAGAATTGCTCATCATCGTTAAATAGTTCTAGAACACCTCGAATCACATATCTAATATCGTAACATTTGAAACCGAATAAAGAATTCCCGTCCTCGTGTTCATTTAATATATGATACAATATTGGATCGTCATTAGGTTTCATTGATTCTTTTAATTCAAAATAATATTGTTGCGCATTAACAATTGATTTTAGTGCCTTAAGCCAGTTATCGAAAGAATAATTCTCGTATAATATTTCATTCCAAACATCGTCAACAGAGTAACTAATATAAAAATGACTATCATTCTTTGAAGTGAATTCATCAATTGTGTTCGCTAAATTAAACCCCATAATATCTAATCTTAGTTTAATTGAGCCTACTCTGTTGATGTATTTAAAAGACTCTCTATTTTCTCCATCTCCATCCGTCCAACTTAACTGCTTCCTATCTGACTCTCTGAATAAGGTCATAAGAGTCGGACTAATATAGCTTTTACATGAATAAGCCTCAAATGAAGAAATGAATAATGAAGCGTAGCTTCCCATTGTTATACCTCCAAAACCCATGACAATATTGATAAAATACCACTTTCAAATTTTTAATCTACCTTTTCAAACCTACCTGTATTTACTATCCTGTAAAATGATCGTGGCCCACAATAAACACCTTGAAAAAAGCGACCTCACAGGTCGCAGTTCTTTCACAAATTTCTCATTTACTGGTAATACTATACTATTGTAACTAAACCCAATCGATGATGCAGTGTACTTCGAATAATGCTTACGTTATCAATAACTTTCCCTGACATTATTTTGTTAACTTGAACTATTTGATTTTTAAATATGTTCTTCCGTTCAGCACATCCATGATGGCTGTTTTGTAAATCTGCTTCTATTGACTTCAAAGATTCAACTAATTGAGTAACTTGCAAAATACCGTAGTGTTGGTCATCAGTGAAAGCCTTCTCCAGTTTTTTTATAAGTGGGCCCAATGTATCCCTAGCCAACGATGGTGAAGAAGCCCATATTAGTATATCTTTAAGCTCATCCTCACACCATTCTCTAGCCGCTGCGACATAGTCTCGTCCAGATTCAATGTCGGTGTTGTCATCCATCCATCTTTTCCACTTCACATCTACCTGTCCCATCCATTCCGATAATCTTACTGACTCCCTTTGTGAAGAAATTCCATAGCAACTAATAAAGTTAGCTGATATTGGATGGCTTGATGATAGATTTTGTAATTCTCTCGGCCAGCGTAAGTCGTGAGACGCAACTATTATTTGTTTTTGAATATTAGCATCAAAAACTATCTGAGCAAAATTTCTTTGGTGCTCTTGGTCTAAGGAGGTTAATGGTTCATCGATTATCATGAAATTCAACCAGTCGCCGCTAGAATTTTCTGAGCCTACTTTGGCTAATGAAAATACATAAGACCAGAGTAATGCCCTTATCCTTGAAGCGTTAAGAATTCCCCCTGCTTCAACCAACATATCTCTAAATCCTACCCAAAACGATAATGAAAAGTTCCGACCACTACCTGTGGGGATTATTTTTTGTAAGACTAAATCTTCTCCCCCATATAGTCTTTTATAAGTTCCATACAACTCAGTCTCTACTCTCACTAAGTCTTCAAATAGTAGTTCATTTGATATAGTAGTGAGCACTAATAAATCTGTACAGGCGTTCTTGACCTTTTTAGATACTTTGAGCTTTGTTTCAACTTCGTTTTTTTGTTGAAACAAACCTAAAACTTTTTGAAGTTGGTTTACACAAGTTTGAATCGGCTTAGCAGAACTCGCAACGTTATTTGCCATTCTGAGCTTACCCAGTATAGTTGTTTCTACAGTATTTTTATAACCCAACGCAATCTCCAGGTCATCTGTTAACTTCATTAAATTCTGTGAAGCCCAAGAGATTAATAAAACCTTTTTATTGTACTCGTCAAATTTCTTCTCGAATGCCTCAAATTGTTCTATGACAGATATCTCATCAATCAATACAAGCTTAAGGCAAGAATAATTAATTTGAGAATCGAGGAAGGGTTCCTCAAAGTCTAATAAATCATTGATGGCCTTGTATCCTATATTTCTGATAGATTCTAAATCCCCTCTTAAAAATCGCCCAATATTATACTCAAAGCTGTTATTGATAATTGTTTTAATTTTGTTAGGCTTTATGCGTTTAAAAGAATCTGGAAGAGAATTCTCTAATTGAACACTTAATGAACTCAAGATCTCACCAACACTTTTCAAGGCCATTCCATCTGTTTTATTTAAAGTAGCTATTTCCTGTCTTAGCGAATGGTCATGCTCAAGTTCTTGTTCACACAGAGGACATGAATCAACATTAGAATCTTTTATGAGCTGTGCAGCCAAGATTTTTAGTCGAAGTTTCTCAGTTTGTTTTAATTTCACATACCAATCTAAAGATAACTCTAGGTTCTGTTTAATAATATCTTGTGTATTACTCCAAACAGTTTCTGCCTCTCCATCCCATTCATCAATGGCCTTAAATAATGATTCGATTTCTCCCCAACTTGAGGGATTTGTCGATTTTAAGTTTTCATGGGCAACCAGGATGGCTTTACCTAAATCAATCAATTGTTGATCTGGTAGTTCCTCAGGGAGACTAAACAAACCAGACAATTGATTAAGACGTGTAACTTCTTCAGTCTTTAACCAATCAATTCTACTACTAGCTCTAACAACAGCATCGTTTTCTGAAACAGCAACTTGCTCATAAGCTTCTTTCATATCTGCGGGTAGATTCTCATTAAATACCCTTGATTCACTACCTACCTGCTCTTGTAAACTTTCAAACTCCTGCTGTAATTTGTTGATATGTGCAGTTAAAGACTTACCAATTCCATTAGTACCTGTAAAAATACCATATTTATTTAAAGCATCTAGTCCGCTTATTTGAAAAAAGATCTTTCCAATCTGAGTGTCATTATTCAATTGAATATGATTAACCCTACCAGGCATTAAAAGAGCAAGTTCTATGCTTAAATGATCCAATGATTCCAGACCAATTACTGACTCTTTATTTATACTGTATTCTCTCTTTACCAGAACAGGGGTATCTTCTTCTCCATCAACAAGTTCTAATTCCACCCAACAGTGTGGTTTCGCAACACTAATTGACTCCAGTTCAGGAATTGAAACTTGAATTGGCCAGCTATTTTTTATAGTCTTTGGAGCACTTGAATCATCCTTTAACGTTTTTAAATCTACTTTTGGCGGGATACTTGGCATTGTTCTATCCCACAACAAATGGCCAGTTAAGCACCAAACAATAGCATTCAGTACAGAGGATTTACCAGCTCCATTTACTCCGGTCAATAGATACGGTTGCGGATTAAAATCATATGTAAATGCAACACTATTATAATTTTGTAGACCTCTGAAATTATATGCGGATAGTTTCTTAAGCCTTAATTTTCTATGGGGGCGTTCTGATGTTTCTTCTGACTGTTTTAGAGGATCTACTACTTCTTCAATTTCAATTATTTTTTGCGAAGCTTTTATCAACTCTGATACCTTGTCTTGTCCAATTGGGGGTTCAATTATTTTATCAGAAAGTCTTCTAATATGTTGTAGAAGCTTCCGTGAAAATGCATCCTTTAAATCATATTCCTTACCATTAATATTAACTGACTTTCCATAAACTAAATCATCCAGTATTTTTCGTTCTCGTACTGATTCATTCAAAGCAATCCCCCCCTTACCGTGTTCAGCTATCTGTTCACTCTCTTTAACCCATTTATAAATTGCTCACTTCTGGCATTGCTTAATAATATGTCTCTTAGAGAATTCCAGTAACTTAAATCCACTGATTTCGAAATTGACTCGCAAATCAAAAAAGCCAAATCTTCTTCAAATTCAAACCACTTTTCGCTCAATAACACCTGCATTCTAGATGAATTCAAGTCTAGATCTCTACTACCGCAAACATCAATTACTAGCATGACTGGTAAAGGCCACTTAATTTGCACTTGATTTTTTTGTGTTCTCCATGATTGTGGGAAAAGTGTTGTTGGAATTTCAATTCCGTGCAAAGAAAACCTCGATTTAGATTCAACTATGGTACTGTAAGTGGACGATTGTTTAATTTCATTTTCTGTATTCACGCTAATTGAAGTCGAATGCATTTTAATCTCATTGTCTGACATGGAATATGATTTATTTAGATCATATTTCTCACCATCTATCTCTACACTTTTCGAGGTTAGCTTTATTCGATCTACTGGATTACCTCGACTTTCAAGAATATAAGCTACTACAGACCCTACAATTCCAGAATTGTCTTCTATAGAGAATTGGATCTTCTTTATATTCTCATGATATTTTAGTTCTTGGCCTTCTAAGGAATCCGCCGT
The DNA here is from genome assembly GCF_041640265.1 of Cohnella sp. GTDB lineage: Bacteria > Bacillota > Bacilli > Paenibacillales > Paenibacillaceae > Cohnella. Next base: position 136,476 of record NZ_JBEQAP010000008.1, read on the forward strand.
TATTGTTTTAAAGCTGTTTTCATCTCGATATTTAATATGGCTATCACTTCTAATTGTTATTTTAAGCGGTGGATTAGGAATTACAGTTTCTACTGATCTTATAAACTGATCTTCATCCATTCGTTCCCAAGGGTTTTTATTTTTCCTTAAGATTAGCTTTGTTGACGTTCCTGGAGTTGACCTTTCTCCGCGTTTAATCCAAAATATACTCTCCTGTCCTTCAACCATCAGATGAATTGGATCACTTGATTCATGGGGGCCTTTAGCCCTCCTTGTATCTACAATCAGGGTATCAGCAACCATAAAACAAGATAATATCCCAATTCCAAATCTTGAGGTTGGAGTAAAATCTGCTTTCGACTCTGATTTCATATCATAAAAATCTGAAGATTTATAAAATGATGAGCCGACTTTTGAATAGTATGAATCAATAATATATTGATCCATACCTATTCCATTATCAATAACTTCAAGAATATCTTCATTATTTTCAGTGCTATATTTTACAGTGATTTCAGGAACATATAGATTTCCCCATTGCTTTTCTAAAGCTTGTCTAAGTAAACAAGCATCAATAGAGTTCTGAATTAACTCTCGCAATGCGACCTCCGGATCACCATATAGTTTTGTCCCCATTAAAAGATCAATCACTTGATTCTTACTAAGATTAAAGTGGGTATCTCTATACAAATATAGTGGTTTCCCAAATAAGTCTTTTTTGGTTGTAATTTTCGTTCTATCAACATTAAAAGGAATTTGTATTTGTAAGTCTCTACGAACTCCTCTATGAAATTCATTAATAGATGTAATTACATTGTTGCATGAACTAAGTTCAGAATCGATTACGTTGCAAAATGCATGAATAGAAGCCTCAATAGCAGGATGCGTACACTTTGCATGAAACTGAATAATCTCATTACTTATGAACCAGGATTCAATTGAACGATGTTTGTTCCATTCTTGCAAAGAAACAGGGTTTTTTACTGCTAAGTGTGAGAAGAGAACTTCTGGAGTACGTTTCGCATCAAAATCAAGTACATCCGCCAGTCTTAATATAACTGCAATTAAAGGTAAACAAGCATATATACCTTGGCCGCATAAAAATCGTTTATCCATATGCAGCAAGGATAATGCATTGTCATTATGGCTAAAACACACCTCAGCCAGTTCACTTGCCAAATCAGTATCTCTATATTTGATTTTATCCGCCCAATCTTGAGATATTATTTCTCTTGACCGAAACGAATGAGTTTCTCTGATATAATCTGAAATTAAATAACTTTTCAACAAATCCGCTTTGTTATGTTCACCTTGTTTAGCTAATTCATCGATTATCGCTATTCTATCTGGTCGAGCCGATATGTATCTTTTGAAATTAGAATATTCGTTCTCCTCATATTTGTCCTCAAACTTTGGCGAAGTATCCCATACCATTTTCCACGCAGTTACTGTTTTCTCATCTGGAGCCATACCAATGTCATGTAAAAAGGCACTCAAAATTAACATTAATAATTCAGGTACAGACAATTCATCAATGTTAACAGGCGACAGCAGATTCTCCATTAATTTCAATACTCTAAATAAATGATCCCCATCATGTAGTGTAAATTCACCCATATGACGGAGAATCGTTTTTGTTCTTTGATATGAATAATAAGAAACATCGTCTACAAGAGCTAATACATGCTCTCCTGATGCTTCATTTTTACATTTAGATATTAACGATTGATACAAGTCACTATTTAATAATCTTGATTTGGTTTCTTCACGCCAATCATCATTCATGGCATTTCCCCCTACGGTGCTAATATCAATATACATTAACGTAATTACACGCACTTCTTATTTACCGCTTACTACTATCCATCATTTGATGGATCAATTTAAGTAACAGATCGTCTCTTAGTACAAAGATAGGGACCTAAATGGTCCCTGTCTAAATATTTCCACATTATTCGACAATTTCCTGCATATTCATTTATTAATCAACTACAATCGTTTTATCATACAGCATATCATCTCGATTCTTAAACTGGACTGTCATATACAACTTTTTTATTTCGCGTTGAATTCGACACGAACTTCCCCAGTGTCCTCCTACGGAATGGGGCGACTCCCCGTTCAGCTCCCCAAACGAAACACGACTATTTCATGTCGGTTTCTTGTGTCGTATTCTTTATTCGGCTCAGGGGTATCCCATTCATGATTGAAGTTGCTTACGAAGCCTACTCGCGGATGACGGTCTTATCGGTAGAATGAGATGCCGTGCTCGTCCGCTACGCTCCCTGCGCGCGGAACGAACCCCAATGTCCTCCATCGGATTCAAGGTTAACGACAACCCCTCACTCCACACAAAAAAGCCGACCTCATGCGGTCGGCTTTCGTGATGGTGGAGGCGAGGGGAGTCGAACCCCTGTCCGAAGACAACGCCACATGTGCTTCTACGGGTGTAGTGACAGATTTGATGTCACCCTAGAGACTCCCTGTCACCGGATTCCCTTCGGGTCAGCCTGATTGTCTTCTTCAGCTCACCTCAGGCGGAGATGAGACGGCGTATCCCACTATAGGTTAGCCCCTATCCTAGTCACATGGGCGATGCTAGGTAGAAGCACGTGAGCAGTTTCTTAGGCTGCTACAGCGTAGTTTGGTTGTGTTTTGCCGTTTAATTGGCTTTCCGCGTTAGTGAAGCAGACGCAGCCCTACTACCCGCTACCCACGCTCGTTCTATCCCCGTCGAATCCATAAACGCCCCCGAATAGCTGGTCGCCACCGCCTAAGCAGTTGGACATTCCAGGAAGGTCATCCCGAAGGACGACACTAGCACAAGCTTGAATGCTTAACTTACAAATCTATTATAACACGTACGGCTTACATTGACCTAAAATGTTGCTGGCAACACTGGAACATCATCCCCGTGCTACCTTACCTATCTCTATTAATGGCTAACCTTCTGCTTCTCGCGAAGAATACGCTGAATGTCACGCTGGGAATCGCGCTTAGCATCGGATTCACGCTTATCGTACTGCTTCTTCCCTTTACCAAAGCCGATTAGGCACTTCGCATAACCGTTCTTGATATAGACGCGAAGAGGAACTAGAGTATAGCCTTCCCGCTTGGTCAAGCCTAGCAGCTTATGAATCTGAACTTTATGAAGCAAAAGCTTGCGAGCACGCGTAGGATCGTCCGGATTGTTCCGGTTTCCTTGCTCGAACGGGCTAATGTGCATATTATGCAGGAACATCTCGCCGTTGCGAATGGTGGCGAACGAATCGCTCAGATTCGCACGGCCGGTGCGCAGGGACTTGATCTCGGTACCTGTCAGAACCATGCCGGCTTCGTAGGTATCCTCGATGAAGTAATCATGGGATGCCTTCTTATTCTGTGCTAGCGGCTTGTCGTATTGCGAATTCTTACCCATTTTCCTTCTCCCTCCTTACCTTTCACTTCCATGATGGCGCGGCTTGCGCCGGAAATACATTATAGCATGCGCGGCACCGCGCCATCAACAAAGCAAAACCTAGCTTTATCCTTATTTACCCTGCGATTCCGTGATGCACTTGTCGATCAGCGCCATCCGGATATAGAGGCCGTTAACGGCTTGGCGGAAGTACGCGGCGCGTGGATCCGAATCGACTTCCTCCGTTATCTCTCCTGCACGGGGCAGCGGATGCAGTACGATCGTGTCGGACCGCATCCGGTCCAACAGCTCGGAGTCCACGATATACCGCCCTGAAGCCTTCTCATACTCCTCCGCAGACGGGAACCTCTCCTTCTGAATGCGTGTCTGGTACAGCACGTCCACCGAGCCCGCAACGGAATTCAGGTCGTCTGTCTCTTCGCAGTGGATACCGTTCTCATCCATATAACGTTTCACATCAATCGGAATCTTCACATTGTCCGGGGAAATATAATAAATCATAACATCCTGGTAATTGGCCAAAATATAGCTAAGAGAGTGAACCGTCCGTCCATACGCAAGATCGCCCACCATCGCAATCTTCAGGCCGTCGATCCGTCCGAATTCCTTCTTTATCGTATATGCGTCCAATAAAGCCTGAGTCGGATGCTCTCCCGCTCCGTCCCCTGCGTTAATGACTGGTATATCTGCTACCTTCGCCGCACGTTTAGCCGCACCGATATCCGTATGCCGCATGACAATAACGTCACTATAGCCGCTAATAATCCGAATCGTGTCCTCAAGTGTCTCTCCTTTAATAGCAGAAGAGAACTGCGCGGCATTCTCCGTCCCAATAACGCTGCCACCCAGCCGGTGCATAGCCGATTCGAACGATAATCGGGTTCTCGTGCTCGCTTCGAAGAACAGCGAAGTCATAATTCGTCCCTCATGCCGCCTGTCTCCGCCGCGAGCGACAATACCTTCCATTGCCCGCGCTGCTTCAAACAAATCCTCTAAATCTGCCTTGCCGAACTGCTTGGCCCCCAACACATGATACAGCTGTTTCATCCCAGGTTTGCCTCCCGACTTTTCCATACACACTAAGCTCTATCCTATAAGATACGGCGAAATTTGTAAAATGGAATCTGTATCCGCGAACCAAGAATAACGGCTTCTTCGTTTTCACGGCGTTTATCTTTCACAACATTAAAAGAGCCGCTGGGCAGCTTCCCCAGCAGACTCTTTTATCGCTATTCTTTGGGCTTCTTCCGTCTGCTCGGCTTGTCACCGCTAGACTTAGGAACCGACGCTTCCGCTTTGGTGAACGGCTTCGGCGGCCGACTTGCGCTGCGACCGTTGCCGCCGCTTCCGCCTTTGCGCGCATTCTGCGACTTACCGCCGCCATCCATACCATCGTCTGCATCCTTAGGATAATTGCCTGAGCGGGGAAGTCCCCACATATCAAGCTTACCGCGCCTAGCCGGAGCAGCTCCGGCTCTTTCTCCGCCACTTGCTGAACCGTTAGACTCTACGCCGGCTCTGCCACTGCTTCCAGCACCATTACCTTTACGTTTCGGTGAACGTTCACCTGTTTGAACTTCCTCAGGGGCAGCTACTCGAACAAATTTATCCTCGTTACCCTGATTTTCCGGAGCACCGCGGTTGACCATATTATTCTTACTCACTCCGCCTTTTCCACCTGCAGCGCCTGACTTCGCGCCCCGAACGCCCTGACTAGCCTTACCGTCGCCACGTCCGCCGCGATCACCTTGGCTCGACTTGCCGCCGCCGGATCCGCCGCGACCTCCGCGTTCTCCCGAAGCTCCAACGCCTGCGAATCTTCCACCGGCAGCGCGTTTCTTCCGCTTGCGATCGAACCCGCCCGGTCCTCGTGCATCGACAAAGCTAACCCGGCTCCCGCTGCGCGACTTCATATCGACCATCTCAAAATCGATCGTATGGTCACTCATGTTAACGCGAGCCACGCGGATCTTCGCCTCGTCGCCAATTCGGTAGATCTTCGACGTACGCTCGCCGATCAACGCCATATGCAGCTCATGGAAGTGGTAATAATCGTCCGTCAGATCACTTAGACGGATTAACCCTTCCACCGTATTTTCCAGCTCAATGAACATCCCGAAGCTTGTCACGCCGTTAATCATACCGGTGAACTCTTCGCCGATCTTATCCAGCATGAACTCGGCTTTCTTCAGCTTCTCGGTATCCCGCTCGGCATCAACGGCTAGACGCTCTCGCTCCGACGACTGCAACGCGATATCCGGCATACGGGAGGCCAATGAGTCAACGCGATTCGGCGGCAGAACGCCTCCGTTCTCCAGCACCTCGCGCATCACGCGATGAATAGCCAGATCGGGATAACGGCGGATCGGCGAAGTGAAGTGCGAATAATATTCCGCAGCCAGACCGAAATGTCCCAGCGGTTCCGCGTCATACTTCGCCTGCTTCATAGACCGCAGCATCATAGTGCTAAGAACGGTCTCTTCCTTCGTGCCATGGATTTCTTCTAACAAGGTTTGCAGCGCGCGCGGATGAACGGTATTCCCTTTTCCCCGAACCGCGTAGCCGAAGTTGCCGGCGAATTGCATGAATGTCATCAGCTTCTCAGCAGACGGCTCCTCATGAATCCGGTAGATAAACGGAACCTTCAACCAGTGAAAATGCTCCGCCACCGTCTCGTTCGCCACCAGCATGAACTCTTCGATAATCTGCTCCGCGATCGAACGCTCCCGCTTAATGATATCTACAGCCTTGCCCTGCTCGTCCACGATAACCTTCGATTCCTGGAATTCGAAGTCGATAGCACCGCGGCGCATACGCAGATCACGCAAAGCCATAGCGACCTCGCGCATCAGCTTGAAATTATCCACTAAATCCGCATAACGCTCCGTCACTTCTGGATCTTCTTCATTCAAGATCTTGCGGACGTTTGTATACGTCATTCTCTCTTTCGTCCGAATGACGCTTGTGAATACATCGTGGCGTACCTGCTTCATCGTTCCCGGCTCGAATTCCATCTCGCAGGACATCGTGAGGCGATCCACTTGGGGATTCAGCGAGCAAATCCCGTTAGACAAGCGATGCGGAAGCATCGGAATGACCCGATCTACTAGGTATACGCTGCACCCGCGATTGTAGGCTTCTTCATCCAGCTTGGATTTCTCGCGCACGTAATAGCTTACATCAGCAATATGTACGCCCAATAAGAAGTTTCCGTTCGGCAGACGCTCTACGTTAACCGCGTCATCCAGATCCTTGGCATCCTCGCCATCGATCGTCACGATAACCTTATCCCGCAAATCTCGGCGCCCTTGGCGTACGATCTCGTCGTCCGATATGGAATCCGGAGCCGCCTCCGCTTCCGCCATAACGTCCGCCGAGAAGCTCTCCGGCAAGCCATGCTTGCGGATAATGCTAAGAATATCGACGCCCGGATCATCCTTATGTCCAAGAATCTCGATAATTTCGCCTTCTGCCGCGGTACGTCCTTCCGGGTAAGTAATGATTTTAGCAACGACCTTCTGGCCTGTCACCGCACCCATGAAACCTTCCCCACGCACGAAAATATCCTTGTTAATTCGCTTGTCGTCCGGCACGATAAAGCCATAGCTCTCGTGGTTGTGGAACACGCCGACAACCTGAGTTACCGCACGTTTGACGATACGTACAATTTCGCCTTCCATCTTACCTTGCTCGTTCTTAGAAGTAGCGCGAGCGAGTACGATATCTCCATTCATCGTACCCTTCATGTCATTCGCATGAATATAGAGATCTTGGTGTTCCTTATCATCAGGAATTAAGAATGCGAAGCCCTTCGGATGAGCCTGGATACGACCGCGCAGCAAATTCATCCGTTCCGGAACGCCATAGCGATTCGTACGGGTTAGCAAAATTTTGCCGTCTTGCTCCATCTCCGTTAACAGACGCAGGAATTCCTTGAATCCAACTGCATCCTCAATGCCAAAATGCTTCTCTAACTCCTGGTATGTCAATGGTTTATAAGCGGTTTCCCGCATGAAATCGAGCAGCTCCTGCTCTGTGCACATCGGCATCCCTATTCACCTCGTCCTACGTATAGTATACACAATTTGCGTCATCGGCAATCGGACGATTCGACCTGCCCTAATCGCTAACAGACAAAAAAAAGCAGGAAGCTAGCGCTTCCCGCTTGATCTCTAACGTCATTAAGCCGCTTTAACAAAATAAGCGACTACCAAAGAAAGGATAAAGAAACCAACCGCTAGTCCGATTGTTAGACGCTCTAGGAATAAGTCAAGTCCCCGAGCCTTCTGTTTGCCGAACAACTGCTCAGCACCGCCAGAAATTGCGCCTGACAAACCTGCACTCTTTCCGCGTTGCAGCAAAACTACGGCAATTAGGCCTATCGAGAGAATAACCAGAATAATTTTAAGTACAACGTCCATCGCTTACACCTCCCTGATACCGACACAAAAACAGTATTTTGATTGTATCACAATGCCTGGCAGCTTGACAACCTTCTTTCTTTCATGACCTGCTTCCACCTTAGAAGAAATCCATCAAGTGGGTCGTACCAATCGGAATCCTGCGCTCTAACATCATTATACTCTCTTCAGATCCGGTAATCCGACCCGCTTCACGCATCCAGATAGGCTTACGATTTCCGAGCAGCATAGCCGTTAGCGCCTGAATGTCGCAGGTGATCCCGCCCACCCCGCAAGCTAGCCCAGTAGTCTCCTCCGCTATTTTATTCCCTTGCCCTTCACCCATCGTCTTCAGTTCCATTCTCTCCAGCCGTGCTGTACCTTCTTTACTCCACACCAACCGGAATACCCCATTATTCCAAGGCGCATGCGCGTCAGTCAGCGTAATGACCACTTCTTCTTCCGACTCCCCTGCGGACCAAGAATACAAGCCTGCAAAAGCCTCCGCATCCACGATTCGCGTCATGAAATAAGGAATTAGCTCCTGCTTCACCCTGGGATCTGGCAGCAAGAACGGCAGCGAATCATCAACCGGCACCGTAATCGAAACCTCATCAATCATCGAGTCATGGTTACCTATGTATGTCCATAACGCCTGCCGCGCCGTATCCGTGATACTCGTCCAGTCATGAACGGTCAACTTGCGTTTTACCGTCTCATAGAACACATAGCCTTCCGGTTCTCCAGCTTCACTTATATACACGGCCATCATGCCGGTTTTGGACAGGATTTTACGTTCCCACCAATCCGCCGTCCTGACCAACGTCCCACTATAGCGGGAAGCGTATTTAGAATAAACTTGATCCAGCATGTTGATATCCGGCTTAGGCATGCGCTTAACCTGGCCAGGCATTTCTACACGGGGTGGCAGCTGATGAGTCAAAATCGTGTAATTCTTACGTTCAATCGTCATTTCCCAGCCATATTTGCGGTAGAAAGAGAAAGCGAACGGATGCAGCATACTGATCGTTTGGCCATTCTTACGCATCGTATCCAGCGAATGAACAAGCAGCTTACTTACAGAGCCCTGCCTTCTTGCTTCCGGCCAGGTCGCAACACCTGCAATACCGCCCATCGCAATCTTTTTCCCTTGAATCCATGTTTCGAAGGGAAGGATCGATAGAACTGAAAGCATTTCTCCCTTCTCATTAAATATGCCCCATTCCCACTCAGGACGGAACGCAGTTCGATGGGTTTCTAATTTCTCCGGAGGTAATTGGAATTGAAATGCAAATTCGGATAAGGCCACTCTTTCCTCGAACTCATCTGCTCGCAGCTGCCTGATTTCCACAAACGTCCACCGCCTTTACTCTCATCGCTCCCATCCATTTTACCAAAGGTTCAACAGTTGTAAAACAACCCACTGATTAACGTATCAGTGGGTTGTTGCGTTTTTCTATTTACAATTCGTCCGCTTGGGTCACAGCATCGCAAGATGAGCATCCCGATTCCGTGATCTTCTCCGCTTCTACATACTTGCCCTGTATTATTTTTTCCCTGTCAACTCCCGGCCTGTTAATCAAATCGATTAATGCGGTCGACCAATCGGAGTCTTTATCACTATTATTCATATTAATTATCGGTCTGCCGAATTGGTATTATTGTTATCCATCGGCGTGGCGTGCTTCAGAATGGTTTTAATATCCGCGGCTATGGCGGACGCTTGGTCCAATGAATTATTCGAATTCAATTTGGACTTAACCCTTTGAATCGCTTTGATGGCCTGGTTGTCCGTCACTTTGAGAACTTGAGTATTCGGACCGAAAAGTTGATCCAGTCCTCCCATGCCTGTGGTTCCGCCTGTGCCGGCAGTTCCGCCTGTGCCGGCAGTTCCACCCATACCAGTCATTCCGCCTCTACCTGTCATTTCGCCAGTGCCGGTTGTTCCGCCTAAACCGGTTGTTCCGCCCATACCAGTCACTCCGCCTGTGCCGGCCGTTCCGCCTCTACCTGTCATTCCGCGATTGCCGGTTGTTCCGCCCATACCAGTCACTCCGCCTGTGCCTGTAGTTCCGCCTGTGCCTGTTGTTCCGTTGGTTTGATCCTGCTGGTCGCCGGATGCGACGATAATCGTGTTGCCGATTACCAACGCATTTTGGAAGCCTAAGTTTCTCAACTGGCTATCCATATCCATACCTGTCATACCATATCCGGTAGTGCCTCTTCCGTTGCCCATTGTGCGATTCCCTAAAGTATCTGTTCTGCCTGTAGTTCTGCCAGCAAGGCCGCCCCTATTATGGTCCATTGCGTTATTACCGTTATTCGTCAAGTTACGGACTGTATTTCCACCATCTGCATTGCGAGTCGTTACACCGCCGTTGTTATCGAGTACACCGCAACCCGAAAAAAGCATTGCGGACATCCCCATGACACAAGCCAAAGTAAGTGCTTTGCGTTTCAATTTATAGCCTCCTCTTTTTGTTGGGTAACCTTTTGTGCCCGTTTATATAATTCCTCACTAAAATTCAATTTACGAAAAAAACAGATGGTTTATTTGTCATTAAATGTAAACTAGCCACGCGAAGTTATGCAGGCGCCTTTTGCGTTCTTCCGCTTTGGATTAACCAAAGATGAGTAAAATGTTCGGTTATGGCTAAAAGAGCCCCGGTCAGAATGGCTCCAAAGAAGGTCACAGCCGCCCCCGGGAACCAGTTCGAAACAAAATACACAATAAGCACTGATGCCGCAAAGTCCATGAAGGTACTAATCCATAATGTACCTTTTTTCAGAAGCATGTACTCCATAAGAACTCCTACCACGGCTAATATCAAACCTACGATGATTGGCTGATAATAAGCGCCATATCGTACGCCGGGAAATAACCAAGCAGAGACAATCACTCCAATTGGACATATAAAAATTTTCATCAATAAGCTGGTCATGGAAATCCTCCTTTCTATTTCGATTTATTTATACAAACTGTCTGCGTTTGAATATCGAATTTTTTCAGACTTTATGCGAGGATCTTTCTCATCGGTATGGTCCGTTGAATGTTCGATTTCCGGAGTATCTTGCTGCCCGGTTTTAAGTATTTGACTTTGTTCAAATGGATTTTTTTCTGACATTTTTGATACCCCTTTTCCATCTGATCAGAATCTAGCATAGAATTGCTTTAGATCATCAATTAACTCCTGAGGATAGACTTGAATATCTTCTTTAGTCTCTTCCTTGCCCCCATCGCTTTGTTCCGACTTTTGCTCAAACTGTTGGATGAGAGCATCGGAAATATACTCCGCGCTAACTCCATAATGTTTGATGATGGAAAAGAATTGATCTAAGTTATGATGGTTCTCAATAATGTCCACCAGACGACTCATAATGGCATTCCCCCCTTTAAAATTAATGTTCCAAATTTTCCTTAAATCTATGCAAAAAAAGGCCCGGATCAGATGATCCGGACCTTTTCTTCCTATGCTGTTATATTTAGATCCAACCACGCTCTTTGAACCAAACGTAATTGAGCTTCGCGCTTTCTAATGACGACACATCATATTGCTCCTGCTCGATAATCACGTATTCCACGCCTGCAGCTTCGCAAGCCGCCAGAGCGGAATCCCAATCAACCGTTCCTTTGCCAATTTCCGTATCCTTGCCATCCGCTTTGAAATCCTTTGCATGAACGACCGGAAGGCGTCCTGCGTATTTTTTGATATACTCCGCGGGATCTTGGCCCGCTACCTGCACCCAACCTAAGTCGAACTCGGCGAACAGCTGGTCCGCCGGAATTCTCTCCATAATGTGATCAATGACCAGCTTTCCCTCAACCGGCTTGAATTCGAAGGCATGATTGTGGTAACCAAATTCGAGTCCTGCAGCTCTAACGATCTTAGAAGCTTCCGTAAGATTATCAGCCATCTTATTCACGTCATCCAGAGACGGATTATCTCCAAGAGGATAATAAGGAACGATAAAACGCTTCACGCCAAGCTCTGCGTAATACTCCACTTGTGTCTTCAGGTTATCCCAGATTTCCGGATCGTTAACCTTAAGACCTACGTGTGCGGAATTTGCGTTCAGTTCGCAATCCTTCAGCGTCTGGCCAACCTCCTTAGCCGAGAAGCCATAATAGCCTGCTAACTCAACATTTTTGTAGCCTATGTCTGCGATTTCCCGAATCGTGCCCAAGAAATCCTTCTCGCTGCGGTCTCTTACGGAATATAACTGAATGCCTACCTGCGGTTTACTCATGATCATTCCACCATCCCTATCGTTAGTTCGATTTCGCCCGGAAGTCCGTGCGGTAATAAGTTCGTCTTCTCTCATCTATTATAGGCTTAAGAATGCGTTATCACGAGCAGTCATTTTGTCCTCTTTGTATGCCATTTTGAAGTATCTCTTTACCGCGAAAAAATATACCCATCTACCTATTACGTTTATACGGACTTCGAAGGCTTTATTTCTTCGTAATTTTGCAGCAGACGAAAAAAAGAACAGACCGTGCATAGGCACAAGGGTCCGTTCTTCTTGATTATGTTGGAATCTATGTTGAACTATTTATGTCGTGAACTATTTATGTCGAACTATTTCAGGTTGCGAAGGTTGTAGAACGCTTCTTTGCCGCCGTATTTGGCAGTGGCGCCTAAGCGATCTTCAATACGAAGCAATTGGTTGTATTTCGCAACGCGGTCCGTACGGGACGGCGCGCCTGTCTTGATCTGACCCGCATTCGTAGCAACCGCGATGTCAGCAATGGTGCTGTCTTCGGATTCGCCTGAACGGTGAGAGATAACAGCTGTGTAACCAGCGCGCTTAGCCATTTCGATAGCATCAAAAGTTTCAGTTAATGTACCGATTTGGTTAACTTTAACGAGAATGGAGTTACCTACGCCTTGCTTGATTCCGTCTGACAGGCGCTCAGTGTTCGTTACGAACAGATCGTCGCCGACGAGTTGGACTTTGTCTCCCAATTTCTCGGTAAGCAGCTTCCAGCCTTCCCAGTCGTCTTCAGAGCATCCGTCTTCAATGGAGACGATTGGGTATTTCTCTACCCAGCTTGCCAGCAGGTCAACAAACTCAGCAGACGTGAATGATTTTCCTTCGCCTGAAAGATGGTATTTGCCGTCCTTGAAAAATTCAGTGGAAGCAACGTCCATTCCCAAGAATACGTCAACGCCAGCTTTGTAGCCCGCTTTTTCGATAGCTTCCATGATTGTCGACAGCGCTTCTTCATTGGAGCCAAGGTTAGGAGCGAATCCGCCTTCGTCGCCAACAGCTGTGTTCAGGCCTTTCGCTTTGAGAACGCCTTTGAGCGCGTGGAAAATTTCAGTTCCCATACGAAGAGCTTCAGAGAACGTAGCCGCACCGATTGGCAGAACCATGAACTCTTGAACGTCAATGTTGTTATCCGCATGCTCTCCACCGTTAACGATGTTCATCATCGGTACAGGCAGTGTTTTGGCGTTAAAACCGCCTAAGTAAGTATACAAAGGTACATCTAGAGCATCAGCTGCAGCGCGAGCAACAGCCATGGATACAGCAAGGATCGCATTAGCGCCCAGGATTGCTTTGTTTGGCGTACCATCGATTTCGATCATTTTGTTGTCGATTTCGACTTGATCAAGGGCATCGTAGCCAATGATTTCAGGAGCAATGATCGTATTTACATTGTCAACGGCTTTCAGAACGCCTTTGCCTAGGTAACGGCTCTTGTCACCGTCGCGAAGCTCAACCGCTTCATAAGCACCTGTGGATGCGCCGGAAGGTACGATTGCGCGGCCGAGTATACCGGATTCCAAACGAACTTCTACCTCCACTGTTGGGTTTCCACGAGAGTCCAACACTTCGCGTGCGTACACATCAGTAATCATGGTCATGAGTAACACTCCTTTTAAATAGGTTTGTATAGGTCTAGCTTAGATAAACAAAGATTTACCTGTCATTTGCTCAGGCTGCGGCAATTGCATCAGCTTAAGAATTGTAGGGGCTACGTCCGCTAGAATACCACCTTCGCGGAGTGTATGTCCAGTTTCAGTAACGATGCAAGGAACCGGATTTGTCGTATGCGCTGTGAATGGACGCTCGTTATCGTCGATAACCATGTCCGCATTTCCGTGATCCGCGATGATGACGCAGACGCCGCCTTTGGCAACAACCGCATCAACAACCCGTCCAAGGCATTCATCTGTCGCTTCAACCGCTTTGATTGTCGGCTCCAGCATCCCGGAATGACCCACCATATCCGCGTTGGCGAAGTTTAGAATAATGGCGTCATGATTGTCCGCTTCGATTTCCTTAACCAGAGCATCCGTCAACTCATATGCACTCATCTCAGGCTGCAGGTCATAAGTCGCTACCTTAGGCGAGTTGATGAGAATGCGAGTCTCGCCTTCGAGTACCTCATCCCGCCCACCGCTGAAAAAGAAGGTAACATGCGGGTATTTCTCGGTTTCAGCAATTCTAAGCTGTTTCTTCCCCTGCTGCACGAATACTTCGCCGAGCGTGTTATCGAGCTCCTTGGGCTTGTAAGCAACGAAGCCTCCAACCGATTCCGCGAACAGCGTCATGCAGACAAAATACAGGTTTTTAGGAAAATTCAACCCGCGGTCAAAGCCGCGGAAGTCTTCATTCGTAAATACGTTTGACAGCTGAATGGCACGATCTGGACGGAAGTTAAAGAATATAACGGCATCCTCGGGCTCGACTAGACCTACAGGCTTGTCATCTGTTCCCAAGATTACTGTCGGCATAACGAATTCGTCGAATACCGATTTCTCATAGGATTCCTTCACCGCTTGAATCGGATCGTAAGCGGACGGGCCGTCCCCATACACCATTGCGCGGTAGGATTTCTCCGTACGCTCCCAGCGCTTGTCGCGATCCATCGCGTAATAACGTCCTTGAACCGTTGCAATTCGTCCGATACCCAGCTGATCAATCGTTGCTTGCAGCTGAGTTAAGTACCCCGCTGCGCTGTCAGGCGAAACATCTCTGCCATCGAGGAACGCATGAATGTAAACCTGCTCCAAACCTTCCTTCTTGGCAAGCTCCAGCAAAGCAAACAAGTGAGCAATATGGCTATGTACGCCGCCATCTGATACCAAGCCGTAGAGGTGAAGCTTCTTGTCATTCGTCTTCGCATGTCTGACTGCACCGAGTAATGTGGAGTTGTCATAAAAATCTTGGTCGCGAATCGACTTAGAAATACGCGTAAGATCCTGATACACGATACGGCCGGCTCCGATATTAAGATGTCCAACCTCGGAATTTCCCATCTGACCTTCCGGCAGGCCAACCGCTTCTCCGCATGCCGTTAAGGTTGTGTGAGGATACGAACTCCAGTAGCGATCGAAATTCGGTTTGTTTGCTTGCGCAACGGCATTTCCATGAATGCTCTCGCGTAAGCCGAAGCCATCGAGAATAATCAGAGCAACTGGTTTAGGAGCTGTCATCCTACTTCGCCCCTTCAACCAAAGCTACATAAGAAGCCGGTTCAAGGCTTGCGCCGCCAACTAATGCTCCATCAATATCGGATTGACCCATATATTCAGCTACTGTGTTCGGTTTAACGCTTCCGCCGTATTGAATACGTACCTCGTCAGCCACTTCAGCGCCGAACAAGCCTGCCACAACACCGCGGATGTAGCTCGTTACTTCATTTGCATCGTCTGCAGTTGAGGATTTGCCCGTACCGATCGCCCAGATTGGCTCATAAGCGATTACGGATGCAGCGGCTTGCTTTGCAGTTAAACCTGCGAACGCGCCCTCTGTTTGCACGCGGCACACTTCTTTAGTCTGGCCAGCTTCACGCTCTTCCAGCTTCTCGCCTACGCAGATAATCGGCGTTAAACCATGACGGAAAGCGGCAAGAGCTTTCTTGTTCACAATTTCGTCCGTTTCGGCAAAATATTGACGGCGCTCCGAATGACCGATGATCACATAGTGAACACCTATATCCTTCAGCATGGCACCGCTAATTTCACCCGTAAAAGCACCATTGTCTTCAAAATGAAGATTTTGCGCGCCGATTTTGATGCTTGTTCCTTTAACTGCCTGGACCAGAGCCGGAAGCGCCGTGAATGGCGCGCAAATCACGCTCTCTACACCTTCAACCTCTGCCTTGCCTTTAACCTCGGATACGAACGCTGTTGCTTCGCTGACTGTTTTGAACATTTTCCAGTTACCCGCGATAATCGGAGTTCTCATCTTCGTTCACCTCATTTGTCATTTAGCGCTACTACGCCTGGAAGGACTTTGCCTTCCATGAATTCAAGCGACGCTCCGCCGCCCGTGGAAATGTGATTCATCTGATCCGCAAGCTTGAACTTCTCCGCTGCAGCAGCAGAATCGCCGCCCCCGATGACAGTGTAAGCATCGGTTGTCGCGCATGCTTGAGCAACCGCAAGAGTACCGTAGGAGAAAGGCTCGATTTCGAATACGCCCATCGGTCCGTTCCAAACAACCAGCTTGGAGTTCTTAATGACATCTGCATAGATTTCACGGGTTTTCGGTCCGATATCGATACCTTCCCATGTTGGAGGAATGTGATCGGTATCCACGATATCCGTGTTAGCAGTCGCGCTGAAATCATCGGAGACCACGATATCAACAGGGATATAGAAGTTCTTCCCAAGCTTCTTCGCTTTCTCCATGAATTCCAGAGCCAAATCCAGCTTGGAATTGTCCACTAGCGAATTACCGATTTCTTTGCCTTGTGCTTTGAAGAACGTATAGGAAAGTCCACCGCCAATAATGATATTATCCGCGATTTCAATCATTTTGTTAATGACATCGATTTTGTCTTTTACTTTGGATCCGCCTACGATAGCCGTGAAAGGACGCTCCGGATTGTGCAGAGCCTTGCCAAGTACATCCAGCTCCTTCTCCATCAACAGTCCGGAAACAGCAGGAATGTGATGAGCGATGCCTTCTGTTGAAGCGTGAGCGCGATGAGCGGCGCCAAAGGCGTCGTTCACAAACAAATCCGCCAAATCGGCGAAAGCTTTGGCCAAGCCGGAATCATTGCTTTCTTCACCTGGGTGGAAACGAACATTCTCAAGCAGGAGTACTTCTCCGTCCTTCAACGCATCTACCTTAGCTTGTACGCTAGCGCCTACGACTTCTTCGGACTTGTTCACTTGTTTGCCAAGCAAATCCGACAACCGAGCAGCAACCGGAGTTAACCGCAGCTCTTCTACGACTTCGCCTTTAGGACGGCCTAAATGGCTGGCAAGGATAACTTTCGCACCCTTTTCAACCAAATAACGAACCGTCGGCAATGTCTCGCGAATTCGCGTGTCATCCGTAATTGCACCGTTCTCGAGCGGCACGTTGAAATCTACCCGGACAAATACTTTCTTTCCTGCAACCTCGACATCTCTTACGCTTTTCTTGTTCAAGAGTCAGTCCTCCTCGAATGTTCAATCACCCGGGCGCAAAGCTAGGCTCCGATCAAGGAGCCTGCCATGTGTCCGCATTATCATTATTGTCACTCCAATAGAAACGCAGTTATGCGTGTTGGAGCAGCGCTCTCACCTCGGCTCCCAAGAAGCGCAAGTCAGTGCGCAGGGGAGCCTATGCCCTTAATCCCAGCTCCCCAAGAAGCGCAAGTCAGTGCGCGGGAGAGCCATGCCCTTAATCCAAGCTCCCCAAGAAGCGCAAGTCAGTGCGCGGGGGAGCCATGCCCTTAATCCAAGCTCCCCAAGAAGCGCAAGTCAGTGCGCGGGGGAGCCATGCTCTTAATCCCAGCTCCCCAAGAAGCGCAAGTCAGTGCGCGGGGGAGCCATGCTCTACTTGAAGGACCCGAAGCGCAACAGCGCGGACGGGGAGTTCCTTCTTTCCTCCAGAGTAAAGCGTGTCCCGGGTTTGCAGAGCAAATCCGGGACGATAGCGTTTCCTAGCACAATTGTAACTCTCCATACCACCCAAGTCCGCTCCTCAGCCAACACGGGTGTCCAGAGGGCAGAGCCCTCGGAATCCCCCTTTGGAAAAGGGGGACATAGGGGGATTAGAATCCTTTGCTAGCAATATATTCACACAAGTCAACAACGCGGTTAGAATAGCCCCACTCGTTGTCGTACCAAGAAATGACTTTAACCATGTTGCCTTCAACAACCATTGTAGACAAAGCGTCGATTGTAGAAGAAGCAGGATCGCCATTGTAGTCGCTGGATACCAGCGGCTCGTCGGAGTATTTCAAGATGCCTTTCATTGGGCCGTCAGCAGCAGCTTTCAGTGCAGCGTTCAATTCTTCAACTGTTACGCTAACTTTCAATTCAGCCACAAGATCCGTAACGGATACGTTAGGAGTAGGTACGCGCATAGCCATACCGTTCAATTTACCTTTCAACTCAGGCAACACAAGGGAAACAGCTTTCGCAGCGCCTGTGGAAGAAGGAATGATGTTCTCCGCGGCGGCACGAGCGCGACGCAAGTCTTTGTGAGGCACATCAAGTACACTTTGGTCATTTGTATAAGAGTGGATTGTTGTCATCATGCCTTTAACGATACCGAATTGATCGTTAATGACTTTAGCAAATGGTGCAAGGCAGTTTGTTGTGCAAGAAGCGTTGGAGATGATTGTGTGTTGCGCCGGATCGTATTTGTCATGGTTAACGCCCATAACAACTGTAATATCTTCATTCGTTGCAGGTGCGGAAATAATTACTTTCTTAGCGCCGCCTTTCAAGTGAAGCTCAGCTTTATCTTTAGCCGTGAAGAAACCAGTAGATTCAACAACGACTTCAACACCGACTGACCCCCATGGCAATGCGCCTGGATCACGCTCAGCGAATACTTTGATCGTTTTTCCGTTAACGATAAGTGCGCCTTCACCGATTTCAACTGTTCCGTCAAAACGACCATGAGTCGTATCATACTTCAATAGATGAGCAAGCGTGCTAACGTCTGTTAGATCATTGATTGCTACGATTTCTACGTTAGGGTTTTTAAAAGAAGCGCGGAACACATTACGACCAATACGTCCGAATCCATTAATACCAACTTTAACTACTGCCATAATAATTTCCTCCTCGGAGATCTAAAAATTTTTTTTGATCTATAACAGGTACCTATAGTACCGAGACCACTAATTATTACCCTATACTTAAGCATGTAACTTTTTTAAATATTCAAACATGTCGAAGCGCCTCTATAGCTGCTGCCTCATCCGTTACCAGCACGTCATCATGACCGAATCTCATGACCGATGCGATAGCTTCACCCTTGCTGCTCCCGCCCGCGATGCCGATTACCATCCCCGCTGCTTCGATATCTTCCAGACGCAAGCCCGCTGTAGCCATCCGATGGACAACCTTGCCTGACCGATCGAAGTAATACCCGAACGCTTCTGCAAGCGCGCCATCCTTTACCAGCTCATCCTTGGTATCATTCCTGAGCTTCCGACGTCTTGCCATCGTCAAGGCATCCCCTATTCCGTGAACGACGATACGCGCGCTGCGGATCATATCGACGACGTCTCGAACGTTAGGCTCCTGCATAAGGGTCTGATAAGCTTCCTCGCTTAGATGGTCAGGCACATGAAGCATTCGGTAACGCGCTCCGGTTCGCTTGGCCAGCTCGGAGACAATCGTATTGGCTTGATAATCAACGCTCTCTCCCAAACCACCTCGAGCAGGAACAAACCAGTTATCCCGAAGCTGCATGGGCGTAGCGAACTGCGATGCCATTCGCGCCATTGTCGATCCGCCCATAACCGCAACCACATCGCCGGAAGATAAGCTGTCTCGGAGTACTCGGCTTCCCGCAAGACCAAGCTCCCGCTTGATATGGTCTGAGCTGTCGGAATCCCCGGGCACAATAACTACCCGCTTTAGTCCGAAGGCTTGTCGCACCGTTTCTTCCAATTCCGATAAACCGAACAGTTCCTTCAAGATCGGTTCCATCTCTTCGACCAGCTGACGTCCGCTTTCGCTAAGCGCCATCCCTGCCGCTCCTATTTCAAGCAAACCTTGCGCTCGCAGAATCTCAAGCTCTGAGCGAAGGACACGCTCCGTCAGGTCAACGTTTGTTGCCAATGTACGCCGTCCTATCGTTCCCGACAGATAGATTTGGTGCAGGATCTTGTGCCTTTTCTCCATAACCTGCAGTAGATCAGGCAACAGCTTCTTTTGAATTTCTACAATTTTTCGCATTCTCTCCGCGCTTCCTCCTGTGACCAGATGGCCATCGTCGGCAATTATGCGAACTTTTCGGATGGACCGAATATGTCCCGCCACATCCTTTTGAGTCCCACCTTTATATTAACGAATTTTTCTAGAGGATGCAACAGCAAATGTCCACGAAAATAACAAATTTACCAGAACTCTTTATCTTGCATTTTGTGCATCCATCACCTATAATAACTCTTGCTGTAACAATATGCGCCCGTGGTCCAACGGATATGACGCAGCCCTCCGAAGGCTGAGATTGAGGTTCGATTCCTCACGGGCGCGCCAACTACGCCATTCTATATCATTCAGCATAACCGGCCGTTCCATACGGCCGGTTTTTTTATATCGTACCCCTTTTTTAGCCTCGGATATCTCTTTGACTTTCTTTGACTTTCGTGCGTGAATTCGCTATGATAATAAAACAATATCGCTATCCAGCTAAACCAACAATATAAGGAGGGACGTCAAACATGAGTTTTGTACCAATGGTTGTCGAGCAGACAAATCGGGGAGAACGCGCTTATGACATTTATTCCCGCTTACTTAAGGATCGTATCGTATTTCTGGGTACCGGAGTGAATGACGTAGTAGCTAACTCCATCATCGCGCAGCTGCTGTTCCTTGCTGCCGAAGACCCTGAGAAAGACATTCACCTTTACATCAACAGCCCTGGCGGCTCGATTACGTCCGGCATGGCGATATTCGATACCATGCAGTTCATTAAGCCTGATGTATCTACGATCTGTGTTGGTATGGCCGCATCGATGGGAGCTTTCCTTCTCGCGGCAGGTGCGAAAGGCAAACGCTTCGCTCTTCCAAACAGCGAAGTCATGATTCATCAACCGCTCGGCGGAGCTGAAGGTCAAGCCAGCGACATCGAAATCCGGGCTAGACGGATCTTGAAGCTGCGTGATAAGTTAAACGGAATTCTTGCTGAACGTACAGGTCAGCCATTGGAGCGCATCGAGAAGGATACCGACCGCGATAACTTCATGGAAGCTGATGTTGCTCAGCAATACGGACTTATCGACAAAGTTATCACTAAACTCTAAACAACCAAAAAGACGTCAAGGATCAATTCGACCCTTGACGTTTTTTGTTTGTTCTAATTCCTGCGCCTAATCAGAATCGCATAACACGGTTTTTCTATTATGTCAACAAGAATTCAAATCTTTGAATGCCCTCTCTTCGACACTACAAATCCATGGTATGCTATCTTCAGAAGGTATCCAAATACCTCCAGTTCTAGTCATCACTTAGGAACATTAGAAGCGAGGGATACTTATGCCCGAACAGACTTATCCGTATCTTGTTAGCAAGCAATCAGAAGACAAAACGCTTCGCACATACGTAAGTGATAGCTCCATCGATATGATGGCTGCCCGTCGCCTTAGTGATAAAGCGTCACTTCTTCGCCCGCTGAAAGACGAGCATTTACTGGAAGTTTACAGGGAAGCCAAGAAAATGAACCTGTCCAACGAATTCATTGAATTATTGGAAGAGGCTCTTTCCACCCGCCAACTAGAAAATTATAAAGAGGCATAACTGCCCTTCAACTTAACATCTACTACCGCAATCCTAATCCGGATTGCGGTTTTTGTTTTCTCGATCTGAAAACACACAAAACAGATGCAGGTCTTATTTTGCGACAATGGAGGGATGCATATTGGTTAAGGAGCGCTCATTGCTGAATTTTGCGACAATGGAGGGATACATATTGGTTAAGGAGCGCTCATTGCTGCATTTTGCGACAATGGAGGGATACATATTGGTTAAGGAGCGCTCATTGCTGCATTTTGCGACAATGGAGGGGCGCATTTTGGTTAAGGCGCGCTCATTGCTGCATTTTGCGACTATGGTGGGGCGCATTTTGGTTAAGGCGCGCTCATTGCTGCATTTTGCGACAATGGTGGGACACTTGCAAAACCTAGAAAACCAGAGGGACGCGTGAATGTTTGTCGATTATGCCGTCGTAGAAAAAAAAGAGAAACGGAATGAATCCCGCCTCTTCCTAGTACACACGTCATGATATCAATCCTACTTCATCTCATACTGAACCGTAACCTTTGTACTGATCTCAATTTGCCCGGACTGCACGGAGGTTGATGCTCCATCCGCCATCTTAGCCATCTCATTGCGAGCCTCTTCACGCTCGTATAGGATCGGCATGTTAGAAACATCTCCTTGAACGATGTTAATAACACCCTGCAACTGACGATTAGCTGAAGTGGCCAGTACACTCGCTTTCGCCGAAGCATTCGCCATTGCTATCTTCAGGGCATCCAGCTCATACTGATCCTTCTTCTCTGTATCGAACCGAACCCCATCCATACGGTTAGCACCAGCCGCCGTCAAGGCATCGAACAGCTTCCCAATCTCCGCTAAGTTCCGATAGGTGACTTGAATCTGATGAACCGCGAGATACCCCTTCAGCACTCGGCCGTCTTTCTCCGTATAGTTATATTCCGGCTGCACATCGAAATTCGTTGTCTTTACATCTTTCTTGTCGATAGCGAATTTCTCGTACAATGCTTTTTCCACCGCAGCGAACTTGTCCGCGTTCGCTTGCTGTGCTTCCGATGCCTTAGAGCCTCGGGCCTCAACGGCCAAACTCAAATGTGCAACATCGGGTTCGACCTTAATTGATCCAGTGGCACCGACCGTAACCGTATTCACTGGCATACTTACAGGAGTAACTTCTGCCGACACAATTGCAGCCTCCCCTCTTCCAAAACCAAACCACCCTACCACAACAGCAACTGCAGCTATCATTAACACATGAACCGTACGTTGTTTCATCCTTCCAAACTCCCTTCTGCCCGTTTGACCTTATGACGAATTCTACCCCCCAAATGTTTCATCTGTTTGAATAGAAATGCAAAAAGCTCCCTGCAGGGAGCTTCGCGCGAAGGACTATTATTGGTTTTCAAGCTCTTCTTTGCTTACAAGTTGCACTAAAGCGGTTACAGCTTGCTCTGCGTCGGAACCTTCCGCGCTGATCGCGACTTCCGTACCGGAGCTGATTGCCAGGCTCATAATGCCCATGATGCTTTTCGCATTTACTTTCTTCTCATCCTTCTCAACGAAGACGTCGGAAGAGAATTTATTGGCTTCTTGCACGAAAAGTGCCGCCGGTCTGGCGTGAAGACCCGTTTTAAGCCGAACTACCACCGGCTGTCTCGTCATGGACCGGATACCCCCTATCTTTAATTCGTCCCGCTGCCGGGACCCCCGTGCTATAGTTTCTCAACTATTATACCATTGATATGAACAAATACGCTATACGGTTTATGCTCCGCCATTCCGGATTTTTTCTGCCCATTCATCAAGCTTCCGAAGACGATGGTTAACCCCGGATTTACTAACCTGCCCTTTAAGCAAATCGCCAACCTCTTTCAGATTAATATCGGGATGCTGAAGCCTGACTTCCGCCACCTCGCGAAGCTTGTCGGGAAGGTTACTCAGGCCAACCACCTTCTGAAGGAGCTTGATATTATCGATCTGGCGCACGGCTGCTCCGATTGTCTTGTTAAGATTAGCGGTCTCGCAATTAACAATACGGTTAACCGAATTCCGCATATCTCTCATGATGCGAACGTCCTCGAATTTGAACAAAGCTTGATGCGCCCCGATAATGCTCAGGAATTCGATTATTTTCTCGCCCTCTTTAATATACAGAATAAATCCCTTTTTGCGCTCAATAAATCGCGCATTTAGTGAAAATTTATTCGCTAAGTCAACCAATGCCTGACAATGCTCCTCATAAATCGATGCAATCTCCAGGTGATAAGATGAGCCTTCGGGGTTGTTCACCGATCCACCGGCAAGGAATGCACCGCGCAAATATGCTCTTTTACAACAAGGCTTGCGAATCAGCGCTTTGTCGATGCTCGGATGGAAGAGGAAGCCTTCGGAGACGATTGACAGCTCGCTTAGAATCGCCTCCGCACCAGCTGGCACCCGTACGACATACACATTGTTTTTCTTGAGCCGCATCTTTTTACGGACCAACAGCTCTGTCACTACGGTAAAATGTCGCTTCAAAAGGGTGTACATCCGGCGTGAGATTGCGGCATTCTCGGTGGCGATATCCAGAACAACCCGCTTATTAGAGAGGGATATTGTTCCATTCATCCGAATTAGCGCCGATAGCTCTGCTTTCTCACAGCAGCTCTCCGATTCCACCATAGTTAGTTCTTTTTTGGTCAGCGCCGCAAATGACATGCCCATTTCACCCCTTTCGCAACATCCAATCTTCAACAAGATGATAGATATGATCACTTAATTTGGCAGCGTCATGTCGCAGGTAGGTTCGGAATAATACAAGTGTGTCCGCGATGACCTTGTAGCCAAGGCGGGTAACCTCATCTAAGTCCAGGTGAACCGCTGTGGATCCCTTCTCGGCATATAAGCTTTGCACCTGAGGAGGAATTTCCCCATTGTTGACGATCACATAGTCGAATAAGTGCTGCCCAATATGCGCATGAATAGCATCCAAATGGTCACTAACCGAATAATTGTCTGTTTCTCCCGGCTGGGTCATCACATTACAAACGAATAGCTTCACAGCGTCGGATTTGACAATCGCATCCGCAAGCTTGGGAACGATGAGATTTGGCAGAATGCTTGTATATAAGCTTCCAGGTCCGATCAGAATCGCATCCGCCTCCTGAAGAGCAAGAACCGCATCCGGTAGAGGCTCTACATCAGCGGGCTCGATAAACACCTTGCGAATGGCCAACCCGGATTTTGGAATCGTAGATTCCCCTACAACAATGGAGCCATCTTCCATTTCCGCCTTAAGCACGATGGCTTGATTAGCGGCAGGCAGGACACGTCCCCTGACTGCGAATATTCGGCTTAACTCGGTTATTCCGGTTACGAAATCGCCCGTAATATCCGTCATCGCCGCAAGAATAAGATTGCCCAAGCTATGGCCAGCTAAACCTGTACCGTTCTGAAATCTGTATTTCAATACCTCAGCGAGCAAAGGCTCAATGTCCGCTAGAGCTGATAAGACGTTGCGAATATCCCCTGGAGGCGGGATCTGCAGCTCTTCACGTAGAATACCAGAGCTGCCTCCATCATCGGCTACCGTAACGATTGCCGTGATATCAAGCGGCTTCTGCTTTAATCCGCGAAGCATGACGGATAACCCCGTACCGCCGCCAATCACGACGATACGCGGGTTTCGTCCCAGGCTTAGCTGTTGTTTCATCGCCACACCTCAGCTATGCCTGTCGCGTTCGGAATCGCGATGGCTCACTCGTACCATTTCTGTATCGCTGGAACCTAGCCTACGCCCCAGATATTCAGCCAGCGCTACGGAACGGTGTTTCCCTCCGGTACAACCGATTCCGATCACAACCTGACTTTTGCCTTCTTTATGATAGAGAGGGATTAAATATTGCAGCATATCTAATAACTTTGTGAGGAACGTCTGCGTTTCAGGCCACTTCATCACATAATCATATACTTCCGCCTCAACCCCGGTTTTCGGACGAAGCTGCTCCACATAATGCGGATTAGGCAGAAAACGAACGTCGAAGATCAAATCAGCATCGATCGGCACGCCGTACTTAAAACCGAAGGAGGTCACATTGATCGAAATATTATTTCGATCAAGGTTCGTGAAACGCCCAATGATCTTCTCCTTTAATGCTGCTGGTTTAAGACTGCTCGTATCAATGACCTGCGTCGCCCAGCCCTTCAGATCCTCGAGCAGCTTGCGCTCTAGGTGGATACCGTCAAGGAGCATACCTTCCGGTGAGAGCGGATGTATGCGACGACTTTCCTTATAACGCTGTACCAAAACCGAATCCGTTGAATCCAGAAAAAGTATTTCGGAATGAATGGTATAATGCTCACGAATATAGCTGAGAGATTCTGACAGTGCCGTGAAAAACTCGCGCCCCCGCAAATCAATCACCAACGCTACCTTGGCAATCCGTCCTTGGGATTGTTCAATCAACTCAGCGAATTTGGGAATAAGGACAGGCGGTAAATTGTCGACGCAGAAAAAACCCAAATCCTCAAGGCTTTGAACGGCTATCGTCTTCCCCGCGCCCGACATCCCCGTAATGATAACAAGTGTCGGCTGCACATTTATTGTATCCATTCGTCTTCCTCCCCCCAGTAGCTATTTAACGACCAAACGCCCGTTAACGCTCAATGTGCAGCGGAGCCGATCGTCTGAACGTTATGCGCGAAGGAACAATCCGGCCGCTCCCACAACTCCGGCATTGTTGCCTAATTCGGCAGCTACGATCTCGACCCTGTCTCTGGCATTGTCTGGTGTTAACTTATCGAACACCTCTCGGATTTGGGCAAAGAGAAAATCTCCAGCCTTGCTCACTCCGCCGCCAATGATAAATCTCTGTGGATTAATGATTACTGCAACAGCTGCCATTGATTTGCCCAAGTAGAAGGCTGCGCGACTGACTATGCGCTGCGCGACTTCATCGCCGCTTTTGGCAGCGTCGAACACGTCTTTTGCCGTTATCTCTCCCTCAATAAAGACTAGGGAGGTCTTATCGCCGCGTTCTACTGCATCCGTCGCCATCCGGATAATCCCGGTTGCCGAGGATACCGTCTCCAGACAGCCCATCTTACCGCAACCGCACTGAATGGCCTCCAGATCAGGTACGATCGAAATGTGTCCGAGCTCACCCGCCATTCCGGAAAACCCTTCGATCAATCGGTTGTTAAGAATTATGCCCCCGCCGACACCAGTTCCTAAAGTATAACAGACACAATTCGCAATATTCTTGCCCGCACCGGCCCAAGCTTCCCCAAGCGCGGCTACATTCGCGTCGTTATTGATTTTTACCGGCTTGCCGATCTTTTCCTCCATGATTTTCTTAACAGGCACATTCCTAAATGGAAGGTTCGCCGAAAAGTCAATAATCCCCTCCGGAATATTCAGAAACCCGGCAATACCGATCCCTATACCTTCAACGGCATCCCATTCTGGAGTTCCCGGAGCTACAAGCTCTTTGACGTAGGTTGCAATGTTGGTTAACACGGCATCCGAACCATTCACGGCTTGCGTAGGGCCTTCATGCGTACGAAGCAAATCCCCCTCTGCGTTGCACAAGCCAACCTTAATGGCGGTTCCACCCAAATCTACGCCTACATACAACGATTCTGACATTTTTGTCGACACCTCATAAAGAATAATGTTGTTAAGAAGCTAATTTTATCTGCTGAAACTCTTATGAAAGAGATTTGCTCCAATCTTGAGCGATCGAGCCTTCCAAGAACTTCTCGCAATCCAGTGCGGCCATACATCCGCTTCCTGCAGCTGTAATAGCCTGACGATATTTATGATCCTGCACGTCACCGCATGCGAACACGCCCGGAATGTTAGTCTCCGTTGTACCCGGCTTCACAAGGATGTAACCGAGTTCGTCCGTGTCGATCTGACCGTCCAGAAACTTCGTATTGGGCGTATGTCCAATTGCAACGAAGAGTCCTTGCGTTTCAATAATTTCCTCTTCGCCCGTTTCATTGTTGCGTACTTTCAATCCCGTTACGCCCATTCCAGTTGCAACAACTTCAATTGGCGTTTTGTTTAAGCCCCATAGAATTTTGTTATTCTGACGGGCACGGTCTTGCATAATCTTAGAGGCTCTCATCTCATCACGACGATGAACAAGCGTGACTTCAGAAGCGAATCGCGTTAAGAAGTTGGCTTCCTCCATCGCGGAATCTCCGCCGCCTACGACGATGATTTTTTTTCCGCGGAAGAAAAACCCGTCACATGTCGCACACGTACTAACGCCGCGGCCGATATTGTCCTTCTCACCAGGAATGCCGATATATTTCGCCGATGCCCCTGTAGAGATGATCAATGTTTCCGCCTGTAAGGTTTCTCCGCCCTCAAGTGACAGGGTGAAAGGACGCTTGGACATATCTACCTTGTTAATCCATCCGGTACGGAACTCTGCACCGAAGCGTTCTGCTTGCTTACGCATATTGGTCATAAGCTCCGGTCCCATAATCCCTTCAGGAAAACCCGGGAAATTCTCAACTTCGGTCGTCGTGGTCAACTGACCGCCCGGCTCAGGCCCTTCAATGACGAGCGGCGATAAGTTCGCGCGTGCCAGATAAATCGCTGCTGTTAGTCCTGCAGGCCCTGTTCCGATAACAATCGTTTTGTGCATGACTTCTTCCTCCTAAGTGCAACGAATGAGTTCCGCCTGCGGAATGTTTCGTTGTCACGAGTACAACGAATGAGTACCGTTTGCAGAATGCTTCATTGTCACATACGCCGTTTTACGGTCTTTTTTATAAGATCAGTAAGGTCGAGTTTGTAGAACCCTTAACCTCTCTGATAGCTCTATACAAACGTTTATTCCTCTATGAACGAGAAGCCGTTTTACTTATTCTAGTGGAAGGAAGAAGTCGTTAAGTCCAGCTTCTCGCGAATGCCGCAAGCTTCGTCAATGCGATTTGCATAACGGCTGATGCTTGCCTGTGAAACACCATAACGACTGACTAAGTCTGCATAGGTTACGGTTCTACGGTGCATCTTAGCCGTCCAATATTCCAGCGCTGCGGCCCAGCCCGTAGATTTATGAAGCTTGGGTACTTCTGGATACACACGGGATAAATAATCAACCCACAGCGTCATCATATCATGCTGCTGTACGACGTCGTATCGTCCTGCCATCCCATCGAGAGCATGCTCCAGCACAGCCTGCCAAGCGCTGTCCCATATCGGCAGCTTAGCTGATTTGCGCCTAGCCTCCAAGGTCAGCGTTTTCCCGCCGAACGTAACGGTTAACGAATCCTCAATGCCGATTGAACGCAGCACGAGAACGGCAACCCGCTTTAATTCGTCTTCCTCGTCCGCATCAATCAAGAAAGACTTCAGCGCTTCAATAACTTCCTCATCGGCTACAAGTCCCAGCGCTTGAATCACCTGAACCTTCGTACGGCGATCCCCGTGCCTTAACGCCCAGAAGAACGACGAGCGGATCAAGGGCTCGCGCTTCAGCGCATCGGTCACTTGACCAGGGCTGTGCTCCCATTGTCGGAACTGCTCCTCGAAGGGGAGGTGGTAATGGTAATGCGTTGGAGGAGCTTCCTCGCCGAAACGCACCTTCTCTAGACGTTTTAAGAAAAATGCAGGAACCGGCGACTCGGAATCCAACCGCTCCGCTTGCTTCCAGTGTTTCTCCGCATCCTCGTACCGCATAAGATTCGTGGCGGCAACCGCAGCAAAATGGTGCAGACTAGGCTCTTCCGCCAGCTCCCCAGTGCGCAGCAGACGGCGAAAGTGACGATATGCTTCCTGATGCTCCCCCACTATTCCGAGCGTTGTTGCCATCTTGAATACATGCTCCGGGTGGAAAGGGACTGTTTTGTTTAATTGGGTAATCAAAGCTTTCAGCGGACCGTCCTGATTGGAGTGTTGATAGAAAATCGCAAGGTTACAAAGCGCATGCAGGTTACCCGGCTCCGCATCCAGCACCTCGGTTATGGTTTCGACCGATTTCTCGAATAGCCCCATATAGTAGTATGCCAGACCTAAGTTATTCCTCGCGGCTAAAAATTCAGGCTCGCGCTGAATAATTTCTTCCAGCATCTTAACCGCCTCGGCAAATTGGCCTGCTTCCAGCAATTCACGGGCCTTGTCATGCGCATAGATATTTTCCTTCGACTTGATCGTCGCAAGCTTCGTTGGCCGATTAAGCTCATAGTTCAACAAATCCAGCAATTCGTCAGCCTCATCCAGGAATTGGCCTTCCAGGTCATTCTCTAAATATCGGACAAGCGCTTCTTCCGCCGCTTCATATAGTTCCATATTGGCATAGTTATTGGCCAAGTAATAGTGGCATTCCGTCATTGCAGGATCGATCTGGTCGAGTACCGAATGAAGAATAACATTGGATTCCTCATAACGCCCCATCTCAGATAGAATACCCGCCATATTGCAATGGTTAACAGGGTTCTCCGGCTCATACTCTACCGCTCGGCGAAAATACTTCAGTGCCTTGTCGTAATGGTAACGATCCAGCGACTGTACGGCTCGTTCAAAGAAGAAGGTAGCGTCCAGACGCATCGGGATCACTTTGGGACGTCGGTTTTTGGCCGCACGTTTCCGCTGACTCATCGGCAAGGCACCTCCTAGTTGTTCTGGGACTCCATCAACCACGATTATAACACAGCCGGAGCAATCCATAAAATAATAACGCCCAACCAGCAAACATCTCTAAAAGCAATGAAGCTGTGAGCTATAAAGACAATTGAATCTCATTTCCATTCCCTTTATAATTAGAGGATTACCCATCGGAAATGAGTGATTTGCCATATTTACGAACAAACACATACCCATCAAAGAAAAAAACATCATCTTAACGGGCTTTATGGGGGTGGGTAAAACCACCATCGGGTTGCATCTGGCAAAAAAAATGTACCGCGATTTTATTGATGTTGATCAAGAAATTGAAAAGCAGCAAAATATGTCTGTACCGCAGATTTTTAAGACCCTAGGCGAAAAAAAGTTCAGGCAAATTGAAAAGGACTATATCGTCGATTTATGCGAAAACTCTCGTTTAAAAATTGTATCACTCGGCGGGGGCGCTTTCATGCAAGAAGAAATTAGAAATGTATGCCTGTCAAACTCCATCGTTTTTTTTCTCGATATCACCTGGGACTCATGGAAAGATCGGATTCACCTCATAATGGATAACAGGCCTGTTTTGCAAGAAAAATCGATGGAAGATATTGAAAAACTGTTTTATTCCCGCCAAAATGCATATTCCCTCAACCATTCAAAAGTGAGTACCGACGACTTGAATCCGGAAGAGGTTGCCGACTATATTGTCCAAACCTTAAAGTTAGAATATAAAATTGATGAACCGAACTATTAGAGATGAACAACCGATCAAATCCTGCTTTATTGTCCAATCTCCATACAGAAAAAAAACCATCAACAAATGGAGATTCCAATTCGTTGATGGTTTTTATTGTCATTATCTGAAGATTATACCCCAGCGTTCTTGAACAGTGTACTGATCGAGCCGCCCTCCATGATAATCCGCGTGGCTTCGGCAAGCATTGGAGCAACAGTGATCACCTTGAACCGAGAGGAACGGTCCTCCGGCAGCAAGATGGAGTCCGTAACGACCACTTCTTTGATGTTCGGATGATCCAATCGCTTCAGGGCCGGTCCAGAGAATAGAGGATGGGTCGCACATACGTATACGTCTTCCGCTCCGCGTTCCTTCAAGCCTTCTACTACGTTTACGATGGTTGTGCCGGTATCGATCATATCCTCGATAATGATCGGTGTACAGCCTTCCACATCTCCAATGACGTGAGTGATGACCGATTCGTTATGAGCTGGGCGTTTCTTAATCATGATAGCAAATGCACAATCCAATTGATTCGCCAGCTTCTCAGCCGTCGAAGCGCGTCCTGCATCAGGCGATACGACAACAGGATTTCGGATGTCCTTGGCTTTCAGATAATCGCTGATCAAATCAAGCGCAGTCAGGTGATCCACTGGAATATTAAAGAAGCCTTGGATTGCCGGAGCATGCAAATCAATTGTAACGATCCGGTGAGCACCTACCGTTGTCAGGACGTCCGCTACCATCTTCGCGGAGATTGGTTCGCGTGGGGCAGCTTTCCGCTCTTGCCTAGCGTAGCCATAGTATGGCAGTACAACGTTAATTGTCCGAGCGGATGCCCGTTTGGCAGCATCAATCATGACCAGCAATTCTACGAAGTAGTCATTGATCGGATGGGATAACGATTGGACGATGAAGACATCGCAATTGCGAATCGTTTCCTCATAGTGAACGTACACTTCGCCGCTCTTGAATCGGGAAAGCTTGATTCTCCCAAGCGGCAATCCGAGGTGATCGGCGATCTTTCCTGCCAATAATGGATTGGATGATCCCGAAAAAATACGAAGTTTGCTGCTGTACATGTGCCCCTCCAAATTTGGCTATTCGACATCAACGTGTCGAAAACCGTCAGTCAACCTATTATACATTAGAATGGCTATAGTTCAAATGGATTTCATTACCCTTTTTCGCCGCTCAAACGTTGCTATTTGTGAATATCCGACATTTTTCAGCATTGTTTGAGCATCCAAGCCTTTATGGCCGACTTTATCGGGATGATGGGCATCGGAACCATATGTTACCGGAATATCGTATGCTTTAGCACGCTCCAACATACTTAGCGAGGGATACATTTCCTTGCAGGGGGCATGAATCCCGGCAGCATTCAGCTCGAAGGCAAGGCCATGCTTTGCAACCGCTTGTAGCGCAGCATCCTCTAGGGGAGCCGAATCCTCTTCCGGACGGAACCCGAACCGCTTAATCGCGTCGATGTGGCCAATGTAATCATACAAACCCGTCGCAGCAGCTTTCTGGATCGCATCGAAATATTGTTCATATGCACCAATGATGCTCCGTCCTTCCCACTGGTGAACTTGCCTGAAATCCGTCACATCCCATGTTCCCAGAAAATGAACAGAGCCGATCACGTAATCCCATGGGTACCCATTCACGATTGCCGCGATTTGCTCCTCGCAGCCTTCGATAAAGTCCCCTTCAAGCCCAACGCGAACGGCGATTCGGTCGCGGTATACATCTTGAAGTCTGAAGCATTCCTCCACGTAATGAGGGAGTTCCTCCATTGACATAGCAATATCGGGGTGATCCTCCGGACTTATATGGACAAGCGGCATATGATCAGACAAACCGATTTGCTCCAGCCCTTTGTCGATGGCGCTTAGAACGTATTCTTCGAGCGTGCCGACCGCATGGCCGCAACGGTAATTATGCGTGTGATAGTCAATGCGCATTGTGCCACCTAATCCTTCTTAACCGGCATCCGATTGCGGAATTCCAGCTCCTGCAGGACTTGGTCGAACGGAATCCCTTGCTCGCGGAGCAGCACCATTAGGTGGAAGATCAAGTCCGCAGCCTCGCAACGCAGCTCTTCTTTGTCTCGGTTTTTCGCGGCAATGATTACCTCGGCCGACTCTTCTCCGACCTTCTTGAGAATTTTATCTAGGCCTTTTTCGAAAAGGTAGGTGGTATAAGCACCTTCTGGACGTTCCGCATCCCGCTTTGCAATCGTCGCTTCCAATCGGCTGAGCGGTCCGAAACGGTCTTCCATCTTATTCCCTTGTTCCGGTACAGTCGTCTCGTTAGCCGAGGCTTCTCGGTAAAAGCAGCTGTATGCCCCCGTATGGCAAGCTGGACCCTTCTGCTTTACCTTCGCTAACAGCGTGTCACCATCGCAATCATAATGCAAGGAGACGATTTCCTGCGTGTTTCCGCTTGTCGCGCCTTTGTTCCATAGCTCGCTCCTAGAGCGGCTCCAAAACCACGTTTGCCCGGTTTCAAGAGACTTCTGCAGCGAATCTCGGTTCATATAAGCCAGCATTAACACTTCTTTGCTGAGGGCATCCTGCACTACTGCAGGAACTAGCCCCTCCGAGCTCCATGTAATTTGCTCTAGTAATTTTGCCCGATCATTTTGTGTCATCTTACGTTCACTCCTTTGCCGCGCAGCGTGTTTTTGACCTCTTGCACAGTGACTTCCTTGTAGTGGAAAATACTTGCAGCAAGCGCAGCGTCTGCAAGCCCATCCGCGAACACATCCGAGAAGTGCGACGCATTACCCGCTCCGCCTGATGCGATCACCGGTATGCCAACGCTGCAGGATACCGCACGGGTTAGCGCGATATCGAAGCCATCCTTAGTACCGTCTGCGTCCATGCTCGTCAGCAACAGCTCTCCCGCTCCTCGGCGTTCCGCTTCCTTCGCCCACTCTAAAGCCCTAATTCCCGTCGAGTTGCGTCCGCCGTGGGTGAATACTTCCCACTCTTGCCACTCCGCGTTAAACTTCGCATCAATGGCCACGACGATACACTGTGCTCCGAACGTTCTCGAGCCGTCTGTAATCAAATCCGGATTGCGTAATGCTGCTGTATTAATGCCAATTTTATCCGCACCCGCACGCAGTAATCGCTTCATATCCTCAACAGCAGATATGCCGCCGCCAACCGTAAACGGAATCGTAATCTCACCTGCGGTTCGCCGAACAACATCAATCATTGTCGCTCGACCTTCGACGGATGCCGAGATATCGAGAAACACTAGCTCATCTGCGCCCTCACGGTCATAGATCGACGCCAGCTCTACCGGATCGCCAGCATCACGCAAATTCACAAAATTAACACCCTTCACGACCCGTCCATCCTTCACGTCTAGGCAAGGAATAATTCGTTTTGCCAGCATAAGGGTCATCCCCCTTCCTTCTTATTCGCCGCCTCTTCTATCAGCTGCTTTTGGTGCTCCGTGCGACGGTTAAAAGTTACTTTTGGAATTTGCTGACTGCTTCTGCGAGGCTAATGCTTCCTGTGTATAGCGCTTTACCTACGATAGCACCGCCAATGCCTTCAGCGGCATGGACAGCAAGATTGTCCAGATCCTCAGGCTTGCTTACGCCGCCAGAAGCAATTACTGTGCGACCGGACACCTTCGCCAGCGACAGAATGGCCTCTACGTTTGGTCCACCCATCATGCCATCCCGGGAAATATCGGTAAAGATGAATGTTTGCGCGCCTTCTCCCGCCAATTGCACGGCTAGATCCTCTGCTTTTACTTCCGATGTTTCCAACCAGCCTCTAGTCGCCACTAAGCCGTTCCGTGCATCGATTCCGATTGCGATTGCTTCTCCGTATTTATTCAGAACTTGGGAAACAAATGTCCGGTCCTCGATTGCCGCCGTCCCCAGAATAACTCTGGAGACACCTAATCCGAGAAGTCGCTCCACATCTTCAACACTGCGCAAGCCGCCGCCCACTTGAACGGGTACATTTACAGCCTTAGCAATACGTCCGATCAGTTCATCGTTTACGGGATGCCCAGCTTTTGCGCCGTCAAGATCCACCAAGTGAATCCATTGCCCCCCTTGCGCTTCCCAATCAAGAGCAGCCGCTACAGGATCTTCGTTGTATATTGTTTCTTGGTTATAATCGCCTTGGACCAAGCGGACACATTTACCTCCGCGAATGTCAATGGCTGGATAGATGATAAATTTAGACATTACTTTTAAAACTCCCTTTTTTTACCGATTCTCAGCCAATGCGACAAAACGCTCCAATAGCGCCATGCCCAGCATCCCGCTTTTTTCCGGGTGAAATTGCATGCCGAATACCGAGTCTCGTCCAACGATTGCCGTCACTGGCTGGTGATAGTCTGTCACCGCGAGTAAATCCGTGCTTTGCTCCGGCAACGCGTGAAAAGAATGGACAAAATACACATGTCCCGGCTCGACATTGTCGAACAGCGGGCTTGGCTGTAAGAACTTAAGCTCGTTCCAGCCCATATGAGGAACTTTGTAGTCTCCTTGGAAACGCACAACTCGCCCAGGCAGCAAACCGAGGCCCTGGTGAGTTCCGTGCTCTTCGCTTTCCGTGAACAATAATTGCATGCCAAGACAAATTCCGAGCAACGGTTTCCCGGATTCAGCATACGCTTTAACGATTTCCACCAATCCGGTTTCCTGCAAATTAGCCATCGCATCGCCGAAGGCACCTACGCCCGGCAGAATCGCTCCGTCGGCCGCAAGGATTTGTTCGGGATCGGATGTCACGATCACTTCGCAGCCCAGTCGCTCTACGGCTTTGCTGACGCTATGCAGGTTACCCATGCCGTAGTCGATAATGGCAATCACTTACAGCACTCCCTTCGTGGAAGGGACGCCCTTCACGCGAGGATCAATCGAAGTCGCTTCATCCAGCGCACGTCCCAGCGCTTTGAACACTGCTTCAACCATATGATGAGTATTCCGGCCATAGTGGACGATTACATGTAAAGTGATACGTGCCTCTAGCGCGAATTTCCATAGAAACTCATGCACAAGCTCTGTCGTGAAGCTTCCCACGGAAGCAGAAGGGAACTCGGCGCGCAATTCAAAATGCGGACGGTTGCTAATGTCGATAATAACCTGCGCAAGAGCCTCATCCATAGGCACGAATACGCTAGCGTATCTTTTAATGCCGGATTTGTCGCCAATCGCTTCTCGAAGAACTTGACCCAGGCAAATACCGATGTCCTCTACCGTATGGTGATCATCAATGTCTATGTCTCCGCGGGCTTCGACTTTCAAATCGAATTGTCCATGCTTGGCGAACAGGTCCAACATGTGGTTAAGGAAAGGTACGTCCGTTTCGATTGAAACCTCACCGGAACCATCTACGCCTAAGGACAGTTGAATGTCAGTTTCATTTGTTTTACGGGATACCGCAGCACTGCGGCTTAACTTCACTTGATCATCATTCATTGGATTTCCCCACCTTCGAATCGAATTTCCACCGCGCGGGCATGAGCTTCCAGGCCTTCATGGCGGGCTAACGTAGCAATACCCGAAGCATCTCTCCTGAGCGCTTCCTTGCTATATCGGATCAAGCTGGACTTCTTCAGAAAATCATCTACATTAAGTGGCGAAGAGAACCGTGCAGTGCCATTCGTCGGCAAAATATGGTTCGGTCCCGCAAAATAATCGCCTACAGGCTCGGAGCTGTATGGACCGAGGAAAATCGCACCTGCTGTCTCTATCCGACCCAGCAGATCAAGCGGATCCTCCGTCATCACTTCCAGATGCTCCGGCGCCAGCTTATTCACGACATCCAGTCCTTCGTCCAGGCTGTCCACGATCAAGATCGCGCCATATTGCTCCAGCGAACGCTGAGCAATCTCGCGCCGCGGCAGCGTAGCCACCTGCCGCGTAAGCTCCGCCGCGACCGCGTCGGCCAACCCCTGCGATGCTGTAACCAGCACCGCAGAGGCCATCTCGTCGTGCTCCGCTTGCGACAGCATATCCGCGGCGATGAACCGCGGATCGGCGCTGTCATCCGCCAGCACGACAATCTCGCTCGGGCCCGCGATGCTGTCGATGTCGACCGCGCCGAACACGGCGCGTTTCGCCAGCGCCACATAGATGTTGCCGGGCCCGCAAATCTTATCGACGGCGGGAATGCTCGCCGTCCCGTACGCTAGCGCCGCTACCGCTTGCGCTCCTCCGACCCGGTACATCTCAGTCACACCCGCTTCCGCGGCCGCCACTAGAATGTACGGGTCGATCCCTTCACGCCCGCCTGTCGACGGCGGCGTCACCAGCACGATCTCCGGCACGCCAGCCACCTTAGCCGGCAGCACGTTCATGAGCACGGACGATGGATACGCCGCTTTGCCTCCAGGAACGTATAGCCCAACCCGCTTCAGCGGCCGCAGCACCATTCCCAGCATCGTTCCATCCGGCGCGACATCCATCCACGTTCCTCGTTTCTGCTTCTCATGGAACGCTGTAATGTTCTTAGCCGCTTGCCGGAGCGCAGTGAGAAACTCTGGCTCCACGCGAGCATAAGCGCCTTGAATTTCCTCGTTTGTTACTCGCAGCTGCTCCGGCAGCAGCGTGGCCTTGTCGAATGCTGCCGTATAACGCAGCAAAGCATCGTCGCCTTCCTTGCGAATGGCCTCCACGATTTCCTTAACCGCCGCATTCTGCTCCGGAGTACCATACTCGCTCTCCCGCTCCAAGCGGAAATTAGACGCTTTTCCGATGTACATGCTCAAACCCCCTGCCTCTCAACCTCTTGCACATAAACCTAGAACTATTTGTCTAATTATCCCTCGCAAATCATACACTGTGCTTTCTATTTTCCCAAGCTCATCCCCGAGCATGAATAGCCACACCAAGCCTATCGCACAGCGCTTGGATCGCACTATTCTTCAACCGGTAGCTCACCCGATTGGCAATCAATCGACTGGTAACCTGGAACAATGTCTCCATCTCCACCAAGCCGTTATCCTTCAAGGTCTGTCCAGTCTCCACCATATCGACGATCCGGTCAGCTAGACCGATCAGCGGCGCAAGCTCGATAGAGCCGTTCAGCTTAATGACTTCCACCTGCTGGCCTTGCTCGCGGAAATATTGGGAAGCCACGCTCGGATATTTCGTCGCTACGCGAGGATGAATGACCGGCTTCCAGTTCGGCAGCCCGATGACCGACATCCGGCATTGGGCGATTCCCAGATCCAGCAGCTCGTATACATCCTTATTCTCTTCCATTAACACGTCTTTACCAACAATTCCGATGTCTGCGACACCGTATTCCACATAAGTAGGTACATCGACCGGCTTCGCCATAATAAATTCCATATTCGCTTCAGGCACAGGAATAATCAAACGGCGGGAATCGTCGAAATCCTCGGGAATCGGAAGCCCCGCCTGGCGGAAAAGCTTGCTTGCCTGCTTATAGATCCGCCCCTTAGGCATGGCAACCTTTAGAATTCCTCCGTTTGTCATGCTAATTCCCCCTCATCCGTACCGATTTCCAACAAAGCCGTATACTCCGTGCCCCGATAAACAAAGCTTCCGTTTGCAGCGGCTGCCTTAACCGCCTCCAGCTCGTTCTCATTAGCCGGTGTAAGCAACTCCGTCACGACTGCCTGACCTCTTTCACGCAGGCGCTCTGCCCCCATTAAAGCCGAGCGGCGCAATGACGGGCCATAAATAATTAACGTTCTGCCCATTTCTTCCGCAGCATCCTCCACAACGTCGAGAATACGAGTCGTCTTAATCGCGAAACCTGTCGCATGCGCAGGACGGCCAAACTGAGCAAGCAGATTATCGTAACGTCCGCCGCTGCATACTGGGAATCCTAGATGAGAGGCATAACCTTCGAAGGTCATTCCCGTATAGTAAGAAAAATCCCCGATCATCGTTAGGTCGATGAGAACGTGCTCTTGCACGCCATAAGCGGCCAGAACGTCCCAAACGGCGCACAAATGACGGATTGCCGCTTGCGCATCTTCATTCGCACTAAGCTCTAACGCCTGATTGCATACTTCCTGTCCGCCGCGAAGCCGTAAAATATGCTCCAGCTCTTGCTGCCAAGCCGCGTCAATCAATAGCTTACGCAGAATATCCCGATAACCGACATGATCCCTTTGCAGCAAACATGCCTTTAAAGCCTCCTGTTCACTCTCACGTCCAGGCAAGGTTTCCTCGAACAAGCCATTCAGAAAACCTACATGGCCCATCGCAATCTTAAACGACGGCACCCCTGCCGCTTGCAGCGAAGCAATAGCAAGCGCGATGACTTCCGCATCCGCTTCTGGAGATGAATCGCCAACAAGCTCTACGCCCGTTTGGAAAAATTCCGCTTCGCGCGCCGCTTCCTCTTCGAACGCACGGAACACATTGCCATGGTAGCTAAGCCGAATCGGAAAAGGCTGCTCCTTCAGAAGCGATCCGACCACCCTGGCAATCGGCGCAGTCATATCGGAGCGTAACACAATCGTAGTCCCGCGCTGGTTCAACAGCTTGAATAGCTTCTGGTCGGAGGTGCTGCTTGCCACCCCTACTGTATCGTAATATTCGATTGTCGGTGTCATAATCTGCTCATAGCCCCATGTCCGCATACACTCCAGCACATTACGCTCGATGCGGCGCAGCTTTGTTACTGCATGAGGAAGATAATCTTTAACGCCCGTTGGTTTCTCGAATACTTTAGGTTTCGTCATTCTGCATACCCCTCGTTTCCATCTCTATCCTAATCATTCGTAATCAATCACGATTTACTTTATTACGTTAAAGTGCTACCAAGTTACCATACTGCCAAAATAAAGCGGTTAGTCGTTATATTACCATGCCGATAACGCTCAGTCAATCCCGGAAAATGCGCCTGTTATAACGTTCCATTCTAACACTTCGTATTGACAACCCACTAGACCCCAGTTCGCACAAGACCAAAAAACCTGCACAGCTATATGTGCAGGTTTTCCTTAGGCATTTATTTTAGCCGCCAAGCTAATCGCTCTTGCGTTCAATAACTCTCAGCGGGTTACCCCCGACGAAGGTACCGGCCGCTACATCCTTATGAACGACAGATCCCGCAGCAACAACGGCTCCGTCTCCAATCGTAACGCCCGGAAGAATCGTAACGTTAGCTCCGATCATCACACCCGAGCCAATCCGAATGTCGCCTAGACGATATTCCTTGATTAAATATTCATGAGTCAACAAAGTGGAATTATATCCAATGATCGTATTGTCGCCTATTGAAATTCGTTCCGGAAAGAAAACGTCCACCATAACCATTAGCGCGAAAGCCGTATGGCATCCCACCTTCATGCCGAGGACCCGTCTGTATATCCAGTTTTTCACGGGTAAGCTCGGACAATACCGCGTTAGCTGAATGAACAAAAAGTTGCGAACAGCCTTGAACCGCGATATCGTCCGATACATTTGCCAAAGCGCATTCGGTCCTTCCACCGGATACCGCTCCACATTTCTCAAGCATCGACACCTTCAATTCCGCATAGAGTCAGAAGCTCTTTCATTTCCCGCAGCATATGAACGGCACCGGCCTCAAACAGCTTTTCTTCCCCTTTTAACGACCAGGCTACGCCTGCCGGCACAGCTCCTGCAGCTATAGCCGACAGCATGTCAACGGTGCTGTCTCCCACCATAATGGTTTCGGAAGGATCCGAGCCCAGCGCTTGAATCGCCTTGGCAACCGGCTCCGGATGCGGCTTCGCATGCTCCACGTCATCTAGAGAGACAATCGCCCCCATGTATTTGAACATCCCTAGAAGCTCCAGAGCTCGGATTGTCGTTCCCCTCATTTTAGTGGTTACGATACCTAGGCGGATTCCAGCGTTATGAAGCTGTGGAACGACCTCAGCGACTCCCGGGAACAGTGAAACCATCTCATCATGACGAAGAAGATTGTATTCCCGATAGGCCCCAGTCAACCCTGCAACATCTTTCTGCCCGGAGAATTGCTGCAATTGTACCGTTAAAGGCTCTCCCATGCTCGGGATAATATGCTCGCGGTTAAAGCCAGCAGGCACGACACCCTTCAAAGCATGAAGGAACGACTCGATAATAAGCTCATTTGTATCAATAATGGTTCCATCAAGATCAAACAGAACGGTTGTTATTTTCTTCCTTTGGGTCATTCTCCATTTTCTCCGTTTCTTTTCTTGCAGCTTCTTTATGATTAACGAGAGGATCGTTGTAACGCTCTATGGCATTTCCCCTCTGGCGACGTACAACAATAAACACGATACCAAAAAGAATGATGAGAATAGCGAACAGCTGCGAACTGCGCACATTACCTTCAGCCGCATCCAAATATCCAGCTTCGAAAACGGATGTCATTGGTGACCATAAGCTGTCCATCAATGAAACCAGCCAAGTCGGACCGTGGAACGCTAAGCTGTCTGTCCGTAGACCTTCGATAAAGAAACGACCAATGGAATACCAGATAAAATAGGTGAAAAATAGCTCGCCCGCTCGCAAGAACTTCTGACGTCGAACAATGAACAGGATAACTAATCCCAGCAAGCTCCACAACGATTCATAGAGGAATGTCGGGTGGTGGTACGTTCCGTTAACGTTCATTTGATTCACGATAAAAGCTGGAATATGTAATGTATCGCTCAGAAAAGACTTCTCAACCGGACCGCCGTACGCTTCTTGATTAATGAAATTTCCCCAGCGTCCGATCATCTGTCCAATCAGCAAGGATGGCGCACAGATATCGACGATTCGCCAGAAATCAAAGCCCTTAGCACGGATATAGAAGAACCCGCAAATCAAGGCTCCAATTATCGCACCATAGATAGCGATTCCGCCATTCCATATTTGTATGATTTCTCCGGGGTGTTCTGAGTAATAATCCCATTTGAAGGCTACGTAATATAACCTAGCAGCGATAATAGACGACGGCACTCCGTAAAGCATAAGATCCAGGAAGAAGTCGGAGGTTAGTCCGAACCGCTTCCCTTCCTGAATGGCGATCAGTAAACCGGCTAATGCCGCCAGACCCAGAGTGATTCCATACCAATGCACCGTCAAAGGTCCAAGCGTAAACGCAATCGGATCCAAAAGTAATGGAAACATGGTTATCCTCCAATTTTCTTTTTCTATTCGTAATCCTCTTCCGAGATAGCCTCGGTTAATTTATTCGTGAATTGCAAGGCAGCATTGTAGCCCATCCGTTTCAAGCGGAAGTTCATCGCAGCAACCTCAAGGATAACCGCTAAGTTACGACCGGGACGAACGGGAACCGTCAATAGAGGGACTTCCGTCTCGATGATCTTCGTTGTTTCTTCATCCAAGCCCAGACGATCATACTGCTTATCTTGCTGCCAGTTCTCTAGCTTGACGACTAAGCTAATGCTTGTCTGGTTTCTTACCGCTCCGGCTCCGAATAAGGTCATAACATTTAGAATACCAAGACCGCGGATCTCCAACAGATGCCTGATTAAGTCGGGTGCAGTGCCGAATAGGTTGTTGTCTGACGTCTGCCTAATTTCTACCGCGTCATCGGCAATCAAACGGTGTCCGCGTTTAACAAGCTCAAGCGCTGTCTCGCTCTTCCCGATACCGCTGCCTCCGGTAATAAGCATCCCCACTCCGTACACATCGACAAGCACCCCGTGAATCGTAGCCGATGGAGCAAGCTTCTTCTCTAAGAAATTGGTAATACGGCTAAGGAGAATCGTTGTTGCCACTGTGCTTCTAAGCACGGGAAAGTTTCTTTCGTTTGCAATATTAATTAACTCACACGGTGTTTCTAGTCCTCGCGTAATAATGATGCAAGGGGTTTCCTCATGGCATAAACGCTCCATCCGATCATGCCGTTCCTCAGTCGTTAACGTCTCTAGGAACGCAAGCTCCGTACGACCAAGTATTTGCGCTCGATCTGCAGGATAATAATTAAAGTAGCCAGCCATTTCAAGTCCCGGACGGTTCAAGTCGTCCGTACTAATGATCCGACGTAATCCATCTTCGCCTGCTACAATTTCGAGGTGAAATTGCTGCACGAGCTCTGATACTCTCACTTTTTTAGCCATCGTACAGCTCCCTTCCTAGTTTCCTCTATCATCGTAACCAAAAAAATCACACAAATCAATTAGAGGATCAAAACAAGCTAATCTGAATCTAAAACAAGAACAAAAACCGCCCGGCCATCGGCCGAACGGTTTCGCTTATGAAGACGAACTTCTTATTTTTTATTAAGGTTCAATTCGGACTCAAAGATGTTCTCTTCGGTGTCTTTGTCGAAAACATGAATTTTGTTCATGTCGATCGCAAGCTTGATATTTTGGTTCTCGCGCAGGCCGGAACGTCCATCAACGCGAGCGATAACGTTCTCTTTGCCAAGGCCGTTCAAGTATAGGAACATCTCGTGACCGAGGTTCTCGGATACTTCGATAGTTGCGTTAACAACGCTGTTCGGAGAAGCTTCGATAAATACCGGCTCTTCGTGGAAATCTTCAGGACGAACTCCCAAGATAACTTCACGACCGATATAGCCTTTACCGCGAAGGAACTTTGCTTTGCCTTCTGGAACTTCAACGTTAAAGCCTGTTGCACGGAAGCGTACTGCTCCGCCATCTTCAACCAGCTGACCTGTGATGAAGTTCATCGAAGGAGCGCCGATGAAGCCAGCAACGAACAGGTTAAGCGGGTGGTTATATAAAATTTCAGGAGTAGCAGCTTGTTGAATGAAACCGTCTTTCATAACTACGATACGATCACCCATTGTCATCGCTTCTGTCTGGTCATGGGTTACGTAGATACAAGTTGTTTCCAGACGCTTCATTAACTTGGAGATGTTAGCACGCATTTGTGTACGCAGCTTAGCATCCAAGTTGGAAAGCGGCTCATCCATCAAGAATACTTGCGGTTCACGAACGATTGCGCGGCCCAAGGCAACACGCTGACGTTGACCCCCGGATAATGCTTTCGGTTTACGCTCAAGCAGATGCTCGATTTCGAGTGTACGAGCAGCCTCGCGTACGCGGCGATCGATTTCGTCTTTGCGGAATTTACGCAATTTCAAACCGAATGCCATGTTCTGATAAACGTTCATATGAGGGTACAAGGCGTACGATTGGAACACCATTGCGATGTCGCGATCTTTCGGAGCTACGTCATTCACGACGCGGTCACCGATGTACAGCTTGCCTTCGGAAATTTCTTCAAGACCTGCGATCATACGCAGCGTGGTCGATTTACCGCAACCGGAAGGACCAACGAGAACGAGAAATTCTTTATCTTGGATATCCAAGTTAAAGTCGGTTACCGATGCTTTGTCGGTACCTGCATATTTTTTCCATACATTTTCTAAGCGAACGCCTGCCATTGTATTTCCCCCTAAACTTCGTTTGAAGGTACAGGAATATCTTAACCCACACCCGGGGCAAATGACTATGCACAAAGCATACAAAAAATTCATTTCCTTTTCGTGACTTTGTACAATAGCAATAAA
Source organism: Cohnella sp. (assembly GCF_041640265.1). Classification (GTDB taxonomy): domain Bacteria; phylum Bacillota; class Bacilli; order Paenibacillales; family Paenibacillaceae; genus Cohnella. The sequence goes on from NZ_JBEQAP010000008.1 coordinate 180,792, forward strand.
ATCCGAACTAATACTGCATCGTTAAATGAACGGACATCCAAGCCTGCTTCGTTCTTTATCTTATCTAATCTATATAGTAGAGTATTGCGGTGGATATAAAGTTTTTTGGCTGTCTCGCTTACGTTACAATCCATGGAGAAGAAGGCGTCAAGCGTCGATACCGTTTCTGAATCCGTGAATAAATCCGGCCTGCCCATCATTTCCTCAACGAATCGGGATCTTACCGTTTCCGGGATTCCGCTTAGCAATCTTTCAAGATGTACGAGCCAAGGTAAATGGATTTGCATGCCCATATGGAATTTGCGTCCGAGGAATATCGTCTCCCGTAAAGTCCCTACAGTCCGCACTACGCTCTCTGAAGGTACGATTGGATCTCCTACAGCAATATGACACTCTCCGCCCCATTCTCCTGTAATTAATTGGTGAAGACCCTGAGCCAAGGTGGACAAAATTTCTTTAGTCTCCTCGTGTCCCAGGACTTCATCCCCATCGCTTTCGGCTTCCGTCAGCACTCTATCACTGCTTAGAATAAGCCACTCGTGCTCTCTAAGAGGAATCAACAGCGTATCGTCTGCAATGAAGGTACGAATTGTCTTCTCTAGCTCGCTATATGCAGGCTCTTTCTCTTCGACCTGCTCGAAAAGCACTACAAAAGGAACCATGCCATCGAATAAGCGATTTCGAAGCTCCATCCGATCGGGAACCTCCGCTCTCCACTCTCCCGCCGTAACCGATTGCTGAATCCATTCCCCGAGCCTTCTAGCCTGACGCTCCAAATCCGATGTCCCGGATACTGGCCGTGCTCCGCCTTGTTGAATTGCCCATCCTAGCAGTTGTTTCTCCAAAGGCGACAAGACCGCTCCCATCTCAATACAATGCAGCTCTGAGCCATTCACGCGAGTGACCATCAGGCACACTTTCTTCAGTTGGACGGTATCGCCTACTTCTGGATGTTTCTTTCCGCCTTCCCGTTCCCACTCTGCTCCCGTTATCACTTTGGAAACGACTGACGCGTTTAAAAGTTGCCCTAATTGCTGCAGCCTAGTTTTATTCATCGTTGAAGCCCCTCTGTCCGCGATGATAAGCGTAATATGCGACAATTGTATCACACTTAATACTTAACCGGGGATCCTTCAGCGCAGTACCAACAGGATTACGATCGAGAGCAGGGAAAATACGGCGGCTATCAGGTATAGGAAAGATACAGTCTGAACCTGTGTCAGCCCCCATTTCATTAGGCTATGATGAGTATGAAGGTTATCCGCATGATGCAAGCCTGATCCTTTAATTAATCTGCGCGTAAATACGATCGCTGTATCTAGAATCGGGACTCCCAGCGCTAGTAAGGGAACGGATAAGGATAATAATGTCGCTCCTTTAAGAGTACCATCGATAGCGGTTACCGCTAATGTGTATCCCAAGAAGGTAGCGCCGGCATCACCCATGAATATACGGGCAGGATGGAAGTTATAAGCTAGGAATGCGAGGCATGAGCCCGCTAAGATAACAGCTACCAGTGCAGTATCGGTATGATTGGCTATTATGGATGCGGCGAATATTGTTAAAGAGGAGATCGCGCAAACGCCAGACGCTAAGCCATCAATCCCATCAATAAAGTTCAGCATATTAATCAGCGCGAATACCCAAACCACCGTGAACAAAGCAGCTGCCGCAGGAGAGAATAATATCATTCCCGCAGAGGTTGGTGAAGTTATTCCCTGTATGGAGATTCCCTGCCATACTGGGATGAATGCAACTCCTATGTATATAAGCAGTCTAGGCCAGACCGGAAACTCCCGGCTGCGCGACTTATATCCATCATCCAATAAACCAATGGCGACCAGAGCAATCCCGCCATAAAAAATCGTCTTATACAACGAAGGATGTCCCATGAATAGAAATGACGTAACGATAACACCAGCGAAAATAGCCACACCGCCAGATAAAGGAATAGGCTCTGGATGGATTTTACGGCGATTAGGCTGATCTACAAACCTTGCCCGTATAGCTAAGCTCCGAACAAGCGGGACGAGCAACATAACGACTGTAAATGCGAATGCTAAGGCGTACAAATAGATCATGGCCTTCTCCTCAATGGAAAGATTAGTACTTAACTTTCCCCCATTCTCACAACTCGCATACGAACAATCGGGTCTTTTTTTACAACAAAAAAACAGACATTTTCACGTCTGCGTGATTGATAACTATATGGTGAGTCATGTAGGATTCGAACCTACGACACCCTGATTAAAAGTCAGGTGCTCTACCAACTGAGCTAATGACTCAAAACTGGTGGAGGATGATGGATTTGAACCACCGAACCCGAAGGAAGAGATTTACAGTCTCCCGCGTTTGGCCACTTCGCTAATCCTCCACATTACAAACCGGTTTTATTGACCGGAGTAAAGAATGGTGGCTCGAGACGGAATCGAACCGCCGACACGAGGATTTTCAGTCCTCTGCTCTACCAGCTGAGCTATCGAGCCATATCCACATTACTGGTATTTGGTGCTTTGTAAATAAAATGGCGGAGCTGACGGGATTCGAACCCGCGGTCTCCTGCGTGACAGGCAGGCATGTTGGGCCACTACACCACAGCTCCAAGATAATAATGGTGGAGGCTGACGGGATCGAACCGCCGACCCTCTGCTTGTAAGGCAGATGCTCTCCCAGCTGAGCTAAGCCTCCATGAATGGGTGAAAGAAAGTATGGTAGCGGCGAAGGGAGTCGAACCCCCGACCTTTCGGGTATGAACCGAGCGCTCTAGCCAGCTGAGCTACACCGCCACATTTAAACACAAGGCTTGCGCCTTGAAAACTGGATGCGAACCCGTGCGACAAAGTCGTCACGGCCCGTATGTCAGCAGGCAGTGTTGCGAAGCAACATGTTGCAGACATACGAAACAAAGCGGTTAGTCGAGACAACACTTGCGTGTTGCTCTTAGAAGAAGGTGTATAACATGTCTTACCGTGTCATTCGTGACGACTTCGTCGCACGTTTCGCTTAGGATAAGCCCTCGACCGAT
>NZ_JBEQAP010000009.1:0-165790 GCF_041640265.1 Cohnella sp.
TTCGGTATAAGTTTAGTTATATTATACCATATTAACGCGGTGTCGCATTAAATTAATTGGACATAATAAAAGCTGTCGAGACTTTCTCGACAGCCTGAAAGCTCCCATAAAGGGAGCTTTGGCTTTTTACGATTTTGAGATTAGCAATCGAAGTAGAGGCCATACTCATGCGGATGAATACGGATTGCTACAGCTTTCGCTTCGGAGCGTTTCACATTAACATAGTTCTCGATGAACTCTTTCGTGAACACGCCGCCTTCAGTCAAGAACTCGGAATCAGCCTCAAGAGCATCAAGCGCTTCGTCCAATGTTCCTGGAACGCTGCGGATTTCTTTCTTCTGATCATCGGAAAGCTCGTAGATGTTAGTGTCGAAAGGTCCATAACCCAATGCGGACGGATCGATTTTGCGTTTAATTCCATCCAAGCCTGCCATCAGCATTGCTGCGAAAGCAAGGTAAGGGTTAGCCGTGGAATCCGGTGTGCGGAACTCGATGCGGCAGCCTTTAGGAGTAACTGCAGCAACTGGAATACGTACAGCTGCAGAGCGGTTACCTTTGGAGTAAACCAAGTTAACTGGTGCTTCATAACCCGGAACAAGACGTTTGAACGAGTTTGTCGATGGGTTAGTGATTGCAATCAGCGCTGGAGCATGGTGGAGGATACCACCGATGTAGTGCAACGCCATTTGGCTAAGGTTAGCATATGCGCCCTTTTCGTAGAACAAAGGCTCTCCGCCGTTAAAGATGGATGAATGTACGTGCATTCCGCTGCCGTTGTCACCGAAAAGCGGCTTCGGCATGAATGTTGCGACTTTGCCATATTGGCGAGCCACGTTATGAACGATATATTTATATTTCATAAGGTTATCGGCAGTAGTCGTTAGCGTATCGAAACGGAAGTTGATTTCCGCTTGGCCTGCAGTCGCCACCTCGTGGTGATGACGCTCAACGCGTAAGCCTGTTTCTTGCATCAAGCGAACCATTTCACTGCGAATGTCCTGTTGGGAATCAACTGGAGCAACCGGCACATATCCGCCTTTAACTCCAACTTTGAAGCCTAGGTTTCCGCCTTCTTCTTTGCGGTTCGTGTTCCAAGCCGCTTCTTCTGAATCTACGAAGAAGGAAGAAGAATTCATTGTCGATTCATAACGAACGTCATCGAAGATGAAGAATTCGGATTCTGGCGCGAAGTAAGCAGTCGTGCCTACACCGGACTTCTGAAGGAACTCTTCAGCTTTGTGAGCGATCGAACGAGGATCACGCTCGTAACGCGCACCGTCTGGCGTGTGGATATTACAGATTACGATTAGAGTTGAATGGGCTGTGAAAGGATCCACATATACGGAAGCCGTATCTGGCATCATGACCATATCGGATTCTTCAATACCACGGAAACCCGTGATGGATGAACCGTCGAATGCTACTCCGTTAACGAATGTATCAGAGTCAACTTCGGTAGCTGGCAAAGTAATGTGATGAGCGCGACCCGCTAGGTCGATAAAACGGAAATCAACGAACTCAATGTTTTTTTCCTTGATCAAATCCAGAACTTGTTGTGCAGACATTAGAATTTCCTCCCCATTTCCGAACATTAAGTGTGTGAAACCGATCTATTGTTCAAGTTTTCACCGAACTTATGAAATTATTATAAAACTCACCCACAATAGCGTCAATACTTATGTAAGGTATTTTTTGCGCAGGTGTCAGCATTGCTCACACCCTGGGCAAAAAGTTCATAAAATGTTCAAAAGAACTATTAATTCTCTTAAATCCAGCAAAAAGCGACCTGCATCACATAGGCCGCTGGCGAACGATTCAATTTCGTTATCATTTATTTAATCCAAGTTGAGAAAGCTTCTGCCGGCGCTTTCTCCGTGTTAAATTTCTTGCCAAGTAATGGAGCGAGCTGCTCTAGCTCTTTCAGTAAATTCGCAAATTGATCAGGGAAGAGCGATTGTACACCATCACCGGTAGCCGAGTTGTCCGGATCCGTGTGCATCTCAATAATCAATCCGTTAGCCCCGGCAGCGACGGATGCTTTCGTCATCGCCTCTACGAGCTCACGACGTCCTGTAGCATGGCTGGGATCTGCGATTACCGGGAGATGGGAAAGCTGTTGAATAACTGGAATCGCAGCCAAGTCGAACGTATTACGCGTATACGTTTCAAAGGTGCGGATACCGCGCTCACATAACATGACATTCGGATTTCCGCCTGCGAGGATATACTCTGCGGCATTCAACCATTCATCATAAGTGGAGCTGAATCCGCGTTTAAGCAATACTGGATTCTGTATTGTTCCTAGCTTGCGAAGCAGATCGAAGTTCTGCATGTTACGCGTACCCACCTGCATGATATCCGCGTATTCGGCGCAAACATCAACGAACTCAGGGGCCATAACCTCGGTAATCGTCAGCAAGCCATATTTCTCGCCTGCATCCTTCATCCACTTTAACCCTTCCACGCCAATACCTTGGAAGCTATAAGGACCTGTACGCGGCTTGAACGCACCTCCACGAAGAACCTGTCCTCCTGCTGCCTTGACCAAGCGGGCAATCTCATCGATTTGCTCTGGAGTTTCCACCGCGCAAGGTCCGCCCATAACAACCAGATTGTCCCCGCCAATCTTGACGCCTTTTACTTCAATAATGGTATCATCCGGGTGAAAATCACGGCTCGCTAGCTTATAAGATTTCGAAATCTTAATTACATTCTCAACGCCTTGCATAGAACGAATATGTTCCGCCAACGTTGGCTCCGCTTTGCCGATTATTCCGATGACGGTGCGGTCTGTGCCGCGGGAAACGTGCGCTTGCACGCCGGTTTGTTCAATATGACGGACAATTTCCGTAATGCGTTGTTCCGCGATATGCGGGGAAGTAATAACGATCATGACCTTCACGCTCCTGATTGGTTTAACGCGTATACGCTTCAACGCTTATACGCTTTTAAGCACTAAAGTAAATATAAATGAAAAAATCGTCCCTGTCAACAGCAATAGGACGATTCCTCACTTAATCCAGTACCGTTCTCGACTCTACCCGCGCACGATTGATTTTCTTCTTATCCTTACGCTTCGCTTTATAGGCATTAATACTATATTTAATTGGAAAATAGAGCAGAAAGCCCAGAATCGCCCCATCAACCATTCCCCCTACAATCAGCTTTAGGTTGGTGAGCAGCAGATGATTGAACCATTCTGGAACGACCGGCAGATGAAAGCTCAGGTCATTCGGCAGTATCCATCCCCCTACTTTGGAATTCGGATACATCATGGGAATGTATATCACTTTACCCACAACAAAACCAATTAGAGCAGCGGGGATATTACCTCTAAGCAGATAACATAATGGAAAGATTAGGACAAAGGCAAAACCCAAGGTTGGCAACGTAAACATCTCTATTGCAAGTCCAATCGCAAATCCCATTGCAACTATAGAGGCTCCGCCTTTAGCCCGGATGAGCATCATCTGTTTATACTTCAGCCAGCGGCGTATCAAAAGAAGTCGATGCATGGGTTGCTCCCTTCATTGGATGAATCAAACAATTACATCATCGCATCTGCGGATTTTATTTTTACGTTTGGGAGCAGCTTGTTCGGATTTACAGTACGTACAATCGGCCATGTCTCAGGAATATCCGAATCATATTGCTCCAAATAAGCGATAACTTCCTTCGTGAGGGCTGTAGGCGTTGATGCACCAGAGGTAATAGCCACGCGTTGCAAGCCTTGCAGCCACTCTTGTTTGATCTCAGAAACATCCGCTACGCGATAGGCTGGAACACCAGCTATTTCCTGCGACACCTGAGCCAACCGATTCGAATTGTTGCTGCGCGGATCTCCTACGACGATACATAGCTGTGCTTCACCTGCTTGATCGGCAACCGCTTCTTGACGGACTTGAGTCGCCAAACAAATCTCGTTGTGAATCTCAGCGGTAGGAAAGGCCGTCAACAACAAAGACATCAAATGCTTAATGTCCCATTGGGACATTGTGGTTTGATTCGTAATAATGATACGGTCAGTCATTAGCTGAAGCTTCGCTATATCTTCTTCCCGTTCAACGAGATGAACATGACCGGTAGCGATACCGATGGCACCTTCCGGCTCGGGGTGGTTCTTCTTGCCGATATAGATAACCTCGTAGCCTTCGTTAACCTTCTCCCGAATAAGATCGTGGGTCTTAGTCACGTCTGGGCAAGTCGCATCGACTAAAGTCAAGCCTTTCTCCTTCGCTCTTCTCCGAACTTCCGGCGAGACGCCGTGCGCGGTAAAAATAACCGTTCCATTTTCAATCTGCTCCAGAATCTCCAAACGGTCGTTGCCGTCCAAGGTTATGATTCCTTCTTCCTTGAAAGCTTCCGTTACATGGCTATTATGAACAATCATGCCCAATATATAAATGGGACGCGGTAAATCCAGGTTACGCGCCGTTTGCAGAGCAAGCACCATTGCATCCACCACGCCGTAGCAATAACCGCGTGGAGATATTTTGACGACTTCCATTTTAAAAGCCTTCTTTCCCGCCTGAGCTAATTTCCATTCTCCATGCTGGAGAGGAAATGGGCGTATCGATACTATCTATTATAACTGATTACGGATAGCGGATAAAGTCGATAAAAACAAAGGATGGCGATCGATTCGGCTTTTACGCCGGTGCTCGATCGCCATTTTCTCCGTTCCCCCCAAGGGACGCTAATTTGTCACGATTGGAAACCACACGGTAAGTTTTGTACCCTCGCCTTGATGGGTTCTAACTTCAAACCTAGCATGATGTATATCGGCTATCCATTTCGCAATAGAGAGACCTAGTCCGGTTCCCGCAGTTTCGCCTCGCGAGACATCCGCACGGTAGAATCTTTCGAAGATATGAGGTACTTCCTCCGGGCTCATGCCGATACCTGTATCGGATACCGTCAACCCGACGTACTTATCCGACTGTACACCATACAGCCTTACGACTCCGCTCGGAGTGTACTTAAATCCATTCTCAATGAGAATAAACAATAATTGCAGCAGGTAGTCGCGATTCCCTTTTACCTGGACCCCTTCAAGGGCATCTAGCGGACCTACCACCCATTCCGCACTTCGGGGCAGGAACGAGGCACGACGAGCCGCCTCCTCCGTCAATGCTCGGAGCGACATATTTTCCATCTCGATGGAATAACCCGCATCTGCTCTCGCCAGGGATAACAAATCGTTGACCAATCGACTCATCCGACGCGCTTCATCAGCGATATCCCGAATCGACTCCAATGACATTTGTTTCCTTTCCATTACAGACCTCTCTGCCGCACCTTCTTCCTCAACCTCCGCACGGTTGCTCCTTTTCTCGTCCTCAAGCCATATTTTCTCCAGCAGATCCACGTTTCCCCGAATAGTTGTCAACGGCGTCCGAAGCTCATGCGAAGCATCCGATACGAATCTTCTCTGGGCTATATTAGTGTCCTCCAAGTTCTTATACGCATGCTCTAATCCGGAGAGCATACCGTTCAAGGTGTCAGTCAACCGCCCAATTTCATCGTTAGGCTTCTCTCGAGGAATTCTTAATCCCAGCCCAGAGCCGCTCTGAATCCTCTCTGCCGCTTCTGTTACGCGATTGATAGGCATTAACGCTTTGCGAGAAAAGAACATGCCTAGAAAGAAAGCAGCAACGATTCCGGCAATACCAGAAATCCAAAGAATCGTACGCAGCTGTGAGAAGAGATGCTCTTCGCGTCCGGTGTAAGTCCCCACTTGAAGGAGTCCTACTACGTTACCTTTGTATGGAACAGGCGCTTCAAGGATTAGAAACGGGGCCCCGTTTACTTGCTTAGAGGCAAACCTGAATTCCATAGGAACCGTGTCTTGCTTAGGAATCTCTAACGTAATTTCCTCTGTACGAGGACCGGCCAACATATTTTCCGTTTTATATTGCACCATGCCTGTAATGGATTGCCTATAACTCACGAGCTGAAGAAACATATTGTTCCCATCGAATCCTTGGGGCAATCTTCCACGCAAATCAACATCGTGATTGAGGATAACTTCTGTATCTACTGCAATACGAGATAGTTGACTTCTCAGCTCTGACATCGTGTTATTGTATACGAAGCTATATACGAGAATGCTAAAAACGGCCAGCGCCACTGTAAGCAATCCAGAGTACCACAAAGTCAGCCTTAGCCGGATGGACATTTTCTTAGCTGTCCCCTTTCAGAACGTAACCGGCTCCTCTTACAGTCTGGATCACCCGCTTCTCTCCGCCGTCCTCCAGCTTCTGCCGGAGCATGGCGATATAAACCTCAAGCACATTGGATTCACCACTGTAATCATAACCCCAAATACGCTCCATGATGAGATCCCTTGACAGCACCCGCTTCGGATTCTGCATGAAAAGATGAAGAAGGTCGAACTCTTTGGCCGTAAGATCTATGCGCCGGTCTGCACGCATTGTCTCACGCCCATCCACATCGAGAAGCAAATCGTCATAGCGGAAGTGACCTTCGTCGTCAGATTTATCAGGCCGTCTTCTGAGCAGCGCTCTGACGCGAGCCATCAGCTCTTCGAGCGCGAAGGGTTTAACCAAATAATCATCAGCGCCTAGATCCAACCCTTTTACCCGATCCGTCACCTCATCCTTAGCGGTAAGGAGAAGAACGGGAGAGGAAATCCCCGCTTCCCTTAGGCGTCTGCACACTTCCCAGCCATCCATCTTAGGCATCATAACATCCAGTATGACCAAATCAGCCTGTCGCTTGCTCAGCAGGTTCAATCCTTCCGCTCCATCTGAAGCGGTCGAAATCTCATACCCTTCGAACGCCAAGCTGCGACGCAGCAACGAAGTTATTTTTTCATCATCATCAATGACCGCGATATGGGGTCTCACAGTGAACGCCCTCCTCTGTCGACAAAGAGCGGGAGAACCTCTATTACCGGTTTCCCGCTCTATCTTTTACAAATTACTATTACTGCGTTTCGAACTCATTACGATCACCGATCTCGACGGTTATTTCAATCTTCTTATCCCCGCGTATAACGCTTAAGTTGACTTTATCGCCAACCGCCATCGTCTGAATCGCGGCTATGAGATCCTCTATCGTTTTATAATCCTTACCGTCCATACCTGTAATGACGTCATATTGACGCAGGTCAGCTTTATAAGCCGGGGTATTGAACAACACTTCTCTTACGAAAGCTCCTTTAACTGACTCATCGATACCCAAGCGCTGTGAGATATCCTCAGTCACATTCATTAAATTTGCACCAATGAAGGGAACCGGCTTTTGGGGAATCTTGGTATTGCTCTTCAAGTTCTCAAGCACCTCTGTAATCGTACTGGTCGGAATGGCAAACCCAATTCCTTGTGCTTGAGAGCTGACCGCGGTATTGATCCCAATGACTTCACCCTGCAGGTTCAAGAGCGGTCCACCCGAGTTGCCTGGGTTAATGGAAGCGTCAGTTTGCAGCAGATGCTTATAATTACGCGTTCCGTTCGCATCTGGAATGCTGATCTCGCGTTCATTGGAGCTCAGTACGCCTACTGTTATGGTATGGTCAAAGCCATAAGGGTTACCGATCGCAACAACCCAATCCCCCATGTTCAAATGGCTTGAATCCCCAAGCTTCAACGTCGGGAAGTTGCTGCCTTCGATTTTGAGTACAGCCAAATCCAACTCATAGCTTGAACCGAGCAGCTTAGCAGTTAGAGGTTTTTCGTAGCCGTCAACCATAACTTTAATTTCGCTTGCGCCGCCAACCACATGCTGATTGGTCAGAATATATCCCGTTGAGTCGAAGATAAACCCGGAGCCCATACCGCTTGGCTGCAGCTCTCCCCCGGCATTACCGTCATTACCATTGCCGCCGTTTCCATAATCATCACCAAAAAACTGACGAAAAAAGTCATCATCCATAATACCGCCGCCGTTGTTTTGCTGAGCGCTCGCATAGGTTTCAATCTTAACGACGGCAGGAGATGATTGCTCGAAAATCTTGGCGATATTATTAGGACGAATAACATCGCCGGTATTGACAACGGGATCACTTGCAGCCTTCACTGCAGTATCTTGAACCTGTGTGGTTCCGCCGAGCAGCTCCGATGAGAACCAGTCTCCCCGATCAGCAGCGAACATCAACCCGCCAACTGCAACTACGCCCACCAGGAAAGCTGCGAATACCGCACGCAATGAGCTGCGACGAGGCGGTTTAGCTCCCCAGTCACTGCGAACCGCACCGCCGGATACAGTGAAAGGACGATACTCACGAGAAGCAGATGACGGCAACAACTCCGTATGGGTTTGCTCCGAAAGAGTTTGCTCCTGGGGACCGTAAGCTTGATTCGGTCCAAAAGGTCCAAAGGTATAGGGTTCTGATTCCCTTCGAACATTAGCGTAGGGATCATCGCTCTTCTCCGAATCATATGTGAATCCTTGCAGCTCTTCTGGTTTTTTGTTCTTATCTTCCATAGTAGAAGCCTCCTCGCGTCGCTTTGAGCTGACGCCGTTCTGTATTTCTTATTTATATATTAAACCCGAAACCTTAAAACTATCTTAAATGGAAATGAATACGAAGTAAAAGCTTAAAAAAAATCCTCTCTTAACAAAGAGAGACGGCACTCTCGTGCCGCTCGCCTTAACTTAAGCCGGATATAACGATTCCACTATTTTCAGCTTCCTGCTGGCAAGATTTATCCAGTGACTCTCAATTTCGTCATCGGGATCAATCGGATCGGAGAATTGGTCTACCATCGCACCGAATGCTCGGGGCTGTGCCTCTCGATCTGATCCTTCATTGTATACGTGCTTTAATACAAATGGCTGTCCGAAGCGGATAGCAGTGTGATTTTCTTGCGATTCACTGTCCAAACTTCCGACGGTTACGTCAAAGGGCAAACGAAGCCAAACCTTGTTCGCGTCGTCTAATGCACAATCGAATGAGCCGTGATCATAGTCCCAGTTGCCGCCAAGTCCGAATCCATGTGTCGAAAGGGTGCTCCTTACATGATCATAATCCTGTACCTGTAAAGTTAAAGAGGAGGGAATGGCATACACTTTGGGGAAGCCCCCTTTTTTCTTACTAGCGTATCCAGTGTCCGATAAATTATTCCGCTTTTACCCATCCTTTGCGGTGAGCATAGATGGCTAGCTGCGTACGGTCCTCCAGATCACATTTCATTAGAAGGTTGCTTACGTGCGTTTTTACCGTTTTGATGCTGATGTGCAGCTCGTTCCCAATGTCCTTGTTAGATCTGCCCTCCGCTATTAACAAGAGAACTTCACGCTCCCGCTCGGTCAAGCCTTCGACCTCATAGCTCACGGATCGCTTGCGCAGGCCCCGGGTCAATGCTTGTGAAACATCACCGCTCATGACGGGCATGTGCTTGATCGCCCCTTGCATCGCATAGATAAGCTCATCCGCCGAAACAGTCTTAAGAACATAACTAACAGCTCCCGCTTCTATTGCTTCTACTACCTTTTCATCTTCTAAAAAACTAGTGAGAATAATAATCTTTAACTCCGGGTGTTTGGCGAGAAGCGCCTGTGTCGTCTCAACTCCGTTCATTTCCGGCATTATGAGGTCCATAAGAACAAGCTGCGGTATTGTCCCTTGATAGCCCCCCTTAGAGAGTGACTCAATCGCCTCTTTCCCGCTTGCCGCTTCTCCAATGACTTCAAACCTTGAATCTAGCATTAAATAAGTGCGCAAACCCATGCGGACCATTTCATGGTCATCTACGATTAATACTTTCCACGGGGAAACTGCAGGCTCTATCATCTTCATCTGCTCCTAGAATCTATTAATCTTTCTACAATCCGAATTTCATTCTGCATCGGAATCGAAGTTTGGGAACCATACCCGCACACGAGTGCCCGATCCCGGTTTTGTCACAATTTCCGCTTCGCCGCCCAGCTTCTGAGCTCGCTCGCGCATCGTAGATAAGCCATATGCACCCGTTCTTACCTGATCACCGCTGAACCCGGAGCCATTGTCTTCAATAAACAAGGAAATTTGACGATCGGTTTCTCCTAGAAAGAGACGCACGCTCTTAGCTTCGGCATGCTTGACTACGTTAGCCATCGCCTCTTGAATAATGAGGAATAACTGATGTTCCTTCGCCTCGGATAGAATACCTCTAATTTGAATCTCAAGCGTTCCCTGCAGGCCATTCTGCCGGCAATAATCCGGAAACCAGCGCTCCAGCGCCTCCTCGAGCGTTCTTCCCTGCAATTCCATCGGGCGCAGCTGAACGATCAATCCACGCATCTGACGCTGGGCAGTGGAAGACATAGCAATCAACTGCTCCATCACCTTCTGTGCATGCTCAGCATCACGTTCTAATAACTTAGGCAACGAGGACGCAGACATATGCAGGGCGAATAACTGCTGACTAACGGTATCGTGCAGATCGCGAGCTAGCCGTCTTCTTTCCTCTAATACTGCTGCCTCCTGCGAAGAGGCTTCCTCCATTACATCTCGTTCACCCAATTGTTGAAGCAGCTTTAGCCTGGCTTCCAATTGTCCGAGCATGACATTAAACTCCCGGTGAACCCCTGAGAAGGCATCTCTCTCCACCTCGGATAATCTTGAATTCCAATTTCCTGCGGAAGCTTGCTTCATGACGACCTGTAATTGATCAAGCTTACGTTGCATGCGTTGACCAAACCTGTAAGAAATGACCATCTGTCCGAGCACCACAATACTTGTCCAGCTTAACCACGACTCCAGCGTCGGATGACTTTCCGACATTACAACCCAGCCGAAGTACAGCAATATCATTAAGGCAAGGGTTGATAATCCAGCAACAACCGAAGATTCCCACTTACTCATACGCACAAATCTTATCATCATATTAGCCTACCTTCGTTACTCGAACATCACCGATAAAGCTGCTGACGACAAGTACAACACGTTTATCTGTATCCGCATAGCTGGGCGTTTCCACTGACATCTGGTTAAACACGCCGCCGCGTTTTTGATCGAGTACCTTCACATCGCCAATTAAACAGCTAGATACCACCTGAATTCCCACTCCGAAATCATTGGGTACAAACACCTTTACATCGCCGATAAAAGAAGAAACATAAACTCTTGTCTCACCGATCGGGATTTGCGCTTTCGTTAAATCCAATGTTGTATCCCCTATAAAATGTGAGATACTCATCGGACGTAATTCCCAATAATCGTTGCCTAAATGTACGTCTCCAATGAATCGGCTGTGATTAATCCGATTAGGATTACTCCAATTATGCTCTTTCCACCTGTCCGCATGCTCATGCCTTTGCTTCCAACTATTATTATGCTGGGAATTCGATTTTGGAGGCTGATCATTGTCCTTGAATGGCAATTTAGATAAGTTCGGACCTATAGGCGGTACGTTTGCATTACTGTTCGGTACAGGCCGCTCGAATTCATCCAACTCTGGCGGTGCAGGCGGCGGCCCCGGGGGCATAGGTGGAATCGGCGGATTAATAGGGTTCCACTGTTCGCTTTTCCCTAGCTTATCCGCCTTACGAGGACGCTTACCTTGGAAAATCATGCCTATTCCAAATAGGATAAGCGCGATCGGCCAAATGAAGTGTATTAATTCCCCTATACCCCAGTTAATCCAATTTAGATTCCGGCCAAGAAAGAAAAAACCAAGCAGGATAACCAGCGGGTTCCACCAGAAACCGCCAGCACGTTGCATAAGTAAGCCCTGCAAACCAAATATGATCATGATTATTGGCCAAAAAGTCGAGAAGAGTTCACCTATATCCATCGTGATAACACCCATTTGATTTAACAAAAATATGACTCCAACTGCCACAATTGTCATTCCCCAACACAATCGATGCACGATCGATGATTGCATAGCGCTGTCCTCCGTTTATCGCGATCAAGTCCTTCTGTTTACAGTATAGCGAACCTATGGCTTTGAACAACAGCGGCGCGGGTAGTATGTTTTCCTCAGTCTACAGACCGAGTAGATACTGGATACCATGCAAAAATCCCTTTTCTATGGTTATTATAAAGAAAAAAGCTGTGCTAGAAGGCCGAAGCGGCCGATTAGCACAGCTCTTATTATTTTATGGCTTCAAATTACTTAACAACACTCTCAAGAACGTCATCAATAATTTGGCTGTTGGCGATTGTACCTGTATACAACCAGCTGGTTGTATTGCTGTATTCGTATAAGTTCCCATTCTTCACAGCAGGAATCCCTTGCCAAACCGGATCCTTAAGCGATTCCGATCCCGTTGATACATCACTGTTGATCAGGAATAGATGATCCGCATCTAATAGCGCTAATTGCTCCAGTGATATGGGATTCCAGTTACTTTCGCTTGTTTTTGATATTTCCTCCACAATTTTGGGTATTGCCATCCCCAAATCCTTGTACAACACTGCACCGCTGGAAAGCTTTTCACTAACGATAAAGAAATTTTTCTGCACAAGCCAGACCGCTGCAGCGGATTGCGTACCGACAGCATTAGTCAATTTTTCTTTTGCGGCAGCGGCTTTCACTTCATAATCATTTAATACCTTCTGCGCTTCCTCGCTCTTGTTAAGCACTTCACCGATCTTCAGCAGCGCTTGCCGCCAATCATTATTAATTTGGTCCCCGATCGTATAAGTTGGAGCAATCTGCGAATACTGCTTGTACTTATCACCCTCAACATTAGCTCCCGATCCCATAATGATCAGATCCGGTTCAAAGCTGGTAACCGCTTCGAAAGGCAGATCATAAGGAATGTTTGGTACGCCATTTAGACCCTCTATCAAATAATCCTGCACACCATTGGCTACGGACCACTGCGCAACCGGCTTTATGCCCAAAGCAATTAAATGATCTTCTAAGTATGCAGCGATAATCCGCTGAGGATTCGCTGGAATTTTCACTTCATTACCGACGCCATCCGTTAACGTTTTTTCAACCGCAGCCTCTGAAGAGGCTGAAGCACTTGCAGATGGACTTACGGTTTCTTCTGCCGGTTTTGCTGCAGACGTTGCTGCCGGAGTAATATTCGCTTCGTTATTGCCGCAAGCCCCTAACCATAAAGACATGACCACTAAACCAACGAGAATAAGGACAGATTTTCTAGCACTACCTAAAAACACAGTGGTTCCCCCTTAATTATCTCTATTGTTTCCATTGGAAACAGCAGTTCACTTTATGCTCCACTATTCCAAAGATGTTACAATGATAACAATTATCATTCTCACTGTCAAAAGATTTTTAAGAAACCAGAATTCCTCTATCTGTTGCCTTTAGTGTTACTTTTCATTACATTATTCGTTGACTATAGTCATTCTCCACTATATAATGAGGTCGGATTTCTACTTTTTTTGTAGAGAATACCTAACACAAGGGGAATTAGAATGGATATTTCTACGCTTTCTAGAGGATTAGACACCATCTGGGTCGTATTAACTGCCGCAATGATTTTATTAATGGAAGGCGGCTTCGCTCTGCTAGAGGCTGGATTCGTTCGCCAGAAGAACGCTGTCAGCATTATTATGAAAGTGTTCGTCGACATAGCATTCGGGGCACTCGTATTCTATGCAATTGGCTTCGCATTGATGTACGGTAAAGATACAGGGGGATGGATCGGCTTATCGGGCTTTTTTATGGGGGGCGATCTTTCACACCTTGTGCTGAACATCTCTCACGATACCTACTGGTTGTTTCAATGTGCATTCGTAATTGCGGTAATCTCAATTGTATCCGGTGCCGTCGCCGAGCGAATACACTTTCGCGCTTATATCATCTATACAATCTTTATGACTGGACTTATTTATCCAATATCGGGACACTGGATCTGGTCACCCAACGGTTGGTTGGCCCAATTAGGTATGATTGATTTTGCCGGATCTGCAGCCATTCATGCTCTGGGTGGATTCGCAGCACTCGCCGCGGCGATCTTTATCGGACCTCGTATTGGCCGATTTGGACCTGCTGGCAAGATTAACGTAGTATCTCCCTCTAACCTGCCGCTTGCATCTGTCGGAGCTTTCATTCTATGGTTCGGGTGGTTTGGCTTTAACTCTGGAAGCACCTTGAGCGCAACAAATGACAGCATCGGGCATATTGCAGTAACCACCATGCTAGCATCGGCTGCCGGCTGTGCAGCATGTATCTTGTTCACTATGCTGCGTTACCAGAAAGCGGACCCCCCAATGGTTATTAACGGTGCATTAGCGGGACTTGTTGGAATTACCGCAGGCTGCGCCTTTGTATCTGATGCCGCTGCCATTCTTATTGGAGCGGTATCCGGAATTACGATGGTGCTAGCAAGCGAATGGCTCGAAAAACGCAAAGTAGATGACCCTGTCGGCGCTTTCGCTGTGCATGGTATCAGCGGCAGCATAGGAACGCTGGC
Source organism: Cohnella sp. (assembly GCF_041640265.1). Lineage (GTDB taxonomy): Bacteria > Bacillota > Bacilli > Paenibacillales > Paenibacillaceae > Cohnella. The sequence continues at coordinate 14,344 of NZ_JBEQAP010000009.1, forward strand.
AGTCGGGCTATTCGCTATGCCAGACACATCATCGCATAGCGGCTTATTTTATGGCGGTGGATGGTACCTTCTTGGCATTCAGGCACTTGGACTAATTGTGGTAGCGATATGGGGCTTCTCTCTGACTTGGCTTGTATTAAAGCTCATTCAACAATTCAAACCGGTACGCGTATCTCGCGATGAAGAGCTCATCGGCCTTGATGTGGGAATCCACGGCGTTCCCGCCTACAGTCAAGATCACGACTTCCTCGATGTCGATCGGCTGCGCTCCGAATCAGAATAATAAAAGTACCGGAAATAAAAATGAGGCTGCCCACTAGGGACAGCCTCATTTAACTATTACACCAGCTCTGCAGGTATAGAACCACTGAGCATATCTTGATAATTCGAAACCTCGAGACGAAGCAATCGCGCTTTCTCCATAGGCTTCTTAACATAATGGATGTATTCAACGGCTAAATGATGATCAGGCTTCTTGCCCGTTAACATGCGACGAAACGTTGACATCGACCGATAAGCTTGCTCTTCTAATCTTAACCGTCGTTCATATCGCTCTACCAATTGTTCGATTTCCAATATTTCCTGCTCCCGTTTAACAATTAACGCTTGAAGCAAGGAATGTACCTCTGCAGTTTTCCGGCGCGGAACGGATTGTGCCGTAATGGATATAACCGGCTCAGTCATCTTAGATCACCACCTGAACTTGTTAACTTTGTTCACATTAAATATATCATAACGGATTATCATTGATTTGGGAACTATTTGTGGCAAATAATATGTCACGAGACAACAATATCAATGCCAACTACACCAAAAGCTGTGCCATCGATTCGCCGAATAGGCATTGAAACGGTTAAACAAGGTCGTTTCGTAATTGCAGAAATATATATTTCAGACACAAAAGTTTGTCCGTTCATTGCATTCTTCCACCACTCACGGCCTCTGGCATTTAACAACCCCGCCTCAGGCTCGGAGTATACGAAAGAACCGTCACTCCGATTGGACCATATCGCTTCCATCCCATTCGTTCGATTTAACCAACCGCTTAAAACTTCTCTGTGAGTTTCTTCCGCCATCCCTGCAAGCGCGGGATCGGATACAAGTGTGCGCAATAAATCTGTCCACCGTGCCGTATCTGAAGCGATTGAACCTTCCCAAACACGACCCCCGGCTTGCTGAACCGCAGCAACCAATTCATCTGCTGATTCCTTCAACTCTACAGATACTCGGCCTAAATTATTAATTTCCGTTCGCTGACGCTTGTTCTGAGCTAACGTGTCATCTACACTGCTAATGGTTTGCCCAACAGAATCCACGACGTCCTGAAGCATATGATTGGTTTCTATCGTTCTATCGGCTTGCTCTACAGCATAATCCAACGTTTTACTGACATGTCGCTCAACCTTCAAAAACGAGTTAAAGATAATGTCCATCTTTTCTCTTGTTATGCTCATTTCTTCTAAACCAAGGGATACGGATTGTTTCTCGCGTTCCACTGAGCTCACAACTTGGCGAATACCAGTCTCAATGTTCTGAACGATGCTTGTCGAGCGTTTGATGGCCTGTCCACTTTGCTCGGCAAGCTTCCTTATTTCTTGTGCTACAATAGAAAACCCTCGCCCATGTTCACCTGCGTGAGCTGCCTCGATGGCCGCATTCAAAGCCAGAAGGGAAGTTTGAGCAACGATTTCTTGGATCAGCTCATTTATTTCACTAATCTTGGATGCTTGTGCGATTAATCCATTCACACGTTCTTCCATAGTGCCGTGATTATTGGATAGTTCGCTCATTACTTCATCCGTATGATTCAGCGAACGACATACATCAACAACAACCTCTTTCGTCTCTTGGCTGTGCGCGGTTAATTCCTCTGCAACACTGCGAATTTCCTGTGATGCTGCTGCTACCTCCTGCAACGAAGAAAATGCTTCCTCTAAACGACTCATGGCTGTTTGGCTATGCTGGCGCAGCTTATCTTCTTGTTCCGCAGCTCTGTCTGCAATAGAATCCAGTTGGCTCATACTCGAGTCTACTTCAGATACCGCTGCTTGGAGACGATCCGAAATAACGACAGCTTCTTCTACCATATGACGAAGAGCTTCTGGATTTGCATCTGCGGGCGAGAATTCATCTAGTATTTGTGCACTATTATTACCTGTTCCAGAAAGTTGAGTTTTCTTAAACCTTATGCCAATACTCTGCTGCCAACGTTGCCATCTCGTCATCTCTAATCACTCCAACAAACATCGATTGTCGATACATGTTACTTTTTCTAACATTATATATGGTAAAATGACAAAAGAAAAGAGGATCACTGGGATCCTCTAATATAACTAGCGATTCGATTGGTTTGAATTTTTCTGTGCGATTTTGTTGGCAGCAGAATTATTCACATTGGATTCCGATGCAAACTCTGTTTGGAAGGCATTGTTTTGATTCTGGTTACCAAGCTTTTGTTTCTTGTTTTTAGCCACTGTGTACCTCACCTCCATTATATAGCATGGACAGCGAGGTTTTGGATTATGTATGCCGATCTCCGCTGTTAACTTGCGTTTTTAATCTCGCTTTTCCACGATGAATTCGTGCCTTTACGGTACCCACGGGCAGTTGTAGAGCTGCAGCGATCTCCGCATCCTTTAAGCCATAATAAAATTTATACAACAGCAGAGTTCTTGTAACCGGGTCCAGTTGCCCTAATAGATCAGACAGCTCCATCATTGATTCAGGTTCTATTACAGATCCAATTCCAACAAGCTCGAGTTCTTGGTGGTCATCAATTCGCTCATGTCTCCTTACACGATTTGCGTTAGATGCTAGATTGGCTGCAATAGCCTTCGCCCACGGAATAAGCTTCTCTTTGTGTCTTAATGTGGACTGCTTCTCCAGTATACGTACCCATGCTTCTTGTACAACATCACCTGCATCGTTCTTATGCCAAAGCTTATGGCGAACAACTTTAAGCATTTGAGTATAAAGCTCACAAAGTACTTCATCTTCAGCCCGGAAAACTTCCGGGAAACCAGATTCGCGGTGGATATCCATGGATCCGATCTCTCCTAAAAATGCTTATTTGAAGTAATCTCATTCTAGCATAACCGCGAGGAAAAGAGAATAATTTCCATTAAATAGGAAAATTACGACAATACTTTAAAAGGGAAGGGCTGCCCCTCAAGTTTACACTAGTGGACAGCCCCTATAGCAAATCGATGATTCCGCCTTAATCAATTCGCTTATTCACGATCTCTCCTGTAATCCGAGCAATAAACTCCTCAACAGGCTCGGCGCCTAGATCCCCTTCGCCACGCCGTCTAACGGACACCGTACCGTTCAATGACTCATTCTCGCCCATGACAAGCATATATGGAATTTTCTCAAGCTGCGCTTCACGGATTTTGTAGCCGAGCTTTTCATTCCGCATATCTGATTCCACACGAACACCTGCACGTTGGAGCTTCTCTGCAACTTCATTTACATAAGCTTCAAAAGCAGGATTTACCGGTATAAGCTTAGCTTGAACAGGAGACAACCAGATCGGCAGAGCACCTGCGAAGTTCTCGAGCAAGAAAGCCGTCATGCGCTCCATTGTGCTGATGATCCCGCGGTGGATTACGACAGGCCGATGCTTCTTGCCATCATCCCCAACATATTCGAGCTGAAACCTTTCTGGCAGCAGAACATCGATTTGGGCTGTGGATAATGTCTCTTCTTTTCCCAAAGCGGTTTTGATCTGAACGTCAAGTTTTGGACCATAGAATGCGGCCTCTCCCTCTGCCTCGAAGTACTCTAGCTTGAGCTCCTCAGCTACTTCGCGCAGCATCCTTTGGGAGGTTTCCCACATTTCATCGTCAGGCCAGTATTTCTCTGTATCGTTAGGGTCCCGATAAGAAAGTCGGAAACGGTATTCTTTGATGCCGAAGTCTTCATAAACCTGGCGAATCAAGTTAACGACTCTTGTGAATTCTTCCTTGATCTGATCCATTCTGCAGAAAATATGAGCATCGTTTAGGGTCATGGCCCGTACGCGGTGAAGTCCTGTTAGAGCACCTGACATTTCATAACGATGCATCGTACCGAGTTCAGCAATACGAACTGGCAGATCTCGATAGCTGCGCATTTCGCTTTTGTATACCATCATATGATGCGGACAATTCATTGGGCGCAGAACCAGCTCTTCATTATCCAATGCCATCTTAGGGAACATGTCTTCTTGGTAATGTTCCCAGTGACCGGAGGTTTTATATAATTCAACATTGGCCAGCACTGGAGTGTATACATGGGAATAACCAAGTCTTTCCTCCAGATCAACGATATAGCGCTCTAAGGTTTGGCGAACCTTAGCACCATACGGCAGCCATAGCGGCAACCCTTGACCAACCTCTTTGGAGAAAGTGAACATTTTCAGCTCACGGCCAAGCTTTCTGTGATCCCGCTTTTTCGCTTCCTCTAGGAAGTGAAGGTGCTCATCTAATTGAGCTTTCTTCGCGAATGCTGTTCCATAAATTCGTTGCAGCATCTTGTTCTTGCTATCACCACGCCAATAAGCACCAGCCACGCTCAGCAGCTTAAACGATTTAATTTTTCCTGTAGATGGAAGGTGGGGGCCGCGGCAAAGATCAAAGAACTCACCCTGATCATATATCGTAATGGCTACGCCGTCCGGCAAATCCCGAATAAGCTCCAGCTTCAGAGGATCTCCCGCCTCTTCAAAAATACGCAGCGCTTCTTCCCGGCTAACTTCCCTTCTAACGATTGAAAGATCTTCTTTAACGATCTTCTCCATTTCTTTCTCGATAATAACTAAATCTTCAGGTGTTATAGACTGCTCCATGTCGATGTCATAATAGAAGCCATCTTCGATGACAGGACCGATGCCAAGCTTCACCCCGTCTCCGCCATATATACGTTTAATGGCTTGTGCCATAAGATGAGCTGTACTGTGGCGCATCACTTCCAACCCGTCAGCATTGTCCAAAGTAATAATTTCCAATGAAACATCCGATACGATAGCCGTATTTATATCCACTACTTTACCGTCAACCTTGCCGGCAACAGCGACTTTCTTAAGTCCTGGACTGATTGAGAAAGCTATGTCTTCGATAGTAACATTCGCATCGTACGTTCTAACTGCACCATCCGGCAATTTCACATGAACAGACATTCCAACAACCTCCTTAAGTTTTTTTTGACACAAAAAAACACCTCGTCCCGAAAGGGACGGGTGCTCTGAATGCGGCCCGTGGTTCCACCCTCCTTCAACCGGTCATTAAAGCACCAGTTCTCAGGCATGAATAACGGTCATGACCCGGCAAAGCATACTAACGCAGTCGTCTCGGCAATAGATAACGAAAAACGTATTCAGCTCGGCAGCTCAAAAGGGGTAAATGCTAATCGGTATCGGAAGGAACTTACAGCCTTGGTTCCTCTCTCTGTGCCGTCCAGCTTTAGCATCGCTGTCTTTCTCATCGCTTTAAAATGTGGATTGATATCGCACATTATACCTGTCTTTCGCTCATTCAGTCAAGAGACACATTATCATTGACTGGGTAAATCGGGATATAGAGCAGCACGCTCCCCAAAAATACCGATAATTGTACGGATTACTTGAGATTCCGGTTCCGGAGTGTGAATGAATAGCTGACGAGGACAGGCCGCAAGCAATCGACTGACTACCCGGCTTTCCTCCTGTTCCTCTATTTTAGCCTGAGTAGACCCTTGCTCAGCACCATCTAATTCCACTATCTCCTGCTCGAGAGGACGCATCTCTTCATCCAATAAACGAAACGAATGGCCTCCGGAATGTAAAACATGAACGGCAGACGTTCTTATCTCCTGCCACTCCACCATTGATTTAAGCAAGGTCATGAACTCTTGATATTGACGCTCCATTAACCTCTCCTCAATTGCTGTTTCCGCAGCTTCCTGAACCTCGATTCGGTATTCGCTTAACCGGAAACGAAAAAACCCATCCAAATGTAAACGTTCATGATCCTCCAGATATAAGGAGAAACGCGATGTCAGTTTTTGCAACCGTCGCTCTCTGCCACGCCCCATCCAGCTTTCGCCAATGTCTGGCTCACCATCCAGCAAGGATACCGCTTCTGCGATAAGCGAATCCGTCTCCATTGTGTCCTTAAGCCCGTAACGAATTTGGAATAAATGCCGGAGCAATGAAGGCTCCTGGTCTGATAGTGTATATTCAGCAAGAACTCGACCCACTCTGTCACAATAGATTTTTTTGTCCTGAGGCCCAGGTCCAAGAGGAAATTGACAGCGGATAAACCCATCCTCTCTCGATAATTCCCACTGAACGCTATCTACTGGGTTCTCAGTTCCCAACAGCGTACGATTCAACATACCGGCCAATCGCTCCAGCGAAGGATCCTGCTTGGATTCTACAACGAATTCCACCTTCTTCAAATCCTCACCTCCATACTCCAAGCTTGATACTTACTATATGGTAGCCCAAAAAGGGATATACGATAGCTTATTGAATATGGTATATTTTATAAAGTTTGATTGAGAAAGGAAGTCACTATGTCTTTACCTTCATTGGAATTTAACCAACAACGTTGGAATCGCCTGCTCCTTCAGAGTTTTTGGCTTATATTGGTCTTATCCATTATTATAGAATGCATGTTCTTAACCATTACTGAGTTACCGATGAACGATTTCGTTATTTCCTATATATTAAGGCCAACCATCATTATGGCATTTGTTATTTTATTAGCCGAAAGCGGCGTGCGTTGGTTGCCTAAGCAACATGATTATGTACTCATTTCCTCTTCAACTTTGATTGTCATAACGATAGTTGCCATTCACTCCTCATTGGAGTATCTCCTATTCTTTCTGTTTTTCCCCATTATGATCAGCATCTTTTATTTCCAATATAAAAAGCTTTTGTATTCTTTCCTAAATACAGGAATCGCATTGTTTGCCCTTTATACATATGACTCAGACCTTTATGACAACGTATCTATTATTAGCCTGCTTACATTGATTAGTGTTCTGCTGATTTATAGCTGCATTGCATTCGGCATATTGGCACGCGGCAGAGAGATCCTTATACATTTGCGCACATCATATGAATCGAATCAGGAGCTCCTGGTTCGTACCATTCTGATGGACAAGTTAGCTAAGACAGACGCATTAACGGATACTTATAATCACATGGCGTATCATGAATTCAAGGATAATTTAGTGGAGCAAGCTGAGAACGGCCGAATGGCACTTCACTTAGCCGTGTTGGACATCGATAATTTCAAATCGGTTAACGATACTTACGGCCATCGTGCTGGAGATGCGGTTCTGCGAAAGGTTGCGGAACTTACTCGTTCAAAGACGGGGAGCAACGATATTGTCGCACGATACGGCGGGGAAGAATTCGCTCTGTTGTTTACTGAAAAAAGCTATCAGGAAGTTTACGATCTTGTAGAGGATATCCGCAAGACGATCGCCTCCACAACGCATGAAGCCTTACAAGGGCTGAACGTAACGGTAAGTATCGGACTTAATCAATACATCCCGGGTATGGGCAAAGAGGCCTTCTTCCAAGGCGCTGATGCCGCATTGTACGAAGCTAAACATTCCGGTAAAAATCGTACGGCTCTGGCCAAATCTATAAACTAAAAGCACACCGATTAATCGCTCGCATCAATAAAAGCTACCCCTTAGACATCATTGGGGTAGCTTTTATAAGTTTCGCTTAATTCTGCATCACGTAATCCTTCGTTACCGTATCGTTCTCATGGTATACCCTTATCGTCTGATACTTCGTATTGCGCTGTGCAGGGATTTTACCCGCTTCTCGAATCAATTTAAGGATAAGTTCAATATTTACTTTATGTGTTGTTCCCGCAGCCGATACTACGTTCTCTTCAATCATCGTACTGCCGAAGTCATTACATCCGTAAGACAGAGAAAGCTTGCCGACCTCTGGCCCCATTGTAACCCATGAAGATTGGAAATTCGGTATGTTGTCTAGCGTAATACGTCCGATCGCTAAGGTTTTCAGGTACTCTTCAGGTGTCGCTTTAACACGCTTCATGTTCGTATTGTCCGGCTGGAACGTCCACGGAATAAACGCCAGGAATCCAGGAGAAGGATACGCGTTGTTTATACATTCATCCTGCGCATCTCGGACCCGAAGCATATGCAGGGCTCTTTCCTCCATCGATTCACCAAATCCAATAACCATCGTAGCCGTCGTATTCATACCCGCTTTATGCGCTGTTGTCATAACGTCCATCCAATCGCGCCAAGTGCCCTTTAGCTTGCTAATTTTCTTTCGCGTCCGATCATCCAATATTTCTGCTCCGCCGCCAGGCAATGAATCAAGTCCAGCTTCATAAAGCTGACGAACGACATCCTCCAGAGGGATATTCCCTGCAACAACCTGCATTTTACGAATTTCTGCGGGAGAGAAGGAATGCATTGTGATTTCAGGAAATCTTTGTTTAATTCCCCGCAGCAAGTCTAAATAATAGCTGAAAGGTAAATCTGGGTTTGTTCCACCTTGCATAAGAATCTCAGTTCCGCCAACATCTATCGTTTCCTTGATCTTCTGGAAAATGACTTCGTCTGGGAGAACATAACCTTCACTTGAGCCTGGTGCGCGGTAAAAGGCACAAAACCGGCAATAAACATCACACACATTCGTATAATTAACGTTACGTCCTACTACGAACGTTGTAATCGGATCGGGATGTTTCCTAAGCATGATTTGATTAGCTGTATCGCCCATTTTCTCGATTTCATCGCTCTCGAATAAGGTAACGATATCTTCCAGCTGCAGTCGTTTCCCTTGCAGTGCTCCTTGTAAAATCTGGTCCACTTGATTCATCTACGGACCCTCCTAATTACGGGACTATAATTCATTAGTATCGCTTATCCCATCCTAACACAAAAACACCGCGATCGTCACCTAATAGGCAACTAGACCGCGGCGATTCTGGATCCGTACTTTCGTTTCTTGGAACATCTGTCTTTCGTGTTCATGAAGAAGAACATTAGGTCTTGCGAAATAAAATCCCTGTCCCATCTCCACATCAAGTCGGAACAGTACATCAGCCTCTTCTTCTCTCTCGACGCCTTCCGCGATCACAACGCACTTCATCTCTCTCGCCGCTGTAACAATTGCCCGCAGCAAGGTTTCCTTGATAGCGATTTGATCCACATGCTGGATGACCGAGCGGTCGATCTTAATAAGCTCTGGAACCAGCTCCCCAATCCATTGCAGACTGGAGTAGCCTGAACCCGTATCATCCACAGCAAACCGAAAACCATGCCCGCGATAATTTCTAAGGATTTCTATCATAGCGCCTATATTAGATATTTGGTGACGCTCTGTAATTTCGAAATAGATCTGCTGAGGACAAAGCGGCGGATGCCGCTCTAAGCACTGTAGAACATGCGATAAAAATAGCGGGTGAGTTAGAGTTACGGCGGTGACGTTCAGGAACACAGGCTCTTTAACTTTTCTTGAGGCGATTTCTTCTAAAGCACGTTTAACAACAAGGAATTCTAAGCGGCTTAACATCCCGGACTGCGATGCAAATTGAAAGAGCTCATCCGGCAAATGCAGTACACTGTCCTCCGGGCCTCTGGTCAGAATTTCCCAACCATATACATCGCCGCTTGTCAGGTTCATGATGGGCTGTGCTAGAACGGTTATAGAGCCTTTATCCAATAGAGTCTCCAGCTGGCTGCGCAAAGCTTCCATATTCGGTGTAATGACTCCCGTTGCCATGGCTAACGCGGATTGATAGCCTTCCGTCAGCAATTTCTCCACATTATAGTCATCCATAGATGTTTGAACGGACACACACGCGGATAACACTTTTAGACAAGTTCTCCACTCTGGCATACTGCCAGCTAAACCTATTTCTAAATCCGTACGGATACTCTCCAACCTTTGCTTGAGTTCTCCGGGAATCATAGCCCCTTTTTCTTTCGCATACTGTCCATCAATCAAAAGCACGAAATCCATCTTCGCAAATTGATCTATAGCGATAATCCGCTGATCTCCAAGCACATTAACCGTGCTCATACGCAGATGTCTTCGGCTGCATTCCTCCAATTCCTTCCACACTTCATCCGGAACCTCTTGCTCAAGATTGGCGAAGTCCAAACGAAAAAGGGTTAAATATATATCCCCGCCCTGTCTCATCCGTTTGTTTAACAAAGATGTTATAGGCCGTCGAAAGGTGAAATCCGGAGGGAAATATTTCAAAGAACGATCAGGTAAGACAAGTTTCAATGCCAAAAAGAACCGATCGATCAACGTTTGGATATTCACGAGATTCCATCTTCCTTTTCTTGGCTAAGCTTCATTCATTGTAGCATGACTATCTCGTAGATGAACAGCAGAACTGAATTTCTCCAATGCTTCAACCAACAGGGAGCGCGAACACGCAATATTTACCCGCAAATATCCGGCACCTTGTTTCCCGAAAACTGAACCTTCACTAAAGGCAACTCCTGCTTTCTCAAACATAAGCTGCTTCAGAACTCGGGGGTTGCTCGAGATGTTCGTGCAATCCATCCACACTAAATAGGTGCCTTCCGGCTTAATAACCTTCACCTGCGGGAGATGCGTCTGAACAAAATCCATTAGAACGTTTAGATTGCCCTCCAGGTAATCAAGCAGTTGGTCCAGCCATTCATCACCGTGAGTATAGCTGCTCTCTATCGCCGTCAACCCGAAGAAGCTTTCCATATGAATGGATAGTGTTTTCAGCAATGTATTATACTTATACCGCAATTGTTCATTCGGAATAATGATCGAGGCAGCTTGCAAGCCAGCGAGATTAAAGGTTTTGCTAGGTGCGATACAGGTTATCGAGTTGTTAGAGAAGGATTCAGACAGCGAAGCGAAAGGCACATGCTTATAACCAGAGAAAACAAGGTCATGATGGATTTCATCCACCACTACAAGCACATTGTATTTCAAGCAAATTTCGCCGATTCGCTGGAGTTCTTCTTTCTTCCATACACGTCCACCCGGATTATGAGGTGAACAGAGGAGCAGCATTTTGGCGCCAGCCTGTGCTTGTTTTTCAAGCAATTCAAAGTCGATCGTATAATAACCGTCCTTGAGGATAAGGGGATTGTCTATTACGACCCGCCCGTTCATCTTAATCACGTCATAGAAAGGATAATAAACAGGCGATTGCAGAATAATGCCATCGCCCGGCTCCGTATAAGCCAGAACCATTAAGCTTAGTGCCGGAACAATACCTGGACTGGAGCTAATCCAATCCTGGGGGATGCTCCACCCATGACGTCTGGACAGCCATCCCGTAATGGCATCATAATAAGCTTGGGTTCGAATCGTATAGCCGTATATCCCCTGTTCAGCCCTTCGGGTAATAGCATCTACAACCTCCTTAGGTGCTTCAAAGTCCATATCCGCAACCCACAAAGGCAATATATCCTCGCGACCGAATAATTTCTCTGATTGATCCCATTTATAAGATGCTTTGTTCGTTCGATCGACCCGCTTATCGAAATCATACCTCATAAGTGAATTCTCCTCCGATCAATCGCTTATTTCCCGTTCTGCTGCCGCGATTGCTTGTGCTAGATCATTCTTAATGTCGTCGATATGCTCAATTCCAACAGAGAATCGCAGCAGCCTGTCGTCAACCCCAATTGCACGGCGGATCTCCTCAGGAATATCGGCATGGGTTTGGACTGCTGGGTAAGTCATCAAGGATTCTACGCCCCCTAAGCTCTCCGCGAAGGCGATTAGCCGGATATGGCGCAGGATCGGCTCAATCATCCTAGCATCCTTCATCTTAAAGGAAAAGATACCCGTATTGCCGGACGACTGCGAGCTTTGAATCTCATGTCCCGGATGATGCGGCAACGCTGGGTAATATACCTCTTCAATTGAAGGGTGCGTTTTCAACCATTGCGCAAGCTGTGTAGCATTATATTGGTGACGCTCCATACGCAGCGCTAAAGTTTTCATTCCACGCATCAGAAGCCAGGAATCCTGAGGTCCCAGAACAGCGCCGATCGAGTTATGCAAAAAAGCGATTTCAGCAGACAGCTCATTGCCCTTTGTCACGATTAATCCTGCAAGAACATCGTTATGCCCGCCTAAGTATTTGGTCGCACTGTGAATAATGATATCCGCTCCAAGCTCAATTGGCCGTTGGAAGAACGGTGTAAGAAGCGTGTTGTCCACAATGGTAAGAAGCCCTTTCGACTTCGCCCAGGCAGATACCTTCGCCAAGTCAGTTATCATCATAAGCGGATTTGTCGGCGTCTCAATAAGTACCGCTTTGGTGCTCTCAGTCCTGTGGGATTCTAATGCGTCCAGATCGTTCGTGTCCACATAGGAAGCTGTGATACCGAAGCGTGACATAATTTTTTCTAACAATCGATACGTACCCCCGTAGAGATCAAGAGAAACCAGTAGATGATCCCCTTGGCGGAATAGGGAGAAGATGATTTGCAGGGCGGCCATGCCCGAGCTGCAAGCAAAACCTGCATCGCCGCTCTCTAGATCCGCTGCAGCTGCTTCAAGTACTGCTCTTGTGGGACTTTTTGTTCGTGCGTAATCAAATCCTGTGCTCTGGCCCAATCGCGGATGCCGGAACGCTGTCGATTGATACACAGGAAAACTAACTGCTCCGGTTTGAGGATCATTCTGAGACCCGATCTGGGCCAAACGGCTTTCAATGTTCATTTTCTCAATTGCCTCCCTATCGCAACGAGTACTCGTTTGCTTTGCCAAGCTCAAATGGTGTTGCTTGATACACATAGTAGTTCAACCAATTAGAGAACAACAAATTTGCGTGCGCTCGCCAAGTGGAAACCGGGAATCTTGATGGATCATTATTCGGATAATAGTTCTTTGGCACATCGATCCGCAGACCCTTCGCTTTATCTCGGTCATATTCCCACTTAAGTGATTGCGGATCGTATTCGGAATGCCCGGTAACAAAAATCTGTTTGCCATCGGAAGAAGCAGCAATGTAAACGCCGGATTCCTCGGATTCGGATAAAATGTCCAGCTCGCCGACGTTTTCAATATCTTTCCCTAACACTTCTGTATGTCGGGATTGAGGGACGTAAAACATTTCATCGAATCCCCTAAGCAGCTTCGTGTTCGGCTTGGATATTCCATGGGGAAAAACACCGAACATTTTCTCCTTTAGCGAATATTTCGGTACACCGTAATGATGATACAAGCCTGCTTGTGCTCCCCAACAGATATGCATCGTCGAGGTTACGTTGCTAACCGTCCAGTCCATGATTTCCTTTAATTCCTCCCAGTAGGTTACTTCCTCAAATGGGAGATGCTCAACTGGGGCGCCCGTAATGATGAAACCGTCATATTTCTGATCCTTAATATCATCGAATGTTTTATAGAAGCTTTCCAGATGCTCAGCGGAAGTGTTTTTGGACAAATGTGTTTTCGGATGGAGCAGGACGGCCTCTAATTGTAAGGGCGTGTTCCCGATTAGACGAAGCAGCTGTGTTTCCGTTGTTTCTTTCGTTGGCATTAAGTTTAAGATCGCAATACGAAGCGGTCGAATATCCTGATGATAAGCGACGCTTTCATCCATTACGAAGATGTTCTCTCCTGCAAGTACTTCCTTTGCTGGTAAATGGTCAGGCACTTTAATCGGCATGTTGACTCCTCCTCTGTCGCAACAAATTAGGCAAATAAAAAACGACCCAAATGAGATAGGGTCGTGTAATAGATCGTACGCGCGCCCCTCTCATCTGTCAGAAACGCATAACGTTTCCGCAAGATTTAGCACCGTGCGTCTAATGACTACGTCGGTTGCCGGGCTTCATAGGGCTAGTCCCTCCGCCTGCTCTTGATAAGATGGCAAAAACTATTTGGTTGTGGGTTAAACTAATCTTAATGTACTCTAAATTTCAGGGTCAGTCAAGGTGCAGGTTATCGACTTGTTATTGACCTATTTTCTCCTTGAAAGGTACGGAGGTGAGGATTATACTTAACACGTTAACAGCCTTATCGGCATCCTGACTATTCGACAATAAGGGGGAATCCGGACATGGAAGGCGATACACCCAGGCCCAACGGCTATCGCAATTATACAGCAGGATCGTTTTCCGCAATGGGTATTCATTCTTCGTCCGGATTCTTCGGATAAGATTTCTCATTCAAGAGCGCATCCTGCATGAACCTGATCGGACATGCAAAGGAGCGAATCCCATGAAAATTAGATTGGTAAATAATGGTGTCTTTACGCCAATTGAGAATATCCACGACACTCTCAAACCACCATCGAACGGCTTTTATTGGATTGATGCCGACGTCGATGATCTTATCGTGCTTCAGCCTCTTTTCGGTCTCCATGATTTAGCCGTGGAAGATTGCTTAACAGAAGAAGAGCAGCGTCCGAAGCTAGAAATTTACGAAGATCAGTACTTTCTTGTTATTAACAGCATTCGCTTCGATGACGAGGAAATCTTTCTTCGTGCATTAAACATATTTCTTGGCCGCCATTATTTGATAACTGTTACACGACAGAAAATCAACGAGCTTCGAAGCGTCAAGCCCGTTCTGTGGGAGCAAGAGGTTAACACTGCAGACCGTTTCCTCTATCACCTTGTCGATATCGTTGTCGATAACTATTTCACTGTCGGTGATCGTATCGAAGCACGTATTGAGAGCCTCGAGGAAGATATCCTCATGCATACGAAGAAAACGCATCTCACCGAAATAATAGGATTACGAAGCGAAATTCTTTGGCTTAAAAAAGCTCTAGGTCCACAGCGCGAGCTTATTGCGACCTTGAACAAGAAGGATTTACGCCTCATTGATAATGATCTGCAGAAGTATTTCGGAGATATTCATGAGAACGCCGTTAAAGTTTATGAAACGTTCGAAACTTACCGCGATCTAATGGGCAACTTAAGAGAGGCTTATCAGTCCAGTCTAGCGAATCGCGCGAATGAAATCATGCGAGTATTTACTGCACTTACGACAATCTTCATGCCATTGACATTCATCACTGGCATTTATGGGATGAACTTCGATTATATTCCCGGTATGCACTATGATATTGGATCGGTTGTGTTACTCGCGTTAATGACATTTATTGGGTTTGGGATGTTTTACTTTTTCCGAAGGAAAGATTGGCTGTAACACGATGACTTCGGCGGAATAGCGACCTCACAGGGCGTTATTCCCCGCCCTGCTAGGCAAATGGCTAGAGTGTAGTATTAGCCGCTTTGACCTTACGAAGCTCAGTCGAATGGCTAAAGTCAATAGCGAAAATGCCAACTTTGCGGTGGCGTCTCCACCGCAGCCACATAATAACCCCTCGCACATACTCATCCATGATCATACCCGCATAAACACCGTAAAGCCCCCATTCCAAAGAAAGACCCAATGCATAGGTAAGCCCTACTGATAACACCCACATACTGGGTATGCTTACAAGCATAGAAAAGCGGCCATCGCCGATCGCATTAATGGATTGACCAAGCGCCATATTCAACATTTTCCCTGGCTGAAGGATCAAGTTCAACCAGAGCAGCGTTACCGCCATATCTATGATCCAAGGGTCTCCAGTGAAATAGGTTAGGATCTGTTCGCGGAAAAGGAGCATTAACCCTGTATTAACGCTGACCAAAATCATACCGATTCCCATGGCCTTATAACAGGTGTAGTACGCGTCCTTGTAATTGCCAGAACCGAACAAGTACGATATTCGAATCTGAGCAGCCAACGCAAGCGACCAACCCACCATAAAGGCGAATGATTCCATCGTATTCATGTAAGTTCTCGCGGCTAACTCTTGAGCACCCATTACTCCTACAAGACTCATAATTGCAAGCTGGGAAATATTATACGAACCTCCGCTTACGCTCATCGGCCAACCGATGCGGAAGATTTCCTTAAACAGCTTGAGATCGAAACGGAAAAACTCAGCCCAGGCGATCTTGGAGCCATAAGCATGCCGGAATAGTCTAAATAACAAGATGATTGCAAGAAAACGGCAGATTACTGTTGACAGAGCAACGCCAAACAACCCCCACTTTGGAAATCCCAGCAACCCGAATATGAATAATGCATTCAAGATCACATGTGCGATGTTCATTCCAAACGCTATGTACATAGGTGAGCGGGTATCCCCCGTATTACGGACGCATGTGCTTAGAGCTATATTTAATGCCGTCAGTACCATGCCCCCGCCGACAATGCTCATATACGTTCCGGCGAGCGCCCTAATTTCAACAGGTACTTGCAGCACCGCGGCAAACCAGTTCGCACCGAGAAATAGTCCAATACTAACGACAAGCCCTATCCCGCCCGTTATGACGATTGCCATCGTCGCGAGTGTGCGTGCATCCTGCTGCTTGCCCGCTCCGAGCCTTTGAGCAATAAGTATACCCGCGCCACTTGCAACTAACATAAATACAATCATAACCGCATTAAAAAATTGGTTTGAGAATCCCACAACGGCGACCGCATCATCGGATATCCGGCTCACCATCAGAGTATCCGTCGTGCCAATTGCAAATTGCAGGAACATCTCTATCATTACGGGCCACGACAACGCCCATAAAGTCATGTTCTTCTCTGCTTTCATACTCTTCCTCCTGCTAGTCATCCCTGTAACACTTCCTGCATGATACCATGGCACTACAGCAGGAGGAAGGCGTATGAATCCCTATAATAGCACCTGTCGACTCAAATCCAGTCTTATACTGCCGCTTTGCTCACTCGGCGGAATCGTATCCGCATCATTCGCAGTTTCTCATACTGTCTCTCCACTTCTTGATCATTGTTATTAGAATCCCCATATACTTTTCGGAGCAATGGCTTTAAGTAACGGTCACCTAGTTGAGCAATTGCCGCCTCGATCTGTAAGGATTCCTCCGAAGACAGCTCTTGCAGCTCCTTATCCACCACCGGAAGCACGTCGTATCCTTCTTCATCGAGTCGTTCGATTCTCTCAAGGAGCTTACGCCTTGGACAATTCAGCTCATCTTCTAATTGTTCGAGCGTTCGTCCTTCACGGATACCGTGCAATAAAGACCGCTTTTCTTGGACAACTCCCAAAGCTTTACCGTATTTCTCCTGCTTCACTTGGAATATCCAGGAGGAAAGCTGCTCCTCATTCACTGCCGAAGAAACCCATGCATCTAACGGAAAGGTATGGTTTCTATCTACGCCCTTCAACATTTCGATAAGATCCTTACCGTATTTCTCTATTTTAATTTTCCCGAAGCCCGGAATTTGCTCCAGCTCTGCCAACGTCTGCGGAACATATACTGCAAGCATCTGAAGCTCCCGATTAGTCGCGATTAAGTACGCCGACTTCTTCTCTTCCAGTGACTTGGCTCTTCTCCAAATCCGTAAGCTTGTCGCAGCCTCCTCTGCATCCTGCATATCTGCATAACATTGCAGCAATAGCTGCGGCCCTGCTCGGCGCTCCCAGAATGGCGTTTCCTCCAGCATGCCGTCAATGAGCGGTCGAAAGCCCTCTCTCATCTTGCCTGCGACTCCATGGCGGAATGCAGCCAGCAGCTCCTCCCAGCTCATTCCTTCATACCAAACCTCTTCTATCGAGGACATTTCTGCTTCCTGCTTGATCAATCGCCATCCTGTGCTCCAAACTCCTTGCAGCTCCCCGATAAACACCTGTGCCCGTTCTTCTACTTGCCCGGCAATCCGTTCAAACTGATTCAAAAACACAACCTGCATCCTAAATCCTCCCAAGGCCGCTTCTGCGGCGTTATTATGGAACTGTTCCAGCAAGCAGATCCGGGCAAGGAACGCAAAAAAAGCACCCCCCGCCAGACGGCGAATGAGGTGCTTCCTCTCTCCTGCAAACATGAACAGCTTCAGGTTACCAAATTTATCAAGGTTAGGCAAGATCCTTCTATTCATTTATAATGGAGATAGCAGCAACATCAAGGAGGACTATTACCGATGAATATGAAGGATTTTGACTTCTTATCCGACTCAACCGAACAAACGACGACCCGCTTCGTGACTTTCGTAACACCGGGTCTAAAGCGCTTCGATCTTGCGATATTGTCAACTAACCGATTTTACGGGAAGAAGCTCGTAACCGATATGATGTTCGGGCGAAGCGCTGTTCTCGGGCCCGATGACCTAGAAGCAGAAGGTGTTCTTGAATCAGTATTCAAAATCAATGAGGAAGAAGCAGCCGAGCTTGCCCAATTCCTTACGCTTGTACTCGGTGCCGTTAACTTCACTGATTAGCAGCAGATTAAGTTTGGACTCTAAAATGAAATGAGCTGGTGAGGTGTCTCTAGATTCAGAAACTGTACCTACATCTCTGAATTGTGCTGCTTTAGCGCCTCTAGGTTCAGATTCTGTACCTACAGCTCTGAATTGTGTGTTTGAGCGCCTCTAGGTTCAGAATTGAGGCTGTCGATTAACAGTTCATAACTTCGGAAATCTGCGGGAGACCACAAAATGTGATGTGAGCCCGGATTCTGTAAATGTATGCGAAAAATCATATACATCTCTGCATGTGTAAATTCACGTTAAAACTATCCACAATTAATCGACAGCCTCGAATCTGTCCCTACAGCTCTGAATTGTGCTGCTTGAGCGTCTAAGGTTAAACCCGTATGTTTATGCTTTCTTATTTTTTTAGAATTCAAAGTAATTTTTAGCGTTAAAATATGAAATATTTTCCACCATCCCGCCTAACAGCTGGAGATCGTATGGAGCTTCGCCCCGCTCGACCCATTCCCCTAGCATATTGCATAGAATTCTGCGGAAGTATTCGTGTCTCGGATAGGATAGGAAGCTGCGGGAATCCGTGAGCATCCCCACAAAACGGCTAAGCAATCCCATATTCGCCAGAACGTTCATCTGGTGGAGCATGCCATCCTTCGTATCGTTGAACCACCAAGCGGAGCCAAGCTGGATTTTCCCCGGCACCTCTCCGTCCTGAAAGCTCCCCATGACAGTCCCGAGTACGTCATAGTCCTTCGGATTCAACGAGTAGAGAATCGTCTTAGGCAGAGTGCCTGCAGCCTCAATCGCATCTAGAAGCTTCATAAGCGGATTGGCAAGCTGGCCGTCGTGGATGGAATCATATCCCGTATCTGGACCGAGCACCTTAAACATGCGACTATTGTTATTGCGAGAGGCGTGAATGTGCAGCTGCATCGTCCAACCCAGCCTCGTGTACTGCTTGCCTAGATGAATCAAAGTATAGGTTTTGTGTTTCTGCTCTTCCTCCAAGCTGAGCGTTTCCCCATTTAGTGCCTTGGCGAAAATGGCGGATACCTCCTGCAAGTCGGCTTCCGCATAATATACCTGGTCAAGTGCATGATCGGACACCTTACAACCGACCTTCGCGAAATAATCAATTCGGCCGTCCAGAGCCGTTAGGAATTGTTCATAGCTGTTAATCTGCGAGCCTGCAGCTTCTTCCAGTTTCTTCAACCATGGACTGAACGTCGGTCTGCGAATTTCCAAACCTTTATCCGGCCTGAAGGAAGGCAGTACCAAGCAATCAAAATCCTCGAGACCTTTAATACCCACATGATATTCTAATCTATCTGCAGGATCATCAGTCGTGCAAATAACGCGAACCTGCTGCTCCTTAATCAAATGCCTAACGGAGAAGCTCTCGGATTGAAGAATGGCATTCGCCTTTTCCCATATCACTGGCGCGTTCGCTTCGTTAATTATCTCTTCGATACCGAAATATCTCCGCAGCTCTAAGTGCGACCAATGATAAAGAGGATTTCCCAATGTCATAGGCACCGTCTTTACCCATGCCATGAATCGGTCATAATCGGTTACTCCAGGCCCGCCTGTAACAAGGGCTTCTGGTATGCCATTTGCACGCATTGCCCGCCATTTGTAATGATCTCCATAAAGCCAGATTTCTGCTAAATTACTAAAGCGCTTGTCTTCGTAGATCTCTTGAGGGCTTAGGTGGCAGTGATAATCGATAATCGGCTGACGCGAGGCATAGTCATGATATAAACGTTCCGACACTTCATTCTGCAGCAAAAAGTTATCATCCAAAAATGACTTCATTGAATTCCCCAGCTCCCTTAGTGAAATTTCACCAGATCATCGACACGAACAGCTTGACCCGTCCGGATAGAACGATTCGCGGCAATGCCTGTCAGTATCGACCGAGCCCCATCGATATGATTCGCTGCGCGGTTATAGCGATCTTCCTTCGGCGTACCGAAAATATCATTAAGCAGTACAGGATCACCTCCGCCATGTCCGCCTATTCCTTCTTCTACCATGACTTCATAGGGGGCAGCGAACATCGGAAACACTGTGATGGTCTTACCCTTCAAAGCGCCCTCCTGAGACTTCTCCCCGCCGGAGTTGACGTACGATTGCTCTACCACCGTCATTTCAATACGGCCCTTCGTTCCGTTGAAAGCAATCCGATAGCCCTCCCAAGGTAAATAGGCATTTAGGGAATAAGTCATAATCGCGTTATTCTTGTATTTTACCATGACTCCCATCGTGTCTTCGATATTGATCCCATCACCGAATACGCTTTGGTCACGCCGATAGCCGTCCTCATGCTCAGCATCCAGGTATAACCCCTTCAGATTCTCGTTCTTATCCATATGCAACGCGAAATGATCATCCTCCGCATTGGGATTTCCCGTTGCCCGATCATAGAACTTCGTCACTCCCCGCTGCTCCGCGTTTTCTTTGCCATAGAACAGCAAGTCTCCGAAGGCAAAAACGGTATCCGGCTCCGATCCGATCCAGAAGTTAACAAGGTCGAAGTGATGCGTCGATTTATGGACTAGCAGACCTCCGCTGTTTCTCTTGTCCCGATGCCATCTACGGAAATAATCCGCACCATGCTGAGTATTCAGAAGCCACTCAAAGTGAACGGAGGTGATCTTGCCGATTGTGCCATCCTCGATAAGCTCGCGAGCTTTTGTATGGTGAGGCGCATACCGGTAGTTAAAGGTCACTCGAACATTGCGTCCGGTCCGCTTTACGGCATCCAGGATATCCTGGCATTTGCTCTCGTCTACCGTCATTGGCTTTTCCGTAATGACATCGCAGCCTTGCTCCAGAGCACGGATAATGTAAGTATGATGGGTGCGATCTACGCTCGTAACGATTACAGCATCCGGCTTCTGCTGCTTGATCATCTCTTCGAATTGCTCAGCTTTATAAGTATGAACCTCGTGATAGCCATATTTGTTTACCAGACGTCGATTAGAAAAATTCATGCGGGTCTGATTCGTATCGCAGAACGCTAGAAGCTCAGATGTTTCCTGATATGACGTAGCGATAGCTGAATAAAAAAACTCAGCTCTTCCACCGGAACCGACAAGTACATACTTTTTTTTCGAACTCATGTCACTCACCCTTTGCTTTTAATAGATAGGATATATCCCTAACTTAACGCAAATGAGTATTTATTTCTCCTTTTTTCCTGCTAAAGTTGCTCTAAACCCCGCTTATTTTGCTATAATAAACAATATATCGGAGGAGATATTATGGAAATCCCAGATTTCATGAAGCTAGGCTCGTATTCCGCCCCCTTCTATATTGAATACGTGAAACGAGCCTCTCCATATAACATGCAGAGCAATCACTTCCACCCCTACTATGAAGTTTATCTCCTCTTATCCGGCAAAAGGGTTTACTTCATTAAGGACTCCACGTATTCTGTTGAGGCTGGCGACCTAGTATTCATCAATAAACACGAGGTTCATAAGACGCTGAATGCAGGTGAGTCCGGGCATGAGAGAATCGTCATTCATTTCGACGATCGTTTTATTAGTGATGTTTTTAAGCAGCATGCCTCACTATTACTTAGTCCCTTCGATCATCAAAGTCCCATTGTCCGATTGCCCCCTGATAACCGGGAGCAGCTTAATAGCTTAATCAAGAGGATGCTGAGGGAGCTTCGCGACAAACCTGCAGGATACGAACTATTCTTCAGTCAAGCCATTACGGATCTATTGCTGATGTGCTCCCGCTATGTTGTATCCAGCATCCCGCCGGAGTCCGTCTACGTAACCCCTATACATCGGAAAATCTCTGAGGTCGTCCGTTACCTTAACGCGAATTTCGGGGAGTCTACTCAAATTCAACAGCTAGCTGCACGATTTTTCATCAGCCCTTATTACTTAAGCCGCATTTTCAAGGAAGTGACCGGTTTCACCTTGATTGATTACTTAAATTTAACGCGTGTTAAGGAAGCACAACGATTGCTAAGAGAAACAAGCTTGTCCGTCACCGCTATTGCGACTCGCGTAGGCTTCGATAACTTCTCCCACTTCGGTAAAATGTTTAAAAGAATAACCCGGACGTCGGCCCGGGATTATCGTAAAGAATATAGCGTTAAACGTGAGCTCTCTTAAGCCACAATAAACCGATTGACTTCCTTAATAAGACTGTTGAATTCAAGCTCCTCGAACATTGCGAATATCTTCGCTTGATCCGGCTGCCACAGACATTCATCAGGCATACAGGTTACAGGTGCGTCACAGCTAATCGTTGCCAGCTCGCGGCAAAGATGGAGCATTTCAAGGTCATTTTCGATTTTGACTTTCACACTTTTGGCTAGAAGCGGCAAGTTCTCGATGATTCCATCAATGGAGAGATATTCAATCAGCAGCTTCGTCGCTGTTTTCTCGCCGATACCGCGTACGCCTGGATAGTTATCCGATGTATCGCCGATTAGTCCTTTCAAATCTATAAATTGCATCGGAGTTAACTGCTTTTCCTCAAGCAGCTTTTCACTATCATAAACCGCATAATTGGAAGGTCCCTTTTTCATAATGATGACCTTAACCCGTTCATCAACGAGCTGAAGCATATCATGGTCGCCAGTCAGCACCAGAACGTCCATATGCGCGCTTAGCTGCCTGGATAATGTACCGATGCAATCATCCGCTTCGTAGCCAGGGAAGCTGATATTCGGTATATTAAAGCCGCTCACCACTTCTTTAACCAAATCAAATTGGGGGATTAGATCTATCGGCGCTTCAGGGCGATTCGCTTTGTAACCGACAAACTTCTCCGTGCGGAAGGTTTTGCTGCCCAAATCCCAGCAGCACACGATGTGTGTCGGGTTGAAGGTTTTGCAGGCGTCCAGCAAATACTTTACGAAGCCGTACACCGCGTTCGTTGGCAGGCCAGCTTTTGTTTTACGAATATATCCTCCATAGGAGTTTGCATAATATCCCCGGAATAGCAGAGCCATCCCGTCAACGAGCATTACTTTCTGTTCAGCCATTACTTATATCCTCCTTCTGATTCGCGGGTTGTGCGGTCTTAATAAAATCGCCTATGTGCTTAGCGGCTTCCAAGAGCCGATCTTCTTGTTCGACTAAAGCTAGTCTTACATAGCCTTCTCCACGCACCCCGAAGGCGTTCCCAGGAATAGATGCGACCCCCGTAGAAGCGAGCAGTCTCTGTGAGAACTCTCTCGACGACCAACCTTCGGGTACGGCTGCCCAGAGAAACATCGTCGCCTGAGGGGCAGGAACATTCCAGCCTGCTTCCCGCAACGCCTTAACGAATACATCTCTCCGACTCTCATATAGAACGGCAACAGGCTGAGGTGTATGCATATCCATCTCAAGAGCGGCAATTCCAGCCTCCTGAGTCCCTTGGAATACACCGAAGTCAATATTGTTCTTCAACGCACGTAAGGAGGATAGCACCTCTCTGTTACCAACAGCAAACCCAAGACGTGTCCCTGCTAGATAAAAGGATTTCGAGAGCGAATGAAATTCTATCGCTACATCACAAGCGCCAGGGATTTCCAGCACGCTTGGCGGCCGTATTCCATCGAAGGCCATCTCGCTGTATGCATTATCGTGTACGAGTAACACGCCATGACGACGAGCAGTATCAACCGCCCGTTCGAAGAACGCCAAATCTGCTGTAACAGATAACGGATTGCTCGGATAATTCAATATCATGAACTTCACTTTGTCCCACACAGCTTGCGGGATCGCCTCGAAGTCAGGCAAGTAGTTATTCTCGGCCAACAAGGGAAGCGGGATTGCCTCAACACCCGCTACTGCTAGTCCCGCTCCATAAACAGGGTATCCCGGGTCTGGCAGCAGCGCGGCATCTCCTGGATCACTGATTGCCAGCGGCAGATGCGCAAGGCCATCCTGTGTTCCCATAAGCGCCAGTATCTCACTTATTGGATCAAGCTCAACTTGGAAGCGATGATGGAACCACCTAGCAATCGCTTCTCTGAATGGAACCGTGCCTTCTGTTCCGGGGTAACGAAAAGAATCGGCCCGTAAGCTTGCTGCCGCCAGAGCAGAGCGTACCTGTTCAGCCGGAGGCTGATCCGGACTGCCAATATCCAAATGAAAGACAGTCAATCCTTTATTCTGAGCATCGCGCTTCCAAGCCGCCACTTCAGCGAAGATAGCGGAACCGAGCCGATCAAGTCTCTGCGAACGCAGATTTAAGCTCTTCATGAATTGTACCACATGCGGCTGAATTCCTCTGCCCGAAAACCGACGGATACTTGGCTGTCGCTAATCACAATCGGGCGTTTAATCAGCATTCCATGAGCAGAAAGCAGCTTGATTT
The DNA here is from genome assembly GCF_041640265.1 of Cohnella sp. GTDB lineage: Bacteria > Bacillota > Bacilli > Paenibacillales > Paenibacillaceae > Cohnella. The sequence continues at coordinate 38,894 of NZ_JBEQAP010000009.1, forward strand.
TCTCATTATCTGACATAGCGGAAAGCTTATCCTTAAGCCCTAGCTCTCTATAGACCTCTCCGGAGACGTTAAACCATTTCGCGATCGGCAATCCACTCAGAGGTATTAGCTTGCTTAATTCTTCCGCAGAGGGCGGAGTAACCTTGATATCATGCAGCTCCAATTCATAGCCCTGTTCCTTTAACGCTTTATTCGAACTCCGACAGGTGCTGCATGTCGGGTAATGGTACACCTTAAGTACTTGTGCCACGTTATTAAACTCCTTCCGTCGCCATGGATATTAGCTGATGCTCTAGCTGCTTCATATCGGCAGGCAAAGCGGCTTCGAGCTTCATTGGCTCACCCGTAATCGGATGATTAAAGCCAAGTCTCGCGGCATGCAGCGCCTGTCGCTCCATAACCATGGAGAGCTTGCCAGCAAGCTCGCTTATACTCCACTTAGGATCCGTATAATAGCTGTCGCCGATGATCGGACAACCGATCGAGGTTAGATGCACCCGAATTTGGTGCGTTCTCCCCGTGCCGAGTCGGATATTCAGCGCACTTGCCTGACCCGCATAACTAGCAGTCACTTCATAGAAGGTTTGCGATGGAGCGCCGTCCTCTCGAACGACTCGACGATGAGGATCCTCTGTTTGCCTCCCGATAGGAGCATTAATCTCCCCGTCAAGCACTGGGGGACATCCATATACAAATGTCCGGTATTCCTTCAATACAGTGCCTTCCTGCATTTGGGCAGACAACTGTTGTTGTGCAAGAGGATGCTTGGCGATGATAACTAAGCCCGATGTATTCTCGTCCAAGCGATGTACCGGCCGGAAACGAATTCGCTCCCCGCGCTCTTGCCAATAATGCATAACGCCATTAGCAAGCGTATTCAGATAATGACCCGTTGTTGGATGTACGATCAGCCCTGCCGGTTTGTTCAATACAAGCAGATGGCCATCTTCAAATACAATGTCCAAATCCATCGGCTGAGGCAATATCGTCTCCGAAATCTCTGTCTCCATTCGCAGACTTATTACGTCACCCTCGGATACCTTATGATTCGACCATACCTTCTCGCCATTAACGGATAAACCTTCATCGGACATCTTCAGCCGGACCATAAGTCGCCTTGATATACCGATCCGTTTACGCAGTACATCCCTTAAACCTCTTCCTTCGTCGGAAGCATTCGCGATAAATTGAATCGGGGCATAGTATCCGGGATCTGAATTGAGATTAGTATTATTGCCTGGCTCTGTGTTGTCTTCGTTCATCATCGATCAAGACCTCCGCCGAAACACATGCGCGCCCCGTTCATATTCCACATCTAAAAGCTGAAGCCGGCTATTGGCCATCCGTGCAACCGTAAAGAAGAAATCGGAAAGACGGTTTAGATATTTACGAACCTCATCCGGACAAGGCTGTTCTGTCGCAAGTGTCACCACTCTTCGCTCCGCACGCCTGCACACGGTTCGACAAACGTGTAATATAGCTGCAGGCTCACTGCCCCCGGGCAAAATAAATCTTGTGATCGGAGGGGTTTGCGCCTCGTACAAATCGATCCAATCCTCCAAACGCTGTGTCATCTCATGTGTAACCTTCATTTTCGCAGGATCAGGTATCGCATAAGAAAGGTCGGAGCCGCAATCGAACAGCTCATGTTGAATAAGGGTTAAATGCTCTAGGAGATCATCCCAATTCGCTTTATCTTCCCGGGCCAATACAGATGCTGCTTGTCCAACAAAGCTATTTAATTCATCGATTGTTCCGTAAGCCTCTACTCGGACATCGTCCTTATTCACTCGACCGCCAATGACCGATGTTTTTCCTTCATCACCGGTTCGGGTATATATTTTCATGAATTACGCTCCCCCCGTTTCACTCGGTAACCTTTCACTTCCGTTGCCACCCCAGCCGTTAGACGGTACTGGCTGCTGCTTGCTTCCGATAAAATCCGATTTACTGCCGCTAGCTTGAAGGTATACCATTGCTCCCGTGAGTTCAGAAATAATCCGGCCGAAGTTTCCTCCGTTACAACGATGATTTTGCCTTGGAATGAGAGAATCGATGTAAGCACTTCCTGCCATAAAGCATCTATACGAGCTTCACCATCCACAATATCCAAAGCCGTATCCTGTATGATAAGACGCAACATTCCGGATAGACTGTCAACAACCAGAACCCGTCGATCTGCCCGGAAAACATTGGATTCCAAATTAATCGCATTTAGCTTATCAGCCAAAAACGCATCGGCGTCCGAATAAGTCCAGGTGAAATCCGCTCGGAGCTCACTGCCCTTAAGTGGATCCAAGATATTTAACGCAGGAAATGGAGGACAAAACAGCTTGATTCCCTCGCGACCAAGGGTAAAGGCTAATTCCTCGGCGAACGCCGACTTCCCGCAGCCGACTCCCCCGGTAACTAACCAAAGCATGTCCTGTCCCCTCCCCTTTTGTTGATTATCATTACTATAGCATAAACACATTTTTCTCCCAAAACAAAAAAAGAGGCCGGTGAATGGAATCATCACCGAACCTCGAACCTATTCTCGATTCAGAATAACCTGCTTCATATATTCGATAATCTTAATGTCCAACTGTCGGCTAAGCTCCATAACTCTATCAGCGGTAAAGGAATCTTCTTGAAGAAAGGTTTCTGTCATCGTTTTACGCAATGTGTCGATTTCTTCCGCTAAGTCCTGTGTCGCTCGGTTTGAATAATGAGACATTAGAGGAACAGCGGCATGCAAAGATGTTAAGTTCGTAGAATCATGTTCTGCCGAAGCCATGTAAATTCCCCCTTCTCATGACGTATAAAAAAACACTATCAGTGGGTTGAAAACCATGGTAATTATAGCAGAACATTATACGGATGAATATCTTTTTTGAAAAAAATGAATTTTTATCCTATTCTCCTAAGGAATAGGCTGATACGTTCCATTGCTTCCATTAATTGAGGAACGGATGTCGCATAGCAGCAGCGCAAGAAGCCTTCTCCACCTTTACCAAACACATGGCCGGGAACCGCGGCAACCTTCGCCTCTTGAAGCAATCTCTCCGCGAATTGCTCAGAGGTTAATCCGGTCGATTGAATAGAAGGGAATGCATAGAATGCACCTTGCGGCTCGTGGCATTCGAGTCCCATATCACGGAAGCCCTGCACAACAAGCCGACGTCTTTGGTTGTATGACTCCATCATGCGGTCTTTCTCTTCAAGCCCGCCCTTGGTCAGAGCCTCCAATGCTGCGATCTGCCCCATAATTGGCGCACACATGACAGTGTATTGATGGATCTTAAGCATTGCGCTAATCAGCTCAGGATGCCCGCAAGCATAACCCATACGCCAGCCTGTCATGGCAAAAGCTTTAGAGAAACCGCTGACGAGAATCGTGCGATCCTTCATCCCAGGTAATGAAGCGAAGCTCACATGCTTATCCTTGAAAGTCAGTTCTGCATAAATCTCATCGGAAATGACAATTAGATCATTCTCTTCTACAAGCTTGGCGATCGGCAGCATCTCTTCGTAAGTCATAATGGCACCGGTCGGATTGCTTGGGTAGCAAAGTACAAGCAGTTTGGATTTAGGCGTTATAGCTGCCTTGAGGCTTTCTGCCGTTAGCTTGAATTGATCTTCAGCAAAGGTCTCGATTCCCACTGCGATACCCCCGCTCAGGGAAGTGATAGGCGAGTAGGAAATGTAGCAAGGCTCAGGAACAAGAATCTCGTCACCCGGTTCAATCAAGGCACGAAGCGCGAGATCGATGCCCTCGCTTCCTCCGACTGTAACGATCATTTCCTTAGCTGGATCATAGGTCAAATGGAATTGATTATATAAATATTGTCCAATGGCTTCACGCAGCTCTGGCATCCCCGCGTTGGAAGTGTACTGTGTCTTGCCTTTCTCCAGCGCATATACCGCAGCATCCCTAACCCGCCAAGGGGTTACGAAATCAGGCTCGCCGACACCAAGAGTAATGATATCTTTATCTTTGTTGGCACTGACCAAGTCAAAGAAGCGCCGAATTCCCGATGGAGGGATCGCGCGCGCGTTCGCGGCTAGGTAGTGTTGCATTCCGCCGCTTTGTGGCCGATCCACTTTGTGAATTCGCGGCTTTTCCTCATCTTTTATCATGGCTCATTCATCCTTTGCTATGGTCTGGCGTTTAGGGGGATACGAGTAAGCGATGATCGTCCTCGAACTCCTCGAATATAATCCCATCTTGTTTATATTTTTTTAAGATGAAGAAGCTTTTCGTTGAAATAACGGATTCGATGGTGGACAGCTTATTGGAAACGAAGGAGGCAACCTCTTTCAAATTTTTTCCTTCAATCTCCACAAGCAAATCATAAGCGCCAGACATCAGATAAACCGATTTCACTTCCGGATACAAATAAACTCGCTCGGCTATGTTCTCAAAGCCGCGCCCTCTCTCGGGCGTACACTCCACCTCGATAAGCGCCGTTACTTTCTCATCATCAACCTTGCTCCAATTCACAATCGTTGCGTACTTTACGATAACATGGTCCCGCTCCATCTCCGCGATCGCGGCGGAAACGTCCTCTTGCTCTGCGCCAAGCATTGTAGCGATTGTAGCAGCAGACAATCGGGCGTCTTCCTTGAGCAGATCCAAGATGCTTAGCTTGAATTCGTTCATCATGATCCCTCCTGAATTACTCTTCATAATACATCAAATACAGGCTGCATGAAAAGCTAAAAAAGCGCCTTAAGGCGAAGCTTAGAATATGTCCATGCTCAAGTAACGTTCACCTGTGTCTGGAGCTATGCACAGCACTCTTTTTCCCGGACCAAGGCGCCGTGCCAGCTCTATTGCCGCCCAGACGGATGCGCCGGAGGAAGGCCCAACCAGAAGTCCTTCCAGGCGGGCCAGCCGCTTGGTCGTCTCGATCGCATCCTCATCCGTTACCCGCACAATCTCATCGTATATGGAAGTGTTAAGTATCGATGGTACAAACCCCGGGCTTGTCCCCACAAGCTTATGAGAGCCGGGTTGACCACCGGACAAAACAGGGGAGCCTGCGGGCTCGACAACGGCAATATAGAGCTGTGGCAGCTTTTCCTTTAGCGCTTCGCCAGTTCCTGTAATCGTGCCTCCAGTACCGGCAGTGGCAACGAACGCGTCCAGCTTCCCTTCCGTCTGTTCGATGATTTCTAATGCCGTAGTGATTCGATGAATATTCGGATTCGCCGGATTCTCGAACTGGTTGGGCATATAGCTTCCTGGATGCTCTAAAAGCAACTGCCTAGCCTTAGCAATGGCACCGGGCATGCGCTCCGCTGCTGGAGTGAGCACGACCTCTGCTCCATAAGCCCGCAATAAGGAAATACGCTCCGGAGTCATATTGTCCGGCATCACTAGAATAAGGCGGTACCCTTTGGCTGCGGCATACATAGCTAAACCGATGCCCGTATTCCCGCTTGTCGGTTCGATAATAACAGACTCGGAATCGATTAATCCCCGTGCTTCAGCATCCATCAGCAGCCCTGAAGCCGCTCGATCCTTAACGCTGCCGCTAGGATTCATTTTCTCCAGCTTAACAAGCACTTGAGCATGTTCGGAACCGATCATTCGCTGTAAGGCTACGGCAGGAGTATCCCCGATTAAGTCGATGACCGATCGGACCATGCGGGTCATATATTATGCTCCCCGCCGCTGCGGCTCGCTGGATCTTGACTTAATCTGCGCACAACCTGATGACGATGAGAATCACCTAGGAAAGAATGTGCAGTAAAGCATGAAGGGCAGATATATAAGGCCAGTGTAAAAGGGGCTTCGATTACAGCCTCGCCCAATACTTCAGTTACCCTGGGCCGGAACTGGTTAGCGGATAATAATTGTTCTCCAGCTTCGAGCATATATTCATGACAGAGCGGGCATTCTGGAACGAGTTCTTGTTCATTCAGCAGCTGCTCAACCGTTTCTTCGAATTGCTGAAGCTCATCGTTCGTATCCTCGGTGAATTCGTCATCATCTACCCAGCTCAAATCCTCGTCAATAGAAACTATAGCTGGAGACTCATTATCAGCTGCGCCCTCGTCCTCGTCCTCATAGTCTTCTTCGTCCGTATCACCGATATTGAGCTTTAGCGTTCGATATCCTGCAAGCTCATTATCGCATACGGGACACATTTTATCGGGCTCCTGCCCTTCCTCCTGCATAATTTCGCTCTGACACCATGGACAAATGATTACAGCCATATCGGACTTAAGCCTCCTTCATCATATAAATCACGCCAATAATGATAAAAACAACTGCTAATGCGAATAAGGTTCCCCATAGATATTTCATGCCATAACCCTCCGTTTAAATGACAGCTGCGCCAATGATATACGATAAGGACACGGGTAGAATCATCGCGAGTAATCCAACTGCTTTGTTATCCTTCGCGATTTCTTCGTCAATCCGGAATACAGGCGTCAGAAATTCAAATAGAAAGTAAGCGATAAGAAGCAGCACAAAGCCAACTGCAGCCCATACTAGACTTTGGTATATTGTCTCGTTCGCTTCAATTGAAAATCGGAAAATATTACAAATCCCGAATATTTTGCCGCTTGTCGCCATGGCGACCGACATATTTCCTTTGCGAATCTCGTTCCAGCCATCGTATTTGGTCACCCATTCAAAGCAAGAGAGAAACACGATTAATGCCAATATCCCTACTGAAAAATAAGCCAAAACCGCCGCAAACGGATGCGACATTAAGGAATCAACCAAATTCTGCACGACTTATCTGCCTCCCGTCAATGGAGCTCGGCTACGGACACACCCGCGCCGCCTTCCCCGAATTGGCCTAACCGGTAGCTCTTTACGTGTTTATGACGACGCAGAAATTCCTGTACGCCGGTACGCAGAGCACCAGTGCCCTTGCCATGAATAATGTAAACCTGCCCTAGATTAGATAAAAAAGCTTCATCCAGGAATCTGTCCACTTCCATAATAGCTTCATCCAGCATCATTCCTCGCAGATCCAGCTCTGTTCGAATATTCTCATCTCGTGAACGTTTAACGATCGTCGCTTGGGCTTGAGGTTTGTTCGTACTGGTTTTGCGGATCGGCTCCAGATCAACAAGCGCTACCTTCATCTTCATAATTCCTAGCTGAACGAGAGCTTCCGTGCTGCCGAGCTCAATGACATTTCCTTTTTGACCGCCAAGGCTATGCACTTTAACCTCATCGCCAGCTTCAATTTTAGCTTGTTTGTTACCTGATGAACGATTAGGCTTTGCGACCGGTGAAGGTACGGCATCTTCTAGTCGACGACGCGCTTCGATCAGCTTATGCTCCTTAACCGAGGCACCTTCTTCCAGGGCTAGGCGCCTCAAATCCGAGATGATTTCCTCCGCTTCTCTCTTTGCCTTGGCAATGGTGAGGCGTGAGCTTTCACGCGCTTCCTCCATTACCTTTACCTTCTGCTCCTGCAGCTTGAAACGTTCCTCTTGGATTTGCTGCTGAAGCGTTTCTACCTCTCGACGAAGACGTTCTGCCGTTTGCCGTTCCGATTGCGCAGCAAGACGGTCTTGCTCCAAAGAAGCAATCATCGAATCCACCTTCAGCTCATCCTCGCTGACTTCACCCCGTGCATGATCAATAATACTGCGCGGAAGGCCTAAACGTTCCGCAATTGCAAATGCATTACTGCGGCCAGGCACGCCAACAAGAAGACGATAGGTAGGACGCAAGGTTGCGACATCGAATTCCATGCTCGCATTGATGATCCCTTCCCGATTGTATGCATAAGCTTTTAATTCACTATAATGCGTCGTAGCGATCAGACGGCAGCCCAGCTTCTGCAAATGCTCGAGAATGGCTATCGCAAGCGCGGAGCCCTCGGCAGGGTCCGTACCCGCACCGAGCTCATCGAGGAGGACGAGACTTTGCCGTGTCACCTGACCGAGCATGGAGATCAGATTGGTCATATGGCTTGAAAAGGTGCTCAAGTTCTGCTCAATGCTTTGCTCATCTCCGATATCCGCATAAATCCCGTCAAAGACGCATAACCGGCTTCCATCCTCCGCTGGAATGAATAACCCGGACATAGCCATCAGACTAAGCAAGCCAATCGTCTTTAAAGATACCGTCTTACCACCCGTATTAGGTCCTGTGACAATAATGGAGGTATAAGCATTGCCAAGCTCAATATCGATGGGAACAGCATGCTTGATAGCAATGAGCGGGTGACGGGCTTTCCGCAAATGGAGATTTCCTTCCGCATTCATCGCAGGAAGCGTAGCCTCCATTGCATTAGCGAGTGTTGCTTTGGCAAAAATAAAATCGATCATGCCCAGGATTTCAGCATCACCTGTTAACAGATCTGCGCGTTCACCTGTTTGTTCGCTTAATCTGCGTAAGATGCGCTCCACTTCGTTTTGTTCTTTTATTTTCAGTTCGCGGAGCTTGTTATTCATTTGCACGACCGCTTCCGGCTCAATAAACAAAGTTGCGCCGCTGCCCGATTGATCATGTACGATACCGCCGAAATGCGCTCGATACTCCTGTTTAACTGGGATAACATAGCGATCGTTGCGCATTGTGATGAGTGCATCCTGCAGCATTTTCTGAACGGAAGTTGAGCGAATAAGGCTTTCCAGCTTCTCTCTTGCTCTGCCTGCATTAATCCGGATGTCACGGCGGGCCGTTGCAAGCTCAGGGCTGGCAGAATCCAATACGTCACCTTGCTCGTCGATGCATCTTCGTATTTCATCCTCAAGCGGCTTATAGTCAGTTAATGGCTCACAGTGGTCGCTTAACAATGGAAGAGCAGTCTCTTCGCCGGCTAAAGAAATATGTCGGACTAAGCGACGGGAGCCCATAATAAATTGTGCGACATCCATTAGCTCGGGCGGCTGTAGAATGCCGCCCAGTTTCGCGCGGTATAGGGAAGCACGTATATCCGTTATCCCGCCAAAGGGCGGAGTTCCTTTAAGCATGATAGTCCGCACCGCTTCATCCGTTGCAGCTAAACGACGCTCGACAATGGGAAGCTCGCGTGAAGGAATAAGCTTCTCCGCTGCTTCCCTGCCCAAGCTCGTGAAAGTCACGGCTGTCAATTGGCGAATAATTTTGTCGTATTCTAATGTATGTAAGGCCTTGTCGTTCACGGCGGTATTCATCTCCTTCACTGTATATTATATCCGAATGGACAGAGCTTGCGAAACCTTCCACTCATACAGATTAAAACTAAGGATACACTAACAACAAGGAGGTCGATAAGATGCTTTTTCTTGGAACCGTTGTTCGCTTTGTCGTATCGGCTATTGTGTTGATGGTGGTAGGCTTTCTTGTTCCTCAATTTTCGATTGGAGGATTTTGGAGCGCCCTGCTGCTTGCAGTAGTGATAGCCGTGCTGGGATGGGTCATTGAAGGGATTTTCGGCAAAAAGGTTACGCCCTTTGGCAGAGGGATCGTAGGCTTTCTGTCAAGCGCACTGGTCATTTGGTTAGCTCAGTTTGTGGTCGGTGACATGAGGATTACAATGATTGGCGCCGTGTTGGCTGCATTAGTAATCGGGATTATCGATTTGTTTATCCCTATTGCTTCTCCTTATGAAGCCACACGCTCAAGACGTCGGGATTAAGTAAAAGGGATTAGGAACAGCTGAACAAAGCAATCCCCTCGCCCCGCGGCGAGGGGATTATTTGTATGCAAAATGTCATTTATCTGCCACGTGTGATTTGGGTAAATATAGATGTCGTATGATAAAATTATTTGTGAGCAAGAGCTGGAATAGCCATTTTACTCACCTATTCTTGCATCAGAATGAGTACGGAGGGAATTTGTATGCATAAGAAATTCGCATATTTTTTAACTACAGTCGCATTAACTCTGGCGATATCTGCTTGCGGCAGCGGTAATGAAAAGGAATCCGAGAATAGTGCAGCTTCACCTGCTGTATCGGCATCCCAAGAAGTGCTCATCAAAGCATCCAACTGGGAGTTCGATCAGCAAGTATACACCATACCTAAGGACACGCCAGTTAAACTGATTTTGGAAAATTTGGAAGGGGCTCATGGTTTTGAGGTTGTGGGCACGGATATCAAAATAAGAGGAAACAACTCCGAAATCGTTACTTTAGCAGCGGGGACATATGAAATCAAATGTAATATCATGTGTGGAAATGGGCATTCTCAAATGGTCACGAAGTTAGAAGTTAAATAACAAAAATGTCTTATCAAGAATCCTATTCGCTACTCTTGACGGTGTATACGAGAATTTGAGGTAAAAGTGCTACTAATATCATGGGTTCAACCGATAATTCTTGATTACTAGTTGATCCATAATTGAGATATTGGAAATGATATAGTAGTAGTTTTGGCGTTATTATCAGTAAATAAGGGACTGTTCCATAAGATCGACTTATGGGACAGTCCTCTATTTTTGCTGATTTATTGGCATAAATTTTTGTTTTTTACTGCCTGGTTATCCAAAAAAAAGACATCGTAAAAGCGGTATTAGAGGCGGGAAGGTAGTCAGTTTTGATGGTTTAAGACGCTGGGAGCATGTTAGAGGCGGGAAGGTAGTCAGTTTTGATGGTTTAAGACGCTGGGAGCATGTTAGAGGCGGGATGTTAGTCTACAGCCTCCGAAATTCATGGCTTTGTATTCAACAAGAAAGACCGTCAATTCACCCTGACGGTCTTAGTATGGCTAAAGGCATCTAACTCACCGTTGCCGATGATTGGGTTCAGCAGTCCTGCTTTTGGCAGTTTACTAGGGATCTTTATCTTTTGTTCGACAGTCGATCAAGTGTGCTCGAGCAGGTCGATCCATTCATTGTATTCGTTCTGAAGCTTGGAGTATTCTTTGCTCAACGAGGCATGCTCCTGCTTTAACGCATCCAGCTCCGCTTGCAAGCTGTCGCTGCGCGTTGCCTGCTCGCGCAGCTCATCTTGCGAGGCGGTCCATTCCGCCGCGCGCGTACCATTGGCGGCGGCCTCTTCCCGCGCCGCCTCCAGTTCGCGCGAAGCCCGCTGCGCGGCTTCACGCAAGCCCTCCTCCGCCTCGCTCAACTCGGCGAGGCGTTTCTCTAAAGCCGCCGCACGCTCGGTGGCGGCTTGTTGCTCTAGCTGCGCAGCTGCCAGCTGATCTTGCAGCTGCTGCAATTCCTCCCGCGACGATTTCTCCCATTCGTCGCGCTCGTTTAGCTGGCGAGCCAAATCGGCCAGCTCACGTTCTGCTTTCTCGCGTGCTGAGAGATGCGAGCGGAGCTGCTCCGTTGTCTCCGCTTCCACTGCTTGCAGCATTTCCTGCTGCTCCACTACAGTGAGCCGCTGATCCTCAGCTTCCCTTACCCAGTGCTCAAGATCGCTTGCCAGCTGATCTTTTACCTTATGCCATTCCTGTTCCTTAGCCTGCCAATCATCCCGCTCACTCACTAAAGCCACACGCTCTGCCTTTACAGATTTTACCTCGGCTTTTACCGATTCCAGCTCTGCTTTTACCGTTTCCAGCTCGGCTGAGTACAATCCTTCAATATCCTGCAGCTCCGTGATGAGCTTTCTCTCCTGGGCTTGCAACTCAGCTTCCTTACTCGCTTTCACTGCTTCCATCTCAGCGTTCTTCTTGCTCTCTAACGACTGAAGATCAGCTAATCTTCTGTTCTCAAGTGACTGAACCTCCGCATTCCTTCTACTCTCGAGCGCTTTAATTTCATCAACTCTGAGGTTCTCTAATGCTTCTAATTCAGCAGAATGCTGTCTCAACTGTTCGGTGCATTCCTTCTCGTGGCTGCTCAATAGCTTATTGATCTCTTCAGCGTTTGCAAGCTTAACCGATTCCAGCTCGGCATCAAAACCAGCCTTTAGCTCCGCTTGCTTGTTAAACCAAGCAGCCTTCTCTTCAGCCAATTGTACAGCAATTGTCTTCGCTTCGGATTTAGCGGACACAAGTTCCTGCTGCACATCAGATTTAGCGTTCATTATATCTTGCTCTGCTTTGGATTTAACACCCTCTAGCTCCAACTTTGCAGCTAACTTTACCTTCTCTAGCTCCGCAGCAGCGGCTGCTTTCGTGCGTTCGAGCTCCTCGGATGTGTGAGCCTTGACGAATACAATTTCTTCTGTCAGTTCAGCTCGCACGAGATCAAGCTCATCTCTCGATTGAGCTCTTGCGCCTTCAAGCTCTTCAGTCAACTGAGCCCGCACGCTTTCAAGCTCATCTGTCAGCTGAGCTCTAACGCTCTCCAGCTTTTCTCTCGCCTGCGCCTTAACCCGGTCAAGCTCCTCTGCTGCTATAGCTTTCGCGAAATCCAGCTCTTCCGCAGCTTGAGCCTTCAAGCTTTCGATTGCCCGCACAGCGTCTGACTCTAATGCAGTGAATTCCTCCGTAAGAAGCTTATGCTCCTCTTCTAATTTCCGAAGTCTTTCGCTGTCCTTACGGGTACGTATTAACTCATCGCCCATATTCACTGCGGCAAGCACCGCTAAACGCGGTAAATCCAATCGTGTATTGCTTGTGTAAACCTTATTCATCTGTTCACTTACTAGAGCAGCGACGTTCTTCATGTAATCCGAGCTTGAGTGACCCGTTAGCGTATATTGCGTCCCATATATGTCAACGGTCACACGCGTTTTGTCATTGTTGGCATTCACAGCGTGATCCTCCCATTGTGTCCATTTGTAAGTTATTGTAAGTCGGTTGAAATAATAAAGCAGCGAATCATCTGCGCCAGTCGGCGTCTCAATGTATTCGCTGCTCCCCTAAGCGTTTCCTGCCTATTTCCGAAGTTCCGCGCCGAAAGTTTGTTCCAATTGTGTCAAAACCCGGGCATGGGCTTCCGTAACTTCCTCGTCGGTCAAAGTACGTTCCCCGTGCCGGTAGACAAGTGCCAAAGCCACGCTCTTCTTATCTAAGCCTATTCTGTCTCCCATGTAAACATCGAAAACCTTAACGGATTCCAACAGCTCTCCAGCAGAGGCTATAATCGTGTCTGTCAGAGCTCCGCCAGCTATACCGCGATCAACAACGACAGCGATATCTCTCTCCATTGCCGGATAACGAGGCAAAGAACGATATTCAATGTTACGATCCGTATATTCATAAATCAAGTCTAGCTCAATCTCAGCAATATAAGTGTTTGACAGATCGAACTCACGCTGCAGCTCGGGATGGAGCTGGCCCACATATCCGGCCGTTTCCGTTCCCCGCTCCGTTTGAATCATGATCGCAGCCGTTCTGCCTGGATGGAAGCCTTCGGGTTGAGCAGGCTTATAGGTTACTTTTTCTTGCAGGCCTAGACGCTCGAACATCTTCTCAAGAATTCCTTTGGCATCGTAGAAATCAACAGCTTCTGCTGCACGGTTCCAGCTCGAAGTCCGGCGATTCCCGCTCAAGAGGATAGCCGCACGCGGTTTTTCCTGGGGCAGGCGTGTAAGAACGGCCTCATTGGAATGATATACATTACCGATTTCCAGCAAAGCCAAATCATTGTTTTTACGAGTAAGATTATACGCTGCCGCCTCCAGCAAGCTTGGAAGAAGAGCCGTGCGCAATACGCTTCTTTCCTCGCTCATAGGCATTGCCAGTGCAATTGGAATCGTCTCGCCAGCGAGTTCCTTGAACAATTTCGTCCGTTGCAAAGAGGTCACCGAATAGCAGACCGCTTCCTGCAAACCGGCGCTTGTTAGAATCGCTCTGACTTCACGGCGTACAGCTTGCGGCTTCGTTAATGCCCCCGTTGTCGTTGGACCTTCGATAAGCGTAGTTGGAATTTCGTCATAGCCATGCAGTCTTGCAACTTCCTCTACAAGATCAACATCACGTGTAATATCCCCTCTTCTCGAGGGAACCGTCACACTCCAGATACCATCTCCGCTTATCTCCGCCTTGAACTGTAAACGAGACAGTATCGTCTTGATTTCTAAGGTGGATAAGTCTGTCCCCAGCATCCCGTTAATCCGGTTCAGAGACAATTCAACCGTAACAGGCTCCAGCGAGGAAACCTCTACCTCCGCAATCCCTTCCGTAACAAGCCCTTCCGCATAACGCGCGATCAATCCGGCTGCACGATCCAACGCTTTGCGAACCCGTGATTGATCGACTTCCTTCTCGAACCTGGCCGACGCTTCCGAACGAAGTCCTAATTGGCGAGAGGTACGACGCACGGAGCCGCCGTCGAACTTAGCAGATTCGACGATAATATCCGTCGTATCCCCCGTAACCTCGGAATTCGCTCCACCCATTACTCCAGCAAGAGCAATAGCTTTGTCCGCATCTGCGATAACAAGCATATGCGGCTCCAGCTTACGTTCTTGATCGTCTAGTGTCACAAGTACTTCGCCAGCTTTAGCCAGACGAACGTCAATACGTCCGCCAGCTACCTTTGCAGCGTCAAAAGCATGAAGCGGCTGTCCATATTCCAGCATGACATAGTTCGTAATATCTACAATGTTGTTTATTGGACGGATTCCTGCAGCGATAAGGCGATTCTGAATCCATTGCGGCGACGTACCGATTTTCACACCTTTAACGTATCTTGCCGAATACAGGGAGCAGAGCTCAGGAACACTAATGGATACCCTCACAAGATCCGTTGTTTTTTCTGCAGTGGCATACAAATCCTTGCTTGGATCTGGAAGCTCCAGCGGATGCCCAGTTAATGCCGCAACTTCGTAAGCAACTCCCAGCATACTTAAGCAATCCGAACGGTTAGGCGTCAGATCCAGCTCAAGAATGGAATCGTTAAGTGCAAGCACATCAAGGATATCGCGTCCGATTGCCGTATCCGCGGGCAACACTAGAATTCCCTCCTGCTGCTCCTTAGGCAATAACTTATCGTTAATACCCAGCTCACGCGCAGAACAGATCATCCCTTGAGATTCAACGCCGCGCAGTTTTGCTCGTTTAATATCCAGGCCTCCTGGCAGCTTCGCCCCGACCATTGCTACCGGCACCTTCATGTTTGCTCCGATATTCGAAGCTCCGCAGACGATTTGCAGATCCTCGCCTGTACCTGCATCAATTACGCAGACACTCAGTTTATCCGCATCTGGATGCTTCTCGCGCGATTTCACATATCCAACAACAACGCCGCTGACGCCTGCATTTCTGGAGGGTACGGAATCAATCTCGATACCTCCGCGCGTCATCATTTCCGCTAATTCTTGCGGCGTAATATCGCCTAGGTCAATATAATCGGATAACCACCGATAAGATACGTTCATGGGAAGCTCCCCTCTTTTGTCCGAAAATAAAATGCTGTCTTCATACCGTTCTTATACGATTACATCTTGGCGAATTGACGGAGGAATTTCGTATCGTTCGCATAGAAATGACGGATATCATCAATGTCGTACTTGAGCAGCGCTATCCGTTCAACCCCCATGCCAAATGCGAAGCCGGTCACCTCTTTCGGGTCATACCCGCCATGCTCCAGCACTTTGGGATGAACCATTCCGCAGCCGAGAATTTCTATCCAGCCGGTATGCTTACACATCCTGCAGCCTTTGCCTCCACACTGAGCGCAAGTCACATCCACTTCAGCGCTAGGCTCGGTGAATGGGAAGAAACTCGGTCGTAAGCGAATTTGCATTTGCGAGCCATACATTTCCTGAACGAACTGCAGCAACGTCCCTTTCAGATCGCTCATCCGGATGTTCGGCCCGATGACAAGCCCTTCAATCTGGTTGAACATGAAGGAATGCGTGGCGTCATCGTCGTCGCGGCGGTAAACCTTGCCCGGGCAAATTACCTTTACTGGTGTTTTGCCGTTCATGGCTTTCATTGTACGGATTTGAACCGGTGATGTATGGGTCCGAAGCAAAATCTCATCTGTAATATAGAACGAATCCTGCATATCCCGAGCAGGGTGGTTCTTAGGCAGGTTCAGCGCTTCGAAGTTGAAGAAATCCGTCTCTACCTCTGGCCCTTCTGCTATGGAATATCCCATCCCGATAAAAATATCTTCAATCTCCTGCGCAACCTTATTCAGCGGATGTATAGAACCGATATTTACAGCTTTGCCCGGCAAAGTAACATCTATCGTCTCTGCCTGCAGGCGATGGGCTGTAGCCGCACGATCGAAAGCCTCTTGCTTCTCAGCAATGACCGCTTCGATTGCGGCGCGTACTTCATTTCCCACTTGGCCAATGACCGGACGCTCCTCTGCGCTTAGCGCCCCCATGCCGCGCAAAATCTCGGTTAGCTGTCCCTTCTTGCCCAAATATTGAACACGAAGGTCATTTAAATGGGCCGCATCCGCCACCCCATGAAGCTGCTCCAACGCTTCGTGTCGCAGTGCTTCTAATCGCTCTTTCATCCTCACTATCTCCTTATCATATTGGAATAGAAAAAGGCCTTCTCTCCCGTAAGGGACGAAAAGACCGTGGTACCACCCTTTGTTGAAATGTCCATTCGGCTTGTTAGAGCCCTATAAAGCACAACTGCGCTTTAGACATTCCCGCTTAATACGGCGTAACGGGCCGTCAACCGGTTCCTTCTACATGGCTAAGTTACACCCTAGCTGTTCAAAGGACTGCTCCGGAGTGAACTTCAGCAGCCTGATTTCTTAGGAACGCTCTCAGTCTAAGGCGCTCCTTCCCTGAAAGAAGGCACTGCTTACTTTTCTCCATCATTGCATTTTCACATTTACAGATCATTATAGGTGATATGGAGTTTGCTCGCAAGTTTATTCATGATGTATATATGGACGGGACAAATCGATCTTTTTCTGTACGAAACAATAAGAGCACCTGAACTGCCGATTACGGCATTATTCAAGTGCTCAAGAGTTCTGTGAAATACAAAATCCTTAATTTCTGACATAAGACCATTTGTTGAATTGTTGTAGACCTTTAAGGAGAAATTATCAGCTTCTCTTAGTTCTAGTTCAAGTGCTACTTTAATACTAACTTACTTGTAATTAAGTTAGGAATCATTAGATAGGGCGCTTTAGTCTTAAGACATTACGTGCATTACAAACTGGACAATGCATACTTCTTTCTAACTCATTTGGATTCGATTCATTTCTAATATCCTGTACTTCCAGATTATTTTGTTCGCATTCTGGGCATTGAACCTTTTCGTTAGGGTCTTCAGCTAGAATTTTCCCCACTTCAATCCATTTCATTGTTTTGTTTGAGCTCACTTTGATAACTCCTTTAATGCCTTTTCGGCAAAATTAAATGCTGCTTGTGTTTCCTTAGTGGCTAAACCAGCTGAAACGCCCTCTGCTGACGCACTCGTAGTTAGTCTATAAAGCTCATGCAAAACTGTTTTCGCCAACTCTGCTTCTGAAGAAAAAGCTTCATTACCAATTAAGAATCCATTATCCCCAAACATTGTCATACCTGATGCAGGTAACCCCGGCTCATACTGTATAACTTTACCTCCAATGTTCACCGTCACACTCTTACCAGCCTCATTTGCTGCTTTTATTTGAACAAAAGCTGGAGAATTAATTACTTCCTTGGCTTCATTGATTATTTTAGATTCTGTTCCAGTGAATCCTTTAATAACTTGTCCCGTCCCCTGAATAACATTTTCTGTTTCCTTACCGACTTTGGTAAGTGCTGCAGCTCCGTTAGCAGAAGCATTAACGATTCCCGACCCTCCGATAGGAGCAAAGAATCCCATTACAGTCCCTGCTACTGTAGCAGTCTTGTCTGCTGTTGGGTTGCCTGTAGAAGTTTTTGTCCCTGTAACACCTGCGGATGTTTCGGATGTTCTGTTAATAAACTGACCGACCGGCGTTTTGGTTAAAAAACTGTTCATCGCGTTTGCATAAGGCTGTACCACGTTATCGAAAATAGTTGAACTTACGGAACCTTCTTTCCACCATTGTTCGGATTGCATTTTAGAAATCGCTTTTTGGTCTTCGGCGCTGAGCTTTCCAACCATCTTTTTCAGTTCGGCCGCCGAATAACGATCGGATTTACCTGTTACCAATTCCTCAAGGCTTACTGATTTGGCAGGATCATAAGCTTTAATTGCGGGTCCCAGAGCAGGTGCCGGTTTTTTAATTTCAGGTGGTTTTTGTGTGATTCCTGTTATAACTGGCTTGTTATCTACTACTGCAATATTAACATAAGCATTCGGCCCAGCTTGCTTGGCGGTTTTCTCAACCTCAGCTAGGACCTTCTTCATTGCCGCTTCAGATAGTATAAGCGTTTCTCCTGAGATATCGCCAGACTTGGACTGCTTGGCACTTTGGATCGCATTGTTTTTGATAGTATCATTATTGCTTTCGCGTGTTGTGTATACAGCTCACAGTACGTTCAAAGTCTGGTTGCCAACGACGCCGTCAGCCTTGAGTCCATGGTTCTTCTGGAATTGAGCAACGGCCGCTTGTGTCTGTGCGCCGAATTTGCCATCCGCAGATATATTATAACCCATGGCTTTCAATTTTTCTTGAATAGCTATAACGGATTCCCCTTGATCGCCAAGGTCGATCATTTTATTCTGGGCATTTCGAGACAATAACGCTGCATGCGCCTGTGCCTTTGCTTCCTGATCTCGGCGGTTCAACTCGGTTCTGGCCAATTGTCCTGAAGCATCCGAGTTCTTGGCAAGTGCGGCCAAACTATCCTTGCTCTCTGCTCTGTACATATTGTTCAGCTCTTGTTTGGCTGCAGTGCTTCCTCTCTGTGCTTTCTCAAGAAGCTCGTCCCTCTTGACTCCCTTTTCAAGCTTCTGCAGCTCTGCTTTCGCCCAAGCCCCGGTCCCGCTGCCGCTTTTGGAAAGTGTAGTCAGATATTCTCGTTGATTGTTGATAGCAGCTTGCTTGTCCATCTCGGCAAGCTCGTTCTTGGCCCAAGAAGAAGCTCCGCCGCCTTGTTTGATTAAATGATTAAGGTAGTCTCTTTGTTTCGAATCCGCCGATGCATTGGACGATGTGCTGGATGCGGTGATTTTGGTGTCGCTTACTTTGATATCGATGGAATTACCGGTGTTTTGCACGGCAGAGGTGTTCGTTTTCGTATTATTACCGACTGCAACATTCACATAGGTTCCTTTGGCTGCGATCTGTGCAGAAGCTGGAGCAGGTGCGGGGGTTGCTACAGTAGTCCCCTTAAGCTGAGCGCTAGCCCATGCAGCAGCGCCTCCACCCTCTTTAACCAAATTAGTCAGGTACGTATGTTGGTTTTGTGAGATTACAGTAGAAGCGGGAACTGGAGTCGGCGATGGCTTTGGCGCAGGTACGGATACTGGAGCCGGTGCTGGCGATGGAATTGGCGCAGGTGCGGCTACTGGAGCCGGTGCTGGTTTCGGTGCAGGAGATGCTACTGTTGTTCCTTTTAGCTGAGCGCTAGCCCATGCTGCAGCGCCCCCGCCTTCCTTCACCAAGTTATTCAAGTATGTAGATTGATTTTGTGAAATTACGGTAGGTGCAGGAGCCGGCGTCGGCTTCGGAGCAGGTGCCGGAGCTGGTTTCGGTGCAGGAGCAGGCGCTGGTTTCGGTGCAGGAGCAGGCGCTGGTTTCGGCGTTGACACTTTACTGATAGCCATTATTCATTCTACCTCCATGTAGGGATAAATATCTTCCATGATCAATACCTCGGCTATCTAATCTTTCATCATACGGGCTGCTCATATTTACTTTCTCTCATCCATTTGGTAACAATCCACTTTTCACCTTGCAAGACAGGGGCACCACCGTGAAGCGATAACGGGACTACTTGTCCAAGGCTATTGCAATATTCAAAGTAGACGGCGGATCCTGATTTCGGCTTGACTGTTAAGCCAATCGTCGGGAACGTTGTTTCACCTCCATTCTCAACATCATTTAGATACACGACCAGGGTACTGACGCGCTGACCTCCTTTCTCCAGATGCGGCAGACTCCCATTCTCTTCTTCTGAGAAATAGTCGAAATGAGGCTGGTATTCTGCTCCAGTCTTATAATTTTAAGATCTGAAGCCCTTCTCCGTTCTCGATCGGCCAATTCATGACCTCGGAAATACGCCGATCCAGCTTGGATATGAAATCATTTTCATTCAGTTCAAAGAAAGTTCCCCAGCTCGTGCGTTCCTCGATAACTGCTTCTTCCCCCGTATTCGGATCTATCGTAGTTGAGCGTTTTAATTTATCTAGGGACATGTTTATTAACTCTGCACATTCCTCCCCAGTAAACAAATCGTCCAATATAACTACACATGGTCGATCGAAGCGAGCTGCAATTCGCACTTTCCGATCCGTAGTTTCTATGAAGTTCCCTTGGTGAAGAAATCTGGGGTTTTCGTATATAAAGCTTTGTCTTTGATCAATATCAAGTACTTGAACGACCGCTTCTGCAAACGTAGATTCAAAGTCATTCTCAATCATCACTTCCACAATAGATTCTGATGAGCAGCCGCTTCTTATATTTCGAGCAACCCATTCTTTCCATTCGGGGGTTATCGTACTTATAGCAGCCATCGTTACACACGACACCTATCTTTATCAACGATTTTAAAAAAATTATTATTATACCATATAAATATAAATATATTCAACAACAATTAACTTTTTTTAATGCCTTCTTGACAACTAAATATTACCATTTTGTGATAAGTATGGTGTAGGTCTTTTGGACTATTTAATGTAATATTTTAGATAAAATTGATTTTCTATACCGAAAGAAAGAACGTTCAGGAGGCTGCATAAAAAAAACAAAAAGACCACCCCGCTCGAACAGAAAGTTCTAATAGGGTGATCTAACATATTTTTTGGGCTTACCTGGAATAAGCGTTCCATCCCATCAGCTTTATTCCGTATAAATCCGGCTTCCGGCAGCGATGAATCCTTCCGCTTTCTCCTTCATCCCCGCCGCAATGGCTTCTTCGGTTTCCAGCCCCTTCTGCGCCGCATAATCCCGAATATCCTGTGTAATGCGCATGCTGCAGAACTTAGGACCGCACATAGAGCAGAAATGCGCGGATTTCGCCGCTTCCGCTGGCAGCGTTTCGTCGTGATAAGCCATCGCCCGCTCGGGGTCTAAGGACAAATGGAATTGGTCGCGCCAACGGAATTCGAACCGAGCCTTGGACAGAGCGTCGTCCCTAAGCCGCGCTTGGGGGTGCCCTTTTGCAAGGTCGGCGGCATGTGCAGCAATTTTGTAGGCGATAACACCGTCCTTGACATCCTCTTTGTTAGGCAGTCCCAGATGCTCCTTGGGTGTCACATAACAGAGCATCGCCGTGCCGAACCATCCGATCATCGCCGCTCCAATCGCGGATGTGATATGGTCGTAACCCGGGGCAATGTCCGTTGTCAGCGGCCCCAGCGTATAGAATGGCGCTTCTTTGCAAACTTCCATTTGCCGGTCAACGTTTTCCTTGATCAGGTGCATCGGAACATGACCAGGTCCTTCGATCATCACCTGGACATCGTGCTTCCAAGCAATGTCCGTCAATTCACCCAAAGTATCGAGCTCGGCGAACTGAGCTTCGTCATTAGCGTCTGCGATAGAACCCGGACGGAGGCCATCCCCCAGGGAAAAAGCCACATCGTATGCTTTCATGATCTCGCAAATCTCTTCGAAATGGGTGTACAGGAAGTTCTCCTTGTGGTGTGCGAGACACCAGGCCGCCATGATGGATCCGCCCCTGGAGACGATTCCGGTCACGCGTTTGGCGGTCATCGGAACGTATCTCAGCAGCACGCCGGCATGAATCGTAAAATAATCTACGCCTTGCTCAGCCTGCTCGATGAGCGTGTCACGGAACACTTCCCAATTGAGATCCTCCGCTTTGCCGTCGACTTTTTCGAGCGCCTGATAAATCGGGACTGTACCCACAGGAACCGGGGAGTTGCGGATAATCCACTCTCTCGTCGTATGGATGTTTCTTCCTGTGGACAGATCCATAATGGTGTCTGCTCCCCAGCGGGTCGCCCAGGTCATCTTCTCCACTTCTTCCTCAATGGATGAAGCAACCGCGGAGTTCCCGATATTGGCATTTATTTTCACATGGAAATTTCGCCCGATGATCATGGGCTCGCTTTCCGGATGATTGATGTTCGCGGGTATGACCGCACGCCCGGCAGCAACCTCAGAGCGGACAAACTCGGGTTTCATGCCTTCGCGGATTGCAATAAACTCCATCTCCGGCGTAATACGTCCTTGTCGTGCGTAGTGAAGCTGTGTCACATTATGTCCGTCTTTCGAACGAAGCGGGCCGCGCCCATGGATCGGAAACACTTCCGCCCCCTTTTCTTCGGCAGTGCGGGCCGAAGTGAACCCATTATCTTTCGGCAACACCTGACGACCCTCATACTTTACGACATCCCCACGCTCTGCTATCCAATTACCTCGCAAGGAAGGCAGCCCTTTCCGTACATCTGCATCAAAGCTTTCTTCGGTGTATGGACCGCTGGCATCATAAACCCGTACAGGAGCATTAAACTCTTCTCCGTTCCTTCCGTTGCTTGACTCCAACGCAATTTCACGCATAGGCACCCTAATATCTTCCCTTGATCCGGTAACATAGACTTTGCGGCTGCCCGGCAGCGGTGTCGTCAAAATCGGCATAATAAAAACCTCCTAGAGAATGATTTCGAAATTCCCCTAGGAGGCCGCAAAGCAAGAAAGCCGCCCCGGCGGGAGCGGCTGAAATGTGTCAAGTTCGTATGCGATGGATAAGGAAGGATATTACAATCCTCTCAACCAACCAAACGGCTCCCCAATACGAGTGCCAAGGCAGCTACCGCACAAGTCTGACGTACATTTGCCCACTTTCCTACGCTGGCATAACCCAGATCAGGTTCAGAGGGACCAAGGCGAACTCGCCTTATCTCAGCCCTTGCGGGCGCCCCTAGTGGAATATCTAAATAAACTGTATAGAGTTTCGTAAATTGTGTCAAGCTCGGCGACGAAACAGAGCGATGAACAGTGCCGAGGCTCCCGCTGCCAAGCCGGCTATGGCAAGGCACAGCGTCAGCGTATCGCGGCCTCCATCTTCATGATCTTCGCCAGCTGTTGCTGCATCCGCAGCACCATGACTGTCACCATGTCCATCGCCAGTCGCTGCAGTAACCGCAGTCACCGAGGCCGGTTTATCCGCATCTGCAGCGCCCGTCCATTCCACGATTTCGCCATCCGCGTAAGTTTGGTAAGCTTTCCACACCAATTCTTTGGCATCTTCTGCCACTTTGCCCTGCATACGGAATTCACCGAATTCCGTTGCTCCAAGTCCCGCTCCGGAAGCTTTCCAAGTAACGGCCGTCAGCTTGCCGTCGGCATTCTTCTCGATCTCATAAGTCCATTCCGGCTTCGGCTCGAAGCGCTTAATATCCACACCGTCAGGAATAGCGACTTTAACTTGCGTTGTCGCGGTTTCTTTCTCTGTTGGAACACGAACCGTAAACACCTGATAAGATCCTGCTGGCACTTCTTTAGGCTGCACAGTGACGTGCGCGCTAGCTAAGCTAGCAAATCCGAGCGTTAGAAACGTCACAAGAACAATCATAAACCTTTTTTTCATGGGGGTTATTCCGACCTTTCTTTTCCATAGGTTGATTATATCCCCCAGTATAGCCTGTTCGATGTCCTCGCACATGACTCGAAAGAGTTATATCCCTGTTACACTTTGTGACGGTTTGAAGGCAATCATTCCGGCTCTACCATCCCGCGCTCATACGCATACCGAGTTAATTGAACACGATTGTCCAGATGCAGCTTCTGCAAAATGTTTTTCATGTGGTTTTTCACCGTATGCTCAGATAACCCTAAAGAAACAGCCACCTCGCGGTTGGTTTGGCCTCTGGCAACCTCCTGCAGGATTTCCTTCTCCCTAGGAGTTACCCCTCCTTCGCTAATTGGCTCCATTTCCCTTAATCGTTCGGGGTTATCCGTCTTACGGTTGGCAAACTCACGCAAAATAGATAAGGCGATCTCCGGGTTTAGCGGAGCCTCGTCAAGCGCTACTGCCCGTAAGTAATCCCGCCAGGCGGATGGATTCAAGTTTTTGAGAAGATAGCCTTGAGCACCTTTTTTCAGCGCTTCGAACAAATGCGATGCATCATCGGATACGGTGACCATGATGATTTTTACTGAAGGGTATGCGCTCTTGATTACCTTCACCGCTTCCAACCCACCCATTCCCGGCATGTTAATGTCCATTAGAATGAGGTCTGGATGCAGCTTCTCCATCAAGCCCAGAGCTTCCTCACCGCTAGTCGCTTCCCCTACGACAAGAAATTCAGGAATAGCAGACACGATAGTCCGCATTCCTTCCCTCGCATGCTTATGATCATCTGCTAACAGAATTCGTATCGGCTCGCTCATCCCAGTCTGCCCCCTGCCTTCAACCATTCCACGACCGTCCGATCCCCTCGCCGCTCCACGTTAAGGGTCCAGCCCATCCTGTTTGCGCGGTCACGTACCATGCGAAGCCCGAAACGTCCCGGTGCCTGCCAAGGATCTAAGGCGAAACCAGTCCCATTATCCTCCACCGCACAGCGGAAACCATTTTCTCCGTCTGTTTGACCAACCACGAATACCTTGGAAGCTTTGGCATGCTTGCGGACATTCATCAGCGCTTCGCGCATACAAGCGTGCAGCTCCACCTTTTCCTTATCCGTTAAGCTGCTATCGGGTATGGTCCAAGTAAACTCGGCTTCCGCCTCTGTCGCATTGGCTGTTTCACCGAGCAGCTCCCTCAGCGGCACCACCCATGCCGCAGTTTCCGGAGAAAGCGGCAACCGCAGATTAGCAATCGCTTGACGAACATCCTCGTGCATGACCCGTACGGTTTCTCTCAGCCTCACTCCCCATTCACGCACCGGTCCCTCGGAAGCCATTCCGTCCAGTTGGTCCAGCTTAACCGCGAGCAGGAATAGAGATTGGGCAATACCATCATGAAGCTCCCTAGCTAACCGTTCTCTTTCCTCCAGCGCTGCGTTTGCCGACTTCTCCTGCTGCAAAGCCCGTTGGGATTGCTCTAAGCGTGAGAATAAGCCTCTCACCAATGTCAACGTGACAGCCAATACGATAAACGGAGCTAAGAGATTTCCAAGCTCCATTGAGAAGTAGGGCAGCAAGAAGGCATGCCGCACATATTCCCACAGCCCGATCGTTAAGGTCGGAATGAGCAAAATCATCCATTTGATCCGCCGGTCTTTCCTTTGATTCTCCAAGCCTCTGGCCTCCCTTCTAATAAATCCGCGTGGTCGTTTCCACAACCCGTTCATTATCTAAGGAATCCGTCACTCGAATTTGGAGCTTCCATTGCCCGGCGAAAGGTAGAAACGGCCCTTTGGCCCCGTAGGTAGATTTCGCGAAGTCCGGAAAGCCATCGAGCTCCTGATCCTCGGAGGCAATTAGCGGCACATCGATAAATCCCATGCCCTCTCGATCCAGCGGCAATAGCCGGAGCTGAACCTTTTTCGGGACACCCTTGTTTATCGCATCGGGCAGCCATATTTTTAAAGTGAATTGATTTTCCCCTGGCGAATTAGGTGTCACCCGCAGTGTAACATGCATTTCTGTTCCCATCTTGTGAAAATTAATCGGTTCATTAGCAGGCAAAGGGCTCTGATAAGTCAAAACCCCAACCGTGACCACGATAGCTGCCAGTAATCCCACATCAATCCTCAAAAGGTTTCCATGTGGAAGATTGCCTTTCCTTAACCGCAGTCGGATCAAAAATGCTGTTGCCGCGACCAGCAGGGACAATGCCGCTTTGGCAATAAGCCATTTCCCCCAAGAGGTATACAGGAGGTAGTCTAGCGTTGGAAGATACTCCAAGGTCGCCAGCACTCCCGTGACCCATAGAACGAGAAATGAGATAAGAGCCCACTTCGAGAAAAGCAAGGCGAACCTCCCAGCCTCCGGACGTTCTTTAAGCCATATGGCGAGGAGGAGTACCAAGCCGGCACTCCATAGAGAAGCCGCCGCTAGATGCAGCCAATCCAAAGCTATCGAATACGCGATCGGATCAAGCGCTGCGGCATGACCCGACCACGCCTCCACAGATAGCGCTATTGCCGCCCATAATAGCCTTATAATCAAGCCCAGCTTAGGCAAGACAACAGCGATCAGCGCGAGCAGCAGCATCGCTATATATAGCTTGCCAATTGTTGTGCTCGATAATATTCTTCCCCACTCAGAAAGCGGCTCTCCCTGGCCCAAATCCTGTAAGCTGAAGAATACATAAGCCAGCGTGGCAATAAGCGCGAACTTCCCTGCAAGCCCAAGGCATTGAACGTGCACCTCTTGGATAAGCGTTGACGCTTGGCGCTTCTGCAATAGACTCCAAAAGGCAAGGCCCGCGACCGCAAGAAGGCCCGCATAATACATAATCCTTGAGGTATAGAGAAGGAAGGATTGAGAGGACAGCCCCCCCGCCCCATGATTCGAATGGCCAACCTGCTGATGCGGATCTAATTCGCTCGCACCTGTAATCGGAGCGGGATTACCAACCGTGAAAATGTAAGCACCCGAAATCGGATGGCCGTCCGCAGAAATGACAGAATAAGAAACGGTATAATGTCCTTCTCCCAGCTTCGGCAACTTGACCGTCAAACCCTTGCCTTCATTGGTGCTCTTTGGTTCATCCTTCGCGACGTTTCGCGATAACTCGTTTAAGACAAGTAGCTTAGCCCCTCCGCTGTCTAATCTCTCGTTAAATACAATATCAACCGATTGCGGACTAATGTCCAACCGGGCATTCGCTGATGGCGTTGTTTGCTCCAGAACGGCATGAGCTTCAGCTTGTCCTAACATACTAAATAGGGAGATACCCGCTATCATTAAAACGGTTGCTGCGCGAAAAAAAATTAAATAAAATTTAGGTTGCAAATAACGATGAATCCTAGCGGATAATGTCATAAAAACGCCCTCCTGCTTCCTCTTTCAGCCAATTGCTTCACGATCGGGACTCTGGAACCAGACCCTGATCTCCCCTTGACACACGCTACATATTGTTATAACTTCATCATACGGAAACAATATCTTGTGTTATCCATGGATGGAGGATGTATACGGTTGAACATAATTAAGCGTAATGGTCAAGTGGAAGAGCTTATTTTCTCTAAAATGAAAAAGGTAATAGATTTCGCTTGTGTAGGGTATCCGCAATGCGATTCCCTAGAGCTGGAAACGGCGCTCTTGCCTCATTTCCGCAACAATATCGCAACGAAAGAAATCCAATCCACGCTCATCCGCGTCGCAGTCGAGAAGACAACCGCAGAAGAGCCGGACTGGCAGTTCGTTGCAGCTAAGCTGCATGTCTACGATTTATACAAGGAAGCAGCTGTCCATCGGAAATATGGATACTTCGGATACGGCGACTTCTACTCCTTGATTACCTACTTAACAGACAAAGGCCTTTACGGTAAATACATACTCGAGCATTACACCCGCGAGGAAATTCGCGAGCTGGGTAACTCCATCGTACCTGAACGGGATTACCTCTTCAACTATATCGGAATAAAGACTTTATCGGATCGTTATATTATTCGCGGTTTACAAGGAGAAACGCTGGAGCTTCCGCAGGAATTGTTCATGGGAGTGGCTATGCACCTAGCCATGAAAGAGAAGGATAAGATGTTCTGGGCTCGCAAGTTCTACGATGCGCTCAGCACTCTGCGAATGACTGTGGCCACACCAACGTTAGCTAACGCGCGCAAGCCATTTCACCAGTTATCCAGCTGCTTCATTGACACTGTTCCCGACAATTTGTGGGGCATATACAATACGGACATGAATTTCGCGCAAGTATCCAAGTTCGGCGGCGGCATGGGAATCTATGTCGGCAAGGTTAGATCCCGCGGTTCTGCCATTCGTGGATATAAAGGCGCTGCAGGCGGAGTCATTCCTTGGATCAAGAACTACAATAATACTGCAATTGCCGTCGACCAGCTCGGAGTGCGCTCGGGTGCCGTCGCCGTTTACTTAGATGTATGGCATAAGGATATTTTCGACTTCCTTAACTTAAAAACAAACAACGGGGACGACCGCATGAAAGCACATGATATTTTCCCCGGCGTCTGCATACCTGATTTGTTCATGAAAACCGTTCAAGAACGCGGTACCTGGCATCTGTTCGATCCTCATGAGATCCGTACGACGATGGGCTACTCTATCGAAGATTCATACGGTGAGGAATTCGAGCGCCGTTACGAGGAATGCGTTAATAATACCAATCTATCCAGAGATGAAGTGCCGGCTATTGATATCATGAAGAAGCTTCTTGCAAGCAGCTTCGAGACAGGAACTCCTTTCGTGTTCTACCGCGATACCGTTAATCGGGCCAATCCGAACAAACACAAAGGTACAATCTATTGCTCTAACCTCTGTACGGAAATTTGCCAGAACATGAGTGCAGCCGAGCTGATCTCGGTAACCTCAGACGATGGCATTATTACCTCTCAGGTAAAAGCGGGGGATTTTGTCGTATGCAACCTTTCTTCTATTAACCTGGGCCGCAACCTGACTAAAGAAGAAATCGCTGATACGGTAGCCGTACAAATGCGGATGATGGATAACGTTATTGACCTTAATCATTATCCTACCGCTCAAGCGAAAATCACGAACACTAAATACCGCGCCGTCGGACTCGGTTCCAGCGGATATCACCAATGGTTAGCGCATAATAGAATTGCTTGGGAAACCGATGAGCATCTTAAAGCAGCAGACGAGCTGTATGAATGGATTAACTATTGCGCAATCAAAGCCAGCATGGAATTGGCTGCAGAGAAAGGCTCCTACTCGCAATTCGAAGGCAGCGAATGGCAGACTGGCGAATATTTCTCCCGCCGGGATTATACGAGCTCTGAATGGAAAGAGCTTCAAGCCGATGTGGCTTCCAAAGGCCTTCGCAATGCCTGGTTGTTCGCGATCGCTCCAACGGGTTCAACTTCCCTGATCAGCGGATCCACAGCGGGTATCGATCCGATCTTCGCCAAATTCTGGGTTGAAGAGAAGAAGAATGCGGTTATACCGCAAACGGCACCCAATCTGACACCTGAGAATATGTGGTTCTACAAGGAAGCTCATCACATCGACCAATTATGGAGCATTCGTGCAGCTGGTGTTCGTCAACGCCATATCGACCAATCGCAATCGTTTAACCTATACGTCACACCAACTATCAGCGCCAAAGAATTCCTCGATCTCTATATGGCCGCATGGGAAAACGGACTCAAAACCGTCTACTACTGCCGTAATAAAAGCTTAGAAGTCGAAGACTGCGTAAGCTGCTCAGCTTAATCTTTATCTCTAATATAAAATAGCGAGTAGAACCGTTGTTTTGAAGGTTTGATCTGGCCATAGGGTTTGATCATGCTGGAGTGGGTTTGGCCATGCGGGAGCGTGAGATTAAACAGCTCCGAAAAGGGCCAGTGAAGAGAATCGTTTCTCCTGGAGAGTCTACGTGCCGCCTTAGAACACCACTTGTTTCCTTGTAGAGGAATCAGAACAAGTGGTGTTCTACAGCGGCCGGAAGGAGAAATGATTATCGTAACGGTCTTACTCCCACAACGGTCTTATTCTCACACGGTCTTACTCACAAAGCTCTTACTAGGAGGAAAACAAAATGGATGAACAATTAACAAGGAAAAAACTGTTTAACGAGCACGGTGAACAGGACTGGGGAAAACGCCGAATCATCGGAGGAAACACAACCAACCTGATCGAGCTCAATAACGTCAAATACGAATGGGCTACCAAGATGTACCGTACGATGATGAACAACTTCTGGATTCCCGAGGAGATTCCACTCGCTCAAGACGCGAAGGATTATAAGCTGCTATCGGAATCGGAACGCAAAAGCTACGACCGCATCATCAGCTTCCTGATCTTCCTCGATTCCTTGCAAACGGCTAACCTGCCGAACGTTAACGAGTACGTTACCGCGCCAGAGGTCAACCTGTGCCTGACAGTTCAGACGTTCCAGGAAGCTGTTCACAGCCAAAGCTACAGCTACATTCTAGACAGTGTTTGCTCCGCTGAAGCGCGTGACGAAATATACAACCTATGGCGTAATGACGAAAGACTGCTTGCCCGTAACCGGTTTATTACCGACCTATACGAGAATTTCATTGCAGATTCTTCCCATAAGAATCTTCTTAAGACAATTATGGCGAACTACATTCTCGAAGGCATCTATTTCTACAGCGGGTTCAGCTTCTTCTATGCGCTCGGCCGCCAAGGCAAGATGCTCGGCACTGTATCCGAGATCAAGTACATTCAAAGGGATGAACTCACTCACTTGGCGTTATTCCAGAACATTTTCCGCGAAATCCGTAAAGAAAATCCAGAGCTATTCACACCGGAGCTCATCGAGGAGCTGCGTCAAATGATGAAAACAGCCGTCGAAACGGAAATATCGTGGGGCCAGTCCATCACCAACAATGAAATTCCCGGACTTTCAACGGAAATTATCGATAGCTACATCAAATACTTATCCAATGAACGCTTGAAGATGCTTAATCTTGATATCCTCTATCCAGAAATCACCGAGCATCCGATGCGTTGGGTGGAAAGCTTCAGCAACATGAACAGTATGAAAACAGACTTTTTCGAGCAGAAAGTCACGAATTATAGCAAATCGTCCAACCTTAACTGGGGCGACCTTTAAAACAATGAGTTGTTAATGAATAAAATCTCCATGACCTCGATTACCTTCGAGACCATGGAGATTTTTCAATTAAGGCGATTATTTCTTCAAGTTTTATCGAGTTATGGTGGTATAGAATCTAATCAGGTGTACAAGATAATTGAGGTGTTCAGAACAACCCCAATCTTAAAGGAGGAATCACGCTCGTGACCGAAATCAAAAAAAGTGTTATTACAGCTATTGATAATGATCAATTAGCCGATCAAATTGCGAAAAATGTGAAAATGGAAGTTGCCGAGGAGCTACACCCGCTAGAGAACCAACTAAGTCAAATGCAGCAACTTTTTTCCAAAGTACAATCTAGTCAGCAAGCTGCTTCATCCACTGCCACTTCAGGAGCTGCTCAGAACCAACAACAACAGGTTGGAGAGCTTGTGAAACAAATGAACCAATTTAGCACTCAAATCCAAAATCAACAGAAACAAACCATGCAACAACTTCAGCAATCCATTCAACAAGCAACTCAAACTTTGACACAAGCTTCACAGGGACTTCAATCTTTCCAAATGCTTAACCAAATGCAACAGCTAGTTCAACAATCTCAACAGCAAGCAAACCAAATGAGTCAACAGGCCCAGCAACAAGCAAAACAAAATAGTCAACAATCAAATAATAATCCGATTCAATAAATGGTGGAGGGGTTCTTTCTATAGGCCCCTCCTCTGACTTTCCTATTAACACCTAAGAAAGGAATTCAGGCCAATGCTATGGGGAATAATTATAACCATCACGATCATCGGATTATTATTCTGGTGGGGATTATCCCGCGCAGTGCAAATATTCCGTTCATATGTAAAAAAGCCTATCCATTACGTACTAAAGCCTACCCCTAATGTAATAAAGCCTTCCCCTAGGGAATTCATAATTGAGTTTAGCGAGGAAGTATCTTCCATCAATTCAGATGCCGTTACTGAAAATTCTTTACCAGAGCCAGAGCCAGAGCCGGAAATTTCTTTTCAACAGTATTTAGATGAAATTAAACAAACAGAAATGCAATACCAAGAAGAAATATTAAACAGTTTATCAAATAATCTCTCTCATGCAAGCACTGAATTGGCAAATATCCAAATACAAATGCAAGATCTGCAAATATTATGTGCTATCCTTGATGACTTTCAACAAATTGAACTTTCCTATCAACAAATTGAATAGAGTAGGACCGTCAGGGATATTGCCTCCCGTGACGGTCCTGTTCGTGCTTTGTACTCAAGATGATATTCCCTCGAGCTTTCGTTTGCCCTTATCTAATTCGAATAAATCCATGAACTTCTCCGGTGGGACCGGACGCGAAAAGAAGTAACCTTGTGCCTCCTGACATTTCTGCTCCTTCAGGAAAGCGACCTGTCCAGCGCTCTCGACTCCTTCAGCCGTAACTTTCAAATTCAGATTATGCGCCATCGCGGAAATTCCGGATACGATGGCCGCATCATTACGATCTGTAAGCACATCATTCACGAAGGAACGGTCGATCTTCAGCTTGTCGATCGGAAATCTCTTCAAATAATAAAGGGAGCTATAACCCGTTCCGAAATCATCGATACTTATCCTTACACCAAGCTTTTTGAGCCGTTCCAGCATTTCCGTGGCGAAGGTGACGTCGGCCATTATGCTTTCGGTAATCTCAAGCTCCAGCCATTGCGGCTCCAGCTCTGTTTCTTCAAGCACTCTGGAAATACGCTCGCATAGATCGTGTTGACGAAATTGGCGAATCGATAGATTCACGGACATCACAATCGGCGGGTAACCTTTATCCTGCCAAATCTTCATTTGCCAGCACGCGTTGCGTAGAACCCATTCTCCTAACTGCAGAATGAAGCCATTCTCTTCGCATAACGGAATGAATTCCGAAGGTGGAATTTCACCTTTTTGTGGATGGCTCCATCTTAACAAGGCTTCAGCTCCCACCAGATACTCATGCTGCAAATCAACGAGCGGCTGATAGGCGAGGTGGAATTGGCCAAGCTCTAGAGCGATACGCAGATCATTTTCTAACAGCAGCTTTTCTTTTGCTTTCAAGTTCATCGGTATGGCATATCTCTTCCAGCTGTTCCGAGTTCCCTTGGCGCTGTACATTGCTATATCCGCATTCTGCAGCAAGAGATCAACCGATATCCCGTCATCCGGAAATATTGCCATTCCAACACTGCTTGTAATGTGGAAGGAGGAGGGTCCGATTTTAAACGGCTGCTCGAATAAGTCAACTAACTTTTGTGCAGCTGCTTCGGCTTCTTTCTCTTCGTTAATTATTCTCATGAGAACTGTGAATTCGTCCCCGCCCATGCGGAAGACATTCTCAGGCTTATCACTAAACCTGCTTAACCGCTCGGCTACGGCAACTAATAATCGATCTCCGAAAGCATGACCCATCGAGTCACTAATCGTTTTAAATCGGTCTAAATCCAGCCATAATAACGCGAATCGGTTTCTTTCATGCTGCGAACGCCCCATCTCTGCGCTTACCCGCTCAGTGAACAACCTTCGGTTAGGCAACCCGGTCAATTCATCGTGATAGGCTAAGTAATTAATTCGCGCAAGCGTTTCCTTATGTCGTTTGTATGGTTCTTCAATCAGAACGAAGTATATTCCCTTCAAAAGAAAATAGTAACCTATGAGTTTTAGGCATTCTCCGAAAAGCCCTTCCAGTGATCCTGTCCCTGAACCAAAGGATTCCTCGACCTTGGCCAGAAACAGCCAGATCAATGCTTGCACAATTGTCAGGATGGACTCCGGTCTCTCTGCCCTGTTACGTAATAGAATGTTGCAAATTCCCGCTGCATAGAGGAGTAAAGTTGATACTTGCTGGTAAGGGGCTATCCAGTCAATTGTCGCTTGGTTCCAATGAACTTGCTGGAAGACAAGCAATGAAATAATTGTAACGGCAATAATAACGGGAATAATCGCATATAGACGGGCTCTTGGATTTACAGTTGACTTCTGAAGAGTGAACACGATGAGCAAACCAAGCGCTCCAACTAGCTGAGAAATCCAATTTAGCACTATACTAGGTGTTTCACCGATCGAGGGATCATATAACGGCATTCCCGGCACACTTATCGCATGTAATAAATTCAACAATCCAACTCCAGCGAACAAGGCCGAGATCACTAAGCGTTGCCTGCACAGAGTCGGAACAAAAATCATCCAGCCCAGAATTAAAATGGCGAAGCAAATCGCGAATGCGGTAACTTCTAATACGACATGAGCGGCTTGCAGGTTTATATGAATAAGGACTTGTTCATAAAATTGATTTCCCCATTGTATGAGGCTAAAAACAGTTACGGCAGCTACAACCATCCATATGGTTTTGATCTCAGCTCGACTAATCGACATTCCACTGCCTCCGACAAATTACCTGCTCTTGTTAGAATAACCTAATCTACAACTCTATATTTTCCACATTCATCCTCGGTTTCCTGCTATTCCGCCAATTTTTCGACAATTTTTCGACAAAATACGATTTTTTTCATCCCTGTGTTTGAATGTTTACTCCTGCTAATTGTAAGCTCTGAAGAATTCGCTTAGCGTGTTCTTGTGCTTTTTGTGTATCACCGTGTAAACAGAGTGTTTGGATTTTTCCCCCTAGTGCTAGAGAAACTGCCTGATGAGCGATAGCTTCCGTTTCCTCTAGAACAGCTCCCGGTAAATGCCTAGGCGCTAAGCTTCCATCCGGCATATAAGCTCTGTCTGCAAATCCTTCTGATATAAAACGAATCCCCTTGTTATTAGCCGCTAAGTGCAGTTGGCTTCCTGACAGCCCGTAAAGCAACAAATCAGGCTCAAATTGATGAATTGACTTTACGATAGCCTGTGCCATTTCCGCTTGCTTGGATGCCATATGATACAGTGCGCCATGCAGCTTAATATGGTGAAGCTTCACTCCTGCAGCTTTGACAAACGAATGTAATGCTCCTATCTGATAGAGGACGAAATCACCTGCTTCTTCAGGTGTTACCGCAAGCTCCCGACGTCCGAAGCCAAGACGGTCCGGCAAACCAGGATGAGCGCCCATCGCCACTCCTTCCTTCAGACAGCCCTCAACGGTTTTGCGCATGATATGAGGATCTCCCGCATGAAACCCGCATGCAATATTCGCAGATGTAATGTATTTCAACAAGTACTCATCTGCTCCGCATTCATAAGCCCCGAAGCCTTCACCTATATCTGCATTCAAATCGATGGTTGTCATCGTAACACTCCCTCTGCATGTATTTCCCTAGCATGTGCCAGTTGGATACCTGCTCTTAATACAGCAAGCTTTCGATCCCGGTCCAACAGCGCTTGATGGGCGGTCCAGCTATCGGTAAGTTCGAAGCTAACCCAATCGCCCGGGACTGCAAGCGCTAGCAGCGGCATATCCGCACTGATAACATGAGCGATCTTGGGGTAACCTCCGGTAGGCTGGCAGCCTGCACATAGAATGATCGGCTGACCATTCGGCGGAACTTGTATCGTACCGGGTGTTACGCCATGGGACTCCAATTCTTCGTCGTTAACTATTCTCATTAATATAGTCCCGGCTAGCCTAAGCCCCATTCGGTCAGAGGATACCTCCAAGCGGTACTTATCCTTGAATAGGCTTTTCTGTGAGTCGCTTATGAACGTATCCCACTCAGCACCTAACAAAACTCTAACTTTAATGTCACGAGGGGACTTCGCAGCTTCTGCATTCCAACTCACAGAGCTCCATACGGCATGACTTGCTAGTGCTTTCCTATGGAGAGTCTCCTGTAACTCACTTGTTCGCAATGCAGGCGTTAAGCACATAATCCTATCTCCTTCTATAAGCGCTCTTCCGGTTCCTCCACCTATTCGAGCCCTAGGATCCGTACTCCGGCTGCCGAGCATGTATGGCACATCAATTCCGCCAGCAACAGCCATATAACAACGGCTGCCGGAGATCGCACGCCCGAAAGACAATAATGTTCCCGCTTGCAGCCAAACCGGCCTGTTCATAGGTAATCTCTTGCCATTAAGCGATGCCTCAAGATCGGCTCCGCACAAAGCAATCAGTAAATTCGCTTCTACACTATAACTTCCTCCCAATAGAGTGAACTCTAGAACTGCGGAATCCTCATCATTACCGATCAGAAGATTGGCCTTACGCATCGAGCCTTCATCCATCGCCCCTCCGGCTGATACTCCAAACGCCTGCCACCCCTTGCGTCCAAGATCTTGGATTGTCGTCAATAGTCCAGGCTTAAGGACCGATAGAGATGCTGTCGCAGTGTCGCTAAATTTCACTTTTGCCGGAATATTAGCTGCTCCATCATGAAATATACAATCTTCGAATTTCTCAATAGGTACGAATTTGACAACATCTCCAGGCCCGAGCAGGAATGGATCAACCTCCTCTGGCCGAAAAAGCGGCTTAGCCGTTCTTCCTATAATCTGCCATCCTCCCGGAGAATCGATCGGATATACGCCTGTCTGATTCCCCGCAATTCCTACTGAACCGGCAGGCACCTTCAAGCGAGGGCTAGCACGGCGCGGCTGTGCCAATGAATTATCCATGCCGCTCAAGTAGGGAAATCCAGGCGCGAAGCCGATCAACGCGACTTGATAAATGAGCTCTGCATGTCTCTCTATAAATTGTTGCTCACTTAAGCCGCTTCTCAAGGCGCTCTCTGTCAGATCAGGTCCATATTCGCCTCCATAAACAACCGGCAGTTCCACTTGTCGAGGGATTGATGATTGTTCATTGGCGATTCCATCTAATATATTTAGAAGCATTTGCGCTGCTAGCCGAGGAATATAAGTATGGTCCCGCAAATGAAAAGTCAATGTGCGGTAAGCCGGCACTACCTCCTGGAGCCAAGGCAAATCATGACTCCCAATAGCTTGAGCTTTAGCTGCCAGATCGAGAATGGATGTAGATTCTCTCCACTTAAATGTAAATGCACGATCACCGAGCGGCAGAAAAGTAACCTCGTCTCTGTCCATTCAACTGCCCCTTTCAAAAACAACCATTTGCAACCCTTTCGGATAAAACGTTACAATTATAATATCGGCAAGGAAGGAATGGTTCAAAAGTGGAAACATACGACTTGGCGGATCTCGCCATTATCCAAGGCTCACACATTCGTTCGTTAAGCTTCACACGTGCCAAGCTCATGATCGTATCCGATCACGGAACTCGTCTCTGGTTTATCGATATCGAAGGAATGTCTGACGAAGAACTATTAAAGCAGTTTGCGGAATCCCATGAAATCGGGGTAGAGGTAAAAACGACGACAATCGGGGGACGTCAGCTGGCAGGTAAAGGATTCTTCCATCCTAACCCCCAGCATCTCGCCGCCGCGATCCGCGGAGATGGACAATTGGAAGGTTATAGGCAATCCAACGGATAAGCCATATGATTGTTAAATGAAAGAAGCTGAGGGTACATCATGGAAAAATGGGTTTCTTGGATATCTAAGCTTAGATATGCCATATTAGCAGCTTGGATTGTCATGGCTTCCCTCTCCCTCTTCGTATTACCTGATCTTCATACGATCGTTCGCAACACCGAACAGAAGTTTCTGCCCGCACATGCAGAATCCATTCGAGCAACAAAGCTATTACAGCAAATCAACCCCTCCGCTCGTTCGCTTTCCAATGCAGTTCTAGTCCTTTCGCGTAAGGAGGGGCTGATGGAGAGCGATAAAAATTGGATGCAGCATCTTCTATCGCAAATCGAGACTCGCAAAGCTGAGCTGGGAATTACAAGCATTTTATCCTCCCAATCACAGCCGGAGTTGTCTGAAAGGTTGCATAGTAAAGACGGCTCCACTCTCTTAGCCATTGTCAGCTTACCTGAGGCTGATTTCGAGGACAGTACGCAAAATACATTAATTAAGCTCAAGGAGCTGCTCGAAGCTGCACCCGAAGGGACATTAGCCACACTTACGGGGAGTGCGCCACTTGCTCAAGATTTCCAACAGACTTCACAGGATGGTTTACATAGGACTGAGCTATTGACCATTGGCATTGTACTCATCATCTTGCTGCTTGTGTTCCGCTCTCCAATCACACCGATTATTCCTTTGCTTACAATAGGATTGAGCCTTCTGATCTCACGCGGTTTAATCGCTGTTGCTGCTGCCATCGGAATGCCGGTATCCCATTTTACGGAGTCATTCCTTATAGCCGTACTTTTCGGTGCGGGCACTGACTACTGCATCCTTATGATACAGCGTTATCGGGAAGAGCTAGCTTCGGCTGCAGATAAGAACCGAGTCACAGCATTGTCCCGAATGATGGCTGGCGTGTGGAAAACATTGATCTATTCCGCCAGTACCGTGTTCACCGCTTTTTTTCTCATTGGTTTCGCTCATTTCGGCTTATATCGTTCTGCTGTTGGCGTAGCCATCGGCATGCTCGTAACTGTCGCAGCGAGTATGACGCTCGCCCCGGCAATGCTTTTGGTATTCGGCAAAGCGATATTCTGGCCGCTTCGTCAGAGCAGCGGCAACGGATATGGGGAATCCAAACTTTGGGGAGCAATGGCAAAGCTAACCGCGAAGCGCCCAGGTATCGTCTTATTAGCCGCTATTCTTTTTCTCTCCCCGCTGACATTGCTTTACCAAGGCCAACGATCCTTCGACGACATTTCAGATATTCATGAATCGGCTTCATCTATCGTCGGCTTTCGTCAGGTAGAAAGAGCCTTTGGCACCGGTGAATTATTCCCGGTTACGTTAGCCGTTACCTCAAAGCAATCAATGCGGACACGATCCGGTCTTGCCGCACTCGAGCAAGCAAGCTCAGAGCTTACACGAGCAGACGGTGTTCGCGAGGTACGCAGCGCCGTTCGTCCGCTTGGCCGCAAGCCGGAGGAGTTAACCATTCCCGATCAGCTTGATAAGCCCAATGCCGGATCAATTATCCACACCATCATGAATCAACAGCAGGCGCTTGTCAGGGGTCTCGAAGCCTTAGCCCTTTCTGCACCCTCCCTCAGCCAAGGATTAATAGGTATATGGCCGGCACTCCGACAATTCGAAGCTGGTTTTAGCCAACTGATCGCCTCTCAGCTAGAGAAATTGAAGCGGCCATCGGATTCGGAGGAAACTTCCGAAATACCGCAAGCAAACAAACCTAAAGATGAAGACAATAAAACTACGGAACAAGCGCTCAACTACTATATTTCTCCAGACGGCATGACAACTAAGTTTGAGGTTATTCTTGATGTAAATCCCTACTCCACCGCTGCTATGAATATGATTGAGCCTCTAACGGAGAAGCTTCGTGAAAGCTTAAATTCGACTGCTCTTGCCGCTCCTGAAGTGTTTACAACCGGAGTTTCCGCGAAATACAATGAGCTTCGAGCCATCTCATTTCGAGATTTTGTCAGCACGGGATTACTTGTTCTCGTTGGCATTTCCATTGTTCTTATGCTATTGCTTCGTTCTATTGCAGCACCCTTATACATACTGCTGTCACTCGGCTTCAATTACTTGATAACAATGGGATTAACAGAGTTTCTGTTCGTGAAGGTACTGGGGTATGAGGGACTTTCCTGGACGGTATCCTTCTTTATTTTCCTTATTATTGTGGCACTTGGAGTGGATTACAGCATTTTCTTAATGGCTAGGTTCAAGGAGGAACATAGACCCGGGGGAACCGCCTCCGCCATGACGAAGGCAATGAGAACAACGGGAGGTGTTATTGCTTCGGCCGCTGTGATAATGGCAGGAACCTTCGGAGCGCTAAGCTTCTCGGGCATGGATACACTCGTACAAATTGGGGTAGGCACACTCATTGGGTTACTTCTATATGCAACACTTTTCATGGCATTGATCATACCTGCGTTTTCTTTCTTATTAGGAGAAGCCAATTGGCGGTCTTTTCGAAGAAGAAAATAAAGTAAAGTAAGCGAGCTTAAATAACGGTATCTATCGTTATTCTTCCTTCTAGAAAGCGTATAAAGGCTTCCAGCTCTAATTGCTGGAGCTGTTCAAGAAGGGCACGAACTTCATCATCGCCGATTCGATTTTCTTGAATGGCTACAGCATTGATGAACAGATAGGGATTCCAGCTCCCTTGCATAGCGATTTGGTCAAACACATCCTTTAGAGGACCATGCGGGAGGGATTGCTCCTGAATGAAGCTCGCTGCTCTTAACTGCAAACTATGGAAAGCTGGATGATCACCCGCACGATGAAACCAATATTTCGCGTTGTCAAAGTCACCCTCACGTCGGTGCATAATTCCATGCAGCGCCGAGCCCGTAGACGTCTCCAAATAGCTCATGGGCAGCGTCCAGGCTGTCATTCCATAGATGCAGAGCTGCCTTCCATGCTTGCGCGGATTGTACGCCATCAGGTCTTCCATCCGCAAGCAGTATCTCTGAGAAGGATGCGATCTCTTCATCAAGGCTAGGATGCCATACGTGATTAGGTGTTAATGGCGATAAGCTATTACGATTCATTAGCTGCTCTATCAAGGTTGGCTGAACTTTTTCATTACTCATTAACGTTCTCTCCCCATGTACCTTCATTTGAAAAAACAATAGCCCTAAGTAAGAGCTTTGTCTAAAAAAGGAGCAAGCCTCAAGTCAAACGACTTGGCAGCGTGCTCCTTTTTTAGCCTATTCCTTCTTGCCGAGAAATATTTCTGGAGTCGTCATCTTATCATAGAACTCCGTGAATTGGTCACGCTTCTCTGAAGCGCGCCAACCCATAGCAGACCGTGGATGCTCGTCCAATGTACCCGTGACCATGTCGGGAATAAGGTAGCCCCATTCTTCCTTCTCTCGCAGCTTAATCATATGCTTCTCAATCATACCAAGAACTGGACGCAAGCTATATTCCGGACGGGTAAGCTTAGCAAGCAACAGTTCAGTCGGCGTATTTCCAGCAGCTCGGCCCATCCCGTATACCGAAGCATCAAGGAATTCTACGCCCAATTGCGCTGCAGTTAAAGTGTTTGCGAAAGCGAGCTGCAGGTTATTATGCGTGTGGACACCCAGACGTTTGTTCTTCAGGGCACGGCGGAATTTCTCCACCAAAAATCTCATGTCATCAGGATCCAAGCTTCCGAAGGAATCGACGATATATACAACGTCGATTGGACTCTGTTTGATCATCGCCAGTGCTTCATTCAGCTCGTTATCCATTACACCGGACAATGCCATGATATTGATCGTAGTCTCATAACCGCGGTCGTGAAATAAAGTCGCCAGCTCGATCGCTTTGGCTGTATCACGCGCATAACAGGCCACTCGAATCAAATCGAGCATGGAATCGCTTCGAAGCAGCACATCTGCCTCGTCTACCCGGCCAACATCAACTAACGCGGACAGCTTAGTTTTTTTCTTTTCTTTAATTACCGTACGAAGGAAATCGTCGTCAAGGAATCTCCATGGTCCTTCATTGCCTTCACTCTTCAGCAACTTAGAAGAATTCTTGTAGCCAATCTCCATGTATTCGACACCTGCTGCATTTAACGATTCATACAAATCCTGTACGAACTCCACGCTAAAATCCCAATTGTTGACGAGTCCACCGTCGCGTATCGTACAATCCACGATTTTACAATGATTAGTCTTACTGTGTACCGTCATGATTGTTAAAGCTCCTTTTCTGCGGTTGCAATGTCTTTAATCCGAAGATAATGATTTCTAGTTTACATCAAACTTGGTTTCATTACTACCACCAAGAGTTGATCATTCAAATTGAAATACAATAATCTCACCTTGATAATCGATTTTCAGGCTCTTACCTTCCATGAACCAAACGTCCTTTCGCTCCATAAAGAAGGTAACTCGATCCAAAACAGTCGTCACAGCAGCATCAAGCGGCGAGTCTCTGGTAATACCGAATGCGAATGGCACTTCTCCCCCACTAACATAACGGACAAAGATACGGATCACTTCACCATCGACGAAGCCCCATTCCCCTTTAAAACATGATAGCGCGGAAGGCGTTATGACTAGCTCCACTTCCATCACCTCTAATTTCATTTTGGGTACTAGTCTATTATATATTTGATTATGGCATTACGCGACCACGAGATGTCACATATAGATCATACCATTCCTCGCGGGTTAAGATTACTTTGTCCGCATCGCGGCAAGCAAGAATACGCTGTGGATTTACTGTCCCGATGATCGGCTGAATGTGAGCGGGATGACGCATTAAGAACGCGAGCACGATCGCTTCTTGAGTAACATTCTTCTCTTCAGCCATGCGAGCAACCAGGGAAGCCGTCATTTGTACGGCAGGCGCTTCTTTTGTGAGATCCTTGCCGCTGTACAACCCGCGGGCAAGAGGGCTCCAAGCCTGTAATTGAACGTTCTCCAGGCGACAATATTCAATTGTTCCTTCAGGGAAAGAGGAAAGCTTACCATCCTCCTGATTCACATGAACAGTTGAATCCAGCCAATCCGTTCTCAGCAAGCTTAGCTCCAACTGATTAGCGACAAGCGGCTCATCCAGATAAGCCTGGAGAAGCCTCATTTGACCCTCGCTCATATTAGAGACGCCAAAGCTCCCAACTTTGCCTGATTCCTTCAGTAGTTGGAAAGCCTCCGCCACCTCTTCCGGCTCGACCAATGGATCGGGACGGTGCAAGAGAAGAATCTCAATTTTCTCTACCCCTAATCGAGTTAAAATTTCGTCCACGCTAGATAAAATATGCTCCTTCGAGAAATCGAATCTTGTCCTCGGAAGCTTCTCATCCGGGAATCGTATGCCGCATTTGGATTGAAGGAGGATTGAGCCCCGAACCTCAGGGCGTTCCTTCAATACTTGTCCGAAAATTTGCTCCGCTTTTCCCATTGTATATATATTCGCATGATCGAACATATTAATGCCAATTGCTAAGGCTGCATCTACCGCTTGATGCGCTTGTTTAAGATTTTCCTCTGTTAGGGGATCCCGATTCCAACCGCCGCCCAGCCCCATACATCCGAGTACCAGCTGGCTTGCCGTAAATCCGCGTTTATTCAAAGGTAACTTTTTGCTCATTCAATAGCGCCTCCTAGTATGGTGAATCAGGTACACTCCTTTATTATATCTAACCCGCAGGAGCTGCAAAAGAAGTATACTTCACTGTACTAAGTAAACTATGCTCTCCAACGCTTGCGATTCCATATCCGGTTATAAGAAAAGGCGCCCTACGAGGGGCGCCACTTACGTTAAACGTTGGAATTTCAAATATATCTCAGACCGGAAAGCTAAACCGATTTGTATAGGATGGATATGCGGCCGAATTGTATACCTTTTTAACTTCGTTATTTTGAACGAGTGTTAATTTGCCAGAAAGCTCATTAAACCATTGTTCATCCCAAGTCGATAATGCGATATCGATTAGGCTCTCTAATTCTACAGCCGTATCGAAAGTCATTTCCGGCAGCTTTTTCATATCGTTCTTACGCACAACAACAGGATTTCCCACCAAATCTTCGTTATCCGATCTAACAACAAAGATCCTTGCGATAGCCTGCACCTGATTGATCGTCTCAATAAAGCCATGGATCAACTCGCCGTTGTCCCCTCTTGCCTGTACCCAGTCGCTTATTTCGAATTTCATCTTCCTACACCTCCATCAAGAGATCGTATAACACCACAAACTGTAACAACATTCATTACATTTTGGTTAAAAAAACAGACGCTTCGCGGTAAATAAACGGCTAGTCGTCTTAATGTTGTACTGTAATATTATATGTTACAGTTGGAATTGTCAAGCTTCGATTTATTTCTCCGTAAAAGCCATTGCAGCACGCACCGCTCGTTGCCAACCATTGTAGAGAGACTTGCTTTTTTCCGTCGGCATAGCAGGGACGAAACACTTATCAACCCGCCAATTCTCTTTGATCTCTTCTCTGTCCTTCCAGTATCCAATCGCCAAACCTGCCAGATAAGCCGCACCAAGCACTGTAGTCTCAATAACAACCGGTCTTTCCACAGGGACACCTAGGATATCGCTCTGGAATTGCATCAACAGACCGTTCGTGACCGCCCCTCCGTCAACGCGAAGCGTTTGCAGAATAATACCTGAATCCTCTTCCATCGCATTTAACACATCCTTGGTCTGATAAGCCAAGGATTCAAGCACCGCCCGAATAAAATGCTCCTTGCTTGTGCCTCTCGTCAATCCGAAAACAGCACCGCGCATATCGCTGTTCCAGTAAGGCGTGCCCAGTCCCACAAAAGCAGGCACCACATAGACGCCATCAGTAGACTCTACCTTCTCGGCGTAATTTTCACTGTCCGCTGTCTTCTTGATCATCCTCATACCGTCACGCAGCCATTGGATTGCTGAACCGGCAACAAAGACGCTTCCCTCAAGCCCATATTCCACCCGCTCCTTCGAGCCGCAAGTAATGGTGGTCAGAAGTCCGTGCTTCGAGGGAATGGCTTCTTCTCCTGTGTTCATTAGCATGAAACAGCCAGTACCATAGGTGTTCTTGACAGAGCCTCGTTCAAAGCAGGCTTGACCAAATAAGGCTGCCTGTTGGTCACCTGCGGCGCCGGCAATAGGAATGCTTTGACCAAAAAAGTGGTGTTCGACTGTGTGTCCGTATACTTCCGATGATGAACGTACCTCGGGCAGCATTGTCATCGGGATGTTTAGGATCCGGAGCAGCTCATCATCCCATTTCAGCTCATGGATATTGAACATCAAGGTT
The DNA here is from genome assembly GCF_041640265.1 of Cohnella sp. GTDB lineage: Bacteria > Bacillota > Bacilli > Paenibacillales > Paenibacillaceae > Cohnella. Next base: position 83,042 of record NZ_JBEQAP010000009.1, read on the forward strand.
CTGGAAGCGTTCGTATAATCCGTTACATGCACCCGACCACCTGTTAGTTTCCAGATCAACCAAGTATCGATCGTTCCGAACAGCAACTCTCCTTGTTCTGCTCTCAGCCGTGCACCCTCTACTTGATCTAGCAGCCATTGTACCTTCGTTCCCGAAAAATAGGCATCAATTAACAAGCCCGTTTTCTGCTGAAAGGCTTCAGAGTGCCCCTCACTCTTGAGCGCTTCGCATATATCAACGGTTTGCCTGGATTGCCAAACGATCGCGTTATAAATGGGGATACCCGTATGACGATCCCATACAACTGCGGTTTCCCGTTGATTCGTAATCCCTATGGCAGCAATCTGATCGGGCCTAATGTCTTTCGAGGACAATGCCGAGGCCATCACTCCGAGAACGGAAAGCCATATTTCCGATGCATCATGCTCAACCCAGCCCGGGTTAGGATAATATTGCTTAATTTCCTGCTGCGCAGAGGAGACAATCTCGCCTTGTTTATTGAACACAACCGCCCGGGAACTCGTCGTTCCCTGGTCAATGGATAGAATATAAGTTTGGGACATACGTCATACATACCTCCTATTTGCTTTAATATTTCCATGTTTATCCTCAAAAAAATCCACATCAAATTGCTTTCCTCGCGGATAGCAACTCATGTGGATCTCCAATTCTCCGTCACATTATTAACTTGTGATATTTATAACATGTCATGAAAGCGATGTCAATCAATCATTGTCACCTGAAGGCCATGCTTTTTGAAAATTTCCTTCATCGTTACCTCCGCATAAGCCTCATCAGGTCCATGGATTTCAAGACGATATTCATAATCTTTAGCTAATGTAACCGTTAATCCCAGAATGCTTTTCACGTCGATGCATTTATTACCCACATGAAGCACGATACTGGATTTGAATAAGTTGGCGTTCCGGTTAATCTCAACGATCGCTCTTATTTCAATTCCGCCCATGAGACATCCCCCTCAAAAATTAGATTGCATGACACGTCAGAATCAAAAAATTACCTTTGACATGTAAACGACGGCAGTCACAGTAATCCCGCTAAGCAGAGTCGTAATCAATACCGTCTCAGCCGCATAATCCGGGTCATTGTCGTATTCCAAAGCAAAAAGGGCAGTATTTCTCGAAGAGGGATAGGAGCTGGCGATCAATAGAGCCTGTGCCGTTATCCCTTGGAGTCCCATCGTATAAATAATAAGAAACGCAAGCAGCGGCGAAACAATCAGTCTGCCGAATATACTCAGAAAAAGAGGCAATGATGGTCGTCGAAGTTTCAAATAGGCCACTTGTGCCCCAAGCGTAAACAGTGCGATAGCCAGAAATGCATTCGAGACATTCTCGATCGGCTTCCATATAAACCCCGGTATAGCTATATCCGAAGCCTTAAGTATAAATCCCAGCACGATTGCGTGTATGATGGGAAGTTTCAATAACTCCGGCAAGATTTTCGAGCCCTTTACATTAACCGAAACCGAATTAAACAGCCCGTACGTATGGGTAAGCAGATTCTGAAATATCGTTACGATGACTTGAATGGATAAACCTAGCGCATTATTCTGGAATACAAGCTGACTGACAGATAAACCGTAGTTGCCCGAATTATTCAGCACAATACTATTCTTAAACGTCGCGGCAACACGTCTTTCCAACCTCATCGCTCTAGCTAGTACCCCGCTAAAGATCATTAAGCCTAGATTTTGGGTAACCAAAAATAGGACAATAGTAAGCAGCAAGTCTCCCGTAAAGCTGCTTTGATAGATATTAACAAATCCGACAGTCGGCATTAATACGAATGTAGTCATCTTGGATAACGTATTCATGTCGAAATGATATTTCCGATGCAGAAACACGCCTGCCCCAAGAAGGAGGAACACTGGAAATATCACTTGCAGAAAAATGCGAAGGATGATATCCATTAACGAAAATCCCTCGGTATTCTCCTTGCTTCTCCCGTCTCAATCGCTGCTTTAATAACCGCCGCACGCACTTTTTTCACGACTTCTTCGTTAAAAACGCTCGGAACGATATACTGCTCGTTTAACTCCTCACTGCTGACAACTGACGCAATTGCTATCGCTGCGGCCAATTTCATTTTCTCGTTGATCGTGCGGGCGCGGCATTCAAGCGCACCGCGGAAGATTCCCGGAAAACAGAGGACATTGTTGATTTGATTCGGATAATCGCTGCGGCCGGTAGCTATGACGCGTACATATGGCTCGACCGTATCAGGGTCAATTTCCGGCTCCGGATTTGCCATAGCGAATACAATAGGCTCCCTAGCCATTTTCTTCACATCTTCGACCTTCAGTACGCCCGGACCTGACACACCAACAAATACATCAGCCCCTGCCAAGACGTCAGATAGAGCTCCTTTTACTTGGCCTGGATTAGAGTTCTCAGACAGCCAACTCCACATTGGATTCGAATAAGACTCTCCAGCCACTATAGCCCCATGTCGGTCAACGGCAATCAGATTCTTAACGCCTGCTGCAAGCAGCATCTTCGAACAAGCTACGCCAGCCGCGCCGATACCTGCCACAACCACTTTAATGGTTTCAAGATCTTTTCCCACGATTTTAAGAGCGTTAAGCAACCCAGCCAGCATAACGACTGCCGTTCCATGCTGATCATCGTGGAACACGGGAATATCCAATTCCTGTTTAAGCCGTTCTTCGATTTCAAAGCACCGGGGAGAGCTGATGTCCTCCAGATTAATTCCACCGAACGCAGGAGAAATATTCTTGATCGTACGAATGATGTCTTCGGTATCTTTCGTTTCCAAGCATATAGGTATGGCATCCACTCCTGCCAACTGCTTAAACAGCATGGCCTTGCCTTCCATGACAGGCATCGCTGCATAAGGACCAATGTCCCCGAGCCCCAATACCGCCGTCCCATCGCTAATAACTGCCACCATATTCCGTTTGATCGTTAGCGAGAATGCCTTTTTGGCGTCTTGATGAATAGCCATGCATACTTTAGCTACTCCCGGTGTGTACACATGAGATAAATCTTCCCGATTTTTAATGGGCATCTTCGGTTGGATTTCGATTTTACCGCCCAAATGGACCAAGAAAGTCCGGTCAGATACGTTAATGACGTTTACTCCATTCAAAGCTCGAATCCGTTGCATCAATTCGGCATTGTTTTGATCAGGGATGTGGACCGTAATATCCCGAATCGCGGACTCTTGACCAGAGTGGATCACGTCAGTTGCGATAATATCTCCGCCCGAATGCCCAATCGCCACGGCTACTTCTCCGAAAGTTACTTTTGATTTATCAATTTCTAGCCGAATAATGATGTTCGAGCTGGATGACATGGACACCCTCCCTTTCCCCTAGTTAACGAAAGTTAGCAGTTAAGCTTCTTCATTCACGAGCACTTTTTTTCCGCGAAGCTTCAATAACAGCGGTATGGCAAGCCATAGAAGAGCGCAGGCCAAAAACACGGCTGATGTAGGCTTGGTAATAAAAATCGAGAAATCTCCATTAGAAGCCGTTAACGCACGACGCATATTATTCTCGATCATTGGTCCCAATACCAGGCCTAATACAAGCGGCGCCAAAGGATAATCATTTTTGACCAGAAAATATCCGGCCACTCCGCATGCGATCAATAGCATCAGGTCGAACGTGTTGTATTGCACCGCATAAACGCCGAAGACGGAGATGGCTACGATAATAGGAAGCAGATATTTAGGCGGTGTTTCTATAATCTTGGCGAACACCTTTACTAATGGCATATTAAGCAATAGAAGCATCAGGTTCCCAATAAACATACTCGCAATGAGCCCCCATGCAACCTCAGGATGATCCTCAAACAACAACGGACCTGGCTGCACATTGTACATAATGAGTGCGCCCATTAAGATTGCCGTTGTCCCGGAACCCGGAATACCAAGGGTGAGCAGCGGAATCATGGCACCGCCGGAAGCCGCATTGTTCGCAGATTCAGGAGCGGCTACGCCCTCAATGGCTCCTTTTCCGAATTTCTCGGGATTTTTGCTTAGTTTCTTCTCCATGATGTAACTGAAGAACGATGCCAGCGTTGCACCCGCTCCCGGGAGAACCCCAATAAAGAAACCTAACACCGAGCCTCGTGCAATTGGGCCTGCGCTATCTTTCAGATCTTGTTTTGTAGGCATTATACGTCCAACACGTGCAACATCACCTGTCGAGTATTCCCGGTTTATAATCGTTTTGAACACTTCGCCGAGCGCGAACAATCCAACGGCAATCGTCAAAAACTCCAAGCCGCTATACAGGATAGGCTGACCGTAAGTAAACCTAGCCACGCCTGATACGTTGTCCATTCCGATCGTCGCCAGCAGAAGACCCATCACCATCATCAATAACGCCTTCGTCATTGATTTCCCTGCAAGTCCGCTCACGGCTGCAAGACCCAAAACCATGAGGGAGAAATACTCCGCCGGGCCGAATTTGATCGCGATATTAGACAGCGGTTCCGCTAGAAGTACCAATGCGAATAATGAAAAAATACCCGCCGCGAATGAACCGATTGCAGAAATGGACAATGCCGCTCCTGCGCGACCATTCCGAGCCATCTGATAACCGTCAAGCGTTGTGACAACAGAAGAGGATTCACCGGGCGTATTCAATAGAATGGACGTTGTTGAACCTCCGTACATCGCTCCGTAATATACACCAGCAAGCAGAATAATCGCGCTTGTCGCCGCTTCTTCCGGACCCAATCCTCCTGTCATCGTTGAGGTGACGGGAATCAACAGGGCGACTCCGCTCATCGGTCCGATTCCCGGCAGGACGCCAACGGCCGTCCCTATAAGAACTCCGACGAAAGCGAAAAGCAAGTTGTGCCACTGCAGTGCAGAGGTGAATCCATTGGCTAGAAAATTGAGAACATCCATATTTACATCCTCCTTTAACCTAGATTAAGCCAAGAAGGAAACCCAGGTAACGATCCTTCTAAGATATGAACGAACAAATAATATACACCGTAAGAGAAAACTGCGGAGATGACCAAGGACGCGAGCCATTGTCCTCTCTTGATGACCTGAAAAGCAAATAACAAAAAAACGAACGTTCCGATCACATAACCGATATCTGTTAAAAAAAAAGCATAGAGAACCGATGCACCCAATATAAGCAGAAACCGCGCATAATCCGGACGGGATTGCTCTCCGTTATTCCTATCCTTCGATTTAAGTACTTCATAAAACAATCGAATGCTAAGCAATATCAACAGACTGCCTAAACCCATTGGGAAAATATCAGGTCCGACATTGCTCCCATAAGAGCTCTCGCCGATTTTTTGGCTTTCCCATACAAATGCGATGCCGATCAGTAAAAATACAGCACTCGCATATCGGTCAAAAACCTTGTTCACAAACCATCACCCCGCATCAATCTTTGTGGAAAAAAAGTGACGAAGGGGCATCTCCCGCCGACCTTCGTCACTTTCCTATTATCTCTCACCCGCTGTTTTACTTGGACATATTCAGCGCGGTAAGCAGATCCTTAATCAGCAATTCCTGCTCTCCAAGAAACTTAACGAAATCAGTCGAAGACTTATACTGGCTTTCCCAAGCGTTTGCTTGAAGCTCTTTCTTCCACTCTTCCGTTTCGCTTAGCGCCTTAAGCGTTCTTTCCCAATATGCTAACTCGTCAGCGCTCATTTCTTTAGGTCCGAATATACCGCGCCAAATCGTAAATTCGGCATCTACACCCGATTCTTTCAAGGTCGGTACATCCTTCAGATCTCCGGATAATCGTTCCGTGGATGTAACAGCCAGCACTTTTACCTTTCCCGCTTTCAAATACTCGGATACGCTGGATACATCGGTTGCGATCACATCCGCGTTCCCGCCGAGCAATGCGGCAATGGCTTCTCCGCCGCCATCATACGAAACATACTTCAGCGCTTTCGGATCAATGCCGAATTTGTAAGCAGGCAATACGGCAATCAAGTGATCCATGGAACCCGGTGCAGAACCGCCCGCAATGGTAAGCTTCTTAGGATCGGCTTTCAAATCGTTCAGCAGCGAAGTCACGTCGTTGTATCCCGAATCCGCTTTAACTACAATAGCGCCGTAATCCTTCGTTAACTGCGCAAGCGGAGTCGTATCTTTGTAACCGAAAGGGCTGTTTCCTTCTTTTTTGAGATTGTTAATGACAATCGGCGGGGAACTTACGAACAATTTGTACGGATTCTTCGTCTCTTGCGTTGCATATTCCGCCATATATACGGCACCGCCGCCGCCCGGTTTATTCTCGACGGTCATCGTTTGATCTACAAGCTTAGTTTCAGCCAATACTTTGGTTAGGGAACGAGCCGTTTTATCCCAACCCCCGCCGGCACCGGATGGCGCAACGACAATGAACGGTTTTTCAGGATACTTAGATGCGGAGGCCTGCGTTTGTTTGGCTGGTTCGTTAGAAGCTTTCGCTGATTCACCCGCCGCCTTCGAAGGTTCATTTCCTCCGCCGCAAGCCGTTAAACCTACAGCCATTAGTACCGTAACAATTCCTATTTTCCAATTGACTTTTTTTAATGACACTTTGGTTCCCCCTAATGGTGTGATATATTACTTGTAACTTCCAATGTGTTGATAGCGCTTTCACACAACTAAATGTTATCATGCGTTCAAAAAACTGAATAGCTTGTGAACATTAATTGGATATTGGGCATAAAGGGAATATTGTTCATAAAATTCATGAAACGGTGTGAATCGATTGCGATTGCAAACGAAATTGATCTTGCTGATGTGTACCCTTACCTTCACTTTAATCATGGCTATGTCATTCACGTTTCAACACATGTGGTCATCTTCGTATAAAAACCAAATCGGATCGAAAGCACTTAATCTCGCTAAAACCGTCGCCTCCATACCGGAGATTAGAAAGGCATTTACCGAGGCCGAGCCCTGGCAAACCATTCAGCCGCTAGTCGAAGACATTCGCAAGCAAACGGATGCCGAATACATCGTGGTTGGTAATCGCGATGGCATTCGCTATTCCCACCCGGTAGCTTCCCGTATCGGCGAGACGATGGTAGGAGGAGATAATGAGCCCGTATTTCGCGGGGAATCGATTATTTCTGAGGCTACGGGTACCTTGGGTCTCGCCCTGCGGGGGAAAACGCCTATTTTTAACGAACGGGGAGAGGTCATCGGCGTCGTCTCTGTCGGATTCCTTATTGAGGATATCAACAAGCAGGCCTATCGGTTTCGAAATATTATCGTTGGAATCGCAATGGCTGCGCTTATTATGGGCGCAATGGGTGCCGTGTTCATCGCAAACAATTTAAAACGCTCCATTATGGGACTCGAGCCAGAAGAAATCGGCAGATTGTATCAGGAGAAGGAAGCCGTACTGGAATCGATCCATGAAGGAATTGTTGCCGTAAACAGGAAGGGGATCATTACCCTTATTAATCAAAATGCATTAAGTATGCTGGGAACAGAAAAGAAATCCGAGGTTACGGGAAAACCTATTTTGGAGGTTCTCCCCTATACGACTCTGCCGGAGGTTATCCGAACTGGAGTGGCAGAGACGGATAGCGAAGCCATCGTAGGCGACAATGTTGTAATCGTGAATCGACTGCCGGTAAAGGATAGGAATGGAATCGTAATCGGAGCCGTGTCGAGCTTCCGGAATAAATCCGAGCTCTACCTGCTTACGCAGCAGCTCTCTCAGCTTAAGCAGTATGCGGATGGATTACGCGCTCAAACCCATGAATTTTCCAATAAGCTTCATACGATCTCCGGGCTCATCCAGCTAGAGTCTTACCAAGAAGCCATTGATTTCATTACACGGGAATCGGATATCCAAAGCGACTTGCTAAAGCTGACTCTAAGGGAAATTCCCGACCCGATTATCGGTGGATTGCTGATCGGCAAAATTAACCGCGCACGAGAGTTGAAAGTCAATTTAAACATCGAGGAGGAGAGCACCTTTAAAGATGTGCCGCCTTCTATCGACCGAAATATGCTTGTGACCATCCTGGGTAATTTGCTCGACAATGCCATGGAGGCTGTTCTTGCCAATACCGAGGACAAACTCGTTTCTCTTTTGTTGACCGATTTGGGACAAGACTTAATACTGGAGATAGAAGATAACGGGCCTGGAATTCCGGCAGAATGGTCGGATCAAATATTCAAAGTAGGTTTCTCAACAAAAAAAGATGTGAAGCGCGGGATTGGGTTGGCATTGGTTAAGAGAGCCGTTGACGGACTTGGAGGAATTATTGAGCATCATCCTGGCCAGGCAGGCGGCACAAGGTTTTTCGTTGCCATTCCTAAGATAAGGAGGGATACAAATTGATACAGGTGTTAATTGTAGAGGACGATATTCGAAATGCAGAAATCAACAAACGGTTTGTCCAGAAAGTTGAAGGCTACGAAGCAGCGGGTATCGCAACGGATGGGCGCCAGGCCAAGGATTTGCTGGAAATCCTATCACCGGACCTGGTTCTTCTCGATTTGCACCTTCCCGATATCCAGGGATTCGATTTGCTCAGACATATTAAATTAAACCATACCCGAACAGACGTTATTATGATTACAGCGGCTAAGGAACTGAACAACATCCGGGAAGCCATTCACGGCGGCGTGTTCGACTATATTCTAAAGCCCGTTATATTTGAACGTCTTCGCGAAACGCTAGAGAAGTACAAAAGCTTCCGTAAAAAAATTACAGCATTGGAGCTGGAAGGCTCAAAAAGCATCGTTGACCAATATAAAATCGACGAGCTTCTTCGGATGAACGACGGGGACAAGCAGCGCTCTTCCCTCCCTAAAGGGATTGACCAGCTGACGCTGGATAAAGTAATCACCTATATTGGCCGTACAGAGAAGCCATTCACAGCTGAGCAAGCCAGCGGCGAACTTGGGATTAGCCGCTCCACATCCAGAAGATATCTAGAGTTTCTCGTCTCTTTGGAGAAAGTATCGGCCGACTTATCCTATGGATCCGTCGGCCGTCCTGAACGTGTATATGGAAAAAAGCCTACATGATGGATCAAAAAGCGGATTCCCGTGTACCCCCTAAAATGCATTACTTAGGATATGTAGGGGGTAAAGTGGGGTGTATGTCTGGGGTTTGTTGAACGTTATCTCTCTGTTGCGATCCTAGCAGCATTTGTGCCACTAATTGATTCCGAAAACCCATTGTTGATCGACTAGCGGCAAAAGTACATCTAATAATCTTCATTATCACTCAATCAGACGATTTTGGGTGTATTACAAGTATGAATGCTTCTAATTCTCAAAGAACGTTAAAATTTGGGAAAATTAGCAGTACATTTACTGTAAAGTTACTTATCATCTTCTATATTCAGCCTTATACCTGTTGATAAGGAAAGATGACTCCTGAGTGAACTCAGCTTTGGGGTCAGTTCTTATCTCATCAATCAAAATCATATCTCTGTTCTTCCCAAGGGTCCCCATACATATGGTATCCATTACGCTCCCAGAAGCCTGGCTTATCTTTAGCCATAAACTCAATGCCTCGCAGCCATTTCGCGCTCTTCCAGAAGTAAAGATGCGGTACAACCATTCGAACGGGATAACCATGCTCTGGGGTTAATGGCTCCCCGTTATGCTTAATGCCGATGAAAGTGGTATCTTGCATAAAATCTTCTAATGGCAGGTTTGTCGTATACCCATATTCACCATGCAGCATGACATATTTGGCTTCCGGCTTGAGCTTAATACGCTCCATAATCGTAGCTACCGCAATGCCTTCCCAAACGTTATCAAGCTTGGACCATGTCGTAACGCAATGGATGTCGTTGCCGAATTCACGTCTTGGAAGCTCCATAAAGTCGGTATACGGGATTATGAGCTCTTCCTCAACAAGACCGAAAACCTTCAAATCCCAATTACTAAGATCATCATAATAAGGCACTTCGCCATGGTGCAATACCGGGAATCCATCCGTTAGTCTCTGTCCCGGCGGCACCCGATCGTTCATTAATGTTTTAGTATCCATTATGCTGCTCATCCCTCTCTACATGGATAGTGTATTACGATTACGATTGCGCTTTTCCCTGAATACAAACGGAGCAACGGCAGTCGACAAGACAAGCAGCGCTCCTCCGGCAAAGGTCGTCATTCCGTAAGTTTGCAGCCATAGGGGTCCGTTCGCCGCTTGATCATATAACCATCCGCCTACAATCGGGCCGATAAAACCTGCCAAGCCCGTTAAGGCCGAGAATACCGCTACATACATCGGACGCTCCGATTTAGGTGAATCACCTATTAGAAAATTAAAGACGAGCAGATTATAACCCGCCAACCCAAAACCAAGAAACAAGTGCACAACAATCATGATTAGCATGACAGGTAAAATTGCGATTCCCGCCCACAAAGCACAGGATGCAGCTATAAGCGGAAATGTCCATAGGAGCAAGGTATTCGTCGAATACCTGCTGTTTAGCACGCCCCAATAATAGTAGCTGATCATCATCACCAAATTTTGCAGCATTATTATCATCGTCACTTTGCTCGTGCTAAGATCTAGGATTTCTAACATGACGTAGGAGAACAGCGGAATCACAACGTTCTGAAGCAGAATAAATACAGATATAAACAAAGTCGCCGATAGAAATCTCCGGTCAGCGAATGGTCTTATCATCATCCGCATGGATCTGCCGCTCACCGATGGCTGGAATGGCGGATTCGGATAGCGGGACAATGCCCAGCCATTCCATACGACACACAGCGCACTTACCGTGAACAATACCGTAAAACCTTGAGCGCCCGGCAACCATTCCATAATCTGCCCTCCTGCAAGCAAGGTGAAGCAGACAACTGCCCAGTGAGTGGTATTACGAATACCGAAATACTTACCCCTAATAGAAGGAGGTACTACGTCAGCCATCAAGGAAGTCCAGATTACGCCGGCCGCTTGTCCCGCAATCATTGAGATTAACCAAACTGCTATATAAATCGGAATCCAGGTATCCTGTGTGAAGGTGAGAGGAATGAGCCCTGTTCCGACCCATAACACTCGATGAATCACGCCGAACAAAGTGATGTAAAACCGTCGGTTCTGCCATGACTGCATAGCTATAGCAATGATGATTTGAATAAGCAACGCAAAAGGAGGAATCGCCAATACCAGTCCGACATGAAAAGCCGAAAATCCCAAATACGTTAAATATACCGTCTGAAGAGGTCCCCCCAGCAGATTACCTAAAATACTCGCAGGGATGCCCTCAACGATAGACATACGTAAGCCTCTTCGATTCTCCGATTCGCTCTGACGGATCGCCAATATTCTGTGAAACGCTTCAAAAATTCTATTTTTCATCCATGCTCCCCCGTGCTGCTTAAGGTGCTGATCTCATGAATTACCCGATTCACTCCGAACATATTCGAGTAATGTGCGCACCATGACACCGGTACCGCCTTTGCTCTCGAATCCTCTATCCTCCCACATCCAAGTTGTTCCGCCTATATCCAGATGAACCCATGGATGTCCTTCCGAGAACTCGCCTACAAACAAACCGCCCGCAATCGCGCCAGCCCACGTACCGCCATGGTTTTTAATGTCTGCTACATGACTTTTGAGAAGATTGCGATACTCTGGATGACTTGGAAGCGGCCATACGTATTCGCCTGCTCTACTCGCAGCTTGAAGGAAGGTTTGCATCAGTGATTCTTCATTTGTCAGCGCTCCCGTGGTCACATCTCCAAGCGCATGCATGACAGCACCGGTCAAGGTTGCTACGTCGATTAATTCCGTAGCCCCATGACGCAAAGCCGTCGTTAATCCATCTGCTAATACGATTCTGCCTTCGGCATCCGTATTGAGCACTTCCACTGTTTTCCCACTATAGGTTCGAATAACGTCACCTGGCTTAAAGGCGCTTCCTGAAGGCATATTCTCAGCTGCAGGGATTACCGCTACAATATTTATAGCAGGCTTCCCTTCCCCGATCGCTCTCATAACACCCATTACTGCAGCCGCGCCGCCCATGTCCGATATCATTTCTTCCATTCCTATAGCTTTCTTGATCGATATTCCGCCTGTATCGAAGGTAACTCCTTTTCCGATCAAGCCGAGAGTTCGTTTAGAATTCGGATCGCCTCTATGATGGATTACAATCATCCGCGGAGGATTGACGCTTCCCTGGCCAACAGCCAGCAGACCGCCCATTCCTTCTTGGACGATATCATCATCATTATAGATCCGGTAATCCATTCCATAATGCTCCGCGACTGATCTCGCTTCAGCCCCGAGCAGTTCGGGAGTTAGTTGATTAGCCGGTGTATTCGTCAGCTCACGCGCATAACAAACCGCATCCGCGACCTTGACACCCTGCTGCAAGCCTGCGGTCCATTCTTTCGCTCCCTCTTCTGAATCCAGCACAAAAGTCACCTCTTCGAGGGAAGCTTCTACTCTCCCTCGCTTAGAGGCGCTATTACGTCTGTACAGTCCGAGCAGAAGCCCTTCCATTAACGCAGAAGCAACCGCACGAAGATCACGTGCAACCATAGAGATGGATAGTCTAGCGGGTATTCTAACGACGGCCTTCTTGAACTGGTATTCAATTAGCTTTCCGCCCGCACTCCCTGCAGCTTCTCTTATCGCTTTTGACGTAAATGGCGTATCCTCACAACCAATGAATAATACATAAGACTCCGTTATCAACCCAAAGGTAGGTATTAATGCGGTCTCTCCAGACTTCCCATGGAAAGCTCCGCGGTTACCCATATCCCTCAGAGCTCTATCAAGCTCAGGGTGCAGAAGGTCTCTATTGTCCTTCATTGCTATCTCGCTTACGAATATAATCCTAAGTTCAGCAGAGCCATCCATGTCTTTAAGACCCGGCGAGATCGTTTTCCATTTCAAGGGCCATCCTGACCATAACATGCTGTTCCCACCCTAAGAGTAATCTCTTTCATAACCCAGATTCTACTCTTTTCACTCGGCATAAGGCAAATAAATAAGGAATTCCGTTCCTTCATTTAATTGGCTGTCCACGTGGATCGTACCGCCATGATTACAAATGATTCGGTAGCTTACGGATAACCCAAGACCTGTCCCTTCCTCCTTTGTTGTAAAAAAGGGATCGAATAGCCGATTTAATGTCGTTCGTTCCATTCCTTTTCCATTATCCCTAATCGATATGAGAGCGTATTTCCCCTCATGTCTTGCCGAAATATCGATACGTCCCTTACGTTCCTCCTTAACATCAACGATGGCATCCATTGCATTTTTCATAATATTTAGCAGCACTTGCTTGATTTGTTTAACATCTACAGCAACCGTTAGGTAAGGATCGAAGATTTCGCAGTTCAGCTCGCACCCCTTCATCAAGGCTTCGCTCTCCGATAGCAGAATCGATTCCTTTAATAGCAGACCCACCAAGACTTTCTGTTTCATAGGTGCAGAGGGCTTGGAGGAATTAAGAAATTCGTAAATAATATCATTGGCTCGGTCAATTTCGGAAAGAATGATCCTTCCATACTCTTGTTTCCCAACGTCCTTAAGCAGGGGGTTTAGAAGCTGTATGAAACCTCGAATTGAGGTTAATGGATTTCGAATTTCATGAGCAATTGCTGCAGCGATCTTACCTAGCATGGCAAGCTTATCGTTCTGAAACGCGGATTGTTCGATTTGCTTGTACTCTGAGACATCCTTTACGCTAATCAGATAATCCCCGTCCAGCTCTTCAATCTGAGAAATACTCACAAGCAGGAACCGTCCGTTCACATCTTGAAATTCACCGTGAAACCTGCGGTTAAGCACCATATCCTTGTACATCCGCAAGAAAATTTTCCGAATGGGCAGCTGAAGATTGGCATGAAAAAAAAGCTGGTTCAGCGTACACCCGATCAATGCTCTCCGGGGAGCTTGCAGCAATCGCGACATTTGGACATTAAGAAACCGCAAATTACCCGCACCATCGAACAAGGCAACCCCGCTGTCCATGTGCTGGAGAACGGTTTCGAATTTATTTGGTTTTTCCTTATTGATCGGGACGGTATGTATGGCATTTAGTAATAAACGGTCTGTATCCGCCTCTTCCCGAGTTGCGGCACCTTCAGGAAGACGCAAAGAGATAAGCAGCTCCGTTATAAACAAAAGAGACCGATGCACGTATGTCATTCGGTCTTCGGGTTCGGCGTAGGAAAGTAAAAACTTCACGCTCTCTTCGTGATGTTCTAAGATGTCGTCGGTGGGTAAATTACTAAGCCCTCGCCATAAATCCTTCGTTTCGGGACGATCAAATTGTCCTCCGTTTCGAACAAATTCAGCCAGAATCGGAAAATAACGAGTCCTCCACCCTTCCACGCGATCATTCCTCCCTTCAACAGAGCCACATTATGACAAAAATCAAATTAATCATAGTCATTAATGACAGGTACTGTCAACGGGAGATGTTGTCGATCAATCACGTTCTTTGTCGGAATTCCTTAATTTTACAGATGGCACTATTTTGTTGGATCGCTCCCTCGCTAGATCCAGGAGGTGCTTCCATTCTTCTTGATTGTCGGATTCCTCATCAATCTTACTATTATTTCTTTCATAGTTTTCATCATTTTCATCATTATATTCATTATCATTAATTTTGTTTTGATTGTTGTTGTCCTTCATATCCCCCTTCTGTTTATCGCTTTGTTTATCATCATCGTCCTTCTTATCGACTATTTTGCTGTCGTTGGGATTGTCCCTATTTTCATTATTTTTCTTCTCTGCGTCATTATTCATATTGCCGCTGACTGTCTTATCCTCATTTCCTGTCTTGATCTCGATTTTTACTTTTTCTTCGTTTTTTACTTTGTCTTCGCTTTTTGCTTTATCTTCGCTTTTTGCTTTGTCTTCATTTTCTTTCTTGTCATCGTTTACATCCTTGTCTTTCTTATCTTCATCTTTTACTACTTTATCATTTAGCTTCTTCTGATCGTATTGGCTCATGACCTTTTTGACGCCCCCCCATGAAGCAGCAATATCCTTTAACGATTGTTCCTTCAGGGTTTCTAACGACAATTCATGCCCTTGGCTTTCGGATACAAGCCAGAAGGCCATTTTACCGGATGACACGCCATTAACTTCCGCTTCTTCTCTTATTTCTATCGGCAGAGATACGGTTGTTACCTCAAGATGAACCAATTGCTCAGAATCCACCTGCTGAGTTGCCTCGTTAAGAATTCGTGTAATTTTCTGGGTAACCTTATTTTCCCATTGTTCGGCTAAAGCTTTAATAGGCACACTAGCTATAACCACTTCTGGATCGCCTATGGTGAGCACCTGCTCCTCTACCATCTTATGGGCAAGCTCGTACATTACCGACTCTAGCCCCTTGCCTCTAAACTTTAAGCCCTCGATGAGCGGTTCAGCATCCGCATTAACTGCCCGCAGCTCCCTGACTCGCTCCTTCGCATCCAGACCAAGCTCAATGCTTGGATTGATATCCATAGAGACATACGCAACAACCGGAGGCATTCGAATCATCCACAAACCTACTATGAGAACAAACAGCGCTGAAGCAAACACGCCTGCTTGCAGAAAACGTTGTCGAACACGGGGAACCGCTCGGAGAGTAACGGAGTCGGTTATTTGTTCACCAATCGCGAAATGAGCTTGTCTTCTAACCCGAACGAATTGTCCATCTGGCGTAAGCACGACAGCCGTTCTTTTGTCCAAAGCCATTACCATTCCTTGATTCATGAAGTCTCCCCCTTTCCATATCGATCCAAACCGATATACTCTTGTAAAAATGGATATGTACCAAAAGCAATCAAAGCGACTGCAATCAAATATTTACGATGGCGCTCTGCGGTTTTCCGCGAGACTGATTCTGCCTCACATAGCTCTTTAATCGGTAATTGGCGCTTTTCTCGGAGGAACTGGAACATATTCTCTTCAATCGCCAATCGCCTGCCCATTCTTAGCAGCATTTCCCGAGAATCTTTATGGCGCGGTGAATGCTGTACTAAATCCCCGAAAGTAATACCGAATATCGCTAATTCTTCAGTTAATGCTGCGATTTCCATCTTCCTTTCATCCGCAGTCCGCTCCTTGGTGTAAGCTTCCATAGCCTGAATAACTTCAACCCGATTAACCGTACTTTCTCCATCCTCACCTTCGGATTCGAATGCGCTGTAGGGAATATTAGAAGCATGTCTGCTTTCTTGCCTTGTGTAGTCAATCAGCCTTCGGTTTATAACCGTTTCAGCGAAGCCCAAAAACAGCCTGCCTCCCTGAGGTGAATACCCCGTAATCGCCTCGTCGAATGCAGCTAAAGCCACGCTGTAAGCGTCATCCTGCCGAGGGTCGATATACCGACGGAAAAAACGGCTGGCGGTTCTTAAAATATATGGATGATACTGACGAATCAGTTCATTTCGAAGCTCTTGCTCCCCATTCTGGATTCTATCTACCCATTGCTCAGGCACTGTAGCTTCATCCGGGGATTTGGCTGATTTAATCGATGAGTTTAACCATTTTTTCCAAAGTACGAGCAGCACTCGCTCACCCCTCACTTATAACATTCGGAGAACAATCCGTATTTCAGGGGGTATTCTCTAGAAATAAAAAAGGACCACCCTTTAGTAAATGAGATCTACTTTAGGGCAGTCCTCTATTCGATTATACTCTATACTTGCACCAGGAATGGACCTTATTTTTAGATCATCCCGCCCGGAGTCCGCTTCATTCTCAGTTTATGACGTCTTTGGCTTAAGACGATAAGACGTTTCTTTAGTTGCTGTTGCCATTCGCTATCGCTTATTCCCTTGGCAAAAGATAGCAAATCAAGCGAAATGTCGATTTGGCTCTGTACGATTTGCATAGGATCTTCTTCTTCATTGTTGACGCAATTTTCGTGAAGGTCTTTGTCAGACTCATCCACGTAGTCGTGGAAGTCGACTTCGGATGCTCCGTCGCCATGAGCATACTCGGCCAATATTTCATACTCGTTCTCCACCAAATAGTGCACTTCAATTCGATGACAAACTGGACAGAACAGAATCGGCACATTATGAATCCGCGTACGGTAATGCTTTAAGGTCCCCTTAGTTCCAATCATACTAGCTCCGCAGCAAAAGCTCATCGTCTTCCCCTCCTTCAAATCTGCATCATTTATTCTTCTCACTATATTCTCTGCCCATTAACACAATTCCTGCCGCCTTAGTGGAATTTCAACTCCAATTCTTGTATAAAGACCTCCCCGGAACAATTGTTCCGGGGAGGTCTTGTGATTAAGAGCTAGCTATTATTACTTCGATACCAGATGCTTGTCGCCAGCTTTCCAGTTCATTGGGCAAAGTCCGCCGGATTGCAGCGCTTGTAGAACACGGAGAGTTTCTTCAACGCTGCGGCCTACATCGTTGTGGTTAACAACTTGGTATTTCAATTCGCCTTCCGGATCGATGATGAACAAACCGCGCAAAGCGATTCCTTCTTCCTCAATTAGAACACCGTAATCGCGAGCGACTTGTTTCGTAAGATCAGAAGCAAGCGGGTGGTTCAATTGGCCAAGTCCGTTATCGTTCTTAGCCGTGTTGATCCATGCACGGTGGCTATGTTTGCTGTCTACACTCACACCTAGAACCTCTGTATTCAAACCAGAGAACACATCAGCCGCCTCGGATAGCGCAGTAATTTCAGTTGGGCATACAAAAGTGAAATCCAGTGGGTAGAAGTACAATACCAACCATTTACCACGGTAATCAGCAAGGGATGCTGTACCAAAATCTTTACCGTCTCCATTCGCTGTTTCCATAGAGAAGTTCGGAGCCGGACGACCTACTAAACGCTCTGCCATCTTACAATTACCTCCTATAAGCCCGACGGTTGTGCCGGTACTTTCTATTGTTACTCACTTTAAAAAGGTTACCATTGAAGGACAAGCCAGTCAAGATAATAACAATTCTTTTTTTAGAGTCATTATAATTAACGACTCATAGCTGCCACAATGAGATCACCCATAGCCGTTGTACCGATTGCTTTGCTCTTATCCACCGCAATGTCGCCTGTCCGATGTCCTGCATCAAGGACGTTCTTAACTGCTGCTTCAATGACCGCAGCCGCTTCTTCATAGCCTAAGGTTAGACGGAACATAAGCGCTACAGACAGAATCGTAGCAATAGGGTTAGCGATTCCTTGTCCAGCAATATCAGGCGCAGAACCATGCACTGGCTCATATAATCCGAAGCTGCCTTCGCCAAGCGATGCTGAAGATAACATCCCGATGGAGCCTGTCAGCATTGCCGCTTCGTCGCTCAGAATGTCTCCGAACATATTTTCCGTAACGATAACGTCAAAGCTTGAAGGACGACGGAGAAGCTGCATCGCACAGTTATCTACGAGTACGTGCTCCACTTCAACATCCGCATATTCAGCAGCAAGACGGTTTACTGTTTCTCTCCACAGACGGGAGGTTTCGAGTACGTTCGCTTTGTCGACGGAAGCCAATCTCTTGCTGCGCTTCTGGGCAACCTCGAACGCTTGGCGTACGATTCGTTCGATTTCTGTAACGTTATATACGCATGTATCTACAGCTTCTTCACCATATGGACCTTCGCGACGGAACTTCTCCCCGAAGTAGATTCCCCCGGTAAGCTCACGCACGACAATCAGATCAGTGCCCTCAAGCACCTCAGGCTTCAACGTGGAAGCATCCTTCAAGCAGTCAAAGACAACAGCCGGACGAATGTTAGAGAATAAACCAAGAGCCTTACGAATACCGAGTAAGCCTGTTTCCGGACGCAGCTCCTTGGAGTTATTGTCCCATTTCGGTCCGCCAACGGCGCCCAGAAGAACCGCGTCGGCATTGCGACACATATCTAGCGTATCCTGCGGCAAAGGCGTGCCTCTCTCATCGATCGCGATTCCGCCGAACAAGCCGTGCTCCAGCTCGAACTTATAGCCGAACAATTCCTCCGTACGCTTCAATACCTTTTCAGCTTCTGCTACAACTTCAGGCCCAATACCGTCTCCAGCGATGACGGCAATTTTTTTAACTTCTGACATAATTATGATTCACTCCCGCTATAGTTTGTCCATTGAGACTATCTCTCAATTGTAGTACATTTTACTACCAGAGGCAAAATAGATAAAAACTATGAATTCTATAGTTTTTACCTATTTACCGACATTCAAGCTTTATTGCTTTCCTGTTACTTCCCATCAATAAATGTACGTTTGTATTCTTCATCATTCTACTGCAATTCCTTATTCATCCTCCGCTGATTCCACTTTACGTATGGCTGCATCTGCTTTATACTTAATTGCTCTAATCGTATCGTCCAAAGAACGACTACCCCTGAGGTACAGATCGCTTTCCGATAAAATAATATTGCTGTACTCTGTTGCTGCAGGCCCTATGTTTTTTTCCTGAATATAACCTAAATTATTATCAAAGAACGCCTTTGATAATTCGTCCACGGTAACGCTGCCTTCGGAAGCATCAGCAATTTCCTTAAGCGACTGTTTTTGGGCAACCCGATCCGTTAATGCAGGTATGGCTCCTCCCATAATAGCCGAGTTCTCCGCTTTGAATTTCACATATTCCAAAGCTTCCTTGGGATGAGCCGAATGCTTATTCACAGCATATGTGTAAGTTACACCGAAATTGTACATTCCCTTGCCATCCGTTGGAATTTGTGTAATGCCCCACTTCCAATCCTTCGGGTAATCTTTCTCGTTAGTTAGCAGGGCAGTATACCAGGTACCAATAAGATGCATCCCGTATTTTCCGGACATAAACCCGTCCCATGGCAATTTTTTCGTTTTGAATTCATGCCAGCTGGGTTGAATCTTATAAACATTCCCTAAATCACCGAACAATTTCAAACTTTCCTTGAACAGCGGATCGTCGTAATTCGATGTTCCATCTGCCTTGTAAGCAGAAACGTTATGTTGTTTGGCCAGCATAAACAAGTAGATATCGTAATCCAGCATATACGATCCGTAGATTCCTTTTGCAGGATCAGTCAATTTTTTTGCCGTGTCAATGTATTGCTCCCATGTCCATTCCGATGGCGGATAAGGAATTTTGGCGTCATCAAATATTTTTTTGTTATAAAATACGGCCCAAGTAGACATTTGTTCAGGCAAAGAGTAAATCATTCCGTCATACTTTGTTAAATAATGGCCAAACATTTTATCCGCGTCGTATTGTTCTGTTTTCATCAAATCATTTAACGGCAACAAATAATTTTTTTTGACATATTTATCAAGAATTAAAGGTTGAATCAAAGGAATGACATCAACTGTACCTGCAGAAGCAAGATCCAAATCTATTTTCTTGTACATATCATTACCAGCACCGGGAACCAATTCCGACTCTACA
Source organism: Cohnella sp. (assembly GCF_041640265.1). Lineage (GTDB taxonomy): Bacteria > Bacillota > Bacilli > Paenibacillales > Paenibacillaceae > Cohnella. The sequence continues at coordinate 103,348 of NZ_JBEQAP010000009.1, forward strand.
TGAATTCCAGTCTTGGCTGTGAACGCTTCATTCATTCTCTTGTAAAGGTCTTTAGATGAATAGTCCGTACCTAAATAAACTTTAATTGTGACTTGCGGCTTAGCAGCGCCGGATGAGGCTTTTGCTTCGATTGATCCTGAAGTTCCTTTCTTGTTGGCAGTTGAATTGCAAGCGGTTACAATCAAAAGCAGCAATACAATCACTGTAATTTTTTTATAGTTGTATTCGATTTTGTTTCTCATCTCTTATCCTCCATCCCACAGATTTGTTTATTTCAAAAGTCGTATTATTTACATTGATGTTGAATGATGTAATACTAAATACAAATTCTTCTGCTCACAGTTTACAAGGAGGGGCCTACGATTACAATAAGGATTGGCGTACGTGAAAAATTATTTTTGATCTTTTCGTTGTTGACCTTACTGCTTATCGTAATTTCATTTTCTTTTTTCTACTACTATATATCCAATCGTTTGGAGAAAGAAGCCATCGTTAACATGAAAGAATTAACGCTAAAAATGTCGAAACAAGTCACTTTAATCTATAGCGAGTTGAATCATACGTCATTTCAAATTATTAATACTTCCGATTTAAATGTTATTATGCAAAAAGCTAGCGAATCAGAGGAAAATGAGAATTACTTCGCACTCCACACTGATGCTGAACGAACGGTAATGAATTTCTTATCCATCTATAAAAGTCCAGGTCTGAATCTATCAAGAATCAGCATCTATAATAATCGCGGCGATTATGCAAGTTTGGGAGAGATTAGGGAGAATACAGATTCTATTCATTCCTACTTGCTAAGCAATTCATTTAAGGCATTATATAGTGATTTTACTGAAGACGATGAAATTAACTTTATCGGTCCCCATAACGATCCCTATTACACAGATACAAATCAACAATTGGTGTCTTTTTATCGTGTATTTCGCAGTGAGGTTGAAACGTTCGGCTTGATCGAGTTTCAGCAGAGCCTCTCGAAATTTGAAGAGACATTGGGTGTGCCGCATACCGCCAAAACAGAAGTGTATTTATTTGATAAGGATGGCCAGCCTGTATACATAAAGCGAACGCAATCAGGTCAGACGAATCCAAATGTGACGTTTAAGCAATTGCTTGGAACCGATGTCTTAGACAAATCTACCGATTCAAATCCCGAATATATGATCAAATCCGATTATATTTTGTCCTATGTACGATCGCCTTCAAACCAGTGGACTGTTGTCCTTGCAGAACCGAAGTCCGAATTTCTTTCGTCCATTAAATTAGCAGGAAGACTTATTGTCATCGTAAGCATATCTTTCATCATTCTTAGCTTCATCATGAATTATGTGATAGCCAAACAATTCACAAAAAATATACGTAAGACGGTCGACATGATTCGACGGGTTCGATTGGATAATCTAACGATACCGCTGGATAATACCGATGATGAAATGGTTCAAATACATAATGCCTTCAATAGTATAGCCGAACGCCTTAAGATTTCGATAGAACTGGAAGTAAACGCGCGTTCACGTGAAATGAAGGCGCGGCTAAACACTCTAGAATCGCAAGTAAATCCTCACTTTCTGTATAATGTTCTAGCTGTCATTGGATCAGTCGGGGAGGAAGCCGGCGTAGATAAGGTGGCTGAACTATGCGAAAAACTAGGTTCGATTTTCAGATATACATTACAATATCCGGACAAAGAAGTTACGATTCGTGATGAAATTATGTATGCGCAGCTCTATCTGGAACTTATGAAGGTCCGGTACGAGGATCACTTACAATATCGGGTGGAGATAGATGAAGCCGCACTTTCCTATCAGGTACCGCGCCTCATATTCCAGCCTCTTATCGAAAATTGTTTTCGTCATGCCTTTCAAACTTGCAATCCACCGTGGGAAATCCACGTATCTATTAAACAAACACACGATCATTGTTGGTTGTTCGAAGTGAAGGATTGGGGGGATGGCTTCAATCCGAAGGTTATTGCAAAACTCCAACAATCAAATGACCCCAATATTAATTCGGACGGCGATAACATAAGTATAAACGAAGAATCGTCCGGAAATTTAGGCGGCGTAGGTCTTTTCAATACATTAATGCGAATGAAGCTGACTTATGACAAGTTAGTTTTTTATGAAATTACACCCAACCATCCGAATGGATCAATAGTTCGTATAGGAGTGATGAAGGACAATTAACCCTGAATTTCGAAAGCTGATATTCGGCGGAATAATTTGCCCCCAATGGCGTAAGGCTGTCGAGGTTACTCGACAGCCAGAAAAACTCCTCTCATTCAAGAAAAATAGCCGGATTTAAGATAATGCCTTCTTTACCGCTTCAAGCACTCTTTCCCCTTGAAAGGGCTTCACGACAAAATCTTTTGCTCCCGCTTGTATGGCTTGAACGACCATCAATTGCTGCCCCATCGCCGAACACATGATGATATTTGCTTTCGGATCCTCTTGTTTAATTTGTTTTACAGCGTCAATCCCCTCCATAATCGGCATGGTGATATCCATCGTAACCAGTTCCGGTTTCAACTTCTGATATTGTTCAATGGCTTCAACGCCATTGGCCGCCTCGCCGACAACTTGATGGCCGCCCTTCGCAAGGATATCCTTCAACATCATTCTCATAAACGCCGCATCGTCAACAACCAGTATATTCGCCATCTTCTATGCCGCCTCTTCTACTTCTTGGAGTAATAGAACAATATGTAGTTTACCAACATTATCTATAGATAATGGAACGAAAATGACCTTCTCAAATCCGAACAACTTCATTTCGCCTTCAAGAACGGTTGGGGGGGTAATATCAACCTTCCGCCCAGTTTGCGATATCAATGTACATATGTTCCCTGCCACCATATTAGCAACTTCCCCTACGAAACTATGCAGCATCTCGCCTTCAAGAACCATGCCGAACATATTCTCGCCCAGCCTGCCAAAGGACTCTCTAGATCCATCTATTAGCATCCTTCCGGCAATTTCGCCGGCAAAGCCCACTAATACACACATTTCAGTTTGTAATGCTGTTTCGTTGCTTAAGTAATGAGCTTCAATTGTCATGGGTATGGGTATCACTTGCTTAATGGAATCAACGGCTTTCCCCAAAAATCCACTTACATTTTCGCTTAATGCAGACAATGTATATTTCCTCCTTTGTAAGTTACGAAGAGCTCAGATATACTTCTTTTTTACAGCTTGAATTTATCAACCAATACCTGCAGTTCCTCGGCCAAGTTTGTGAGCGCGGCGGAAGAGGCCGAGATTTCCTCCATAGAGGCTAGCTGCTCTTCTGCGGCCGCGGATACATTCTCGGTTCCGGATGCCGCCGATTGCGCTACCCCGGCTATTCCTTCGATAGATTGGACGACCTGCGAAGCTCCGGCAGAAATCTGCTGGGAAGCCGCTGAAACCTCTTGTACTTGGCTGCCTACCTCATCGACAATGCGTTCAATCTCGGAGAATAAGCTGCCTGCCGTATGAACGACTTCCATTCCCAAACTTACTTCCTTTGTTGCCGATTGCATCGAATTCTGAGCTTCGCCGATCTCGCTGCGGATCGCTTGGATCAGAGCTGCGATTTGTTCCGCCGATTCGGACGATTGCTCGGCTAGCTTCTTCACTTCACCCGCTACGACGGCAAAGCCGCGTCCGTGTTCGCCGGCTCTGGCCGCTTCAATGGCCGCGTTCAGAGAGAGCAAGTTCGTTTGTTGCGCGATTTCCGTAATCGTTTTCGTAATTTGGCCAATTTCCTTTGAAGTGTTTGCCAACCTGGCAATGACATGCCCCACCCCGTCGACAGAACCGTTAATGGAATGCATCTGTCCTGCAGCGGTCTGAATGGCGCGTCCGCCTTCCGAAGACATCTCCGCTGCCTTCGTCGCGGTGTTTGCAACCTCTTTGGCGCTCGCTGCAATTTCCTGGATTGTAGCCGAGACGTCACGGATCGTTCGGGCGCCTTCCTCTACCAAATGCACTTGCTGGTTGGCCCCTTCCGCCATCTCCCCGGCTAAGCTCGCGATATGTTCGGTCGCTATGGATGTTTGCTCGGCGCTTGCCGACAGCTGCTGCGCGGAAGCGGCCACCTGACTGGAGGATTGGCTGACTTCAAGCAAGACCGTTCTTAGCGAGTCCACCATGTGGTTAAAGGTCTCTCCAAGCTGGCCGAATTCATCTTTCTCCTTGACCTCCACCCGCCTGCTTAAATCCCCCTCGCTGATTTTCCGGGACGTTTCGGTTAACCTTCGCAACGGAGTTGTAATGACACGAACCATAAAGAAAACAATGACGGCCCCTCCAGCCAAGGCGACAGCAAGTACAAGCGTTGTTTTCCAGAAAATCGGGGCGGCTTCCTGCGTGACTTCATCGGCATACCAGGTTCCCGTCAACTTCCAGCTGGTTAATGGATTGGTTACAAAAACATCTTTCTTGAGCTTTCCATCAAACGCGTTAATGTACTCCTGCGCACCGGTATCGGAACCGAATCTTTTATCAACAGTTCCACCTGTTGCGACATCGCCTATTTTCGCCGTGGGATGAACCAAATATTTTCTTTGTGCGTCATAGAGAATTACATATCCTTCTTTACCTATATTGACTTTTGCAACGATGTCGCTCAGCGATTCCATTCTGAGATCAGCTCCTACGACGCCATAACCGTCAATCACTACCTTTGCAATGGTTACTTCTATTTTATTGGTTGTACTCGAGATGTCCGGATCGGAAACGACAACCTTACCTTTGTTCTCCATTGTCTTTATGTACCATGATCTTTTTCTGGGATCATAATCAGGGGGGAGCGGAGCACTATCTGACGGACGAATTATAGTCCCTGCTTCTGTTCCGACAAAGACATTTTTTATCTCGGGGTGAAGTTGTTTATACTTCTCCAGCATTTCTCTTACTTTCGCCTCTCCATTGCCCTGCTTCGAACTGATCGATCCGGCGGATATTTGTTGAGCGAGGAAATCAATATCCTTCATTTTGGCATCTATCATTTGAGTGATCGTTTGATTCAGGAGATCGATACTTTCAGAAGCAGCCTGCTTCATTTGATCGTCCACTTTATTTTTGGCCGTAATATAAGAAATCACTCCAATGGAAAGACTGGGCAGGAGCAAGATAACGGCAAAAGCCAGAATCAATTTGCTTTTGACCGAACGGAACCAGGTAATTAACGAGCGGATATTCAATCGGGGCAGACGCAGTTTAAGTTTCAACGAGGGAGCCTCCTAAAAAAGTTAGTGATACGGTTGTTTGGGGGTAACACTCTCATGACAATACGATCACCTTTTCGCAAGAACCCTTAATTTATGCTGTATGAGTAATGATTTCGCTCTCATTCAAGACCTCTTGAAGGTTCAACAAAACGATCAGGCGGTTGTCGCCGACTTTGGCAATACCTTGCAGATACTTCGCCTTAATGCCTCCGGCTGTTTCCGGCGGATCGTCCACATGATCCGAGTCGATGTCGATGACGTCGTTGGCGGAATCGACGATCAGTCCAATCTCGACATTCCCAACGGCAGCAATGATTATCCGCGAGTCAGACGTATACTCGTTTTCCGAAAAACCAAAACGCCCTCGCAAATCGATGACCGGGATCACCACGCCCCGCAGATTGATCACCCCTTTAACGAATACAGGCGATTTAGGCACACGTGTGATCGGCGGGATCCGCTCGATAGTTTTTATTTTTTCCACTTCCACTCCGTATTCATCGAGACCCAGAGTAAAAACGATCACTTTCCATTCTTGCCCCATGTTGAAAACCTCCTTCGATCATTCTTTTCGTTTGTTCTGCTGAAGCATTATTTCATTAAGGCGTTCGTATCCATGATCAAAGCGGCTTGCCCGTCTCCAAGAATCGTCGCTCCTGAAACAGCATAAGATCGGGCCAAATAATTCCCAAGCGATTTGAGAACAATTTCCTGCTGCCCGATAAATTCGTCGACAACCAGCCCCGCCAGCTTGTCCCCCTTGCGGATAATCACCATTTGCGTTTCCTCCGCAGCTTCATCCGCGGCTCCCGGAACATCGAAGAGCCGGCCTAACGGTATCAAAGGAATGACGCTGTCCCGATATTCGAACATTCGGTTGCCGTGTACAGTCCGGAGTTGATCCTTTCGTATAGCCGTCGTCTCCACAATCGACGATAACGGAATCGCATACTTCTCGGCTTTAAGTCCGATCATCATCGCTGTGATGATGGATAGCGTCAGCGGCAGCTGTAGGGTGAACTTGGAACCCCTTCCCCATCCGGATTCGACTTGAACACGGCCCCCCAGACTCTCGATCTTGGTTTTTACCACATCCAGACCGACTCCGCGGCCGGACAAGTCGGAAATCTTCTCCGCGGTACTGAATCCGGCAGCGAAGAGAAGCATATAAACTTCTTCGTCCGTCATGCGCGGAGCTAGTTCCGGGGTAACCAATCCATTCTGGATCGCCTTCTTCAGAATCCCTTCGCGGTTTATTCCCCGCCCATCCTCTTCTATCTCAATGAATACGTGATTGCCGCTGTGATATGCGCGAAGATGAATGGTTCCGGCTTCCGGTTTGCCTGCTGCCAAACGGTCTGCCGCAGGTTCAAGGCCATGGTCGACCGCATTGCGCAGAAGGTGCACGAGAGGGTCTCCGATTTCTTCAACAACCGTGCGGTCCAGCTCGGTTTCAGCGCCGGTAATAATCAGCTCAACTTTTTTGTCCAGCGATTTGGCCGCGTCGCGAATCATCCTGGGAAAACGGTTAAAGACGGTATCCACCTGTACCATCCTTAGCTTAAGGACGATATTTTGCAGATCACTGCTGACCCTGGCCATATGCTCCACTGTTTCAGTCAGCTCGCTCTTGCGGATTTCACTTGCCAGCTGCTCCAACCGAACCCGATCGATCAGCAATTCGCTGAACAAGTTCATCAAAGTATCCAATCGGCCGGTATCGACACGTATCGTCCGTGTTACTGACGGCGTCCCTTCTGGATTGCTTGGCTTCCGCGCTTCGGGTAAAGAGACTTTCTCCTTATCTCCTGCTGAATTTTCAGGAGAAACAACCGGGGCAGGATTCGCCGTCGGCTTGATCCATTCATCCAATTTGTCCTGATCTAATAAGGTAAAATCTACCCGTTCAATTTCAGAAATGACGGAAATTTGCTTATTCAGTTCTTCCTGCGAGGTTTGCGAGACATAAAAAACCGTAAAAGCCCTGTCAAACCGATCCTGCTCGATCTCTTCTACGGAAGGAGAAGATTGGATCACCTCTCCGTTATATTCAAACACACAAAACACCATGTACGCCCGGGCAGCTTTCAGGACGCAATCCTCGCGAACGCTGACCGTAATACGAAAAGCAGGTTTTCCCTCTTGGACGGCTTGCCGGAGAATCGCATGCTGATATTGATCCAGTCCGGCTCCTTGCCGGTCTGCGATGCTCCTTTCGGAAATCTCTGCGGAAGCCCCTTTTCCGTCCTGCCGGTAGTCGTCGGCCGCAATTATTTTTAAAGATTTGATATTTCCAGAAACATCCGCTTTGCCGGTTCCTCCTAGTATGATATCTTCCAACATGGATTCCAGGGCGTCCAAGCTTTTAAAAAAAGAATCGAAAATAAAAGGATCCATCTTTAACTTGCGATTGCGCACAAGATCCAGGACGTTCTCCATATCATGCGTCAACGACGCCAAATCCTCGAAACCCATCGTTGCGGACATGCCTTTCAGCGTATGGGCAGAGCGGAAAATATGCTGTACGATTTCGATATCTTCTGGGCTCCCCTCAAGAGCCAAGACATTTTCGTTCAGAGACTGCAAATGATCTCTGGATTCATCAATGAAGAGAGCAAGATATTGATTCACATCCATAAACACACCTCCGGCAAACGTTTGTTATAATCGCTTGAATCGTACGGTTTTGGATAAATTAAAAAAGCTGCTCCGAGATAGAGCAGCAGTTGCCACAAACACGGTAAATCCGCTACAAGTTATTGATCTTCGCCTGTCAAGAATGATATAGGTCTATAGCCATGATCCACTGAAACATATTGGTCCAAATTTATCATAATTTGTCGAAATTCAAAATGGATTTTTTTAAACTTCCTTAATGGATATTATTAAAGTCCAGGAATTCTTCCGACTTGCCGAAACTTCTTCCTTTACGATTTCATACCAATACAATCACCTTTACAGAGTAAACCGGTTGACGGGCCTGCCGATTCCATACATTAAGCTGCTAAATTGTAAATTTTTCTGTCGCCATCGTCAATTCTTCCGCCGCATGGTTAAGAGAAGCAGCAGAAGCGGCAATTTCCTGCATAGCTGCGAGCTGCTCCTCTGTCGTTGCTACTACGTTTTGCGTGGCAGCAGCTGATTCTCGGGCAATGGCCGCATTTTCCCGGACCATGCCGGCCACCTGCTCTGAAAGCTCAGATAGTTGATGGACGACCATAGTAACACCCTGAATCTGACCGGTCACACTCATCACAGAAGTTAATATATTCCGGAACGCTTCACCACTGTCGTTGACCGCGGCAAGCCCGGCCTGTACTTCCTCAGTACCTTCGTTCATAGCATCTACCGCCTGATGCGTATAGGACAATACTTCCTTCACCAATACCGAGATTTGTCTTGCGGAGTCTTCCGATTGCACCGCCAGTTTTCTCACTTCCCCTGCCACCACGGCAAACCCTCTACCTTCCTCGCCAGCCCTCGCCGCCTCAATTGCGGCATTTAGCGCCAATAAGTTCGTTTGTGCCGCCACTTGGGATATCATTTCGATAATTTTTCCGATTTCTTCGGAACGCTCCCCAAGCCTTTGAACAACGTCTGCCGAACGATTAACAGTTACGCTGATCTGGTTCATTTGGCGAATGGCTCGTTGAACAAGTTCGTTTCCTTGCTCCGCTTCGCTCGCAGCATGCTGCGAAGCTTCAGTCACGGCAAGAGATGTCTGTTCGATGCTGCGGACACCTGATGTCATCTCCGAAACGGCAACAACGCTTTCCTCTGAGCCTATCGCTTGCCGTTCTGCACCTTGAGCAACTCCATTAATGGCATCCGCAATGACATGAGACGCCTCAGAGGTTTCGCCGGAGCTGGCCGACAATTGTTCAGAAGAAGCCGAAACTAATGCTGCCGTATCGCCAATGTGCGAAATCAATTGGCGGAGCGTACGGATCATGACGTTTACGGATGAAGAAATTTCACCGATTTCATCTTTTCTGCGCCCGTATTTTTCCTCCACTTGCCCGGTAAGCTTGCCTTCCGACACTTTATTGAGTGTATCGGCCACACCATGCATAGGCACCAGAATCCGCTTATGGATCAACATGCTAAGAAGGGCCAAAAGCATCAGCAAAATTAGACCTACGGTCAAGCTTAAAGTGAATATGGAATTGGCGACATTCGTGCTGGCTTCGGATGGCATGGTCACGTACAGGACGCCGAGCGGCTTCCCGTCTATACCTTTCAAGGAGGCAAAGGCGTGCGAATATCGCCATTTATTCCGCTTGGATACTTCCGACTCCAAGTAGCCGCCGTCCGCCATAGCCGCTACGCTCCGAGCTTGTAATTGCGTTTCTAGGATCGTCTCGCTTGTTGACATTAGGGGGGCGTTCCGAGCCAAGACGGCAACATCCGCTTGCTGCTGCAGGATTAGCTTGATCGCTTTGATCGCTTGTACGTCAAGCAGCCTTCCGAATACAAGCACACCCGATGAAGGAGCGTCTCCTGCCTCGTTCGTAATTTTGGAAACGGCAATGGAAGCCAGACCTTTCGATGTAAGGACCAGTCCCGAGAAGTCGCTTTCTTGTTCAAGTCTCTTCAGGATTTCGGGATATGCCAGTTTCCCGGTAAACTCTTTCACATCGCCCTTTTGCGATAGAATTGAGCCGTCCGGGGATACGGTTGCGAGAAAATGTAAATTGGGGACAATATCTACCGCCACATCCACGTTTTCTTTCAGCCATTCGACATCATTGCTTTCTGCGGCAGCCCGGTTGTCTTCCCAATGGGAGTTCGTTTTCGTTACGTTTAGCAGGCTGTTGCCCATATCATCAAGCAATTTACTCGCGGCTAGGTTGGCGTTCTCGACATGTTCCTTTTCCACTTGAGTCAAATTGTTTAGCATGGAAGTATAGAAATAAGTGCCAATGGTAGCGACTGGAAGTATAAAAATGAGCGTAATGAACAAGATCAGTTGTACGGTTAAAGAAAACTTAAGTTTTCTCATTATGCAGCCTCTATTCTCGTTTTGGCGTGAGAGATACATTTTCTATTTAGACTTTGAAATTACCAACGAGCATGCGCAATTCTTCCGCCATTCCGGATAGTGAATGAGCAGCAGACGAGATATCCTCCATGGAAGCCATTTGTTCTTCTGTAAAAGCAGACACATTTTGTGTTGCCGATGCGGCTTCTGCTGCCGATTGTTCAATGAGATGGATCGAATGAACCATTTGTTCCGCACCAGCGGACATTTGTTGTACAGCCGCTGAAACTTCTCCAATCTGATCGGCCACATCTTGTACGGAGCTTCTAATTTCTTCAAATGATTCTCCTGCCGTATGTACGACACCGATTCCTTCCGTCACTTCTTTGGTGACAGTTTCCATCGTTTGGATGGCTTTCTTGGTCTCGTCTTGAATGCCGGCAATTAACTCGGATATTTGCTCCGCCGAATGGGCGGATTGTTCCGCCAGCTTGCGCACTTCATGGGCCACGACAGCAAATCCACTGCCATGTTCGCCCGCTCTGGCCGCTTCAATCGCCGCATTTAATGCTAATAGATTCGTTTGAGAAGCGATGCCTGTTATGACTGCTGTAATTTGTCCGATCTCGTTCGAACGATCTCCCAATGCTTTTACAGTTACCGCAAGACCGTGTGCGGTTTCACCTATTGATCTGATCTGTTTTCCAGCTGTTTGAATGGCCTTGTTCCCTTCGACCGCTTTCTCCGAAGCTCCAATGGAAGTTTGGGAAACCTGCCCTGCATTAACGGCGATTTGTTGGATGCCGACGGACATTTCCTTAATGGCTTTGGAGCTTGAGTCCGCATTATTCGCTTGATTTTCCGATCCGATTGCGACTTCTTGAATAGACTTGGCTATTTGTTCCGCGGCTTTTCCGGTCTGTTCCGCACTTGCGGTCAACTCTTCCGCAGAGGACGCTACTTGATCAGCGCTGACGTTCACTTGTTGAATCAAGTTATGGGTATTCCTTACCATTTGGTTAAAGGAACGAGCCAGGTCGCCGATTTCATCCCCTCTTTTCAATTTGAGTTCATTTACGGTCAAATCGCCGTCTGCCACTCTTCTTGTACTGTCGGAAATACGAATAAGAGGCCTGGTAATGTTGAGCGTAAGGAAGGTCCCGGTTGCAATTGCCGTAATAAAAATAACGATGAGTGAACCGACAACGACGGACTGGCCGAACTTCGCGTCTCTCTTGACAGCTTCCATATCACTTTTTACATGTTGTTGGAGAGATGTTTCCGATTTGTCCGCCGCTAGGACGATCATTTCGTACAATTTATCGAATTGGTCATCCAATGTTTGGGGATCGGTCGTACCGCTGTTAAAAGAATTGTCATACCGTTGTTGGGACAGATCCTTGAACTGCACCAGAAGCTTTCTGACATCCGCAATTTGGGTTCTTATCGTTTCGTCGGACACGGCGTAAAACGTTCCTTCGTCGTTTGTGCCCCCGTTAATAATCGCTTGCGCATACCAATCGGCTTCGTCAATCAATTCCATAACGACCTTTATTTCTTCCTTGGCCTCGGCTCCGCCTAGTATTTCCTCCAACCAAAGATGAGCTTTGGTGGACGAGTTTTTGACCTCCATAATCGCACCAATCAAAGGAGCCAACTTCTCTCCGGCTTCGATGCTCTCTTCTTTAAGGATATTGAATTCTTTAATTACAAACAGGCTTGACGCAAGGATCATGCAGCAAATGATGGAAAAGGCGATTAAAAATTTTCTTCTAATATTTAGTTTCAACAATTTTTACCCCTCTCACGGTCTATAAGCGGTTCTTACACCTTGAAGGCACCGACCGAATGATGCAGTTCTTCCGCCAATTTCGCCAGCGACTGCGAACTGCTTGCCATTTCCTCGCTGGCGGCCGCGGATTCCTGGCTGGCGGCTGCGATGGATTCGATTGCCATCAGCACTTCTGATGTTTGCGCTGATTGCTCAGCACTGGCAGAAGCAATTTCCGTAATCTGTTTAGAACTGCCTTCCACTTTCTCGCTGATATGCTTAAAGACTTCGTTGGTTTGTAATGATAGATTCGTTGCGTGATTCACGGCGTCCGTACTTTGCAGCGTGTTCTCCTGTATACCTTTAATAATCAGGGATATTTGTTTGGTCGCTTCGCTGCTCCGTTCGGCCAGCTTGCGAACCTCCTCGGCCACCACTGCAAAGCCTCTTCCCTCTTCTCCGGCACGAGCAGCTTCAATCGCAGCATTCAACGCGAGCAGGTTCGTTTGATCGGCAATTTCATCGATCACCTCGAGAATCTCACCGATTTTGTTGGAATCCTGCTGAAGCAGGGTCATTTGTTCGTTCAATTGATTCATCGAATCGATCGAAGATTGCGCAACTTCTCCACCGCGTTTGGATTCCTCTCTGGATTGATTGGACAATTCGGCGGCATGTACGGCATTCCGGCTGACCGAATGAACCGCTGCCGACAGTTCCTTAAATCTTTCATTCACCGTTTGGATAGAGTTTGCTTGAGACAAGCTGACGCCCGTTACCTCTTCGGTGACTAAGGAAATTTGCTCGGAGGACGCCGCCACAGTCTGAGCCGAGTCGAGAACTTTTCGGATAAATTCGCGGAGCTTACCGCTCATTAGATTGAATGAATCAATCACCAATTTCATTTCGTCTCTCGTTGCCACCCGAATTTCGGCCGTCATATCCCCCTGGGCCATCGAATGAGCAACCCGCTGAAGTTCTGCCGCCACTTCTTTTACCGATATATAGAAGCCAGAAAACAAATAAAAAACAATAAGCAGCATAACTACCATCAATGCAATCAAGACCAGAATCATGCGCGAAATCCGATCAATCCGTTCCTTGAGCAGTTGATCCAGTTTAGCGCTCTCCAAATCGAACAATTTCAACACTTCGTCGATCGCATTTGTAGCCAGCGCGAAATAGTCGTCCGGAGACAGCTTGATCTCCTCGGCATGGATGACTTCCTTATCCAGCTTTTCGAGAAATACATGAATGGAATTCGACGTATGATTAACGTCTTGTTCCAGTTCCGCTCTCACATCTGGGTAATTTACCCATATTTTCCGCATCCCCGTCTCATGCGCCCTGCTGGTGTCCGAGATGTGCTCGTGTAATATGATTAATGCGAGCTTTTGCGCGTCCGTCATCGTTTTGTTTTGGGCTACTGCCACTCCGTTAGCCCTGGACAAGCCCATTTTCTCAGATAAAAGCGGAAGCCGGTTGACCACGGAATCCATTAAATAGAAGGTTTCCAGCTCCGGATCCAACGTCAGATTGGAGGAATCGGCGATTTCGACGATTAAATCCAAAATACCGTCGACCAGTGCGGTATGTCTTTCCAGACTTTCCCCCGGTTGAAGAGTCATCACGATTTCTTCAAGCTCTATCCAGGCGGTTTTTTGCTTATTCCACGTATTCGTCGTGTTTAATTTCTTTCCGTATTTTTCATTGATGGCGTCGATGACCCCAATCTCATCTTTCAATTCCGCTTCTTTGGCCAGAAGCTTGTCCTTAGAGGCTGCGTTGCCGTTCAAATATGCGCTGGCGAGCCCCCGATGCCTCTGGATGTCTGCCATGAATGGTTTGACGGCATTGATGTATTCGACCCCTATTCGTTCATTCTTGGCATAATCTCTTTGGTCGTACAACGTTCCGAAATACTGGTACAGAGAGACGATGGCTGGCAATATCAAAAGGATGCCGATAAGAGCAAATTTTTGCGGATACCTCATGCGATTCATAAAGGCAACCGATGGTCTGAAAAATGATTTCATTTTACTTTCCTCCTGTCAGACATTGAATTTCCCAATAAGCATGCGTAATTTGTCCGCCATACCGGATAAGGAACTAGCCGAGGAGGAGATATCCTCCATGGTTGCCAATTGTTCTTCAGCGGAGGAGGACACGCTTTGCGATCCCGATGCCGTTTCTTCCGCCACTTGTGCAATAAGCCGGATCGATTGAACGACCTGTTCCGTACCAACGGACACTTTCTGAACGGACGATGAAACTTCTTCGATCCGAATAGCCATTTCATTTACAGAACGTTGAATCTCTTCGAAGGATTCTCCTGCCGAATTCACGACGCCAATTCCTTCCGCTACTTCTGTTGTGGCATTCTCCATCGTTTGAACGACCTTGCTTGTTTCCTCTTGAATATTGGCTATTAATTGTGCGATTTCTTGTGAAGCTCGGGCGGATAATTCTGCCAGCCTGCGTACTTCACCGGCAACAACAGCGAAGCCGCTGCCATGTTGACCTGCTCTGGCCGCTTCAATTGCGGCGTTTAAAGCCAGAATATTCGTTTGTTCTGCTATATCCGTTATCGCTTCCGTTATTTGTCCGATATCGTTCGAGCGTTCTCCCAAACCTTTCACGGTTACAGCAAGTCCATTTACGGTTAGACTAATTGAATTGATTTTTTGAACAGCCGTTTGGATTGCCGTATTCCCTTGAGCCGCTTTTGCCGAAGCAACAATAGAAGCATTGGAAACAAGCCCGGCGATGACTGCAATTTGTTGAACGCCGACGGACATTTCGTTTGTCGCTTTAGAGCTTTTTTCCACGCTGCGAACTTGTTTCTCAGTTCCGACGGCTACTTTATCAATAGTAGAAGCGATGTGTTCGGTTGCATCGCTGGTTATATCCGCGCTTGCTGTCAACTCAAACGCCGATGAAGCCAATTGATCAGCACTTGTATTTACCTGACGAATCAAGCTATGGATATTTCTCAGCATTTTCCAGAATAAGACACCCACTGCCAGTACAATAAAAAAGATCACGATAATCGAGGCAACGATAATGTAACGGCCTTGTTTCGCCTCTTTCTCAATAGCATCCATATTGGCGCTTATATGCTGAATAAGGAGAATTTTCGATTCATCCGCTGCTTTTATGAGTATTTCAAACATTTGGTCGAATTGGTCATCCAGTAATTGAGCATCAACCGTACCGCCGTTAAATTCGTTGTCATACCGTATTTGGGACATATCCTTGAATTGCGTCAGAAGTTGCTTGACTTCCGTAACGTTCCTTCTGACTATTTCATCCGAGACGGCATAGAATCTAATTTCATCTATCGTTCCTTCAGCTAATGCTCCGCCGACAAGAATTGCATCCGCATACCAGAGCGACTGATCGATCAAGCCCAAGACTTTAGTGTATGTTTCCTTCCCCTCGGCTCCGCTCAGCACTTCCTCCAGCCATAGATGTGCTTCGGTGGCAGATTGCTTGATTTCCAATCCTGCAAGGACTAAAGGAGCATTTTTATTGATCGCTTCAATACTCTCATCTTCAAGGAAATTAAATTCTTGAATGATAATAAGACTTGCAGCAAGTATCGTACAGCAAATGACAATAAAAGCAATCAAAACCTTGATTCGAATTTTCAGTTTCATATCACTCAGCTCCCCTTGAGATAGCTCTCTCACATTACAACCATCGCGTAGGAGACAACCTTGTTTCTCCCTGTTTTCTTCGCTCTGTATAAAGCGCTGTCCGCATATTCCAACAAATTTTCCTTGGTAACCTCGGGGAACGTTGCGACGCCAATTGAAGCTGTTATTGGGATGCTTGTCTTATCGGATAAACTAAACTTACATTCACGCGTTTTCTTACCTATTTTATCCGCAACCATCAAAGCTTGGCCGTGAGGGCATGCATCCAACAAAACCGCAAACTCTTCACCGCCTATTCTGAATACGTTATTGAAATAGCCTTTTGAATCCGTTAGAACAGCGGCAAACTGTTTCAAGACCTCGTCTCCCATTTTATGGCCATAAGAATCGTTAATCTGCTTGAAATAATCAATATCAATCAGTAAGACAGAAAAAGATTCCTGTTTATGCTCAGCTTGCTGAAGCATGCGGTTAAATTCGCTGTCAAATGTACGATAGTTTAACAGCCCGGTCAAATAATCTGTGCCCGCTTCCGCTTCATATTTCAAGTAAAGAGATTTTGATAAATCTAGATAATAAATGGCATAAGCAATAATCGCTCCACTGATCAAGTAAACGGGGAGAAAAGTGAAGATGACTAAGGGACTCTTTTCCTGCAACAACAAATACACAACGATAGCTGGTAATAGAGCCGAGTACGCCAAGAGGAAAATCCACTTTTTACGGTATTCCTCAAAATAATGGACGATGATACCGCATCCGATGCCGGTAGCAACCGCAGAAATGGAGCTTAATTCAGCTGCAGTTGTGAATCCTCCGAACAGCAGGACACGGCCTAAGGCAATGATCAAACTCGCCAATACCGATGAATGCCAGCCGCCTATTACCGCAGCGCTGACAATGGCAATTGAGCGCAAATCCATAATAACAGTCGGAGAAACTTCTATGCTGAACAGCATTTGAACAATACCAATCAATCCGAATATCACTCCGATGACCAGCGTTGTTTGGCCGGTATTTCGCGAAGTTATCAAATTTTTCTTAGAAAACTGTATAACGATAAAAATAGTTGTCGAGAGAAGGGAGAAGTTTGTAATTAAATCCCGTGCCAATGCCATAGTAGTCACAGCTTTCATTTATTATTCAAAGTCGTATTAAGCCAACTGTATGCTTTCCTCATCGCGATAGGTATCCAGCCATCTTTCGAATTCCTCTGGCGAAACCGGCCTGCTGTAATAGTACCCCTGGATCTCATCACATGCGCGATCCTTCAGAAATTCGAGCTGTTCCTTCGTTTCCACGCCTTCGCAAATGACCTTCAATCCCAGATTGTGGGCTAGGGTGATAATCGCGGTGACGATCGCAGCATTATCCGGATTACTCGTTACATCCTTTACGAATCCCCGGTCGATCTTAAGCACATCCAGCGGGAAACTGCGCAAGTAGCTTAGACTGGAATATCCGGTACCGAAATCGTCGAGCGCAATGCTCAGCCCGCTTTTCTTAAGCTGATACATCGTATGGTTAGACAATTCCGGCGTCTGCATGATGCAGCTTTCCGTCAATTCCAACTGCAGGAGGGCCGGATTGACCTGAAACTCTGCAATGATATCCCGTATTCGGACGATAAGATCCTTATTCTGAAACTGACGGCTGGATAGATTAACCGCAATCGGGATAGCTTGGAAGTCCTTTGCCTCCCAAACCTTTAACTGCCGGCAGGCCTCCGTAAGCACCCATTCGCCGAGCGGCACGATCAGTCCGGTATCCTCCGCAATCGGGATAAATTGGCCCGGCGGTATGAATCCTTTTTCCGGATGTCTCCAGCGGATCAATGCCTCCATCCCTACCACTTTTCCACTGCGTGCTCCGACCTTCGGCTGATAAAACAATACGAACTCGTCCCGTTCGATCCCCTTGCGTAAATCGTTCTCGATCGATAGCCGCTCCAGCAGCTTTCTGTTCATATCCTCTGTATAGATGTGGAACCTGCTGCCCTTCTCTTTGGCAAAGTACATGGCGGTATCGGCGTTTCGAATCATCGTATCGGCATTCGATCCGTCGGTCTGAGAAATGCTTGCCCCTATGCTCGCCGTCATATAAAGCTCGTGTTCGTCCACGGTGATCGGTTGATCGAAAGCGGCGAGGATCGCTTGCGCCTTATTCAGAACGTCCTCCATGCTCCGGGACATCTGAATCAGAATCATATATTCGTCTCCACCGGGTCGAGCCAATAAGTCGGCCTGATCCAAACAAGCTGAAAGCCGCTCGGCAAGCCGTCTCAGAAGCAGATCGCCAACGACATGACCGAGACTGTCGTTCACATTCTTAAAGCGATCAATATCAAGAAAGAGCACCGCCGTCGAATAGGATGAATCGGGCAGCCCGTTAAGCGCCTGTATCAATCTTTCCCGGAACATCTCACGGTTCGGCAGACCCGTCAACGAATCGTGATAGGCTTGGTGCCGCAGCTCATCCTGGTGGCGGCGGAATTGCCGCTCGACGACATAATATATTCCTACAACAAATACCGCATATAAGATCAGAAGGACAACAAAGACTATTCCGATCATGCTGAGCCGGGACAGCGCTACGTTCTTCACGAACAGCTTGCCGTCATAATCAAGCCCTAACACGCCATTCTGCTGTCCGTTCGCATCATAGATCGGGACGAAGGCGCTTATAGTCTGCCCCCACTGATCTTCAGTCACTTCAGCCTGGAATGTTAAATAGCCCCGAAAAGCTTCCTCCAGCTCTGGAATCCGTTCTTCGTAAATTTCGCCAATGGGCACCCTGGATTCCAGATCACCGCTAATGTACCCATCACCGTCATAATCCGTCTCCGGTCCAAGTATAAACACGTTATTGCCATCCTCTAGTTTGCGAAGGGTATAGAGGCTGGTAATCTGGCCGTTAAGTCCCATCCATTCCACCATGGTCTGGATCATCCTTAAGTATTGCGGATCATCCACCGAAGTGTTCAAGGAGATTGTCCCATAACCCAGCTTCTCCAGCTCATTAGCCAGAATGGGCGCATCTCCGACCATGATGTTTTTAGTCCGGACGTATTCCCGCTTCTCCGCATATTGGACAAGAAGCCATCCGCTGCACAACATAATTATCGTTACCGTCACCACCACTACGGAAATGAAACGTAATCTTCGGCTGTCGGCTGCCAGGAGCCAACGCTTATGGACAAATAGAATGATTCCAACCATAGTAACGGTCATGACGATTGCGAAGAGGATGTAGTCCCAATTGCCTTCTATAAAACCATTCAAAGATATCATGTTTGTCTTCCCTTTCTGCAAGGTCTTGTTAATGAGAGATCGAAATCCTCCTATTTCTTGATATTCCTAATTCGAGCGGCTTCTTTCATTTTTTGTTCCATCCTATTTGCTGTTAAAGGCTTGCAGTAAAGAAACCCCTGAGCATGCTCACATCCGTTAAGGAGCAAAAATTCATGCTGACGTTCTGTCTCAACGCCTTCTGCAACCACTTCCATCTGCAAATTGTGAGCCAACGAAATCATCATCTTCGTAATAGATGTATCCTTGCTGTCATTGAAGAGATCCCGTATGAAAGAACGATCGATCTTCAAAGCTTTAACTTCGAAGCTATTCAAATAACTTAACGAAGAATAGCCGGTACCAAAATCATCGACGGACACATAGACGCCTATTTGATTCAACAGCTGCAGCTTCGCAATCATTCTTACTTCATGATTCATCAAGGCGCTTTCGGTGATCTCAATTTCCAGCCACTCGGGAGCGAGCCCAGTCTCCGATAAAATCCCATTCACTGTCGAAACAAACGTATCTTGCTGGAACTGCTGCGCAGAAACATTAACGGCAATACGTATTTGCGATAAACCCAGATCCTGCCAAGCTTTATTTTGTCTGCAGGCTTCCCGCAACACCCATTCTCCCAGCGTCACAATAAATCCAGAATCTTCAGCCATTGAAATAAATTCGTCTGGCGGAACGAACCCCATGGTAGGATGATCCCATCGAATAAGTGCCTCAGCGCTTAGCATCTTCTCGGTTTTCATTTCGACTCTCGGTTGATAATGAAGAACGAATTGGTTCTCAGCGAGAGCTTGATGAAATTGTGTATACAGCACGAATCTCTCATACACGGTGTCATTGTAGGAAGAGACATATACCCTCATCTTATTTCTGCCTTCCGATTTCGCTTGATACATAGCCGTATCGGCGTGTTTCATCAATTCATTTGTCGTACTTCCATGATCCGGATACAGACTGATGCCTATGCTCAAGCTTACACGAATGTCATGTCCCAAAATCGAGAACGGAGCTTGAAAGCAATCCATCATTTTTTGGGCCGCTTTCAAAACCTCTTCTACCGATGCCACGTCCTTAAGCAATAAAGTAAATTCGTCCCCGCCAAGGCGGGCAACAAGCGGATCATCCCCGACACAACATCTCATGCGGCTTGCCACTTCGATTAATAGCTGATCCCCAGCGTCATGTCCAAGCGAATCGTTCACCCACTTGAATTTATCAAGATCGGTATAGAGCACTGCAAATCTCTGATTGGCCAGTTCAGCTTCTTTCATGTAGCCGTTTAGCTGATCGATAAAGTAACTCCGATTATGTAATCCTGTTAATGAATCATAAAATGCCAGTTTTCTTATTTTTCTTTCCGATTCTTTTCGTTCAATGGCAAGTGAAGTAAGATGGACAAAGGCTTCGATCATTTCGAGCTCAAAGGCTTTCGGTTCTCCGGCTTTTTGGGAAAAAAAGGTGTAGACAGCGACAACCTTGTTCTCAGTCGAAAAAACAGGAAAAGCCCAGCAAGACTTTAACCCAAAGGGTTCTGTGGCTTGTTTAAAAGCAGTCTGTTCCCACATGGGATCATTAGATATATCAATAACCATAACCGGTTTTTTCAAATCTAGAGCCCTGCGGCTCGGATTATTCATAGCGGAAACAGGCATATTGATCATAGCTTCAATATAGACGTCGGGGAAATAAGGAGAGGCTCCGTTCGTGAAAGCTTGACGTTCTTGATCTACTAACAGGATGGAACAACACCGTCCAGGCAGCATAGCGTTGGAAAGTTCCGCAATTTTCCCCAAGATTTCCGACAAAGGCTTTCCTATTGCAATAAGGCTTAGAACTTCATTCTGGGCTTTCATGCTTTCTTCAGGACGCTTACGCTCTGTTACATCGACGGAAATCCCGAAGATGGCGCTTATCTGACCATCCACGCCCTTTTCAGGTCGTACTTGCGTCTGAATCCAACGTATTTCGTTTGTTTGGGGGTGAACGATTCGGTACTCGACCGAACATTGGTCCCCGCTGTATACTTTCTCTTTCACCATATTTTCATCGTCTGGATACACAATATGACTGTAATCGCTCATGTTAAATGCATCAACTTGGGAAATACCAAAGACTTTCTCGGTGCCCTCTGTCATATACAACAATCGTCCAGATCTAAAATCTCTAGCCCAGAGGACGATGTCTAGGTGATTAATTGTTTCTTGCAGAAGGGTCCTAGTTTGATAAAGCTCCTGCTCCGTTGTCTTCCTTTCCGTTATATCTTGAACAACGCCAAACACATGCGTGCATTCATCCGCTTCGTTCACTAACCAGATTCCCATTGCCCAAACATACCGAAGCTCCTCATCAAAACGGATAATCCGGCCTTCAAATTTAAAAGGTCTCTTAGTATCCCGCGCATCCACCACTTCGGAGTAAAAGGGCTCTAAATCGTCCGGATGAATAACTTCGCACATGAGGGGCTCGGAAAGCTCTGTCTCCTCTCCAAATCCGAAAATCCGACAAAATTCCTTGGATCCCGTTATTTCTCGCGAACACAGCTCCATCTCCCAATTGCCGATATGGGCGATTTGCTGCGCAAGTTCGAGATCCCTTTGGTTTCTGCGCAATTGAACATTCTCTCTGACTTTCATGAAATTCTCCTTCCGACCTCAACTTTGCGAAAGTTAATTTGCCGTAATCATAAACGAAGGATGTTCGGTCAATGATATTTCATCACCTGTTGTCAATAAACGGATATTGGGTCTCTGCAGATGATCGACAATACGGGTTACAATCGCTTCACTCCCGTCAAACAAACGAACCTTCGTGCCTGGTGGATACGTAGGAATCGCATTCACGAAAGCAGCAACCACGTTTTCCGAATACGTCCGCCCGTTCTGTCCCATGATCACCTCTAATGCTTCATGCGGCGGCATCCGGTCGTCTGTAATCAAATGGTCATACAGATTGGCAACAGCGCATATTTGTGCATATTCATGAAATTCTTTTCCGGTTATTTGCCGTGGGAACCCTTTGCCGTCCAAGGTTTCATGATGCTGATACGCGATGTGTGCGGAGAGCAGATTGATTTCTTGTATGCTTCGAAGGATTTGAAAGCCTGCCTCCGGATGTGCGTTCTTCAGCTTGTCCTTGGCTTTCCCGATATCGTGAAGAAGGCATCCGACCACCAGATCCCTAAGCTGAAGCTGGTTGAATCCAAGCTGTTTACCCATTAGCAAGGACATAATAGCGACGTTAACGGCGTGCGCATACGGCACCAGCTCGCTTGCCACCGTGGAAGACGGGATGGAAATCAATATCGGACGCCGCTGCGCTTCATCCAAGAGCTTGCCCGCGCCATGGAAGATTTTACGCACCGGAATTGGCTTGTTCTCGCGGACCGCTTCCATACTCTCCTTGATACTGTCGACGATATCCATCCAGGTCGGCATATCCAGCAATTCTTCCATCGAAATGTCTTTGGATACGGCATCTTCCACAAATAAATAGGAAATCCCGATTTCAATTAATCGGTCAAGGTATTTGGGGTGGATGGTATTTCCCGCTGCCAACAGGATCCGGCGCTTTACATCGTATACCGGTTTGGCCAACTGCATGCTCTGTTCGTCATACTCCTTAATGGGAATCAATCTCATGTTCTACCCCTCCTGTCTTAAACGACGTTTTTTTACTAGCTTTACTTTTGGGTGCTCGACTATCTGCATAGTGACAGAAGAGTAATGAAAACAGCTTGCGAATGGATCCGATGCCGATTTTTTTCATCATATTCGAGATATGGATCTTGACTGTTTTTTCTGTAATCACACATCGCTCGGCAACTTCCTGATTGGTATACCCATGTGTCGCCATTAATGCCAGGATTTCCGACTCCCGTGGTGTAAGTCTATAATGCGTTGAAAAATCCTGTATAAACGGTCCTAAATCGGTTATTAAAATGTCTTTCATATTTTCTTTATTTTTTCTCGTAACAAAAATTAATGTATCCATGCCTCAATACCTCTCATAATTACTAGCGTCTCCGGAAATATCACCGATATCACCGATATCACTGCTTTGGATTTCAACCTCTTATACTAACCTAATACTTTCTGTATCGCCTCAAGTACCCTCTCAGCTTGAAACGGTTTAACAATAAAATCCTTCGCGCCCGCCTGTATGGCTTGAACAACCATCCCTTGCTGCCCCATCGCAGAACACATGATAACCTTAGCTTGAGGATCATTTTGCTTGATTATTTTCAAAGCTTCAATGCCTTCCATTATTGGCATCGTAATATCCATCGTCACCAGATCAGGCTTTACTTTGCTATATTGCTCAATGGCTTCTTCACCATTAGCTGCCTCGCCAATAACTTCATGTCCGCCCTTTGTAAGAATATCCTTCACCATCATTCTCATAAATGCAGCATCGTCTACAACCAATATTTTCGCCAACTTTTGTGCCCCCTCAAGGATACATAGCCAAGACAGTTGTTTCTGAAGGCTATATTTTAAATTTACCTACTACTGACTGTAATTCTTCTGCCATCTTAGCCAGCTCGCCTGCTGCACTGGATATTTCCCCCATTGAAGCGGTTTGTTCTTCCGCAGAAGCGGCAACATTTTGCGTGTGATAAACAGAATCTTGTGAAATCTGTTCAATGGAGGCAATACTACTCACCAAATTCGCGGTGCCCTGCGCAATAAGAGTAATTGCGCCGGATACTTCCTGCATTTCGGCGGCAATATTCTCAATCGATGAAAAAACATCATTAAATACTTCGCCCGATTTAGAAACTAACGACACTCCATCTTCGACTGCTGATTTTGCATCATGAATGGAGCTGATTGAACGATGGGATTCTTGCTGAATCTCGTCGATAATGAATTCAATTTGCTTAGCAAAATTGGCTGATTGATCTGCCAATTTACGAATTTCACCCGCTACTACCGCGAAGCCCCTCCCGGCTTCCCCCGCCCTGGCTGCTTCAATGGAAGCATTCAAAGATAATAAATTAGTTTGTGTCGCGATATCGGACATCGTTACTAGAATTTTGCTGATTTCTTTTGTTTTATAATTTAGCTGAACAACAACCTCTTGTGTTAGATTAGATTTCTCCTGAATAAACAGCATTTGGTTCATCGTTTCGGATGCAAGAACATTTCCGCTTTCAGCAGAAGCAGAAGTACTTTGAGCTAAACTTGCAGCACTTTCAATATGATTTGTAATGATTTCCACATGTTCGGCAATATCACCAACGGCTTCTTTTGATTTTTTGACAGAAGTAAATTGATTTTCAGCCCCCGCGGCAACTTCACTGGCAGATAAAGCAATGACCTCAGACGCTTTGCTTGATTCACTGGCGCCGGCAGTCAACTCCTCAGAAGAAGCAGCTACTTGAGATGAAGCATAATCAACATCCTGAATAATGGATTTTAGGCTGTTAACCATCAACGTTGCGCTTTGAAACAAGAGACCTATTTCATCTTTTGATTGATGTTTAATTGGTTTGGTTAAATCGCCATTTGCGATGTCATGTAATAAGCTTGCAATTTTTTTGATCGGATTGCTTATATTCTTGGATAAGAGATATGAAAAAAACAGACCAGCAATAAATAGAATGAATAAAATAACAAATCCGGTCTGCTGCAGCGAAGAGGTTTTTTCTTTGATCTCCTGCTGAGAAGCAACAAAACCGGGTATACGATTAAATAGAACGCCATTCACTTCCCCAGTGTCACTAAAGAGCGGAATTAGATAAGCCGCATAAGGTTTTTTGTTCAGTTCCACGATTTTGGTTAAAGGTTTTGCTGTTGTCTTGACTTCATCAAGCAAGAGCTTTAATTCACTGTAAACAGGCTTCTGTTTTATCAAATCGGAGAAACTTTTGGCCTCTGCCTTTAATTTCTCATGCGAATCTCCATATACGAGGGTGCCAAGATCATCTTTTTCAACATCTGTCATTACATAGTAGTCGTTGTTATTGATTAAAAATAAACTGTTCGCCGTATCAGTTGAGTCGGAAATGACTTTAAGCATACTTTTATAAGTTTGTTTACCAACTACAACAGCGCCAATCACTTTGCCGTTTTCTTCGATAGGAGCGGTAATTTGCAATTTGCCGTCTTCTTCGTTCACTTCCCATGAGGAAACCGTCGTGCCGGTATCCAGCGCTTTATTTGTAGAGCTATAATTTAATTGGTCAAAACCGTCAAATGCCGGATTAGACGGGCACGCAAGAATAGGCGTCTTTCCATCGGATGTACGGTCTTCCAGACTGGTAAGCCATATGAGGTCAATGCCAAGCTGCTGCTTGAACGTTTCGGCATTCCCGTCCAACAATTTGTGCAATGCATCTTTATCCTTTGATTTCAAAGCTTGAATAACCTGAGGATTAGAAGCGATTTGTTCCGCGACAAGAATTGATTGCTGGGTAATGTTGGAAACCTGTGCGTTTACTCCCCTTTCAATCAGAGCGACTTTTTCAGTTAATTGGCCTTTTAACAAATCGTTGGTATAGTTGGATGTCTTATCAAGAGTTAAATTAATAAGGATCAAATTGACGGACAAAATAGAAATAATAATCAACGCAACAAGAGACATAATTTTCCATTGTATAGATTTCATCTTTCTGCTCCTTTAGCTGCGAACAGCTCTGATTTAAGCATTGCTTTTAATAATGATTTGCGACTAGCAACTTGTCGAACTCCCTTGATGGCATCGGAAGCCCGCATAAGTAACCTTGCACCTGGTGGCATCCAATATCCTTGAGAATCGTCAACTGCGCTTCCGTCTCCACGCCCTCTGCCACAACATCCATCTTCAGATGGCTGGAAAGCCGCACAATGGTTTGAATGATGGCAGCATCCTTCGGATTCATTTCAATATCGCGAATGAGCGATTTATCGATTTTGACCGTTCGGAACGGAAATCGGCTAAGCATGCTGAGCGATGAGTAGCCAGTGCCGAAATCGTCGATTGAGAGCGTTACGCCAAGTCTGACTATTTCACTGCAGACGCTAAGCGTTTGCTCCAAATTGCCGATCGCGGTGCTTTCCGTAATCTCAAGGCAGAGATTGCCCGCCGGATAATCGTTCTCTCGAAGGAAGTCTGCCAAACGAAACGAAAGCTGTGGATCTTTGAGCTGCAAAGCGGATAAATTAACGGACATGACCAGATCGGGATGTCCCGATTCCATCCACTTCTTCCCTTGAATAATAGCTGTACGAAGCACCCAATCACCGATCGGCACGATCGCGCCTGTTTCTTCTGCAATCGGAATAAAATCAGCGGGGGATTGATGCCCCAGATCACTTGAATACCAGCGAAGGAGTGCTTCGACTCCAATCAACCGACCGGTGCTCAGATCGAGTTGAGGCTGATAGTGGAGAGTGAATTCGTCATTTTCCAATGCGTTCCGAAGCCCGTTGACTAGAACGAGCGCCTGTTCGGCAGCCACTCTCTGAATGGGCAAGTACTTCATGAACTGATCCCGCCCGGCCTTCTTCGCGGCATACATAGCCGTATCGGCGCACTTCACGATCGTTTCCGCATCTCTACCGTCCCGCGGCGCTATGCTAATACCGACGCTGGCTGTTATTTGGAAAGGACGGTTGTCTATCAGGAAGGGTTTTCTCAACTCATTGATAATTTCTCTAGCCAAATCTTCTATCTCATAATCCGAATGCAAGTCCGGCATCAGTACGACGAATTCGTCTCCGCCCATTCGGGCAACACAGCCGTTATCAGGAACCACTGCCTTTAGACGCTCTGCAACCAAGATCAACAGTTCGTCCCCGGCAAAGTGTCCTAACGTATCGTTGATCCACTTGAATTGATCCAGATCGATCAACATGACGGTAAGCATGCCGTCCGCAGCTTCCATACTGAGAAGTTCTCCCACCAGCTTCTCGTAGAATCGTCTGCGGTTATGGAGACGCGTTAAGGGGTCGTGATAGGCCAGATAGGCTAGCTTCTGTTCGTTTGCCTTCTGCTCTGTGATGTCCTTGATCATAAAGAAGGACCAGAGTTCGCCTTCAATCTCGAAAAAATCCACATTTACTTCGATTTCATACGATTCATTTAATGGGTTCGTCATTCGTATATCCGTAGAGAATGGTATCTTCTCCGAAAGTAACTGTTCAAAACGTTGTTCGCCATCTGAATCTTCTTTTAAGGACATTAATTCATGCGCATGCCTATTTCTCCAGCTATCATCGGACGGGTCCACAAGGCCCATCATACGCAAGCTTACCGGATTAGCATCTAAAATTTTATTTTCCTCGTTTAAAATCACAATTCCGTTTGAAAAATTATTAAATAGCTTCTTGTAGCGCATATCATACGTGGAAATAAAATCGTAGTTAACCATCGCATAGCGAAGCGCCCAGCAATAGATCAATAATCCGTAAGAAGAAATGATATCGAACTGCAGGTATGGATTGATCCACGGCAGCACCTCGAGAAGAATCTGGCAGAGCACGATCCACAACATCATCAAACCGACTGCCCACAGAAAGATATTAAATCGTTTCCTTTCATGGACGATCCACGGCTTCGATTTTACTCTTCGGAAGGCAAGCACAAGATGGATGAAAAAGCTGGCAGTTGTATATACGGTAAAAATAGACACTAAAAGGACGAGTCCGCCGTTATGTTCTTCCGACCGCCAGATCGGACCCTGATGTACCGAAGCTCCTAACCAGGATGCGTCCGATAGAACGTAAAAGAGACCAATAAGCGGCACCAGCGAGCTGATGTGGAAAAAGAAAGGACGAACGGGAGATTTACAGAAAATTTGAATGAAATACATCCCGACGGTCATGTTCGCGAAGAAGGCAACGAATTTAATATATCGAAGCGCAAACCAGGCGATTTCATACGGCATCGTTTGCATGAGGTAATCGCCCAAGAACGAACAAGCGTACAATAACACAATCAGCGCCGTCAGACGATTCAGAGCTCTCCCGGTATTTCGCAAATAGATTTCCACTGCCATATAAAATAAAAATAAGAAAGGAACGAATAAAAAAAGGTATGGCAGCAGATAATCGGTCACTCGAATCAACTCCAGCGAAAAGATCTTTCATAAAGCATTAAGTACAGTCTTAACCTGGCGAATCCTTCGCAAGAATCGACAACAGCGCATGTGGAATCTCGGAAAGCCCCGTCTGCTTCTCCACCGCTCCGATTTCGTAAGCCACTTTCGGCATCCCGTATACGACCGCGGATTTTTCATCCTGACCGATCGTCCTGGCCCCTCTGCGGCGCATCGCCAGAAGCCCTTTCGCGCCGTCATACCCCATTCCCGTCAATATCACGCCGATGGCGCGATTTCCCGCTTCTTTCGCCACTGACTCGAACAACACGTCGGCGGAAGGACAATGACCGTTTACTTTGTCTCCTTCAAAGCATTCCACCTTATAATAATCGCCGATCTTCTTCACCCGAATGTGTCGGTCTCCAGGAGCAATGAGCACGCGTCCCGGCTCCAACCTGTCGCCATGCTCGGCTTCCTTAACGGCAAGAGACACGGACTGATCGAGCCTCTCGGCGAACATACGCGAAAATAGGGGCGGGATATGCTGGACAATAACGATTCCCGGCATTTCTGCCGGCAAAGCTTTCAATACCCGGTAAATCGCTTCCGTACCTCCCGTGGAAGCGCCGATGGCGATTATCCTCCCAGAATCCTTCGCTTCGGCTACCTTGCCGGAAATCATTCGATCGTCGTGCATGATTTCGGTTCCCAACACTTTAGCCTGCGAAGCGATCTTGATTGTTCGGATCAATTCATGAATGAAACCTTCTACGCTCCTTACTGAGCTTACATCCGGTTTGGTCACGAAATCGACCGCTCCGGCTTTCATCGCGTCGAAGACTGCTTCGCTCACGGAACTGACCACAACAATCGGCAAAACGTATTGAGGCAGAAGTCTTCGGATAAATTCGATCCCATTCATTCTGGGCATTTCGACATCGCAGGTCATGACATCCGGCTTATATTGAAGGATTTTATCACTTGCGTCAAATGGGTCCACTGCGGTGGCAACGACTTGGATACCCGGATCTGAGGAAAGCCCGCGCAGGATTACTTCCCGGAACACAAGAGAATCGTCCACGATGAGCACTCTTATTTTTTTCGTTGCGGCCATGCCTGCACCTCCAATTATCCGTCATTCCTTGCGGTATACGGCGGGCATGATATATTTGTATCTGGTTTTGTCGCGGTCGAGCGATTCCGAATGACCGATAAACAAATAACCCCCGGGTTCCGTTAATTCGTAAAACTTGCTGACCAATTCCATTTTGGTCGGTGCGTCGAAATAAATCATGACGTTCCGGCAAAAGATGACGTGGAACTTCTTTTTGAACGGGAAGGCTTCCTCCATCAAGTTTAACTTACGGAAAATGACTTCTTGACGAATTTTGTCGATGATAACCGATTTATCTGCCGATATTTTCTTGAAATAGTTAAGCTTCCAATGGGAAGGAAGGGAATCTATCGCTTCATTCGGATAGACTCCCTTGCTCGCCATATCCAGCACTCGACCGGATATATCCGTTGCCAAGATCTTTGCATCCCAGAAAGCTTTCTGCGGTCCGAGAAATTCATCGATCAACATCGCTAACGTATAAGGCTCCTCCCCGGAGGAACAGCCCGCGCTCCATATGCGCAAATCTTTATCCTTTATGGTGTTCGCAAGGGAAAAAAGCACTTTTTCTTTCATAAGCTCAAAATGTTTCGTTTCCCGCATGAAAAACGTATGATTGGTTGTGATTTTATCGATAAGAGTTTCTACGGCATTCCCGCTGCGGTCCGACACGAGGTAATTGAAATATTCCGTAAAGGTATTAAAATTCATTTGATGCAGCACAAGATGAAGCCTTCCCGTGATCAAGGACTGTTTTTCGTCTTTTAAATGAATGCCGTAATTGGATTGGATGTAATCCGAAAGCTGTCTGAATTCCTTGTCCGTAATTGAAACCATAGCCCCACCTGCCCATAAGTAGCGGGAAGAGAGCCTTTCGACTCTCTTCGCTCGCGACCTATTCAATTAATATTTGCCAAACTCCTTGTCGCTAAGAACGATTTTTTTCGGAGCTGCCGCCGCAACCTCCGGATAGGCATCGTCGAATGTTCCACCAGAACGATTCTTCTCCGACATGTTTTCGAGCATTCTAATCACATCAGGGCTCAGCTGCTCCATGCTGCCCATGTATGAGGTGGAACGGCTAACCTTTCTTAATTTGAATCTTCCGACCTGCTCCTGCATCATCACAGCTTGGCTGGAAAGCTCCTCGCTTGCGGCCGCGCTTTCTTCGGAGGTCGCCGAGTTGGTCTGCACGACTTGGGCAACCTGATTGATTCCCTGGTTAACTTGAGCAACCCCCGTCGCTTGTTCATTGGAAGCCACGGCAATGTCGCTGACCAGGTTGGCCACCTTCGCCACGCCGTCCACGATTTTGTTGAGCGCGGTTGCCGTATCGTTGGCGATTTTGGTTCCGCCTTCCACCTTCTTGATCGAACCCTCGATCATGTCGGTTGTCTCCTTCGCGGCGTTGGCTGACCTTGCTGCCAAATTGCGGACTTCTTCCGCCACTACCGCAAAACCTTTCCCGTGCTGCCCCGCTCTTGCTGCCTCGACGGCCGCATTGAGCGCCAATATATTAGTCTGGAAGGCAATTTCGTCAATTACCTTAATGATTTTTGATATGTTGCTGGATGCGTCATTGATGTCATCCATCGCTTTGAGCATTTCTTTCATTCGCTCGTTTCCTTGAGCGGCGTTTTCTTTCGCTTCTTCGGCAAGCTCATTAGCCTGCGAGGCGCTCTCAGCGTTCTGTTTAGTCTGCGAGGAGATTTCCTCCAGGGATGCGGTCAATTGTTCGACGGAGCTTGCCTGCTCGGTTGCGCCTTGGGAGAGGGACATGCTCGATTCAGAAACCTGCTTCGATCCCGCAGCCACTTGCTCCGAAGCTGCTTGAATATTGCTCATGACTTCGTTCAAGTTGTCGGTCATTTGGCCGATTGCGGAGGCTAGAATGCCGATTTCGTCTTTAGTATTCAAATCGATGGCGACGTTCAAGTTGCCGTCGGCCACCCGGTTGGCTACATCGACCATCATCTTTAACGGTCTCGTAACTGAGCGGATAAGAAACCATGCGAAGCCAATAACGATCGCAAAAGAGATCAATACGCTGACGACC
This sequence comes from Cohnella sp., assembly GCF_041640265.1. Classification (GTDB taxonomy): domain Bacteria; phylum Bacillota; class Bacilli; order Paenibacillales; family Paenibacillaceae; genus Cohnella. The sequence goes on from NZ_JBEQAP010000009.1 coordinate 134,477, forward strand.
AAATACAGGATAAGGATTTTCTTCAGCTTTTGACCGTTATCGATCTCATCGTGGCCTCCCCTCTCGTTAATTCCCTGTAGCAAATCAAGATGAACTCTCGCATTCATGAATTCCGGATCCTCGGCATTCGCTTGTTCCACCCAAGCCTGCCTTTCGGTGGGTGACGCATTTTTATAACCGTTTATGATTTCTTCCGTTTTGACGATCCAATTGTTTAAATCCTTTTCGAAAATTGGCAGATGTTCAAAAGCAGTTTTTCCCGATTCCTCGTCCCGGATCTCTTCATAAAAGCTGCGGTTCGCTTCGAAGATAGCCGCCGCTTTTCCTACTCTTTCTTTAACTTGCGATACGTTCTCCTGATAATCTTTCAGCGCGTTCTCGCGTTCCTCCGCAGTGCCAGAATTGAAGTATGCCCGATAACCTACAAAAGACTGATACAGGTCCCGGTCGGCATTCAGCAAATACTCGGAACCAACAAAGGTTTCTTCAAATAAGGATTTGACCAGCTTATCCGTAATCACATTCAAATTATGAGAGGCAAAAGCAGCCATAAAAACAAGTGCCGCTAAGGGAACAGACAGCAACACAATAAGCCTTGTGCCTATCTTTCTGTTGTTCAAGAATTTCATAACATCTACTCCCTCGTTTTTATACAACCGACGTTGAAAACTACTGAATATGTAAGAGCTGGTCTGTTTCGCTGTCATTCAGAAGCTTGTCGCAGTCGAGCAGCAGCTTGACTGCGTTACCGACTTTGCCGATGCCCTTAATGTACCGGTTGGCGCCTTTGCTTACGTCTGGCGGAGGCACGATATCTTCGCTGGGTATGGACAACACTTCCGAGACAGAGTCCACGATCAGGCCGATGGAAACATCATGAATGTCGATTACGATAATGCAGGTTCTGTCGTTGTATTCCCAGAAAGGTTTTTTGAACCGCAGCCGTACATCCATGACTGGAATGATTTTCCCCCGTAAATTAACGATTCCTTTGATATAATCGGGAAGCTCTGGGACTCCCGTAATCGCCTGGATGCCGATAATTTCGGTAACCTGCTTGATCTCTATCCCGTAGTACTCGGTCCCGAGCGAAAAAGTCAGGAATTTGTCTTTCTGGGCGTCTTCCTCATACTCCGTTTCCTGAAGCAATGTTTTTGACATGCCTTCAACTCCTCAGCCGTTTGTTTTATGTCAAATACCGCCGCCCGCGCACTCATTAATATTTGCCGAACTCTTTATCGCTTAAGGCGATTTTTGTCGTGCCTGCAGTCGCAACTTCCGAATACGAGTCGTCGGCCCCTCCGCCTGTCCGATTCTTTTCTGACATGCTTTCAAGCATGCGAATCACATCCGGACTCAACTCCTCCAATCCGAGATACGATAAGGATTGAGCCGCTTTTCTCAGTTTGAACCTGCCGACCTGCGCCTGCATCATTTCGGCTTGGCTGGAAAGCTCTTCGCTAGCGGCCGCGCTTTCTTCGGAGGTAGCCGAGTTCGTCTGCACAACTTGAGCGACTTGAGTAATTCCTTGATTGATTTGTGCAACCCCGATCGCTTGTTCATTGGAAGCTACTGCAATGTCACTGACCAGATTGGCGACCTTTGCCACTCCGTCTACGATCTTCGTGAGGGCTGCAGCCGTATCGTTGGCGATTCTGCTACCTCCCTCGACTTTCTTGATCGAGCCTTCGATCAAATCGGTCGTCTCCTTAGCGGCCCCCGCGGATCTTGCCGCCAGATTGCGGACTTCTTCCGCTACAACTGCAAAGCCTTTCCCGTGCTGTCCCGCTCTCGCCGCCTCGACAGCCGCATTGAGCGCCAAAATATTCGTCTGGAAGGCGATCTCGTCAATCACTTTAATGATTTTGGAAATACTGCCCGAAGCGTCATTGATGTCGTCCATCGCTTTGAGCATTTCCTTCATGCGCTCGTTTCCTTGAACGGCGTTTTCTCTCGCTTCTTCTGCAAGCGTGTTGGCCTGGGTAGCATTGTCGGCATTCAGCTTGGTCTGGGAGGAGATTTCCTCCAGGGAAGCCGTCAATTGCTCGACGGCGCTTGCCTGCTCAGTTGCGCCCTGGGAGAGGGCCATGCTCGATGCTGACAACTGGTTCGATCCCGCAGCTACCTGTTCCGAGGCCGATTGAATGTTGCCCATGACTTCGTTCAAATTATCGCCCATTTGGCGGAAAGCGGACGCCAGCGTACCGATTTCATCTTTGGATTTAATATCAATCGTCACATCCAAATTTCCCGACGATAATTCCTGAAACAATTTGGTTAATCGGATTATCGGTTTTGTGATGTAACCTGATCCATACAAACCAACCAGAATGGTGACCGTCAAAGCGGCTACTGTCACAATGACAACATTCCAAAGCAGCTTTTGCAGAGGCTGCTTAATATCGGCGTAGTCGTCTTCGACCACGATGGTCCAGTTGGCGGAAGGAATCTTCGAGTACCGTAAATACTTTTCATCCAGATCAATCTCTCCTTGGAGAATCTCTTGTGCGGCTTTTTTTTCCGTTAGACCGACAATTTCCGCTTCTTCAATCTTGCTGCCGGAAAGCGACGGATCCCCGGTATGGAAGATAACGGTTCCTTTGCGGTCAACAATGTAGATTTTTCCTCTTTCGTTAATTTTGATATTTTCCAGTTTCCCAACGAAGAAAGAAGCGTCCACCGTGCTGATATAGACGCCCAGCACATTCCCGTCATCGTCTTTGACCGGATAGGCGAATACGACAATCAGCTTCCCCGTGCTTTTTGAAAAGATAGCATCGCTGATCACGGCGTCCCCTTTGAGGGCTTCCTGAAAATACTCGCGGTCCGAGCGGTCCGCTCCCACCGAATCCGCCGTGCTGCTTGCCACTATCGTTCCTTTTGCATCAATCAAGGTAAAAGAATTGTGTCCTTTTGTCCCGGTCAAGCTTGTCGCAAGAATTTGATTCGACTGATCCAACAATTGGTTTTGAGAAGAGAAAAATCGGTCATTGGACAAGGTATTTCCGTCTCTTACCTTCAATAAATCGCGAAATGTTTCATGAAGTGAGATCAGGTACGTGGATTGAAGCTCCAATTCCATCGACGAATAAATACCTTCTCCGATGCGGTCGGCATTGGCCTTCATTTCATCCTTGCTCTTATCGAGGAGCAAGTTTGAACCTACCCAATAAAAGGACACACTCGAACCCGCCAATGCCAGCATCACCAGCAGACTGATGAACATGGGAACTTTCACTTTCAAAGAAATACCGGACTCTTTTTTTCTTGACGCCATCTCAATCCCCTCCAGATGTCTCAATTCGCTTTTGTTGTCACTCAAGAACGGCTCGCCGGGATCGGCTCTAAGCTTCTCTTTCCCACCAGCTCCGCGACATCGAGAATCAAGCTGATACTTCCGTCTCCAAGCAAAGTGCAGCCTGCTAATCCGTCGATTTTTTTGTGTTGCTTGAAATAGCTCGGGAGTGTCTTGACCACGACCTGCTGCTGACCGAGCAGCTCGTCCGCCAGTAAACATATACTTTGGTCGCCGTCCTCCACCATGATGAGAATCCCTTTTGAGAAGTCGGTTACTTCCGTCTCCACACTGTAAAATTCATGGAGCCGCAGGATCGGATAACAACGTCCCCGAACCATAATCATTTCGTTCTCGTCCGGGTCTGTAATAATTTCCGATTGTTGGGGCCGGAACGATTCCTTAATGGAGATGGTAGGAAGCGTATAACACGATGTACCCACCCGAATGTTCATTCCGTCGATAATCGCGAGGGTAAGCGGGATTTTCATCGTTATACTTGCACCCTCTCCAGGGACGCTGTCTATAGTGATTGATCCACCCAAGTCTCTCAGTTTTTGGAAGACCACATCCATTCCAACGCCGCGGCCGCTATACTCGGTTACGGTTTCTTTGGTGGAGAATCCCGGAAGTACGGCCAGATTGTATATCTCCTTGTCTGTCATATCATTTTCGTTCTTGGAGAGCAGTCCGCGTTCCTTGGCAACCTTAAGAATGATCGATTTATTCAATCCCTTGCCATCGTCTCTCAACAGAATTAATACGTCGCTGCCCGAGTTTCTCGCTTCCATCGTGATTTTACCGTTGGGGCGTTTCCCTAGAGCCAGCCTTTCTTCCGGAGACTCGATTCCGTGGTCGATTGCATTCCGCACAATATGCATGATGGGGTCTGAAAGCTGCTCGATTACGTTCTTGTCCACTTCGGTCTCTTCACCGATGATCTCGACATCGACTTCCTTGCCCAGCTTCTTGCACATATCCCGGACGAGGCGTCGCATTTTATGGAATGTAGTCGCCACTGGGACCATTCGAATCGACATCACCATATCCTGAAGCTCTTCGGAGATTTTCCGCAGCTGGCGGGACGCCTTCTGAAAATTGTCCAGCTCGAGCCCCTTCAAATCGGGATTTTGCGTTACCATCGCTTCGGCTACCACGAGCTCCCCGACCATGTCTAGCAGCTTGTCCAATTTGGCGACATGGACGCTGATCATGCTCGATTGAACGGGTGCTCCTTGTGTCTCGTCGTTGGTTTTCGTTCTTCGGGAGTTCTCGGCCGATGCGCCGTCTGCAGCAAGATCGCCCATCGGAATAGAGGAGGTTTCACCCCCGATTCCGAGCAACTCCAAACTCATTAAATATAAAGTTCTCGAGAAATAATCGTGAACTTCTTGATACGATTTATCCGTGTCCATAAAGACTTGAAACCCGTGCTGCCTGATATAGTCGGCGCTATCGTGATTTTCGAGAATATCTCCGGGAAGAAACTTGAAATTCTCCGATATCTCCGAGAGGTTATGAATGATTTGATAAGCTCTAATGTTCTCCATTCCGCAGTCTTCCTCAAAATGGATGACGGCTCTGAACAATTGATTATGGGGACTGACCTGTATGTTTTTCATAGTCATCTCCGGCAGCAAATTTTCCGGAATCGTAAGCGTGGCAGCTTGTTTATTCTGCACTCCGTTCGATGAATCATTGCCCTTTAAATCTTTTAAATACACCTGAATACGATCCGTGAGGGTAGATGCGTCTCCATCGGCGCTTTCGCCGTTTTTGATTTTATGTATTTCTACTTTGATGAAATCCAGGCCATCAAGAATGAGCTCGCAAAGCGTCACAAAGTCGATTTGCCGCGGTTTCTCGTCCCGCAAGTAGGCAAACAAATCTTCTATCACGTGCGCCAGTGTGGAAATACCAGCGAATCCCATCATGGCCGAAGAACCTTTAATAGTATGCATGAACCGGAAAATTTCGTTGATCGCTTCCGAAGTAAAGGTGTGCACCTTCTCGCAGTCGAGGAATATCGTTTCCAGCTGTTCGATCAGTTGAGAAGATTCGAAAATGTACATCTCTAAGATCGGATCGTTAACATCATGCACTGACATCTTCCTCCCCCCCTCTGATCGATAATTTCCAACAAGCATACGAGACTATTGACTCAGGACATATTTACTCTTTTAAACATAATAAAACAAAATTCGACATTTTTTTGACATGCTTAAAGACTCAATTACAGCTGTTTGGTTTAACCCTTCGCATGGGATACGGCCTTTAAGAACCGTTCCTCGTCTACAGGTTTGACCACAAAATCATAAGCGCCGGACAGAATCGCATCCTTCACCATTCGCTCCTGCCCCATGGCGGAAGTCATCAGGATCTTCGCTTTGGGATGCTCGGTCCGTATCGCCTTGGTCGCTTCAATTCCATCTTTGTTAGGCATCGTGATATCCATCGTCACAAGATCCGGCTGAAGCTCAGCAAACTTGGCAACCGCATCGTTGCCGTCCACCGCTTCACCCACGACTACATGTCCTGCGGTTTCAAGAATTTTCCGAATCATCATCCGCATAAAAGCGGCGTCGTCTACGATCAATACTCTCATGTTCGCATCCATCCTCATCCTATTATTCTCTTTTTCTAGCTTTCCAGAGCAATGTTCATTTCCACCCCGTCCATCCCATCAAGATGAATCGGAACCGATAACACGCCCATCTTCACCGCCGCCACTTGCATCCCTTGCCCGACTATTAAATTGGGGGGAGTAATATCCAGCACGATCCCTTCCTGTGAGAACACGGTAAGGGCATTGCCGCAAATCATGTTGCTGAGCTCTGAGACGGCACTTTGAGCCATCGAATCGAATTCCGTCACGATGGCTCCGCCCATCATGACCGAGGCGATCTTCAATGCGCTTGCCAGCGACAAGCCCAGATAGATTTGTCCACGAATAACTCCCGTCACACCAACCATTGTCAAAATATCTTTTCCCGAAAAAGGGCTTTCCTGAAGGGAGGGGCTTCCGATTTGAACGGACATCTGGAACATTCCGAAGACGTTTCTTGTAGATTCTAAAAAAGGATTGATATGTTGAGCTTTCACCGGTGGTTTTCTTCCTTTCAAAAAAATAAGATTCATTGAAAAATCCTCCCTGATCAGGAGGAAAAATATTCAAATTAACGGATCTTGAAGACCGAAACGGTACTGTTCAAATCCTCCGCCAATCCGGCAAGTGATTGGGCGGCAGAAGCTGTCTCCTCGCTGCTTGCAGCGGATTCCTCCGTCGTCGCGGAGATGGTCTCGATCGTATGGAGAACTTTCGTCGTTTGGGCGGACTGCTGCTCGCTCGCAGCAGCGATCTCCGCTACTTTCAGTCCGGATTCGTTGACCATCGCTACAATGTTTTCGAACGCTTCCCCCGTCTTTTGCGATGTGGCGACGCCTTCCAAGGCCGCTTTCACGCTCTGCTGCGTATTCACTTGCATCCCTTTGATAATAGTCGTGATCTGTTTGGTTGCTTCGCTGCTTCGTTCGGCCAGCTTGCGGACCTCGTCCGACACCACGGCGAAACCGCGTCCTTGGTCACCGGCCCGCGCCGCTTCAATCGCGGCGTTCAGAGCCAGCAGGTTGGTCTGCTCGGCGATGTCGTCGATGACTTCGATAATTTCTCCGATTTTATTCGAATCTTCCTCCAACCGGGACATTTGCACATTCAAGCTGTCCATACCGCGAATCGAGGCATCGACGACCTTGGCGCCTTCCCGGGCCATGCCCATTGTCCGATTCGCCATATCGGAAGCTTGTTCCGCGTTTTGGGCCACCGAGTTAATGACCGTCGACAACTCTCCGAACAGCTCACTCATCATCTGTGCGGACCTGGCCTGATCGTTGCTGCCGCTAGCAATTTCCTCCGTACTGGAGGAAATCTCCTGCGACGCTGCGGACACGCTTTCCGCTGCGTTCAATATCTTACTCACAGTATCCTTAAATCCGGTCATCATCCCATTAAAGGAGCGGGTCAACTGGCCGATCTCGTCTTTCGCCCAGTAGTCCCCCTGCACGTTCAAATCTCCCGCTTCGGCTCGGCCCATCAGATCCCTTAATTTATTTATTGGAGCAATAATGCTGTGGTTCAAAAAGAAGTAACTAAGAAAAAAAATAAATAATCCGATTACTGCTGCAACAATAGAGTTGATAAGAGCCGACTTTTGGGCAATGTTTATATACGGTGCTTCCGGAACTCCTGTATACCAAATACCGATAACGCTCCCGCTTTCATCCATAATCGGATCATATGCCGTTTGGTTCCAGTTTCCTACTACGTTTGCTCTGCCGACAAACCGTTTTTTTTGGTTTAGAACAACTTCTTTTACTTCATTGGAAACTTTTGTGCCGACAGCTCGTTTGCCCTCCGCAGTTTGAACGTTTGTGGCGATTCGGGTATCAAATAAAAAAATCGTCACTGTGTTTCCATCCATCAGGTTTGCGATCTCATCGACTAGCTCAAAATTATCATTCATTTGTACATTCCCTTTGTACAGTACTCCATCCGACTCTGACCATACTCCGGGAATTTTCTTATCCAGGTACTGGTAACCTAATTGAATATCGGAAATCATCTTGTGCTTTGCGCTTTCAATCAAGTTGCTCTTTGTAGATTGATAACTGATTGCTGACAACACCACTGTGATGATAACTACAACAAGTAAAAGTCCGGTAATTAACTTTTTTCCTATCGTCCATTGCACTTGCGCCGCCCCCAAAATTTTAGGCTACCGAATCTTAAAGACCGATACGGTTCTATTCAAATCCTCAGCCAACTGGGCAAGGGATTGAGCGGCTGACGCAGTTTCCTCGCTGCTTGCCGCGGATTCCTCAGTGGCCGCTGAGATGGTCTCGATCGAATGGAGCACCTCCGTCGTCTGCGCGGCCTGCTGCTCACTCGCTGCCGCGATTTCCGATACCTTCAGGCCGGATTCGTTGACCATCGCCACAATATTTTCGAACGCTTCTCCCGTCTTCTGCGACGTGGATACGCCTTCTCCTACCGCTTTCACGCTCTGCTGTGTATTCACCTGCATGCCTTTAATAATGGACGTGATCTGTTTAGTTGCTTCGCCGCTGCGTTCGGCCAGCTTGCGGACCTCGTCCGCCACAACGGCAAACCCGCGTCCCTGATCGCCGGCTCGTGCCGCCTCGATTGCAGCGTTCAGAGCCAGCAGGTTCGTCTGCTCGGCGATGTCGTCGATGACTTCGATAATTTCTCCGATTTTATTCGAATCTTCCTCCAACCTGGACATTTGCACATTCAAGCTGTCCATACCGCGAATCGAGGCATCGACGACCTTGGCGCCTTCACGGGCTATGCCAGTTGTCCGGTTCGATAGTTCGGATGCCTGCTCGGCGCTATCGGCCACCGAGTTAATGGCTGAGGACAACTCTCCGAACAGCTCGCTCATCATTTGCGCGGACCTAGCCTGATCGTTGCTGCCGCTGGCAATTTCCTCCGTACTGGCGGAAATCTCCTGCGACGCTGCGGACACACTTTCGGCTGCGTCTAGAACCTTAGCCACCGTATTCTTGAACCCGGTCAGCATGCCATTAAAGGACTGATTCAATTGGCCGATCTCGTCCTTCGAATTGTAGTCCCCTTGCACGGTCAGATCGCCCTTCTCGGCTCTGCCCATCAGTTCTTGCAGCTTTTTCACGGGGCGAGTGATGAGATTCGTGATAGCGATACCGATGACGGTTAGCAGAAGAATGGCAATGACGGCGGCAACGATCATGATCGTAACGGCTGTTGCGGCTGCTTCCTTGTTATCTTCGTTGGTCTTTGCCGCAGACTCGATAGTGTAGTCCTGAAATTCCTGGGCAATGTCAAACGTCTCGGCCATAGCGCTGTCACCTTCGGTCAAGAACACTTCATAGGCTTCGTCGTTTTGATTTTCCAAAGCATGCTCGAGTATATTGTTTTGTGCGACTCTGTATTCTTTCAACTTTTCTTTGAATTTGTTGAGCAATTCCCTTTGTTTTTGATCAAGATCGGTATTTTCCAAAAGTTTAAGCTCTTCATCGTTTTTGGCTTTCGCATCAACGATTCGGTCATTCAGCAATTTTTTTCTTGCTTCGTCTGTGGTGATCATGAGCTCCATCAGTGATGTTGCAATTGCCTGAACATTGGTTCTGAACTTCGCTATCGATATAGCAGGCTTCATATTGTCCTCATACATTTTTTCCGAGCTATTCGCCATTTGGTTGATGTAAGAGTAACCGACTACAGCGACTGTAACCAGCATGACCAAAGCCAGCACAATAAGGGTAAAGACTTTGTAATACAACTTCAAATTCCGGAACAAGTTCACAATGTGATCCTCCATTTGTTCGTATATTTTTGAATTACGATTTATACGCGCGACGCTTCTATTCCACTACGCATACCCGCCGGCCATCTTCATAATGCCGCCGATTTCGAGAATAAGAGCCACGTGGCCGCTGCCCAATATGGTTGCTCCTGAAATCCCGTCTACTTTTCCTACATAGGTTCCGAGCGACTTGATGACGACTTCCTGATAACCAAGAAGATCATCCACCGCGATCGCCAAACGTTTCTCCGCGCGCCCAATAATGACGATGGGAATTTGCTTTCGTTTACCAGAAGCCCGTGGATAGCCGAAGGAATCGTGCAGCCACACGACAGGGATGATCTGATCGCGTAAAGTCACGACCGGGACCCCCTTGACGGTACGGATGGCTTTCTGTTCCATCCGGATAATCTCCGCCACATTGCTCATCGGCAAGATGTATATCCGCCCTCCGATATCTACCATCAATCCTGTAATGATGGCCAGCGTCAACGGCAGCCGGATTTTGAAGCGGGTTCCTTTTCCTTTCTCCGTCTCAACTTCGATCATCCCGTTGATCCGTTCGATTCCGGCTCGGACAATATCCATGCCAACGCCTCGTCCGGAAATATCGCTTACTTCGGAAGCCGTCGACAAGCCCGGATGAAATATCAATTGAACGGCTTCTCTCTCAGAGCATTGCTCTGCTTCGGCCGGAGTCATCAGCTTTTTGTCCACCGCTTTGGCGAGCAGCCTCTTTGCATCGATTCCCGCCCCGTCGTCTTCAACCGTAATGACGACCTGATTATCCTCGTGAATTGCGCTTAGCCGAAGTGTCCCTTCCTCGGATTTGCCTGACTGCTTGCGCTCTTCAGGCATTTCGAGGCCATGATCGACCGCATTGCGGATCAGGTGGATCAGAGGATCCCCGATTTCTTCAACGAGTGTCCGGTCCAGCTCGGTTTCTTTCCCTTCCAGCACAAGCTCTACTTTCTTGCCGAGCGTTTGCGATAAATCCCGAATCAAGCGTGGAAACCGGTTGAACAGCTGCTCAATCGGAAGCATCCGCACCTTCATAACGTTTTCCTGAAGCTCTCCGATGACGCGAGTCAAATGATCCGAAATATTTCCCATTTCCTGTACCGTATCGTCGGAACCGAATTTCTTGCCAAGCATGCCTTCGACTTCCCGGATTCGGGTTTGATCGATAACCAATTCACCCACCAAATTCATGAGCTGCTCCAGCCTGTCCACGTTAACTCGTATCGTCTGCGCTTTGGATCTTTCTCCCGATGCCGAATAAGCCGGTCCTTCCGGTCGATCGGTGTCATCCTCTCTCCTGTCGACCGATTGTACGGATAACCGTCTCAGCTCAGGCAGGCTGCAGGCCTTGACATTCGCAACTTCAACATCCACCCAGGACTGAACTTCTTGCTCCAATTGCCCGATACTCTCGTCGGTCGCGAACAGCCAACTGGGTGAATACCCCGAGTTTTCCAAGGCATCATCGTTCAAAGTATCGATTTCCGACCTTATGACTGTTGCTGTTTCCCTAATCAGGGCATCGATGACGTGAAGACGTGCGCTTTTCATTTCACATTGGGGCGACAGCTCTACTCGAAGCCAGAACAAGGTATTCCCAGCAGAGACTTGATGCTGTGCCAAGTCCCATTCGTCATCCTTCAACTGCATGGACTGAGTTAGAGGCTTTTCCCCCTGGTCCTGTACAGGCTTCCAATCAAACTGCATGAGATCATGAACCAAATCGTCGATTTCGGATAACTCGCCGCTGTCCGTCGCAATTTCCGACTGAAGCAATTTGATCCGGTCTACGCATCTTAAGAAGAGCGTGGTCAAATTCGAGCTGATGGAATATTCCCCATTACGTACTTTATCGAGAATAGACTCCATGGCATGGGTAAGGCCTTTCATCTTCTCATATCCCATGGCGGAAGAGGAACCTTTGAGCGTATGCGCCGCGCGAAATAACGACTGCACTCCTTCATCGGACTCTCCCTCCTGCTCCAATCGAAGAACTTCTTCTTCCATCAGATGAAGCTGATCGTCCAGCTCCTCCATGTACAACGCATGATATTCTATCATTTGAACCATCCGTTGTTCCTCCTTATTCCCGGAGCAGTACTTCATCCAGCTTCAGAATCCCCACCAAGCTGGCCGGGGTAATGCCGATTCCTACAAAATAAGCCCCGCTAATGCCGCCTACGCGCTCAGGGGGGGCTTGTATATCGCTAAAAGTGGCTACTTTATTCACCTTGTCGACAATGATACCTACAGATTCCTCTTGATGGTTAACGACGACAATCCGCGTCGATTTAGTCAGTACTTCCTTATCGAGCGAGAACAAGCTTCTCAAGCTGATGACGGGAACGATTCTCCCCCGCAAGTTGATTACGCCTTGAACATAGTGCTGACAATTGGGAATCTCTGTGATGTCTTGCATTCGAATAATTTCGTGAATGTCCGAGATGAGGATGGCATAATTCTCTTCGCCGACTCCAAATTCGACATATTGGTCTTGATCGGTGCGCTGCATTTCTGGTTCCTCCCGGTTAAACTTATTCGACTTACGCTTTTCGAAAGCTGTCGGCATACTGAATACGCCGTCAGATTCCTATAAGTCGGCGATTGTAACTAGCATTCTTTCTATTGAAACTTATCATAATCTGGAAAAAATTCGGATGGATTTTCTTCAACAATTTAGATGGATTTTTTTGAAATGGGGCGCTATTTTTTTTGAGAGGGGGATTTTTTTAATGGAGAAATCAAGCCATTCGTATTTGTCCGGTTAGTCAGAAAGAACCGTAATATGTAGTATATCGTCCAAATGGATCCAATCTGCTCCTTCTGTGTGGCTTAATTCGATCCTTCTGCTCTGCTGATCGATCTTGGTTACGATCCCCGTCAGCTCGCGATCTTGCATACTATCAAGATAACGTAATACTATGAAACGCTGATCTATTAACGATACCTCAATGCTTTTTGCATTTCCTTGGTCATTTTTCATTAACAAACACACACTTCCTCTTCGAACAACGGATGGATTTTTAGAAGCCAGGCTGTTTTTTGTGCTTCATATATTCGGTGTATTTTTTTTGCCAGGATTCAATGACTTGCTCCGGTGTTTTTTCACCTGCCGCCATATTGACATAAGGTCGCCACAGGTTTTCGTTGAAAAGTATGCTCGCGTAACTCATAGGCCCGTTCATTTCAGGAATGTATTTATTACCTTTAATATATTTCTGTTCCAGCGCCTTTACTGCAGGCGCCACTTCTCCGCCGTTCACGTCTATAAAACCAGGAGAGCCGGGATGCTCTGCAAAATAAGGGTTCATATAAGCCGGTTGTGAAAGAAGATCAAGCACTTTCTTTGCGCCATCTATGTTCTTCGCATCTTTCGGGATAAGCCAACCCTCTACAAAAGAGCCGGTCGCCATCAAATCCCTGTCTCCAAACGGGATCACAAAAGCGCCTATATCGTCTGGGTCCATATTGTACTTCGTTACCAAATCGCCGACTGTCCATTCTCCATTATATATTATTGCAGTCCTTCCTTCAGCCAATGCCGCTTTTGCATCATTAAACGTTGCAGCAGTGTGATCTTGATTTACATAACCTTTTTCGTACAAATCCAAATAGAGGTTCAAGACCGTTTCGAACTCTGGAACCTCGGTCCATTTCAGTTGATTTGTCAGCAGCTTGTCCCACGTTTCCTGTGCCTTATCTCCAAGCAGAACCGGCAGCCCGGCGGTCATAAAAACTTGCGTCGTCCATGTATCCTTATTCGACATGTAAATCGGCGTGATTCCATTTCCTTTCGTTTTAATCGTTTCCAATATCTCAAGGAACCCGGCATAGGTTGTCGGGTCGCTCAAGCCTAAATCGGCGAATATCTTTTTATTATAATAAGCGGCTGCATAAAAACTCGAAGACGATATCGGCCTGGCATAGATTTTTCCATCGGTGGCTTTGAGTAATTCGGGATTTGAAAGCCGTCTGACCCATGGTTCATTGCTGAGATCGACCATGTTTTTCATCGCATCTACTTCTTCGTATTGGGTAGGCGCATTTTCGGTTATTATATCCGGCACATCACTCGCAGCAATTTGGGTTTGTATCAGGTTGTAATATTGATCGTCAGGCACGATTTGAATGTCAAGGATAATGTTCTCTTCGGCTTTGAGCTTATCCTGAAGCTTCTTGTAAATATCGTAATATTTTCCTTGCGACATATGCATTTTGACGGTCTGGATCGCTGGAGCGGTCGTATCACCATTACCGCTGCGGCCGCAGGCAAAAAGAAACAATACAATAAGAAGTAAAGATGTGGTGACTTGCAAGGCATTTTTCAATCCATTTATTCTCCTTTTTACGAAGTTCACACCGTGTTGTTATTGATATTTTTCGTGATTGAAGTGAGATATGCGGCACAATGGCAGTAGGGGGCGAACCGGGCGGGGGGCAGCACAATTCCAAAATGAAGTAAAGGCTAAAGAAAGTATGGCAGCAAGTAGGTCGCTTGGTTCGTCTACAGTCACTTCAAACAATCGAGAATAGGAGGCACCAACCTGCTGTCAAACTGTGTGCCGCTGTTTCTGATTAGCTCGTTCTTCGCTTCTTCTGCGGACATAGCGCCTCTGTAGGGTTGATTGGAGATCATGCAGTCGAACGCATCGATTATGGCACAAATACGCGCCAAGAAAGGGATCTGCTCCCTTGACAATCCCTCCGGATATCCATTTCCGTCCCATCGTTCATGATGATAACGAACTACATCGATGATTTCCCTATCAATGTTCGGCATATGCTCTAACAGTTCGGCGCCCAACTGAGGATGCATCCTAACAAGGAACCACTGCTTGTAGTCGAGCGATCCTTTCTGCAGAAGCACATCGCTTGGAATCATGATTTTTCCTAGATCGTGCAAGAAACAACCTGTGATAAGATTATCTGAAACGTGAGGAGCGAGCTGGAAAACAGCCGCCACTTTCTTGGACATATTGGCTACTCTCAGGCAATGTCGATAGGTATCCAGATCTTTATTGCGTAAGAACCCCATCCACTTATTAGCGGCTAACGTCTCTACCATGGTTTGCGAGGATTGGAATGAAGTTAGAGCATTACTCACTTTCATTATCTTCACGCTCCGATCATTCTACAATCTGACTATCCTATTACAATTTTTATCATGATTCACCGACTTTTGGGATGGCTTTTTTTAATCAGTTGAATGGATTTTTTTAAAATCCGTTGCGTTTCACCCCGATTCGAACAATCGTTCCAGCTGATTCATTAGGTAAAATCTCATAAATAGCCTGTCTGTCATACATGAGTTTCATACGATTTAATGTATTGAAGAGACCGATCCCACCTTGATTCTCTGATGATTCTTCAATTTCACTTCTATATCCAACAATAGATTTATCATCTGAATTCATTTTTTGATGCAGCATTTCAAGGACTGTCGGATTAAAGCCGTCCCCCCAATCCTTTACTTCAAACAACCAGCAATGATCTATTGTCTGCTCAATCGAAAGATGGATTACCCACGGTGGACTAGTCTTTTGAAAAGCATGGTGAAAACAATTTTCGATTAAGGGCTGCAAGATTAGACGAGGTACTATTGAAGAAAGCGTTTCTTCTTCTATATCCAATCGATATTGGAAGTGGTTCTCGTATCTTTCTTTCATAAGGTCCAAATAATGCTGGGTGTAGATCAATTCATCACGAATCGTAACCTCTCTGTCTTGATTCTTCGAAGTATTCCTGAGCATGCCAGAAAGCTTTTCACACAAGTTCATTACTTTATCTACACCTGCTTGCAGATTTAGGGAACGTCCATAAGATTCAACCCACTTTGCTTGATTTTAGATCAAAAAAGCTGCAATGGGATGGATTTATGTCCGGGGAATATGGGATGCATCTTATTGGGAGCTGGTATACCGGTCTGCTTACCAACGAGAAGGATTTTCCAAAGGATTGGAAATGGGGCGTTACACAAATTCCAACGGATGGCAAGGGAACAAATAATTTTGGCGTAACTTTTACCCATGCTGTGAATAAACAATCGACTCATCCGAAGGAAGCTTTGGAATATGTGAAATTCAAAGCAGAGAACTCTGCTAAAATAGTTGGAATCATACCTGCATTAGCAGACACAACTGCTCAAAAAGATTCAATTAAGCAAATCGCAGAGATTTCCGATGGAAGCGTAACCGTAGATGAGCTTTCCAAAGCGTTCTTTGATAACAAATTAGGCTACGTTCAAGAAAAAAATATGGGGCCTGCGGCAGCGGAGTATAGCAATATTATTCTTCAGGAAAGCGAACGTTATCTCATTGGTACAAGTTCGTTAGACGATACTATTAAAGCAATTAAAAATAAAGCAGATGCAGCCATACTCAAAGAGATAAATAACAAAAGTGATCCGTCCCGATAAGCCTTCCCTCTAGAATCCGGGTCTATGTTTATCTTTCATATATTTCTCGTAGATGACTTGCCAGGCTTCGATGACTTGCTCCGGCGTTTTTTCACCTGTCGAGATATCAACATATGGTCCCCATAGGTTATCGATGAAAAGCGGATTCGCGAAGCTCATTGGGGCATTCATTTCACAAGTGTGTTTATTTCCATTAATATATTTTTCTGCCAGTTCCATCACTTCGGATGCCACTTCTCCGCCATTTACGTCCTTAAAGCCGGGGAAACCTGGGTACTTCGCAAAATAGAGGTTCATATACTCCGGTTGCGATAGAAGCTCCAACACTCTCTTGGCACCTGCTATGTTTTTCGCATCTTTCGGAATAAGCCAGCCCGTCACAAAACCGCCCATTGCCATAAGATCCCTGTCGCCAAACGGGATGATGAAAGCGCCGATATCATCCGATTTCATACCGTATGTTGCAACTAAATCGGCTGCCGTCCATTCGCCGTTATACACCATTGCAGCCATTCCTGCAGCCAGTGCCGCTTTCGCATCTTCAAAGGTTGTGGAAGCGTGATCTTCATTCACATAACCTTTCTTGTACAAATCCACATAGAGATTCAGAATGGTATTGAATTCCGGAACTTCGGTCCATTTCAATCGATTGTCCAGCAGCTTGTCCCATGTTTCCTTGGCTTTGTCTCCAAGCAGAACCGGAAGCCCCGCTGTAATAAAGATTTGTGTCGTCCACTTATCTTTATTGGACATGAAAATCGGAATAACTCCATTTCCACTTGTCTTAATCGCTTCCAATAAATTGAGGAATCCGGCGTACGTTGTCGGCTTAATTAATCCCAAATCGGCAAACACTTTCTTGTTATAATAGGCTGCTGCATAGAAAGTCGAAGACTCGATGGGCCAAGCGTAAATTTTGCCGTCGGGAGCTCTGAGCAAGTCAGGATTCGTAAGCCGGTTAACCCACCTTTCGCCACTCAGATCTACCATGTTTTTCGAAGCATCTAATTCCTCATATCTATCAGGTACATTTTTTACGATAATATCCGGTACTTCTCTTGCCGCAATTTTCAATTTAACAACATTGTCATATTGATCCACCGGAAGGGTTTGGAGGACTAGGGTGATATTCTCTTCCGCTTTGAGTTTATCCTGAAGCTCCTTGTAAGCATCGGAAAACTTGCCTTGCGCCATCATCAGCGTAATGATCTGAGCTTCTTTTTCCCTGGTTTCAGGCTTGTTCGGAGTCGCAATCGCTTTAGCATTACCGCAACTTGAAATTACCGACGTAATTAGAAGTAAGCATATGGTAACAAGAAGATCTTTTCTCATTCCGAATGCCTCCCGGTTACTCAATTAGAACTCGTTTTCATTATATAAGTTCTCGGGAATAGAACGAAAGTAATTTATTGGTAAAACTAGAAGCCGACTCAATGATTCTGTTTCATGTGGTCATCTGCTAAATTCACTCCGTTTTGTTCACGAAACTCTGACGGATATAGTCCAGTTTCGCGTTTGTATATCCGGCTGAAATAGCTTGGATCGTCGTAGCCGACAATTTCCGCAATTTCTTTGGTTAACCATCTTGGATCCAGCAGCAATTCCGTAGCTTTCTCGATTCGAAGCTGGATGATATATTTGGCAGGTGAAATCCCTTTGAACTTGGTGAAAATTTTGCTCAAATACGAAGGAACAAGACCAAATATATCGGATAACATCTGATGGTTAATCTGTTCCGCAAAGTGTTCTTTCAGATGCTTCTCGATTTTCATTGCGATTCTTTCGTTATCGTTATCGTTCTCGTCTCCATTTTCCGAATCGTTAAGGGTGAATAAGAAATCGATGATTCCACACGTATAGCGATATAATTCCTTATAATTTGCAGACTGCATAATCATTCGATTAACGTCAATTTCGAGCATCTCGCTGGAGTACAACCTGGAACCCGTTATATGCAGCAGGAGTTGCAGCATGCTCTTTAATCTCTTCTCAACATAGATTTGCCTCATCTGCATTTGCTTCCATTTTTCAAACAATCTATGCATTTCAATCTTGAAAAACTCAGGATTTTTTTGTCCCAAAGCCACGGTAAGCTTCCGCTTTAGAAGAGGATCGGTTTCCGGACCAGCAATTGAATCACCAATCCGGTCACTTATTGATAAACGGAGTGGAATACCGAATATCATCCGTTTATAAAGCTTGGAACGGCTGACTTGAGCAACAGCCGCCGTTTCCTGCAGATCGGAATAAAGCTCGCTGCAAACGATTGAAATAGGCATTTCGCTTCCCAAGCGATCCGCAATGATATCCGCCCATTCTCGCGGAGAACGAATGATCTCCTGATTTCGAAAAAAGGAAAGCATGATCACTTGTTCTGAAATGGATTTTCCATTCACGACAGCGAAATCACCATGCCCCTCCATTACATCAACCAAAATAGATTGTAGATCATTGTCTTCCCAGTA
Source organism: Cohnella sp. (assembly GCF_041640265.1). GTDB lineage: Bacteria > Bacillota > Bacilli > Paenibacillales > Paenibacillaceae > Cohnella. The sequence goes on from NZ_JBEQAP010000009.1 coordinate 153,035, forward strand.
CACTTTTCCGGGGATTTCATCGTCGAAGGAAAAAGTCGGTATCGGTCCTGCACAACATAAAATCAACAAATGCGACTTATAAGGATTTTGTTGCAAAAAGGGAAACATCGATAGAAGTTTTCCGTGAATAAGAGAAGCCACATACTGTCTATGCAACTCCCTTCTCTTACCTAATGTATCCAGAAGGACCGTCTCAAGCAGTTCTTTTATTTGCTTACGTGATACCGGTTTAAGCAGATAATGTACCACACCAAGCAGCATGGCTTTTCTCGCATAGTCAAATTCCTGATAGCCGCTTAGCAGAATGATTTGAATATGAGGATATAATTCCCGTACCTTCTCCGTTAAAGCAAGGCCGTCCATTACCGGCATACGGATGTCGGTTATAATAATATCCGGCTGCAGCTCTTGAACAAGCATCAACGCCTCTTGACCGTTATATGCCGTAGCAATGACTTCAAACCTGTCATCGGCGGACTCAACTGCCGATTTGATGCTGCGTTGAATCGGTGCTTCATCTTCGACAATCATGACTTTAATCATTTGCGCCTCACCCCCATTCGAACGATTGTTCCATTAGGATCGTTAGTCAATATTTCATAAAACGCCTTCTCGCCATAGGTAACCATCAATCGGATAAATGTATTGAAAAGACCGACTCCGCCATCATTTCCGGATGATTCTTCCGTTGTGTTGATGTAATCGGCATTGTATGTATAGCTCTCCATTCTTTGTTGCAGATTTTCAAGGACTGCCCGATCAAAGCCGTCCCCCCAATCCTTAACCTCAAACATCCACTCCAGATCAACGGTTTGTTTGATTGAAAGATGGATAGACCACGGTGGACCAACCTTTTGAAAGGCATGCCGAAAACAATTTTCGATAATAGGCTGAAAAATCAGTCGCGGCACCTCTAAAGTCAGCGTTTCCTCATCCATTTCTAATCTGTATTGGAAGTGTTCTTCATATCTCTCCCTCATAAGATCCAAATACTGCTGTGCATAGATCAACTCATCTCGAACGGTAACTTCTCCATCACGATTTCTTGAAGAATATCTGAGAATACCTGAAAGCTTTTCGCACAATTCCATCACTTTATCCACTCCGGCTTGCTCTCCGGTTGTACCTATGACTGTCAGCACATTATACAAAAAGTGAGGATTCATTTGCGATTCCAAGGCATTCATGCGAGCCTTCATTTCCCGCGAACGCGCTTGTACAACTTGCTCCATCGAATCCTTCAGTCTTTCGAACATGCTTTCGAAAGCATTGTTCATGAGAATGATTTCATTGGACGTATCGTCAATTTCAATCGATAGATTGTTATAACTAACATTTCGAATCGAATCGCGCATCTTGCGAAACGGTTTTGTCAATTGTTTCGTAATCACGAAATTCATAATTAGACTGAGAGCAACAATCGATAGACTCACGATGAATAATAATCTTCCTACGACCTTAATAGGCGAGAAAAACTCTGACTTGGGCTCTGCAAGAATAATATTCCATTGGCTCAAAGGAGACTGATGGCTGGCAAAGATATAATCGGCTTGATTAACTGTTGATTGGCCTCCAAGCAATTGCTGCATGGTAATATGATCTGACAATTCCGTATCATGACTTATGTATGCTGGCAAGCCGTCCTTATCAAATACGTATACTTTCATCTCTCTACTATTAGGAACACGCAGAATCTTTTCGAATGTCGAAACATTCTGCTGAATTTCGATAATACCGTACGAATCCGATACGTCGCGAATTTCTCTGTAGAACGAAATTAACTTTTGACTTCGATCCGCCGACCACATATCGGCATGAGGTCTGGAAAATTTAGTGCTATCGTTTCCAGCAGAAAAGGATGCTTTATATAAATCGCTTTGCATTTGGTACCGGATAACGCTTGCCTTATCAGGAATGATCCCCATGCTCACATAATCGCCTCGGTCATTATACATACTGATCCTCGATACCGTAAGGTCGGGGCCAATAAAGGAATCTAGGTATTTCCTTACGATGCGTTCCTTTTCTGTGTGCTCAGTAAAGTAGTTTTCACTATTGTTGGAATGGGCTGCTTTTCTCATTATCTCTATTAATTCGGGACTATAAAGGATTTGAAGCGAAATGTGATCCATCTCGTTGTAAAACGAGTCAATCTGTTCTGACATCTTCACTGTTAGCTGTTCCATATTCTCGATAGAATGCTTTTCCATATAATTCGACATATACAAATAGACACCCGAGAATGTTACGGTTACGCCTATCAGGGACAGAAGCGAAAAAATGAGAAACATCGTGCCCTGAAAACCTAGACGTACTTTGATCGGAATCTCCTCCTTTCCTCTTAATGATTTGATATTCATAAAAAATTGTTTCCGAAAAATTCAAACGCGCTCCTTTTAGAGAGCGCATCTTTTATCCTATATTATAGAATTAAAGACCTATCCTACTACAAAAGGATGACCCAATTACCCACTAAAGTTTAAATTTCATAAGAAATATTTACAATGATCGTTAATCGTAAAAATGTCGTACAATAATAGTTATTCGACATAAATCTGCAAAAAAACAAGTCTTTAGCACTATTATAGGGTATTCATGCCCATGCCACAATATGGGATTTAGGAATTTCTTAACTCCTTTATTCTTTCATCGGGTTTCCAATGTAGTCCGATAAAAATTCCTCGACAAAATCGGGAGCCGCTTTTTTCAATTGTTCAACCGTATGGAGATACCGTTGCGTTGTGTTAATGTGCGAATGACCTAATGTTTCTTGCACTTGTTGCAGCGAAGCGCCGCTCAGAAGAGCCATCGTGGCGTTGGTGTGACGCAGCCAGTGGGGTGTCACTTTCTTCTCCAAACCGCTTTCTTCACTTGCTTGACGGATGATCCGTTCAATTTGCCGCGATGTGAGAGGAAACAGCCTCCAATCCGACGCAGCCCCTTCGAGTTTACTTTCTAACTTGTAATAATCCAAATACATCTCCCATAGTTGCTGCGGCACTTTTACTTCTCGATATTTTCCTCCTTTTGCCCCTCTGATGGATAACCATACGGAAGCCTCGGAAACATCCTTATCAAAATCACGCCATTCAATACCAATCAATTCTGATACTCTGAGCCCCAGCATGACCAATGTTAAACCGATTAAATAGTTTCTAAGGCTTTTATTCAATAATTGTTTCAATAAATTCCCTACTTCTGTTTTAGTTAAAAAATGTTTTTTGCTGGTAATGGGTACCGCAGGTATTTTGACGCTTGTAGTCGGATTTTGCCTAAAAAAACCAATATTTGCATCGCTAGCCCATTTGTACAACGATTTAAGCGGTGCGATAAAGGAAGCAACAGAAGCGGGCGCAAGCGGTTTGAGAGCACACCCTTCAATTCCGTGCATAAGCCCGATTTTAAAGGCCTCCACCTCTTTCCAAGAAACCTTACCCAACGGCTGATAGGCGAGGAATGAACGAAACCGCTCTATCGCTCGATAATAATTCCTTATCGTGTTCGTTGAGTGAGTGCACGTTGCCAAAAACAGACGAATGATTTGATCATCACTGATAGGATGACCTTGTTCGCCTGATTCTCTAATATCTATCTGTTTCTGTTTGAAGGTTTCGTTTATCATCATTTCAACTCCTTATATGTCGAATAACTATTATTGTACGACATACAATTCTGTGCGTTGCTGAAGGCTTCACGATCTTTGATTATTTGAAAGGGCTACTCAAAAGGGTTTAACTTTTGAGTAGCCCTTTATTTGGGTTATCGATTGTTGCTTTTCCGTGATGGCTAATTTCTAAGCTAAAATTCCTGCTTACATTATCGCATCACACTCGGTAATCAAGAGTGTGAGGTTCTTCGATAAATCAAGATCGTAGGCTTTATCTAAATTTTTTCCATAAGAATCTTTGACTACGCGAACGATCGGTCGTCCCGGAGAATCGAACAAATATTGAGCAACTACCGCTGTTTCCCCCGTATTGAGCTTCACGGTTACGCCTATAGGATAGGAGGCTACGGAATGCCGAAAAGTTTGAATGATACTGGAGTCAAAATGGGTATTTGCTTCCGTAAACAGCACCTCTATTGCTTCATGAGGAAGCATGGCATTTCGATAAGACCTTGTGGACGTGAGAGCGTCAAACACATCAGCTACCGCCATAATCTTGGCATACGGATGAATTTCATCCCCTTTCAAACCTCTCGGATATCCTGAACCATCGAGTTTCTCGTGATGCTGATAAGCACAATGAGCGGAAAGCAGTGAAATGCTTGGCTGGTTTCTCAATATTTCAAACCCATATCCCGAATGGTTTTTGATCGTGGTGAATTCTTCATCGGACAGCCTTCCTTTTTTATTTAAGACATCCAAAGGAATTCTCGATTTACCAATATCATGAAACACTCCGCCTATTGCAAGGTCATTTAATTGTTTGTCGTTATATCCAAGCTTGATGGCCATCGCTAAGGTATAAATTGTAACGTTGACGGAGTGGGAAAATATGTAGTTATCATGAACAGTTACATTGGTCAATAGACTAATTACGTTTTTATTTGCTCGAAGCTCATATACAAGATCCTTAAAAACCTTTTGCAGTTTATCGACATTCAAGTGATTGATTGCTTTTAGCCATTTATTATTCGCGGCTTGTATTTGATTAAAGGTCTCATGAATTACGGTGGCCGCCTCGACTCGCAATTCCAATGGCACATCATCGACATTTTCCAAGTCTTCTGTGGCTTTGTCCTTGATATACAGATGAGAAACATTACGCCCCTTTAAACTCTCGATCATTCTTTCCGTCAGAGATACCCCGACCCCAATCAAAACCGCACCATTATCTGTATAAATGTTTTTTGCTATAGCCATTCCAGGATGACAATTAGCTGTTGAAATTAACCGCATGTGTACTCACCTCAGTGGTCATTCACGTCAAGATTTCCATGCAAATCCTATCACGTATTGCATTTGACTGAAATGGTCATTTTAAAACAGTTAAGATGGATTTTTATGCTATGCAGGAGTCTCAAAATATTTTTTCATTTCAATTACCAGATGTATGAAAAAATCCATCTCAGCTCTTTAAAATAATCCATTCAGCTTATCGACAAAAGTTGATACTCTAGTATGGGAATGTGTATATCTCAAGTTGATATGGAGTGTGAGAATAGCATGATTTATTATGAATCTCCTCAAGCAAAGGTTTCATGGAATGAAGCGGTTAAAGCAGTTATTTTCGAGTGGAAAAGTTTTGCCCAAGGCGAACAATATCGAACGCCTATAAACAAGATATTAGATTTAGCGGTTCAAAAACAGAGTAAAAAGGTTCTATACGATTGCCGCAAGATGTCTGCCATATCGCAGGATGATCAGAATTGGGTCGCCCAAGATTGGTATGCAAGGTCTATTGAAGCAGGAATTAATTATTCGGCGATTGTACTACCAGAAAAAGTAATAGCCAAATCAAGCGTAAACAGAGTCACTTCAGCGCTCGATAGTTCGAAAACATCGGAAGAGTTTGACAACCTGGAAGAAGCGGTTCAATGGCTTTCTAAAATCAACTGATTTTCATTCTTTGTGTACTGGATATCCCGAAAGTGTAAAACACTTAGGGAATCCTTTTTCTTTGCTTTTCGACCTCGTTGGCCCATATTAGCTTTGCTCTATCCTTCGCCCATTCGATCTTACCGCTTTCAAGAATATTATCGAGAATTCTTTTATCGCTTGGATGACATTCTCCTCAAGAGGGATCTTATTATGACGAGAAGCTTGAGCGAGTTTCCAGCTTTCTTGTAGCAATTCTTTCATTCGCTGCGCTCACTCGTGACCGTCATGCTCTGCGGTATGCAACGCGCAATAGATGCCATTACATATCGCATGGCCAAAAGAATAATGGTCTTAGAAATACGCCGCTGAGCAATCATGGACAACGTTTCCCTCATAGAAGGTACCTCGCGAACACGCTTCTCAAGTACTTCAATTCGCTTGGCTTGAACTGTGACCAATTCAGTCAGTTGCTGGTTTTGAAGGAGAAGGGCAGAGATGAATCCCGCAATCTCAGTATCCCCTTTGCTTATATGCAGTACCCTCCCCTAAATTTAGAGGAGACCAAGCTGTAACGAAAATAAATTATAAGGGTGAATCATAAGATGATGCGGTTAATTAGACTGGCATTGGTTTTTGTTATGGCTCTGACCTTGGCTGCTTGCAGCGGCAAGGAAGACAGCTCAAACATTCCAAGCGCCGCCAAGTCAAATGATGAATTAAGTGGGGAGAAAGTTACTCTTGATATGTGGCTTTTTACGGGAACCGGGATGGAACCGTTTATTGAGCAATACCAAAAGGATCATCCAAACATTAAAGTCAACATACAGCGGCAGGAATATGCGGACCATCACAATGGTTTGATGACGGCATTGGCGGCAGGCGGAGGCGTGCCAGATGTCGCGGTGGTTGAGATCAGTTACATAGACAAATTCAAATCCGACCCGAGCAAATTCAACAATTTGGCTGATATGGGAGCTAAGGATTTCATTGGCAACTTTCTGGACTGGAAACTCGTTCAAGCCTCTAGCCAGGATGGTCAATTCATTTATGGTATTCCGACCGATATCGGCCCTATGGCCATTATGTTTCGTACGGACTTGTTCCAACAGGCAGGTCTGCCGACGACCACAGAAGAAGTGTCTGCGCTGCTGCCAAGTTGGGAGAAATACTTGGAAATTGGCAAAACGATTAAGAGCAAAACTGGAAAGCCAATGACATACGCTGCGGAAGCTCTATTCTTCGTAATCCGGGGGCAAGGGAAGCTGCAATATTTCGACGATAAGGGGAACCTCATCGCCGATACAAATCCAGATATTAAGCGTGCCTGGGATATTTCGGTTAAAGCGGCTCAGGAAGGCTTGACTGCCGAAATATCGGCCTGGACGCCGGAATGGGGCGCGGGCATGAACAACGGCGATTTTGCAACCGTTCTTGCGCCTGCCTGGATGATGGGCTTTATGAAAGCTAACGCACCAGATTCAAGCGGGAAATGGAATATCGCACTGATGCCGGAAGGCTCGGGCAATTGGGGTGGCTCGTTCCTGACGATTCCCAAGGAGAGCAAGCACCCTAAAGAAGCATACGATTTAATCAAATATTTGACCTCTCCCGAAACACAGCTGGAGCTGTTCAAGAAAAACGGCAACTTCCCGTCCACACCCGACATTTATTCAGATCCGGCTATTGTGAACTTCAAAGATACGTTCTATGGCGACGCAGAGATCGGCAAAATTTATGCAGAAGCCGCCAAGAAAGTCCTCCCGGTCTACTACGGTCCGGATTACGACAAAGTAAATGCAGCCTTGATCCAAGCCCTATGGAATGTGGAGAAGAACGGCGTAAATCCGGAGGAAACGTTCAGAAAAGGAATAGAAACGGCAAAGCGCGACCTCGGACACTGATTGGTGTCAGGCTGGTTATCAGCCAAAAGTAAAGCTCAGCATTAGTATGCCAAGCGCCGGCAGAAAGGGGGTCAAGCGTGGATCATCCTGTAACGGGTATGTCCGACTCTCGCAAGAGCAAGCCGAAGACCCGCTGGTACGTTATCCATAAGCTCAGGGATAACGTCATTGGGTATCTTTTCATCTCGCCGATTTTTATCGTCTTCGGTGTGTTTTCGTTATTCCCCATTTTATGGTCGTTATATATCTCTTTTTTTAAGTGGAATATTATAGGAGGCAGGCAGTTTATTGGTTTGAAAAACTATGAAGGATTATTCACGAATGACCCGCTGTTCTGGAAGTCTGTCGGAATACTTGTTCTATTTGGGTGATGTCAACGCTTCCACAGTTATTTCTGGCGTTGTTGTTGGCTCATCTACTGAATTCCCGTTCTATTAAAGGGATCACTCTTTTCCGTATTTCAGCCATCGCTCCGAACATCACTTCGCTTGTAGCTGTAGCCGTGATCTTCAGCAGCATATTTGGATATAATTACGGCTTAATCAACTGGATTTTGGTGCAGTTCGGGTTTGAAAAATTCAATTGGAGCGCTAACTACTGGGGAGCACAAATTGCCGTTTCCGTTATGATCATATGGAGATGGACTGGCTACAATGCTTTGATTTATTTGGCAGCGCTTCAAGGCGTTCCAACAGCACTTTACGAGGCAGCCCGCATCGACGGCGCATCAAGGGTGCGACAGTTTATCTTTATCACAATTCCAATGATTAGGCCGGTTCTTCTATTTACTATAATTATGTCCACTATAGGCGGCATGCAGATCTTCACCGAGCCGCACATTTTTTCGGGACCAACTGGTGGACCGCAGAGTCAGACGCTGACCGTGGTCATGTATTTGTATAATCAGGCGTTTGTGAATCATTCGTTCGGTTACGCATCAGCCGTGTCGTGGATGCTGTTCTTGATTGTCATCGCCATTTCGCTGATCAATTCGCATATGACAAGAAAAATCCATTCAGCGGATTAAGCCAGCGGGAGGATGCATGAAAGCAATTGAATCTATTTCTGCTTATCTCTTTCTAATGTTGTTCTTTGCGATCTCACTCTTTCCTTTTTACTGGATGTTCGTTATAAGCTCGCACACAACCTCAGCGGTGAACCATTTTCCCCCGTTGTTTACCCCTGGCCATCTGTTCGGCGACAATTTCAGCAAGGTTATTAAGGAAATTGATTTCTTTAAGGCGCTTTGGAATACTGCAGCGGCATCGGGGATCGCGACGATACTCCAGCTTGTTTTCTGCTCTTTGGCCGCGTTCGCTTTTTCATACATCACGTTCAAAGGAAGCAAGTTATTGTATGTCTTCATCATTTCCACCATGATGATTCCAAGCCAACTGGGTCTAGTTCCCTCCTATTTCATTATGACTACATTTGGATGGATAAATTCGCTTAAAGCGATCATCGTTCCCGGGCTTGTATCCGCCTACGGCGTGTTCTGGCTGAAGCAGTACATGGAAGCAGCGGTTCATCCCCACATGCTGGAATCTGCAAAAATAGACGGCTGCTCCCATTTCCAGACGTATTATCGCATTGTGGTCCCTATCATTCTTCCGGCTCTTGCCGCCTTGGCTATTCTGACGTTTATGGGAATATGGAACGAATTCGTTTGGGCGTCCCTTGTTCTGAAATCATCGGATTCGCAGACGATCCAGATCGCATTGCGCAACCTGAGCAAGGTTTATTACAAAGATTATGCCATGATTATGGCAGGTACGTTTGCGGCTACGATCCCGCTCCTACTCATTCTCGCCGCATTCGGCCGATTTTTCATCACAGGTATAACAGCAGGTGCGGTCAAAGGATAATTCGGAAAGCAGGTAAATTATGCAGCAATTTTATCGAATCGGAGTAGTCGTTCCTTTTCTCGATGGAGAGTACTTTGGCCGATTGTTTGATTCCATGCGTCAAGCCGCTCGTACGCGGCAAGTACAGCTAATTGCCATTCAGACGGAAAACGAAAAAAGCCTTACTCCAATAGAGTCGGAGGTAGCTGTTGATCTGATCGATGGATGGGTGCTCATCGTGTCGACGGAGTTATCGTCTTTCTTCGAAGTGATCGCCCGCAAAGATAAACCCATAATCTGTGTCGGGTTCCGTTCTCCGATACCCAATGCCCGCACCGTCATTCCGGACAATCAGTCAGGCATGAAGGCAGCGGTTCTTCATCTGGCAGATCATGGGCACCGAAGGATTGCCTTTCTCGGAAAGACCGATCATTACGAAGTGCATCAGCGCTACCAGGGTTATCTGGAAGCCATTCATGAGCTTGAAATTCCTTATGACGAATCCCTAGTTGTAGAAACCGCTGATCATATGATGTACGGGGGAGCATTGGCTGCAGAGCAATTGCTTCGTTCGGGAGTTCCCTTCACGGCTGTTGCTGCCGGAACGGATTTGAACGCGATTGGCGCCATTGAAGCGCTCCAATGCCAAGGGTATTCGGTTCCACGCGATGTAGCGGTGATCGGGTTCGATGACATCGAACAGGCGGGAACCAACCAGCCACCATTAGCGACGATTAGACAACCATTCAATATATACGCCGAAACGATCATTGATAATTTAATAGATATGCTCGATGGAGCAGAACAGGAAAAAGAGAAGACAGTTCACGTCCCCGTTAGCTTGATTACACGCGAATCTTGCGGATGCGTCGGGCTGTCAGATTCCTCTAGGGAATCTGACAGCCTGTTTTCCTATTCGGAGCTTCGGAAGCTGCTTCACCGGCTTAATCTAAACCATTTCGAGGTCATCCAATCTCTCATTAACGCAACAAAGGATGAACAAATCCATATTTCCAACTTGTTCTGGAACCAAAATCATTGGGGCTGCCTTGCCTTATGGGAGACGGATAAATCAGGCGGCAAATATCTTGTCGTCAGACAGACGTTTAGCCATAAGGGGGATCCTCTTCCTCCAATTGGTGCAAAGTACAAGCCGGAACATTTCCCGCCTGTCGAATACTTGCCGAAGTCGGCTGATGCAGGCGGGGAAGATAGCGTCACCCTGCATATGATCAGCTCGGAGCTTCATGACTGGGGGTTCATGGCGCTCGTCGGTCCCGCCGACCCGCTTTCTCATTTGGCTGGCGGCGATTTAACCCGACAAAGCTTCAGAATATTGTTAGTAGCCTTGGAGCGTGAAATGTTGTTCCGTCAGGTCCGGGCTATTGCCGAGAAGCTGGAGATCGTGTCGCAGACGACAAATGACGGCATCTGGGATTGGGATATCCGAACAGGCTTAATCGAATGGAACCTCGGTGCCCACAAGGTGCTGCGCGGAACAATGGAGACGCTGACAAGCACGCCCCGTTCGTACTTTAGAAGGGTTCATCCAGATGATCAGTCACTTGTCTTTGAGGCGATTCGTCTCCTGTTCAAGGATCAGCCCTCCATCCAAATGGAATTCCGCTTTCGCGGATGGGATGCCAGTAACGTCTGGCTGCATGCGACAGGCAGCGTGATTCGGGATGAAGAAGGTACATTGATTCATATCGTCGGATCGGTTGCAGACATAACGGAGAGAAAGAATAGCGAGGAGCACATCATCCAGCTCGCTTATCACGATTCTTTGACAGGATTGCCGAACCGCCTGCTGTTTCAGGAGCGGCTTCAATCGGCTTTGAGAAATCATGCTAATGATTCTCACGCGGTACTGTTAATTGACCTAGATCGGTTCAAATTCGTTAACGATACGCTCGGTCACCAAGCAGGCGATTTGGTGATCCAGCAAGTTTCCGACAGGCTAAAACTATGTGTCAGAAGCAGTGACACGATTGCAAGACTGGGCGGGGATGAGTTTATCGTTCTGCTTCCATCGATTAAAGGGGAAAAAGATGCGTGCCAGACTGCCGACCGGATACTGCTTCTTTTATCAGCTCCTTTCTACCTGGAGGGTCATGAGCTATTCGTGACGGCGAGCGTTGGAATTAGCCTGTACCCTGATCATGGTCAAGATTCTGAAACACTGATCAAATTTGCCGATGTGGCGATGTATAGATCAAAAGAGACGGACGGCAATGCGGTCGAATCATACACGCCCGAGCTCGGATTTCGCGTCGTAGAGCGCTTCAACCTTGAGAAAGCAATGCGTAATGCACTGAAAAGGGACGAATTCCGGCTTTTTTTCCAGCCGCAAATTTCACTTGCGACTGGCAAAGTGTATGGAGCCGAAGCGCTCATTCGCTGGCAGTCGTCGGAAGGACGACTCATCTCCCCATCCGAATTCATTCCTCTTGCCGAAGAGACGGGATTGATTATTCCGATTGGACAATGGGTTCTGGAGCAGGCTTGTATGGCCTATAAACAGTGGATTCAAGAAGGGCTTCCATCGTTTGTTATGTCCGTGAACATTTCAGTGAAGCAGTTCCTTCAGGAACAATTCCCGGAATCGGTTCGGGAGGTGCTGCGTATGACCGGCATCGATCCGAGTCATTTGTGCCTGGAAATTACTGAATATACAGCGGTACAGGATCTGGAGCACAGCATTGTTATGCTGAGAAAGCTGGAGGAAATTGGCGTCCGAATTGCGATCGACGATTTTGGAATCGGCCAGTCGTCACTCGTATTGCTCAAGCATTTGCCAGTTCATATACTCAAAATCGATCCTTCCTTCATCTGCAATATGAGCAGTGGCTCCCAAGACGAAAAAATTGTCAGCGCGGTTCTTGCTTTGGCGCATAGTCTCGGTTTGACAGTAACAGCGGAAGGCGTGGAAACCAGAGAGCAGCTTAGCCGACTTCAGAGCCTGAAATGCGACCAAATACAAGGCTATTTCATTGGCAGGCCGATGCCGTTGGAGCAGTTGATAAGTTCTCTCAGCGAGATTGCTAGCAGCTTCGACTCATGACTTGAAGTTGCAAGGCTAGGAATCTATAAAATGTGTGGGAAAATGAACGTTAATCAACAGCTCACCAGATTACTTAAAAGCAACAAATATGTTGTCTTTAATACGGATATGGACGGCAAAAGTTTTGTCCCTTACTTACTATCTTAATTCTTTAACCTTTTTTAGTTACTACCCTGAACATGCCTTCTTTCGTTACTTTGGAGGTAGGCATGTTCAGGGTAGTAACCTTAGATATATAGCATAAAAAAATAATAAGGAGTATGCACAAAGGCATACTCCTTCAGGCTGTCGAGAAAGTCTCGACAGCTTTTATTATGTCCAATTAATTTAATGCGACACCGCGTTAATATGGTATAATATAACTAAACTTATACCGAACGGATGGTGTTTCCATGCTACGTT
>NZ_JBEQAP010000010.1:0-155587 GCF_041640265.1 Cohnella sp.
ATTTGCCGCCGACTTCCTTCAGATTCCACCTCACGGAGGACACCCTTGTCTTAAGCTAATGACTACTACTGCCTTCGCCATTCGGGACTTGCACCCTATAGATAACGCCCATGCTGGGCGACACTAATAAAAAGCGGTCAAGCAGGGAGGGCATTCTCTCGCTTGACCGTTTTTGGTTTTTATAATCGAGGTAAATGGTGAAGCTTATCCGGGTTTATGACGATGTAAATATCGGTTACGACATTGTCCTCTATTCGAAACGTCATGACATTGTTCGGCTCCTTGCCAAAGTAAGAGACGATAGCCGGCTGGTCATTATATGTGACGATACGATAAGAATAGTCAGCAGGAAGCTTGCTTAAGATACCAAATAAGAACATTGCAATTTTCTCAGCACCCAGTATAGGCCGGATGGCAGCGGTAACCTTCCCGCCCCCGTCTGAGTATAACGTCGCATCCGATTTCATCTGGCTAACCAGCTGTGCGGAATTACCAGATATCAAAGCTTGCACGAATTGCTCTACCTGCAGCTTGATCGACTCCGAGCGCGGAGACTCGGTACCTTCCGAATCAGCCGAGACTTTCAGACCGCTAATTCCGTTCTTCGCTCGATGGAAGATTTGCCGGCAGTTTGCACTGCTCTTCCCCACGATGTCGGAGATCTCGTCATACTCATATTGCAGTACTTCTCTGAGGATAAACACGGCTCTCTCGACCCATGAAAGCTGTTGAAGCAGGAGCAAATAAGCCGTTGAAAGTGATTCTTTATGCAGGTAGGTTCCAGATGGGCGATCGAAATCCTCGACATCGGTCAGAAGCGGCTCGGGTAACCATGGGCCGACGTAAACCTCGCGTTGTCTGCTCGCAGCTCGAAGTCGGTCAATACAGCGGTTAGTTACCATCTTGCACAGATAGGCCTTCTCATTAAGAACCTGTGGAGGCTTACCCTCACTCCAGTATAGAAAGATTTCCTGAACAACATCCTCCGCGTCCATTACGCTTCCAAGCATTCGATAGGCCAAGGAGAATAACAGAGGTTTATAAGTGCGATACAACACATCCGGCGACTGATTAAGAGTCACACAAACACCTCCCAGGAGAAAGATGATTAGCGCGCATAAGCAATAAGAGGTTTAATTGGGGCACCGAGTTCCAATTGGTTTCCGATAATATGTCGGGCAGCTCTTCTGGCGCTTGCAGCTGAAGCATCAGCTAACATTTCTCCATGGCTAACCCAATCACCTGCAACGTAAAGCCCTTGAATTTCCGGAACGATTGGACCTATATTCTGTTCCGTACGACCGAGGTGGGGATAATCGTGAACGACTGTCATATTCGGCAAGTACTGCCGGGAGACGACTTCCTTCTCCCAGCCAGGATGCAGCAAGCTCATCGTTTGCTCTAACATTCGTTCGTCAGCTTTAGGGTCCTGTTCCCCTTGACCGTTATACTTCGTTAGGTGCACAACAATTGCTCCATTCTCGCTCAACTTAGCTGCTCTTGAGTGATTCGAGAAAAACACAGGCTGATCCACCCCGATGGCGAAGTCACGCTTCGCCACGGGCAGACGCTTCAAGGCAAGGTCCAGACTTGCAGCAATCGAAGGTCTTGCTTCATCTTTCCAGCGTTTCAAGATGGTTTTCTCCGCTTCCTTTGTCATCCGATAAGTGTCTGCAGGAGAAACCGTACTAATCACGTTCGGGACCTCAAGCAATGTCCCATCTTTACAAAGCACACCTCTTACCTGCCCGCTGTCATGCATGATATCCACTATTGTTTTGTTCATTAGGATGCTGACTCCATTCTGTATCGCCAGATCTCGAAGCTGATCCACAATCGTTTGCCAGCCGCCATCCAAATACTTTACTCCTGACTTTAGCGCGCGTTGAACCTGTTTCAGTACAGGTCCTGCCCGTTGAAAATCAGGATCTTGGGTGTAGGTTGCCGTTCGACAAAGCGCGTAGAAAATATGGCGTACCATCGGATCGTGTATTTCCCCTTCCGCCCAAGCACGGAGACTCATGAGCGGAAGTGTAGCGGGCTTCGCTTTGATCATTTTACCTAACGCTTTTATCAGCTTAGCTTTACCAGACCACCCCAGTAAGGGCGATGTTAATAGCCCCATCGGATCTCCCGGCATCGACATGACCTGGTTATTCCATATGGCTGATCCTTTAGAGGAAGGTTTTTTACCTTCCAACTTAAGTCCATACTCCTGTAAAATACCGTTCGCCTCGCCGCCGAGATACAGCGCATGTCCGCCAAGGTTAAATAAAGTCCCATGCTTATTGATCGTTATTGCCCTTCCACCCACATGGCTAGATTTCTCGA
This sequence comes from Cohnella sp., assembly GCF_041640265.1. Taxonomy (GTDB): domain Bacteria; phylum Bacillota; class Bacilli; order Paenibacillales; family Paenibacillaceae; genus Cohnella. Next base: position 2,332 of record NZ_JBEQAP010000010.1, read on the forward strand.
GAACAACGACTGATCTGCCGGCTTTCGCTAATTCAATTGCTGCAATCAGACCTGCCAGACCACCCCCGATAACCGCCGCGTCGTAGCCTTGTATTTCTCTGATTTCCATGACTATCGCCCTCCGTCTTATACGTTCTAATAAATAAGTCGATAACGGAGAGTATTTTGTGACACGCGGAGTGAAAAGTTTGCAATCCATATCCGGAGTAACCTCCGTCGAATTGGGTCATTCTAACCCACAGGAGGTGATACCATGACCGGAAGAAACAGCAAGCCGGACAATAACGGACCCGCGAGTCACCCGAGTCAACTAGATCAGTTCGGAGATAAGCTTGGCTCCGACAATGATGAGGAATTCAGCTCCGCCGCCAACAAAGCTTGCGAGGTTACCGAGAATGTGGAGCCAGACCACTAATAATCAGTCTACATGCTGAAAAAAAAGAGGCCAGGGATCATCCCAGCCTCTCGTTTCCTATTTTTGTAAGAATGACATCACAGATTCTCCAAAAATCTTTCACAATCCAATGCAGCCATACATCCCGTTCCTGCAGCGCTGATCGCCTGACGATAACGATGGTCCTGTACATCTCCGCAAGCGAATACGCCTGGGATATTGGTTTCCGTCGTGCCTGGATTCACTAGCAAGTAACCCGTTTCATCGGTCTCTAGCTGCCCGTCCAAGAATCGCGTATTCGGAGTATGTCCAATCGCAACGAAGATACCGTCCGCAGCGATGACTTCCTCTAAACCTGTTTCATTGTTCGTTACCTTCAAACCGGTTACGCTCAACGGACCACTCTGCACCTCTAGCGGAGTCCGATTAAGACTCCAGCTGATTTTCGGATTGCCGCGAGCGCGATCCTGCATGATTTTCGATGCGCGAAGCTCATTACGACGATTGACGAGAACAACTTCCGAAGCGAAACGGGTCAGGAAGTGAGCTTCCTCCATTGCGGAATCTCCGCCGCCGATGACGATGATTTTCTTGTTGCGGAAGAAAAATCCGTCGCATGTCGCGCAAGTACTTACGCCCCGCCCAACATTATCTTTTTCACCTGGGATACCTAAGTATTTAGCAGAAGCGCCAGTAGAGATAATCAACGACTCTGCCGTAAGCTCACCCATGCCCTCAACAGACAATGTGAATGGACGCTTTGACATATCTACGCTATTTACCCATCCCGAGCGGAACTCTGCACCGAAGCGCTCTGCTTGCTTACGCATGTTAGCCATTAGCTCAGGGCCCATAATGCCGTCCGGGAATCCCGGAAAATTCTCTACCTCGGTCGTAGTCGTCAGTTGACCTCCTGGTTCCGGTCCTTCAATAACGAGTGGATTTAAGTTGGCCCTTGCCAAGTAGATCGCCGCTGTTAGTCCCGCAGGTCCTGTCCCGATAATAATTGTTTTGTGCATCTCTCTCCACGTCCTTCATCTTTCTCTATTTAGAGTCCACTGAAAAAAATCATACCATCCATGCTACAGAACTGCATGAAGGGTTGATTAAAGTTCGATGAAGGTTTTATGAAGATAACTAAAACACTCCCATTTTAAGCTTATTCCTAGAACTATCAATCTCTATACTTGGTGAATGAAAGCAAACTTAAGCCCTTGCGAATAGTCTCCGAAATTCTCCACAAATAGGTTAAGTCCTCTAACATTCACGACGTCTTCTCGAACACCACTCCTGACAAGATAGGACGATTAAATGGAGGTCTAGCTGTTCCAGAATAAAAGATTACGGCTGCTATTATTTGCAGAACAAACTGTAAAAAGTGCAGGTTCTTTCGCCAACAACTGCTTTTAGAACGTTTGAACTGCAAAAAATACAGGTGTTTGGGGTTAGTCGAGTCATTATAGCCAATTTTGGGTTGAACACCTGTAGGAAATGCAGGTTGGTTGGTGAATATCTCGTTTTAAGCTACATTTACTGTAGTAAATACAGGTTCCACCAATAAACATGGGCTGACTCCAAGTCTTTAACGACCTTAAGGGACAATCCCTATACATTCCGGTAGTGGTTATCCTGAATGAAGCGTGCTGTTGCAGGAGCAGTTCTAATTATTGAGTTGAGTTACGAAACCGTTTCAAGCTTTCCACTAGATTATCGTATGCCCACTGCACATGCTCTTTATTTTCGTATTTACGATAAGCGCATTCGATATGGAGGATGAGGTCGAGATAGAGGTCATAGAGTGTCCGTCTAGCCATTTGCGATGGTTCCGTCAGCCATAAACCATATCCCTGTCTGAATGCCGCCGATGGGTTAAAGCGACCGAAATACACTTCCATCAGAGGATCTCCCCACAGCGCTCTCTCGAAATCTATAATACCTGTTACCTTACCATCCTTAACGAACACATTGCCGTCCCATAAATCCCAGTGAACGAGCTGAGGTTCTTTCACTTCGTCTAAGACACCCAACCGAAGCTCGATCTGTTCCTTCAGCTCAGAATACGGAATTGTTAAAGTTACTTCGGCATCTTCACCGTCCTCCAGAACGCCAAAGATCATCTCCCGGAAAGCATCCTTCCATGAATCGTGCTGAGTGCCCGAATAAAACCCGAACCGCTTACCCCTAACTTGGTTAATAAGCCGGTTCATCACACCCAGTTGATGCTCGACCGCCTCCCGCTCCGTCTCGGGCATGGATTCTTTCACATGGTTGTAAGGAGTGCCTTCAAGATGCTCCATCATATAATATTCGACAGGTAACAACGTAAAAGATGCATCATAACGGTAGATTCGAGGAATCGGCAGGCCTTCGATCCCTGCTAATTGGTTCATGGCATTAACCTCAGTCCTCATCGTATCGACCTCACTGCGCATGAATTGAGTAGTGACAGGGGGGCGCGCCTTAAGAACAACCCGTCTCCCATCATCCAATTGAATTGAATAGGCACTGTTTGCCCAACCATCCGACAATTCAATCAAGGAAACAATGGAACAGCCAAACGCTCTTTGGGTAACCTCGTTTAACTGTTGTTCCGATAATTTGGTTTTATAAAGTCCTTCTATTTCATTCGCCTCCCTGCTAATTGATTAATAGAATATCCTTTATTTGTCATCTTGCATGACGGTGGCCTTGACTGTCAATTTAAAACTAGATTTCTGACGAGATCACCCTCACGGCTTCATTCCTCTTCTTCCCCATTCCCGTATTCTGGTTTATGATGATCGAAGAGATTTCCGCACGCTAATCATTCCTTAGGAGGCTCTACACCATGCACGAAAATCCCGTACCCAAACCGTATATTGCCGAGTTCGAACACCTCGGTTTCGGCATGTTCATCCACTGGGGGCTGTATTCCCAGCTCGGACAAGGCGAATGGGTCATGAAGCTGCGCAAGATTCCGAAAGAAGAATACAGGCAGTTGAAGTCGACGTTCACCGCTGAGGACTTCGACGCGAAAGCGATCGCCCGTTTGGCCAAACTCGCAGGCATGAAGTACATCGTGCTCACGACCCGCCATCATGAAGGGTTTTCCCTCTTCGACACACTGAGATTGAGCGATTATGACGCGGTTCATAGCCCTGCCGGTCGAGATCTGATCGCGGAATTCGTGGAAGGCTGCCGATCCGAAGGCATCGTTCCCTTCTTCTATCATACGACCGCGGATTGGTACCAAGAGTCGTACGTGAATGATTTTCCGGCGTACTTGGCCTATTTGCAGAAATCGGTGGAGATCCTGTGCACTCGTTATGGGAAAATCGGCGGCTTCTGGTTCGACGGCAACTGGGACAAGTCGGACGCCGATTGGCAGGATGACGTGCTGTATGGCATTATCCGTAAACACCAGCCGGAAGCGATCATCGTCAACAACTCCGGCCTTCATCAGCAGGGCGAATACGGACATCCGGAAATCGATTCCGTCACGTTCGAGCAAGGCCGCCCGAAGCCGCTCGACCGCCGGGGCCGCTCGAAGTACGTCGCCGCCGAAATGTGCCAGACGCTGGCCAGCTATTGGGGCTACAGCAGCATTGATTTTCAATACAAATCGGTGAAGGAGTTAATCCTCACATTGGCTGCTTGCCGGAAAGCGGGAGCCAATTATTTACTCAATATCGGGCCGACAGCCACGGGTAAAATCGTAAAGCTGCAGGAAGCCATGCTCGAGACGGTCGGGGAATGGGTCCGTTTGTTCGCTTCCGCCCTTTATACGGCCAAGCCTTGCGGTATCAACGGACACGGCAGTGATTTCGGCTTGGCAGGCGAGGACGCGAAGCTATACTTTTTTGTACACGATCTGGCGGTATCCGGCGACTGGAATGTCACTGTACCTTCCGGCGGCGTGGGGCCGCGCACGTTCACCGGCGTAGATAAGCGCATCCGGTCGATCAAGTGGCTGGATAACGGCGAAGAACTGAAATTCGTACAGGATGCGGATTCCGATCTGTTCACGTTCCAGGCGACGGGTTATCCGTACGGCGTCGACTATGTGGTGCGGGTGGCGGAAGCGACGCTGTAAGAAATCATAATAATATGGGGCTTTCCGTCAAAAAGGAGCTATCCCGAAAGTAAGTAAGCTCACTTCAGGGACAGATCGCTTTTAGTTGACGAAAACGGTACGGAGCAGATCCAGCATTCTTCTCCGTCCCGTTTCTTTTTTGTTAATGGTGTCCAAACAAACTTTCTTCAGAACCGTGAACTGTAAAACATACGGTTAATTCAGTTATATAATGTTGAACAATATCCTCTGCCTGCACATACATCTAATTTAACTGTTTCTGGCCTCATATCGGGAAATGATCTTTTTTACCTGCACCTTCTACAGTAAAACTTAAAATTGCATGCGATTGATCGATAATTACTGTTTGTTTTACAGTTATTTTTTCCACATCGACTCCAATCCTAGGGGCCATCCATGATCCTCCACATCTTTTGGCCGGGTTGGCCGAGCTAGGCTGGCAGCTAGACGGATCACTTCGTTCTCCTCAAAAAAGGCCCGCTTTACTGGGGTTTGGCTCGTTTCATACTGGCTTAAAAGCATGCGCATAAGAGCGACGATAAGCCCAGCGTTGCTCTCCACATCGTCATATGCGATGGAAATGACACGAAAGCCCAATGCCTCGAGATAGAGCTCTCGCCTGCACCTTTCCATCCGGGGATTCTATAGGTAAAATCCGCTAAGTAGGACTCCCACGCCAATCCGTTACCTCGTATTGATGCCCTTCAAAATCCCCCCTTAACTCCTACCAAATAACGCCCCAACCCCCGTGTTTGTACGGTGGATCAGGACGTTCTTCGTCTCTTCCCGTATTCTACCATAAGTGATTGTACCGCAAAGTCATCGGTTATGACTTATGGGACAGCTCCTTGTATGAAGAGCCGGCTTCCAGGAAGCTGCCCAATAATGCTATTCCCTTCTTGCATGAACTTGGATCGGTATGATTAGAGACCTTTTTTCTTCAGGTCGACGAGATGCTTCTGATACATTGCTTTCTCAACTTTCTCTGCCCCTACTTTGTCCATTTGACCGAGAAACGTGTTGTAAGCATCGTCGAAATCAGCGTCGGATTTGGCTAGGACAAGCTTCGGAATCGTTTTGTTCCACAAATCCTTCACCTTGCCGTTGATGATGCCTTCCGGCGTGGAGCCCTCAGGCTCGATAACGTTAAAGTCCATTGCGTAGTTATCGAAGTTGAACCTCGCGAGCATTTTCATTGCCTCGAATTGATCCGGATAATTCTCAATAAATGTTTTGTTGCCGGCGTTATCCCACAGCTTTCCGGATCTCCACATCAACGTGGTGTCGTCGAAACCATATTGGGCGTTATACGCCGCATTGTCGTTTTTCTCCAGATCCTGGATTTCCTTCTTCTTCACCGGAGAGCCGTCCACCATGTCGTAAGTCTCTCCTTCTTTGCCGAAACGGAAATCCAATTGGCCTTCATCGGACAAAGCGTACTCGAGGAATTTGATCATCCGCTCCGGATTTTCCGCTTTTTTGGTAATGAAGAAGCCTTGCCATCCCATTAAACGAGACACCGGGTAACGGGGGTCCTGACCGTTTACCTTCAAACCGTCGAGGGCCTGGTACGTTTTGTCCTCTCCAATCGTGCTCGCGATCTTGGGATTGTACATTCGGTACATATTGTCCATGTACTGGGAAGGAACTACGTAATTTGCTCCGTACAGCTTCTCTTCGTATTGCTCCTGCTTATAAATGAGCAACTGAGGATCGAACAGCCCGGCTTGACTTAGCGTGTTAAGGTAACGGAATGCTTCCTTGAACCCTGCGTTGCGCATCGGGAATTCAATTTTTTGTTGATCGGCTTTTAACCGTTCCTGATCGAGGTTAGGCGAGAAGGAATAGATCAAATAATCCATCGAACGGCTGCCCTTTAATCCATTAGCGTTAACATCGAATACTTCCAGACCGACCGACGAAACGTCCGGATACTTTTCCTTCGCTTGCTTCAAGACGTTTAACAAATCGTCCGGCGACTCGATCTTAGGATTGCCGAGTGCTGCATATATATCTTTTCGAATAAACCAAGGGCGGATCCCGATCGGAGGGATTTCCGATTGCAGGCGATCCTTCGTTTCGTAGAAATTCGGCACGTAGTACAGCTTGCCGTCTACCGAATGGTATTGGACCATTTCCTTGTCGAGCACGTCCCACATCTTCGGAGCGTATTTGTCTATCAGTTCGTTCAGCGAGTATACCTGATCATTCTTAATAAGCTTGGAAACTGCCGGGTTGCCCCAATCGAGCATGATCGAATCCGGCAGATCGCCTGACGCTATCATCGTATTCAAGTATTCGTCGTCATTTCCGGTCGCCAGGAAACGATCGATCTTAACTCCAGTCTTGTCGGTGATGAGTTTGGCAGCGTACTGGTCTTTCCATAAGTAGTTCGTTGCCCACGTTCCGTAGAAATACTGTGTAAAAGTGAATGGCGATGTGTCTTTCTTCCACGCAGGCTCATTAGGATCGACGGATGCCGAAGCGGAGGCAGATGGAGATACCGCCACCGATGGCGATGCCGATTCACTGGAAGCCGAAGGATTGTTGTTGCTCTTGGAACAACCGGCGAGAACCAGATTAACCGACAGTGCCATAGCGAGCAAAGCTGTCAAAGGCTTGCTGATCTTGCGATTCATGTTACAACCTCCCATTAGTATGTTTAAGTATATACTTTGAACAGCGGATGCCGTTAAAGCCATTTTCAACCTTTTACGGAACCAATCAGAATGCCTTTGACGAAATACTTCTGCAGGAACGGGTAGGTGAATACGATTGGCAGCGTTGTAATGACCATCGTTGCCAGCTTAACCGATTCCGCTGTCACGGCTCGGAAGCCGAGATTCCCCGCTGCAATGCTGACATTGCTGTTGGAATTGATGATTTGAATTAATATTTGCTGAAGCGTCTTCAGGTGCTGACCGCCGTAAAGCATCGCGTCGAACCAGGAGTTCCAATGAAACACGCCGTTATATAGAGCGATGGTCGCGAGTACCGGCTTGGAAACCGGAAGAATGAGCCGGAAAAATATCCTCAGGTCATTCGCACCGTCGATTTTGGCCGATTCCTCCATCTCCTTCGGGATGCCTCGAAAGAAGGTCACCATGATAATCGCATTAAAGGGATTGAACAGGTTCGGCAAGATATAAGCCAAAAAGTTGTTTTTCAGATGAAGGTATTTCGCAATCAACAGGTAGGAAGGGATGAGTCCTCCGCTGAAATATAAAGTGATGACAGCCAAGAGGATAATGAGCTTACGCCATAGCAGGTTCGGTTTAGAGATTCCGTATGCGAAGGCCCCCGTGAACAGAACTGCAGCAGCCGTGCCGATTACGGTCCGGGCAACCGTTACAACGAATGCATTCGAGATGCTGTCGTCCCTGAATACCATCTTGTAATTCTCTATCGACAATACCCGAGGCCAGAAAGTGATTCCGCCGCGGGCCGCATCGATCGGATCGTTGAACGAGTTAATCAATATGTTGTAAAAGGGATATATGGTAACGAAAGCTAACAGCGCCATCAGCACAATATTGATCGTATCGAACAATCTCTCCGGTAAGGTTCTTGCATGTGAGAGCATCGTGAGAGCCTCCTAGAATAAGCTTTCTTCTGTTAATTTACGTGATGTGTAATTTGCGCCCAATACCATGACGAAAGCAACGACGGATTGGAAGAGTCCGACGGCTGTGCCGTAAGAAAACCGACCGAGTATGATCCCTGATTTGTAAGCGTAAATGGACAACACATTGGCGGCATCCTGCGTCATCGAGTTTTGCAGGACATACATCTGATCGAAGTTCGAGTTAATGAGCCCGCCGACGGAGAAGATGAGCAGGATGATGATCGTCGGCTTCAGCGCAGGCAGCGTAATGTACCATATCCTTTTGAACCGCCCGGCACCGTCAACGACCGCAGCCTCGTAAAGTTGTGTATCGATTCCTGCAATCGCGGCAAGGAATATGATTGAATTCCAGCCGATGTTCTTCCAAATATCCGAGATGACGACAAGGCTCATGAATGTGTTCGTGTTGCCCATGACCATTGTGTTGCTGTCGATTAATCCGACGAATGCGAGCAATTGCGTAAGTATGCCCGTCTCAGGGCTTAGAAGCGTATACATGAACCCTGCCACCAATACCCAGGAGACGAAATAGGGCAAGTAAGTAAGCGACTGCACCAGCTTCTTAAACCGCGCACTTCGTATTTCGTTGAGTAACAGCGCCAGTATGATCGGAGCCGGGAACCCGAATAAGAGCTTGTAAATGCTGATTTTTAACGTCGTATTTAAGGAACTGATAAAGGTCGGATCGTTGAACAATTCACTGTAGTTGTCCCAACCAAGCCAAGGACTGCGGATGAAGCCTTGAATCGGGTTATAATCCTGGAAGGCAATGATAACGCCGTACATCGGAAAGTAGCTGAAAATAATGAGCCAAATGACCGCCGGCAGCGTCAAAATCATCAAATATCTTTGTTGCCAGAACGTATGCCCGATTCCGCGCCTTGGCATAACGGAGGCCGATTTCATGCTGTGACTTCTCTCCTTCGATGCGCACCTCTCTGAGAGATCATTGTGGATGCGCTTTCATTTTGAGCTATGTTCCTATCGTAATTTATTTATCCGCGCTCGAATATGCAAAAAAGCAATTCGAGTATTGTAAAACAACACAAATGAAAGCGCTGTACAAAGCGCCACGAAAAAAAAAAAAAAAACCGGGAGTGCATACTCAACTCCCGGCCCTCTCTTAATATTAATCCATCAGGTTAATACTCTGATATTCTCCCGGAGACATTCCGACCGCGCTTTTGAATACAACTGCAAAATACGAAGGATTAGGAATGCCGACCTCTTCCCCCACCCGCGACACTTTCTTGCCCGGAATCCGCAGCAATTCCTTCGCTTTCTCCATTCGCCATCCGGTCAAGTAATCGTTGAACGATTTTCCCATCGATTTTTTAAACATGACCCCGACATAATTAGGTGAGAGGAACAGAGCGGCGGCCGTTGTCTTCAAGTTAATGTCCGGCGAGCCGTAACGCTCTTCGATCATTCGGATGACTTTCTTGACCACATAATCTTCCGTGTCGTTCCGTTTCTCGCCCATGACAGCTATCGCCCGTCCAACATAGCCGGTCATATGGACTCGGACACCCGGCATGTCTCTTTCTTCGGCCACATTGCCATATAGCGTATTGTCATGAACAAGAATCGATATTTCATAAATCAAGCTGTTCAAATAGCTGCAGATAAAGTCTTTGGATGCTCCTCTGTGTGAGCCGAGTAAATCAAGCAGTTCTTTCAGCATGCGGACTGCTTTTCCTTCATCCATGCCGCTTACGGCTTGCAACATTTGGCGGGATAAAGTGTTTGCCTGATTCAGAACTGCGTGGGCGATGCTCACGAAATGCTCTTGCTGTGCCAACGTTTCGGAATAAGCCGCCGTTCCTTCAACTTCCCAGAACTCCCCGAATTTGCAAGCCAGCCGAGCTTGCCGGCAGCTTTCGCGAAATTCGGACGGAGAGTTTGAGGAATTACCGATTCCGATCCAGGACACGCCTGGATAAGATCCGTCACGGCGGGTCAATTGAGCGGCGAAGCGTTCCACCAAAGGAACTTGTTCCTCTGCCACTGACCATAATACGAGCCAGTCGCCTTCGGCTCCTTCTGCGAACAAGACATCGAGCTTTTCGGGAAGCTCATCTACTTTTCGTTCCATATCCGGAAGCTCAAGAACACCACAACCGCGCTTGACCGCCCAGACGACATATTGATGATCATTCTTCCGAAAAGGGTCCCCTTCCAGATGTTCGGGGCTTGCTTTGCCCTCCAGCACATCGAACCATAGCTGCTTACGCTCATCGGCCATTAGCGCCATGACCTGTTCCCGCAATCTTGCCGTTTCCTGCGAACGGCTGAGATCCAGCCTGCACTCATCAGCCGTCTTTCGCATCACTTGAAGCAAGTGTTGTTCTTCGACAGGCTTAAGTAAATAATCGTTAGCCCGGAATTGAATCGCCTCTCTCGCATAGCCGAAATCGTCGAAACCCGTCAGCAGAATGATCTTAATCTGCGGGTATTTAACCTTCAATCGTTTCGACATTTCTATTCCGTTCATCCCGGGCATCTTAATATCTGTGATCACGATATCAGGCACCAGATGATCTGCCTGTTCCATGCCTTCTATCCCGTCCCTGGCCGTGCCTGCGATTTCAATTCCAAGAGCACCCCAATCCAAATAATCGACGAGCCCTTCCCGTTCCCATCTCTCATCTTCGACGATAAGCAACTTGAGCATGCCGACTTACCTCCTATTGAGCTGCAGGTATGGAAACCATAATGACAGTTCCGATACCGGGTCTGCTGAAGATATTAAACCGATGGTTCTCCCCATAGTATCCGCTCAGCCTCTCGCGTATATTGTTCAGCGCGTAACCGCTGCCTGCCGTATTATCCACCTGTCCCGCCGCAAGGGCATTAAGAGTATCGGCGTTCATTCCTACTCCGTCGTCGATGATTTGGAGCTCGACCCGGTCTTCCTCCAACCGTCCAACGATCCGGATCGTGCCGTGCGCCCGCTTCGGCTCGATACCGTGAATCAAAGCATTTTCCACAATAGGTTGAAGCAAATTCTTGATGATACGACAGGCGTAAATCCGTTCGTCGATATCGAAATGGACGTCAAATACGCTCTCAAATCGGAATTTTTGGATATGCAAGTAGGCTTTCACCATTTCTATTTCATCCCGCAAGGGTATGAACGAGCTTCCTTTGCTTAGAACAAGCCGATAAAATTTGGCAAGCGTATGCGCCAGTTGCTCCGTCTCGGTTGAATTGTCTCTTCGCGCAACCCAAGAAATCGTAGCTAGCGTGTTGTACAAGAAATGCGGGTTCACTTGAGCTTCCAGCGATTTCAGCTCGGCTTCCTTCTCCATTAGCTGAATTTTGTAAACCGTCTCAACTAAATCATGGATACGGCTTGTCATATGGTTGAACGTCAAAGCAAGTTGGGTAAACTCATCGTTAGCCTTTACCGGTACGGAAATATCAAGCGAGCCTTCCTGAACCTTTTTCATCGCTCTAACGAGTCGTTTCAGCCTTCCCAGCAAAGCATTCGTGACGACATAAATAATAGCTCCCAACACGATCAAAGAAGCGGCTAACACGAGAATGATCGTTTTGACAGAGCTTTTCACTTTTTCGTTGAACCGCTCGGTTGGGAATATGCCGACGATTCGGCAATTCAACTCATCGATCGGTACGGAGATGACGATAGATCGGGCGCCGTCCACCGTTTCAACCAGATTTGCCGTTTCATTCTCCGTTCCGATTGCCCTTATGAAATTTGTCGTCCCGTACAAAGATGGGGTATTGCTGGATACAATCGTATTGTTTGCATCCACCACGAACACCTTACCCAGTTCGCTTGTGACCGCTTCCCGCAACACCTGGAAGAGATCAGATTCTTTTACTTGCATCTCCATCATGCCTACTAATTCGTTAGATGAGAGCGAATAGATTTTTCGGTAATAGGAAAAGACGTCAACAGGCTTTGAATCATACAATGAATATTGGAACATTTCGGCTTTATGAAGAGGCCTCCATCCGTCTGAACGGCTTAAATTGTCGACCGCCTGTCGGTACCATTCATTATCCGCAATACGGTCAACCCTGTAAAAGCTGTCGTACAGCTCCGGAATCGTATCGTTCGTCATAAAAACACGGAGCGCGAAGATGTTGCGATTCTGGCGCATTATATTTTCAACAAACGGCCGGATAGTCGATCGGTAATCCTCGATATTGTAAGCATCTTCAATAAATCCGTTAGACAAAAAGGTCTGCAGCTTATTATCGTACACGATAATTGGTGAAAGGTTTTCGATCCATTTAATTTGCTGGCGAATGCTTTCTCTCGTCTGCAGCATATTGTGTTCCATGACTATCTGAGCCTGCTCGATAGCGGACGCGGAAGCCTGCATATACAAATAAACTCCCGTCACGGATAGCGAAACGGCAAGCACAGACAAGTAAGTCAGAACGAATTTCCAAGCAACGCTAAAGCTGGTGTAATGTCGACCTTTGAATTTCACGTTCAGTTGCTCCCCAAGGATAACGTTATGAAATCATTATAACGAACCCAAGCCGTTTTGGGAGCGTTTACTTTACGTTAAGCTAGGCGCTGCCATAAAGTAAAAAAACCGCCAGGACGATAACATCCGTGACGGCTTCCGATGACTACCATAAACAAAACACTAACTCCGCCCCACCCTATTCGTACGGAAAGGTCCCGCCGGAAGACCGAAGCTATTCACCAGATTCGCATCCGGAAAGTTCGCCCAGCCATAGCGCACGGATACTGGAGCACCGACCTCTTCGCTCCACACTTCTACTGAGTTACCACGAATGGCCGCTTGAGCACGGACGTAAACTCCGTCTTCACCAGCGATCTGGAAACCCGTCAATTCATCATCGCGAGCGGCAAGCCCTTCACCGACATGATCGAAGTGAACAATCGCTTTCCCTGAATTCAATTCCATCCGATGATAAACCGGACCAGAGCTCTCCATATCCAAGCCATAGACGGAACGAAGAGCGGCCAACGCCAGACGCTCGCCAACCGGCTTCTTGTTCTGTGGATGAATATCGTTTAACTCTCCGCATTCTAACACGACGGCCATAGCGGTATTCTCAACCGTCTCGGTTACGATCAATTGGGATTCCCGAAGCAACGCCCACTCTTCCCCATCCGGATTGCCGTCACAGCCAAATCCCGGCAGCTGCACGAATAGGAAAGGAAGCTTCGGATCCCCCCAGTCACTGCGCCAAGTATGAATCATAGTCCCCAAGAGCCGATCGTACAATGTCGCCATGAACGCATCGCTCTCGCCTTGGTAATAAATAAAGCCTTTTAATCCGTAAGGCGCAGCTTTTCTAAGCATCGTCTCATACAACCCATTAGGACGCAGAAAGCTTCTAGGAGATACCGGAGGAGGCCATGGATAGTCGCCCAGCTCTACACCTTCCAAACCTAATGCTTGCTTGCGGATGTATTCATTTACTTGATAAGCATATTGCTTCACCGCCGCTTCAACCTCGGCTGGATCCTTGCCGGTGATTTCTGCATAATACTCATCAACATAACACTTAAGCTCCGGATCATCGGTCAGCACCTTTTCCGGTACCCAACAAGAAGCCGAGGTCCCACCCCAGTTGCACCCGACAATACCAATCGGAGCATCAAGCGCTTGCACGAGATCCTTGGCAAAATAGTAGGCAACAGCAGAGAACTCACTCGCCCGCTCGGGTGTGCATACTTCCCAGGAAGAGTCCGAAGATGACTTGCCCTCTTCCCCTTCGTAAGCGATTCTCGGCACGTCATAAAAGCGCACATTCGGGAATGAAGCAGCAGCGATATCCGCTTTTGTATCTGCTAGGCTGTTAAGCCGCCATTCCATGTTCGACTGCCCTCCGGCCAACCATACATCGCCGAATAACACGTCTTGAAGCACGATGGACTCTCCGCCAGACGAAATCGTCAGCTCGTAAGGTCCGCCCGCACCCTGGGCAGGAAGCTCCACCCTCCACTTCCCCTCAGCGATAACGGCTTCTGCCTCAGCTCCAACATATTTCACCGTGATTATTGCTCCGTCTGTTCCCGTTCCCCAGATCGGTACAATACTGTCCCTCTGCAACACCATATGATTCGTAAATATGGGGTTTACGCCAAATCGCGCCATCCGAAGCTTCCCGCCTTTCTGATCTTACCCCATATATCTCACAAAAACGGGTACCTGTCTATATTTATATCTGCCAATTAAAATGATAATTCCCAGAGCCTGCGGTAAGCTGGACTCCCGTAGCCGCTTGCTCCGCGGAGGCTATGCCAGTTACTTGATCGAGCAACAAGCCGTCCTCCGTTACCGACTCCAGCTTAGCATCAGGAAGAATGATCTTAGCCGTAGTATTAGGCGGTATGCTCACTTGAAGCTCAATAGCTCCTGCATCTGATTTCTTCCAAAAAGAGCGAATCTCTCCATACATCGTTTCCAGACGTCCATCTGCCCAAGCGAGCCCTTCACCAAGCTGCGGACGAATGGAAATACGCTTATACCCGACCTGCTCTTCATCGGTATCGATACCCGCGACAACTCGATAGAGCCAATCCCCAATCGCTCCATAGGCGTAGTGATTGAATGAATTCATATCCTTGCTCCAGAAGCTGCCATCTTCCTTGATTCCGTCCCAATGCTCCCATATCGTAGTCGCACCCTTAGTCACCTGATAGAGCCAGGATGGGTAATCCTGCTGGAACAGCAGCTTCAATGCTGCTGCATGCTGACCATTATTGCTTAGAACAAGATTCAAATAAGGCGTGCCGACAAACCCGGTCGTGAGATGGAACTTGCTCTCTTCCAGCAGCTCCATTAGCTTGGCAACGGCCCGCTCCTTGGCCTTTCCTTCCAGCAGCCCGAACATAAGCCCGAGCACTTGCGCCGTCTGCGTCGAGACCGACAACCGTCCTGAAGGAGTCACGAACTCTTCCGTAAATGCCGTCACTATCCGCTCGTATAACTCTCCATAGGCCTTAGCATCGTCCGGCTTTCCAATTATGGCTGCACTCTTCCGCAGCAGGGATACAGAATACGCATAGAAAGCAGTCGCGATATAATCTCTGTCCGTTGCCCCGATATAGGTATCCGGTTTAGAATCTAGTCCCAGCCAATCCCCGAAGTGGAAGCCCGTATTCCAAAGGTATTCATTATCCCCTTGGCTCCGAATGTAAGCAACCCAAGCCTGCATGCTCTCATACTGCTCTTCCAGTATTCGCTTATCTCCGTAACAGAGATAGATCGTCCAGGGACAAATCACGGCCGCATCGCCCCATGCTGCGGAAGAATAGGAATTCCCGTCCAGTACATGAGGGATGACGAACGGAACGCCGCCATCCTCTCGCTGATCCGCCTTCAAGTCGCGGCTCCATTTCGTAAAGAAGGGTGCTACGTTCTTCAAGTAACCTGCAGTTCGAATAAACATCTGAGCATCGCCCGTCCAGCCCAGCCGTTCATCGCGCTGCGGACAATCCGTCGGAACATCGAGGAAATTCCCCTTCAGTCCCCACTCGATATTGTGTTGAAGCTGATTAATGAGCGGATCGGAGCACTGGAAGCTTCCTGTCGAGACCATATCTGTATGCAGGACAACACCCGTGAAATCTTCAAGCCGGACGGAGTCCCCGAAGCCGATCAGCCGAACATACCGGAAACCTTGAAAAGTGAACCGCGGCTCATATGTTTCCCTTCCCTGCCCCTTCAAGACATAACGTATCGTCTGTTTCGCGGAGCGTATATTATCCGTGTAGAAATTGCCTTCCTTATCGAGCACCTCAGCATGATGAATCTGCACTTCCTGGCCAGGTTCGCCTTGGGCGGTAAACCGAAGCCAGCCGACCATGTTCTGACCCATGTCGATTACCGTTTCATCTAACGGTGTCCGAAATAATGCGATTGTCCGGATTTCCTCGATCTTCCGAACGGGATCATTCTCTTGTGAGATCAGGATATCGAGAGATTGCTCAACCAACTCGACTGATTTCCAGCTCTCGTCATCGAAACCAATCGAGCTCCAGTCTGCCAGCTCCAAGCGTGCATCATAGGTTTCTCCATGATAAATTTCGGACATTAATATCGGGCTGGCGGCTGCTTTCCATGTCTCATCGGAAACAACGGTAACTTCGCTCCCATCCTCGTACGAAATGGTCATTTGGACAAATAGCGCTAATCTATCCCCGTACAGGGCCTTATTGCCTTCCCATGCCAGATTTCCTTTATACCAGCCGTTCCCAAGCCATGCGCCCAGGACATTATCGCCTTCTCTGAGGAAATCCGTCACATCATAGGTTTGAACCTGAAGCCGATTCCTGTAGCTGGTCCAGCCCGGCGTGAAATAGCTGTCTCCGACTCTCTTCCCGTTCAGCTCCAATTCATAAAGCCCTAAAGCGGTCGCGTAAATGCGAGCTTGCCGAACCTTGCGGCCCACGCCAAAGCTGGTGCGTACAATCGGACATTGCTCCGAATCAGCAGCAATGACCTGCTCAGGTGCGCTAATCCACTTCGCCTTCCACTCGGATACATCAAGGATTCCCGTTTCCCAATAGGCACCTTCGGACCAGGAGGACTCTGCGCCTTTCGTATCCCAACCTTTAATCCTATAGTGATAACGCTTGCAGGAAACAATGTTGAACCCGATTAATTCCACATGTATGGATTGATCGGATTCCACCTTGCCTGAGTCCCATAGCTTGTTCTCAAAACTTGCATCCTCAGCCACTTCTATCCAATAGGCGGCCTGAATAACGGATCTTTCATCCGATCTCAGCTGCCAGCTGATCCGAGGCTTAACGCAGTCAATACCCACCGGATTTTCCTTATACTCGCAACGCTGCTTTATTATCTCTAGCATGAAATAGCTCCTCTCCAAATAGCAACTTCTACACTTCTGATGATATAATGGACCCGACAACTCTTATACGGGTAAAACAGACATCAACCACCGGCTAAATAGACATCCTCATTCAGGGGAGAGGAGCGGTTTTTACATGAAGCGTTCGATTGAAACTTACAAAGGCGAATATTTTTTCCGCGATACTCTACTGCTTTATATAAATCGATCGACAGAGGATTTCCATGTAGCGCTTCACGACCATGATTTTCTAGAGATAGCCTATGTCGCAGAAGGCAGCGGATTCCATTACCTCCAGAATGAAGTTCACAAGGTTCATAAAGGCCAGCTGTTCTTTATTCCCATCGGCATCTCCCATGTGTTCCGACCTCCTTCATCTGATACCGCCAAACATCCCTTGATCGTGTACAACTGCGTAATAAGCCCGCTTTTACTAAGCAAAATCGCCGATTTCTCAACGGATCTAAAGGTTGCTGAATATATTCAGCACCTCAAAAGCGGGGATGTAGCTTATTTCTCCTATACAGATGCTGGAGACCGCGCGGAGAAGCTATTCTTGTCTATGCACCGGGAATATACCCTTTCTCAGAGCGGCTCTTCAGACTACTTGTATGCCCTTCTGCTTCAGCTTCTCATTGTCATTTACCGCTTTAAACAGGACTCTAAGGAGCTTCCTGAACCGAAGCCGACTCCATTCGCCCACCTCCTCAGCTATATGGATCAGAATTCCCACACGGAGCTATCCCTTGCACATTTATCGCAGATTAGCAGGTGGAGCGAGCGCCATCTGCAGCGCTTATTCAAGCAGCATACGGGGCAAACATTTAACGCCTGCCTGCAATCCCTGCGCATTCAAAAAAGCTGCGAGCTCTTAAGAAGCTCACAACAGAAAATCAGTTCAATCTCCGAGACAGTCGGCTACAAAGATCTCGACTCCTTTAATTCCGTATTCAAGCGAATCACAGGAATGACACCAAGCCAGTATCGGAAGGAGCTTTCAGTTTTGCTCTGATGATGACAAGATGCAGGGGTGAAGGAATTTCCCAAAGCATAGTCCCCCTTATTAAACATACGATGAGAAGGAGTGAATAGCATTCCTTCTCGTTAAAGGGGACTTGTCATGTGGGATACTATATCGAAGTTGAAAGAGGCGTAAAGCTATACATTGAGGATGTAGGGTCGGGAGCTCCCGTACTCATGATCCATGGATGGCCGCTTAATCACAAGATGTTCGAGTATCAGGTCAATCAGTTCCCAAAGTACGGATTTCGCTGCATACAGATCGACCTTCGCGGGTATGGGAAATCTGATACCCCTTGGAGGGGTTATGGTTACGATCGGATGGCAGATGATATTCGTGTTGTTATGGATACTTTGCAGCTTAATGACGTTAGATTGGTCGGCTTCTCCATGGGCGGCGCCATCGCCATCCGTTATATGAGTCGTCACCAAGGTTACCGGGTGTCACAGCTTCTTCTGCTAGCAGCCGCCGCTCCCGCATTTACCCAAAGACCTGACTATCCATACGGGATGACCAAAGATGCTGTCAATCAACTCATTGCGCAAACTTATACAGATCGTCCTCAAATGCTGGAGAAGTTCGGGCAACTCTTCTTCGCAAGCGAAATAAGCCCAAGCTTCAGGAATTGGTTCCATTCGCTCGGATTTAATGCTTCATCTATTGGGACTATCGCTGGCGCAGTTTCTCTTAGAGACGAGGACATGAGGTCGGATTTACCGAAAATTCAAGCTCCAACAACCATTTTCCATGGGGTGCTAGATCAAATCTGTCCCTTCGTGTTCGCTCAGCTTATGAACCAAGGCATAAGGAATTCCACGCTTCTGCGCTTCGAGCAAAGCGGTCATGGCATATTCTACGACGAACTCGAGCAATTCAATCGAAGCTTCCTGCAGGTCTTGCAGTCCAGTGGGAATTAGTTGGATTTCATACATCTAAATTTTTCGGGTTTGACCTTGTTCTGATAAATAGTTGTATTACATACAACTAATTCGATGCCACCGAGCTGTTTAGGGATATATAGAGAACATTAGATGTATGAAATACAACTAGTTGCTCAAAAAACGAGTTTTTGAAGAAATTAGTTGTATGAAATCCAACTAATTTCGCAACAGGATGAATTTTGATCCAAGAAAGTTGCGAAGTTCCGGGTTCCGGGCATTAAATCACTGAAAGTGAGATGCTACCCCAGCGATTTTCAAATCATATAGAAAAGAGCCCGAAACTTTAGGTTTCGAGCTCATCAAGTATCCGACTTACCTGCTTGCACCGCCTCCGCCGGAGGAACCTCCTCCGCCGCGTCCGCCGCCTCCCCCGCCGCCTCTTCGACCGAGCAGGCTTAAGATGCCAAAGGTAATTGCTCCTCCCGTGAACTTGAAATCCAGGAAGATCAAGAAAACGACACCAATGCCCAGTATCAGCTTCATGTACCCAGGTATGTTGGCGAAAAAGCCAGAGCTGTCCTGAACGGGAGGCAATGTTATTCCTTCCGTGATCCCGGCGGGATCCAACCCGTATTCAGCTGCAATCTCATTGATCAGAGCGCTTTGCGTCTGGGAGAACGCCAACTCCAACTGCCCAGTATCTCTATTCGGCACGAAGTATTGATCCAGAATAGCCCCTGCTTTGCCATCCGGTATTCTTCCCTCAAGCCCATACCCGACCTCTATACGGACATGCCCATCCTCTGCGTTATACAGCAGCAGTACGCCGTCGTTTCGTTCCTTGCCGCCCAGTCCCATCTCGCGGAATCTACTGACGGCGAAATCCTCCAGCGTTTTATTATCCAGCGATTGGACGGTCACGATGCCGACTTGCGCTGTCCCGGTCTGCTGATTAAGCCATAGAGCACGTCGATAAAACTCTTCCTTCGCCTGCAAAGAGAGGAGGTCTGCTTCATCCTGAACATACACGCCGTAGGCCGAGTATCCTTGCGCTGCACTAGCTCCGCCCACTGTAAGCAGAAGACCCATCACCATCAGCCAGACAACAGCTACGTATCTTACTTTAGAGAAAAGCATCGTTAAAATTGAACTTCAGGAACGGTTTCAGCGCCAGGAGCAGCTTTGAATAAATCCTTCTTCTCAAAGCCGAACATCGAGGCATAGATAGCAGCTGGAAACCTCCTGATCCTCGTATTGTAGCCAGTCACGGAATTGTTGTAATCCTGCCTGGCCACAGCTATCCGATTTTCCGTGCCTGACAGCTCATCCATCAACCGGGTGAATTGCGCATCCGCCTTCAGGTTCGGATAGTTCTCGACGATGACAAGCAGTCTGGATAATGCGCTTTCTAGTTGACCGTTCGCCTCCGCCTTCTCTGCAGTTGTTCCCGCTCCTGCAAGACGGCTTCTTGCATCCGCAATCGCTTGGAACACTTCCTTCTCATGCGCCGCGTATCCCTTGACCGTATTCACCAGGTTCGGAATCACATCCTCCCGACGCTGTAATTGCGTATCGATCTGCGCTGCTTTATTATCCACGGCAGTCTCCGAGGATACGAGTCTATTGTAGGAGCCCACTGCCGAGAAAATAACGATTAACGCAAGAGCCCCCACTACTAGCAAAGTAACCATTGAACGTTTCATTTTTCCGCCTCCATTATCCTTCTACCTTGCTTAAGTTATAAGAACGCATAATGCTTATCTTCTTTCATTCTTAACGCAAAGGATACTTGTGACTTCAGTCATGAGAGGAATTTGCGTTTTTCTTGCTCCTGTCCATCTCTCCAAAAATCACTCCTTCGCCCCTCCCTCCGTATGAAACATGCAATCAGAATCTGGAAATTAGACTGTCGATGCGAACTGATGTTTGGTATAATGGGGATGAGTGGAAATCGCCCATTATCTCATCATTCCCCTTATATTGTGAGGTGAATCCTATTGAAGCTAACGTTGACAGCGAAAGTAAAAATCATGCCAACGCCTGAACAGATAGCATTATTACGGCAGACGCTACAGGCTTACCGTCATGCCTGCAACTTTGTCTCCAAACAGGTGTTTGAAACGAACGAACGCTCCAAGGCAAAGTTGCATCTGCTGACCTACCGGAAACTGCGTTCTACCTTTTCACTGCGTTCGCAAATGGCCCAGTCCGTGCTCATCACAGTGTTAGCGCGATACAAGTCTCTTGCCGGCAATCGCCACCCCTGGACGGAGGTAAGATTCAAGAAGCCGGAATATGACCTCGTATGGAACCGGGACTACTCCCTAACCACGCACACATTCTCCATCAACACGCTAACCCGTCGCATGAAGGTCCCCTTTGAAAGAAAGGGCATGGAAGCCTACTTCGACGGGACCTGGAGATTCGGTACTGCAAAGCTGGTCCACAAGCGGGACAAGTTCTTCCTGCATATTCCTATGACTAAAGATGTGGATGATGTGTCCGAGTCCTCCTTGCATGAAGTCGTCGGCGTGGACTTGGGCATCAACTTTGTCGCGACGACCTATGATTCAAGGGGGAAGTGCATGTTCTTCCGCGGAAGGCCGATCAAGGACAATCGATCGAAATTCAAACATACGCGAAAGCGACTGCAGCAAGTCGGAACCGCTTCAGCCAGAAGAAGATTAAAACGAATCGGAGAGCGAGAAAACCGCTGGATGACGGATGTGAACCACCGTGTATCGAAGGCACTCGTTCACCAATATGGAGCCAACACCTTGTTCGTTGTGGAAGACTTGACCGGCGTTCGAGGAGCTACAGAGCGTGTTCGGGTGAAGGACCGTTATGTAACGGTATCCTGGGCGTTCTATCAGTTACGCAAGATGATCGAGTATAAGTCAATCAAGTATGGCGCCAAGGTAATTGTCGTCGATCCGCGATACACGTCCCAAAGCTGCCCGAAATGCGGTCATACGAAGAAAGCGAATCGGAACAAGAAAAAGCATCTTTTCTGTTGCAAGGCATGCTCCTACCGCTCGAATGATGATCGCGTCGGGGCCATGAATCTTCAGCGCAAGGGAATCGAGTACCTCGCCGAAGTGGTTGCATAGGTATACCTGTGCAATGGGGCAGTCGTCAACCTGCCTATCGTAACGCCACCTTAAGGAAGGAGGCTGCCAGCCGTTCTCACTTCCGGGCAGTTACAAGCTCGTGACTTCAGTCATGAGTTGTTGACCTTTCTCTTAATCCATTTTGGTTAATCCCACTTCGTATCTCAATGTTACATATTTACAATTCCATACGGAGGATTATGTCCAAGTTTCGGCTTGAAAATAAAATAAGCCGTCTCCGCGGAGACAGCTGAAAAATTATGAAACGGCAATGGCTCGAATTTCTGCAAGTGTCGTTTCATCAAGCGTGACATCTACCGCAGACAACACGCTTAGGATGTGGCTTGGTTTACGAACGCCTACCAGTGCGCTGGTCAGTGCTGGATGAGCAAGCACATAAGCGACGGCTAGCTGGGGAAGTGTAAGGTCGAATCTAGCTGCGACTTCCTTCAGCTTGTTCGCGCGATCTACATTGGCGATCAAGCCTTCGCCTGTGTGAGCTTTGTTGCGGGAGCGCCAATCGTCCTCAGTAAATTTCGTGTCATAAGTATAATTGCCTGAGAGTAATCCGGAAGTGAGTGCGCTGTAAGCGACGACCCCAATCCCTTTCTCCTGACAGTAAGGCAGAAGTTCTTTCTCGATCGCAGGTCGAAGAATTGAATAGGGCGGTTGTACAGAGTCGACATGCCTTACAGTCAGAGACTTCTCCAAGAGAGACACATCATAATTGCTCACACCGACATACCGAACCTTCCCATCCTGAACGAGCTTGTCCATCGCCTGCATCGTTTCCTCCGCAGGAGCATCCTCCGCAGGCCAATGCATCTGGTACAAATCGATGTAATCTGTGCCCAACCGACGGAGAGAAGCTTCCGCCTCCCGAATGACCGAGTCGAACGCGCCGCTTCTCTTCGTGGCTTTGTTCTCATCCCAGACAAGACCGCATTTTGTAGCTAATATAACTTTATCGCGATCATTCTTAAGGGCTTGGCCGATCACTTCCTCGGAATGTCCAAGTCCGTATACAGCTGCCGTATCATAGAAATTCACGCCTGCATCTAAAGCAGCTCTTACGCTGTCGATGGAGAGCTGATCATCCTGATTACCCCAAGCACTCGCCCAGCCGCCGCCTCCGATTGCCCAAGAGCCGAAGCCGATTACCGATATTTCCGGTCCGTTCTTACCTAGCTTGCGGTATTTCACTAGATCATCTCCTTAATTCGTCTTCAACTCATTATAACCGTCGGTAACCAACTCAAGCTTACCTGTCTCCGGGTCCATAAGAAAGCCATGAACGGGAATAAAGGAAGGTACGAGCGGATGCTTGCGAATCATTGATATACTGTGCCGCACACCTTCCTCAGGAGAATCAAAGCCTTTAAGGAAACGGTCCATCCGAATTCCCGAATTCTCTAACGTTTCGATCACAGTTTCAGAAATTCCATTCTGCTTAAATTTCTCCACAAGGGATTTGGAATCCAGCTGGGTCATTCCGCAGCCATGATGTCCGATAACCAGCACTTCCTGCACGCCCATTGAATGAATGGCAACCAATATGCTTCTCATAACGCTGCCGAAGGGCTGTGTTAGAATAGCCCCAGCGTTCTTAATAATCTTGCAATCCCCATTGCGTAAATTAAGAGCCTTAGGCAATAATTCAACTAGACGAGTATCCATACAGGTCAGAATGGCAACTTTCTTATCAGGATACCTGCTTGTTGCATACTTCTCATATTTTTTGCTCTCAACGAATTGACGATTATGCTCCATTATTTCAATAATGATAGACACTAAGATCCTCTCCTTTTAAACTTTTTGTAGATACCAAAAAAACATTGATGTCCCTCCTAGTGTAATACATAACACACATATTTCAAAACTACCGTAAGCTTTATTGCTTTAATGGGTTATCATTTTACAACCTAAGAATTATTTGATATAGTTACATTAAGTAACTAAGTGACTAATTGAAATCTTTGGAGGGATGATAATGTCTCACTCTATACATCCGAACACCGTTCTCGGTATAGTTAAGCTGAAGGTTAGCCATCTGAAAAGGTCCCTTCAGTTCTACACAGACGTTGTTGGCTTGCGTATTCTGAACCAACAAGCTACTACCGCTGAAATGACGGTTGACGGTATAACTCCAATTCTCAGCTTGGAGGAAATTTCGTCAGCCACAATTACTCCCAGAAGATCCACTGCAGGATTATATCACTTCGCTATCCTTGTTCCTACTCGAGAAGCACTCGGACTATCCTTGCGCAACCTGATCAAATCTGGGATTCACATCGGACAGGGAGATCATCTCGTAAGCGAAGCCTTATACATCTCTGATCCGGATAATAATGGAATTGAAATTTATTGCGACCGTCCGCGATCCACCTGGAAGAGAGATGTGAACAACAACATTATTATGGCGTCTGATCCGGTTGATACCGAGAGCTTGCTGAGGGAAGCAGGAGATAAGATTTGGTCCGGGTTAACAACGGATACCATCATTGGCCATATTCACCTGCACGTGAGCGATCTTGCTAAATCCAGAGCATTCTATTGCGACATATTGGGCTTCGACATGGTCGTAGATGGCGGGAGTTTTATGGGCGCCTTGTTCATCTCCGCAGGAGGATATCATCATCATATCGGCTTGAACATATGGGCAGGAGTCGGAGCGCCGCCTCCGCAAGAGCATGGAACAGGACTTAAGTATTACACGATCATCCTGCCCTCAGAATCAGAGCTCGATATTGTCCTTGAGAGAATCAAGAATGCTCAGATTCCATTGATTCAGCAGGATGAAATATGGATCGTTGTAGACCCATCAGGAAATGAAGTCAGACTAACCGCTGCCTGAGCTAACTCCCTTTTCCCCTCTTTTATCGAAAAACCAAACAGACTTGCCGCACGTCTCCGAAGAGATGTCGGGCAAGTCTGTTTTTGTGAGTGTCCAGTTTCTTAAGTAGCTGCGGAAGGTTCGGCTGCCTCCGTCTCGGCTGGCTTCTCTCCGCCAAAGCCTCGACCTATTCCGCCACGATGATGATGACCTTTACCTAACCCTTTACCATTCACAACTCTTTCAGCGAGCTCTGTGACTTTCGCTAATTGCGTCTCTGCTTGCTCTTGTGTAAGCTTACCATCTGTAACGGCTTGGTTAATACTTGCGGTAATGACTGCTTTCTGTGCATCGATTAGCTTCTGAACGTCTACGCCTTTTTCTTCAGCTAGGTCAGCTAAAGATTTGTCTGCGCTTAACTGCTCCTTCACTTCATCAACCGTTAGTCCGAGCAATTTAGCCGCTTCAGTGAAATCCTTAGCAGCGAGGAAGCTGCCGCCCCGGCCCGCCTTCAGCGTTGCCTTCAGGTCAGAGTCGAGCACCTTGTCCAGATTCGCAGTGAAGTCTGCCTTCTGCTCTGCTTGTTTCGTATTGAAGGTGTCCGTCATCACTTTCTTAAGACTGTCACGTGAAACCCCTTGCTCCTCGGCAATCTCGGCTAAAGTCGAACCTGCTTCAACTTTCACTTGAAAGGCTGCTTTATCAAGCTTCAACAGGTCGAGCACTTCCTGGCTGACAAAGCCTTTATGTTTCCCGAATCCACCGCGACCTTCGTATACACCGCTTGTAGCAGACAATTCTGTCTTATCCTCAGATGTATTTCCCGTAACAGTTGCCGCATACGCGCTTAAAGGAATCATAACGGCCAAAACAGCCGTAATCCCTAGCGTTCTTACCTTGTTCTTCATCTTCATTGTTATTCCTCCTGCTCAGTGGGTTTATCTTACTTCACCCATTATCAGCAGCTTTCCTGAAAGTGGAATGAAATAAACCTTAGCAGAACATAAGGATTGGCTGAATGAATTCTGAAAAATTCCTTATTACCTTAACAACTCGCCGGCCAGCTTGATGTAGCCTTTCTTCAGAATGAATCGCAGGCTCTCTACTACTTCTTGAGCGCTGCCCGTCGCCAGCCTTTGAATCAAAGTTTCGTCCTCGATTAACGACATGCTGATCTCTCCGACCAGTTCGGAGTATTCCTTGGGGGTGTCCAAAGGTACGAGGATCGTAAGCACCGTACTCACCGGTACCTGTCGCCCTTTCGCCTGCCAGATGACGTTCTTGTCTAACCGGATGATGGAGATGGCCAATTCGCTGATTCCTTTGCTGCGGCAATGAAGCATGGCTAGCCGGCCATCTTCGACAAGCAAGGGCCCCTGCTCTTCCCTTCTTTCAAGATCCCTTCGCAGCAGCTCGATATCCGTTATTCGAAAACGGATTTGGACAAGCTCCATGATTTGCATGATCAAACTCTGCTTGGAATCCGCTTGCAAGTGATCCGCCACCTCGATATTGTCCAGCAGTGCAGCCAGCGCTTTTCCGAAGCGATCGACCTTGTCTACCGTATCCTCGATTCCGGAGCGGTCTTCCTCTCCTTTGCGATCCGATTTCTGCAGATCAGGCAGCTTCTCCCTTAGCTTGGCAATGTCTTCTTCGCTCAAAAACGGGCTGACCACGAACACATGACTTGTCTCCAGATGAACAGGCAACGTGGATAAGATCAGGTCTACCGGATGGTTATTAGCGAGCCAATCATCCAAGTCGAAAAGAGATACCGAATCCATGACCTGAAGCTCGGGAAGTTTTTTCTTGATTTGCGCCTGAAGCAAACGGGATGTGCCGATTCCGCTAGAGCATACAAGAAGCACCCGGTACTTCTCCGCGCCTGAATTCTGCTTGTTCAGAATAGCCGTACCGAAATGTATGGCCAGATAACCGATTTCTTCCTCCGGCACAGGCTTACCCACTTGTTGCTCTAGGTATTTGGCTGCTTTTGCAGTTGCCTTGAATATTTCAGGATACTCTTCCTTCACATGCTGCAGAAGGGGATTGCGGGCTGCCATGCCAAGTTCGATTCGTTTCACTGCCGAGTTTAAGTGGGTGGTCAAATTCTGGACGAGCATATTGTCGGTTTCAAGCTCTAGCTTAAGTTCCTGTTCAATGATACCAATCATGTTTCGCACATACTCGAGTGTCAGACTGTAATCAAAGTCGTTGCCCATTACATGATTCGAGCGTGCACCTAGGATGTGCATCGTAATATATCCGATCTCACTTTCCGGAAACGTCAGCTCGAGGCGCCGGCTCAGTACGGACGCCAGCTGTTCAGCCGTTTCAAATTCCTTCATGGACTTCAAACGGTCCAGGATCTCGTTCTCGATCGTAACCGATTCATTCATTTTTAATCGTTGGACGGCCATTGCCAGATGCACTACGAATCCCACATAAGCATTGTCGGCCATACGGTAGCCTCGGTTTTGCTCAAACTCCTGAATCACTTGCTCAATCTTCAGCAGCCACTGGGGATCGATAAAATTCAGAAGCCGGCGGCGAATCGAGGAATGAAGCTTCTCGCGCTGTTCGTTGGATTCTTCATACATAAACTCCATCAGCTGCTCTTGGGTCACATTCTCATACAATAAATCAACCAAGGCTTCACGAATGCTTTTCTCCGAACCTTCGATGTATACGCCGATTCCTGGTTTGCGATGCAATTGTATGCCGTGCTGTTCGAACCACGGCTCAATCCTCTGAAGATCGTAGCTGATGGTCGACTCGGCAGCATTAAGTTCTTTGCTTAAGGCGTACAGCTTCTTCGGTTCCTTGCCAGAAAGCAGAATTTGCTTGATGCCGGATTGCCGCTCATCCGCCGAGTAGGCCGGCAAGGCGGAATCGGTCTCGGATAAGATTTGGGCAAGCTCTTCCACTTCCTTGCCATTACCTAACAGCTTGAGCCCAACTCCGATCTTCTTGTCAAACCAAATGCCATACTGCGCGATAAAATAGGCCATCTCGGACAATTCCCTCTGCAGCGTCCGCAAGCTAACGTTTAATCGGTCAGCCAAAGCATTCAAAGGCGCGTAATCGGCTGCTTCGAGAAAGTACAATAAAATTTGCTTCTGCCGGGCATTCAGCTTGATTTTTATTTTCTTTTCCATTATTTGATCACGTCCTTATCGACTGCTTCGGGCTTGTTCCTGGCATCTTGGCTGCTTACTCTTTCAGATGCCTCCTTCCGTTCAACTCTTGCCTACCAAGTGCCTTAATTTGTTCAGGATCATTTCATGGGCAGCGGGGTCCGTATAATCCTCAAACGAGACATAATCGCGCCCGGGTGCGTTATTCATCGCCCTCTTCAACAGATAATGATGGGTTACAATAATTTTGGAATTTTGTGGAATATGATCCAGCGAAGAATATACGACCGTCACCTTTTCCCCGAGTTCCGTCGACCGAAGCTTCTTCCGCAGGATGGCAGCTCCCATGGCGCTGGATCCCAAACCCGCATCACAGGAGAAGCATACCGTGATGATATCATCGTATACGGCAGCAGGAGCTGACTGCCCGGTCTTCGCTTCCACCGTTGCCGCCTTATTCGGGATCACCTTCGATACCGGGCGAAGAACGCGTTTGACTTCGTTCCATTGCTGGACGTACACTAAACGTTGAACGACATCGTGCTCCCTATTTTCCACCGCTTCCTCCGGAATTTCCGGAATCGCCTTGATCACGAGCAGCGAGATCGATAGGGACACCACCGTAGATACTGTGATTCCGAGCAGGATGTAAACCACATCGTCAGGGGGTGAAAGACCCACGATCAGCAGCAGACTCGCTGGGGAAGGGATGGACACCAGCCCCGCGTCCAAGTATTGAAAAACATAGATACCGGCCATATTCCCCGCAATCAAGGGCAGCAGAAGCTGCGGCCGCATGAGCACATAGGGAAAATATACCTCCTGGATTCCGCCTAACGAATGAATGGCCAGCGTAGATGATGCATTGACCCGGGATTTCCCTCTCATCCGGATGATATAGGCCAGCAGCATACCCATTGCAGGCCCCGGATTCGATTCCAGCAGAAAGAAAATCGATTTGCTCAGGTCTTTGATTTGGGAAATGCCAAGCGGACCCAGAATGCCGTAGCTCAGCATATTGTTCAGAAACAGCACCTTGGCGGGCTCAATTATGGCTGCTGAAATGGGAAGCCACCCGGAATAGGCGATTTGTACGATATAGTCGTTTAATTGTTCGATTATACTGGAGAGATACTGCCCCGCATAACTAAAGCAAAAAACGGCCAACGTCCCGGCTAGAACCGCCGAAATGAAGTTGGCCATCAAGAGTTCGAAACCGGAAGGAAGCCTATTCTCAAGCAGACGGTCGATCCGGTTAACGATCCAGCCGATTGCAGGTCCGAGAAGGAAAGCCATGAATATCATCGAGACCGTACTCGCAAGCGCCAGCCCGAACACGACAATGGCTGCAACCGTTCCGCCTCGCTTACCCCCCATAAGATGTCCGCCAGTATAACCGAACAGAACAGGCAGGAGCCAGCTAAGAAGGGGGCCGGTCAGCAGGTTCACGTTATAGTTGGGAAACCACCCATAAACCCCGAAGACAGCCCGAATCAAACCGATCGCGATTAGAATCGCTATGTTTTGGGAAACGATCGTGCTAAGAAGCCTGCCGAACTTGTACATGGATGCAGTCACCAACTTTTGATAGGGTCGAGCGAAATTCCAAACCGCTGTTCGAGCCTTATCGTTACACAGCTATGGCCGAATCACAATCTTTAAGGTGCTGTTTTTCTCGTGAATCGCCTTCTCGAATGCTTGCTGAGTTTCATCCAACGACATATAATCCGTGATCACCGGTTCGAGATCGATATGGTCGCCGGCCATAACCGCTACGCCGGTCGGGTAGGTATTATGATATCGGAAAACGCCGCGAATATCGATCTCGTTGTCTACAATATAAGGGATACTAAGCGGCGTCTCGTTCTCTTGCGGCAGCCCGACCAGAACGACACGCCCACCCCGGCGTACGGCTTGAAGCACTGCCTGAGCGGCGCGGCCATTGCCTGCAGTCTCGATCGCCAAATCTGCCTTCCGCCCTTCGGTTATGCGAAGAATAGCCGCCTGACCTTCCTCTTCCTGCAGGTTGATTACATCCGTCGCTCCCATTTGCAGCGCTCTCTCCAAACGGAACGATTCAAGGTCAACACCAATGATGCGCCTCGCTCCTGCAGATTTAGCTGCCATCAAAGCAAGGATCCCTATTGGCCCCATTCCCATAATAACAACGGTTTCACCAGGAAGCAGTTCACCGCGACGTATGGCATGGAGCCCGACGGAAAAGGGTTCGATCAGCGCCGCTTTTTCATAGGACATGGAGTCCGGAATAGGAAACAGCATATCTGCTCTAATGGCGATATACTCACAGAATGCCCCGTCATAAGGAGGAGTAGCCAGGAAGACGACATGCGGACACAAATTATAGTGACCGGACTTGCAATAGTTGCAGCGTCCGCACGTAACACCAGGCTCGATTGTTACACGCTGGCCTGCGGAGACATTTCGGACCTTGCTGCCAACGGCAACAACTTCCCCGGCAGCCTCGTGTCCGAGAATGATCGGCCTCTCAACCACATAGGGCCCAATTTTTCCGTGTTCAAAGTAGTGGACATCGGAACCGCAAAGTCCGACCGCTTTTATTCGGACAAGCGCCTCATCGGGTCCGTACGACGGAATATCCAGTTCTTTCAGTTCGATGGTGCCGGGCTTTGTGAGCACGGCTGCTTTCATTTTCCCTTGCATCAGCTTTCCCCTTTTCCAATCATTATTTGACTGCTCCCATGGAAAGTCCGCGAACCATATATTTGCGCACAAGCAAACCGCAGATGAGCATCGGCATGATAATGACAGTACCGGTAGCCATCGCTTGACCCCACTTGATCCCTTGCTGGGAAACCAGCAACGAAGCCGCAATCGGCACCGTCTGCGTTCCGTTTCCAGTAAAAATAGAAGCAAAAGCATAATCGTTCCACGAGAACATCAGACACAACACGCCCGTAGCGACAATCCCTGGGGCCGCAGTCGGAACCGCCACCCGAAGAAAAGCTTTGAACTTGCTGCATCCGTCAATCATCGCGGCTTCTTCCAGATCAATCGGAATATCCTTGAAAAACGTCCACATCATCCAAAGGGCAAACGGCAGGTTAAAGGTGGTATAAGCGAAAATCAGCCCTTCCGTCGTTCCGATCAAGCCTGTTTTAGCGAAGATCAGATACAAGGGAAGAATGACAGCCGGAATGGGAGCCATCCGGGTGCTGATAATCCAGAATGAAATATCCTTCTCCCGCTTGAAATTTCCACGGGCCAAAGCGAATCCCCCCGTGACGCCTAGAATGAGGGAGAGCCCTGTGGTCAGTATGGCGACGACGACGGAGTTAGTCAGAAACTCGGTAAAATGCCCTTTGCCTGTGAACATATCAATATAAACGGCAAACGTGGGTTCGAAAATAAGCTGCGGTGGCATGGAGAACATGTTCACCTGAGTTTTCACGGAAGATATCATCATATAAAGAATGGGAACAAGAGCCCACGCCAATGCTCCGAAGATTAGGACATAAAGAACGGTGTTCATAATTCTGCGATTCATTGCCATCTTTATGCCTCCTCGCTTCGTAAGACTTTAAGGAAAAACTTACCGAGCCAAATGGTCACGAACAGCATCGTGAGGCCCAGTGCGGCTGCTGTACCGATATCCTGGAACCGGAATGCTACCTGCATAAGGTAGTAGCCCGCTATCTTGGTAGCGTCGGCCGGACCGCCTTCGGTTGTAATAGTGATCGTATCTACGTACCGTAAAATATCCATCGAACGGATCAACAATGCCACGACGATCATACGCCGCACCATCGGAAGCAGAATGAAACGAACTTTCTGCCAGCTGCTTGCCCCATCAACTTCGGCCGCTTCGAGTGGTTCCGTTGGGACTGCCTGAAGCCCGGCCAGCACGATAATTGTGATAAGCGGGGTCCATTCCCATACGTCCATCATAATAACGGCCGGCATCGCATAAGCCGCTTCGCCGAGAATTTGAACGTTCATTCCTAATAATTGCAGAAACCAATTGTACAGTCCATAAGTCGAATCAAGGAGAAAACGCCAAAGCAAGCCTGCTACAATCGGCGCCACGAATAAAGGCAGCATCCACAGGGTGGCGAAGAAATTTCGATGTTTGGGAATATGGTATAGCAACAAAGCCATAACAACGCCAAGCACCAACTGTATAATTAATCCTCCTCCGGCATAGATCGCAGTCCGGCCCCAGGATTCCCAGAAAGTGTCAGTTGTGAATATCCGGATCCAGTTGTCTAAACCTGCAAATTTCGGTTTATCCATGTCCAGAGTGTAATCCATAAAGCTTGCGTATATCATAAAGAGAAAGGGGAAGATGCTGATCGTCGCCAGCACGATCATGGAAGGAAGCAACATCCAGAACTCCGTTCGGTTGGGTTTAGCTCTTTTTATTCTTACTCCGGTTGCCTGCATAAAGGCAGCAACCTCCTTTCCTATCATAGAAACTTATACTTTCTGATCGTCTGAAAGAGGAAAAAGCGGGGCTGCTGAGCCTGCGGCAATCCCGCTTTTTCCAACTATTAGTTGCCGGTCAGCTTGTTGCTTTGTTTCGCAATTTCGTTCATCGCATCGGCAGGCGATTGTCTGCCCGCCAGCATTTTAGAAAGTTCGGTGTATACGATGGTATCCACTTGCGGCCACATCGGAATCTTCGGTCTCATGTACACATTTCCTTCTTTCCAGGCTTCGAGTACAGCAATCATGGAAGGAGCGTTCGGTAATTTCTTGGACTCTTCCGTGCCAGGCTGCATCGCTTTCTGGATTTCGGGCAAGTTGTAAACCGAATGACGGGTCGGCGTGAATCCGACGTCAAGTATTTTATATTGCGTTTGCGGTGCGGTAGCCCAGATCAAGAACAGCCAAGCCGCTTTTTGGTCCTCTTCCGGAATATATTTGTTGATACCTACGCCAGTACCGCCGTACATATTGCCGCGGCCTTTCGGACCTTTCGGAAGAATCGTCCAGCCCACGTTGCCTACTACTTTCGAAGATTCCGGATTTTCGTACATGGAAGCGAATTCGTGCCATTCTGGCGCCATCGCGATTTCTCCTGCCGCGAAAGCTTCCGCAAGGCCGGACCAATCCCATGATGTGCTGCCCGGAGCCGCTTCTTTCAGCAGCTTGTTGTAGAATTCGGCTGCAGCTATAGCATCTGGAGAAGTGAGCAGCGATTTGCCCGGCTTGTCCGTACCGATACTTCCAAGGTTCTCGGCTTGGAAGTACTCGCCGCCGAAGGATGTCAGAACGTTGCTGAAATCATTCATCAAGGAGTCATGTTGTTTGGCCTGGTGGCCCGTTCCGTACTTGACTTCTTTGATCACGCCGGCTTTAACCTTTTGGTTGATCCAAGCAGCGATTTCATAATATTGCTCCCAAGTCATTTCTGGACCCGGAGTCCAGTCATAACCTTTCTCGCTTTGGAACAGATCCTTGTATTTCTCGAATACATCTTTGCGATAGCTCAGAACCATTGTCGGGCTGTCATAAGGAAGCGTATAGAGATGTTCTTTGTCACCCATATAACCGTTAGCCGTAAGTTGGGCTTCGATGAAGTCCTCCAGACCTCCCGGTACTTTCGGCAGCGATGAATCATTATTTAAGGTGTTAAGATCCAGGAAGTGACGGGATTGCTTAGCAAGAATTTGGTATGGATCAGCATAAATGATGTGATAGTTGTCATTCCGGGCGTTGAAGTCGAGACCAGTTTTCTCAATTACCACATCAAGGTTTACCTGTTCGATATTCACTTTAATTCCGGTAGCCTTCTCGAAAATATCGATATTGGCGGCCAAACCGGAAGATGGAGGCGTATTTTCGGTGATGACGTTAAGCGTAGTTCCTTCGAATTGCTTCCAGTTAAAGCCGGCAGGCGCTTCGATCTTCGGCAGGCCTACTACCCATCCTCCGAACGGATCACCGTCTGTTGCCGCGGGAGCACTGCTGGCAGCGCTTTCAGTTGGTTGACTGGAACTTGCAGCAGGGCTGCTCGAGGCCGATCCATTTGAATTGGAGGAACAACCGCTTAAGACTACTGTACTAATTATTATTAAAGCCATCAGGCTAGCAAACAAAGATCGTTTCAAGAGAATCCCCCTTAAATATTATGAATTTGAACTAAAGAAGGATACCGGCCGGTACTCTTT
Source organism: Cohnella sp. (assembly GCF_041640265.1). Classification (GTDB taxonomy): domain Bacteria; phylum Bacillota; class Bacilli; order Paenibacillales; family Paenibacillaceae; genus Cohnella. The sequence goes on from NZ_JBEQAP010000010.1 coordinate 36,392, forward strand.
AATTATATTTTCATTATAGAATGGGCTAACCCCTCAATTCTATCCTAACATCTACCGATCATGACGCCTTCACCGTGCGACAACTTTGAAGAATATAGCGTTTTCAATCATCAAGTGATTTTAAGGAAGGCTGATACAGATTGTCGCATAATTAGGCTGTCGATTAATTTCACCCAGTATTAATGTGAACGTACACCTGCTGAGAATGTATATGATTTTTCGGATACATTTATAGAATCCGGGCTCAAATCGTGTTTTGTGTATGAAATTTCGCATAGAATCGACTGATTCGATGTGTGTGCTGCTCATTTTATATGATTTTTCGCATACATTTTGTGGTCTCCCGTAGATTTCCGAAGTTATGAACTGTTAATCGACAGCCTCATAATGCAGCAATGAGAGCTTATGTTAGCGATGCTCTCTATCCAAGTACGTTATTGCTCGTCAATCAACAGATAATTCATTGATTTGCGTCACTAAAAAACCCTGCAAAAGGCCAATTAGGCTTTCTGCAGGGCGATTGTTTGATATTGTTTGATTAAGCCTTCGTACGGTCGGAAGGGAGCAATAGCGCAAATAGTCCGACTAGTGGCAGGGCGCTGCAAAACCACATGACGGGCGGCAATCCGAACATGTCTGCGGCTTTACCAAGCGCAACGGCGCCGATTGCCCCCATCCCGAAGGCTAACCCCGTCGTTAACCCGGAGGCCATGCCCACTTTCGAAGGCATGAGAAACTGGGCATACACAACGCTTACGGAGAAACCCGAAAGAACGATAAAACCTAACAGCGCTATCACTGGATATATCCAAAACAATGGAAGATGCGGCAGAATAAGTGCAAGCGGAGCTGCTCCGGAAATGGAGAAGACGATCATATTTTTAAGACCGAACCGATCCGCCAGCACCCCTCCGAAATACGTTCCCAATACACCGGTTGCTAGAAATAGGAACACCGGAATTTGGGCTCCCCCGATCGTCAGACCATAGTGCTCTACAAGGAAAAATTGATAATAGCTGCTGATACCGGCATGGAACCAGGATCGCGCGAAGACGAGAAAGATCAGCATACCCATGGCGAATTTGACCCGTGGATGATCCATTTTCTCAATTAGAGTCGATCCCGCTTTTCTCGAAGCTGAATTCGTGCGCTCTGTTTCCCAGTCCGCAAGCTTACGCTTATACCAAGGCAGAACCCCGAGCAGAATCGCGATGGCGAACCCCGCGAACAGCGTTCCCCATATGGCGCCGAATTGACCGAACGGAACGAATATAAATACGGTCATGAGCGGGGCTAAGGAACTTCCGGCATTTCCACCCACTTGATAAACCGATTGAGCGAAGCCCCGTCTTCCTCCCGCGGCGAAATATACGACTCTTGAGCCCTCTGGATGGAAGATCGCTGAACCCAATCCAATGAACACGACCGCAAAAAGGATAAACCAGAAATGCGTGGCGAACGCGATGCCCACCATCCCAATTAAGCTTAAGAACATTCCAATCGGCAGCATATTGGGCAGCGAGCGACGATCGGAATAGGCACCGACAACCGGCTGCATAACAGACGAAGTCATATTCAGCATGAAGCCGATCCATCCAACCTGGACATAAGACAAGTCTAGCGACTTTGCTAGTATCGGATACAGCGCCGGTATGACCGCTTGCATCGAATCATTCAGCAAATGCACCATGCTAATGGCCAACAGTACAGGCAATACGGCATTCGATGAGGATGCCGCTGTCTTTGATCCAGCGATTGAAGCCAAGAAAAGTCCCTCCGATGCGATAAAGGCAATGAATAAACACTTGAGACTTCCAAGTTTAGAAGGGTATCTTATTGAAGTCAATACATTGCGGGCTAAAATGGAACTTTACCCAATGTTTGTCGTTCTATATTCATGGAGGAATGTCCGATGAGTTTTAATTACTTGAAATACCTTACGAGTGGAATAGATCGGCATGCCTTGTTCGATGAGCTAATGATGACGTATGGAAAAGATGTATGGAATTATGCCTACTTCATTACAAAACGCAGGGATCTAGCCGAGGATATTGCCCAGGACGTATTCGTGAAGGTATATGAGAATCTTAACTCGTACCGCGGGGGAACGAGCGTTAAATCATGGCTGCTGACCATTACTCGTAACACGGCACTCGACTATTTGAAGACCGCTTGGTTTCGGAAGGTTCAATTATTCCCCTCATGGTTAGGGCAAGAGAAGCACCGCTCTGCTGAGAACGAATGGTTCGGAAATGAAGAAAAGAATTATATCTGGAGCCTCGTAATGGAACTGCCGCGCAAGCAAAGAGAGGTTATGTTGCTGTCTACCCATTACCGTCTATCGATGCAAGAAATGTCTCAGCTTCTGGGCGTGACAGAAGGAACCATTAAATCGAGATTGCATAGAGCCAGGTTGTGCATCAGTTCGAGCTTAACCGCTAACGCCGTTGAGAGGAGTGAATGAATATGAACCGCAAAGACTCGGATTGGGAGAAAGAGCTGACTGAAACCCCTCTCGGGTGGGGAGGATTTTCGAAGAAATCAATGCGTGAAATCAAGGAGCGTGTCGAACAATTGGATAAAAAGAAACGTTACCCGCGCCCCCTTGCTGCCTGCCTTCTCATACTTGCGCTGCTTGCATCGGGTTGGCTGCTAAACGATCCGATTAATGGGTGGGTACGAAATCAAGAGGCTTCAAATCAAGCTATTCCGGATACCTGGGACGAAGAGGATCTAGAGCTTTCCGTTCAATATTGGGATACGAATAGCTTCATGAGTGATATTGGACAGCCATTCGTCATCCGGCATCCGTCCGTTCACTTTGAAGTCGCAGAAAATTCGGACATTCGTGATATAACTGCTTATATAAAATGGATTGAGGATAATAAGCCCGACGTTCTTCAGGTTCCGCTCGCTTTCGTTGAAGATTTGGCTAATGCCGGCATCATTAAACCGCTTGATGATTGGATTACCAAGAGCAACTATGCGCTTCAGGATTTTCACCAGCCTGTTATTCGAACGCTGCGTGAAGCCGGTGCTGGTAAGCTCTATGGTCTCGCTCCTTATTTCGAAACCTCGGCGTTATATTACAACAAAACATTATTCGATAAATTTGGTATCGCTACGCCGCAAAGTCATTTGAGTTGGAAGGAAGTCATGCAGCTAGCCTCCCGGTTCACAGGAACGGACACCGATGGAAAACCGATCTATGGGCTGACCACAGACAGGTACACCACCCCTTTCCGACTGCTTCTTAAGATCGGGGAAACCGAGGGACTTCGTATACTCTCATCGGATCAGCTGCAGCCTACCCTAAACACTGCAGCCTGGCGAAATGTCTGGGAAACCATTTTAGGAGGATATAAGGAAGGCTTTATTTCCAATGAAAATAGGGCGTCAACAAAAGGCAATGTTCTCATGAGTGACTTATACAAAGCTGACCCTTTTCTAAGCGGACGTGCCGCTCTTGCCTATCGGACATCCAGCTATCAATGGGATATTGGACAAGCCATGGAGAGTATTGGCTTTAATGATGAATGGGGTGTTGTTACTCAGCCGATAAATCCTAATCAACCTGATTTAGCTTCAGATTTTGACATCTCAACCGTTTATGCCGTTAACACCGAATCTTCTCATCAAGAGGCAGCTTGGAGTCTTATTCAATATATCGTCAGTCCTGAAAAAGCTAAGCGAGACGCGCAGAACGGATATGCTCCTTTTTCAAGTCGATCCCTTAGCTCGGAGAATGCTTCGATAGATAATGCAGATATTTTCTATAAGCTGGAGGTAGATAGCACCGCTATCCTTAATAAAGCCGAGCTAAATCAATTACCCGAGTATTCTAGTTTTTATCAAGGTTTGACGGAAGCTGGAAATCAAGCGCTGGAGTCCGTTATTAAGGGCAGTAGCAGCTTAGAGGATGCCATGGAACAATTGCAGCTGCAAGCCGTGCAGCTCTCTGCTTTAATGAATTCAATCTCAAGCCAAGCTGAGGAGAGCCCTCTTAATGAATAAACTTAAGCCTAGATGGTTCTCAGTCCTTTTGCTGCCTATCATTTTTTTATCGCTTCTATCCGCAGGCTGTCAGCCAACATTAGAGCCGGAAGGGCCGCTGAACATAAGAATCGCATTTGATAACGAGATGACTTTTAATCGCGAATATAGAGATCATTTCGATGCCGCTTTCCCGACTTGGAATATCACGATTGTTCCTATGAATCAATTAAAGATTCATGAGATGAAGGAGCCTGAAGCTACTCAGGCATTCGTCGATTTCATTCAGCGCGAGAAGCCGGACTTGATAATCATGTTCGGAATGTTGTACAAAAGCTTAGCAAACAGCGGCGCACTCCTTGACCTTGGCGAATGGATGGCCCGAGACGGAATGGATCCTAATACATTAGCGCCGGGAGTCGTCGATATTCTCAAAGACAATAACGACGGCAAATTTTACGGATTATCTCCCACCTTTCGAACGTCCGTCCTTTATTACAATAAGACAATGTTTCGCAGCTATGGTATTGAGGAACCGCATGATCAAATGACCTGGAAGGAAGTTCTAGCGCTGGCTAACCGTTTCATGCAGGATGGGCGTATGGAAAAAGGGACCTACGGGTTTCATGAGGATTGGGTCAGAACACCAATGGATATGTTAGATATGATAGGGAGCACGGAAGGTCTGCATTATATTGATTTGCGTAAAACCAAGATTACTCTGCAATCTGATGAATGGACAAAAGTTTGGAATATCGTGTCCGATTCCTTCAAACAGGGAGCCTTCAGTACTTTAGAGTCTAAGCTTAAGGTAGTGGATGGGGAGACTTACGTGACTGAGGAAGCCCAGAAACAGATGGACTTATTCTCGCAAGGGAAAGCGGCCATGACCTATGCTCAAGACGACCTAATGTTACGGTTGAAGTCCTCAGCGCCTGACTTTGAATGGGGAGTGTTCTCCGGGCCTGTAAGCTCTAGAGATCCCGAGAAGGTTGGTTGGTTTGCTACGGATATAACCTTTGTAATCCCAACGGTATCCTCTCAGCCTAAAGCTGCTTGGAAAGCCGTGCAATACTTCCACTCCGATCGAATGGGTAAGATTCGCGTTTCCCTCGACCAAGGCTTATATTCCCTTAAGGAATATCCGAAATGGAGCAATGATCCGAATTATGAGATGTTTTATAAGCAGCGCGGATGGCCAAGTACAGACAATTATATGACATCCATTGTCCCAACGGTATTTTTCAAGCCGTTTAACGACCTCGTGAATGAGCAGATGAACGCTACGATAGCAGGGGAGAAGACCGCCGAACAGGCTTTAAGCTTCCTTCAAGCCGAAGGACAAGCCATGCTGAACCAAATGATGGCAGCTAAATAGTAATGCCCTATAAAAGGAGCCAGACGAACCGCATAATTCTGACGCATCCGGGTACGATAGCTCTAAGAGAAAGGCAAGATTCGATGGAAGCGGGTGAATTGAACATGGCTAGAAGAAGAAAGCTAATCGTGCCGGGGGCGGAGCGGGGAGTGGCTGATTTTAAGGCAAAGGTTATGCAGAACGAAGGTTATTCGGTCGATCCGGCTAGACCCGACGACGTGAAGTATGAAGTTGCCGATGAATTAGGCGTACCATTGACCCCCGGGAACAACGGGAATCTGACTACCGAACAAGCAGGCCAAGTTGGCGGTAAAATCGGAGGAACAATGGTACGCGAGATGATTCGGCTGGCCCAAGAGAAATTATCCAATCGAGAATAAACGTGTAGAGACCGACACGAGACAGTGCGCAAGATCAAATTGAATTGAAGCTCCCAGCGGGAATCAAAAATATCATCAAGACCACTGAGGAATACCAGTGAACTTGATGGTTTTTTTACGTTGAATTGTTTGAGAAAGGTAAGGGAGATACCTTATGAAGTTTGAAAGCAACATCAACCCTTTTATCGTCATTGCCGAAAAGAGACTGGTATAAAAAGTAATTGTCTGTTGTTACGGGCTGTGAACAAGCTAAAGGAAACGCGGCTAATGCAACAAAAGTTAATGAAAAGAGGTATAATCGTTTATAACTGAACTTCTCTGGAATAAACAAGAACAAAATTGGAGAAAAGCCATGAATGAACAAATCGCGAAAGTTACGGAAAATGTAATCATAATTGGAGCTGGTCCTTGCGGTTTATCCGCTGCGTTGGAGCTGCAGGCCATCGGATTAGATCCTCTTCTAATCGAGAAAAATGCGGTTGTTCATTCGATTTACCAATATCCGACCTACATGCAGTTTTTCAGTACGGCTGAGCTTCTAGAAATCGGTGGAATCCCTTTCACTACGCCGAACGAGAAGCCCTCCCGTCGTGAAGCACTGCAATATTATCGAGATGTAGCACTAAGGAGACAGCTGCGCATTCACGCTTATGAGTCCGCAACCTCCCTTACTCGCAATGAGCAAGGCCTGTTCAGAGTGGAGACTACCGATCGGTTCGGTGCGCTTCGTATATATGAAGCTAATTTCGTTGTAGTTGCCACTGGTTATTTCGACCATCCCAATTTACTGGGCATTCCGGGCGAGGAGCTGCCTAAGGTGACCCACTTCTTCCAGGAGGCACATCCCTACACCGGGATGAAGGTTGCGATTATTGGAGGCAGCAACTCTGCTGTTGACGCAGCGATGGAGTTACTGCGAGTAGGAGCCAATATAACCCTTGTCTACCGCGGAGAAAGCTATTCGCCCAGTATCAAGCCTTGGGTACTACCGCTCTTCGAGGGAATGGTGAGAAAAGGGCGTATCCGCATGTTATTCGCCTCCCGCGTTATTAAGATCGGAGAGCGTACTGTCACCGTCCAAGAGATAAAACCGGACAGCCAGCCTTTCTTGCTTGAAAATGATTTCGTTCTCGCCTTAACAGGCTTCCGTCCCGAGAGGACGCTGCTCACGGATGCAGGTGCAACGGTCGATACTGACTCAACGATACCAAGCTTTAATGAAGAGACAATGGAAACCAACGTTCCCGGACTCTATATCGCAGGAGTTATTGCTGCCGGCCGTGAAGCCAACGAAATATTCATTGAGAGCGGTCGTCATCATGGGGAATTAATCGCCAAGCACATTCAAGAGAAATTATAGGATTCAATTTCATAGTAAAAGATTAAAAATCCGCACAGCGAATGTCGCCGTGCGGATTTTTTGAGGTTTAGGGCTCGCACCCCGATTAAGCAGTAAACTTCGGAAGCCAATTCCCATGAGCTTCGATTAGGTCATCACACATCGCGACGATGTCATCCATCGAAAGCTCGGCAGCCGTATGCGGATCTAGCATTGCCGCATGATAGATGTGCTCTCTCTTGCCGGTAATCGCAGCTTCGATCGTCAAGAGCTGCGTGTTGATATTCGTCCGGTTAAGCGCTGCTAGCTGTGGCGGGAGATTGCCAACATAGGTCGGATTCACTCCGCTGCGATCGACGAGGCACGGAACCTCTACACAAGCCTCTCGTGGCAGATTGGAGATCAACCCGCCTGTATTCATGACGTTACCGCCGATCTTGAACGGGATGTCCGTCTCCATCGCTTCGAGGATGTATGATGCATATTCATGGGAACGATTATGCTGGAGGCTCGTGTCATTAACCAGCTCGTCGCGCATTTTTTGCCAATTGTTAATTTGCCCAATACAACGACGCGGGTATTCATCCAACGGAATGTTAAACCGCTCGATTAATTCCGGGTAGTTACGCTTGATGAAATACGGATGATACTCTGCGGTATGTTCAGAAGACTCCGTGTTATAATAGCCGAACTTCATCATCATCTCAAAGCGGACCATATCACCGTGTTTCTCGCTTTGTTTCGCTGCAGCGCGTTTCTTGATTTCCGGATAGAGATCTACGCCATCCTTCGTCACCTCAAGCAGCCAGGCCATATGATTGATTCCTGCGATTTTTGCTTTGACACCCGTTTGATCCAAGCCTAAATGTTTGAACATATCCGGCACGCATGCTTGCACACTATGGCATAAGCCAACCGTCTTCACGTCACCATAAGTATTCATAACATTTGTTAGTACGGCCATCGGGTTCGTGTAGTTGAGGAACCAAGCATCAGGGCAAACCTCGCGTACATCCGCAGCGAAGTCGAGCATAACCGGAATCGTACGTAAATTACGGAAAATCCCGCCGATTCCGATCGTATCGGCAATCGTTTGTCTTAAGCCGTATTTCTTAGGCACCTCAAAGTCGGTAATCGTGCATGGATCATACCCGCCGACTTGGATCGCGTTAACCACGTACTTAGAGCCGCGCAAGGCTTCTTTGCGATTGGAGTATGACTTAATAACACAAGTGCTTCCCGATGTCTGTTTGATGTTATTCAGCATGTTCTCCGAATCCTGCAGACGAACCGGATCGATATCGAAAAGCGCAATTTCAAAGCCTTGTAAAGATGGGGTCAGCATGCAGTCTCCAAGAACATTTTTGGCAAAAACCGTGCTCCCAGCGCCGAGAAAGGTGATTTTGGACAAGATAACAACCTCCAGATAGTCGTGTAAATTTCTATCCTTAATGTAATGCAAGCGGTAATAAAAGAGTATAGATTGAACGCGCATCTCTATGGACATTTGTCGTTTATTTTTGGTAAAGTAATAGAAAAGCTCACTAAAGAAGGTGATGAAAATAAATCCCGAGCATGACTATTACTCCCTCGGAATGAATCCTTCTCCAATGGATGGAGAGCTTGCCATCCTATTCAGCGGGGAAGGCCGTCCGCACTCCTTGCACGAATGGGGTCCGGCTATTCACGACTATTACCTGATTCATACCGTGCTAGCTGGACAGGGCCAATTCATAATTAAAGATAAGAGTTATAGCTGCAGCACTGGAGATACGTTTGTTATCTTCCCTGGGGAGTTGTTCTTCTATCAAGCGGATAAGGATCAGCCCTGGCATTATGTATGGGTTGGCTTTGTCGGGCATCGTGCGGCTCATTTAATGAGCTCTCTTGGAATTTCTCCGGAACAGCCGATTATCCATCATAGCCTTAATCCTATGGTTAGGAGCTATTATGAACAGCTTCAAAGCTGCTTTCAATCGGATACCCGGCCTGAGCTTGCTAACCTGGAGGCTGGAGGCTGGCTTCGTCTCCTTCTCCAGCAATTCGGACTCGCACAGCATAAGTTTGATATCGCCATACATGCCCCGGATTCTTCTATAGATCGCGTAATGAAACAAGCCATCCAATTCTTGACCCTGCAATTCACCCAGACGATCTCTATCGGGCATATGTCTAACATGCTGGGCTACCATCGTACGCATCTATGCAAGCTATTCAAACAAACGACGGGTCTATCGCCCATGCAATATTTGCTCAAAATTCGAATGCAGCGGGCCGAGCTGCTGCTCGCCTCCTCTATGACAATAGACCAGGTTGCTTCCTCCGTTGGCTTCGGCGATGCGCTCTACTTCTCCAGAAAATTCCGTAAGTGGCGGGGGCAATCGCCTTCTGAATACAGAAACACGCTCCGGAATCGTCCGGAGCGTGTTAAGGCAGATGGAGTTTGACTTATCCGGTTGGTTTTTCCTTGATTCTCTCTAGGTTCTGCCTTGTTCTGTCAACGCTTCGGGCAGTATTGTTCTTGACAATGCTGGCTGAGGCTTCTTCTCTGTACTAATCCACACCAGGCCCGCCGCCATAAATACGGCTCCAACGAGTTGCGAGATCGTAACTCCCTCGTCGAAAAAGATAACACCCGCCACGACTGCAGCGGCAGGAACGACATAACGAAAGAAGTTCGCCCGCGCGGCGCCGATCTTGAGCATGCAAGCATTCCACACAATAAAGGCCACTACGGTACATAAGATGACGTTGTATGCGATAGCCGAATAATGTCCGAGCTGTAAGGCGCTCCAGTCCACTTTGGCCCAGCTGCCCCTTGTAAAGGGAATCATGAATAAAGCACCGAAGAATATAAACCAAGTACTTACCCTAAGAGGAGAATATTGCTTCATAAGCGGCATGCAGGCGAGGTTATACAACGCGCCGACGATACTGATGCCGAAGGCAAGCAGATTGCCCGTCATATGCTCGGAAGAAAGATTAAGACCTTCCGCTCCGCCCAGAATAATGCAAGTAACACCTACAATTGCCGCCGCTCCGCCAACCGCCAAACGCTTAGAAAAGCCTTCCTTCACGAAGAAGGGCGCAAACAATGCGGCGAATATCGGCCAAGGAGCGACATTAAGCAGCGAGGCATTGGCGAGAGTCGTATATTTGATTGAATACATTACCGCGATTTCCAGCCCCGTAACTCCAACGAGACCAATGACAGCAAGCTTTAACGCGACTTTCCAGGGTACGCCAACATTGCCTTCTTTTATTTTCAATAAGAGAAAGAACAACGGCACTGCCATTCCGAATCGGAAAAAGGAGAATAGGATCGGGTCGAACGTTTCCATCGCAGAACGCGACACCCCGAAGTTAGCTCCCCATATGATCGAAACGATCGTAAGACCTGCGTAGTAAATCCATTTTTTATTCATCTAAGTTGACTCTGCTCCATTCTTTTAACCTATCCTAGTGATCAGTTTGACCGATATTGCCTCGAGTTTCAATAGAAAAAAAACTACGACGGCATAATCTTCTAACAGTATTTCCTTAATGGTAGCCGATCCTTATAGTCGATTAATTGTGGACAGTTTTAACGTGAACTTATACATGCAGAGAATGTATATGATTTTTCGGATACATTTATAGAATCCGGGCTCAAATCGTGTTTTGTGTATGAAATTTCGCATAGAATTGACTGATTCGATGTGTGTGCTGCTCATTTTGTATGATTTTCGAATACATTTTGTGGTCTCTCGCAGATTTCCGAAGTTATGAACTGTTAATCGACAGCCTCAAAATGCAACGATGAGAGCACCTAACCAAGAAACGTCCCACCATTGTCGCAAAATGCAACAATGAGAGCGCCTCGTAAGTGTTGTACTCCGTAAAGCACGCTATAGCTCTCCTGCGAACAGCGAGAAAGTTATATTCGTTGATTGTGCCGTCGCAGAAAAAAAGAGCTCCCCCAGCTCATGGATGCCAATCACATCCGATTAAGGAGGAGCTCTTAACTTGACTACGTTATTAAATCCTAATCCAAGCTGAAATCAGACAACCCCAGCGGAAGCGGCGCAGGCTTCTCGCATGTACTCTTCATCACATAATGCGCGCCTTGCTCGGAAGCATCGTGGAAGCCGTGCATTGCTTCAAGAACATGGTATGCCATGTCGCCGTTGGCGCGATGCTTGCGTCCCGTTTGAATGGCCTTCGCCATGTCGGCTGCCCCAACGCCCCGTGCATTCTCGGCTTTTCCGTGCGTAAGCGGGATCTCAGACCATTCCTTGGAGCCTGCACGCATGATGCTAATCGGACCTCCGAATCCGTTAGGATCGGGCACACGCAGCGTTCCCTCGCTGCCATATACTTCGATACGAGGTAGCATGGAGCCGCCTTTCACGTCAAAGCTAGTCAAAATCGTCCCAACCGGACCCGCTGCAAAATCGATAATTCCCGCTACGTGGGTAGGGGTTTTGACTGTAATCTTCTGTCCGAATTTCGGTTGGCTTGTAATCGTGCGTTCCGGGAAGGAAATCCGCGCGGAGCCGGTTACTCTGGTAATAGGTCCGAGCAATGCGATTAGAGCCGTTAAATAGTAGGGGCCCATATCGAACATCGGTCCTCCGCCAATGTCATAATAAAATTCGGGAGCCGGATGCCAGCTCTCATGACCGCCGCCGACCATGAAGGCTGTCGCTCCGATTGGCGTGCCGATCCAGCCATCTTCAACAAGCTTGACCGAGGTTTGAATTCCACCGCCCAGGAACGTATCCGGTGCGCTTCCCACAAGCAAGCCCTTACGACGTGCAAGCTCCAACACCTGTAATCCTTCCTCACGTGTAACGGCCAGAGGCTTCTCTACATAGACATGCTTGCCAGCTTCTAGAGCTTGAAGACAGACTGAAGCATGAGCTAACGGAATGGTCAGGTTAATAATCATTTGAATTTCCGGATCAGCTAGCATTTCCTGAACGGAGCAGCCGCGAATGCCGTGTTCAGCTGCCTTAGCCTTCGCTCTCTCCACGTCTAGATCCGCGCAAGCAACAACCTCCATCGAGTCGAACCTTTTCCCATTTTGAAAATAAATTCCGCTTATATTACCTGTACCTATAATACCGACTTTGATTTTATCCATGACCGTTTCTCGTCTCCCGAATTTAGAGTTGGTTATCCTGCATGCCTGTATATGCACCCTGAGCTTGGTTAGAAGGAGCGAGCGACTTGCCCTCTGCGCACCAGTTAAAGCCTCTTCTCATCAATTCCTTTACGACAGGAATTTCCATGATGTTAGCTTGATGGCCAAGCGAGTTGTAATAGACTCGGCCTAGACCCCAGCGCTTCGTCCAGATTACCGGCATATCTACCGATTTATTCAAGGAATGCGGCCCCTCAGCTAATGGAAACCGAGTCGTAGCGAGCACTTCAACGGCAGGGTCAACATGAAGGTAATATTGCTCAGTCTTAACCGTGAAATCCTTAATACCTTCCACTAACGGACTTGAGCTGCATTTAATATTCACGTCATATTCAACGCCATCGTTACCCGGGTGGGCAATCCATTGACCGCCAGTCATGAACTGCCAATCCGTGTTTTCTCTGAATGCATCACACATCCCGCCATGACAGCCTGCGATTCCAACTCCGCTCTGTACGGCCGCAGAAACATTATTAACCCATGCCTGCTCAATTCGGCCCATCGTCCATGCTGGAACAATTAAGTCTAAGCCTTTCAGCTTCTCTCCGTCTGCGAAAGCCTCCAACGTATCTGAAACCTCTACATGGAAGCCTTCCTGCTCTAACTGTCCACGAAAAATCTCAGCGACTTCCTTAGGTTGATGGCCTTCCCATCCACCCCATACGATCAGCGCTTTTTTCATTTGTTTCAATCTCCATTCCGTTTAGCTGCCGCTAGATTTCCTTACCTTAAGCTCCGTCTGCAATTTCTCATGAAAAACAGGCATCTCTTCGCCCTTGACCGGCAGCCTCGTTAACAAACATTCTGCCGCTAATCTTCCCATATCGTAGAAAGGAACTTTAACCGACGTAAGCGCAGGCTCTGTGAAGCTGGCCGCATCGGAATCATCGTAAGCGACGATCTTGAGATCTTCGGGGAACTGACAGCCCTTTTCCCGAAGTCCTTGCATAAGTCCAATGGCCATACGATCGTTACTGACGAAGAGAGCATCGAGCTTTCGCAAATCGGCAAAGATGGATTCAGCTGCATGAATACCACTTTTACGACTGTAATTTCCTTCGTAAACTAGTGAATCGTCTACAGCAATACCCGCCTCTTGCAGTGCTTTGCGATAACCGGACATCCGATCCCAACTGTTGGAATATTGCGGTGAGCCAGTCAGAAATCCGACTCGTCGATAGCCCTTGTCTAGTAGATGCTTAACTGCATCATAACTGCCTTGTTCATGATCCGCCGCGACGATGCTTACCGAAGGATTCTCGAACCGTTGGTCCATTACGCAGAAAGGCAAGCCTTCCCCGGCCAGCCGATTTATTCCCCTCAGCTCCGAGTCGATCGCGCTAGCGCCTAGAACGATACAAGCATCAACCCGCTGTGTGCGGAACAATGAAACATAGTCATATTCATCAACTGGATCACGAAATAGCAAAAGCAATCCGTAACCTTTGGCGCGAATAGCCTCCCCGATCCCGCTTAATATTTCCGAGAAATAAAAAGTGGAGAAGAGATGAACCTTTGGTACATAGGGCAGCACAACGCCTAAATTACCGCTCTTCCCCCTGGCAAAGCTTGAGGCAATAGCGTTCAATTCATAGTTGAGCTGCTTCGCCGCTTCCAGTACCCGGTCCCGGGTGGATTCCTTCATTGGACCAATTCCATTTAACACGCGAGATACCGTCGCTTCGGATACTCCGGCAAGCTTGGCTACTTCCCTGCGATTCGTCAAAGACCCAACCTTCCTGTCTGTTATCATCTAATGTACGCGTGTACATTATTGCATGAGCAGTGGGAGTAGTCAAGATGAAGATAGAGAATTATGCTACCTTTCGGGAGTGATCATTCAATACAATCATATTATCATGTGGTACAATCTGCTGAAAAAGCGAATACCATACGAAAGGAAGATTTTACTTGGCAAATTTAAGGCTCATTGATTGGCAAGAAAAAAATGAAATCATTGATCATTTATTAAATCGAGAACACACCTTAATCACTCATCCAATGGATCAGGGATTTGAAGCTGAAGTCATGAAGATAAGTTCAAATACAGAAAGCTTTGTATTGAAAGTATGGAATAAGAGTTCTAAGCGGAAAAGAAACTGAATGATATTGCGATAATTTTATCAAAAATACATCAAACTCCTTTCGAAGAGATAGTAAATATACAGCTTCCAAAATATGATTTCATAGACTATTTTTATCCTGGGGTAAGAGAACATCCAGATCTATTTCATGTATTAAATCATCTTGTTGGAATGGCTCAGATAAAACAAGAGCGAAATTAGGGGACTCCAGATATGATTTTGCGTGGTCACTTACCCTAAAAAAGATATATATTTCAGAGCGGTATGCATCTGTGTTTCGTTCTGTATATCTATCGGAAAATCCAATTCAACAGGAAGAACTCGAAATTTTCGAAGCTATTGCTTGTCTAAGGTGGATCTTACGAGGGTAAAACTATTAATCATAAACAATTCACTCCTGAAAGAGCTGGAGTTGACAATATGACAAAGAAAAGCCCATCGGGATAATTTCGATGGGCTTTATTGTCTAAGTTGCTTACGTCAATTTTGCCGCTTCGGCAGATGTAATTACTTTATCAATGATCCCATATTCCAGCGCCTCTTGAGCGGACATAAAATAGTCCCGTTCCACGTCTTTCTCGACTCTTTCCAGCGGCTGTCCTGTCCTCTCAGAGGTGATTTGATTTCCCTTCTCCCGAAGGAGCAGAATACGTTTAGCGCTGATGGCGATATCACTCGCTTGACCCTGAGCGCCCCCGCTTGGTTGATGAATCATAATCTCGCTGTTCGGAAGCGCGAAGCGTTTTCCTTTGGCTCCGGCGAGCAGAAGGAGCGCTCCGAACGAAGCTGCCATTCCCATACAGATGGTATTCACTTCTGGCTTGATATACTGCATCGTATCGTAAATCGCAAAACCCGCTGAAGTGGAGCCGCCAGGGCTGTTGATATACAAGTAAATATCCTTCTCCGGATCTTCTGCGGCGAGGAACAATAATTGCGCGATGATGCTATTCGCCATTTGATCCTCAATCGCTGCTCCCACGAACACAATCCGATCCTTCAGCAGACGGGAATATATATCGTAAGATCTTTCGCCGCCTCTCGTTTGCTCGACGACATAGGGAATATAGGTGCTCATCGATCATTACCTCCGTTATCTTTTTTTCTGATCGCTTACCCCAAGTAAACGAATGGAGGTTTGTGAAAGATACGGTATAATTAGGTAATGAAGCTGACAAAAATAATTCGGCAAATGCGTATCCTTTAAGAAGCTTCATTCGTTTACGGTCATAGAGAGAAATCGGCTTCGCTGACATATAGAGGATCAAATATTAGCTGGAGGGAGCGAAAGGGTGATGATCTTAACGGAGGCTTTTGTTGAGAATAAAGGGAAGGGGACGGGTGTCGAGAGTATGGAGCAGCTGCATAACAGTCTAATTCGTTATTGCTTGTCCCTCACGGAATCCCATTGGGATGCCGAGGACTTGGCTCAGGACACGTGGGTAAAAGCGATGAGGACCTTCAAGAGCCTTGGTCACTCGAATCCGGAAGCTTTTATGCTGCGAATTGCGAAGAACACATGGATTGACCAAGCTCGGCGCAAAACCGTTTTGGATCGAATCGTTAAATCGGAGCAACCCAAGATATTAGCGAATCAATTAGTCAGTGACACAACTTTTGAAATCGAGGCAGCCTTTCAAGCTTTAATAAAGCACCTATCTCCCTTGCAAAGAGCGGTTTTCCTGCTTCGGGATGTATTCGGATTTTCGAATCTAGAAGCAGCGAACATGCTGCACACGACGGAAGGTGCGGTGAAGGCCGTGCTCCATCGCGCACGCCATTCCCTTATTCTCGTTAGGGCCGATATAGAAAAAGAGGCTGATCATCCAATACCCGCAAACGAAGACTTGAAGGCTTTTCTACGGTCATTGACTTCCGCCTATCAGATTGGGGATGTCGCGTCGTTGATTGCACTCGTACAGCGGGATGAGGTCGAGCCTGCCGTAGCCATCGGAATCGTCCAAAATAAACGGGTTCATAGCATCGTCTCCGCGCGGAAGGCACAAAGCTACCCGGCTACTATACTTGGTTTACAATTGGCAGCTTAATTGAAAGCATCGCCTCTAACCATCTATTCCCTTCGTTCAGGCTCCCACAAAATGTATGCGAAAAATCATACAAAATGAGCGTCTTACACATCGAATCAGTCGATTCTATACGAAATTTCATACAAAAAATTTGATTTGAGCCCGGATTGTGTAAATGTATGTGAAAAATCATATACATTCTCTGCATGTGTACGTTCACGTTAAAACTGTCCACAATTAATCGACAGCCTCGATTCTGAACCTAGAGGTACTTTTGGAGCCCAAAGCGGCGCTGTAGGTACAGAAAGTGTACCTACAGCGCCGCAGTCTGGCCGCGCGCAATGATTTGGCGGTTATTGCCCGAGTCTCCTTCATTCAAATAGACGCTGTAACCAACTCCACATCACCCGCTATGCCCCACTTCACAAAATGAGAATATTTTCCAAGAGTCTGCTCCGGAGCATCCGGACGATCTGCGAAGTTCTTGACGCCGCGATATTGGTCGGGGCTTGTTAAATATCTGTCTCCGTCAACGTGACGATGAGGACCGTAAACATTGAAGGTACTCGGATACAGCAGGAGTTCTAGCTTGTAGGTTCCGGCTGACATTTCCGATGGTAACGGAAGCTTCCAATCCGGCCCCCAGCACCAGCCAAGCTCCTTACCGCTCAACCAAACCTGTACCGCATCTGCAATCACACCCGTGAAGCGAATAAAGCTGCTGCCACTGCCTTCCACGATCCGAACCGTCTTAGCAGCCCTGACCGGCAAGCCAGCATACGGAAAACCTGAGGAGATCAAGTCAGTTCCATCTAAACGTTCAGGCATCGTGGTAAGTAGTACGAAAGGTCCCTTAGTCATCCATTGCCGTTCATCTCTTAAGACATAGGGAGAGAGTGATTTGACTGCGAAACCGCCTTGAATGAATGCAACTGGGCAGGACTGCCCCACTTCAAGCGGCACGACCCGAACTTGCAACGTAGTATTTGACTGAATTAATTCATCCGGGATTGGCACAGTAAACCCGCCAACAACCTGCTTCACCTCAATCGCTAGCAGCTGTCCGTTAATCCAAATTTCCTTCACCGGATCATGAAGAAATATCGACAACCCTTCCAGCCTCTCAGGCCGCTCCAATGGAAACTCCGCTTGCAGGCAACCATTCGCGGTTACCGCAAACTCAATGAAGACTTGATTATTCTGCGGCGCATCCACTATCCACTCCGTTTGTTCCGGATTAGAACTCACTTCGGCGATTTCATTACCCGAAAGCTGCCTTTCCGGGAAAGCTGAGCGCCAATCGTCAGCAGACAGCACCTTTATGCCCGCTAAGCTCAGCTTGTCTACCATATCTCCGCCATCCCACCTGCAGCCTTCCGCCATGAGCACACAATCGTATTCACGGAAACCGATTCTCAGCTTCCCTTCTGTGATAATTCCGTCTTCCCCAATTACCCGTTCTTCGGACAATTCGTAATGAAGCCCGGCTTCATGACACTCCTCGACGAGCTGAAGCAGCTTGCTGCTCCTTTCACCGCTTTTAGAATCCGGTACATTAGAGCCGTTATGCTCATTCATCTGCATCGAATCGAGCGGATTAAAGGCAGCCATGATACCGCGAGTTGGCGTAACGATTAACAACTGAGGCTTGCCCGTCAAATCAGGCAGCAATGCCGCTTTCTCTTGCACAGACTGCAGCAGCGCCGGAAAAGCATCCTTCCAAGTCATATGGCTTGGCATGGAAGGCGGCCAATCCTGAATCGCCTGAGTCTTCAACTTATACTGATTCAAGTGAAAGATAAATTGATTGATTCCATGGCCAGCCAGCCACATCACGTAATTCGTGAATGATTCGGGGGAAACTCCCCATCCGCCGCCGCCCATCGCTTCTGCAAAGCAGTCGCTTCGTCCCTGCTGAATAGCCACCGAGTGCAGAATCCGCGGGTAGAAGTTGTTGCCGGGATAGCGCTCGAGCGCATCGATCATGGGACTCTCGATCCCTTTCAGAACCTGAAAGCAAGACCCGCTGTAAGACAACTGAAAGAAGGGATTCTCTTCCCCCTTCAGATGGGCGGTAAACCGTTTGCCATGGGTTGCACACCAAGTGGAAATAGGCTCGTAGAAGCCTTCAATGAGCGCATCCGTGAGCATCTCCCAATAACGAACTCTTACACGCTCATAACCTTCATCCTCCGTGAATAGGAGCTGGAGCAAAGGCTCGATCGATTCACCGTATTTCTCGTGATACAACTTTGCGAATCGCTTGTCCCAAGGAACTGCGCCTGTTTTCACCGTAATTCCATGCCCGTCAAGGAAAGCGACCTCATCCGCGAAGAAGCCTGTCACATAGTCGAAGGCCTCTGCCGTCAGCCCCTTGCGATACCCTTCGTGAGTAAAGGCAAGAAAGGTATCCGTCGCTCCACGATCGAAAGAGGATACCGCCGATTTAGAACCGAATACGATGCGGCCTTCTTCTCCCTCACCCGGAACCCATTCCAGCCACTGACACTCTGATTCCGGGCGCCGTGCCAGCACTTCACCGCCTGCAGTGCCAGAAGGCCATCCATTCTCATCATAGATCCAGAATTCCATCTCGACAGACTTTGCATATAAAATCAGCTCGGAGACGATATTCAGATAGGTTTCACTCATATATGCAGGCTCATTCGGATAGAAGCGCGGATGGAAGATCACGCCGCTCATTCCCGCAGAGCGAATGTCATCTAATTGCTCGTTAAGCTCCACAAGATTCAACGTGTCGTTAATCGCCCAAAGACTAAGAAACTTTAAACGGTTACCCCTCATCGTCTGCCCCTCATTCCCCGCGCCGAAGGAGATCCTCGCGAAGAGGCGTAAAAGTATCCAAGAGCGCAGAAGTCTCCAAAGCAGTTACTCCATGCTTGGCCCCGCTTGGGATTACGATCGTTTCCCCTTGCCGAATGACATACTTCTCGCCGTCAATCCGGAATTCGATGCTTCCCTTTAGGCAGTAGCTCATCTGCTCATGCGGATGTGAATGCTCGTATCCCTCTGCTCCAGCTTCGAATTGCACCTCCATCATCATCAGAGACGTACCTGGCTGGAAAATTTTACGAGTCACTCCCGGCTCCGCATTCTCCCAAACTCCGATAGGGCTGCTCATACGTATTCCCCCTTATTTTGTCTTGCTTTCTATCTTATCGAAAATAGAGCCATCCTCATGCAGCTCCAAATCGTAACAATGCCGCAATCCCGAGCAAGTAAACTCGATCGAGTGCCTGCCTTCGGGCTGCTCCGTAACTTGAAGATTACAGGATTGGAATAATTCTACCACATGGTCTTTATCCGAATCATAACTAAACGCCTGCACGAATAACACGTTATCCTCCGCCGCCGCTCGATGGATGAGCGAGGTGCGATTCGTATTCGGTGGATTGTTAGGAGTTAACGCAGTAAACGTATCGGCCGACTTCGAGCACCAGCTTAGCTGTTGCAAGGTTCCTCTTCGCATCTGATAGACAAACGACTTCCCCTCATCGGGCGCCAGCTTCCGCTTCTCCTTCAACCACTTCTGGTCAAGCTCACTAAGCTTTTCTACCGACGGGCGCCAAGCCCCTTTGCGGCTATCCGCCAGCATCCCGCTAATGTGATTCGTTAGATGAACCTCACGATGCCCTGCGAGAGTAACGCTTACAATGTCCAAAAAGTGATCGTCCGCCAATACGTTGATTCTGCGAATCTCTGCTCCCTTGTATGCCTCCTCATCCCAAGGACAAAGCTCAGGCGGGAGAATAATCCGATCCCTCATTGTATAGCTATCGGTCTTCCAATCTACCGCAGTCTCCATCCATACCCCCCATGGAACCTCCTTAAGCTGGACTATTCGACCGTCACTCGGAGGCTGATCGGCGCCATTCAAGCTTACAGTATTGTGTGAATAAGTATGCTTGAACCAGCCATAATGAACCGGAACTCCATAAGCCGTTGTCCCTGGATCAATCATCAGGGGAATGTCCCCGCAAACAACGGATAATCCAAGCCGATCCATGTGATCATGCTCTCCGCCGAATTTGCTATGCTTAACAAGCACTTGCCAACGAGAACAATTCACAAGCTTCGTCAAACCGCTGGCAGGCAAAGATACATTCCGGTATGCATATGTCCACAAACTCTCTGATTGCTTGCCCGCAGCTGCAAGCTCACGGCCAAATAGCAACGCAAATAACGAGTCTCTTGGCACCGTTCTAATCCCTATGAAGCTCGGATCCTTCGATTCTGTGCCATAAGCGGTATTCAATAGAGTGCGATAGATTTCATCTCCGTAAATATCCAGAGCAATCTCATAGAATGGCGCAAAAGTCCCAATCCCGTCCCGGGGTCCGCCGTCGTTGAGCGATGGCATGGTTCCATCCGACAAAACCAAATGGAGAGGGTAGTCGAACATAAGCTTCAAAGCCCTGTAGTTGTAAATATCCAACAGCGTGCCTTCCGCCATCAACGCATAATTAAGCAACGACTTGAACGCATAGAAGTGATACTGGGCGTTACCCTCGTACCAAAGGCCATCCTCGAACAGCCCCCGATTGATCTGATCGAATAAACCATACTCTCCTTCTAAACCGGCCTGAACGATATCCTCGTCATCAAGCAGTAAGCCAATGGATGCAATCGCAGAAGTAATGAGTACCGAATGATTGTGGATTTGCTCTTCTTTGTGAGCGATAAGAAACCGGGCGCAAGGCTGAAGAAGCCCAATACGAATATGGGCTTCCTCTTCGAGCGATAGATGCTCTCTAATTAAATCGTATCCCATCGCAAGATCGATAATCCAATGCGCTTCGTCCAGCGTTTGAGCGAACAATTTGCCTGGTCCATTGTAGGGAATATCCCCATGGATCCGATAACCTTCGTAGTGGCTGGCGTAGGAGAGCAGAAACGACTTAGCCTGCTTCAAGAGCCTAACATCCGATTCAATCGTGTAAAGCAGGGACGAATGATATACCGCTCTACCGATCTGAACGTGTACGATCGATGTCCAAGCCGAATCGAAAGGCTCGCCTGACCAAGCTGCCGAGCACGTCGGACAGAAATGGGATTTAGGCTGGCTCCAATCGAATTGCAGCCTAGATCCGTCATCCTTGCAATAATATTGATGCATCCATTCTCCGTACTCGTTCGCGCCGATCCGGTGGACGATACGGGAAGCTTCTTCCGCTTCCCTTCTAAGCAGCACCATTGCCTCATTGAACTCTGGCTTATACGCGTTTGCTCTAAGCTGAGCTAACCTCTTTTTGTCCATATCGCAAGCCTCATTCCTTACCCTTTAAGTGACCCCGCCGTCATCTGCATGAATTGTTTGTTAGCAATCATATAGACGATGAGCAATGGAAGAATCGATAAGACGGCACCTGCGAGCATGTAGTGAGTCTGAACGGCAGCAGATGCCCCGTAACGCAGATAGGATAATCCAACCGTTAAGGTCTGAAGATCCGGAGTGTTCATGGTGAATACCAATGGCCTTAAATATTCATTCCAAGCGCCGCAGAAAGTGAATAGCGCCCCGACTCCTAGACCCGGCCGCAGCAGAGGCAAGATGATCTTAAAGAAAATACCCGAATTCGAGCAGCCGTCAATACGCGCCGCTTCATCCAATTCCCGAGAAATCCCCGATAAGAAGCTGAGTAGAATAAAGAAAATATAAGCATGACCGCTAATGAGAATTAAGATTACACCCCATAAGCTCGTGTGCAAATCCAATTTAATCATCAACTCAAATTGCGGCCGGATAACGACAGCTCCAATGGATATGAACATCGTCGAGGCCTGTATGGCCACAAAGAGCGATTTACCTGGGAAAGTCATTCTTTCACACACATAGGCAGCCATGGACGCTACTATTAGAGTACCAATTGTGGTAACACCGCTTAACATAAGGCTGTTCCATGTAAAACGTGAGAAGTTCGCCTGAACCCAGGCTTCCCTGAAATTCTCGAAGTGCCAGACTGAAGGCAGCAGCCTGCCGCCGGTCGAAAGCTCCGCATTAGACATGAACGCGCCTGCGAACGTAACAAATATAGGAAACACAATCAGGATTGCCGTGGCCAGCAAGAAGATCCAGAGCAGCACTTGTCCGCCTAATCTCCCCGTCCGAAGAGGTTTAGGTTTATTTATCGCAGCATTGTAGGGTATAACTTCCGTCTTCATAGCGGCCTCCTTATTACATTTTGTTTAGTCGTTTAGACATCATGTGGTACAGAAGTGTAATCATCCCGACGATAACAGCCGTTGTGAACCCTACCGCGCTCCCATATCCGAATTGCTGATCCACAACCAAACCAGATGAAGGCGTTGGGAAAAACAGCTTATACACATAGAGGTACATAACTTCCGTCTTGCCAATCGGACCACCCTCGGTTAGGACCATTATGCTCTCATAGCCTTTAAGGGAGTTAATGATCGCAAGCATGATAACAATCTGCAGTACCGGTCCCAGCATCGGGATGGTTAAATACCAGAATTGCTGCCTCTTATTCGCGCCGTCTAAGGCAGAGCTCTCGTATACATCGTTCGGAATATTTTGAAGACCGGCAAGGAACAGCAGCATGTAGTTACCTACGGCGCCCCACACCGCGATGAGTATAGCCGTCAGCATCGCGTTCTTGGGTCCCAGCCAATCAATTCTTTCAGAAATGATATTAAGCTTCATCAAATATTGATTAATAATTCCGTTATACGAGTTGAAAATAATGAAGAAAACAACGCCCATAACCGCAGAACTAATAATCGTAGGCATGAAATAGATCGCCCTAAGCCAATTGCGTCCTCTGAGCTTCTGATTGAGTATGACTGCAAGCAATAAGCAAAGCGGAATGGTGATGATTAGCTTCCCGCCCGCATAGATAAAGGTGTTAACAACAGAATCCCAATATAAAGTGTCGTTCATCAGTCTTTTGAAGTTGTAAAGACCCGTAAATTTCGCTTCCCCATAGCCCTTATAATCATAAAACATGAATCTGATCGCCCAGCCAAGCGGATAGATACCAAGCACTATCGTGAGCAACAAGCTGGGAAAAAGGAAAACGTAAGAAAATCCAATCTGACGTGTTTTGTTCATCGTTTCCACTCCCGTGCAATCTGTCTTTAGGCAAAATTCCTTCTGCTCGATAAGCAAAGGGCGGAGTCTTCACTCCACCCCTTGCAATCAAGATCTCGCTAATTCTTATTTCATCATCAGCTTCATTGGATCGAAGTCAGGATTCGGCGTTCCTTTGTATCCGCCGCTGGCAATCAATTTATCCAGCGCCGTGTTGTACCTTGTGTTCAGATCCTGGATAATTGCATCCAAATCTCCGCCGGTCAACATATATTTGAAGAACGCGTCGTTGTTTTTGATTCCTTCAACAGTAACCGTAGGCTGAAGCGGCCAAGTGCCGTCCATACCGACTGGCAGGAATCCGTCAATACCATTGATGTCTGGTTTCTGAGCAACAGCTGCAACCGATGGAACCATCGAGATGCCAAACCCTTTTTCATGGTACGTTTTCAACACTTGCTCGTCATACATATATTGCATGAACTTCCAAGCAGCCTCTTTGTTTTTGGTGGTGCCGCTAAGTGCCAACCATTGCCCGCCGAGGAAGGATGTTGCGCCCTTCACAGTTCCATCAATCGTAGGAACCGGAGCCGCAGCCCATTCAATCTTAGCTGGGAATTGGTTTTTGTAAACGCCAGGCTCAGATGAGAAGGACATGTACATACCGATTTTGCCTTCCGCGAATTGTGCGCGAAGCGGGTCAATATCGAGAGCTTCCATACCCGGCAACGTGCTGCCGTCATCAACCATTTGTTTAAATGCTTGGATGATATCCTTGAAACCGGAGAAATCGTATCTCGCCGTCTTGAAATCATATCCGAAGCCGCCAAAACCGCTTGCTTCAGCGATAACGCGGGCGGAACGGCCTAGCGAGCTGTCAGCGCTCTTGAAGTTCTGCGCAAAGCCATATGCTCCATCCGCTTTACCCACTTTAGTGATTTCCTTAGCCGCATAAATCATTTCCTCAAGCGTCTTCGGAGGAGCGGCAATGCCAGCCTTCGCGAACAAGTCTTTATTGTAAACAAGTCTTATTGTTGAACCATAATTCGGTAAGCTATATCTCTTACCTTCGATTTGGTTAAAATCGGCAATAACCGGAAACTTCTGTTTCATATCGTCGGTTAATAACTCATCAATCGGTGCAAGGTAACCTTTGGCGACATAGGTCTGGATCGTATTTTCCTTAACGCGGAGAACATCAGGCGCTTGTCCGGACACGAAAGCTAAGTCGACAGCTTGGTCGTAATCATCCGTCTTAACAACCATTTCTACTTCAATGTTGTCCGTGTTCGTGTCGTTAAAGCTCTGTACAACCTCTTTGATATAATCCATATCATGACGATCGCCAGTCCAATACTGGATCTTGGTCTTTTCTCCACTTTTTGCAGGAGCTGAACTTGCAGCTGATTCCGCTGGCTTACTGGCACTCGCCGATTCTGTGCTTACTGCATTGTTGTTGCCGTTGCCGCACGCCGCTAAGGTAAATGCTAGAACAGCACTTAGCACAACCGACCCGAATTTCCTATTCATTTGTAATCCTCCCTTTGTATGTGCATACCTTTTGCTTACACCCTTACTATAGAAGATCGGATTCATTCCCGTAATGAGGCCATTTTACGAATGAGGGCAGGTTTTTCTATTAATTAAAAAAGCATGGCAAGCCCTCATGATTTAGAGGACTTGCCTAATGACACTTCCTTGAACTCCGTTGGCGTTAATCCGGTATGTTTCTTGAATACCTCGCTGAAGTAACGTCGATGCTCATATCCAAGCTGTTGCGCGATATCCTGCACTTGGCGGTCATCGATCAGCATGGATTTGGCGCGCTCTATTTTCGCTTGGGTTACGAATTGCTGAAAGGTTTTACCCATGACCTTCTTGAACAAATTCGAATAATAACCCCAGCTCAGATTAGCCTGCCTTGCGCAGTGCTCCAAGGTCAAATCCATATGAAGATTCGAATGGATATATTCTACGGAACGGTAAATGATTTTCTGAGATTCACTAGCTCGCTCCTGATCGATATTCCGGCATCCAATCTCGCATAGATCATTAAGCCACTTCCGGTATTCGTGAAGTGCAGAACGGTTGGCGCCGCGTGCTTCCTGAACTTTGGTTTCAAACTCTGTTAAGCTTGTATGAGGAAACTTTTCAAGTAGAATTCGGAGCATCCGGAGCGCAAGCCCATGAAACAAATGCTCCACGTCGCTCGGCTCTGGGAGCACTTGCGCGCTTTGCATCTCTTCGAAGATCTTACTTAGCCACGCTGTGGTCTTCTCCCGGTTACCCGAGCGAAACGCGAAGAGGAATTCATTCTCGCTTTCCACTGTGTAGATCCATCCTGCAGGACTATCTTGCTCGCTGAGGTCGTAGCTGAATGCTCCGTTACCCCCGGTATAGAAGTGGTAGGATAATGCGCTTAGCGCTTGTTGATAGCTTCTGGGCAACTCACTAACACGGCTAACCTCCTGCCCGATTCCGATGGAGATCGTGAATTTAGTATAGCTCGCAATATTCGCGCAGCAAGCATCTGCGATTGTCATTAGGCGCTCGTTCAGCGGTACATTCAGAATGCATACATAGCGGTTGAAGGCTTCTCTGAAGATAACGGCGGGGGCATAGGTTCTGATGGTTTCCTCGACGATATTCTGCAGCGAGAAGCGCGCAAGCTCCAGCTCCTTCACGGCTAATTCGGCATATTTGTCCGAGAATTGATCGATCTGAATAACCATAACAGCAAGCGGAGGCTGCAATGGAGGAATATCTAGAAATCCCCACCACTGTGCACTGTCTGCTTCACCAGTCTGATGATGAACGAGTAGGGACAGATATTCCTGCCTTAGCGCAGGCAGACTCTCCTTCATCTTTTTTTCCAGCTCCAGCACATGGCCTCGATTGTGATTTTCCAATTCCCATGCTTCCTTTGCTTTCAAAACCACCTTAACGATATCATCTATGGAAAAAGGTTTTTTGACATAATCGAGCGCGCCGTACTGCATCGCTTTCTGAGCGTATTCAAAGTCTGTATAGGCGCTTAAAATAATAATTTTACTATGCGGCAACAGCTCCACAATGCGGCGCGTCATCTCAAGTCCATCCATCTTCGGCATCCGAATATCCGTCAGTATAATATCCGGCTGACTTTGCTCGATTACCTTGAGTCCTTCCTCGCCGTTCATGGCGCTCCCAACGACTTCGATTCCGCAATCAGACCAAGGAATCTTATTGCTGATCATATCCACTACGCTCCGTATATCGTCAACAATACACAGCTTAACTAATCGGTTCATGCGTTTCCTTCCCTTCTGGCCAGCGAGGCAGCCAAAGCTCGATCCGTGCCCCGCCCCATTCATTAATCCCCACTTCCATCCGTTGCCGCTCCCCATAGTACAACTGCAGACGATGATAGATATTACGCAGGGCATAACCTTTATTAAGGGTCGTCGGCTGCACGATATCTGCCAACAGCTTGTCCGGCAAGAGACCTGTTCCGTTATCCTCTACTTTTAATAGCAGCCATTCCTTGTCGATCCGAGCGCTGATGTGGATTTCACCACCGGACATTCGATCTTGAAAGCCATGCAGGATGCTGTTCTCGACGAGCGGTTGAACAATAATTTTCGGCACAGTACATTCAAGCGAATCCGATTCTATGTCATAATAACAAACGAATAAATTCTCGTAAGATTTTTGCTGAATGGCCAGGTATTGACGAACATGATCCAATTCGTCTTTAAGCGAGATCACATCCCGTCCACCGCTTAAGCTCAACTGAAACATCTGGGACAAGGCCAGAATCATTTCATTCACGTCATCATTTTCCCCGAGCACCGATTTGCAGTAAATCGTATTTAGCGTATTGTAGAAAAAATGCGGATCCATTTGGGCTGACAGTGCTTTAATCTCCGCTTTGCGTTTATCCCGTTCCCGAAGCTTTACGTCTTCGATGAGCTGCTTGATCTCGTCTAACATCCGGTTAAAGCGGAATCCCACCTGTGAAATTTCATCCTTGAATTCACTCTCGAATCTCACCGTTAAATCATTCTCCTCCACCCGCTTCATGAGCTTCTGCAGCCTGAAGAGAGGTTTGAGGAGCAAATAGGTTAATTTGTTCGTAATGAATAAGGATAAAATGATGAATCCAAGAATCACAAAGGATGTCGCATTCTTAATGCCGTTCAATTTGGCTAGTAAATCCGTCTTCGATTGGATCCCAACGATTATCCAGTCATCCTTCACATCAAGACGCGAATAGTTGACTAGATACTCTTTGCTGTCATGGCTATAGAAAAAGGAACCCGTCATCTCTTCGGTTAATTGCTGAATAAATTCCGAATGCATCGTTAATTGTCCATCGCTTGTAAGAGTCGGTCCGTTCACGGCTTCCCCAAGCGAATCAATGAAATAATATTGCTTGTCAGCCGTAGAGAGATTCTCCATGAATAAATCCTGTAAGTCATCTGCTTTGACATTAATAACAACGTATACGCCTGTATGCATATCATGAACGAATTCACTAACTCCTTCGACGAAGAGAGAGATGACCTGCCTATGATCCGTGAAATAAGGGTCGACATGCCCCTTTGACCAGAATCCCCGGTTTTGTTCCATGAAGTGCATATAAAGCTCGGAGTCGAAGAAAGACTGCGATTTGTCCCGAACGCTGGACGTCTCATAGAAATCACCGATGGGCGAGGCGATCAGAATGCTGTCTATCATCGGATCATTGAATTTCACTTGCGAGAATACGTACTGCAAGGATGACCATGTCTCGTAATAATGGCTGGCATCCTTCCTTTGCGTATCCGCAACAACCTGCTTGAAGGGTTGGCTAAACATCAGCGCCCTAACGGCGATCCCAATGTTCTTCAGCCTCTCATTCACAATCTGGGCAGACTGGTTCACCGTATCCTGACTAGACTGAAAGGCGTTACGTTGGATTTCCTTCGAGGCAATCAAATACGCGATGCTTCCCGTAGCCGTAAGGCCGATCGTAATGAGGATAACGAAGGTTAGCCACACTCTTTGTTTAAGGGAAATGGAATGGAACAGCTTCTGTACGAACGACCACCGATCTCTCTTTTTCATATCCCATTAGCACCTCTCTTGGTGTAGCAGAGTATCAGATATATCTTAATTTTATTATAGAGCATGGACCTGAGGTTATATATGCTGTAAAGATCAGGTGGAGGGCAACTTTCTACAGATGAAGTCTAACAATAAAAGTGCTTATCCATAAAAAAAGCCCTCACCCCTTAGGGTGAAAGCGATATGCGGTGTTTACCGACCCATGATCCATACCCCTATATACAACAGAACTCCGAGAGAAATATTAGCCCACCCAAGGAAGTTGGCTACTTTCCTCTCCTTGTTCATCCTAGAGGTCTTGTATCCTTTGACGTCCTTTCGTAAAATAATAATCCCCGTCAAAAAGCATAAGGGTATAATATAACCTAAGGAACCCGAATAATCGTTACCTCCAATCAGCTCCATGTTCATCCTCCTCGATTTTATTTGGCTTTCATACCTACTCGTCTAATTTTCGAATTCACGATTACTTCGACCTCAATATCTCGAAACATGACTTGCCATCTCTCCTTCGTTCTGACATTCTGATTCCAATAAAACGGCTTATTCGCCCGAACATATTCTCCGAAGCCGAATATATCGGTCCCTTTTTCCTGCATCTTTTTAATCAGCTCTTCATTTGTCTTTTTTAATGCTGCCTTGTTAGAATCTTCAATCTGGCGCAATACCTGAGAATTGTTGACGAGAAACTGCTCACTGATTTTCTCCTCGAGATTCACCTCTGTAAATACCGATACAGTGATATATGGCCTGTTGTTCTTGATCTGAGCCTCGATCTTGGATTTACGGGAGGTCGCAAAAATGGTAACGGTATTCTCTGTACCTGCTAGCTTAACAATCCCACGGTACCCTGCAGGATTCATCCCTTTTATCCCCATATAGGCTGCTATTTCAAACGCTTTGGTCGTACCCAGCATTTCATCACCCCTGAAATACGCCATCCCTTTGAGCTCTACATTTTGTTCCGTCATGAGCTCCACGTAAGGAAGGAGACCTTCCTTTCCTTTCATCGCGGAATTATTCCAGTAGATGCCCACATAATTCTCCGGAAATTTCCCGAGCCTTACAGCGTTATCCATCGTTGACATGAGATACAACGCCGGAACGCGCTCTAGCTCCGGTGCGGCTTTCATTAAGCTTTCGGCATTTCCCTTAGCAATCATCATCCAGGCCATTCTGCGTACTTCTGGATTTCGGCGGAAATAGTCATTCAAATTTTGCAGTCCTTTTTTGGCAATCGCTTCAGAGACGACGATCACGCGCAGATGACCGAAAAACAATCTTCCCGAAACCTGCTGCTGTAAATTCATCAATGCATCATCCAACGTATGGCCCACCACATCGATGACCCAGACCGTTTGTCTCGCCTGGCCTTTACCCCCTCCGCCTTCACCAGGACCAAGCGGTATTTTCCCAGGAAGGGCGATTTGTACGGCGACACGAATCAAATCTTTTTCCGGTGCGGGGAAAGCCTCGGCTAGATGGGAAATCTCGCTCTCCTCCTTCTCTTCTGACTGATCTGCCGTATCCACCGAAATTCCCAGAACGACCGCTCGTTCTTCGATTTCCAGACGGTCCCAACACCCTGTTAATAGCGGAACCATGAAAAGAAAGACACAGAGAAGCTTAGTTATTCTTAGCCATCGGTTATTTCTCAACAGGATCCCCTCTTTTTTTTCGAATCATAGCGATCAGGAGCAGAAGACCTGGATAGGCAATCGTGATGCATAGTCCAATGCGTCCGACGTTCTGAATGATTTCATACATTTGCAAAATATTTTGCGGAATCATGGCCATGAAAAAAACAACGGGCAAGAGAAAGAAGGAAAACATCTTGTGATCGCGCAAACGAAATAACTTGCTCACCTCTTTAATCGCTATAAAGTAGCTGGAGAACAAGGTGGTAAATACAGCGGTTACCCATACGGCCAGAAATGCCGCATCCAATCGCTCCAATATATTTGCGGGTAACGACGTCGCCTTGGCCAGCTCCAAAGTAGGCCAGAGTAAATTCTTGATTTCTTCGGCGCCAAACACACTTACCGTTGCGGCAACAATCGTGACATACAGCCCCCCCGCGATCAAGAACCCCCACAATGATGCTTTCAGCGCCTTATCGGGACGACGCATCGCAGGAATGACGGTCGTTAGAATAAAGGATCCTTGAAATAACGCGGCTATGGTTAATACCCCTCCTAAAATTTCTTTATGCTCATTTCCCCAGATCGGTTGCAGATTGATTGGTTCGGCACTTTTTAAGGACAGAGCAACAATCAACAAGACGGGAAACAATAGTAATGGGAAATAAAAATGATGGATGTAAGCAAACGTAGTGATGTCATTACGTGTGGAGATCGCCGCTAACAATAGCATGACGATAACCGTTACTTCCAATGGGGTCTTGGTGAGGACAGCCGTAATGACAACTTCCCCGAATTCTCTTGCTGTAAGCGACGTCAAGACAGCGAAAAAACCGATCACGCATACGCTCCCGATCCATGAAGGCCACTTGCCGATAATATCCTCGCTGTATTGAACGATTGATTTTTTCGGAAAACGCATGCCCAGCAGGGCGACCAGAACAAGTCCGACAAAGGCTAGCATGGCACCGAGCAGCGTGACAAGTGGCGCTCCCGAATCTGCTGCCTCAACGGCAAATAGAGGGATCGGGAGTACCCCGACGCCAATAATCGTACTGACGAGAATGGCTGCTGCCTGAATCATCGTAATTTGCCGGGGCTCCTCCATCGTTCATTCCTCCTCCAGGTCTTTTTTAAATTTCATTGGATCCAACACATTAATTGGCGGCTTCTTCATCTCTTCCGCTGTCTCTTTGCTCAATCTGGTACTATCGCCCGGAAACAGGAACGCGGGTCTAGTCTTCATCCACCATAAAGGTCCGCGTATGATCAGATCCTTCATCCCTTTGAAATTGCCGGGGACAAGCGGACTTAAGTAAGGAACGCCGAAGGATTTCAACGAAAGAAGGTGGTTAGCGATGAGAATGAGCCCGATCATTACACCGTATAGGCCAAAGATTCCAGCCAGAATGATAAGCGGGAAACGCAGGAGCCTCAAAGCCAGCGCAGCATTATACGCTGGTGTTGCGAATGAACCGATCGTCGTAAGCGCGATAATAACAACAGTAATCGGGCTGGCAAAACCAGCTGCAACGGCGGCCTGTCCAACGACGAGTACGCCGACGATCGATAGAGCGCCGCCGACCTGCTGGGGCAGACGGATCGTTGCTTCACGCAGAACCTCCATGGATACCTCGATGACCAGCACTTCAATAACTGCCGGGAAAGGCACACCTGCTCTCGCTCCAGCAACCGCTACGGCAAATTCCGTCGGGATAAGCTCCGGATTAAATGAAATAATCGCTACGTAAAGTGAAGGAAACACCAGTGAGAACATAAGAGCGACAAGCCGTGCTAAACGAATTGCGCTCATCAAGAGAAAACGCTCCGTATAGTCCTCGACGGTTTGATAGAACTGACTGAAGACCGTCGGGACAACCAGCGCCAGCGGGGAACCATCGACCAGAATGGTTACCCTTCCTTCGAGCAGATTTGCCGCTACTTTATCCGGACGTTCCGTGTACTGAACTTGCGGGAAGGGTGATATATGATCGTCCTCAATGAATTGCTCCAGATATCCAGAGTCCAGCACAGCATCGATTTCAATGATGGAAAGGCGTCTATCCACCTCCTTCACCAGGTCCGGGTTTGTAATGCCCTCTATATAACAGATAGCGACTTTGGACTTTGTCCTGCGCCCGATTTCCACCGTCTTAATTCTAAGATCCGGGGTTTGCAGCCGGTAACGGAGCAAAGAGATATTGGTTCCGAGCAGCTCGATAAAGCCTTCGCGCGGTCCTCTTATGACCTGCTCTGTGGCTGGCTGATCGACACTTCGTTTCTCGATATTTCGGGTGTTAATAAGAAAAACTTCATCTAAACCCTCCACCGCTACAACCGTATTCCCTTGCACCAAGCCCTCGATTGCTTTGGCAAGCTGGCTTTCCAGCTTACCATCGCTGTGGTACAAAGTTTCGTTCAGAAGAACGTCTTTCAGCTGACTAATTTCGATTGTTTTTCCTTCTAAGTGGGGAGGTCCATACATGAGCGGCTTTAATATTTCGGTATTAACCACTGACTTATCGATCATATTGGAGTAATAAAACATCACCGCAGGATACTGCCCGAAAACGTGGAAGCGTCGCATCGTAAAGTCGAAATTCATTCCCAAGATGCCATTAACTACGGCAATCGTATCTTCAATACTCTCGCTGACTTCTTCGTCGCACAGCTCTGCGAACACACGATCGGGAGCCTTTGCGATGATTTCTGTTTTGGGTTTGTTCCTTTTCCTGAACATATGTATCCCACCACCCCGATCAAACTGGTTACTGTTGGGATAGTATTTGTTATTCTTTGGCATTTCACGCATGTAATGAGAACTTTCTGTTAAACAACATGAGAAACATAGTAATGGATGGTTGCATCGTTGAAAAACTTATGTAGCACCTTGGTGAAACTTTCCCTTGGTCGGTCATGTATCCTTCCATGATAGGCACGCAGGGTAAAGAAAAACCTTGATAGAGCGACGAGCACTCCATCAAGGTTTATTACGATTTCAAACCCGTAGTAATCACCAACCTGATTATCTGATATAGCCAAAAAATGATGTGAATTTATTAATCCTATGTGGCTGTTGTTACTTACATGGAGTGCTTGTACGAAAATGTTAATTTTTAATAGACCTCAGTTAATGCAAAAAACCTTGAGAGGCATGGAGTCATCAAGGTTTAATATACTAAGACTATATCTTCAGATATTCTTTCTCGACTAACGCTAAGTCATGAAATAGCTTTAGTTCATTCACTTCAATTTTATATCCGACAATTGAATAACATTGCCTTCCGCATCGAAATACTGTTTATTCCCTGAAATAGACTTAAGTACATAAGCGGAAACAACGCCGTTGACCGTAACGGTAGTATCGGCAGCAAAGGTAAGATCTTTCCAAGGATAACCTTTAAGAGATCCCACCACCTCCAAGAAAGAAAACCTTGAAAGGCACGAAGCCAATCAAGGTTTTCAATGTTAGTATTCGTTAAATATCATAAGCATCGCCCAATGAAACAAAATCCTCTTTTAACCAGTACCAATACTGTCCTTTATTTTGTATAAGTCTTTTTAACAATTCTACAAAGGACAAAGCAATAACTTGAGATTCCCCAACAACACCATGCCTATCAAAAAAACTATCGTAGCATTTCCCTAATCGGCTAGAATCAAGGTCAATAGTAAGGTACTCTCCTCTACCATCGCTTGCGACAATATACCAATTAGAAGAAATATCTTCATCACATCTCTCCCCCACTATTACTGGATTAGCCAAAACAAAATCTTCAGGGGATACAATATTTACTTGATAATCAGCATGTTGAAATAGAGTGATACCTCCACAAGTTTCATAAAATTCTCGCAAGTCATTCGATAATTTTAAATTATCTTCCGTCTGCGGAATGCCTTTAGGTGGTAAAACCACACAATTAGGTGTAGACCTAACCGTTTCGATTATTTCACGAATTTCCATACCTACTCCCTGTAATTATACTGGTTGAAAGCACTGTAATATTCTTGTCTTGCCGATTGTGGGACTTTTGCCGCATCAAGCATTTTTCTGCTTAATGCCTGCATTTCCTGTGGAGATACTTTAGTCCAATCCACGCTTCCCCCAACCTTTTTTCCAGTCTTCCCAAACAGCCAATCCCGATATACTGCTTTTGTAGCATTATGTTGTGCTTGTGTCAACGCTATCGTAGGAGCTGAATCTTCTTCAATATATCATTCTTGTAATACTGGTAGCTAGCGACAAGTGACACGTCAGCTTTTACACTCTCTATCTGGCTCAGCCTTATGCTCATAAGGTACCTGAATTTATAACCAAACAACTTGCATGAGCTACTGGTATTCAAATATAACTTGTTTCTTGTCCTATTGATTGAGAATGCCTTTTTAGCGCACGAGTTTCGATTCTAGGACGTTCTAATGTTCAAGGAATAGGAGAATATAGGTGATAAAAAAGAAACCTTGAAGGGCATATAGCCGATTGGTATTATCCCCTCATGGTTGACAACGAAAAAAGATTTATTCGGTACTGGGTAGCCCCCTCCTAAAAAAGAACCTTGAAAGGTATAAAGCCATTCAAGGTTCCCTACATAATTAAATAACAATAGTTTCACCTGTATTGAATTTAATTTGTACGGCTTCCGGCCCTGAATAGTCATCATCAGCTAAAGAAATACAAATTATTATATTATCTTCCAGTTCCAACAACAGGGCTTCTGTATCAATAATTTTAACAGTCTTTATTACCTTCCCCAATAACATTTCATGGTTGTTTAATATTATATTGTTGCACTTTACATGGAATGAATTGTAAATATTAAGCAAAAAATTTGTAGAAGTTAACTGAAAATAATCGTGAACTTCTTTAACATTTGTAATTACGGCTTTTTCAATTTTTGTTATATCCATACTACCATCATTCCTTTAGTGGAATATGAGATTGAGAATTAGGAATTGTCTTACCAGTGATTGGGTCTACACCTTGCAGACCTTTATTTTCGTATTTAATGTATCCCCCTGGATATCCGGGAGAATTTCCTCTAGGTGGAGTTGGATCCATAATTCGTACCGAATCTACCTGTTTATTTGCACCTCCCTGTCCTCCATTATAAGACTGCCCAGTTACTTTTCCATTTGGGTTAACAACAGGATTAGGTCCAGTGGCTCCTTTCGGGATTGGTATAACATCTCCTTTTGGTGTAACAACAAAGTCAGGGGAATTCCCACCTTTACCCGATACCTTAGCACGTGCAGAAAGCTGCTCACTTTTTAATGCCTCAGCATTATTAGTAACCTTTGGTGCCGCTGGGGCTGGTTTAGTTGTTTTTACAGCTCGCGAAGTACTCGGAGTACTCGAGGGTTTTACAACAAATCCTCCACCACCACCTCCACCACCACCACCACCACCACCTCCACCACCACTACCAGAAAATCTAAAGCCCCCTGACCCAAATCCTGGCGTAGGCATGTTCTTGTTTCCACTTGGATCAGTGTAGATTAGTGTATTGTTTAGAACATAGGTGTAAAGATTCAAAGTCAGGGGATCATCAATCTCTCCCTCATAACTATCCTCATTGATAAACCGCGCAATACTCGGATCGTACCAACGAGCGCGCAAATACTGGAGTGAAGTGGACTTGTCCCAATACTCTCCCGAATACCAGAAAGGATTGTTCACTTGTTCCTGAACAGTAAGCGGTCTGCCCCAAATGTCGTAGCTATACTGGTTCAGGAGCGCACCCATTTGATCACGCAGTTCAACAACATCATTGTGGCCGTTCATCAGATAGGCCGCTTGACTTGAGTTGCTCGCATCGATTCTTGCTAACAGCCCATTTCCATATACGTACGATGCTTTCGGGGTTACAATGCTCCCGGCTACTATTCCTTCCGAAACAATGACTTCCCCATCCCAGTAATAGCGTGTTGTAACTCCATTCTCTGTACGCTCGTACAACCGATTGTCGCCATTGTACTTATATGCGACTTGCCCTGTCGAAGATGTTGCTTTGGACAAACGATCCCAGATATCGTACTCATAAGTAGATGTATCGATTACTGGTTCTGCTTCCGATACAAGGGAGCTCCGGTTTCCTCGTGCATCGTAATCGTAGGTCTCGTTAAACTGGGAATTCGTCTGGACTCTTCCAAGTTTATCATAGCTGTAGGTATAAGTTGTTCCGTTGTCGCTGCGGTTCAGAACATTTCCTCTGATGTCGTAGTTATAATCATACTGGTTCAGTACAGTTCCGCTTGCTTGCTTATGGAAGATCGTCTTCAGATTATGGTCCTCGTAAACATAGTCCGTCGAGATTCCGTTGCCGTGCTGAATCTTCTTTAACATATCATTCTTGTAATACTGGTAGCTGGCGACAAGTGATGCGTCAGCTTTTACACTTTCTATCTGGCTCAAATTGTTGTAACCATACGTGATGACGCGGCCGAAAGGATTCGTGACGTTCTCCCGGTTCCCTCTTTGATCATAAGTATAGCTGATTGTCTTGCCGTCGGGATACGTTTTTTGGGTCAGAAGGCCAGTGCCCGAGTCGTATCCATAGTGTGTTGTCCCTGTAGAATCAGACATCGTCTTGCGTCTGCCGTCAAGTTCATACGTATACCCCACGGTGTCATTCGGGCCCGTACGCTGCTGCAGCCGGTTCCTGCTATCGTAGTTGTAAGTAAAAGACTGATTCTTCCGGTCAATGGCTTTTACCATGTTGCCTTCAGCGTCGTAATACATTTTCTTCGTGTTGCCTAACCCATCCGTCTGTGATATCAACTGGCCGCGTTCATCAAATATCCTCGTAATCTGTTTATTGTCTGGATAGGTAACGGAAAGGTTGTTTCCGAGCATATCATATTGATAAGCGTAAAGTTCCAACTTAGAGGTCAACACCGTTCTAAGCTGCCCCAATGCATCATAGCTGTACTGGGTTATATAATTGAGTGCATCCTGCGTTTGCGAAACATTTCCAGCCTTATCATATGCAGTCGTCTTTTTCGTAACAAATACGCCACGTTCCTTTACTTTCAAAACTGTTTCTCGGCCGAGCTTGTCATATTGCTTGAAGATAGAATTGCTCTCGCCATCCGTTTCAATAACGGTATTGGCGACGTTATCATAGGATACGATACTGAAGCTAGTATCAGGTTGTGTAGCCTTTATTTGACGATCCCAGTTGTCGTAAGTGAAAGCAACACGATTGCCCGAAGCATCTTCGTCCCACATTTTACGGCTGAGCGCATCATACCCGGACTTCGATTTGGCTTTATAAACGCCGCTCTCATAGATTCCCGTCTCTATCTGACGGCCAATCGAATCCCACTGTGTTTGGGTTTTCAGATTTGATTCATTGGTCGTGATAATAAGGTTGTTGAGATCATCATAGGCTGCCGTAGAGCTGGAATTGTCCGGATTCGTAATTCCGGTTACCCGATCGAGCTTATCATATGAGTAAGTCGTCGTATAATTACGTCCATCCGTATAGGAAACCATAGCTCCAGTTAATTTATTATAAGTAGCGTTCGAACTGGAAGTTTGACTGACACCATCGATATCTTTATAAGTTGAAGTTGCACGTGTTACAAAAGCGGAGCCATAGACAGGATCGTACTCAAATGAGGTGATCGCTTGCCGAGCGGTGTCGTATTTGCGTACTTCGATGATATTACCGTACACGTCATATGCATACGTTGAATGGGAAAGCAGTTCTCCCGTATCATTGTTGTTCTTCAGCTTGTAATCCGTTATATCGCCTTGTGCGTTACGAATCCATTCGGCATACAAGGATAAAGTATCGTGAACCGGCCACTTTCCCGAACGGAGCAAATGTGTCACAGGATCGTATGTGTACGTTACTGTATTGTTTAATGCGTCGGTGGTTGATGTTATATTTCCATAGTCATCGTATTGCGTGGCGTTGGTGATCCTTTCTGATTCCACTGAGGCGGATATATAGTACTGAGTGGTAGAGATAGGATTGGGTATGCGCCGGACTTCATCATAAACATTTTCCGTGAACCGTTTCGTTATAAGATCGGACTCTTCTAATTTCATAAGATAGATCATAGGTGCAGTTTGGTTGTCGACAAAGTTCTTCTTATACGTATAGACAGACTCAAGCTGACCCTTCATTATCTTGGTTGTAAAATTCATATTGACATTGTAAGAGCTGCCCATGTCAGATGGGTAAATCAAAGACGACTTATTGGTGTCCAATGTAGTATTGTCCGTATACGTTATTACTTCTTTACGGGATGCGATTCGATACGCTTCGTTTACCGAGTTCGCGGCTGTGTATCTAACGATAGGCGCAACTTCATATTCATAAACCGTTTTGGAGCCGGTAGGATGCGTAACGCCCGTTAATAAGGCATACGGGTTTTCGGTAATTGGTGATGTCCCTAATAAATTGAACTTGGCCGATTTAATCTCATAATCATAGGTCGTTTTCCTTTGCAGGGGATCAATGACCTGAGAAAGCAGTTCTTTACCGTTCTGTGTGACTTTGTTATATATGACCTGTCGGTCACCCATCGTTAAAGTAACCTGCGTTGTGGTGTAGCTTATTGTGATTTTGTTGCCGATGGCATCAACGATCTCCGTCAGGACCTTTCCATAGGCGCTGACCGCCGCATACTTGAACTGTGTAGGGTTTCCATAAGCATCCGATAATTGAATAACATTGCCTTCCGCATCGAAATACTGTTTATTCCCTGAAATAGAAGTACATAGGCGGAAACAACGCCGTTAACCGTAACGGTAGTATCGGCAGCAAAGGTGAGATCTTTCCAAGGATACCCTTTAAGAGATCCACTCTCTACTTTATAGGTTCCGCCGCCTGCCAAATGAACATATGTCCCGTTGTTCGTCAGATAAGGAATATTCCAGCTCCATCCTTTACCGATCGGGAATCGCTTATCATCCTTAGCATCCACTAACTTATTCGTATAATAACCGCTTGAGCCTATATACTGGCTTGCGGTAGACGAACCCGTAACTACTTCGTTATACGTTCCGCCGCTATACGTTCCGGAACCATAGTTTTGGCCGACGCTATATTGGTTGGCAACGCTTTGCGCTTGCGTCTGTGTAGAATAAGGCCCATAATAGTCCGTCCCCGTGCTGCTGCCAGCGGGTGAGGAAGTTGTCGATGTTGAATAGCTAAGATATTTCTTAGTTAAATATTTTCTGTCGTATTGTGCGCAGTAGCCTGTGTCCCAAGACTCAGTATAGGAAGGCAAATTGTTAATAAATTGCGCCCTTTCGGATTCTGTACTAAATGATTTTGTCGTATAAGCCTCCCAATAATCGGCTTCTGTCAGTAAAAAAGCGCCGGTACTACAAATGTATTTGTTTTTTATGACATGATAACTATAGCTCACATTATAGGTTATTGAAGTATAATCGGTTCGATAGTCTATTGCAGCATAATATTCATAATAATCGTATGAATTATATTGGACATCCATGTCGTACAGCTGGGAAGAACCTGAATCGTAGGATCTCGTCAGGGTGAAGGATTGCCCGTTACGTCCCGGCAATGTAAGATCAGATTCGGTTAAAGACAATGCCCCGGATATGGTAGACACGTTCTCCGTTTCCAAACTTACACGATAAGGCGCTTCATCTAATTTGATCTTAAGCATATCCAGTTGTGGTTCCTCTGGCTGCGGAGGAACCGCGGAAGCTCGAAAGACATTAGCTTCGGTCAGATCTACTTCGGGAATTTCCGATTTAATGCTGCTTTTAACTTTATTGGAGTTGTTTGCAATCTTCTTCTTTACCTGTTCAGTTGCATCCTTAAAGTTTATCTTTAAACTCTTTACTAACCCCAGCGCTTTATTCGTTTCTTCAAGTGTTAGGCCGTTATCTAGCTGCGCCTGCAAATAGTCCTCAGAGACGCTATATTCCTGAGCTAGATTATGAATGTTGCGACCAACATTCTCCTCATTGAGCTGGGTCAATGCTTGCTCTAATTCTCTTGTTTTCTTCCGATCGATGCGTTCCAACAATTCCCTGTTTGCTGTGTCGGGTTTAAGCTTCTCTTTCGATTTATTTTCTTTGCTCCGTTTGAGCTGGTCTTGTTCCTTCTTGATCTGTTTAGGCAATTGCTGTTCGATCCATGCATTCTCCTCATCTTCAAGCATAACCTCTGACTTTGACGTGGAGGGAGCCGTTTGATACTGTACAAGCCCGTATCCGTATTCCTGAGAACCTCCTAACCGGAGTGCCGATGCTTGAAGCAATTGGCGGATTTCTTTATTGGTGAGTGAAGGAAAGCTTTGCATGTACAGCGCCGAAATGCCAGCCGTATGGGAAGCGGCAGAAGATGTTCCGCCCCTTCGTATCACTTCTCCATTTCTGTCAAGTCCGGGTACCTGAACTCCTCTGGCCATTAACTCAAGTTCCGTTCCCGTATTGGAGAATGGAGCCCGAACCAATTGGTCGTCTACGGCACCGACGGCAATGACCGAATGGAATCGGGCCGCAAAATCGATCTGATTCATACCGCCGTTGCCAGCCGAAGCGACTAATAAGAGACCGTTATCTTCCGCGTAAGCCAAGGTATCCGCCAAGGCTGCTGAATAGATATCCGTACCAAAGCTCATAACCGCTATATCCATTTTATTCTGGACAGCCCATTCAATGGCTTCAATGACCGCGCTGAATGACCCTTCCGCATTCTGATCAAGCACTTTTATACTGTAAAGCGAAGCCTTGGGCGCAACCCCTTGTACAAGATCTCCTGAGGCTGCAAGGACACTTGCTACATAGGTTCCATGGCCATTATCGTCACTATAATCCGTCGACTTGCCAACAAACGACACGCCCCCTGCGACAGGGAGTGAACGAAGTTTGGCTATTCCCGTGTCAAAGACAGCAATTTTCACACCCTGGCCGTCAGCCGTTGTTTGTTTCGGGCTCTTAGGAGGAATTGCCAAACTGTCTTGTTCTATCGGCTCAACGGGCTGTTTGACCTTGATTTTCCCGTCCTCTTCAACATATGCGATGCCCCCGGATTGAATTAATTCCGATAGCTCTGTCTCGGTCAGATCGGCCAGGACGGTTTGGTTTCTAAATTTCTTTACCAGCTTATTCTTTTTAATCTTGGTGTCGATGGATTGCTCATTAGCAAATTTGATTAAGTATTCTGTGTCGATGCCGCTTTCGCAGTTGGAATATAGAACATCGGAAATAAAAGGGAAACGATTATAAGAATGGTTAGCTGGAAGCGGAATTTAAATAACATACTATTGTATATCATAGGTACCTCCCATTTATTGAACTAGTTTGTGAGAAAGTAATATGTGAATAACGGTGATCATTGTCATGGCTTATCCCTTCCAAAAGGGTATACTGGGCATGGATAAATCTATAAATTGACTTTGAGTACTCTTGCATCATCCAGATAGAAATCGGAGGATCCTCCGTTCCAGAATAATACGGCTACCCAGCTCGCATCAGCTGGAGTGGTAAATTGAATCGACTTATATTCATATACTGTGCTCGTAAATTGGATGATTTGTTTTAAGCCCGCGTTGCCTTTTATTTCTAAATTAGCAGCTTGTCCACTTGTTCCCACGCGTCCCCAGCCGCTTAGTTCATAAGTTTGGTTCGGTTCAAATCCAGAGAAGAAATCTTGTTGACCGCCTACTTGCGTTCCAATTCGCAAGGCATGTTGACCACTATATGCACCTGTACTGATGACACTCCAATTGGTTGCATTATTCCAGATCGTCCATGGCGTTAGATTGCCTGTCTCAAAACCAGCATTCACAACGAGGTTAGGGGTAGTTGGGATACTTGATAGTGTTGAGACTGCTAAAGGTGTACTATCAGGAGATTCATTACTAGAAGCGTCAATGGCTTTAACGGTAAACGAATAGCTCGTATGAGGAGATAAATTCTGGACTGTGAAATATGTATTTGTTGTAGCTGCGAAGTAAACGCCATTAAGGTTAATTTTGTAGCTTATTGATTGGCTATCGGTTGAAGGAGACCAAGTTAAATCAATTGTAGTCGTGGATTGAGTTGGAGACATTAAGTTCTGAGGGGTAGTTGGTGGTTTTAAGTCCATAATGATGTTTTTGGAAGTTGATAGTCGATTTCCATTATCGTCATGTGAATATACAATCTCATATGTCCCTTGATTATCAGTTACAACTACTTTTTCCAGTCTGTTATTATTGTCGTAAGTATAGACATACTGAGCAGCTGAACTTACATTGGAAAATAGAAAAACGGTTAATAGACTGACAGTAATAAGAAATCGTTTCAATGCTTGCTTTGATTTCATTTTGTCATACTCCTTCAACTTTTATTAATAACGTCTGCTCCTTAAATATTCCTTATCTAAGTTGCAAACAAAGTTGAAAAAAGCAAGCAATTTTTGTAGAAAATAGAAGAACAGGATTTGTTTATATCATAGTATGTGGAATAAAAAATAAAAAGAGGTGTAAATTGTAATAAAATAGCAATTTATAGTGAACTTTGTCGTTTAATTGCTCTAAATGTAAGTCTCCCCTAATGCCTCATGTAGCGATGGTAAAAAGAAACCCACATGGAGTTTTTACACTCTCATGTGGCAATGACCTAGTCTCATAGCTTCTTGTAACAGGAAGACGAACAATATAATGCCTTAGCCTTCTGTCTTTCCTTATTCACTATATTGCTGACGGAACTGGACCGGAGTCATCCCCGTAAGCTTGTGGAAGGTATGGACGAAATGGCTGTCATCCTGAAAACCGACAGCTGTTGCTATATCCCTAACGGTACGAGTCTGATCCTCTACAAGCAGCTCCTTGGATTTCTGAATGCGGAATTGCAGCAGATATTGATAGGGACTTACTCCCCAGCTCTTGCTGAACAGTGTGCTCAGATATTGGGAGCTAATCCCCAGCGTCTCCGCCATCCGCGGAAGCCCTAGATCCGGATTACCGAATTCCTCCTCAATCAATAAGTAAATGGGGGTTAGTCTTTCATGTCCCTTCGACAGGGAGGACTGTCCGCTGAGCTGACCGAATTGCTTGATTTGAGATAACAAAGCATACACTTCGAGTGAACCGTTAATACCGGCGAAGTCAAAGCTATAGCGGCATTTCTCCTCGTAATGCTTATACAGGCCGACAAGTGGGGACTCCGCATCCCAGCTAAGAGGCTGCATATGCTGCAGGTCCAACGACGCGGTGATCGGATTGGCGAGCGCTCCGTCGAAGGTCAGAAACCAAGTGGACCAATTCCGCGTTTCCGGGGTATAGCTATGAGGCACACCGGGTTTAAGCAGAATACCTTGGTTCGCTGACAATTTCATGGTGTTGCCATTGACCGTAAATTCACCGCAGCCTTCTACCGTATGCAGCCAATGAAAGCAATAAAAGCCATTCTCTCTACTAATCGGTGACTGATGCTCGGCATAACCCATGCTGGTTAGATGCAACGGCAGTCGACGATCTCGCTCCGTCGTTAGGAAGTGACGGCTATAGGTAGGAATCAACTTGATCAACTACTTTCATTTTTTTATATGAAATGCGAGATATATTATATTTTATTCCATAAATCCTTGGATTAAAATAGGGTCATAAGTTGAACTTTCTTATACCTTATCCTTGGAGCGTGAAGATCATGACCATTAAGCTTGGATTTATTGGAACAGGCGGAATTGCCAACCATCATCTGAAAAACCTAGTACAAATGGAGGGTGTAGAGATCGCAGCCTTCTACGATCTAGACCCGCAGCGCGCACAGAAAGCAGCTTCCGAGCACACTGGAGCGAAAGCGTTTTCGAACGTGGATGAGATGCTCGACGGCACTAAGCTTGACGGGGTATACGTTTGCGTGCCGCCTCTCGCTCATGGGGATATTGAACATAAGTTAATCGATCGAGGAATTCCGTTCCTCGTCGAGAAGCCGCTCGGAATTAATCGGGAGGTGCCCGCTCTTATCGGCGAGAAGATCAAGACCAAGAAACTTATTAACTCCGTCGGCTTTCATTGGAGATATAATGAATCTGCGGCGATTGCTAAGCAATTGCTCCAAAATAGTAAAGCCGGAATGGCACTCGGGTACTGGATGGGCGGCATGCCGATGGTTCCATGGTGGAGAGTACAGGCTGGCTCCGGCGGGCAATTCGTCGAACAGACGACGCATATTGTGGACTTATTACGCTACTTGTGCGGTGAGGTTCGCGAGGTGTATGCTGCTTATGCATTACAGGTAATGGGCGAGAAGGTTGAAGGCACCGATGTACCCGATGTTGGTTCCGTCACTATGAAGCTTGCCAACGGTATGATCGCTACGATATCGAATACTTGTCTCCTGCCTATCGGGCATCATGTCGGATTGGACGTTTACACAAGCAATGGTGTGCTAGAACTCCGCGGCAATTCATTAAAAGAGCTTACGGCAACGGAAGAACGTACGTATAAGAATATTGCAAATCCTTATTTTGTAGAAGACGAAGCTTTCATTTATGCTTTGCGTACCGGCGATACTTCCCGTATTCTATCCGATTACGCCGATGCGCTTCGGACTCATGAGGTTACGATCGCCGCCAACGAATCCGCCGCTTCCGGCAA
This sequence comes from Cohnella sp., assembly GCF_041640265.1. GTDB lineage: Bacteria > Bacillota > Bacilli > Paenibacillales > Paenibacillaceae > Cohnella. The sequence goes on from NZ_JBEQAP010000010.1 coordinate 81,155, forward strand.
ACCCGTAACAATCGCTATCGAAAGCGCAAAGGAGACAGTCTACTGATGAAATACTCGCTGTGTATCGGAGCTTATTCCGGGAAAGACGAAATCTATCATTTGGAGAAAATCAAAGAGCATGATTTCCACGGCCTTGAATATTACGCATGGTGGAATCTTGAGGATTTAAAGCGGACGGCCAAGGAGCAAGAGAGGATTGGCGTTGGTATCAGCGCGACCTGCACCAAGTTTATTAGCTTGGTAGACGAATCTTTGCGAGAGTCTTATCTCGAGGGGATCCGCCAGACCATTGAAGCTTGCAAAATTCTTAACATTAAGTCCGTCATCTCTCAGACAGGCAACGTTCTGGATGGTATTCCGCGGGATGTTCAACGGCAGGTTATGGTCGAGACGTTAAAGCGGTGCGCACCTTTGTTCGAGGAAGCCGGCATCGTACTCGAGGTCGAACCCTTGAATGGGCTTGTTGATCATATAGGGCATTTCCTCCAACGCTCGGATGAGTCAGTCGATGTTATCGACCAAGTCGGCAGCCCTAATGTTAAGCTAGTCTTCGATGTTTATCATCAACAGATCACCGAAGGCAACGTCATTCGCAATGCTGTAGGCTACTTGGATAGAATCAATCACTATCATATTGCGGATAATCCAGGACGGAAGCAGCCAGGCACAGGCGAGCTGAATTACGTTAATATTTTGAAAGCCATCAAGGAAACGGGCTTTAACGGCTTCGTCGGCCTCGAGTGCGGCTATACCATCGATACCGACACGGCTATCGAGCAGTTTAAGAAAGAAATCCTCGTACCGGCCTTAGCATAACAATTAAGCGGCTATCCACGGTTGAAGAAGCCTTGGGATAGCCGCTTTGTTTCTGCCGCAAAAATTCACACCCTAAACAACCCATAACCTTCAAGTGGAACAATAGGCTTTTCATCCAGCAGTAATCCTTCCGACTTGCCTCGAAGCGCCACATCAACCAGCCATTTGGTGAAGGGCGCGATATTCATTGTCTCCATCTCCTCTAGACTATAAAAACCGGCTTCATCAACCTCAACATGATCCGGAGTTGGCTCTCCGCTTACATATTCCATCGAGAAAGCGACGTAAAGATTATGTATGCTTCTCGGCTGGTCGCGCACGGCAACGATACCGCTGACAACAGCCGCGACCCCGCTCTCCTCAAGCACTTCTCTGATAATGGTCTCCTCTATCGGCTCAAGCTGTTCAATATACCCGCCCGGATTCGTCCAATAACCTTTCCCGGGCTCCTGCGCTCTGCGAACAAGCAGCATTTTGCCATCCTTTATTACAAGAGCGCCAACGCCGATGCTATAGTGGCCCCAATGAACAAAGCTGCAATTCGTGCAAGCTCTTCTAATCGTGCCCTCAATATCGCGATTTTCCATTTCATGACCGCAAGACGAACAGAATTTCACTATCAATGATGTCACCTGCTCCAATTGTGATTTAATAGGTACTCTCCTATTATTTCAGAAATTGGCTAAAACGGAAGAGCTATTTTCAGGAAGAAAACGGGTTGCATTCACACAAAAAAAAGCAACTCCTAGACCCCGCAAACAATGAGGATAGATAGAGTTGCTTTTTATCATCTTTATCGCAGATTTCCAAAAATAATCGCACTGCTGCATCTAATTATTTATTTCTGGGCTTTATACGAGGAATAAATGCATAACTACAACTAAAAGATGAAAACCACGAATAATTGCAACAATTCTGGTTAAATAGATGCACTATGTTGATATTTCCACCAAACACCCCACTTTGAGATAAAATAACTGCATATATGCGCTATTTTTCATCACTTGAACAACTCACGCTTACACTCACTCACGTACCGCATTCAGCTCAATCACATTCCGATCGGGATCAAGCAAGAAAATCTGCGCAAAACCCGTTATGCTGTTCCTATTCGCCTTATGTTCTATATTGTGCTGGCGCAACCATTCCACTGACTCGTCGAAATCACGGACGCGAATGGCGAAATGACCATCACGGGTATCTATTCCACGGCTGCGCAAAGTCTCTCCGTCATGCACGATGAGATGGAGTTGCTGGCCGCCGGCACCAATCGCAAACCATGTGCCAGGGAAATCGAAGGGCGGCCTTTGAATTACTTTTAACCCCACAATATCCCTGTAGAACGCGACAGCTCTCTCTAAATTCGTTACGATTAAACTAACATGATGAATTCCATCATGACGTATCATGTCTACTCCTCCTTTTCCCTCCGGAGATCGGATCGACATCCTATAATAGACGGATATCTCGTGATAAGTATAAACGAGAATCTTCTTCGATGAAATGGTGGACTTAGCCTCTAAATGGACTTAACCTTTAGCTTATTCGTGGACAGCTCGCGAGGTAAAAGGTAGTTAATGAGGTACGATAAAGAGCAATGGTTGAGCGATAATAGATATTGCAGGATAAGAGCCTCCAATCCCACTTATTGTGGTTTTGAAGGCTCCTTTGTCACCTACTTAGATGAAGTCGAGCTTGTCTACCTGCAGAAACTACAGGTGTTTGAGCTCCATTCCGTGTTTTCCGACATTCTACCTGCAGAAACTACAGGTGTTTAAGTGCAATCGGAGTCAATGAGGTTGATTATGTCTGAACACCTGTACTAAATACAGTTAGAACTGCAACCATCCGCCTTTGGGGTGAAAATACCTGTAATAAATGCAGTTACTCATTATGCAGGTTATTTCTTTCAACGCTAACCATTCCGTATAATGCCTTCCTGATCGTTTGTTGCGTTATTCGTGCTTTTCGCTATAGCTACACGAGCAGGCTATCTCCTCTTCATTAATGAGGATAAGCCATGTCGAACTCCAAACCGCACGGACCGCCATCGGGATTGGCCTCCAAATCAACCTCGGAGCCAGCTGCGCGGAAAAGCGGACGATAGTGATTGTTGATATGAGTAGCTGACGAATTGGCATAATGGCAGATGAAGGCCCGGCGGAACTGATCCTTCGTCTTATTCCGATAGGAACCGTGAATCAGGTTGCCGTTGAAGAAGAGCACGTCGCCCTTATCCATCAGCGCCGGAATCGCCTTCTCATTCTTCGGCGGCTTAACATAATGGGTTGTGAACGATTCATTGGAATCTGCTGTATCCGGGCAGGAGAGCGCGTAATCACCCGTCTTCGGTACCACGAGTAACCCGCCGTTCTCTTCCGTCGCCGTGTCGACTGCCGTCCATGCCGCAATGCAATTCCCCGGCTCAACCTGCAAGTAGAAATTATCCTGATGGAGCGCCTGACCCCGTGAGCCCGGAGGTTTAAAGTAGAACATGCTCTGCGCAGCTAACGCTTCTTCACCGTATAAGTCCGCGAGAACATTCAGAACCGGCTTATGAAGCATATATTTCTTGGCCGTTTCGTTGAAACGGTGGGGATGCATCACACGGGGATATCGCTTCAAGGGATCATCTACAGCACCGCTAAGCTCCGGTTCGAACAAGCCAGGAACTGTTGTATGGCTAATTTCCTCGAAAGTCTGCTCGATCGATTGCAAGTCTTCCTCTGTGAACAACCCTTTTACTATTAAGTACCCTTCCACATCAAAACGAGCTAATTGTTCTTCCGTCAATGTTTTCAGTTGTCTGCTCATCGTATATTGCAGCTCCTCTACAGCGATATCGAACTTCTTGACATAAGAATATAACTTTCCGTATGTTAGATGAAGTAAGATTGCTGCTGAAAAGTATTGGGATTCTGCTATTTGTCGACTTTTAACCGGAGGTGCCTCATGCCTATTATTAGCAGTCCCCATGACCGTCCGGAATTACCCTATGCCACCATATTCGGAGCCCACTTCGATGAAGACGATACTTACCGAACGCGCAGACAGAACGGCATGAATGATTGGCTCATCGTCTATACGCTTGGAGGAGAGGGCTACTTTCAAACTCCTGCCGGAGAGAAGCGTTGCAAAGCCGGACAAATCGCGCTTCTTCGTGCCGGTGTACCGCATGAATACGGAACGGTAAAGGGACAAAGATGGAATTTCCTCTGGGCTCACTTCCAGAAACTATCGGAAAACGATTATTTGCCCGATGACGAGGTGCTCATTCACACCTTGCCGGACGGGTCTATACGGAAGAGAATATACCGTACCTTTCTAAACCTTCTCCACGATTCAAGGGACCGTTCAGGTTTCTGGAACTCGCTATGCGAGAACTCTCTTCGGGAGATTATTCTTCTGATCGCTCAGCGGCTTACGAAAAAGCTCGACGCAAGAATCGAGCATACTCTTCAGCTTCTTTCCCAATCCATGAAAGAGGAAGTCCGTATCGAAGAGCTCGCCAAGGCCGCAGGCTTGTCTTCTTCGAGGCTGTCTCATCTATTCAAGCAGGAGATGGGGCACTCCATTGTGATGCATCTCAACAAAATGAGGCTCCGGCAAGCCGCTCTGCTCATGGAGTACATGGGCAGGACGGCCACTGAAGCCTCGCTCGATGTCGGGTTCAACAACTACAATCATTTCGCTGCTTTATTCCGTAGATTATACGGAGTCAGTCCGAGAGAGTATATCGACCTCACTTCGTCGAAACGCGACTAGCCTCTTACAGTCGAACCTCGCGCCCGGTGTCCGCCGATTCGTAGATGGCAGACAGGATCTTGATCATATCAACGCCTTGGTCCGGCGTGATAATCGGCGTCTCCCTGCCAAGCACGCATTCGATAAAATGCTGAATGTTGGCCGTGTGCTGCGGAATGTTCGCCCCCGGGAACTGCGGCTGCTGGTCAACCAAGGTGCCATCGGATTCCGTAAAGACCCGCAGCTTGTCGTTGATGAGACTGAATCCGCCTTCCGTGCCTCTCCACTCCAGAAACTTCTGTTCCTCCGCCACATTGGACGCCCAGCTGAATTCGATCTGCAGCGAAGCCCCGTTATCGAAACGAATAAATCCCGCAGCCAAGTCTTCCACATCGAACGTGCCCTTAGGGATTTGGCCGGATGCATCCGGACGATCGGCGAACTTCCGATATGTTGTTCCCGTTACCGATACCGGCTTCGGATTGCCGCTCAGCCACATAGCCATGTCGATCATATGCACGCCAAGGTCGATCAAGGGTCCTCCTCCGGATAACTCCTTCGTGGTGAACCAGCCGCCGCGTCCGGGAATTCCCCGCCGACGAATCCAACCGCAGCGCCCCATGTATAAGTCGCCAAGCTTTCCTTGGTCGATGATGCGCTTTATGAACTTCGCTTCCTCCGTAAATCGGTTGTTGCGCATCGTCATAAGCAGCTTGCCGGAAGCCTTGGCGACATCCGCCATTTTCTGTGCTTCAACGGGATTAACTGCGTCCGGTTTCTCGCAGAACACATGCTTGCCCTTCTGCAGCGCAGCTATCGCAATTTCCGAATGGTACAGGTTCGGCGTACTGATCCCGACGATATCAATCGACGGATCAGCGATCAGTTCACGGTAATCATCGTATACCTTCGCTCCCGGGAAATCCTTGGCCGCAGCTTCCGCCGAAGCTCGAAAGGCGTCGCAGAACGCGACGACCTCTACTTCCTTATGCGACAGCCATCCTGGCAGATGCGCTCCCTTAAAGATACCTCCCGTGCCGATAACTCCTACTTTAAGCATAGTTTAGTTTTTCTCCTTAATGATCTCCAAAGGTTGGGCATTACCGTAATTCGGATAATCCCGCTTAACGGGATCCGCCCATTTCACTGCGTTGGAAATAACTCTGCGAACTTGCGGGTTATAGTATGTCGGATAAGTCTCGTGGCCCGGGCGGAAGTAGAAGATCTTACCCGCTCCGCGAGTATAACAGCAGCCGCTGCGGAACACTTCTCCGCCCTCGAACCAGCTGACCATGACGAGTTCATCCGGTTGCGGGATGTCGAAGTGCTCTCCGTACATCTCTTCCTGCGGCAGCTCGATATATTCACCAATGCCTTCTGCGATGGGATGTCCCGGGTTAACTACCCAGATGCGTTCCTTCTCGTCCGCTTCGCGCCATTTCAGTTCGCAGGAGGTTCCCATGAGCTTCTTGAATATTTTCGAGAAATGACCGGAATGAAGCACGATCAACCCCATCCCCTTCAGTACACGCTGATACACTCTCTCTACGATGTCATTGTGAACTTCGTCGTGCGCCATATGCCCCCACCAAATAAGAACATCCGTGCCATCCAGCACTTCTTCGGATAAACCATGCTCCGGATCATCTAATGTGGCTACTCTAATAGTACCTATAACATCTAGACCTTCAGCAATAGCCGCATGCATACCTTGCGGATAGACAGAGGCTACCTTCTCGTTCTTCTTCTCATGACGGTATTCGTTCCAGACTGTAACGTTGATTGCTCGGCTCACGGCTTAACTCTCCCTTGTGTTGATTTCTTTCTCCATTCTAATGGAGGAGCTTCAGCGAATCGATTCCGTATTCGACCAATTTCTTACGGTATTCTGTCATCGCATACGTAGAATGAAACGATTGTGGTAAAATATCATTACGCGATCCTGTCGCACACTCTATTCAGGCTAGGAGCATGATCATGTATCCCGAAATGCGCCACGAGCAAGTCGTTTACCAGAATCCTTTTCTCGCTATGCGCATCTGGCAGATCGATGCTATCGATCCCGCTCCCGAAGAGCTTAGGCTGAGAACGGAGCAGGATTGGAAACAAAAGAGGTATTATGAGTGGCACTACCATGAGGAGATAGAATTCCTTCTTATTCTGAAGGGGGAGCTGACAGTATACTGCACTGAGGAGCCATTGGTGCTGCGCAAAGGGGACATCGCTTTATTCGGTTCCTCCGAGCCGCATAAGACGATTCAGACAAAGGATGGCAACTTGAGTTACCTCGTGTTCCAGGTTAATCTTCGTAAATACTGGGATGCAAGCACGCTAACCAGCATGAGGCATTTCTCGGAGGTCATCCGACCGCTCAGTGCCTTGAATTATATCTATCGGGACAGCCGCGATGCTAGAACCCAAACCGCTGCGTATATCCGGGAAATCTATCGGGAGATGAACACCAATCAAGTCGGATACGAGCTCGCCGTCTCCTCCATGTTTAAGAACATCCTATTGCTGCTGCTGCGTCACGACAGCAAGCAACTGCTCAATTATAACGACAATCCTCAGCTCGAACGCTTCCAGTCTGCCGTTGATTATGTCGAAGAGCACTTAAGCGAGAAGCTGTCTGTGACGGAGCTCAGCAGCCTTACTAACATGAGCTATACCCACTTTATTAAGACATTCAAGAAGGCAATAGGCATGTCGTTCACCGACTTCGTAGTCTACAAGCGGATCAAGAAAGCCGAACAGCAATTACTGACGAGTGAACTCAGCATCGCCCAAGTCGCTGAATCGGTTGGCATCTCCAACCTTGGTCACTTCTACGACCTGTTCCGGCGGCACAATGACTGTTCTCCTAAGCAGTTCAAGGATCGGCTGCGATAGCTATGAAGTTAAATAAAAAACCGGAAAAACTATTGGGTATTCCCATAGTCTTTCCGGTTTTCCAGCAGATATTGGAATTCTATTTATTATATATTTTGCTGAAACTAAGGAGTTGAGATCATTTTCGCATGGGTGCCATGAGCCTGAATGAGGGTATCCATAAGCGTATTCCATTCCGTGTCGATAGTGCATCGCTCCGGATGCGCTTCAAACCATGCAACCGTCCTTTTGATTCCTTCTGCAAAAGGAACAACGGCATCAAAGTCCGGGACAAGACTTTTAATTTTACCATTGTCGAATACGCTGCTAACGGCTTTATCACCGTACAGACCGTCTGCTTGATCTGGCAAAATTGTCGCGATGAAGTCCGAGGAAATATGAACGACATTCGGTTCCACTCCCGCCGCTTGACCAATCGCATGATAGATCTGATTCCAACTCAATACCTCGTCAGAGGTGATATGGAAAGCTTCTCCGATTGCCTCTGGATGGCCCAACAATCCGACAAAGCCCTTGGCAAAGTCGGTGTTATGGGTCATTGTCCACAAGGAAGTCCCGTCTCCATGGACGACGATGGGAAGACCCTTGCGAATGCGGTCTACCAGAGACCACGGATGCTGCCAGCTGTTTAGGCTCGCAGGTATCATCGTATCTCCGTAGGTGTAGGATGGTCGGACAATCGTTACCGGAAAACCGCTGCTGCGGTAAGCTTCCATCAATAGCTCTTCGCAGGCGATCTTATCGCGAGAATACTGCCAATAGGGATTTGAGAGCGGAGTCTCCTCCGTTATGATATAATGCTGCGGCGGCTTCTGATAAGCAGAAGCCGAGCTGATATACACGTACTGCTTTGTCTTTCCGGCAAAAAGCTCAATATCCGTTTTTACATGATCTTGCGTGAAAGCTATCCAATCAACTATAACGTCGAATTCATAATCCTTCAGTATTTCAGCAGCTTTCTTCTGATGGCGAATATCACCAATGATAACCTTAACGCCTTCTGGTATGAATTCCTCTCGTTGCCCCCTGTTAAACAGGTACAGTTCTATCCCGCTCTGGGCGGCCAACTTGGATACCGCTTGACTGATTAGTCCCGTGCCTCCAATAAATAACACTTTCATCTTACCCGCTCCTTATTGGCCTTTAATATAATTCCGCCAAGCGTGCTTTGGCTGCCAATTCAGCAGCTTTTTGGCTTTCTCATTGCTAAGCAGCGTTTCATGTCCACTCAGCGGTTCACGGAAATCCGTCACTTCCGGATATCGCGCCGCCATCAATTCCCGGCTTGGAACCGCCATGCTGGAATCGTCAGCGGCAATATTCAGCGCCACGGACCCCAGCCCTTCGGCTTCGACCGCCAATTGACATACCTGTGCAGCGTCCCGCGTATCAATATAACTCCACAATATCCGTTCGCGCTGCTCAGGATCGTGTATGAAAGAAGGAAAACGCTCGTATGCTGATGGTTCAATGACATTGCCAAGTCTCAGGGAGACAACTTGCATGCCCGTCCGGCGATGGAACATGTCGGCTGTCAGCTCATTGACGACTTTAGACAAACCATAGCTATCCTGAGGCAATTGCGGATGCGATTCATCCATTGGAACGTACTGCGGGCCGAAACGGTCAACTGCAAAACAGATGCCATAGGATGATTCGCTCGAGGCGATCACCACTTTGCGAATGCCAAGTCCGGCAGCCGCTTCTAAAATATTGTAGGTCGACATTACATTATTCTGAAAAGTGACTTCGCTCGTCTTGATGTGCATGGCCGGTATGGCCGCCAAATGAACCACCGCGTCAGCGCCCGCCAGTATGCCATACACTTCGCCTAAATTGTTCAAATCCACAATCAGCGTATGACATATGGCATTGGCAGACTTGTGCGTATCTGCGTTAATGACCTCGTATCCCTGCTCGACAAAATGCTTAACAACCCATTTGCCGAGCATACCGCTTCCTCCGGTAATAACGACCTTTGCCATCTTAATCGCTCCTTAAATTCTATTTACAATCCCGACACTCGTACTAGGCAATAATGGCTTCAATTTGCTGAAGAACCTCTTTGGAAAGCTCGATACCCGATGCTTTGACGTTCTCCACGACTTGCTCCGGCCGGCTCGCGCCAACAAGAGCGCTGGCTACGTTCGGTTGCCGAAGTATCCAGGCAAGTGCCAGTTGTCCCACGGTGATGCCTTGCTCTGATGCGATCTTACCGAGCTCCCGCACCTTAACGATTTTCTCATCGGTAATCCCTTTACGCATCCAATCCAGCTTAGCCGCACGACTTTCAGTTGGAATGTCGGCAACCGAGTTGTATTTGCCGGTCAATAGTCCCTGAGCGAGAGGAGAGAATACGACTTGCCCTATACCTTTACGCTCTCCGAGCGGAATAATCTCTTTCTCAATATAACGCTCAAACATATTATAGATAGGTTGATTAACGATAATACGATCCAACAAAAAGCGATCTGCCACGGCCAGCGCCTCCGCCATTTGAGCGGCTGTCCATTCACTGATGCCAACATAATAGACTTTGCCTTGACGAACCAGATCGTCAAGCGCACGCAAAGTCTCATCAAGCGGAGTCTCAGGGTCGTAACGGTGACAATAAAGAATATCCACATATTCGACTCCGAGCCGCTGCAAGCTGGCATGGCACTGCTCTGTAATATGCTTGCGGGAAAGTCCCCGATCGTTAGGCCCTTCGCCCATCTCGCCAAACACTTTCGTCGCCAGCACATAAGACTCGCGAGGATAGGCCCTTAACGTTTCGCCCAGCACCTTTTCCGCTGCACCCTTCTCATACACATTCGCCGTATCAAAGAAATTGACACCTAAACCGTAAGCGGTCTCAATAGCCTTTACCGCATTTTCTTTTTCCACGTAACCGCCGTATGTCAACCAGCTGCCGAGACTAATTTCACTTACCTTAAGTCCGCTGCGACCTAATCTTCTAAAATTCATTTTTCCAACCTCCTCTAGAATAGCCTGCCTATCCTATTCTAACGAAGATCTATATTATTGGAAGTAGTGAATAAATTTTCACTATATTATACGAGATATACTCACTATACTTTTTATACTTATATTTCTCGCATAGCGATCACTCTAACCGACTTCGAATGATATGAGCAACTTGATAGCTAGTAATATATTTACGTTAAATCCGAAACCGGTAACCCGCTCCCCATATCGTCTCGATGTACTGAGGATCGGACGGGTCAAGCTCCACTTTCTCGCGAAGCTTGCGGATATGTACGGTCACGGTAGCGATTTCGCCCATGGCATCCATACCCCACAGTTGATCGAACAGCTGCTCTTTACTGAATACCCGGTTTGGGTTCATGGCCAGGTAGAACAGCAGGTCGAATTCCTTCGTTGTAAAAGCAACCTCTTTATCGTTCACGAAAACCCGGCGGGCTGTCTTATCCATCATTAAACCGCGAATGCGGATTTCATTATTACGCGATTCCTTTCGTCCGCTGAGCCTTTCGTAGCGTGACAAATGAGCCTTCACACGAGCAACAAGCTCTCCGGGACTGAAGGGCTTGATGATATAATCGTCCGCACCAAGACCAAGGCCGCGGATCTTGTCGATGTCTTCCTTCTTGGCAGAGACCATGAGAATCGGAATATCCTTCTCGCTGCGGATTCGGCGGCAAATCTCGAAGCCATCCACCTTCGGCAGCATAAGATCGAGAATAATCAGATTGTAATCTGTGCTCAGGGCACGCTGCAGCCCTAAATCTCCGCTATTCTCGATATCAACGGAATAACCGTTTATTTCCAAATAGTCCCGCTCCAGCTCTGCTATGCTCTGCTCATCTTCAATAATGAGAATGCTGCTCATGCTTATGCCCCCTCGCGATCATGCTTATTCCATGCTGGCAGTGAAATATAGACTGTTGTGCCTTTACCGGTCTCGCTTTCTGCCCAAATCAGTCCATCGTGTTCCTCTATAATTTGTTTTGCTATCGCTAGTCCAAGACCGCTGCCGCCGGTAGATGTGTTTCGCGAAGGATCCACCCGGTAGAATCGGTCAAAAATGTGCGGAAGAGCATCCTTCGAGATGCCCTGACCGTTATCCTTTACACTGACAACAGCTTTGCCGTCCTGCACAATAACCCTCAAGCTGATTTTCCCATCCGATTTGTCCATATATTTCATCGCATTTTCTAATATATTTACGAGCACGCGCTTCAGCTTCTCGCGATCAGCCTTGATGAGCACTGCTTCCTCCGGAAGCGCAGTCAGCTCGAGCTTAATGCCCCTTTTTTCCATATCAAAGGTTATCTCTTGGGCACAGTCCTGTATATAAGCACCGATATCCACCTTCTCGAAATGAAAAGGCAGCTTGCCCAGATCAAGCTTGGAAATGAGAAATAGCTCATCGATCATCCTATCCATATCAACCGTTTTGGAATAGATCGTCTTCACATAACGATCAAGCTTGTCGGGAGAATCCGTTACTCCGTCCATAATGCCTTCCACATAACCTTTTATCGCCGTAACAGGCGTTTTCAAATCATGAGAAATGTTCGAGATCAGCTCCTTGCGGTTCTCTTCATACTGAAGCTGCAGCTCCACCGATTCCTTAAGCTTCACACGCATCTCTTCAAAAGCGACGCTAAGCTTACCGATCTCGTCCTTAGATTTGGGATTGACCTGATAATCTAGATTTCCTTCTTTAATTTCCTCGGCAGCCCTCTGCAAGGCCTTCAATGGCCGAATAATGCTGCGGGAAACCAAATAAGTAAGCACCCCGTTAGTCAATGCGAGTATGATCAGAAGAATGGTAAACAACCATGCGAAATAACCCTGAATATACTTTGGAAAAGGGTTATCATCCGAAACGACAAACACAGAGCCTTCTCGCTGGTCCGGCAATAGAAAATCCTCGTGACGAGTTATCAAATGTTGACCTCGGAAATCACTATCATAATCCGAGACTGCTCCGAATTCAGGCAATCTCCCGAGATGCACAGTCGAGCTTATATCCGGCGATGTATATACAATGTCATTATTAACACGAACGATAAGGTTCATATTGATCATGTTCAAACGTTCATCGATTCCATCGGCTACTGACCGCTGAAGGAAGGACTCAGGCTCCCGTATACTCATCAGCTTGATATCGGCATAGACGTCCGCTTCCTGGTTTATGATATTTTTGATCGGATTGCCGCGACTTCCATCTAATTTAAAAACCACGATAACAGCTAAGATCGACAGCACCAACGGAACGATAAGCATAGCCAGATAAGAGAGTACGAGCCTTAGCCGAATAGACACATTTAAAGCTCCTTTTTATCGAATAAATAATAACCCGCCGTAAAAAACAATATACTACACGCAAGTAAAAACATAAACACGCTCCACACCTGACCGGCGGCCATAGAGTTGCCTAACCAGAGCATGTGCCAATCCAGGTAGGCAGTCGGGGAATACGTAGATACTTGCGGGAAGAAGAACGAACTCGCCTTTACAGCGATATAGAGTAAAATACTGACGGTTAGCGCACCGCTGCTGCTCGTAAAAAATTGTGCTAATAAAACAGCCGTAACACTTAATGCAGCAAGCGGAAGAAACGCTGCCCCATAAGCGATCACCCAGTCGAGGACTGCAAAATTCGAGAGGCTGCCGCCTAAGAAAAAGGATGAAATCACTGATCCGATCATCGCGATGAATAAATAAGCTGCAATATAGATGCCTAGTGAGATTTGTTTGGATGTGAACACTTTGAATCGTGATATCGGCCTCATCAGCACGATCTTCAGCGTTCTGTCACCGAGTTCCCCTGAGAACTGATCCGCAGCACCCATGAATACGAAGAGAGGCAGGAATATTCCTGTGAATAAACTAAGCATGACAATAGGAAAATCGCCGGCAGAAACAGCCCCGATACCAAAGCCGCTCTGAAAATTGGCGAGCAGCAGTCCGGCACCAATCGGAATAATCAAGGTCATAACCATGAAGAACAGCGTTTTCTTCTTAAAAGCCATTTTCAAGGTTTCGTTCCAGACATTAGCATATAAGCTATGCATGAATAATTTCCCTCCTTTTTTCTTTCACCTCATGGAGGAAAAGCTCCTCCAGCGTAGTGAAGCGACCTTCCAGCAACTGAGTCTTGGATCCTTCACGAATTAGCTTGCCATCGTATAAGATCCCAATGCGGTTGCACATCAGCTCCATCTCCTGAATGAGATGGCTAGATAGGAAGAATGTTATTCGCTCCTCGCGGGCTAGCTGCAGGATGATCTCGCGAACCTGCACCATTCCTTCAATATCGAGCCCATTCGTCGGCTCATCGAGAATGAGTAGCTCGGGTTTCGACAGAATGGCTGCAGCTAGACCCAGCCGCTGCTTCATCCCTAGAGAATAATGTCCCACCTTCTCATGCCGATAATTGCTCAATCCGACTAGCTCGAGCACTTCGTCCACACGCTTGCTCGATAGCCCTGGATACATTCGCGCCGCAAGCTCCAAATTTCTTCTGCCGCTCATGTAATTGTAAGCTTCAGCAGTTTCGATCAATACTCCGACCTTAGCCATTGCCTGCTCATAATTCATCGCTATGTCATGTCCGAACATTCGCACCTTTCCCTTGTCTGCTCTGCTTAAGCCAGCCATTATCTTCATTACGGTCGTCTTGCCAGCGCCATTAGGTCCGAAAAAACCGTAAATATCGCCCTTCTGCACGTTCAGACTAATCTCACGAATTCCTCGCTGATTGCGGAAGATCTTCGTTAATCCTTCAATTTCAACGATTGTTTCCATCGAATTGGTCCCCTTTCGTTATGGAAAAGAGGAGAACGCCTGCGTCTTATGGCGATGAGACGCTCTCCACTCTCACTTCTCTGATTTACTATTTATGCCAACGCGTCATTGCTTCTTTGTTAAACGGCTTCACATTCTCCACTTGCTTGCCGGTTAAATCAACCGTATCCGGGATTGTGTTATTGAAATCGGATGAGTCTACGGTGAGTTTTACAACTACTTGATGTTGAATGCCTTCGCTATCTTTACCGCTAATCTGAATTTCAGCGGTGTGGCTCGCGATCAGGTTGTCGGCATTCACATCAGCATCCATGCTAACCGTCTGGATCTTGATATCTTCAGCCAGCTTTGGAAGACTATCTTTAATTGATTGTACGTTTACACCGAAGGTATTTGCAGGGTTCAACTCAAGCTCATCGCCGTGCTCGCGTCCGCCTTCTCGAATAAGCAACGAACCGGCGGTATTAACTAAGGCCGGAATTTGGCTTCCCGTTAGATGCAGCGCAACTTCCTTGGATGCTCCTTCTTCCTTTAAGGTCACATAGTTTTTAAGATTACCTACGAGCGTATCAATGACATTTTCCACTTCTTGGGCGAATGCCGGGTCGTGCTGTTTCAGGTCCTTATGGTCTCTAAATTTCTTGAACCCGCTGTCTTCCTCTATGTCCATATCCACGATTCGGTACACATCAGATTGGCTTGTCTTGATGATCTTCTGATTGTCTTGATTAAAAATATGGATGTTCTGCTCCGTCTCACCGCTCTTCAGAGTAAATTCAGCACTACCCATAGCGCCCGTTTTGCTGGTCTTAAGGGTAGAGTTCACTTGGAACAGTACTTTCCCATTATCCTCGACGGATAGGTTTACCTTGCGGGTAACATTATCTACTGTTGCTGTATTCTTGATGGCTGACTTGAGAGTATCGTAGCCTTGCGCATCACCTATGCCCGCGTATACCGATGACATCAGCAGCACACTGCCTGCCACTACTCCCGCTCCGATCATTGCTAATTTCTTATTCATTCTCTTTTCTCCTTCATGTTCCTCTTATTTGGAATTTCCTCTCGGCTTCCATAGATTCATCATAACCACCCGTTCTAAACTCCCAATAAAACAGTTATAAACTGCTTATAAAACAATTGTTAAATATTTATAAATAAAAAAAGACCGATGCCGCTAAACAATTAGCGATCTCAGTCTTTGACTTTAGTCCACTGTTCATCCAGTCTTTGCAGCAAAGACACCCAGAAGAAGAACCCAGTCATCACCGCCAGACGATTCCTCGGCAGAAACCGGGGAGGCAAAGGCACTGCTTTCAAACGGGAGGCTGTCCGTCAACTCCCCATTACGAGGATTGAACCAGCGGTATGAGCCGCCATCAGCCGGATTTGCAGCCAGTTCGCATGAGCCGGCGGCGGGAAAATAAACGATGATCACGACACCGGCTTCATCCGATAAACATAACGGCATTGTCCCTTCTTCTTCGGTTCCGCTGGCTGAGACAAGCTTCTCGGGTGCCGGAGACAAGGTATCAAACCTCACGATTTCCGTCATAAACCGGAAATAGTGAGTCAGATAGGCAGTCCCCGGCGAATCCTTATCTACTCTCATATGAGCGCCCCATGTATTGTTGAAGCCATGTACAACAGTATGTCCGCTGAACCCGGCTCTCCACTGTCCCCTTCGGGTATGGTGCTGATCCATCCGTTGATGCCAAGGTGCGGTGAATAATCCTTCCGTTCGTTCGTAACCAAATTCAGCGCATACAGCTACTTTCACGGAATGTCCGGAATGGATACGCATATCCTTCTCCAACCCCTTGCAAAGCGGCGCGTCCAGCTTGCCGTCTTGCGTCTCGTCTCCCCAATTCGTCTGTACAAGATACACGTCTATCGTATCGCAATCACCTAACCGTTCATGGAGAGGAATGCTTTTCTCCCAATTGTGCGCTCCGATTGGATGAGCGTAAGGGTCCATGCTGCGGATTTGCTTGGATAACCGCTTCAGCCAGCGGTTGGACTCCTTGTGATATTTACCGGCGGCCCCAGTCGGATAAAATTCATACTCATTAGCCGGACACCAGAGGAATACGGAATCGAAAGCCGCGTACCTCGCTACGATATACTGATGCCAGAACTCTTCGTATTCTGCTATGAACTTCCCCCTGTCGTTAAACGGGAATTCAAACATCCAGCCCTGCAGAATCAATTCGAGTCCGATCCCAAGCTCCGAAGCCAATGTAACAACTTCGTCAACTGCCTTGAAATAATCAAGGTTAAACCGCATAAAGTCCGGCAGCTGCGAGCTCCCGCCCCAAGGCCAGCAGTCTCTATTCTGCCACTGGTTAGGCACATCCGGGTGATAAGGACTGACTTGCAGCCGGGCCCGGATATAGTTGATACCCTGGGATTTTCGGTGCTTCATAATACTTCCAACGTCAACTCCACAGTAATGAGCTCCGAACAGGTTATAGATCGTATCTCCGAATAGAAAGAACGGTTCTCCGTTATCGAACCTGAACCCGAACGGCCGTGCCGGATCAGCCCGCAGAAACCCTTTGCTCTCCCTCTCGGCCGGCCCAATCATCAACTGAAATTCGCTCTTTAGTTCCCCGTCCTCGGGAATAGAGAAGATCCGGCAAGACCATTCCCCTTCGTGCATCGGTGTCCACCGGATCCTCCATATAAGACGTTCCGCCTCATCCGCCCCATCCGCCCCATCATAATAACCGCTGGCTTTCTGTGTAATCCCGCTGTCTTCATGGATAAATTCAGCTCGGAGTTCTACATCCCAATAGGGATTGGAATAACGCTTGGATGTAACGGCTGCAAATTCACAAACCTTCCACTTCCGAGCTTCCAACAAAATCATCTCCTTTCGCCTTATTATTTATTTTTCTCTGCCGGAACCCGAATGGTAACGCATGTACCAATACCTAGTCGGCTATATATTTCAACACCGTATCGATTTCCATATTGAAGCTTGATGCGTTCATCGACATTTCGGATACCATAGCCGATATTTACGCCATTTTGCACAAAAATCTGGTCAATCGTCTCTTGCCTCATCCCAATTCCATCGTCGATGATCCTAAATATAATCATTCCCTGATCTAAGTGTGCGGTAACCTTAATGTTTATGGATTTGCCGAATAACGCATGCTCTAATGCATTCTCGACGAACGGCTGCAGGATCAGCTTAACTGTCTCATACCCAAGAACCTCTATCTGTATGTCATACCAAACTTGAAGCCTGTTCCGAAACTTGATATTCTGAATAGCGATATAGGCCCCTGCCTGCTCAAGCTCCTTCTGAACTGAGATGAGCATTCGTCCTTTGTTTAGCGTCAACCGATAAAATTTCGCAAGTCCCAAGACCATCTCATGCAGCTTATCGATCTCTCCGAACTTGGCCAAGCGGCTTATGGAAGAGAGGGTGTTGTATAGGAAGTGAGGATTTATCTGAGCCTGCAAGGACTCAAGCTCTGCTTCTTTCTTCTGTATATTGGCTAAATAAACTTCCTTTATAAGCTCTTCAACGTTATCCCCCATCTTGTTAAAGGCGTCGGCAATTTGGGCGAATTCGTCATTCCACTTAAATCGAATCCTCTTCTGGAAATCTCCCTCCTTGAAAGCGTGGAGAGAATAGACGATTTTGCGGACCCGCTTGGAATAATAGTTCGACACTAGCAAACCAATGACCAATACAATAATAATGCTTGCTGCCCCGAGTAGAATCGTAATGCGGAGCACATTCTTAGCGTCCTTCTCCAATAGGGAATTAGGTACCATCGCAACTATTTTCCAATCTACTCCATGCACAGACTCTTCAATCCTAAGATTCGTGTTTCCGCTCGTTTCGGTTTCAAGCGAATCTCCGTTTAACATCCCTGAGGCTTTAAGAGTTGACCCCGATTTATTAAGCACGAATAAACTGCTTTTCTCACCGATTTTCAAATAGTCGACAGACTCAAGCAAATCCTCAAGACCGATAACGGTTCGGGTTATCCCAAGATATTTCTGACGATCAAAGTCCATTAATCTGCGTATCACGGAAATATTGGAAAAGGTTTTGTCATTCTCCACCTGCAGCCACGAGATTCCTTTGTCATTTTCCGCAGGCAACTCAAGCGTTTTGAACCATTCCTGCTCTTCCAGCCGTTTCAAATACAGAATTTCATAACCTGGTACCTTTAATGGATTACGATTCGGGTCCTGGTCGCTATATACCTCCGGTATGGAAGTGTTGTTAATATACACCTTAAGCAAAGCAGGCTGGCTGAACACGTTTATGGCATTGGAGAACATCGGCATCAGGTACTTTTTCGTCGTTTCTAAGCTGTCCCAGCCGTCTTCATAATTTCTTAAGAAGCTTTGAAGCTGCTCATCGAAATATAGCTGCTCCGAAACCCGTTCTGCTTCTTTCATTTTGTACATAATATTATCCCGGATTTGCGAGAGCGTTCCTTGCAGGTTCTGTCTCGTTTGTTCACGAGCCGAATTTATTGATGATTGGTAGGAGAAGCTGCCTACAATGATTACGGGGATCAGCACGAATAAGAAATAAGTCAGCATGAGCTTATAACCAAAAGGAATAAATGATCGTTTCATCTTTTTTTCCGGTAGTCACCGGGAGTCGCCCCAAACTTTTCCCTGAACTGCCTGCTGAAGTAGGTTAGGCTCTTATACCCGACACGGTCAGCAACCTCATAGATTTTAAGCTTGGGATCTTCCAGCAGCTCAGATGCTTTCTCCAATCTCTTGCGGATGACGAAATCGCTGAAGTTCTCGTCTTTCTCTTCTTTGAACAGATGCCCCAAATAGTTGGGAGAGAAGGAGAAATAGTTGGCAACGTCTCTAAGGGTCAAATTGCGATCCAGATGTTTATTGACATATTCCTCTATTCCCTCTATAAGCTTGTGGTTTTTGCGGAGCTTCTTGAGCTGGAGCATTTCGGATATTTCAAACAGCTTGCGGCGCAGCCAAGACTTAATATCATTGACCGTTTCGAAATCATATAAGACATCCAGATGGTTAACATCGATACCTAGAATCGTTCTTAAATTTTCGTTCATGTTGAAGAGGAAAGAATCCAGCTTCGCAATCAGATGTATGGTTACATTGTAGACGGACATTCGCTTGCCGAGCTGCTTCACGTTTCCATAAAGCTGTTCCAGGCTGTCGTCTACTTTAACTAATTCATAATTGGCGATTGCTGCGAACAGCTTTTGCAGTATCTCATCGATATCAAGAACGTCTATCAACTGAAAGGATTCGATATCCTCCCAAACAATGACACGGTTTTTCCCGCAAAAGATTTTGTAGGACAGCATCTCTTTGGCTGAGCGGAAGGAGACAGGCAGCTCCTGTATATTATCCGTAATCTGACCCAATCCTGCCGTTACCGTAAGAGGAGAATGATTCTCTACGTATTCCAGAATACGCCTTAGCTTCTCCAACCTAGAATCGCCGTATAGGACAAGAACAAACCGATGCCCTTCCGCTCTGCAGAAAATGGCTATACCTTCTATTTCACAGCATGTATTCAAGGCATTGTAGGTTTCGGAAATATGGGATTGTTTCTTGTTGTCAGGCAGGCGCTCCAGCTTTAGGGAAACATCGTCCAGCTCTAATAATCCTATCTGGTAAGGACCATGACTATTTAATTCCTTTAATGTATTCTTTAGCAAGGGGAGCTCTTCTCCACCATCGCCTGATAACCAATGGATCAGCCTTTCATCGTTCACTTGATGAACGGAGTTATTAAATCCACGCTCCAGCTTCTCCATCTGCGCTTCCCGCTTTAATTCATTCTTAACCTCCGTCAATACTCTAATTACTTCATGATCATCCACGGGCTTCAATATATAACCGGCTGCATTTAATTGAATAGCCTTTTTCGCATATTGAAAGTCTTCATATCCGCTTATAAATACCATTTTTAATCTGGGAATTAATTCCAGGGCTCTACCCGCGAGCTCCAATCCGGACATGATCGGCATCTTGATGTCGGATACCAGCACATCCACCGGATTGCTCTGCAAATAATCCAAAGCCTCAAACCCGCTGTTCACCGCAGACACGACGTGCATTCCCAATGACTCCCAGGGAATCAATCGTTCCAATCCCTCTAAGTCCAGCATTTCATCATCCACTAACAGAACCTTGTACAAGTATCGCTTCTCCTCCTCTCCAGGGGTTTCCCGCGAAACGAAAGCAGAAGGGCATACTTAGTTAAATGTAAGTATACCCTTCTGCTAATGACCTATCTTTTGCTATTCTATTGTCCTGACGCCTTTTTGATGTTCTCCTGCCATTTGTCTGTTTTGAACTTCAACAGCTTTTCATAACCTTGTGCCATAGCGGAATCATTCGCTTCCTTCAGCAGGGCATCGACCCCCGCATCACTCTTGGCGAAGAGAATTTTGGCTACATATTCTTCCATTATAGCAGTAACCGTCGTTTCTGCGATTCCCTCTTCAGAATTCGGCGAAGGCTTCAGGTTGGTGAATACCGTCATGTTTTGCGAGGTTTTCCAGGTGACGTTCACCTGCTGCTCCGTTGACCAGTTGCGCTTTCCTTCGGGAAGCGCCATTTCGATTTTAGCTTTCACTCCATCGACGAAGGATGTGTTTCCAGCCCAGTTGAATGTGCCCATCTTATCTTTGTCTTTATCGGCTTGCGGAGTCGAAGTCCACTTGTCATTAGGAATCGGAGCGCCGTCCGCATCTCTATCATCCCAATAACGTCCTTGCGGCCCGAAAGTCATAATAGACTGACCTTCTGTACCTGTTAGCCAATCCAAGTAAGCAAAGATTGCTTCCGGATTTTTCGCTTTCGTTGTAATGCCTATCATATTCCATCCTTGGGAAACGTAGCTGTTCGGGAATACCTTGTCTGCGGCTACGTTATCGCTATGAAGCGGCCAGATTGCCTTATAACCTGCATCGGGATCCTTCTGCTGCAGCAAATTGTTGGCCTCCGCAATATCCCTATTTATGGCAAGCAATCCTGCGAATACGCCGACGCGGCCGTTCTTCATTTTCTCGTATACTTGGTCTCTCTTCTGGGTGAAAGCATCCTGTGTCATTAATTTATCCCGAAAGAGCTTGCTGGAGAACTTCATTGTCGCAGTAAAGGTCGGATCAGTGAACATGGATGTCAGCTGATCTCCACGAGGAACCGCCATCTCGCTAATATAGTTTATAGCGAAATTCTCTTCCAATCCTGTATTAAATATATGAATGCCCTCTGCCTTTACATCTGTCTCTAGTGGAATGACATCCGGATATTTCTCTTTAATCAGCCTCAGGTAGCTCTCCAGATCAGCGAACGTTTCCAGCTTGGGAGAACCCAGCTCTTTATAAATTTTCTTATTGATCAGGTAACCCGAGTTTCCATTCGGGCTTGAGGTATACCAGTTCGGAAAGCCGTACAGCTTGCCGTCATCGGCCCGAAGCATGTTTAGTGTCTGGTCGCCCGCAAACTTCTTCAAGTTCGGATATTTGTCCACATACTCATCAAGCGCAACCAGCTTCCCGGCTTCACGCAGCTTATCGAAGTCTCCTCCGCGATCTGTCATAATGACATCCGGCAATGCATCGGATACGACCATTGTGTTAAATTTCTGTTTGGCCGCACCTCCGGACTGGATAGCCGTTATATTGATCTTGAAGTTTTCCTTGACCCACCCGGAGGAAGGATCTGCGCCCCAGGGTTCGGTGACCATCCAGTCATAATTGCCGTAGAAGCTGAACTCTAAGGGCTCGCTTCCCAATTGAAAGGCTGAGGTTGACTGTGTTTCTTCCGATGCGGTAGGACTTGCTTGCGTCGAGCTGCTAGGACTGGCAGAAGAAGCAGGTGGGTCTGATTTCCCTTTCTGACTGCATGCCGAGAGAAACATACTTGTTACGAGGAGCAACAGAAGTCCTTTTCTCATCTTCACGTGCCTAACCCCTTTCAATAGTCATTTTTATTTAACCCTTGAGTGAACCTACCATTACACCTTTGACGAAATACTTCTGAAGGAAGGGATAGATCATGATAATCGGAAGTGTCGTGACGATCATTATGGCCATGCTGAGCGACTTGGTCGAGATGGTTTGCGCTCTATCGAAAGCATCCATAGCGGAAGCATTTCCGCCAGTAGCTTCAAGTAATAATTCGCTTGCCAGATTGGAATTCAAGATTTGCTGCAACAAGCTCTGCACAGGCATAAGCTGTTGGTTATTCATATAGATCGTCGCGGTAAACCAATCATTCCAGTGAAAGATCGCTGTGAACAATGACAATGTGGCGATAACGGGGCCGGATACCGGGACCATGATTCGGAACAATATACCGAATTGATTGCACCCGTCCAGCTTGGCTGATTCCTCTAAGCCTTCTGGCAGTTCTCTGAAGAACGTGCGAAAGATGATCATATTCCAGACATTGATCAGAAACGGAACGACAAGCACTAGGAAGTTATCCATCAAGCCCAAGGAGCGGTTAATCAGGAAAGAAGGAATTAACCCTCCCTGAAAAAACATAGTAAATAGGAAGAAAAGCATGTAATACTTGTGAAAGAGGACACCCTTTCGCGACAAGCCATATCCAAGCATCATCGTCAGCGTGACAGATAAGGCTGTGCCAGCAACCGTTCGAAGGATGGAGATCATGAACGCATCCAGCAGGCGTCTATCCGAGAATACAACCTTGTAATTATCCAACGTAAATTCCCTGGGCCAGAAGGTAATACCCCCGAGTGAAGTATCCAATCCGGAATTAAACGAGATGACCGTGGAATTCCAGAAGGGATACAAGGTGATAAACCCAAGAAAAGTTAGAAGAACATATATAACGGCATGGAACACTTTATCTCCGAAGGTTAATTTCAAGCTGCTTCACCCCAACCTCCATTCGGCATTAAAAATTACCACAGGCTGTTTCCGGAGCGGCGGGCTATAGCGTTGGCCGCCGTCAACAACACAATACTGATAATCCCCTTAAACAATCCGACAGCAGTCGCATAAGAGTAACGGGAGGATAAGATTCCGACACGGTATACGTGGGTATCGATAACCTCTGCCACATCCAAGAGGATTGGATTGCGGGCCAACAGCAGCAGGTCATCGAAACCTGCATTTAACGTATTTCCAACCGCCAGAATCAAGAAAATAATGACCACCGGAAGAATAGACGGCAACGTGATGAGGTAAAGCTGTTTGAATCGGCTTGCCCCATCCATCCCTGCCGCTTCATAGAGATGGGGATCGATTCCGGCAATGGCTGCCAGGTACACAATCGAGGCAAACCCGATTTCTTTCCATAAATTCGAACTGATCAGAATCGCCCAGAAGTATTCTGGAATCGACAACCAGTTAACGGGTTCCCGAATCATATTCGTGCTTAGAAGAAATAGGTTCAGGCTGCCGCTGTCGATGGACAACATCGATCCGACAAAACCCGCGACGATAACCCAGGATAGAAAGTGCGGCAAGTAGCTGATCGTTTGTATAAATCTCTTAAACAGCATGTGTCTGATCTCGTTAAGCATAAGCGCGAGAATAATAGGTGCCGGAAAGATGATAATCAGCTTCAATAGGCTGATGCTAATCGTATTGCGCATAATTTCCCGGAATTGCGGAGAGCCCACGAACATTTCAAAATGCTTTGTTCCAACCCAGGGACTAGCCCAAAAGCCCTTGAATAAATTGTATTCCTGGAATGCAGTAAGAGAGCCGTACATGGGCAAGTATGAAAAGATGAATACGAGTATAACGCCGGGTATGATCATGAGCTGAATATCCCACTGTGCTAATAATTTCTGCGAGAGCGTTTTCTTTTTTATTCGCTGTTCTTTTGACACAATGGGCGAATCCATCTGTCTCCTCCTCCCATTTATCTGTTCCTTTATCTTATAAATCCAACGACTTTAAGAACACTTAGCCAAGCAACGATATGTGTAATTATTCAACGATATTTCGAAAATAGACATCTAGAGCCGTTTTATAAAGCATCCACTCTTGATCTGCATCGCTAAGCCCGCACGTCCGCAGCTTGGCCAGTTCTGTTCCTGCGTTGTCCGCATGGTCGGTACCAAACATGAAGCGATGAGCTCCCAGCTCCTCTGCCCAATGCCGCAGCAAAAAACCTCCGGTCCAAGTAATATCCGCATATAGATTGGGGCAACGTTTCATAGCCATACCCGTCTCTCCCGCCATTATCATCATCCCGCAATGGGCAATAATGATTTTGACATCGGGATATTGTTCAGCTGCAGGAATCAAGTTGCTGGGATTGGCGAAAGGAATACCAGACCCGGTATGAACCATAACGGGAACTTGGAGCTTCCGCGCCAAGTCGAATACCTTTCTGCCATCGTGCCCGGAAGGATGAACGGCATGTGCGAAGGTATGTATTTTGATGCCGACAAAACCAAGCTCCTCGATGCATCTCCTAATCTCTTGCTCATAAAGGGCAGCTTTGAGATGAGGATTGGGGTTAGCCATACCATAGAAGACACCGGGAAATTCTTGGGTCAACGCAGCGATTGTATTATGCTGATCGACAACCGACTCTAGATCATGGCATGAAGCAGGCTGCAGGATTGTACGATCCACCTGAAAGATCTTATGTTTATTAAGCTGATCCTCCCGCGTAAAATGCTCATCGAAAACATAATCCCACCCTAAATGAGCGTGAACGTCGATTATCAAAGGAATGGCCCCCTGTTCAAAATTCGATTGGGCGGTGCGGTGCTGCACTGCACTCTCATATACTCCGAAAGCTAAACGCAATGTTTGCAAATTATCATGGCCGCTTGTTTGGAATTCCTCGCCTGCTTCCAGGCAAGCTACAAAATGAGATTGCAGACGGTAATGGCTCTCTTCATGGTCCAAACAGGTTTTCGGTTCAATTGTACGTTCCATCTGTCCATCTCGTGAAAGGATCGTTATTTTCCCGTCTGTATACAGCTTTAAGGTACCGTTCTGTCCATCTATCACAAGCTGCTCCAAATGAACAGGGCCTACTTGATCGCCAAGCGGCTGATCAAGCTTCTGCCGCGTCGCCCAGCTCATATCCAGAAAACCATAAAAGTCATCATAACCAAGCACAACGATTCCACTGTCTTCGCCAACAATATAAGGACTGACTCGCGTAATTTCCGCGTATAACCGTTTAGGCATGCCGAAAAGATACCTCCAGGTATCAAACCAATGTACACCCATTTCGTAAAATAAGAGCTTAGGCATATCGCGAAAAAATGGCTGCGGAAGCCGGGCACCCGGTGCCATTCGGGGCGTGTAATAATCCGTATGGACAATCGGATCAGATTCACCTTCCCTAGCTCTCCGCTGTTCAACACTCTCTTAATCACCTGGAACGGCTGAAGCCACCGCCAATTTTCAGTGACCATCAGGCGTACCCCTGCAGCATCCGATATTTTAACGATTTCCTCCGCTTCAGCTATAGAAGGTGCAAAAGGCTTCTGGCACATGATATGTTTACCGGCTGCCGCCGCTTTACGCACAAAATCCAAGTGTGTATCGGCTCCCGTAACGATGTCGACGACATGGATATCCGCATCGGCCAGCATTCGTTCGATCGAGTCATATAATTGATCTTCCGGAACTCCATATTTAGCCGCTTTAGCCAGCAGCTTATCGCGTGATCTATTGCATAACGCGGTGATATGAACATTCGGAATACGGCTCCAGGCTTGCAAGTGCTTCTCCGACCAGAAGCCGGTGCCAACCAAACCTACCTTCCACATCTATGTCCCTTCCTTTCCCGCAGTGGTTTTACGCCTGCTCCAAATGCAGCATTTTCCGCAGCACCTCATCTAAAGACTCTTTGGTAAATACCTTTTTCCAGTCCGGCTTAAAGATATGCTCATACCCGTATTCAATCGCGATTTGGGCCGCATCAGAGAAGGGATTTACATGATTAAAAGCAATCGCCAATGGAATTTGGATATGTCCCAGCATAAAGGATCGAGCCGCCTCAGGAGGAACTCCCAGCTTGATGACCTCGTCCATCGCTTCCTTCATTAAACAAGCCGCCGCAGCAGCAACGACTTCTGCCGCCGCCGGTTCCAACAATGCCATCTGCTCTACTGTGATCCGATGGCATTTCACCACGGGCGCAAACATATCCATGCAAATGCGTTCCGCAGCATCGTAAAGTTCTTCCTTCCCTTGATGAAGAGCCATTACGATGTCTTGCTTGGCCGCAATTCCACCGAATATATCTTTCCTCGCCTCAGGAGTATCCTGATAATCGAACAAAGCGGGATGGCAAGGATGAGTTACGACATAGGTGCAATCTGTTCTCATCACAACTTGCTGCGCATAGGCTGCTGCCGGATCAAGCAGGATTACAGTTGAATCTATTCTCAGCAGATCGTAAATAGATTTAGATACCATTCCGATTTGGGCGTCCGGAACAGCCAAGATTACAAAGTCTGCCTGCGAAAGAGCCTCTTCGGCAGGTGTCGCTTGCAGACCGTTAGCTGCAAGTCTCTCCTTGCCTGCATCGGCTTGTTCACATAGAAACAAAAGGTACTGCTGTATTTTTCTTAAATTGTCGGTAATCCGGAAGCCCATTTTACCGCCTGCTCCGATAACCGCGATGTTGAGATTTCTTGACTGAATATCCACTATAGCTTCGCTCCTTTGAATGAAGTTGCCATAATGATGAATATTGGAGTTTTGTATTCAATATGTGCACATATACATCTATTGCATGGATTGGTAGCAGGAGGGATTTAATGGTGCTCGGCTTAAGCAGCTATACGTTGACATGGTCTGTGGGAGTTCCCGGATATGCAGCTCCTACAAAACGACTCACCGCTCTGGATTTAATCGAGTTAACTCATCAATTAGGTTATAAGCTTATACAACTCGCTGATAATATACCCTTGCACAATAAGTCTAAGGAAGAGTTGCGTCAGCTGCGCGAAACTGCGGAGAGGCTAGGGGTAATCATTGAGGTCGGCACACGGGGAAGCTTGCCGAAGCATCTGCTGAAGTATTTAGCTATTGCTAAATACTTCAAAGCAGATCTGGTTAGAACATTAATTACTATCGCCGATATAGCTGAGGCTGAGGAACAGCTGCAATCTGTTCTGCCTTCATATGAGGCCGCAGGTGTAACATTAGCTGTAGAAAATCACGGCTTGCACACAACGAAGCAATTGATACAATTGTTTGAGAACCTAAATAGTCCATTCATTGGGTGCTGCTTGGATACAGTTAATTCCTTCGGCGCATTGGAATCACCTGATTTTGTAATCGATCAATTGCTTCCGTATATGGTTAATCTGCATGTTAAAGATTTCGATATCCAGCGCATCGATCACCAAATGGGATATATGGTTCTAGGAACGGCTGCAGGCTCAGGGCGATTGGATATACCGAGGCTGGCCGATAAATTACGCAGTCAGCAAAAGAAAGCCCATGCTATCTTGGAGCTATGGACCCCTTTTACCGAAACAGTGGATAAAACAGTAGAGCTTGAGCTTAAATGGATGAAGCAAAGTCTAGAATACTTAAAAAAATTCGGTTTTTAATTGTGAGAAATAGCTGGAATACCAGCATCTAGTTTTAGTTTTGCGGAGAAAACCCATCCCATACTTAGTAAAAACAAGATAAATGCTGAGATCCAAAATGTTAATGTCAATCCAATAAATCTTTCGGATAAATAACCAAGGACTGGTCCAAAAGATGCCCCTACATCAACCACAATAACGTATAAAGTCATGGTTGCCGCTCTGGATGTACCTGATGTGATATCCGAAGCATAGGCACCCAGGACTGTGGCTAATATCGAGGAAACCAGCAGTATAACGAATATATTTAATAACCATAGACCAAAGGGAAGATCGAAATTTATACTCGCCATAAACACAGAAGAAAGGAGCAGAGACCCAACCAAGAAGGGCCTGCGGCCCCATTTCCCATCCGACTGCTTGCCAACCCAGGGTGATAGAAACGGGCCGACTGCCCAGCGTGAAGCCTGCAATCCGCCCGCCAATGTCGCGGCCCCCACTACCATTCCAAGAACATGAATGCCGGTTTGCAGCCGAGTATCGATCAGGTGACTTAGAATAGCCGTAAACATGCCTTCCAGGCATAACATAACCAGAAACGCAGATGTTAACGTCCACAGGAGTATGGGTTGTTTCTTAACTTTCACTTCATCCATTTTTTGGGATTCAAAAGCCTTACTCTTAGAGTTTGGTACATGATAAAAAACGACAGGGAGAACAAGGAAGGCAAGAATACCAAACACCACGGCGACTTCCCGCATCCCAAACAAATCAACAAATGCTCCCCCAGCGAGCATTCCGATGAGACTTCCCAATCGATACAGCCCATTATATGTTCCCATAAAATGCCCTCGATTCTGATTCGAGGACAAATCAAGAATCATAAAATAAGCACCCAGTCGAAAAAATGACCACGCTATTCCCCAAATACACCGCAGAATGAGCCATACAAAAAAGCCATTTGCGAATCCATAGGATAATGTCGTTATCCCGGAGATAAACACAGCAAACAACAAGCCGCTTCTAACGCTGACTTTACGATACAACCATGAAATAAGAGGATTAAAAGGCAATCGAATAAAACGGTTCGCGGATAATAATATACCGACCTCTAATAAAGAGGCCAACCCCGCATCTTCCCAATGGATTGGCAAGGCCACATAAAGCATTGAATCGCCGAATAATGATACAGCCGTAATAAGCGCAACAATGACTACAGGCTTAAGGTTGTTATTACTTATGCTAACCACAGCAAGAGGTTTTTGTAGTCACGCTCCCAGTACTGCAAACGCCCGTTTCCGGAAGCTCCAACTCCACCTTCTGAGCCGCTTCCCAATCTCCCGTCATTGCAGCAACAATGGATCTAACTTGTTCGTACCCTGTCGCCATTAGAAATGTCGGGGCCCTGCCATAGCTTTTTGCGCCAACAATATAAAAGTTGGGCTCAGGCTGACGCAATTCCTTCTCCCCATGCGGCCTTACAGTTCCACAGCTGTGAACGTTCGGATCAATAAGGGGAGCTAATGTATTCACGCTTTCAAGAGCTGAGTCCATATCGGTTCTGACCTCCCGCAAAAAGCTCATATCTGGACGCGATCCCGTATTGCTGATCACTTCATTAATTCCTTCAATAAAAATCGTCTCTTCGTTCCTTCTTCCGGTTACTGTAACCAGTTCTCCATCTTCCTTGAAATTCTCAATATTAAAAGATGACAGAACTTGAATTGTTCCTGTGTCCACTAGCCTTTGAAGACGTGTTCCCAAACTTCCGCGCTCAGGGAGACTATCGTTGTCCTGTCCTCCATATACGTCTTTCACATTAGATTTGCGTATAATCCACACGATTTCCGTCTCAGGCGCATGTTCTTTAACACTAGCTAAATCTAGCAAGGCATTCATAGCGGAGTGCCCGCTGCCTACAACTAGAACCTTTTTCCCACTGTATCGTTCCTTGTGCTTTCCTAGAACATCTGGAATTCCGTAAAAGATCTTCTTGTTAATAGACAGTTCATCTTCAGTCCAAATCCCCTCGGAATTCGCTGGATTAGGGCTGGACCAAGTTCCTGAAGCATCAATGACAGCCTTGGCTTCGAATACAATTCGTTTATCGTCCTCCATGACATGCAGCACGAAGGGCAGTATACCGCGTCCAGCCGTTTTAACTAAGCTCAGACCTTTACGGCTGATCGCGATGACCTTCGCGTTATAGTGAACATAGGGTTGGATCACCGGCAATTTAGTGAGAGGATTTAAATATTGTTCAACTAACTCTCCTCCGGTAGGAAGCTCATCATCATTAGGAGCCTTCCAATTATGCAGCTCGAGTAAATTTCTTGCTGCCTTATCGATGTTATATTTCCATGGGGAAAAGAGCCGAACGTGACTCCATTGTTTGATATTCCCGGCTGCTTCGCTTGCCGACTCGAACAAGACAAAGGATTCTCCCTTAGAAACAAGGTGCGCGGCAGCAGCCAGACCCACCGGACCCCCGCCGATAATGGCAACGGGTAAATGTCCGATATTACTTAGCTGTGTATTGGAAGCCTGATCAACCTTACTCGAGCAACATTCACTCATCTTTTGGTACCTCCATTTTATTAATCAATTTTTCTTGATATATTATACGAGCAAAAGCCACTAACAGCAGTCGCCCAGCGTAACTTCGTCTTTACGGAAAATGCAACAAAGCTCCGGTGAAAGAAGCTTATTAACTTCGGAAGGGTTCAGCTCATAGTAGCTCCATGTCCCCTTGGTCTCGCGAAGAATTAAACCGGCATCCAGTAATATCTTAAGGTGGTAGGACAGCTTGGATTGAGGCATATCTAAAACCTCCGTGAGATCGCATACGCAGGTATTCCCTCTCTGGGTGAGCTCATACATGATCTGCAGCCGTTTTTGATCGGCTAGCGCCTTAAACTTAGCTTCATACTTCGAGAAATCCACTGCTGCTTCCGGAGTTTGAACGATTAACGGTAATGGTTTAATCACGTTTGTACCCCCTTATTGGACATAAATCAATTATTTTTGATGAACTCATCTTAACATGCTTCTTTTGCCAATTCAATACTTAATCAATTTTTTTTGATTTATTTTCTTCCCCGGTTATTATTTCGTTTTATTACGCTTTCGGCAAATCATTCACTTCAACAGCAACCCGTATGCCGGACTCAATTGCCCCTTGCATCCAACCGTGGGTAAGCGTGGTATGTTCCCCGGCGAAGTGAACGCGTCCTTCAGGAGAAGCAATAAAGGGAAACAGCTCCGATTGCTGTCCTGGCTTAAAGATCACCCAATCTCCGCAAGAGTAGGGGTTTTGGGACCAACTGAAGGAAGTGCCCCTGACAAATTCGCGATAAACTTGATCACCGTGAATGACAGCCAGATTCTTTAAGACATACCGAATGCGTTCTTCGTTCGGCAACCCGTCCCACGGCATCGCATCGTCGCCCAATGTATAACTTGCCAATATAACGGCTGGACCCGGTGTGCCGATCCCATGACTTGGATAATAAGTGAACCGTATCGGCAGGTCTGTAATCGTCCTTGCGTATCGCTTTCCATTTGTTGTGAGAAAAAGAATCGTGCGGCTCCACCTCAACAAACTTCAGAACTGTAAAAGGAATGGTCACGATCGCAAGATCGCCTGTTATGTTGCAAGTATTCGAAGTTCCTTCCTGATTCGATTGGATGGTTACTCCGTCTTGGTGCTGAATAATCTTGGTCATCCGTTGTTGGAAACAAATGTCTCCCTGTAATTTGGGAAGAAAGGCTCGAGGCAGCAAATCGTTCCCCCCTGCAATCTGATAAAAGCGAGGGGATCGAAGAGGCATCAAAAATCGCAAAATATCGAGAAAGGACTCCTCCATGAATCCTTCAATCCCAAGAAGCACGCCAATCATTTCAATGGCCCCTTGGGAATAAGCAGGACCGTATTTCAAAAAAATATACATCGAATAGTCGTCGTAAGCTTTTACAACCTGAGGCCAATTTCGGATCGGATCTTGTTTGATAAAGTCAAGGATGGGATCTACCGCCATATTCAGCAGTTGCTGAGCGGTCTTCCCCTTTTCATGCTGAAATACCGGATAGCTAAGGATATCCGGCTGCTGCAGGTAGCTTTTCAATTGGGTTTTGATTCCGTTAACATAAATGATGTCTTCTGGAGTTTCGTTGATAAACGGTTGAATCGGCAAACCGAACTTTTGAGCGTACTCTAGAACCAAATGATGAGATTCAGGAATACGCATAGCACCCACGTCCAAATACAATCCATCACTAAATGGGGCTCGAAGCGTATAGACGCGTCCTCCCACCCGATTGTTGGCCTCTATGATTGTCACGCTGTGCCCCGCATCCTTCAGTAAAGAACCAGCGATCAGCCCGGCCAAGCCTGCACCTATAATCACAATTTTTTTCGGAAATCTCGATTTATGAAGCCCGAGTCTGATGATTCGAATCATTTCGCTGGGGTGCAACGAAGTTGGAATTAAAGGATCCAACGAACATCACGCTCCTACACAGCTTAAGACGTACCTTCATCATATTCAATCGGGCATTGTCCTATACCTGTAGTTAAACGACTGCACATTCCCTTCAGTCAGTCGCTTTCTCTTTGAAACGCATCGCGTTATGAAACAGCTGACGCAAATCAATAGAAATACACGATAGTTTCGGAGAAGTGAACGTTTCTTCGTCTCCATAGGTGGCCGCTAGTTGATATTTGCCATCCACCAGCACCAACTGATCGATCGTGGAGTATCCCGGATCGACAATCCAGTATTCCTGGACTCCGAAACGCTCGTAGATTGCTTTCTTGCGTACTTTATCTTTAGATCCGGTACTCGGTGACAGAATTTCCACAAGCAGATCCGGAACACCCTTGACCCATCCGTCCTTGATGATAGGAAGGTTCTCGTTGGCAATAAAAATGAGGTCAGGCTGCACGATATTATTCTCGTCAAAATGAACGTCCATCGGTGCCACAAGTACGATCCCAACAGTATGACATGAAGCACGGATTGAGGCGTTCAGCTCAGTGACCAGCATTTGATGAGTTACTTTCGGTGAAGAAAGGAAGTCGTAACGCACTCCTTCAATAATCTCATACCTTTCCTCAATCCAATAGCCGCTCTGCCCTTCCTTCACGCCAGCTTTCCGCTTGTCCGCCTTTTCTTCACTCATGATCCTCTCCTCCTTCAAAATACCGGAATTTCCCTAAAAATGTCGCTGATAACAAAAGAAACGCATGGCAGCTTATCCGAGACCGTATCGTCACCTTCAAATAGATTGCAGAGCTCATAGTGATCACTGTCTATAAGCTGAAATTGCTCCAGTATTCGCGTTGCCGAATCCACAATCCAATACTCCTGAACCCCATGTTTAGCATAAGTCCTCATCTTGATCACCTTATCCCTTTTGCGAGAACTGGGAGAGAGAATTTCAACAACGAGATCAGGCGGTCCTTCAATGCCCCGGTCTGTCACGATATGCTGCCGACTGCGGTGAATCATCAGAATATCGGGTTGAAGTACATTCGTCTCGCTTAAAATCACATCAAGAGGCGCATCATAGATCAAATAATCCGATTTACAGCTTTGCTTTAATACAAATTCCAGTTCCCCGCTTACGGCTTGGTGTGTCGTTGACGGACTAGGTGTCATCATTTCCATGCTTCCGTCGACAATCTCGTAGCGCTGTCCATCATCCGGCATCGCTGCATAAGTCTCATAGGTCACTTGCTGCTCCTTGATTTGGTCCTTCGCTTTGTTCTTTTTTTCCATCCAAATTACACTCCTCTCGAAAAAAATAGCACCCCAGCAAAGCAACACTCCGTGTGTTTAGCTTTGTGAGGTGCTTCCCCGATTGAATATCTCTTAATTATCGTCAAATGAAGCTTTATTGTCAATTTACGATCTAATTTCCAAAGCCTCCAAGATTGCCCCTGCGGTCTCTTCAATCGCCCGGTCCGTCACATCCACAACTATGCAACCCAGCTGTCGGAAGATGGTTTGGGCAAATTCCATCTCTTCCGCCACTCGTTCCAGCGAAGCATAGCTGACTCCGAAGGGCAACCCCATCGCCTTCAGCCGTTCCGTTCGAATATTGACCAAGTTTTCAGGCCTCATAGTCAATCCAATAAATCTGCTTTGCGGAAGCTTAAATAAATCCTTCGGGGGTTTAACCTCAGGGACAAGCGGATAATTAGCTACCTTATACCCTTTATGGGCCAAAAAGATGCTCAGCGGTGTCTTAGATGTTCTTGATACGCCAAGCAGAAACAGATCGGCTTGCCCCCAAGAAGCAGCATGCTGCCCATCATCGCATTTCACCGAATACTCAATCGCTTCTACTCTTTTGAAGTATTCCCTATCCATGATGTGAAGAAGACCTGGCTTTTGTTTGGGAGAAGAGGAGTTAAAAGTATGTACAAAGGCCTCCATAACAGGCCCCATGATATCAACGGCATATACATTTAAACGGACAGCCTCTTGCCGGATCATCTCTCTCAATTCGGGAAGTACCAGTGTGTATACGACAAAACTGCCGATTCGCGCGGCCTCTTCCATAAGCTGGCGGATCTCATCTTCAGATTTAATATGCGCCCAGCGCTTTATGTTGATGTTCTCGGCATCAAATTGACGAACCGTCGCCCGGACGACTGCCTCAGCGGTTTCCCCCACCGAATCGGAGCAAACAAAGATGGTGTTGAGTTGCTCATTCACCATGATTCACCCTCTTTGCGTTCTATTAAAATATTCTATTGCTCTCCCGTGGCAGCATCGAAGAGCAGCTTCGTAATGGTTGTTTTTGTAATTCTGCCGATCACTTCATACTTAGGTATTCCTTCCGAAGCATTCATCGGCAAAACAACAGGCAAACCATCGACCTCGTGCAAAATCATTTCACGCATGGCTTCACGGACGGTGTCGTCGGGAGAAACCGTGGCAATATTGGGAAATCGGGTCATCACCATGCTGAGCAGAACGGAAGATGCCTGGGGGTTGCCCAATGTGACCTTCAGCAAATCCTTCCGGGAAACGATGCCTGCCAGTGAGCCGGATGCATTGACAACGACAAGACTTCCTACATTTTCGATAAACAGAGTGACGACCGCATCGCTTACAGTCGCCGTTTCACGAAGGACGACAGGGATGCCCATGACATCCCTGACGCGCCGCTGCGTAATTTGGGTGACTTCAGAATTCTCTTTCATCACGGTATTCCCAATAAAATAACCAACCTTAGGCTTAGCATCGATGTAACCCAACATAACTAACAATCCCAAGTCAGACCGTATGGCGGGTCGGGTCGCCCCAAGAAGCTCCGCGATTTGTTCCCCTGTTATCGGAGCTCGCTTCTGGACCCATTCGATGATTTCCAATTGGCGGGATGACAGCTCGATCATAATCCCCTCCCATTGACTTATACATTTACCCACCATTGTAACCGATCTAATGGAAGATCACACCACTTTTGCTTTCTCCAGCCTCACAGCATACACCTGATGTTCAATTGCGGCTTGGGCGGCGGCAATTCTAGCCATCGGAATGCGAAACGGAGAACAACTGACATAATCCAATCCGGTTCGATGGCAGAATGCGATGGAGTCCTTATCCCCTCCATGCTCCCCGCAAATGCCTGTTTTCAAGTTAGGCTTCACAGTGCGTCCTGCTGTTACCGCAAGATCGATCAACTGACCGACACCTTCTGAATCGAGCACTTGAAATGGATTGTGAGGCAAAAGTTTCTTATCTAGATAATGCGCTAAAAATTTACCTTCCGCATCATCCCTGCTATAGCCATAAGTCATTTGCGTCAAATCGTTAGTTCCAAATGAGAAGAAATCCGCATAAGCTGCGATTTTGTTGGCTGTAAGAGCGGCACGCGGCACTTCTATCATCGTACCTACCTTATAGCTGCATACTCTTTTCTTAACGGCACCGAGAACTTGATCAGCCACTTCATCGACGAGCTCCCGTAATATTTTCAGCTCGCTGACATCACCAACTAGAGGAATCATGATTTCCGGATGTACGGCAACTCCTTGATCTATACATACGGAAACGGCTTTGAAAATCGCTTCGATCTGCATATCGTAAATTTCCGGGTAAACGATTCCCAATCTGCAGCCTCGATGACCCAGCATCGGATTGGATTCGTGCAGAGATTGAACCTTGCGAATCATTTTCTTAAGCTGCATCTTATCTAGTTCCAGATCCGTATCTTCAAGCTTCTGCTGCAGCTCGCTTACTTTAGGCAAGAATTCGTGCAAAGGCGGATCTAACAGCCGAACGGTGACAGGAAGACCATCCATCGCCTTAAAAATCCCCTCGAAATCGGCTTGCTGCATGGGCAAGAGCTGATTCAACGCCGCTTTACGCTCTTCCAGCGAATCCGCCATGATCATTCTCTGCATCTCCGCCAAGCGAGTCGGGGAGAAGAACATATGCTCCGTCCTGCACAATCCGATCCCCTCCGCCCCAAAGCCGCGTGCGATTTCCGCATCTTCGGGATTATCTGCATTTGCGTATACTCGCAGAGTACGGATTTGATCGGCCCATTGCAAAATCTGCAGGAGCTCCTGCGTCGCGGTTGCTTCCTTGAGAGGAACAACGCCATGGATCACCCTCCCGCTCCCGCCATCCAAGGTAATCCAGTCTCCCTCTTCGATCGTTCGGCTGCCCGCGATCATTTGCCCCAGCTCTAGATCAATACGAACTTCCTCACAGCCGCAGACACATGGCTTGCCCATACCTCTTGCCACTACCGCAGCATGACTGGTCATTCCCCCGCGGCTAGTAAGGACGCCTTCCGCTGCCAATACCCCATGAATATCTTCAGGCGTCGTTTCAGGACGAACCAGAATCACTTGTTTCCCCGATTGATGCCACTCAGCCGCAGTATCGGCATCGAATGCAACCCTACCGCTGGCAGCACCCGGAGAAGCCGGAAGCCCTACCGCCAATACGTCAGTTACTGCAGACTCATCAATCCCTCTGTGAAGCAGCTGGTCGAGATGGGACACCTCAATTCTTTGCAATGCATCCTCGCGGCTGATCACCCCTTCCGACACGAGGTCGACGGCAACCTTCAAGGCCGCTTGGGCATTGCGTTTTCCATTTCTCGTTTGGAGAACATACAGCTTCGCGTTTTCAACCGTGAATTCGATATCCTGCATATCCTTATAGTGCTGTTCCAATTGCTTGCACACTCGCTCGAGCTGGACATACATGCCCGGCATCTCTTTTTTCAACGTTTCGATGGTATGCGGAGTTCTGACTCCCGCCACCACGTCCTCACCTTGAGCATTGATAAGATATTCGCCGAATAAGGCATTTTCTCCTGAAGAAGGATTGCGGGTAAATACGACGCCGGTGCCGCAATCATCACCCTTGTTGCCGAATACCATGCTTTGTACATTGACTGCAGTTCCCTGATCATCCGGAATACGATTGATTCTGCGGTATACTTGCGCCCGCTGGTTATTCCACGATTTAAATACGGCTTCTACCGCTAACATAAGCTGATCGTAGACATTTTGCGGGAAGTCAATACCCGCGAACTTTCTAACGCACAGTTTATATTCGGTAATCAGCTGCCGCCAACCCTCGGCCGTAACGTCTTGATCTTGCAGGGCGCCCAGGTCTCTTTTCAATCGATGCAATAGGCTTTCGAAATGAAACGCCTCAATACCGAGCACGACATTACCGAACATCTGGATCAAACGCCGGTAACAATCATAAGCGAAACGGGCATTCTGGGTTAAGACCGCCACCCCTTCTACGGTCTCGTCGTTTAATCCCAGATTTAGAATCGTGTCCATCATGCCAGGCATAGAGGTTACAGATCCCGATCGAACGGATACTAGCAGAGGTTGAAACGGATCACCGAACAATTGGCCTTTCTCGCTCTCGAGCTGCTTTAATGCAAGCTGAATTTGTTGCTGAAGATCATCCGCTATTCGGTTGCCTGACCTAAAGAACGCGTGGCATGCTTCCGTTGTTATGGTAAATCCCGGAGGTACAGGCAGACCCGTCCGGGTCATTTCCGCCAAATTGGCGCCTTTCCCCCCCAGCAAGGCTTTCATTTTTGCATTTCCTTCGGTAAAAGAGTACACCATTTTCGTCGTCATACGGTTTCGACCTCGCTCTTTTTTGTTTTTTCTATACACTCATCCTTCATGCAAATACTGGGGATCTTTTTGACGCCATTCGTTGGAAGAGTAAACATCACCTCGTTACATATCTTGCAGACGACCATACCCAAGTCATTCTTCGTACGAGCACTATCATTTACACCGACATAGTTAAGCATTGCTCTCCCTCTCTCTGCAGCGAATTTTCAACTCTTGCGATGAACCGAGTCAGATCAATCACCCTGCTGGCATACGCCCATTCATTGTCGTACCAGGCCAATAACTTAACCTGGTCATCCTGTGTCATGATACTTAGCCCATCAATAACTGCGGATTTCTCGTTCCCGATGTAGTCGGAAGATACCAACGGAAGCTCGTTATAATCGACATAAGCTCCTAATTCGCCATCGATTGCGGTTTGAAATGCTTTCTTTATATCCGCTGCTTCAACCTTCCTGTTTAAAACCAGCTGCATATCCAAAAGAGAAACATCTTGCGTGGGTACACGGATGGATACGCCTTGAATGTGCGGAGCAAGCCCCGGCAGAACATCGATGAGAGCCTTACTTACTCCCGTAGACGTCGGAATGATGGAACTCGTGCATGATCGGGCACGACGCAGATCCTTGTGCGGATTATCCATATGCTTCTGATCGTTCGTATAGGAATGGATCGCCGTCATCCATCCGCGTTTCACCCCGAAAGCTTCATGCAGGACATGAAGGAGAGGAGCCAAACAGTTCGTCGTGCATGAGGCTGCAGATAGAAGCCGATGTCTTGTCGGATCATATTGATGCTCATTAACTCCCATTACAACGGTCAGATCCACATCTTTTCCCGGAGCTGTAACGAGCACCCTGCGGGCTCCGGACGACAGGTGCTTCTGCATGGTATTTCGGTCCTTGAATTTACCGGTCGCGTCGATGACGAGCTCTATTCCATGAGCTTTCCAGGGAATCAGAGCTGGATCTCTTTCCGACAGAATATGTATCCGGTGACCGTTAATAATCAATTGCTCGTTATCGATCTCCATCTCTGCATCCCACTTGCCGTGAACGGTATCATATTTGAGCAAATGGGCCAGAGTTTCAATCGAACTCGTCGTGTTAATCACATTTACTTCGAATTCCTCCGACTTTTGTGTTAAAGCTTTACGTATGCATAACCTGCCAATTCGACCCGTTCCACTTAGACCTACTCGCACTCGCGTCTCCACCTCCATTAAGTATGTCATAATTATAATTATGACTCATAATTAAAGCAATAGTTATTTGATTAAACATATTTATTACGCATATTAAATAATATTTTCTTATTAGGCGTAATAAAAAGAGGCTGTCTCATAAGAAAAAAATAGGAGTTACTGCATAAGTTTGTTTTGAGACAAGAATAAAATGAATAACGGCAAAACTTGCCGCTATTGATTTACAAGCTGAGTTTGAGGAGCATTAACGGCAGGAATTGCCGCTATGCAATTCCCGCGCTTCCTGCTACGAGGCTGATTAAAACAAAAAAGTGGCGGTGCAGGAATAACCCCCGCATCACCACCTACAATACGCCCTATTTATACAATAAATCTCCTAATCGTTTCTTTTAATTCACTGGCCAGCGATGCAAGCGTGCTGGCACCTGCAGACATTTCTTCCATCGATGCCATCTGCTCTTCGGTCGAGGCCGACACACTACTCGTCTGATGTGCAGTATCTGATGAAATGTCCGTAATCTGCCTAATGGCCTTCACCATTTCCGTCATATTCCCATTTATGCTCTCGATCGCTTGCGATACGCCTTTCGTTTCTTCGGATACCTCTTGAACTGCGTTAACGATACGTTCAAAGGAGCGCCCGGCATGTTCGATTTTAATCTTCCCGCTGCTGACTGCTTTCCGATTAGTGTCCATCGCTTCCATAGCCTGATGAATATCCGCTTGGATTTCACCAATTGTCTCTTGGATCTGTTGCCCGGATAAGGATGAATTCTCCGCTAGTGCTCGTATCTCCTCGGCAATAACCATGAAAGCTTTGCCATGACTTCCAGCCTGCGATGCCGTGATTCCAGCATTAAGAGCCAAGATTCTTGTTTGAAAAGCGATTTTCCCGATCAATTCCATACTTAAATCGATTTGCTCTGATTTGGAGCTTAAAGACTCGATAATTTGCGCGACATGCTGGGCTTTCTCATCCATGATCTGCACTTGCTCAACCGCAATCTGGATGGTTTCGTTGCCTTCGATTGCCGTACTTAGCGTGATGCCGGAAGCCTGGGATACTGAAGCCATTCGGCGTGACATCTCGCTTAACCCGCGTGAGGTATCGGCGACTT
The DNA here is from genome assembly GCF_041640265.1 of Cohnella sp. Lineage (GTDB taxonomy): Bacteria > Bacillota > Bacilli > Paenibacillales > Paenibacillaceae > Cohnella. The sequence goes on from NZ_JBEQAP010000010.1 coordinate 121,375, forward strand.
TTACGTTAGCATCATTCATCATCGTAACTTGTACTTCACTGCCAGCTGCTACGGATTGAATGGATTCAGCTATTTCTTCCGTTGCCTTCGTGGTCTGTTCCGTGCTGTAAGTGAGCTGCTCAGATGTACTGGCTACCAATTCAGCGCTTTTGGACATTTGCTTAATGACTCCGCTAAGCTCTTGTGTCATACGATTTAGATCGGAAGCCATCGATCCGAATTCATCTTGGGATTTAACCACAATTGATCGCGTGAAATCCCCTGAAGCCATAGCGGAAGATAAGACATTTACTTGATAAATCTGTCTCTTCATGTATCTTGCAAACAGGTAAATAACGAGTGAAATAACCAGAAGCGTTATTAAGATGGTAATTGCCGATTTAAGAAGTAATTCGTTAAGAGGCTTGTACAATTCGTTCTCAGGAATAACCATAGCGAGCTTCCAGCCGGTGGCGGGGATTTCCTGATAATAAATTCTGCTCTTGCTTCCGCTCTCTTCATAGACGTCAAAGCCATTTGCGTTTGCAACCATGGCATTCCCTATTTCAGCCAAACCTTCGTTTATATCTTCGGAAATATTCACCTTTAACAGCTTTGATCCATCTTGATCAGCGATATAGGTTCCCTGTCGATCAATCAGAAATGCTCTTCCGCTTGCTCCGACTTGGATGGAAGCAACCAATTTCTGCAAATGCTCTAAATTGATGTTCGCCGTAACGACACCTCTGAACTCACGGTTGTAATGATAGAAAGGGGCAGTTGTTGTTAGAACGGCAGACTTGGAGCTTTCATCGAAATAGGGATTAGTCCATTCGACCGGTTTACCTGTCTCCTTGCCAATCAGATAGAAATCGCGATTCGGGTAATCATATTCTTTTGTGCTAGAGTCGAGCGTGTACTGGATCTGCCCGTTGTAGCGGTAAGCATAAGGGCCGAAATATTCTATATGTTTTTTGTATTGCTTCGGTTCATACCAGACACCAACACCAAAGGTATCCGTATTAGTAGATAAGTACTTCATAATCATGTCGATAATAACTTCTTGCTCGATGTGATCGCCGGTCGCCTCGAGCGCCCGTGCAAGGGTCTCCGGAATTTTCGAGTGGGCTGTTAATTGCGTTTCAATATATTCTGTTGTCGAGCTTAATTGGTGCTGCATTTTACTTTCAATTTCGCGATTGATTAATGCCTTAGAGTTTTGGTAGGTAAAGATGGATAAGACCGCCATTGCCGCTATAATCATAGGCATAATAATTAACATAATTCTGGTGCGGATGCTTCGTATCGCGAATATCCCCATAACGAGCAATCCTCCTATTAGGCTTTACTCCGCAATCGATCCAGAAGAACGGCTGCTACGATTACAGCCCCCGTGACGACCTTCTGCCAGTAGGAATCAACGTTCAGCAGGGTCAATCCGTTGTTTAATACGGCAATGATAAATACACCAATGATCGTGCCCTGGATCCGGCCGAATCCGCCGACAAAGCTGGTGCCGCCAAGAATGACCGCGGCAATGGCATGAAGCTCATACTCAATTCCGGCCGTAGGCTGTCCCGAGAACAATCTTCCCGCCAGAACGACGCCAGCTATCCCTGCGAGAAGCCCGCTGATGGCATACACTTTGATCAGTGTTCGTTCTACTTTAATCCCCGTCAATCGAGCAGCCTCTTCATTGCCTCCTATGGCAAATACATGACGGCCGAACATCGTGTATTTAAGAATAAAAAAGATAATGACATAGACAAGAGTCATGATATAAATGGGCGTTGGAATACCAAGAATGTTACCTGCACCGAGGAATTTAAAGGTGCTGTCCGAAACCACCAAAGGGTAGCCGCCGCTAATCACTAATGCCAAGCCCCGAATATAAGTCATGCTGCCCAGTGTTACGATAAAGGATGGCAGCTTCGGAACGGCTGTTAAGTAGCCGTTAATAAACCCTGCGGTTATCCCTACACCCGCGCCGGCCAGTATGGCGATCAGAGGATGCATACCTTGATTTAATATCAAGACAGATATGACACCCGATAATGCCAATATCGAACCGACGGATAGATCAATCCCCCCCGTCAGGATGACAAGGGTCATCCCCGCGGCCAAGATAGCCGTAAAGGATAACTGCTTAAGCACTGTGAGCACATTGTTTACTTCCAAGAAATGCGGTGCAAAAATAGCCATGACTATAAATAGAAATACAAAAATGATGAGCATTCCCATTTGGTTGAAATACACCTTCAACTTTTGGCTCATCAGCTGACTTTTGCCGACAGTTGCTTGAACGTTCGTCTGCATTTATTTTATCTCCCCTGTTGCGTAATACATGATTTTTTCTTGAGTTGCCTCCTGCCGGGACAACTCCGCCCTGATTTTCCCTTCATGCATAACCAATATGCGATCGCTTATGCCAAGTATTTCCGGCAGCTCGGAAGAAATCATTAATACCGCCAACCCTTGCTCGGCCAGATTGCTGATGATTTTGTGAATTTCCGTCTTAGCGCCAATATCCACTCCGCGGGTTGGTTCATCAAGCAGCAGAACCTTTGGACTGATCGATAGCCATCTCGCAATGACAACCTTTTGCTGATTACCGCCGCTAAGTCCCATAACGTTCTGTTCTTTTGAAGCCGCCTTAACGCCCAAATCTCTAATATAATTATCCGCATCCTTGTTCATCTGGCCATACTGCAAAACGCTCCCTTTCCGGTAGGTGTGCAGCTGCGCCATCAGGATGTTTTCTTTAACTGACAGATTGGGAAATAAGCCTTGCTCCTTTCGACTCTCCGGAACATGAGCAATACCAAGCTTCATAGCTTCAGAAGGAGAATGGATCTGTACGGGTTTGCCATCGATCAAGATTTGACCCCCTGCCAGAGGGGATAGACCGAATATCGTCCGAACCAATTCCGTTCTGCCTGCACCGACCAAGCCGGATAAACCGACGATTTCTCCGGGATAAAGCTGGAGCGATATTCCTTTTACCGTTCTTTTATCAGAGACATTCTTTAATTCCAGAATGGGTTCACGGTCTCTAGTCTTAACGCTTAGAACCTGTTGCCTTTGAAATAGATCTTTGATTTCCCGACCGACCATAAGCTTAACCAGATGATCGGGGTTTGTCTCCGTGATAGGGCCGCTGCTGATCCAATGCCCGTCACGAAGCACGGTGAAACGATCGGAAACACGAAAAATTTCATCCATTCGATGAGAGATATATACAATGGCTACACCTTTTCGCTTCAGATCGTTAATAATCGTAAATAGCTTCTCGATTTCTTTATCCGTTAAAGACGCCGTAGGTTCATCCATGATCAAGATCTCGGAATTAAAGGACAATGCGCGGGCAATCTCGACCATTTGTTGCTGAGCTATGCTAAGGGTGGAGACATTAGCTTTCGGATTCAGATTAGAACCGATGGAGCCGAGGATCGTTTCCGCCTTCTCATAGATTTCATTCCATTTCACAAGTCCTATTCGATTCTTCGGAAACTTCGTACCCATCAAGATGTTCTCGCCGATGGACAAGTTAGGAGAAAGGCTGATTTCCTGGTGAATGACGCTTATCCCCTGGTCTCTTGCTTCCATTGGATTGTGCCAATAGACTTCCTTATTTTTGTATACATTTTTGCCGGAATCTGGACGGTAAACGCCTGCCATTATTTTCATTAAAGTTGATTTTCCGGCTCCGTTCTCTCCCATAAGAGCGTGGACTTCCCCTTTATACAACTCGATATGGACATTTTGCAGGACCTGTACGCCGGAAAAGGATTTGTTAACGGATTCCATCTTCATGATGGGCTGATGTACGTCACTCGGTCTCTGTTCAGTGTTCCTGGCTCTATCTTGTAAAATTTCCATCCTGCCACTCCCTGTTACAGTGTCAATCTTAAGCGATTGCAAGTAATGCTAGTTAAGATGCGGTGCCTGCCATCAGCACCGCATCTTATCCGTTTATGAATTACCAGCCCTTATAAGAATCGACGTTATCCTTAGTGATTAATTCAGCAGGAATCAAGACTTGCGGAGGTACAGTCTCACCGGCAATCACTTTTAATGCCAATTCAATGCCTTGAATCGCCATTTGGTTCGGGAATTGCGCGGATGTCGCGGCATAGCTTTTGCCTTCTTTTAACGCGTCCGATGCAGACGGGGCTCCGTCCACGCCTACGATAAAGAACTCTTCGGCACGGTTTGCTTGCTCTTGAGCGATTTTGGCGCCGATACCTTGCTCATCGTTGATGCTGAATACGGCATCGATCTGTTTGTTCGCCTGCAGAATGCCTTCCATTAGAGTCAACGCTTTTTCACGAGCGCCTTCGGCATTTTGCTTAGCGATAACTTTGATATCCGGATATTGAGCCAGAACTTCTTCCAGTCCTTTAATCCGATCAAATACCGCAGATACCGGAGGACCATCAAGAACAACGATATTTCCTTTTCCATTCAAACGCTTAGCCATATATTCCGCGGCCAATCTGCCCGCTTGGACGTTATCGGTCATGACGACCGTGCTGATTCCGCCTTCAGCGCTGCCGTCAAGCGCGACGACCGGAATTCCAGCCGCTTTAGCTTGTTGAACCGCTCCGGCGATCCCTTTGGAATCAAATGGACTCAGGAGAATCAAATCTACTTTTTGCGTGATAAAATCTTCGAATTGCTAGGTTTGCTTCGCAAGGTCATGGTCAGCTGCGACTACGATAACTTCTGCGTTGTATTTGGCAGCTACTTCTTGCGCACCTTTGGACATCGCTACGAAGAAAGGATTACCTAGTGTAGGAACCGTCAATCCGATTTTCATTTTTTTCGCAGGAGCTTCTTCACTCGGTTTAGCTGATTCTGATGCAGGAGCTCCGCTCTCGCTCGCGCTTGGGCTCGGACTGCTGTTGCTGTTATTGTTGTTGCCACCGCAAGCGGTAAGAAGTAATACCATGGAAAGCATGAGGAACGTGAGAATTTTATATAATTTCATTGAATAATAACCTCCAGATCGTTTGTTTTTTCCGTATGATCCATTAATAGGACTCTTGATTAATTTCATCATTTCTTGCACAATACAAATAAGCTTGCTTTTAAAGTCGACTCGATTTTACAAGCAGGTCCAAATACGGGTGTGAACAACTGGGCTGCAACCATTCGCCGTGGACTAAGCCGTTGTTTACACTCGTTTCTTCATTAAAGCTTGGATGTTTGATCACTCCCTTTGGCTCCCTTTATAAATCCAAGCCGTGAATTTAACCCCCAAAAACCAATGCTAAGATAATCTTGCGCTGCGTCTGCGGCATCACCCCTCTCTCTATGTATATTTCAGAACCTTAGCTATGTTTTCGATTGTTAAATCTACCCTGTCTTTCTCTCACCGTTACCCTCCGCGATATGCAGCTCGATGCCATTCATTATAAATTCAGACACACAACTATCCTCAATACCGTTATCAGTTATGAATAGGTCAATGTCCGACAGAATGGCGAATTTCACAAGGTTTATTATGCCGATTTTAGATGAATCAGCTAGCAAAATCGTTTTTTTCGCGCTTGCAATCATTTTGCGTTTAATGTTTGCTTCATCCACGTTTGGCGTGCTAAGACCCGCTTCTACATCTATGCCGTTCGTTGCGATGAATGCTTTGTCCACATGAATCAAGCTAAGGATTTGTTCGGCGAACGGTCCCACCAATGACAAAATCCCCTTACGAAGGGAACCTCCGAGCATAATCACATCAATGCCTTCATATGCCTGCAGTTCTTGAGCAATAGTTATAGCATTAGTTACGACAGTCAGTTTGCGAAAGCGCTTTAATTCCTTTGCAAGATAAAGCATCGTTGTTCCAGAATCCAAGAGTATGACATCGCCTTCAACGATCAACTCTATCGCTTTTTCTGCAATCGCTTTCTTCAATTCACTGTTGCTGATCTCCTTCTCGGAAAAAGTCGGTTCAAAACCGACGTTATGTAGGGCAACAGCACCACCGTGTGTTCGTTTAAGCAGGTTGCTGCCTTCAAGTTCCTTCAAATCCCGGCGGATGGTGGATTCCGACACTTGAAGAATCTTATTTAAGGCTTGTACATCCACACGTTGATTTTCCTTTATGATTTCCAATATTTTGCTTTTCCGTTCAACTTCATACATGGTATATCCCTCTCGACTACAAAGATGGTTTTGACTATATGCGATCATATAGTGATCGTTTTAAGATGTTTATGACCGTTTATGACTAGATTATAGTCTCGTATTCCTAATAATGTCAACACTAGTATACAGAAACCGGAGCTGAGAAGATGAAAGCTCGCTCCGGTTCTTTCTATACGCTCTTCTACCAGATTGTCCGCAAACTATATATATAAAGGGAATTCACCTTAACGTTCCCGCCTCGCGTATAGAGCTCTAACCCCTTACTTTCCGGATCGGGAAAAATGAGATCAGTCATGACAACTTCGCCATTATTTGCAAACACCTCAACAGATGACCAATCCACGTAAATGTGAACCTTGATCCTATTATTTGTAGGTTTAAGTACTGCATCGTGACGGCAAGAAAAATGCTCATGTATGCTGTCTGTCAAACCAGAATGAGAACGATCGATGAAAAGCGTTTCTTTTTCAGCATCGAAACCGATGACAGTGCCTTCCTTTTCGGACATTCTTACCTTGAAACCAAATTCGACTGCGTCTTGGAGTTCGATCTCAGCTTCGATCTCTAAACTATCGCCTCTTACTTCCTCGAGCAGATTGTTACCCGGTTGCAGTTGCTGATTATGCAGTTCATATAACGGCTCCCGAAGTGCTTTCAGCTCATTGACCGGCTTCTGTATTAGACGTATGCCTTCGTTTGTTGCCTGCAGCTCCAATACGCGAGGAATGGTCATTGCACCTCTCCAAACGTCTGTGGGCGTTAGCTTCGCGTATTTCCAATTCGTCATCCAACCGATAATTAACCTGCGCCCATCCTGCGCAGGAACATCGGACCAGGTTACACCCGCATAGTTGTCTCTGCCGTAATCGAGCCATAACAAGTTGTCAGGAGAACTGTCATTCACGAATTGCGTGCCGTCGAATGAACCTATAAAGTACTGGGTTCTTGAGCCTTCCGGAGATTCCGGATGATCGCCGATACTAACAATAAGGACCCATTTGGAATGTTCCTCATTGTCGTCAACCGGCAGCTCGAACAAATCGGGACACTCCCATACCCCCGCATGGGAACCCTCTAATTCCCCGAATTCACTACAGAACGTCCAATCCGTTAAGTTAGGAGAACTATAGAAGATGACTCGGTCACCTGCGACAAGGAGCATGGCCCAACGTTGCCTTGGTCCATCCCAAAATACCTTTGGGTCACGAAAATCGATAAACCTGGAGTCTTCCAATACCGGATTTCCCTTGTACATGGTCCATGTCCTGCCCTTATCCTGACTATAAGCCAGACTTTGACGCTGTCTGGAGCCGCCGGTTTCCGGGTTCGTATCCTCATGTGTGAAGATCGCCACCAGACCGGAGCCGCCGTCGAAGAAACCGCTGCTGTCCTTCCAGTCCACCACCGCGCTTCCAGAAAAGATAAATCCATTGTGATCCGGCTTTAGAGCAATTGGAAGATGCCTCCACGTTACTAGATCCGTGCTGACCGCATGTCCCCAATGCATGGGACCCCACAGATTGCTTTCCGGGTGATATTGATAGAACAAATGATATTCACCCTCGTAAAATACCATTCCGTTAGGATCGTTCAGCCACTGGCTCGGAGGGGAAAAGTGATATTGCGGGCGGTACACTTCTTTATATGATGTTGTGGTAATCAAATTTTATCCACTCCTCTAAATCGTCTGTGTTTGGCTTCAATAGGAGACAAGCCAGAACAGTTAATGGCCGTCCCGGCTTGTCTTTGGGCCCTATTCAGCACGAACCTCTCATGACTAATGTCGTGTCCAAGCAGTAATTTTTGCATTTCTGCGTTTTTTGTTTAATTCTGCTGAGCAACACTTTCGCCGCTTTTTCTCCCAATTCATAAGACGGCTGCCGGATAACGGTGAGAGGCGGGCTGGTAATCCGGGTCCAATCGTAATCGTCAAATCCGATGACGGACAGCTCCTCTGGAATTCGGATTTGTTTCTCTTGTAAATATCCCATTGCTCCCATGGTTAGAACGTTGTTGGTAATGAACAACGCAGTAACGTCATGTTCAGCCAACATTTCTCGAGCGCTTTCATATCCGCTTTCAAACGTGGAGCGAGCTACTTTCACCTTGGAAGGGTCGAAAGAAATTTGGTGGTCTTCCAACGCTTTTCGGTATCCGTTCAAACGTTCGTCGCTTGTTGTAATTCCAAGCCCGCCCGTAATCAATCCAATATTACGATGGCCTCTCTCGATTAGAGTTTTGACAGCCTGATAAGATCCGCCAAATCCGTCTGCAAGAACGCAATCCGCTTCATACCCTTTCGTTCTTCGGTCGATAAACACAACGGGGTACTTGGTAACGAGATCATTCAAATAACTCATTTCTTCAGCAATGGGGGCAATGATCAGACCATCAATTCGTTTGGAGTTGAACAACCGGATTTGTTCTTTTTCATCTTCAATATTTTCTGTCGTATTGGTACTAAGCAACAGATGATAACCGTTTTTTTTCAATTCGTTCTGGATGCCCTGCGCTACAGTCATAAAAAAGAAGTTGGATGTATCAGAAGGAAGAATGGGAACGATCAAACCGATCGTATTGGTCTTCTGGCTGCGAAGGCTGCTTGCCACGGAGTTCGGCTGATAATCCAGCTCCTTCATGGCATGTTCTACTTTGGACTTGGTGGTATCGGATACAAATCGGGTATTATTAACAACATGTGATACGGTTGCAATGGAAACTCCGGCACGTTCTGCTACTTGCTTGATATCGGCCATGAATGTTAGTCACCGCACTTTCATAAAAACGTTTACGTAACTGTTTTTTAAATTGTATGCTTACCAATAATTGCTGTCAAGGATAATCGTAATGGGAGACAAGCCAGAGCAGCCAATTACCTGCTCCGGCTTATCTTTGGTCTGATGTTTACTTCTGTGCTGCCAGGTAACGATCATATCCGCTTTGATGGGCTGCTAACAGCTCTTCGATACCCATTTTCTTCAAAGTGGCTTGGAATTCATCCCAATCTTTTTCTACGCCGCCAGACATTAACCATTTCGCACGCATTTTGTTCGTGTATGCTGAGATATCCGGCTTCAGACGATCGATAACCTTCAGTTCATCTTCACTAAAGAAGATATTCGGGAACTTTTCTTTTTGCATTTGTGGCACATAGAACTCCACACTGTCGTTAACTCTTTGCAAAGCACGCGGTTCAACATAATCGACTTTGTTCGTAAATTCTGCTAATAGAAGGCCGATACCGTTGCTGATCGCTGTTGATTGTCTTAGTTCACCTGGATTCTCTAAATCAGTCTTACCAACGAGCTTGCCGCTTGCGTCTTGATCATACCAGACTCCGATCGGACCGAAGCGAACTTGAGCTGCCATAACGGGCTCATACATGGTATCCAACCATGCGGCTGTAACTTCAGGATTTTTGTTATCTTTGGTAATAGCAGAGCCGTCTCTTCCTAAACCGCCGCCGCTATTCCATTTCACAACCATGCCTTCGAATGGAGGAACGATCTTCCAGTGTTCCCCTCTTTCGGGTCCAGCGACGTCGTTTTTGTCCCACCAGATCATGGAACCTATGGTTTCAACTTCTGTTTTGCCTCTTGCGAAGTAGCTGCCGTAATCGTGTGTGAAGGCTTCGAGGTCAACCAGACCCTCTTTGAACCATTGATTTAAGTAAGCGGTTCCTTCTTTAAAGCCTTCTTGCTGAGCGGAGTAGGAAACTACACCGTTATCTACGTTTAAGTGATCGATATACGTAGGATTGTTCGGACGATGCGTTTTGTCCGGTACGCCGAATGCGCCGTAGAGCACTCCGATGTCCCCGGTCCAGAAATTATCAATGTAAGTAAGCGGAATTTCGTCAGCTTTCTTGTTGCCGTTCGGGTCCTGCGTTTTAAACGCTTTCAAAACTGCAGTGTACTCGTCGATCGTTTTAGGCATTTCCAGCTTTAGTGCGTCGAGCCAGTCTTGGTTGATGTACAGGAAGTCCGGGTTTGCGCCGATTTCTTGTTGACCGGAACCAATTTCTTCACCTTGTGGCAGGGCATAGATGTTGCCGTCCGGAGCTGTAATTGCCGCTTTGATATCAGGGCGACTATCCAAAATTGCTTTCAAATTCGGCATGTTATTCTCGATTAGATCATTCAATGGAATGATTGTACCGTCTTTACCATATTTAATCAATTCTGTATCTGAGAAACGCGAGCCTAAGAAAAAGTCGGGTAGATTGCCGCTGGCCAGAAGCAGATTTCGCTTCGCTAGATAGTCCGTTTCAACGATTGTATCCCATTCAACATGAACGTTCGTCATTTGCTCAATTTCTTTCATGAGCGGCTGAGTGTTGAAATCACTAGGAGCAAGCGGAGGTCTTGGGCTGACCGCTTTTAAGGTCACTTTCTCTTTTAGAGGAAAAAAAGAAGCGTTTTCGCTTGCGCTTGCACTTGCACTTTCCTGTACAGGAGCAGGGGAATCACTGGCCTCTGGTGTATTATTATTTTTACTACACGCAGCCAGAACCAGCGTTAAAACCATAATCATTGCCAATAATATCGAAGTCTTCTTTTTCAATTGAACAACCTCCCCAGATTTTATGTTGCAAGAAACCTTGTTAAAAAATCTGTATAACTCCTCATACTTAGACCTGCAACCACCTCCTTCAATAGTCAATCTCACCGAAACCGTCTTCAGCCTTTCACAGATCCAATGAATACCCCTTGAACGAAGTAACGCTGCAGGAATGGATACAGAATCAAGAGTGGCAGTGCAGCGATGATTATAACGCCGTATTTGATCAACTCCGAAATTCTTTGTCTTGCGAGAGCCGTCTGAATATCGTCCACCAAGTTGCCGGTTGGTTGGTTCTGAATAAGAATATTACGCAATATCAGCTGCAGAGGATATTTGCTACTATCATCCAGATAAATTAGCGCATCGAAAAATCCGTTCCACTGTCTTACTACTGCAAACAATACAAGCACGGCAATAACAGGTTTGGATAGTGGGAGCACAAAGCTCCAAATGTATCTCATGTTCGTACACCCGTCAATGTTAGCTGCTTCGCGAAGCTCTTCCGGAAGAGACTGGAAGAAGGATCTGGCTATGATGATGACAAATGCATCTACTGCAGTGAGAAGGACAACCGCCCAAAGTGTATCCATCAAATGTAACTGCCTCACCAACAAATAGGTTGGGATAAGACCCCCATTGAAGAACAGAGTGATTACAAAGTAAAGCGTGAATATGTTCCGGCCATAGAAATCTCTCCGTGACAAAGGATAAGCAGCCATTATTGCAAGAGTTGTGCCAATGATAGCCGTCAAAGCTGCATATAGAATGGAATTTTTATAACCAATCCATATCGCACTGTCTCCGAAAATTCGTTGATAACCTTCGAAGGTTATATCCCGCGGCCACAACCAGACATCCCCTTCATAGATCCGGTTAGGGTCACTAAAGGAAGCTATTATAATAAAATAAAGCGGGTAGATGATCATAAGCGTGAATCCGATTAGAAGTGCGTAATTAGTAAAGTCAAACCATCTATCACTGGTTGATTTTCTCTTCGATGACAGCATCAACTCTTCTCACCTCACTAGAATAAACTCGTACCGTTCAATCTTTTCACTGTTCTGTTAACAACGATTAACAAGACTAGATTAACCAAAGCATTAAACAAACCCACCGCCGCCGAGAAGCTGTACTCTGCACGCTGAATCCCCATTTTATAAACATAAGTAGGGATGATTTCGGAAGTATCTACATTAATGTCAGTCTGCATTAAGAACGCTTTCTCAAATCCGATATTCATCAGATTCCCAATCGCTAATATAAAAAGGATCGTAATGGTTGGAGCAATTCCAGGCAAATCGATATGTCTGATCCTTTGCCACTTGTTGGCACCATCAACAACTGCTGCCTCGTGTAAATGCGGATCAATACCGGCTAATGCAGCCAAATAGATAACAGAAGCAAAGCCGGTGTTCTGCCATACATCGGTAAAGATATACAGCGGCCTAAACCACTCCGACTTCGCCATGAACAATATTGGATCTCCGCCAAAAGCAACAATAATATGGTTAACCAGACCGCTATTCGGAGATAGGAACACATACACCATACCGACCAGTACAACAGTAGAAATAAAGTATGGAGCATAAATAGCGGTTTGAATAAAACGCTTGATTCTAAATTGAGCTACTTGATTCAACATGAGTGCTATAATGATAGGAATCGGAAAAGCAATAAGTAGAAGCAGCAAACTTAGAAACACCGTGTTTTTAAGTACTTGCTCAAAGTTATAAGAATCAAAAAACCTTTGAAAATGTTCAAAACCAACCCATTCACTGCCCCAAATTCCTTGGGAAGGAGTAAAATCCTTAAATGCAATTTGAACTCCGTACATGGGCATATACCTGAAAATGAAGAAATAGGCTACCGGGAATGCAATTAAAACATAAAGTTCCCAATTCGCTCTGATTTGTATCCACTTGTTTGTCTTTTTCTTTGTCGATAAGTACCTTTCTTTCGCCAACGCCATGATGTACCTCCCCTTTACAAACAAACGTTTACGTAATCGTTTTCATGCAATGCAGTAAAAATTTTCTCGTTTCCCTTTCGTAAACTGTGCAGCCGTTTCCCAAGCTCGCAGGAGTTGCTAATCTCTCTATGAAACCTTAAAGACGATACGTACTATTGATATAAAAACGTTTACGTAATCGTTTACATTATTATACCTTGCGAATTATTTTGTTGTCAATACATGATTCCTATTTAAGGGGCTATCCGAAATTATGAATTCCGGAAGCCCCTTATCAGGTACATTCATTCATTGAATGAATTTGAACAGGACAGCCGAAGCTTTAGAAAATGAGTCTTACTTCACGGGTACATTAATGTCATCGACGTTAATATGTCCCCAACCGCCTGTATTATTATCGACGATTTCAATATAACAAGTCGTTCCTACGCTTGCACCAGCGTCCCAGATTACTTTTCTGTAAGCTTCGGTATTGGCGCCTGTTGCCCTGTGAATAACCGCTCCAGTGGAGGCATTAACCAGTGCAACATATAAATTGGCTGCATTATCGCCTCCGCCAATCAGCATATCGATTTTACCAGTGCCGCCAAGGACGAAGTTCTGCGATCTCAATGTTCCAGCCTGGCTGTCCGCGCCTTCTTTATACCCCCACAGGTGGTAGGTATTATTCTGCTTGAACGGCCCGCCCCAACCCCAGTTGCGAGAGGAAGTCACATCACCCGCAGTGAATGCGTTACCGCTGACAATTGTCCAGCCGGTAAGATCGCCGGTCTCAAAATCATGGTTGGTCAGTTCCTTTGTTCCGTCCAATTGATAAACGGTCAGACTGTTCAAGATAACATTTCCGCCGATCGAATACAGCTCAAGACCCACATTGGAAATCGCGGTGAAGATTTGATCCGTAATAACCGCTTTGCCGTCGTTACCGTACAATTCAACAGATGCACGGTCCACGATGATCCGCATTTTCACTTTGTTGCCATCAGGCTGCATGACTACTTTGTGTTTAGCTGCAAAGGCAGGATAGAATTTGGAGTCTCCCGAGAATGTACGGTCGACAAACACCTCGGAAGTCGGTTTATTGTAACCAATGGTGGTCGAGTTGTTAGCGCCTGTACGAACTCTGAAGCCATATTCAGCAGCTGTAGCCGTGTCGTTCTGGAATTCCGCAACGATTTCGACCGTGCTTCCTGTTACTGAAGAAAGGAGGTTGCTGCCCGGTATAATCGTTTGGTTGGCCCAGCTGTTGCTCGTTCCGCGCAGAGAGTTCACCTCTGCGACTGGCGTTGGGGCCAATCTGACGCCTGCTGGTGTCGTAACCAGCTTCATCTCTTGCGGCAAGGTCATCGAGCTTCTCCAGATCGAAGTTGGGATGCTCTGGCTGTAATCCCAATTGTTCATCCATCCCAGCGCGATCCGGCGTCCGTTAGGCGCCCCGTCAAAAGTGATGGCCGCATAATAATCCGCGCCGTTGTTCACCCAAAGCTTGGTCGTGTTCGGGTTGTCGTTCGTAAAGGTTGTGCCGTTAAATTCTCCGACAAAGTACTGCATTCCCGAACCGCCTGCAGGAGTGCCGCCTGAGATGCTCACCGCAAGAACCCATTTCGTGTTGGCCGGGTTACCATCGACAGACAGCTGGTACAGGTCCGGACATTCCCACGTTCCGCCATGCTCACCGTGCGTGGCGCCGAATTCATACACCTTATCCCAGGTTTTCAAGTCGGTGGATGTATAGAAGTAAACTCTGTCAGCTGCTGATATAACCATGACCCATTTATTGCTGGCCTCATGCCATGTCACTTTTGGATCTCGGAAAACGCCGGGACCTTTATTTACCTTTTTAAGCACGTCCGGCATCTGTATGACCGGATTGCCTGAGTATTTAGTCCAGGTTCTACCCTTGTCATTACTGTAAGCAAGGCTTTGAGTTTGCGCATTCTCGCCTTTTTCACTTGTATACATAGCTACCATGACTTTCTCGGTACCTGTCTGGAAGCCGCTTGTATTGTTCGTATCAACCACTACACTCCCGGACCAGACAAAACCGTTAATGTCCGGCTCAAGCGCAATCGGAAGGTCCTGCCAATTTATCAGATCGGTACTGACTGCATGGCCCCAATACATCGGTCCCCATGTGGTTGCGGTCGGATTGTGCTGGTAGAACATATGGTACTCTCCCTCGTAGTATACGAGACCGTTCGGATCATTCATCCATTTGCGATCCGGTGAGAAGTGGAACTTCCCGCCGTAATGCTGATATCTATCGCTGGTCGTAATCTCGCTCTCCGTATTGAATACGCGGAAGTCGTCCACGTTGATGTGTCCCCACCCGCCGGTAGCATTGTCTACAACCTTGATATAAACTTGCTCTCCGAGGTGAGCGGAAGCATCCCAGAATACCCGGGTATACGACTCATGATCGTAGCCTGTGGCTTTCATCAGCTCGGCTCCGTCAGAAGCTCTTACTAATGCTGCATAGAGATTGGTGTCGCTCTTCCCGCCGCCGATCAGGAAATCGATCCAGCCGCTGCCGCCGAGCGTAAAGGTTGTGGATTTCATAACCCCTACCTGGGTGTCGCCTCCGTCTTTATGACCCCACATATGGTAGGTTCCATTGTGGTTGAAAGGCCCTTGCCAGCTCGAACCGTCAGTTGTGACATCCAGATTATTGAAGGCATCGCCGCTCACCATCGTCCAGCCGGTCAGATTGCCGGTCTCAAAGTCCGGATTCGTGATTGTCGTGCCAACCGGCGGTTGAGTCGGCACATTAACATCGTCCACGTTAATATGGCCCCATGCGCCTGTAGCATTATCTACAATTTTAATATACAATTCCTGATCGATGTAATCGGCCGCATCCCAATACATTCTGCTGTAGGCTTCTTCGTTTCCGCCTGTCGCTTTGAACAGTTCGGCGCCGTCCGATGCTCTTACGAGAGAAATGTACAGGTCATAATAGTTATTGCCGCCGCCGATTAGGAAGTCGATCTGACCGTTGCCGCCAAGTTTGAATTTCTCCGAGCGCATTGAGCCCACTTGAGCATCAGCACCCTCTTTTGCACCCCACAAATGATAATTTCCGTTTTGGTTAAACGGACCGCCCCAGCCCCAGTCGTTATCTGTTGTAACGTCACGGTAGCTGAACGCATCGCCGCTCAGGATCGTCCAGCCTGACAAGTTGTTATCAAATTCATGATTAATCAACTCGCCGTGTGCCGGTTCCGCTGTAACGGTAATCGCCGTATTGCCGCTAAAGCTGCCGACTCTTGTCTTAGCAGTGATCGTTGCCGTACCTACATTTTTAGCCGTCACTTTTCCGTTTACGACTGTTGCGACAGCCGTATTGCTGGACGTCCAGATCACGTCTTTGTTTGTCGCGTCAGCAGGTAGAACGTTCGGTACAATCAGTTGGGTATCCCCGTTGATAATGGTTTTACTGGCCGGCACCGTAACTCCTGTCGGATTAACGGTTGGATAGGCCGAATTCATCGCCCAAACTTTCAATGATTTAACCGTTACCGTGTTCGTGTCGCTGTTGGCCCAAACGCGAATGCCTTTCGCATCGCTGCGGGTAGGATATGCACGGGTGGTAAGTGCTTTCTGCCCGTTTAGGTAGGATTCCACCAGCGAGCGGTCAACCAAGATCCGCAGCTTGATGTTTTCTGTACCGATATCGACCGTGCCGCCGTGGAACCATTTTTCCACGTCTGGGTTCAAGCTCGATCTGGTGCGGTTAACGAAAAATTCTTTAGAGCTGCGTTTATAGTAAATAATCGTTTCTTCTTCCGCATTCGGCGAACGACGCAGGCTGATCCCTACTTCATTAGCCAATCCTGGTGCAATTTCCACTTCGATATCCACCATGTCGTTTGAAACGGAAGAAAGCGCTGTGTTTGCTGCTGCATAAGAAGTGTCTGCTGTGACATTAACCAACTGCGAGCCTCTCAGCGACTGCAGCTCGGAGATCGGCTCCATACCCAGTTTGCCGTCTGTCCGTAAGAATACGCTCAGTGGAGCGCCGAAGCTGTGCGCGTACCCTGCGTTGTAATCCATGGTCGCCGGTCTTCTGCCTTGTGCGATACTGTAAACAACTGTTCTTCCATCCGGGGTTACATCTGCAGCCGGTCCTGTGAAGTGTTCGCCCACATCAAGCAGCTGAGGCTCCGGATTGTCAGGTACGAAACGCGCTGTCGCAGCATTCCATGAACCGATCCAGTAATAAGTAAAACGTGATTGAAATTCCCCCCGGGACATTTTCGCCGGATTGATCAGGAGAATATGCTTGCCGCTGTTGCCAAGAGGTCTTAAAATCGGAAGCTCCCAAACGCGGCCGGTTTGAGGATACAGGCCGTAATCACCTGAATACAAGTCGCCGCGGAAAGACCAACCGCTTTCCAGTGTCGGATCTGTCGTTGAATAAATCAGTGCCGTACCGCCCGCATCATTCGGCTTTCCAGACGTAACGAGCATAAACCATGTGTCGCCGTCTCTGAAGACGAACGGATCGCGGAATTCACCCATGATCCCTTCTCCAGGCTGTTGATCCACGATGACCTTTGGACTTTTTGTCCAATTGTTCAGGTCATTGTCTCCATCCTCTGGAAACTTTGTGCGCATGATATTGATCCGTTGGCTTGGCGTTCTTCTGTCATCGCCGGCGGTATAGAAGAGAACCGGTAATCCGCTGCCATCAAGAGCAGACCCGCCGGCCCATGCGCCTTCGGGATCAACTGCATTTTTCTCCGGAATGATCGCGTCCTTGGCATCTCTCCATTTCACCATGTCCGTACTGACCAAATGGCCCCAACGGATATGATTCCAGTATGGTCCTCTAGGATTGCTTTGATAGAAAACATGATATTGTCCGTTGAAGAAAATCGGACCGCCCGGCTCGTTCTGCCAATGCGCGGGAGGCTGCGCATGGAATTGCGGACGCTCTTTGTCATTAGCAAGCTTGCTTCTGTCGATTCGGTTATTCGCCGTAGGCAGATTTTTTCCTGGCAAAGCATTTACATAAGCATCGTAAGCTCCTTGAACCTCCGAAGCGCCCATAGCAATACTGCGTACTTTCACTTCATCAATAAGACCGCTAAACATGTTCAGGTTAAAGCCATACAGCCAGAAGCCCTGATTGTTCTTGCCGATCATCAGATCGGTTGCGCTTGGAACAATGGCTTCACCTGCAGGAAACTGGGCCGAGTCTACCTGTTTGCCGTTCAGGTACAGGGAAGCGATTCCTGTAGCGCTTTCATAAGTTGCAACTACGTAGCTCCACTCATCAATCGGGAGCAGCGTCTCTGACATCATTTCACGCCAGTTTTCGCCGGTTCCGAATTGGAGTCCCCAAGTACCGTGACGGTAGTTGCCTAGGATGAAGCCTTCCTTCGCTTCACGGTTATGTTGGTTGACAATAGCCGACAAGCGGTTATCGTCGCCATGCTCAAAGTTTCGAGGCGCTACCCAAGCTTCGACGCTAAGAGCTTTTCCCGGAGCTGGAGTTTTTTCCGGTGTCCTCGTTACATATGTGGAATAGCCGTCAAAGAGCAGAGCGCCGCCGCTGATGCCGTCTGTTTTCCACAATGGGCTTTGAGCAGGCTGGTTCATACCTGTATTGAGGTGATACGCGACCGGATCAGAGGTATTCGATACGGTTTCAAGCGCGTTTGCGCCGCTGGCTTCGTTCAGTTTCCAATGACCAAGCAAGCCGCCCGCATATTTGGAATTGAAGACATTGAAATCGTCTACTCCGATATGTCCCCAGCCGTCCGTATTGTTGTCGACGATTTTGATATATACGTCTTGTCCAATGTAAGGGGATGCATCCCAGAATACGCGCTGGTAAGCCTCCGAATTGCGTCCCGTTTCCTTTATCAATTCCACTCCGTCCGAATTCCGAACCAACGCTACGTACAAGTTGCTAATGTTCCGACCACCGTTGATCAGGAAATCGATACCGCCGTTTCCTCCTACGGTGAAGTCAGTTGATCGGATAACGCCGACTTCAGTGTCGCCTCCGACCTTGAAGCCCCACAGGTGATAGTTCCCGACTTTGCCGAATTTGCCGCCTTGACTGTAATATTCCTCATGCGTCAGGCTGCTCGCCGCGAAAGCATCACCGCTGACGTTGATCCAGCCGTTGATTGTGCTAGGGAACAAATCCGACAGTTCGAAATCATGGTTGTACAGCGCCGGTTCAACGTGTGCGTTGAGCGATGCTGTAGGCGGGACATTAACATCATCGATATTCAAATGTCCGTTTGTCGAGTTATCCACCAATTTGATGTATACCACCGTGCCCACATGAGCGGAAGTATTCCAGTTGACCGTAGAATACGCATCCGAATTGGTTCCTGTCGCTTTCATCAATTCTACACCATCCGAATTGCGCACAAGCGCCACGTAAACATTAGCGAGGTCGTTGGTTCCTCCGATTTTAAAGTCAATCAGACCATTGCCCCCAAGTGTAAAGGTCTCTGAACGCAACACACCTAGCTTAGAGTTATCGCCTTTTCCTCCCCAAATGTGCCAGAAATTATTTTGGTTAAACTTTTGCTTATTCCAGTAGTCCGTATCCGTCGCAACATCTCCGGAACTGAAGGAAGTCCCGCTTGTTACTGTCCAGCCGTTCAGATTTCCATCCTCAAAAGACGGGTTAGTTATCGTATTGGCAAAGGCATGTGCTGTGTTTGTACCTGCGGGTAGATCTAATGGCAGCCATAGCACAACGGCAAGAAGCACGCAAAAGGTTCTATAAAGGTAGTTTTTCCAAGATACTGTCACTAATAATTCCTCCTGTAATTAGAAAATTTTTTTTTGTTGAATAAACCTTCATAATCTTCATCGATGTACGTTCTGTTGTATCTTCCAGTCGCAATTATGTAAGATTCAACAGGATTACTTTATTCTCCACCTCCCTTGGTATTAAATGATTTCTCTTTTACGTAATCGTTTGCGTAAACGTTTACGTAAAAGAGAAAAAAAATAAGGTTCAATTAGGCAGGGATACAAATTTATTTGCCGATAATGAACCTTGATTTACTAGCGCGAACTAATTGTAACCGCTTTCTTTCATAATTGTCAAAGGCTTAATTTACCAAATATTATATAACTTCATTTATTATCCTCCTCTATCTTGCAAGCGCTTTATATAATGTGGTAGCATAAATTTTGGAAGGGATGTAATCGTTTACGTAAACGATTACGTAATTAAGAGGTGATGCCTTGGAAATAAAATTAGCTGAATCCAGATTTATTATTTCAATTATGAAAGGTGATGAGTTTATTTGAAGAAATCAGGTAGAATATTCGCAGCTTTTGCACTATCACTAACACTAGCTCTTCCTGCTAACCTTACAGTTGAAGCAAAAGCTAAAGTACAAGAGTCGCAATACTACCAAGAGGATTTCCGTAACCAATATCATTTCTCCCCAGAAGCTAATTGGATGAATGATCCGAACGGCATGGTCTATTATCAAGGTGAATATCACTTATTCTATCAGCACCATCCCTATGCTACCACAAATGGTCCCATACACTGGGGACATGCAGTAAGCAAGGATCTCATCCATTGGGAACACTTACCTATTGCCTTACCCCCCGATGAGAATGGCTTGATATTCTCTGGTAGCGCAGTTATTGATTGGAATAATACAGCTGGCTTCGGCAAAGAAGCGATGGTTGCTATTTTTACGCATGCTTCTGGACCTAGACAGGTACAAAGTATTGCCTATAGCAACGACAAAGGAAGAACGTGGACTAAGTACGAAGGCAACCCCGTGATGCCAAACCCCCCTCAGTTCGATTGGAGAGATCCAAAGGTATTCTGGCACGAGGAATCAAGCCAATGGGTCATGCTTCTAGCTGCGGACAATAAAGTCATGTTATATTCCTCCCCGGATCTCAAGGTGTGGAATCATGAAAGCGATTTCGGAGTTGATGGAGGTATTCAAGGCAACGCTGCACAGAGCGCTTCCTCCTCTGCGATCTCTGCTCAGAAAGGCGGATCCTTCACTTATGAAGGAGAAGTAATCCTTGTTGAATTCAATGGTCGCAAAGGTTCAGGCGGATTTGTATTCCGCTCGGATTCAGAAATGCGAAATGGATATGTTGCTGTTCTTGATCCTGAGAATGATGTCGTGAGCCTGCGTTTGCTTCAAGAAGGTATAGAAACGGAGCTTGCTTCAACGTCCATGGAGCTTGATATCGACATCCAATACCGCATGAAAGTAGAAACTAACGGAAGCAAGATCAAAGTCTTTCTGAATGATCAATTAGTCATAGAACTAGAGGACTCTACTCTAGAGAGCGGACATTACGGTTTAACTACATGGAATTCAAATTCCGTTTTCCGGAATATGAAGTTTAACAATACATCTAACGTAGTGACCAACTTGAACGGGTGGTCGTCTGTCACTGGAACTTGGGAGGACACCCTTGACGGTAAGCAAGGAAGCTCGGATGGTGAAGCTTATACCATGAGCAAAAACTCAGCTGACACGTTCAGCTACGAATCCAATATCAAGATATTCGCAGATTCCGGAGACGGCGGTGCAGCTTCACTCGTGTTCCGTGCGGATCCAGAGGCTAAGAACGGCTATGCGGTCAGTATTGACGATGCGAGCAATAAGCTCATCCTCGTTAAGCTGGTTGACGGTGTAAGCACGGTTATAGCGGAATCGGATGCGGATATTGAACCAGACAAGTCCTATCACTTGAAGATAAGTGCGGCAGGCACAGATATTAAAGTCTATTTAGACGGCAACCAGGCCCTGGCTGCTGCTGATCCAACTTACACGGACGGATTACTCGGCCTTCATACCTCGAATTTATCAGCTGTTTTTCAGAATATACAAAAAACAAAGCTTATTATCACGGATGCTGCGGACATTGAGAACCATGACTTTGAAACCGGGGATCTAAGCGGCTGGACAATAGCTCGAGGCAATGCGTTCACCAATGAGCATGTGTCTGAAGCCACCTCCTATTGGGGCGGACCTTTCGGTCATCAAGGCAACAGTCATATGTGGGGTGCAGCCGTACCTCCCTATGATGAATCAATAGGTGAGCTTCACTCCTCTCCCTTCAAGCTCAGTGGATCAGGGGAGATTAATCTCATGCTTGGCGGCGGTAACGATCTTAAATCCAGATATGCCGCACTGGTTAGAGCTTCAGATGATAAGGAACTCATTCGACAAGAAAACAAGCTATGGGCGGATGATGAGAAATATCGCAAGTATGTTTGGGATGCATCCCCTTACTTGGGTGAAGTTTTCTACATCAAGGTCGTTGATATCTCTACAGGCGGCTGGGGTCATATTAACGTAGACGACGTGAATGTTAATAACACGGGTCCTATGCCCGATGCAGTCGATCAGATTGCCGCCGAACCGGAGGAACCGGAATTATTCCAGAGTGGAGCTTTAACTGATTGGAATGGAGTAACTGGCCAATGGGTTCCTTCCACCTATGGCCGATACGCAGGTTTCTGGGAATGCCCTGCATTATTCACCTTACCTGTAGATGAAAATCCGGATAATAAGCAGTGGGTTCTGCAGGTGAGTCTTCAAAACGGATCTGCTGCCGGCGGAGCCGGTATGATGTATTTTGTCGGCGACTTTGACGGTAATTCGTTCCAAAGCGATAACACTCCTGATAAAGTACTATGGTCCGATTATGGCGGAGATTTCTACGCGGGAGTGGAATGAAGTAACCTTGAAGGCGAAAACGGGGAGAAATATTGGTTGGCTTGGATGAACAACTGGTCTTATGCAAACCAGATACCTACGTCGACATGGAAAGGGTCCATGACACTTCCAAGGAAGATGGAGCTGACCCAAACCGCTGACGGTCTGCGACTGAAACAGACGCCAGTTTCATTAGAGGAATTACGTGAGAATAATAAAAAGATCAAGTTAAAGGACGAGTCTATTACGGAAAACAATAATAGCCTCTTATCGGAATTTTCAGGCGATACTTACGAAATGATTGCGGAGTTTGATGTCTCCAATGCTACTGCTTCGGAATTTGGGTTTAAGGTTCGTAAGGGTAAATTCAATCGAGGTGAGACTACGGAGGAAACCGTAGTCGGTTATGATGTGGAAGGTCAGCAGTTATTCGTAGATCGTTCCCATTCCGGCAACTTAAATTTCAGCAGAAATCTAAAAGGGAAACAAGAAGCCCCTATGGGTTTAATGGATGGCACTGTAAAAATGCATATTTTTGTGGATCGCTCATCTGTTGAAGTCTTCGGAAACAATGGGATAAGAGCGTTAACGAATCAAGTGTTCCCTCTTCCTTCAAGCAAGGGACTAGAGATTTATAGCAAAGGCGGAACAGTAACCCTGAAATCACTTGAAATCTATCCAATCAAGTCCATTTGGGGAGAAAGTCCAGTCAACTCCGATTTGACTGACTTGACGACCATTAACGGAAACTGGGCGGACACCCGTAATGGCAAGCAAGGTCAAAGCGGCGTAGATTCCTTTGCAGTGTCCAATAACTCAGGCAGCAATTTCACCTACGAAGCGGATATTCAGGTGCCGGATACGGACTCACACCCTGATGATCCAAATAAGGATTTAGTTGGCAATGCCGTAGGTGCAGGGGCTCTGATCTTCCGTTCTGACGCCTTAGCGAACAACACCTATATGGCCACATTAGATGTTAGCAACAACCTGGTTAAGCTGATAAAGATAGTGGACGGCCAGCATACTCTCCTAGCTGTCTATGGTGAACAAGATGGACTGCAGCTAAAGGTCAACACCAATTACCACCTAAAAGCAGTAGCAGAGGATAAAGTTATCCAGATATACCTGGACGATGCGCTTATTCTTACTGCTGAGGATGATACCTTTACTGACGGTCTCTTCGGTCTTAATGTTTGGCGGACTACCGCATTCTTCAACAACATTAAATTCAATAACCAAACTAACTTCAATACGAATCTGATGGGTTGGAAGGCCTTTGATCAAGCATGGCAGAATACACTAGACGGAAAAATTGGAGATTCCGTAGATAACACTACTATTATGTCTGCTAACAGTGATGAGAATTTCCGATACAGCGCCAACATCACCTTCGATAAGAAGGATGGGAAAAAAGGCAGCGCTGGCCTTGTCTTTAGAGCCGATGAGGAAGCAAATAACGGATACAAAGTTACCTTGTACGCTTCCAAAGACAAAGTAGTATTGGAGAAATTGACCAACGGCCAAGCAATACCGTTTAAGGATGCGACAACGGATAAAATTAAACCGGGAAAAACAGTTGTTGTCGAAGTGAAGACTGTAAACACAATGATTCAGGTTTCGATTGACCGCAAGTCGATCATCGAAGTTGAAGATACCGCTTATGCATCCGGAAATTATGGTCTAATCGTAGATGGAAGCAAAGCTTCTTTCCAGAATGTTCTTAAGAGCCGAGTGATTCTTTCCGAGAAAACAACCTTGGACAATCCCGATTTCGAAGCTGGAAACCTGAATGGCTGGACATCGGTAAGCGGCAATGCCTTTACGGATAACCATGTTTCTGCTACTGACTTCTCCCAAGAAGGAACGTATTCCTTATGGGGGTTTAATCCTTCCATTGGGGGTGATGGAGTAACTGGAAGCTTGAAGTCCAACGACTTTAAGCTGACCGGGTCTGGGGAAATTAATTTCCTTATGGGCGGCGGCAATGACCAGATTCATTTATATGTTGCACTTGTGAGAGCTTCTGATGACGTCGAGCTCGTCAGAACAACTAACCTTGGCTGGAATGATGATGAGATATTGCGTAGAATGATACTGGATGCTTCTGAATATGTCGGAGAAGTGGTCTATATTAAACTCGTAGATACGGCTACAGGCGGCTGGGGCCATCTGAATGTCGATGACTTCCATGTTCACAATTAAATAAAGAACAAAATCACCCTAACAGGTGACTTAGCCTTCTAGCCAACGATGTGCTCATCCGTTGGCTTTTTTGTTTTCTTACCATTGTCTTAACACATTCACGGTAAATAAATATTAAAAATAGCGCGTATATGCAGTTATTCGATGGCGAAAAGAAGCTTTTGGTGGAAATAACAACATAGTGCATTAATTATCCGATATTCTAGCTATCGATCCATGTTCCCATCTTTTAGATGTATCTCTGCAGTTATTCCTCAGTTGATAGACTGCATTAGGTGAATTAGATGTAACTGTGTGTTTATTTTTCTGTGACGGTGTTCTTCTCTACCCTCATGCTGCTTGAACATCCTGATTACCCTTTCTATTTTCAACCGTCGAGTTATCCACAGTTTTTTATCTTTCATAATTTCCTATACAATCAAAAAACATTGAGGCTGCCGGACTCGACAGCCTCAATGTTTTAAAAGCATCGTCTCTTGTCGCAATCGGCCTAACTCTCAAATGCACGTTTCATTTCCCAAACTTCCATCGATTTCACCGTCAGGGTGCCTTCGCCCCAAATCTGCAATCCAAGCGCATCCGTGCGGCTCGGATAAACGCGGGTCGTCAAGCTCTTCAGCTCGTTGGCATAAGCCTCTACCATGGAACGGTCCAAATACATTTGCAGCTTCAAATTCTCTCCGTTCAAGATCAGTCTTCCGCCTTGAACCCCTCTGTCCCAATCCGCCAATTCGTCCAACGACGATTTGTTGCGGTCTACGATTAAAGCCGATTTTTCCTTGTCATAATAGAGCAACGTTTCTTCTTCTCCACCGGGGGAGCATCGGAATTTAATTCCTAACTGTCTGCACGTTCCCGCTTCCAGCTCTACTTGAATTCCCAGCATATCGCCTTTGACGTTTTTTAACAGATTGTTAGCTTCGTCTAATGATTTATTTTCGATGGTTACGAGTTTTTCGCCGCGAAGCAGCTCAATCTCTTCGATGGGCCTTATTCCAAGACGCCCATCCTCTCGAAGGAAGATGCTAAGGGGGATTCCCGCATTATGGGCATATCCCGAATGATAATTAATTTCCGCCGTTCTGACCCCCTGGGAAATGGTGAATATGAGCTGGCGTCCCGTCTTCGGATCAACCATGCCGCTAGGACCTGTGAAATGGAAATCGCCTAGATCGATCAACTGCGGTTCTTCCTGATCTGAAGTAAATCGCATGGCATCCTTGTCGAAGGTGCCAATCCAGTAGAAGACTTCCACATCGGCTCCCGGGCCAAGAGGGCTAATGAGCAAAATATGTTTTTCAGTTCCTGTTTTGTCCTGTCCGAGCGGAAGAAATACAGGCAATTCCCACATGTTACCGAGATAAGGATATTTCATGTTATCGCTGATATAAAAGGGACCCTTATACTCCCATTTAATCATGTCACTTGACGTATAAGCGAGTGCCGTTCCCCCTTGGCCCTCGGTGCCCGAACCAATCAGCAAGTACCAAGTGTCCCCGTCTTTCCAGACAAAAGGATCGCGGAAATCGCCAAACATGCCTTGTCCTTTCTCTTGAACGATAACAGGAACGGGGTGTTTCTCCCAACGGACTAGATCGTTATCACCGTCTTTCAGAAAGGTGCTTCGCGCCAGTCCTACCCGTTGGTTAGGAGTGGCACTATCGTCGCCGGCTGTATAGAACAATGCTGGAATGCCGTTCTCGTCATAAGCGGCGCTGCCGGACCAAACGCCATCCGGATCAAGGCCGTTCTCCTCTGGAGCAAGCGCCCAGGGCAGATCCCGCCAATGTGCTAAATCAGTGCTGACCCAATGGCCCCAATGGATCGTATGCATATAGGGTCCATGCGGATCATGCTGACAGAACAAATGATATTGCCCGTTAAAATAAATTGGCGCGTGCGGCTCGTTCATCCAATGCTGCGGTGGACTGATATGGTATTGCGGACGGTGCCTGTCATTTTCAAGCAAGCGACGGTCCAGTTTAATATCGTCGTACGGAATCGCTGGAATCGAACCTCCGTGCGGAGTCACATATTGACGGTAAGACTGTCTCACATCCTCGGGCGAAAGCGCTTTGTTATAGATTTTTAATTCATCGATCATGCCGCTGTACATATTAAGCACATACGGCGTATCGCCCAATTTATAGCCCTGGTTATTCATGGCAATCATTAAATCCTTGTTGCACGGTGTAATCGCAGCGTTGCTGACAATTGATTTAGCGGCAACCTCTTCGCCGTTGAGATAAAGCTTCATCATGGCATTCTTCCGGTCATATGTTGCAACAATATAGGACCATTGATTCAGGGGAAGGAAATATCCATCCGCCCAAATTTCCACCCATTCGTTATATAATCCCAATTGCAAGGACCATTGGCCATGACGTAAAATACCAAAGACAAACCCTTCCTTTTTCTCGCGGTCATGCTGATTTACGATCGGCGAAAGCCTCGCTTCGATGCCTTTTTCATAAGCACGCGGCGCCACCCATGCCTCAATCGTAAGCGCGTCCTGCAGCTTAACGATTTTCTCTGCAGGACGTGCGATCCAATTGGAATATCCATCAAACAGCAGCGCATTGCCGCTGATGCCCTTTCTCCTCTGTGGATCGTGCGATTCGTTATACTGCGCTTCGTTAAACACGTACTCAATCTTATCGTTGATTCCCGTAACATGATCTAAAGCTTCCTTTCCTTTTACTTCGTCAAAAGACCAATGGGCGATCAATCCTTGTTTGTTTTCCATTTCAACTTTCCTTTCTAAATTGTTTTAGATTTTCATAATTCCCGCTGCCTCAGCAATCGGTTCCTTTCGAAACAGAGGTGTAATGATTAACAGTCCTAACGCAAAAAATACACCTGCCAACAGATACATCACCATAACGGACAATTGCTCTTTAAGCCACCCCGACATGCTCATTGTAATCAGCATTGAGCCCATAAACAGAGGAGACAAAATTCCGTTCACTCGACCCACATACGCTTGCTCCGTATTTTTCAAGATCAATGTTTGGACCGCAACTTGAAAGCCGGGCGTAACCATACCGATAAGAAATTGGGCAGAGAGCGTAAGCCACAATAACATGGACAATCCTGATACTGCCATACATACCGCATTTACTGCCAAACCGACAGCGAGCAGGGAGCGGGCCGACATCACTTTGCTCAATATTACCGTTAAGGCTCCGCCGACAATCATCCCCGTTCCGTTCAAAGACATCAGCCACTGTAAATAATCCTTTGGCAGTCCGAGTCTCTCCGTGATGAGAAAGATACCCAAGGGTTGGATAAACCCGACACCAAGACCGGTAAAGCAAAAGCATGTTCCCAACAAAAGCAAAATACGCTTCTCCTTGATATAATGCAGTCCCTGCACCATTTCGGTTCTCATGCTGTTCGAAAGCTTCATCTTGTCGTGTTTAGCGTCTGCAGGCAGCATAGATAAGACAGCGGCCGAGAGAAGGAAACAAATCGAAACCAAACCGATGGCGATTTCAACACCGAATTGATAATAAAACAGCGTACCCAGTACCGGGCCGATCAATGTAAAGACGGCCATTACGGACTGGAACAGAGACATACCCGTCTGAAGCTGATCCTCCGGCACATGCTGCTTAAACAATTTCATGCCCGATGGTTGGGAAAATTGAGACAAGATCGACGAAACCAGCGTAGCCAAGAATACGACCTTCCATGTTCCGAGCAGCAAGGCCAACAGAACGAACGCAACCGATATCGCGCTGCCCACATCGCACAAGACCATCGTTTTTTTTGGCTTCCATCGGTCTGCCCATACACCTCCAATGAAGGAGAAAATAAATATAGGCGCAAATTCGGCAACCGATATCATAGATACGGCTAATGCACTGCCGTCCGTCTGCTCCATAACAAACAACAAAACCGCAAAGTTCCTAACCCAAATACCGAGCTGCAAGAAAGCCATGGACAACAAAATTCCGATCATAAACCGATTCCGCAGTAACTTGCCCATCCCCGCCTTATTCTCCTTTAAATATGTGTTAAACCGATTCACGTAATCGTTTACGTAAACGTTTACAACGCTTGATGTTTTGTATTATAAACATATCATCCCTAAAAGTCTATTAAAAATCCTAAAAATGAATTCAAGCTACATATCTCCATGTGTTCCACCATTAAGCCGCCATCCCCCCATATCTGAATCCCTAAAGCATCGTCTCTTGTCGGTTATACTTTGGTCCAGATCGCGCTGTTTCAGGATATATAGATCATATTACAGGTACTTTTACCACTAGTTGCTCTTTCAATCGTTTTTTTGAATCCATTAGCGGTAGAAATAAAACTAATCTCTGAAATAGAGTAACCCTGCCCCTCGGAGCTATATACTTTCTTATATGCCGACAAAAAACAGTCAGGCTGCCGGATACGGCAGTCTGACTGTTATTGATGAGCCGAACACGACTATGATGTTCTTTTAGAATTCCTCCATGTTTCATATCTCTCATATCATATTTTCCATAGCTATTCCTTAACCGCACCCATCGTCATTCCACTCACAATAAATCTTTGTATTAAGAAGGAAATAAGAACAACTGGAAAACTGAAGCAGACAGCCGCAGCAGTCATCGGCCCTAAATCTAGATTATAAGCTCCCAAAAACTCCGAAAGACCGACCGGCATTGTCTTGGCAGAAGTACTAGTCATCATCAAAGCCATCAGAAAGTCATTCCACGACATTAAGTAGCTGAAGATAGCAGTAGTCGCCAAGCCGGGAAGTGAAATGGGCAGAATGATCTTTATGAACGCACCGAATTTACTACAGCCATCTACACGTGCTGATTCGTCCAATTCTTTAGGCAAGCCATCAAAGAATCCAATCATTAACCAAATAACGAATGGGATGTTAATGCTTGTATAAATAAGAGTCAAAGCCAGCTTCGTATCGTACAAGCCCAATTGGTTAATAATCCGATACATCGGAACAGCCACACTAATCATAGGTACCATTCGAACAGCTAATGTCAGCAGTAGAAACATGTTCCCTAAGCGAGAGGAAAAGCGAGATAATCCATAGGCAGCTAATGAACCCAGAAACACACTTATTAAAGTGCTGAAGATGGCAGTAAAAAAGCTATTTCCGAAATACTTGCCAATTGGAAGAACGTCAAACATGGTTCGATAATTATCAAACGTAAAGACAGAGGGAAGCAAGGTCGGATTGGACGAAATCACCTCCGTAGAAGGCTTCAGGGAAGTCATAATTAAATAAACGTATGGAAAGATGAATGCAAGCACCAGTGATCCCGTTAATAGTAGGATTAAAGTAGAGCTTACCGTTAATCTTCGATTAGTAAACGTGGTCATTCCGATAACCCCCTATGTCATACTGCCTTATTGTTTGGGCTCCATAATCGATACATGAAAAATCCGCATATCGACATTAATGCAATCATAAATAAAATGGCCATCGCACTGGCATAACCGACCTGATTATAGCGGGTCATGGTGTTGTAAATCACCGTACTTAATACGGAAGACGCGAAATTAGGACCACCTTGCGTTAATACCCAGATGATATCGAATGATCGTGCCGCATCGATCATACGAATCAGGACTGCCACCACGATTACCGGTCGAAGATTAGGCAGTGTAATGTGCCAGAATCGTTGACTGCGGCTAGCGCCGTCAATGTGTGCAGCTTCGTAAAGCGTTCCAGATATCCCTTGAATGCCAGCAAGCAGAACCAGCATCATAAATGGCGTAGTCAACCAAACATCAGCTATTATGCAGGAAAGAAGGGCATATTTGCTATCTGATAACCACAGAATGCTCTGCGGACTATCAATAATATTCAGCTTGAACAGTACGGAGTTAAGGATCCCGAACTGATCATTAAGCATGAATTTCCATATTAAACCGCATACAAGCGGTGCAATCATAAGTGGACTTAAAAAGAGCGTACGTGTAAAATGACTGCCTCTAAACCCTGTACTGAGCAACAGTGCCAGGATGAGTCCGAGCACCAACTCAATCGATACGGCTCCAATTACAAAAGTGATAGTATTGTATAAGGATTGATGGAAACGGTCTGAATTCAAAGCATTAGCGTAATTCTCCATACCTACAAATTGCATGCTTGTTTTTGAATCAAACAAACTATCTCTTAGTAAGAGAAACATGGGATAAAGAAAAAAGAGAATCATAAAAGCGGCAGCCGGAGAAAAAAACAATAATGCAGTACTTCGATCACCCTTGTTCATGGAGTCACGTCCTATCTATGGATGGAATGGAATCAGAGGATAGGTCTCATTCACCTATCCTCTGATTAACTTTTAAGCGCTTAATTATAGTCCATGAATCTCATTAATGATTTTTGCGGCTTCATCCAGTGCCTCTTGAGGAGTTGATTTACCTGATAAAGCGGCTTGAACTGCAGGTATAAGTGCTTCACTCTCAATTTCGTTCCAATGTTCAAGTACAGGACGGTTAAGTGTTTGCTTAGCCGACAGTGTTGTTGTAAGTGAATTTAGATGAGCATATTCTGGTTTAGATCCGTTCTTGTCAAATATCGATTTGCGAGCGGCTACACCAATAACCTCTAAGAATTGCTCATTCCGTTCAAACAAGAACTTGACGTACTCTTTAGCGATATCCTTTTTCTTAGATGAAGCTGGAATCACTTGATACCAAGGTCCAGGAACAACTCCGATTCCCGCTGCTCCGCCGATCATCGGCGCAGTGCCTACTTTGCCTGCCACTTTCGATTTTGCAGGATCGTTAGATGGGACGAAGAAATGTCCCCACTCCAGCATCATAGCCATCTTGCCATTCCAGAACAGCTCGGCAATTTCATCGGAAGCCATGTTCAGCGCACCCTCAGGAGCCGACTTGTCTTCTCTGAGAACCTTTACTAGGAAATCCAACGCTTCCACGTATGGCTTAGTATTGACATTCGCTTTACCGTCTTCGCCGACAACTAGGCGATCAGCACCGGCTTGCAGAGAATGGTCCAGCCAGCTTGCGACGGAATCTCCATTGTTCTTGCCTAATACACCAGTACCGTATAAATCGATTTGGCCGTCATTGTTGGTATCGCGAGTGAAGAATTTGGCGACATCACGATACTCTTGCCAATTCGTCGGAGGCTTTAACTCGTAGCCATATTCCTTCTTGAAGGCTTCCATTTCTTTCGTGTCCTCAAACAGGTCTTTTCGGTACTGCATGGTCTTCGAGTTAGTCCATACAGGCATGCCGAGCTTCTTGCCGTCTACGATTGCGCCATCTATTAAATTAGGAAACAGATCGCTGTTTACTTCATCTGTATACAGATCATCCATGGATTCGAGACCACTCGCCAATGCCGGGAACCACAAGATATCAATCGTGGCCACATCATAAGACCCTGCCTTGGCTTTCAGCTCTGCGTTTAACTTATCAAAGACGCCGATATAGGGAACCGATTCAATTTTAACTTCATATCCTGTCTGCTTCTTGAATTCCTCCGCTGTTGCAGTGGCCACTTTAAAGGCTGGACTGCCACCCTCTACAAGCACGGTAATAAACTGTCCACTCTTACTTGCCTGCGGGGATTCATTCGATTTGCTGCTTTCCGGTGCTTGTTCATTGTTGCCCGCACAGCCCGATAGAATGGCTGCCAAGATTAGAACAATTGCCAATGAAATCGTATTTAGTCGTTTGTTCAAACTCATACTTAACGCCCCCTGAATAGTTAATTTTAACGATCCCACAATCCGTGCTCCGGCCATCTGCGAGGCAATCTTTGTTCCACTGGCGGCAAAGCTTCAAGCGGTTTATGCGGCTCTAACTGGTACCAATAGGCTACGCTGGAAAGTTCATTCCCTTTGTTATTGGCATGTCCATGTTCTATCGTTACCCTGGTTGACTTCTTGAAACGAACGGGATCCTCCACTTGGAATCTGTACAAGCTCCATTTACCGAAATGCTCCTGAACATCGCTGCCTAGCGAAACACCGTGATAAGTCGCTGAATATTCCTCGCTCGGAAAACCCCATGCAGCGTTGAAATAGTCCTCTGTGCCGGTTCCATGCAAGGACGGCGGCCAAATGTCTCGATCGATAAAAATCATGTCATCGCCCTCTCCCGGCCAAGTAAATTCTTGGTTGGAAGCGTCGAAGTTGTCAATATTCAGCACGCAGCCCACATAATGACCTTTACCCTCGGCGTCAAAGAGGGACTCTTACGCTCGGATTTTCTTCGCCATCCCAATACATCTCAATGACAAGCTTCCGCAGATACATAAGGGAGTAGCATCGAGTTCATCCATATATGCTTGATGGATCCAGGCCCCTTAATATCTGCCACGATGAATGTTTCTCCGGGTGCTACGACCTTGAAATCCTTGTTTCCCCTGTACGATCCCAGCTTGATTCGCGAAGGCTGCGTGCATTTTTGATCAATGGTAGTCCTCCAAGCGACTGTTCGGTTGTCATACGTTCATTGTCAGATCCTCCTAAGATGATTGAGTAGTTGCTTTTCTTTTGAGGTAATTCCAGGAATGACCGTGAGCTCATATCCAATCATTCCGATGCTGTCAGAAAGCCGTTGTTAGCGCTTACCTTGAATTTATTGTATACTAGAAAAAGGTTTACGTCATTGGCAAAGATTATCGGATAATTGTCATATATTGCTTTTCAATTCAGCCCTGGAGGCGATACTTTTGATAGCTCAACAGCTTTCCCCCTATATCCGCGTAGCGATGGACAGCAGAGTTCCCTTTCCATGTTGTTAGGTGCAAAAAATCTGGAACCACTGGAAATTACCATGTAAGGAAAGTTGTGAACTATAAGATTTCATTAAGCTCTGATCAAGTTTTTTCATTTAGAATATTTTTGATTTTTGAAATAAGCTCGTTAAACATTCCAGCATGTACTCTAATAGTCACTTGTACAAATTTTATTTTAACTTGTTCTTCGGATAATCCAAACATTTCATATTCATTAACCATTTTTCTGGTGGCTCATCTCCCGGTAATTTGTAGGAGTGGTTTTCAAACCAGCTAATATGTACAGGTTCTAAAGTATGTAGCCTTAATGGAAAAGACAGATAGAGGCTCACAGTACCTTTCTTCTGAACTCCGTCAATTACAAGACCATTTAGCCATCGTTCCATCTTATTCAAAGCTCGCTTATCCCTGGGATAATGCAAAAAATTTACTTCGTTAAAAGAAGTAAACCTGGCTTGTTTCGAATATATTGAAGGGTTTATTAAAAGAAGACATTTTCTGGCAGTCTTCCTAAAGAAACATTCCTTTTTTCTGTCTACTTTATTGGCATTTATCCAAATATGGGAAACACTATAAAAAGAGGCACTTCCATAGCTAGGAAGCACCCCAAAAATTAAATGACAAACGAAATTCAAGTGTCCGACTTGCAATTGAAACTTTGGAACAAAAACTACCACAAAAACATAGTTGAATATATCATTTATGCTCCTGGCGTTGGAGTGGCTCTGAATGCATTTACAGTCTTGTCCATAACAACCTGTGCATCACTTCCCGAATCAAGAATCGTATTTTGAAGCGATTCTTTTTCTACCCATACTGTTGTTACGGTAAGCGGCTCTGATGCTTCGGTAGTCAACAAAGCGTCTACTTGCGCAGAGAAACAAGAATCACTTATCTTGGCATGAACCTCCGTGGCAACAA
>NZ_JBEQAP010000011.1:0-144139 GCF_041640265.1 Cohnella sp.
TCGAATACAATCGAATCCGCATTCATTCTTCCATTGGTTACTTAACCCCGCATTTATGCGAAAAGAGGTACTACGAGCAGCAGCAGGCCGCATAAGTTTGTGTCTACTTTCTTGACAGAACTCCAAACAGTCGCGCTCATGCAACTTTAGCCGTAGAATCTACTGCTGCTGCAACCATCCGTGAAAAAGTTTCGGTGATTTAACTGAACCGCGTTCCCTAATCCCATTCGTGGACACGAGATTCGAGAGCCCCTTTAACTAGGAAGCCCAATTAAATATTGAATAAAGGATAAAGAGGAAACTGGATCTGGTTGAATAAACACCGGGATAGCAAGTGCCTTCGCCTGTGCCTGCAAGCTGTCGTTTGGTTCCCGAACAATGACTGCTATGATGTTGGTCAGAGATAGTAGGACATTGTCTTGCTCATTTCTAAGAAGAACGACTTTGGGGTATGCAGCTGACTTGAAGCCTTCAATGATCAGATAGTCGAGTGCATGCTCACGTATGTCAGATACCAATTCCTCTAAAGGAGTTGATTGCTCCTGTACCCACGCCGTTCGTGATGGGGAGGTAATCGCCGTAATATGAGCGCCCGCTTGTCGATGCTGCCACGTGTCTGTGCCTGTCACATCGGGCTCGAAATCGTGTACATCGTGCTTCACGGTTCCAACTCGCAGCCCCTTATTCGTCAATTCCCTTACAATCTCGCATACGAGTGTTGTTTTGCCTGCATTCTTGTAACCGACTACCTGAAAGATTTTCATCATGCGCTCCCTCCGTTCACCCCGCTTATGGAGTATGCCTCTATCCCAACTTCCAAGCGTTCACAAGTGTCCCTTTCTCAAGCCCTTCCTTAACAGGAGGGATTTCGATGAGACAGTCTGCATCTACGATTGTTGTCATTAGACTGGATTTATCATCCCCGGTAGGAGAAACCCAAACGGTACCTTCCCGCAGATCAGTCCGGCCGCGAATATATCGACGATAGGCATTAACCTTAGGAAACTCAGCTCCAAGATAAGCCTTAAAGCTGCTAGGAGTCGGATGGGGCTCTTGCTGCATCACTTTCAGCGCAGGAGCAACGAGCAAGTGAAAGCCGACAAAGCAGGCGCCAGGATTCCCGGATAAAGCGACGACGAGCTTATTTTCTAGAATTGCCGCCGTCGTCGGACTTCCGGGACGCATCGCTATTTTGTTAAATAGCAGGGTTACAGAGGCTTCTGCCAGCACATCAACCATCACATCGTAATCTCCAACGGAAACTCCGCCAGTAGTAAGAAGCATGTCACAGGTTCGGACGCCTTCCCTTACAAGTGCTTGCGCGGCCATCGCATCATCCGGAACCTTACCCAGCATAACCGGCTCCGCTCCTACTTCCCTTAGCATTGCTGCTAACATAGGCGCGTTGCTGTTACGGATTCTGGCAGGAGCCAGCGGCTCCTCCACCTCAAGCAGCTCGCTGCCAGTAGATAAGACCGCAACTCGCGGACGCCGCATTACGGTGACAAGAGCATAGCCGCAAGAAGCAAGCAGCGCGGTCTCGCCAGAGCGAATGACTTTACCGGGAGGCAATAAAGTTTGGCCATCCTGTATTTCACAGCCAATTTCCGCTACATTTAAACCTAAAGGAACACTTTTACCGATTAGAACGTACGGTTTTCCGTCCCTTTCCTCGGCAGCAGTCATCTCCAGCATAACGACGGTATCCGCTCCGGATGGGACCATTCCACCAGTCATAATTCGCGTTGCTTGCCCTTCACCGACCTCGTAACGCGGCTCAAAGCCGCAGGGTAATGACTCCACTACGGCTAGCCTAACGGGTTTGTCCGACGATGCCCCGAGCAAATCTGCGGCGCGCACCGCGTAGCCGTCCATACCCGATCGGCGAAAGGGAGGGAATGGGTGCGGAGCGATGATCGCTTCCGCTAATCGGCGTCCCCAAGACTCCTCAAGCGGAACCTTCTCGCTATCTAAGACCCGGATATGCTCAAGAATACGATTCTGCGCCTCTTCCGGCTGGATGGTTTGACGACGGAACCTTGCAGAAAGATCATTATGCTGCGTCAAGGAAGGTACGCTCCTTTACTTGTAAATCAACTATTATCACTATCATCAAACAACAGGCGAGCTTCGGCATACTGCTCCGGTGTATCCACATCATCGACAAAATTCAAGGGAATACCCTGTTCCTTAAATTCAGACTCATCGATCCCACACCATGGAATATGATCGAGCAGAGATAAGATTTTTCGCTCCCCAAGCTCAAGCAGCGCTTGTACAGGCTGCATTGTTTCCTTGCGGTATAGAGCATGCAGCGGCTGCGGTCTTCCCCCGAATATAGGCAAGGCTGCTTGATAGGATCCGCTCTCCATCCGATCTTGTAAATAGAGGGCGGCAGCCACGTCAAGAAAGGGTTGATCACAGCCCAATACCCAAACCGATGAGTAGGATGCCGCTGACAAACCTGCATGTAAACCGGCCAAGGGTCCCTCTCCTATATAAACATCCGGAATGATTGTCACATTCCTCCGATTGTGCAAGAGCGAGCTTATCGCTTGATCGTTCGAGACGACTATTATTTCATCTGTTCCTAGTGAGGCTACTCGTATCTGGCGCTCAATAAAAGCTTCATCGCCGTAGGATAGCATCGCTTTATTCATGCCGCCCATACGCCTTCCTATGCCTCCGGCCAGTATAACCGCTGTGGTCGGCATGGAATCAGCCTCCTCTATTTAACGTGAAGTAGCTAACACCCTTTTTTATTGTATCCTCAGCCGTATGACCTGACAACTAAAGACCGTTATTTGGGCTCCAATTATACTTCCTCAATCTTAAGTAAAGCCTCCGCCGCCTTCTTACCCTGTGCAACACAATCCGGCAGTCCAACTCCGCCAAATGCCGCCCCGGTTACAACAACACCCGGGAGTTGCGCAGCTAGATGCTCGCGCAGTGAAGCTATCGCCCCTATATGTCCAACAGGATATTGCGGCATGGAATGGCGAAGCCTTGTAATCTCGACGAATTCAGGTGCTGCGGTTAGTCCTATGAGGTCATGCAAGTCTTGGCGCACCTCTTCCGTTAGCTTCTCGTCGGACAATTCTACGCCCTTCTCATCCCCTGCGCGTCCGACATAACACCGAATCAGACGTTTGCCTTTCGGAGCGGTATGCAGCCATTTGGACGATGTCCAGGTGCTAGCCGTAATACGGCGCCCTTCCCCGCGCGGAACGAGAAAGCCGGAGCCGTCAAGGTCATGGTCAAAGCCTGCATCATCGTACCCGAACACAACGTTGGCAACTGAAACGTATTTTATATTCATAAGTGCAGATACATCAATATGGGGTGTTAGCAGCTTCGCTGCCGCATAAGCAGGTAACGTGCATATCACGGCATCCGCTTCAATCATCGAATCGTCAGAGAGCCGAAGCCGATAGGCAGGTTGTAAGGAGCCTGCTCCAAGTGCTTGCTCTAATGAGACAACGCGGGTACCCATTCGAATATCGCAACCATCCGCTCTAAGCATAGAATCTAGCGCCTCGATTACTGTGGACAATCCTCTCCGAAACGTCATGAAGATAGATGCCGGTAACGGATCGGTTTCGACCACCGCGGTTGGGGTAGTTGCTAGTGCTGGTGCTGGTTCTACCGCATTCGCCAGCGCTGCCTTCTTGCTCGTCTCGGTCATCCCGCGAATCAGGCCGCCATACTCTTGTTCGAGCTGCTTGAACTGCGGGAAAGTTGCCCGCAGCCCTAACTGGTAAAGATCACCCGCATGAATGCCCGCAAGCAAAGGCTCAAATATTCGTTCAACCATTTCCCGTCCCATCCTGCGCTCAAGGAAAGCACCTACAGACTCATCTTCCTTACCTTCAGTCGGAGGAAGCTGCTGTTCCTCTAACGCGCGCCCTTTACCTTGACCCGACACAAGGTCAGTCTTCAAGAACTTATCGACGTTCGTAGGAATACCAAGCGTTAAGCCTTCAGGCATTGGATGGAGCTTGCCATCTAAGGAAATATAGGTTTTTTTAGCCGCAGGGTTCGTCCCAGTCAGCTCACCAGCTATACCCAGTTCCTTCGCCAGTTCGATCATTGGAAGCTTGCGCGCAAGGAAGGAATCCGGTCCTCGCTCGATGACGAAGCCATCCCGGCGAAGCGTATGAATTCGTCCCCCTAATCTCTCTGAGCCCTCTAATACAGTTACCTCAATGCTCTCTCCGCGTTCTGCTCCCAGCTTCTGCAAATAAAAAGCGGCGCTGAGGCCGGTAATTCCGCCGCCCAGCACCGCCACACGGCGTAACTTGTTCGTCATTTTATTCCAGCTCCCTATGAACTATCAGCACGGAATCAGCCAAAGCAGCCATATATTGAGGATCGTCGTTCAGCATGCGGATTCTTTCTAGCCTTATGCCGCGTTCAGATGCGTACTCATGCGCTTCGATATCGATATCGTAGAGCACTTCAAGGTGATCGGATACAAACCCTACCGGCGTTACCAGTACAGATGTGATCCCTTCCTCGCTAATCTGCTCCAACGTTTCTAGAATGTCCGGTCCAAGCCAAGGCTGTCCGGTTTGTCCTGCGCTTTGCCATGTGAACTGCCACTTCTTCACACCTGCTAGATTTGCGATTGCAGCTGAAGTCGCAAGCAATTGATCGGAGTATGGATCATTCATCTCTAGAATCTTAGCTGGCAGGCTATGAGCGCTAAAGAGTACTAACGTATCAGCCCCCTGCTTATCGAACTTGTGCAGACCTTCCTTTACCCGCTCACTAAGCGCTTCTATCAGTTCTGGATGCAGATGGTACTCTTGAACAGACTTGAACGCAATTCCATGTTTTGCAGCTTCCTCTTGCGCCCGTTTCATGTAACCTCCGACGCTCATGACGGAATATTGCGGAGTCAGCACGATCCCAATCGCCTTCGTGATTCCAGCTGCGGCCATCGCAGCTATGCCATCCTCAATATAGGGAAAGGCATGCTTCAAGCCTTGGTAACAAACAAAGCTGTCTTCGCCTGCAAGTTCGTCTAGCGTATGCTGCAAAGCAGCGACCTGGCGATTCGTATTTTCGCGCAGAGGGAAAACGCCGCCCACGATCGAGCGGTAACGGTTCGTTAAGTCCTCAAGCTGCTCAGCAGATGGCGGGTTTCCTCTTCGGATATGGGTGTAATAGGCTTCGACACCCTCCAAGCTCTCCGGTGTGCCATAGGACATGACGAGCACTCCTATTGATTTACGTTTAATGCTCAAGAGACCACCCCCGTCGCAAGCTTCTGCTCGCTGTAGCTGTGAACGAATTCCGTAAGCTCCCTTA
This sequence comes from Cohnella sp., assembly GCF_041640265.1. Lineage (GTDB taxonomy): Bacteria > Bacillota > Bacilli > Paenibacillales > Paenibacillaceae > Cohnella. Next base: position 5,314 of record NZ_JBEQAP010000011.1, read on the forward strand.
ATTTATCTAGTGAAGCTTCTGGGAACAAACCATGTCCCAGGTTAAAAATAAATCCAGGCTCCTTCATGCCTTCATCTAGTATTCGTCTAGCATGCTCATGAATAACTTCAGAAGGTGCAGTCAGCACATAAGGATCAAGATTCCCTTGTATCGCATATTTGCCACCCGTGCGACTGCGCCCCTCCGTTATCGAAACGCGCCAATCGAGACCGATGACATCGCTCTGAAGAGTCGTTAAGTATGGCAATAATTCTCCCGAGCTAACGCCTGGGAAATAAATTTTCGGTATATTGAGGTCCGATAAGCTTGCAAAAATGCTTTCCACATGAGGAAGCACGAACTCCCTGAAGTCATGCGGAGCCAGAGAGCCTACCCAGCTGTCGAACAATTGAACGGCCTTGGCGCCTGAATTTATATGTGCACGCAAATAGGTCGCAGCCATATCGGCAAGCTTGCCCATAAGACGGTGCCAGACCTGCGGCTCGGTATACATGAGTGCTTTCGTACGGATATAGGATTTACTAGGACGTCCTTCTATGATGTAACTAGCAAGAGTAAAAGGGGCGCCGGCGAACGTAATCAAGGGTACTTTCAGCTCGCGATCTAGAATCTTAATCGTCTCCAATACATGAGAGAGGTGCGCTTGCACATCAATCGGCTTAAGACGATCTATATCACTTGCGCTGCGCACGGGATTATGGATGACAGGTCCAATATCCTTGACGATATCGAAATCAATTCCAATCGAAGCAACGGGGTTCATAATATCGGAATAAAGAATAGCGGCATCAACACCCAGCTTGTGAACGGGCATCAAAGAAACCTCGGCGGCAAGCTCTGGTTGCTTACATATTTCAAGCAATGAGTATTTTTCTTTTATTTTACGATAGTCGGGATCATATCGTCCTGCTTGGCGCATATACCACACCGGCACACGGTTTACTGCCTCACGTCGGCAAGCTCGTAGAAAAAGATCATTCTCAATCATCAGGTCGTCCTCATTTTGTCATGGATTGGTTTTCATTGCTTTCATTATGCCCCTTTTGGAGCGGCGGGACAACCTAGAGTTACCTTGGAGTATGACAATAGTTTGACAATGATGTTTCCGCTCCCTCAATTGGGCTATGATATACTGTCAGTAGATAAGATAGTTAGGACAAGGAGCTGCCGATGCAACGTTGGAAAGTTAACCTGTTCATACTGATGTCTGGAAATTTTCTCGTGATGGCGGGTATGACAATGATCATCCCCTTCCTCTCCCTATACCTAAAGCAAGATCTCGGGCTCACGAACGATCATGAAATCGGAATATGGGCGGGGTTTATTTTTGCGGCTAATTTCGTTACTTCTTTCCTCTTCCAGCCTTTGTGGGGGAAGCTCTCCGATCGATATGGGCGTAAAATGATGCTGCTGCGTTCAGGATTCGGCATGGCTATTGTTATGGTTCTAATGGGTTTTGCGACAGCCCCATGGCATTTGCTCGTACTAAGAATGCTGAATGGGGTCATATCCGGCTTCTTTCCGGCTGCAGTCTCCCTTGTATCGGCTACAACCCCGAAGGATCGTATGGGATTTGCTATGGGAACGCTCCAATCGGGGGGAACCGCCGGCGTGATCCTGGGGCCTTTTATCGGGGGATTACTTGCGGACAACTTTGGTTTCCGTCCTATTTTCTATATTACAGGCACGCTTTTGTTTCTTGCATCCGTTATTTCCTGGTTATTGGTCAAAGAGAATTTCGATCGAACCGCTGCCGCGCTTCAGAAACAGGCAAGCATATTCAAGGGCTTCCGCGATTTAATGATTATTCCTCAGCTGCCGGTTCTGCTTACGGTAACCTTTCTTATTCAATTCGCAATGTTAAGTCCAATGCCGCTTATTCCACTGTATGTCCAAGAGCTGCATGGTACAACTGCTAATTTGGCTTTCTATGCTGGGTTTGTCGGCTCGGTAACGGGAATATCCAATATGATATGCGCTCCGCTGTTAGGGAAGCTTGCAGATCGGATTGGCTCTTCGCGGATTCTGATCGTATCGCTTGCTGGAGCCGCATTAATGCTTATTCCTCAAGCGTTTGTCGGATCCGTTGGGCAGCTGCTGATTTGCCGATTCCTACTCGGATGTTTCATGGGGGGCATGATCCCAACTGTCAATTCTCTCATTCGCAGATATACTCCGGACGGCATGGAAAGCCGCTCCTACAGCTTTAACGGCAGCGCGCTCAGCCTTGGCAACGTGGCGGGCCCGATTATGGGCGGAGCACTCTCCGGGCTAATCGGCATTGAAGGATTATTCATACTGTCAGGGATTCTGCTGTTTGCTACGTGTGCCTGGGCTGCTCGCGCTTTATGGACAAGACAAAACGATTATTCTCTGAGGGAACCTTCCGATTAATCCAAAACCGCGCAACGCTGCCTCCAATACAGAGTGAGTTGCGCGGATAATAGACAAGTATAACTGATTAATCCAACGGTCTAGTACCTGGCTCCATACCGGATTCCGATACCGTCATGAGAGGTTTGACTTCTAGGTCTGAATGTACTCGAATTTGGCACGAAAGACGGACATTAGGCAAGGTAACCCCCTTAGCATTGAGGATGGCTGCTTCAGCCTCACCTATAGGGCCTCCATCCCCCTCCAAGATTTCAACACGACAAGTTGTGCATCTGGCATTACCGCCGCAGCGGTGTAAAATATCTACCCCGTTATCCTCAAGGACAAGTACAAGCTTCTTTCCCTCTTCCGCTTGAAATAAACCTTTACCTTCTACTTTAACAGCTGGCATCGTTATAAACCCCATTTCTTAAATTTTTACCTTATTATAGCAATATAAAACAGGGTAAAACAATTTACCCATTGCATATTCAGAGCTTGGTGTAGATATTCTTCTCTTTCACCAATTTTATAGCTTTTATTGTTTCCAGCGAAATGGCTATCAAGTTTCATTCATAGCGGTGATGGTATCGTTATCTTATGTTAGCTCAGGAAGTTAGTGTGGGGAAATTGCGAGTTTCGGTGGAATAAGACAATGTGGCCTAATAACGGAGCCACGTTTCGTTATCCCAGCTTTTGGTATGTTCCGCAGTTTAGACGCTCCCATTGCTGTATGTTGAGGCTGTCGATTAATTGTGGACAGTTTTAACGTGAACATACACATGCAGAGAATGTATATGATTTTTCGGATACATTTATAGAATCCGGGCTCAAATCGTGTATTGTGTATGAAATTTCGCATAGAATCGACAGATTCGATGTGTGTACTGCTCATTTTGTATGATTTTTCACATACATTCTGTGGTCTCCCACAGATTTCCGAAGTTATGAACTGTTAATCGACAGCCTCATGTTGTGACAATAGTGGCATGCGTCTCAGTTAATCCTTTAGTCCAAACCTAAAAACGGGACGGAGCAGATGTATCACTCTGCTTCGTCCCGTTTCTGTCTAGTTTTTACTTTTCATTCATACAGATCAATACTGGTTTATGCATAATGGCAAGATGCAAAGTGGCCGGGGCGCATTTCGCGGAACTCGGGAGCCTCCGCCGCGCATTTCTCCGTCGCCGCCGGACAACGTGTACGGAACGTGCAGCCGCTTGGCGGATTGATCGGGCTAGGCAAATCGCCTTTCAAGATAATCCGCTCCTTTCCCTCTTGCACATCGGGATCCGGCACCGGTATGGCCGACAGCAGCGCCTTCGTGTAAGGATGCTGCGGATTGGCGTATAAATCCTCGCTGCGTGCAAGCTCGACGATTTTACCCAGGTACATAACGGCGACACGATCACTCATGTACTTTACCATCGACAGATCATGCGCGACGAACAAATAGGTGAGACCCATTTTCTTCTGCAAATCACTGAGCAAATTAACGATTTGCGCTTGAATCGACACATCCAATGCGGAAATCGGTTCATCGCAAATTATAAATTGAGGCTCCACCGCCAACGCTCGGGTAATTCCGATCCGCTGCCGCTGTCCACCGGAAAATTCATGGGGATAACGTGAAGCGTGGTCAGCGTTCAATCCGACCATTTCAAGCAGTTGTTCTACGCGGCGCTTTCTTTCCGCCTTGCTCTTCACCAATCCATGAATGTCCAACGCTTCTCCGATAATGTCCAGAACCGTCATTCGGGGATTGAGCGAAGCGTAAGGATCCTGGAAAATCATTTGCATTTTGCTGCGGTATGCTTTGAATTTTGCATTGGACAATTTCGTAATATCCGTCCCGTCCAATGAAATACGACCTGCTGTTGGTTCATAAAGACGAATGATTGTACGCCCGGCCGTCGATTTCCCGCAGCCTGACTCTCCAACCAACCCTAGCGTTTCACCTTTTTGAATCGAAAAACTAATATCGTGAACTGCCTTTAATATACGATTATTTCCTACATTAAAAAATTTGCGCAGTCCCTCGATTTCAATTAACGCTTTACTCATACGCTCGCCTCCTTGCCGCTGGCGGAACCCGACTGCTTCGCATAAGGATGCTGCAGCCAACACCGCACCAATTGAGTGCCGCTAATCGCTGTTGGATCCGGAATTTCCGTTTCACAGATACGCAGCGCTTCGTCGCAGCGGCTGCAGAAACCGCAGCCTTGCGGAGGCTTGATCAAATCCGGCGGCGTTCCGAATATCGGAACTAACGGCTCGCCTTTATCTTGATTCAATCGGGGCAAAGATTTGAGCAGACCTTTCGTGTAAGGATGCTGCGGGTTGCGGAGTATTTCCCGCTTTGTGCCCGTTTCTACAATCTGTCCCGCATACATGACGATAACGCGATCACATAAGTCCGCAACGATGCCTAAATCATGGGTAATTAATATAATCGATGTCTTTGTTCGCTGCTGAAGATCCTTTAGTAAACGAAGGATTTGCGCCTGAATCGTAACATCGAGAGCAGTAGTCGGTTCGTCAGCGATCAACAGAGCAGGGCTGCACGCAAGCGCAATCGCTATCATCACACGTTGCCGCATACCGCCGGAAAACTGATGCGGATATTGATCGATCCGCGTTTCTGGATTAGGGATGCCTACTGTGGACAACAGTTCGACCGCTCTCACTTTCGCATTCGCGTTGCTCAGTTGTTCATGCTTGATCAAGCCTTCCATGATTTGTTTTCCGACCGTCATGGTCGGATTGAGAGAAGTCATCGGATCTTGAAAGATCATGCCAATTTTGTTTCCTCGCACTTTTTGCATCTCTTTTTCGGACAGCGACAACAATTCTTGTTGGTCGAATATAATAGAACCTTTTTTGATTTTTCCCGGGGGCGTCTGGATCAATCTCATAATCGTTTGGGCTGTTACGCTTTTCCCGGAACCGGATTCACCGACGATTCCGACGGCTTCCCCTTCCTTCACTTCAAAGCTGACATCTCGGACCGCTTGAACTTCGCCGTCGTATACGTCGAATGATACACTCAAATTTTTCACATCAAGAATCGTTTTCATGAAGGCTATGACCTCCTTTCCGCGTAAAATCGTTTATTTTTTCAATTTTGGATCAAAGGCGTCTCGCAATCCGTCGCCAAATACATTAAAGGCAAACATCGTCACACTTAAAAACAGGGCCGGAAAGAAGAGTCTCCATGGAAATATCTCCATCGATCCAACTCCGTCATTAATCATTGTCCCCCATGAGGCGACGGGAGACTGAACCCCAAGACCCAGGAAGCTGAGGAACGCTTCGGTGAATATCGCGCCAGGAACGGTTAATGTCAAGGTTACCAGAATTGGGCCCATAGCGTTCGGTATCAAATGCCGGAAAATAATCCGCATCGAACCTGCACCAAGCGCTTTGGAGGCTAGGGCATATTCCTGGTTTTTCAACTGCATCATCTGTCCCCGGACGATCCAAGCCATATTGATCCAGCCGGTAATAGACATCGCTATGATGATGGTGGTTAGACTCGGTTCCATCACCACAAGCAGGAGAATGACGACGAGCAAATACGGAATCGCATACAGAATTTCGGCAAAGCGGTTCATGACCTCGTCCACTTTGCCGCCATAATAACCCATAATACCTCCATAAATGATGCCGATGACTAAATCGATTAAAGCTGCAACAACACCTATAAACAAAGACACCTGCGCGCCTTTCCACGTTCTTACAAACAAGTCGCGGCCCAATTCATCCGTTCCAAACCAATGCTTTAGTGAGGGCGGTTGATTCGAGTTTGCCAGATCATTCGTAAAATGATCAAACGAAGATAGCAAGGGAGCAAATACGGCAAACAGCAATACGGCAATCGTGATCCATAGCCCCGTCATGGCCAGCTTATTACTCAATAAACGAAGCTTAATATCTTGCCAAGCGGTTAATCTATTCCGCTCTATTTTCTCCGAATCGGTCGAATTGCGGTTGATCGGCGTAAAAAACTCGGGACGAACAGAGTTGATGTTGGGTTCGTTTTGCAAGGTCTACTTCTCCACCTTTCCGCCTGATAATCTGATTCGCGGATCCACCAGCACATAGGCGATATCGGCTAATAATCGGGACACCATCAGGATTGCAGCATAAAATATCGTAATGCCCATAATAAGCGGGTAGTCACGATCAACGACGCTTTGGACAAAAAACTTTCCGAGTCCTGGTATCGCAAAGATTTGCTCGATGACGACGGAGCCTGTGATAACATTGGCTGTAAGAAAGCCAAGAAAGGTGACCACAGGCAGCATCGAATTGCGCAAGGCATGCCGCCATACGATCACATGTCCGGCGAGACCTTTGGATTTCGCCGTCTTTATGAAATCGGCATTCAAAACTTCTATCATGGTCGATCGAATCAACCTAGCGATAAATGCGATTGAAGCCGCTGATAGCGCTATCGTCGGCAGCACGTAATCAAGCGGACCATTCAAGCCAGCTACTTCAAACGCTCTAATTTTCACGGCCAAAAAATATTGCAGCAGTGGAGCCATGACCAGGCTCGGAATGGACAATCCGATTACCGCTATGATCATCGCTAAATTATCCAACAGCTTACGATGGTACATGGCTGCAATAATACCCAGAACACATCCGACAACTACAGAAGTAATCACGGACGCGATACCGAGCCTAAGAGAATATTTAAATGAATTGCTAATGATTTTATCGACAGCCTGGAACTTCTTCTTCATGGAAATACCTAGGTCAAACTCCGTTAAGTTTTTCAAGTAAATCCCATATTGTACGATCAGCGGTTTATCCAAGCCGTAATACGCTTCCAAGTTCTTCTGCACTTGGGCACTTGTTGCCTTCTCCGATTGCAGCGGACTGCCGGGTACAGCGTTCATCAAGACAAATGTGGCGGTCACTAGAAGGAACAGCGACAGAAGCATAAACATAAATTTTTTCGATATATAGCGAATCAATCATTCTCACCTGCCTGTTCTACCGAAGTTTGCAATTAAAAAGGGTATATATAGGGATACTATATATACCCTTCAAAATCGGAGTTTCCTGTGATGCTCCAGCTATTGTTTATTTCTTCTTACCGAATACCCAATCCAAGTGTCCCGCATAATCCGAGACGACATCTTCAAAGCCGTCTTTTTCCATAGTAACCGTCGTGTAGTAGTAGATCGGCAATACTGCCATATCGTCGGATAGAGCGATTTTTTCAGCTTTAGAAATCAATTCCAGACGTTCTTTCTCATCCGTAGCTAACAGAGAATCGTCAAGCAATTTCCCGACTTCTTGATTGTCATATCTGCCGTCGTTGTTGCCGGATTTCGGATGGATCAAATCGTAAGTGAAGTTGATCGCATGGTTAAAGTCTGCTCCCCAACCTGAACGAGCGACACCGAACTGACCCGCTTGTCTCGTTTCCAGGAACGTACCCCACTCCTGATTTGCAAGCTTCATTTCGACGCCGAGGTTTTTACGCCACATATCGACGATTGCTTCCGCAATGGCCTTGTGGCCTTCATTCGTGTTATACAGCAAAGTGGAATCAGGGAATTTAGTAAGTCCGCTTTCTTTGAGCCCTTCAGCCAGAAGCTTTTTCGCTTCTTCCACGTTTTCCGAGTAATATGCGGTGTCCGGATACAGCTCGCGATACGCTTTGCCGTCCATACCTGCGATACTTGGCGGTACGAGGCCGAAAGCCGGAGTTTGATTTGCTTTTGTTACGTTGTCGATAATAGACTGCCGGTCGATAGCCATCGAGAAGGCTTTACGAACTTTCGCGTTATCAAACGGCGCTTGCTTAGTATTAAAGAGGTAATAATATACGGAAGCGATCGTCTCGATTTCAGCTTTCTTCTCCGAAACCAATTTCGGAACCAAGTCGCTCGGCACCGATCCCGCTTGCGCGCCAATCCAGTCGATTTTGTCTGTTTCGAACAGTCTGTAAACGGTGCTGTCTTCTTCAACCATGGAAATCGTCACTTTGTCGAAGCTGACTTTGTCCGCGTCGTAGAAATCAGGGTTTTTCGTTAAGACGAGCTTGTCGCCATGCGCCCATTCCGTCAACTTGAACGGTCCGTTAGTAACCATCGTTGACGAATCAGCCGCCCATTCCGGTTTACCTTCAACGGAAGCCTTGTGTACAGGCCAATAAGTGTAGTGCGATACAAGGCTGATGAAGTAAGGCGCCGCTGTGTACAATTTGGCTTCCAGCGTATAGTCGTCCAACGCCTTGACGCCGACTTCGTCCGCATCCACAGGTTTGTCTGGAGTCGAGCTGTTATATTTCTCACCGTTCTCGAGATAATAAAGCATATAAGCATATACGGCAGCCGTTTCCGGCGCCAATGCGCGTTTCCATGAATATTCGAAGTCATGAGCGGTTACGGGATCTCCGTTGCTCCATTTCGCGTCTTGACGCAGCTTGAAGGTGTAGGTTTTACCATCTTCGGACATTTCATATTTTTCGGCTAATGCAGGCTGGGGTTCGCCGGCTTCATTCAACCGCATAAGGCCGTCAAATAATCCGGATGCGACGATCGAGGACTGAGCGTCTTGCATCAAAGCTGGATCTAAGCTTGGCGGTTCGCTCCCTATAGTGAAACGAAATTCCTGAGGTGTGCTAACGACCGGTGATTCGGATGCAGATGGAGATGCAGATGGAGATGCAGAACCTGGAGCTGATGATGCGGCGTTATTGTTGTTGCTGCTGCATGCAGCTAACAAACTTCCTGCCAGCGTGACTGCTAATGCAGCCGAGAATAATTTCTTGAATTTCATTCTATTGCCTCCCCGTTTTTTAGCCATATCATTTCTTTAACGTATATGTTATACATACTCAGAAATGATGGAACAAAAGAATATTACTATATAATGTTCGGATTCTGCAATGCTAGATTATGTAATTGTTAACCAATATTACCCATGATGTAAGCATATATTACACACAACTTACAGAAAACGCTTACTTAAATGATTATTAATCATGTACCTCGTATAATCATTCATTAATTCTGATATGAATGTAATTATGATAATTCGATTTTGAAATTACGTTCAGTAAAATGGATATATTTAGTATAAAGTATATCAATTTGTAATTAAAATTAGTATTAAACTAACTAAATTTCAATTAATGGCACTGTATATCGTATACATGGAATAATTTTACATAAAATACACTTAAAATTCTGTTTTCCTTTTTATTACCCTTGCTAAAGCTAGTCCGTCATAAGCCGGAAGATGAACGCCGACCAGCCTCGGGTCCTGGGCAATCCGTCGATTGAATTCTCTCATCGAGAGCACGGACGGCCCTTGTTTTACGGAATCAATTGTTTTACCTCTAAGAAGAGTATTATCAGCAGCGATAATAGCACCCTCATTGGAAAGTCGGATGCATTCATCTAAGTAATGGGGATAATTCTCTTTGTCCGCATCTATAAAGAAAAAGTCAAAACGATCCCCCTGCGAATGCAGCATCGCCAAACTTTGAGAAGCATCGCCAACAACATACCGTACTCGATCGCCTAACCCCGCAGCAGATACATTAATCTGGGCAATATCCGCATAGTCCTGGCGGAGCTCTAAGGAAACTAATTCGCCACCTGGTGACAAACCACGCGCTAAACATATCCCGCTATAACCGCCTAGAGCACCAATTTCCAAAACCCTCTCCGCTTTGGAGAGCGAAATTAGAAACGTTAGTAACCGACCATAGCCGGAAGCAACAGAGATTTCTGGCATGCCGTGACTTCGGATAACCTCGTTCACCCGTTCCAAATCGGTATCCCGCGCGTATAATTGATCAAAATATTGATCTGGCAACAACTCCATTTAAAGACCACCCCTTTTCCTTCTTAACCCGAATATATCTTACCACGATTTCCTCTTGAGTTTGTAATACCCCCTTTATTAGAGCTATACTATTTTTTATTTAACCATTTACACTGCGTTAATGATTTGCAATGGTTCTCGAATACATTACGCCATTATCGGAAAGGAAGTTTAGCTATGTTATTGCAGTTCCGAGCTGCATCCCGCAAAGCGGCTCAGATGTCCTTAAGAGTGATCCAGCTATGGCCTTTTTGGGGGATTATGCTTCTAATCCTATCGATACTATACAAATTAAATGAACTCGATAAGCAATTTAACGTTGGAGGAATGAACCATTGGAAATGGGCCGTCAATCTAGGCGCTGTGTTGCTTGCCTCCTTCTGGACATTGTTGCTGGGACGTCGCGGCAGAGCAGTCTCCTTAGCCTTACTAAATGCCATACTTTCCATTGTCTTATTCGCAGACCTCGTTTATTTCCGCTACTTCAAGGATTTTATCTCTGTCCCCGTACTCCTGCAAGCAGGGCAGGTGGGTGAGCTAAAAGCCAGCATCTGGAGCCTTATCTATATAGAAGACTGGCTCTTATTTGCGGATTTACCGATATCCTTTGCTCTCGTCGTGTGGGTGTTCTGGCTTACTAAGGCTAAACGCAACCCTCCATTGAAGCTATCCTACTCTAAGGCTCGTACAGCCGTCTGGCGTAAGACCATTCCTGCAGCAATCCTATTCGCCCTCGGTTGGGCACTGATTTATTTTCCTGTCGAAGAGCAGAAGAACGGGTGGGCACGAGGCTTGTTCGTCGGAAATTGGTGGAATGTCCCGATTTATAACGTCACTGGTTTGTTCGGCTTTCATGGATATGACACCTATCGCTATGCGAAGGAGCATTGGTTAGGCGGAGGCTTATCCGATGAGCAGGTAAAAGAATCAGAAGCTTGGTTCCTGGATCGTCGGAAGCTTCAAGCCCAAATGGAATCAGAACCCCTATTCGGACAATACAAAGGGAAAAACATCCTCATTGTCCAGGCGGAAGCCTTCCAAACTTTTGTCGTCGGTCAATCGATCGGAGGACAGGAAATAACGCCAAACCTGAATGAGCTCATAGGCCGGAGTGTCTATTTCCCTCATTTCTATCATCAGACCGCGCAAGGCCGTACTTCCGATGCAGATTTCGCAACGAGCTGCTCGATGCATCCCATGCCGACCGGTTCGGTCTTCATTCGTTTCGCGGGCAACGACTTCGATTGCGCCCCTTCTATATTAAAGAGCCAAGGCTACGATACGACTGTTCATCATGCCTATGACGGAAGCTTCTGGAATCGAAATAATATGTACCATAATATGCAATACGATCAATTTTACGATTTGAAGGACTTTACGATTGATGAACCGATCGGCTGGTCACTGGGGGATCAATCCTTCTTCCGCCAGACAATCGAGCAATTAAAAGAACGTAAGCAGTCTCCCTTCTATGCTTTTACGATTACATTATCAAGCCATCACCCCTATAAGTTGCCTTACTCTAACCAAGAGCTTGAGGTCGGTGAACTGCAAGGAACAATAATGGGAGATTATTTGCAGTCTGCCCATTACGTGGATTCCTCGATGGGTGTACTCGTAGATCAACTGAAGGAGGAAGGTTTGTGGGAAGACACTCTGCTGCTTTTCTATGGAGATCATGATAATTCAATCCAAGATTGGAAGTTATACGAGCAATTCCTAGGTCAGCCGGTATCTGCGCTGGATCAGGATCGAATCATCAGAAGTGTACCTTTCTTTATTCACCTTCCTAACGATGAGCATGCAGGTGTGGTAGAGAAGGCCGTTGGTCAAATCGATACAACTCCTACTTTGATGCATTTGTTGGGAATTCCTGTGGAAAATCGTTCTTTAATGGGCATCAGCATGCTGTCCGGCGCCTCAAAGTCTGTTGTATTCCGCAACGGCGGTTTTACGGATGGTAATGTATACTTCGTTCCAAGTGCCGATGGAGTTGCCGATCACGGTGCTTGTTATGAATTATTAAGCGCTGAGCTGGCTTCGGATCCAACCTCATGCAGGGCGGGTGCAGAGGCTGCGAAGCTTGATCTTAGCATTTCCGACCGAGTCGTCGAAAATAATCTTATCGCTGATTTTCGCGAAGAAAATGAATAGTGATGGGTAACAAAAAAGCTGCCTCAATAAATGAGGGCAGCTTCTTTCTTATGTCTTCACATATTTGCGAGCTTTCTCGATCGCTTCGTCTTCCGTTGGTGCTGTAACATAACGTCCATTAATGAATATAAAAGCAAAACGAGAGCAAGGCCCGCAATAAGACTTGCAAGCCACCTTTACTTCGGTTCCGGGAGATAGCTTCTGCAATTTAGGCAGTATCGACTTTACCCGCATATGCTTACATTTATCGCATATTCGGATATCGTTAACCGGAGCCGATTGTTCAATATTAGTGGTCGCCATGGTTGCCTTTGCTTGGATTCGTAATGACAAATCCTTCTTTAGGGAAATACAAATAATCGATTTTAACGCCGTCTAGAAGCGCTTCCCCTTTGGTCAGAACAACATCTATGCCCTTATCCGTAGCAACCACTTCGTCTTTATCACCCGGGACATCCATATCCATTCCATAATGGGCATGATCACCATGGCTGTGCGTAATGACGACACGCAATTTCTTATCCGCGTTCTCTGGCTTGTCCAATTCACGGCGCAGCACGTTCGCCGCGTTCCGAGTAATTTTGCAATTCATTTTAAGTATCACTCCTGTCAGGTTCTCGTTCTATTGTAATGAAACGTATAGGGTCATGCAAGATCACTTTTTGAAGATATATTTCTTCTCCATTGCACGCGTGAACCATGCTGCAGCCAGTGCCGTTACTGCAGCATCATCGATGGGGAGATACGCCATAAAGTCCGGCAACACCCAATAAAGCGCAACAGGTACGATAAAAAGAAGTTTATCCTTTAGCGTCACCTGGTCTGAGCGCAAAATACGCCAAACACGTCCCGGAAGACTTCTCCACAAGGTTATCCATGATCTACGAGCCATTTGAGGGACCTCCTTCTGAAAAGCATCAGCTTTCATCAAGTTTACCCCTTCATCCCCATCTCGAATCTTTAATGTGAGCAATCAAGAGCTTCAGCTAGAATCCTTGCAATATCATCATATAACAGCTCAAAATTATCCATAGAAAGAGGATTGTGACCCCATCCCGCTTCTACCGTAAATCCGGGACGCTTAAACTTAGAGATGAACCAATCCTTATAACCGGCGTCGCTATTTTCTAAATAAACTGCACGATAACCAGAGGAGCGCGCTAAGCGTTCCGCCCACTCTTTTGCTTCGGGGGGTTCCTCATTTCGATAGTTCCAATAAATTTCTTCGCCTTGCGTGTGCAGGGCTAACACAGCATGGAAATCATTCTGATCTGTAAATCGTGACAGCGCTAATGCCTCCGGCTCGCATAGAGGGGCAGCTCCACTGTAGTCACGAGGCCCAGGTAATAACACTCCCCTTCGCTTGCGTTCTTCCTCCCAGAATGCGGGGAACTGATCGTTCAAGTCTACTCCCCTTGCATTGGCTTTCCATCGGTGAAAGAAATTAGAGCCTCGATTCCACTGCATCAGCTCCTTATAGAGCGGATGTTTGGCCGTCATCCCTTGTTGAACGAGCTCTACACCGTCCGGGTTGACCATCGGCACAATCCACAAGCTGCAGCGAGCGAACAAATCCTTAGCCGACTTCCCCCAGAACGGCAGCCTTCTTGCGCAGGCTTTGGCGTAATCCTCCGCGAATCGAATCAGCAATAAGGAGGTTATCCATTCATTCGCATGGCAAGCACCATTAAAGTGCCATCGGAAAGGTCCTGCACCTATTCTTAGGTAAGGAATCTGTTTGCCAAGCACGCTTCTACCGATCGCACCCGCGCTTATAAAAGGATAGGTTCGAGTCAGTCTCTTCAACTCCTTGGTCAGCTGCTGAGGTCCGTAATCCGTTTTAGTCGACATTCAACCCACTCCTCATTCCAGTATCAGTCCTACTGGTGTATGAAGGCGGATCCCAAGTTATACCCATTGACAGGTATCAAAAAAAGCCCGAGGAGATATACTCCCCACGGACTTCCCGCCAATTGATTTTTTCCATATTATTATGCTCTTAGCTGATAAACCTGCCATACAACAGGCATTAGCCAAATTTGCTCTCCTAACCATATCTGAGCGATTTCTTGGAATTTACGAGGTTCAGCGCTGCAGAAAAATTGATGAATCGGAACCTCGCCTCTTCCTGCCAACTCACTTTTTTCGTGTAAAATGGTGCTGATCTCCCGCGCGGTTTCTTCCGCCGAATTGATCAAGACAACGTCCTGTCCCATGACTTCCGATATCGGATGGCACAGAAAAGGATAATGGGTACATCCTAAAATCAGGCAGTCCATATCGGATCTACGGAGAGGCAGCAATGCTTCGCTGACAGTTCGGAAGGTTTCCGAGGAGTTGAAATTCCCAGCCTCCACAAGAGGCACAAAGGATGGACATGCGCGGCTAATTACCTCTACCTTCGGTGATAATCGCTTAAGCGCATGTTCATAGGCACCGCTCTTAATAGTCCCATCAGTGCCAATAACACCAACAACCCCCGATTTGGTCCGACCAATCGCTGCGCGCGCACCAGGATTAATGACCCCTACTATGGGAAGATTTACTCGTCTGCGAATCTCTTCTAACGCGACTGCTGTAGCTGTATTGCAAGCAATAACAATCATTTTAGGCTGATACTGTATAAGGTAATCGACAATTTCACTTGTAAATGCAAGCACTTCTTCTGCAGGCCTGGAGCCGTAAGGCGTTCGTGCCGTGTCACCGAAGTACAATATTTTCTCCTGAGGCAGCTGACGCATCACTTCCTTGACGACTGTCAGTCCACCCACACCCGAGTCCAGGACTGCGATCGCTTGCTGCACGGAAACACCGCTTTCTTCATAATTGATTAGGTCGATTCCTGATACTTTATGATACCAGCGTCAAAAAGGTACCTCCATATTAGCACCTATTAGGACAAGGATTCAAGGCAAACAAAAGCACCGCCCAGCGGGAGCGGGCGATGCTTCAGGGCTTTAATTAGGATGAGGGCTACAATGTGGCTGAGGTATCCTCATTGCTTTTCTCTTCAGCAGTCGCAACTTCATTATCTACAGCTGCCCCGCTGCCTTTACGTGAGCGGATATCTGTTACTACACGCTCCGCCGCTTGTTTGGCATCAACTGCTAAGTTCGTCGTCTTTCTAGCCAGCGATTGCACGGCAGTGCCTGCTTGACGGCTTAAGTCTGTTGTTTTCTCCAATGCCTGTTGAGCGGTTTCGGAGATGTCGCTGCGAAGCTCGCGGCCAGACTTTGGTGCCAGCAGAAGCGCAGTAACAACTCCAGTAACCGCTCCCGCAAGCGTCCCCCATAAAAACGATTTGACAGCTTTTTTTTCAGCCATTATATTCACTCTCCTTGAGATGGATCCGCACCCAGCCCTGAATGCCGAGAGCAATCGAAGTTCGGCTCGTTTTCGGATCTTCGCTTTTTCCATAAAAGCCAAAGAATTCGGCTAATCTCGGATAAGTCAGAATTTCCGCTTGCCTTATTATGATCACAATGCTCTGTCGATGCCGGGATAATAGAGGCTAGACGCTCTCGGCAGAGGGCTGTTGCTTTGGCAATTCCCTGTGCTGTCGACTGCGCAGCCTCCCCTAACGCACGCGCCCCCTCCGCGAGCGAGGAGAAGCCTTGCAAGCTTTGCCTCGAAGCAGCAATCGTCTCCTTAGCCTCCTCCGCCAGCTCCTTGCACTGGAGTAATGAGGCTTCTGTTTCCTTCCCGAGACGCCCAAGTGCTGTATCCAGACGTCTGAGTGATCGGCAAATTTGTACGATACCGATTACAAAAGCCGCAGCTATCGTTAAGCTAGCTGTCATAATCCCATATGCCGCCAAATCCCATGCCATTGTGATCCCCCCAACTGCTCTCCAATCCGGGCGAATGCCCATGCGGTTAATACAGTATAAGAAGCTACAGCATGTCTTGATACAAGAAACAGGTTAATTTTAAAAAAGTGCTGTTCTTAACTGCATTCTAAAGCAAGAAAAGTCCTCATGCAGCAAGTGCAAGAGGACTCTCATATTTATTGAACGAACAAGCCGCCTACAAGTTATCCAGCTCTTTGTGCAAGTAACCTTTTACCTGATCAGAGAATTCGAGCAACAGCTTAGGAAGCTCTGCTGTCAATGGATGCAGTTCACGCCTCGGCCAACGGTCATATTCTTGGACAAGCGACTTGCGCAAAAGGACAACTTGACGCAGAATAGCAGCCACTTGTACAGTAATGACTCCTTCTTCCGCAATGATATCAATAATATCCTCATAGCTGCTTGCATCCCGCATTATAAAGCCGTCAATTAAGGTATGTCCGACATCCGTTGCAATCTCTGCAGCCAGATGAAGGGCCCTCTCCTGCGCTAGCCCTTGGACTAATGTACCCGTCCAATAAGCCGCCACATTAGTAAGAGCTTCCGCGATATCTGGCACACAATTCAAACGAGCTCCGATACTATCCCGGTTCACATCATACATAGGCATGGGTAGACTGCTCCCTTATTATTTCTTTTTACGTTTGCTTCTACGTTTCAGCCATACCGTAATGATAACGGCACTTAATAAAATCACGATGATATAAGTCATCATCTCATAAACGTCGCGCATACTTCCAGTATCTTCAATCACGAGCCTCTTCCTCTCAGCACTCGTAATCGACGCTGACCGATGCTTCACGAACAGACGCCATATGTTCTATAACTGCTTTGTGGACGGGATGCACTTGATAAGCTTGCAGAGTTTCCATCGATTCGAATTTCGTAACCAATGCGATATCATATGAACGTTCGGAATGCAGAACATCCGTACCTACCTCTAGATGCAGCAGCTCGTCGATTTTTCCCTCCATATTGCGAAGTACCTGTACGGTGCGATCGATGCTTTCCGGAGTGCGATCCTTGAGCTTAAACATTACAATATGTGTAATCATAGACTTTGCCTTCCTTCTCTCTTGTGAGATACATTTTCTTATAGTCAACCACGCATGAGGAATCGCAGAGCAGTACATACTACGGGCAATAATAGGTGAAAGGAGTCTCTATGCGATATCCCTTTACTGCAGCATGCACGTTAATTGGAATTGCACTATGCCTTTTTAACGTGACCGGCTACGATCCCCATAACCTGTTTCTACTCATGTTTAGCGTTCCGATGTGGTTTGTGGAACTCTTCACAGACATCCACAGAGTAAATGTATGGTTTATGTACGCGTTAACCGTGCTGAGCTGGGCTCTCATCGGATATTTAGGCGATCTTGGCATTTCCCGAATTCGGACTTGGCGTCATCTTTGACTGTCATAATGGATTTAATTAGATAAAGGGGAAAAAAGGAGCCGTTATGGCTCCCTTCTCATTTACTGAACGATTATTGTAGAGATCATGTCACCATGGCCTTGTCCGCACATAATGGAACAACGCATCTCATAAGTACCCGGCTTGTCGAACGTAAATTCTATCTCCGGGGACGTTTCGTCTAATTCAATGTCAAGCCCTTTGATCTCCACACCGTGCTTACCCAACTTGTTGGCATACTTCACCTTATAGTTGGTACCCGCTTTGACGACGTATTCTTTCTGGTCAAATTCAAAGTTTGTTGCGGTAATTTTCAGTAATTCTTGACCTTCCTTTAATTCGGCTGCCTCGTTAACCGGCTTTTCCGGCAGTCCGGTTGCCATCAGATATACGCCCATGGCGCAAGCGACGGTAATCAAAGTAGATAAAATCCATTTCTGCATCGTCTGCTCCCCGTTTCATAGAAATAGTCTACCTCTTATAATACCTAAAAAGACTAATCGAACTCAAGCACTTCATTGTTGGGACTTATGACAAAATGATGAACAACGATCTATCTAATCCATATTCCTGAAATCGCTTGGTATCTTCCGGGCTACTCCGCTATGTATCGCTTCTCGAATAACAGCTTTGCGAACGGCGGGAACGACCTTATCATTAAAGACCCCAGGTATAATATATTCTTCGTTCAGCTCCTCATCTGTTACGATAGAAGCAATGGCTTGGGCTGCGGCCAGCTTCATTTCTTCATTAATCGTACTAGCCCTAGCATCAAGCGCTCCTCGGAAAATCCCAGGAAACGCAAGCACGTTATTCAATTGATTCGGATAGTCGGAACGTCCTGTCGCATACACCCTCACATAAGGTCCTGCTTCATCTGGCGAGATTTCCGGATCAGGATTCGCCATAGCGAATACGATTGGATCCCGATTCATTAACCGGACATCTTCGCCCGCGAGCACCTTAGGCCGTGATAATCCAATGAATACATCCGCTCCTCGGATCACCTCGGATAATGGACCTTTCTCGATGTGGGGATTCGTCATGCGGGCATATTCATTCCACACCTCATTTGTATAGGACAATTCCCTATGGATGGCCCCTTCCTTGTCTACACCAATCAGATTTGTCACTCCGGCAGTTAGAAGCATACGGGAGCAGGCCACGCCAGCCGCTCCTATGCCGCAAACGATAACTTTAATTTCATTCATCCGCTTATTAACGATTTTTAGAGCGTTGATCAGCCCCGCTAGCAGAACAACAGCAGTACCATGCTGATCGTCATGAAATACCGGGATGTCCAATTGCTCCTTCAGCCGACGTTCAATCTCGAAGCATCGGGGTGAGGAGATATCCTCCAGATTAATGCCGCCGAATGTGGGTGCAATAGCTTTGACAATCCTAATGATCTCTTCAGTGTCTTGAGTATCCAAGCAGATTGGGAATGCATCTACGCCGGCCAATTCTTTGAACAACATCGCTTTACCTTCCATAACGGGCATTGCGGCATGAGGTCCAATATCTCCGAGGCCTAGTACTGCGGTTCCATCCGACACGACGGCAACCGTATTCCGGCGAATCGTCAAGGAAAAGGCTTTACTGATATCTTCATGTATCGCCATACAAACTTTCGCTACTCCTGGCGTGTAAACCCTGGATAGATCATCCCTGTTTTTAATCGGCACCTTCGAGTGCACTTGGATTTTCCCGCCGAGATGAAGGAGGAACGTTCTGTCGGATACATTCACGAGGTGGATGCCTTTCATAGCTTGTACTGCCGCTGAAAGGGACGCGACAACAGATGGGTCAATGACGGTGACTGACAAATCACGTACTTCCTTTCTTCTTCCGGGCTGAATGACGTCAATCGCTACGATATCTCCGCCTTGTTGACCGATTACCGATACAAGCTCTCCAAAGGTTACTCGTTCTTTATCCATTTCGACGCGCAGTGTAACACTTGTGCCGCCTTCTAATCTCATAGCGATTCATCCTCCCTGTCGTGAGTTCCTTTTGACATTGATTATATCCTTATATTGTAACAAAACAAAAAAACGAGCTTCTCTGCTCATATTATCATGGGTAAAATACGGTGTCTTCATTTATCCTGTTTATCTTCACCGGCGCGATCTCGAAGAACCTCGACGATCCTCTTCAAGCGGCTAGGGAGAGGGAGGCCTATACGACCATAATTCTCAATGATGGAGAGCAATTCATTGGCAATGTAGAAATAAACGGCCGCACCCATAATAACCTCAACACCCAGCAGTACATCCAACCGGTGTGCAATGATCATAACGAGTAGTATAAGCGCCTTTTTGAACAAACCCCAAAACCCGATGTTGCTGTTCAACCCGCTCCCGCTCCGGACTGCGGCAACGACACCGGTAAAATAATCAATCGCCATCAAGACAATAAGGAAGGTAAGCGATTCCGACCATAAGCCGAAGCTAAAGGATATCGCCACCCCAAAAAAAGCGCTTATCGCGCCTGCTTGTAATTGCATCCGCCTTTCCTCCTCTGATTAGCTTCTTTTATTGCTATCATATGCAAGGTGGACAAGGTTGGAACGGTCGTTACGGATTTTATTGCTTCAGATTCGAGACCCTCAGGACGATCGTTATGCGGGGGATCTCTTCGCCAAACGTCTCTATTGTTGCGTTTTGAGGCTGTCGATTAACAGTTCATAACTTCGGAAATCTGCGGGAGACCAAAAAATTTATACGAAAAATCATACAAAATGAGCGTCACACACATCGAATCAGTCGATTCTATACGAAATTTCATACAAAAAAATTTGATTGAGCCCGGATTCTG
Source organism: Cohnella sp. (assembly GCF_041640265.1). Taxonomy (GTDB): domain Bacteria; phylum Bacillota; class Bacilli; order Paenibacillales; family Paenibacillaceae; genus Cohnella. The sequence continues at coordinate 25,780 of NZ_JBEQAP010000011.1, forward strand.
GAAATGTATGCGAAAAATCATATACATTCTCTGTATGTGTACGTTCATGATAAAACTGTCCACAATTAATCGACAGCCTCATTTTGCAACAATGGCGGGGGGCGCTCCGGCTTTTTCTCTCAATGTCGCGTTTTGCGACTCTGACAATTGCCGGCAATCGTTAAGCATTGTGTTTAGACATACGTATCTGCCCTCGCAGAAAAAAACCGGCATAACAGCTGCAACGAGCAGCTGTTATGCCGGCTTTTAGTTAAATTCTTCCGATTATCTTATATACATACGAGTTGCGGCAGACCACTTCTGTCCAGGCTCTAAACGAATGAGCCCCGTCCTCTCAACAGGCAGCTTTACGTTGGGAGCATTCACCATGCCTGTTTGCGGTTCTGGGCAGAAAAACTTCCCGTTCGCAGCAGCATTATAAACCATCCAATGCTTGTAGGCTTCTCCAGCTTCATATACAAAAGTAACATTCTCACGTTTGTCATACAGCGTCATGGCGTTAGTGCCTGCAGCTGATGCGGAGTAGTGATTGTCGAGAGAAGCAAAATAAGGACTGCCTTTGCCTGCCTTTAAGAGCAATTCTCCTTCATTCAGAGGCTGCGTGCCGCCGGTCGGCAGCATACGTCTGTCCAGCTCCCAACGGTCTTCGATGGATAAACCGCATTCCAGATCAGATACGCTGCTCCCCGGAGCAAAAGGTGCATTCAAACTCGTATGGAATCCCAGCATGAAGGGTAACGCCAATTCGCTTTCATTAACGGCATCGAAGGACTGAGTGAGGCCTTTATTTGACAAAGAAAAGGTTTGCGACAAGGTCATCGTATGAGGGAAATAGTTAAAGTCCGGGTGCTGTTCGTCAAACCGCAGCTTTACTGTCACCGTGCTTTCCTCATCTGTACTGCCGAAGCTAACGACCTCCCAAGGAGATTGGTAGACAAATCCATGGAGATGATTCCCAGTTTCCTGCTCATTGATGGGGAAGCTGTAAGCTCGGCCGTCAAACTCGAAGACGCCTGCATCATACCGATTGGGCGGGAATAACACAGGAATCCCATGCACCATTGGACGCTCGATGAAGGATGACCAATCTGCTCCTTCTGGTTCGCGAATAAAGCGGAAGCCGCGAACATCGTCTCGAAGGGAGACTAGGTTACCCCCTACTCTTGGCAACAACACTGCTGAGTAGCTGCCATGCTTTAGCAATATGGCTTCTTCACTTTCGTATTTCCCTTGCTTTGCATAATTCGCTGTCATTTTAATTTCCTCCATTTACTAAACGATCTCTATGTATCGATAAGATTATTATACTATTAACTGAAAAAAGGATATAGCCATTGCTCGATAGCTTCCAAAGTAATGTCAATGTTAGACTTTCCAATCGCATTTACGTACGGAGCACGGTCACGAAAATAATCTGGATGGCCCCCGATAATAGGTAAGCCTTGAATATTCACAGGAGCATGTTTATCCGCCTGCCAGATTGGAAATCGGCGTAATTCGGAGCTCCATCCACCGAATGTGCCAAGTCTCGAGACAAGATCGCGAGATTTCCCTGTCGCATATAGAGATAATACCGAGCTCTGTAAGTTATCTGGGATGCGGACTCTTGGGGAGCCGATCATCACGACCTGGGAAGGTTCAGAGCCGATATGTTTCTCTAGCATTAGCTGGGCAGCATGCACCGCGGCCACACCCCCGCCGCTATGACCAATGAAGATCGTTCTGTGGCTTCTATCCATTGGAAGCTGTGACAGGATAGAAGAAAGCAAGCGATTACCTCCAATGGAGTAGGAGAAACGAGAGAAGCTTAGTCTCATATCATACCTTATTTCCCATAATTGAGGCACTACTCTCCTGCTCCAATCGCCATAAGGAAAGAGAAGCTCTGAATGCACGCTCCTTCCGGATTGCGCCAGCTTCTCATGGAGTGCAGCGCGAAACTTCTCCATGAAATGAGGAGCTGTCGCCACTCCGGCCATTAGGTAAACATAGATTTCATTTCCCTCTACGCCGTTCGAAGCTCTCTGCATCTATAATCCTTTCCATATCGCTTGGATGGCTGTCTCGGAACCACTTAACAAGAAGCGGCGGGTTCACGTCGCTCAGCACCGCCACCGCCAATTTCTGATGCATGGATACGGAGCCCTCTGCACTTCCGATTAACTCCATTGCATACTGATCAGCGGATGCCTCTGCTTGCCGGGATATGTAATTGGTGATCGGTAATGAAGCGAATGATAAGACGGAGAGCATGAGCAAAATGAGAGGCAGAGCAGTCATATCAGACAAGGAACGTATTCCCCATGCCAAGCCCCGCTTGCGTACTATTGCTTTATACACCCAACTCCCAATAGCTAAAAGGATAAAAGAGGAAACAACTGCGCCCAGCGCACTCCATTCGAGATGATGCTTGACGTAATGCGCCATCTCGTGCGCCATGATGAGCAGCACCTCCTTCTCATCCAGCCTCTGCAAAGTCGTATCCCACAACACAATCCGCAGTGACGATCCTAGGCCGTTCACATAGGCGTTCATCGCATTTGTTTTTTCCGACATGTCCACTTCATATACGCGATTTGCCGGAATGTCCGCCTTGTCTGCAAGTGCAAGTATTTGTTGTTCCAGCTGAGGGTCGGATAAACGTGTGAATTGATTATAGATAGGGTCAATCACAACCGGCTGAACGAACATCATAAATACAGTGAATGGAATGGAGATGAGCCATAGCTTGAGCCACCAGCGGCCTCCGCGTGAGATGAGCCAAAATGCGACAGCGGAAACTGCTAACATCGTCAGGTAACTTATCCCGAATGCGATCAGCTTATCCCGAAGCCAGCCTATTGCTGATTGCGTGGTGATTCCGTATGCTTTCGACAGGTTATGGCCAAAGACACGCAGCGGAAAATAGAGGATGAAGGACACAGTATGAATAAGAAGCACATAGGCAGGAAATCGAATGTAGATTGGTATATTAATCCTCTCTAAGGTTTCTCTCCAGCTTCTCGCAAGTCCCGTTGAGAGCAGGATTACATAGATCAGCCATTCCCAAGGACCACTTATGAAGAAGATCCAATTTCTCATCGCATTTAATTCTTCACTATTCTGTAATTGCCTGGTCGTGAAGAAGGTGGCAGGATCTGCCGCGCTTCCTTCGTATATCTCAGGTACATGCTGGGGAGAGGTATACCAAACATAAACAGCAATAGCTAGTCCATAACAAACGAACAAAAAAATGTACCTCATATAAGCTGATCCCATTCGAGACAATGGTGTGTAAACCTCCTTCGCTCCACATTATGGAAATCGGTATGTCCAGAATCGTTCTGTTCCATACCGCTCTTGTATCTCTTTATCGTTCAGCTTTTTACTGCCTAATAGCTCAGCAGCCTGGAATTGAGAACGATGCGCCTGAATGGACGCCATCTTATGATTAAGATAATCGGATACATCATTAATAATGTCAGGTTTGCCGATTGTATGCTCCTGATTTTTGGCAAAAGCCAAACAATGAACAACGGGTTTTGGATCTTCGGTTAACCTTGCAATGGTCCTAATCACGGCAGCACCGCATGCATCATGATCAGGGTGAACACTGTAACCCGGATAGAAGGTAATGACCAGCGACGGGTTAAGCTCCGATAAGAGCTCGTTGATACTGCCATCCAGCTGATCCTGGTCCTCGAATTCAATCATTTTATCATGAAAACCAAGCATTCTTAAATCCTGTATCCCAATCGCTCGACAGGATGCTTCCAGTTCAAGCTTACGAATTAATGGAAGCGTTACTCGGTTAGCAAATGGGGGGATGCCCATATTTCGGCCCATTTCTCCCAAGGTTAGACATGCGTAAGTGACTTGTGCTCCATTCTCCAGATGCATAGCTAATGTGCCTGATACACCGAAAGCTTCATCATCCGGATGGGGCAATATAACCAGAATGTGTCGTTCCATACAAGGGTTCATCTCCTCCTCCATTAGAAGGGTACCGGGCTTAATTGCAAAGAAACAACCAGCTTTCCCTGAGCATCATGGCCAGCCATGATCAATCTATTGGTCTCGGCTTCTTCATAGTGGGTAAGACCTTCTGAGTATACCCAACCCTGCTGCATCTTCAAGCCTAACCTATATGGACCACTGGCAGAGATCGAGCCATGGGAATATCGAATTAATGCATTCGTAATGAAGGTAGCAGCCGGATGCTTGGTCTGATCTAGATGAGCAGCGTATGCTCCTGAGGTCATCTCCAGATGGATATATAGATCTTGATCCTTAAGGTTATCGAGAATTCGAAGCACATCTGTTTGGTTAATGAGCTGCATCCTTTTTCCTCCCAATATGACTAGTTGGCCTAGGGTCTTTATGCGCATGAATTGATTTTAACATATACAAGTAGTGCTCACTATGATCTCAGCAGCTGCATAATTATAACGAGGAGGGATTCGCATGCCCAAATACCGAATAATCGTTGATTTATCCGATCGCCAGCTCTATTTGCTTGATGGCAACATTGTCATTCGAGCATTCCCGGTTGGGATTGGTAAAATGCTTACGCGAACCCCAACCGGAGTGTATACGATCATAAACAAACAAGCCAATCCCGGAGGTCCCTTCGGCGCCTTCTGGATGGGCTTGTCTAAACCGCACTATGGTATTCATGGTACGAACGACCCTTCTTCGATCGGAAGAGAAGTCAGTCTAGGCTGTATCCGAATGTACAATTCAGATGTCCTTCAGCTTAAGGATCTCGTCCCGGTTCATACCGTTGTTACGATAAGAGAATGAGTTGCATGTTTGCTCCATTTAATCATCCCTTCATCCCGGAGGTTACCATCCCTTGAACAAAGTACTTCTGAAAGGCGAGGAATACGACAAGTACCGGAATCATGGTTACGACTGTCATTGCCAGCAAGCTGCCCCAGTCAACATCGTATTGTCCGATGAAATTAGAAATGGCCAGCTGGACGGTGTATTTGGCTGGGTCGCTAAGGACGATTAGAGGCCACAAGAAGTCATCCCAGCGCCACATAAACGAGAATATGGCAAGCACGGCCAAGATGGGTTTGGCTATCGGCAGGATGATGCGCCAATAAATCTTCCATTCTCCAGCGCCGTCGATTCTAGCGGCCTCCAGTAAATCATTGGGAACTGTCAGCAAAAACTGCCGCATAAGGAACACACCGGTCGGCGTAGCGGCCGGCGGAATGATGATCCCCCATAACGAATTGTATAATCCAAGCTTGCTGATAACCTTAAAAATAGGAATCATAATAACTTCGATAGGAATCATCAATGTGGAAATGAACAAGATTAATAAGAACGTGCCGCCCCGAAAACGATATTTCGCCAGCGCGAATCCAGCCATTGAATTGATCAGCAATAAGAGCAGCGTCGAAATGAAAGTAACGAATAAGCTGTTCCAGAAGTATAATCCGAAGTTCCCGGTGCCAAAAGCAACTCGGAAATTCTCGAACGTGAAGTTTGAAGGAAATAGAGTAGGGGGCCATTGATACAGCTCATTCTTATCCTTAAAGGAAGAGATGACTACCCAAAATACGGGGAACACATAAACAATTGAGAAAGCACTAAGCAGCAAATAAGTAAGCCTTTTGTTAATCATTCGTAAGACCCCCCTCTCGCTAATCTAAACTGTATGAAAGTAAACAGACCGATAATGGCGAACAAGATAACGGACATGGCGCTTGCAAGTCCTAGCTCCAGCTTTTCGAAGCCCGTCTGATAAATGTATTGCACCATATACGTTGTTTCTTTTCCCGGTCCCCCGCTCGTTAAGGCAAACATCAGTGGATACTGCTTAAAGGCGTCGATTAGCGTTAATATCAATACAAGCAAGCTTGTTGGCTTCAGCAGCGGGAGCGTGATTCCTATAAAAATCCGTGACCGGGAAGCCCCGTCGATTCGAGCTGCTTCATAATAGTCGGTCGGAATCGCCTGAAGTCCCGCGATAAAGATGACCATATAGAAACCGATTCTTGACCACAGTGTAGCAATCACGACCGACATTTTCGCCCAGTACGGATCCGTCAGCCAGCCGACCGGAGGAATCCCGACTTGTTCCAGGGCATAATTCAGAATGCCGAAGCTGCTTCCGAAAATCCACTTCCAGGTCAGCCCAACGATAATGAAGGAAATCATAACCGGCCAGTAGAAAACGGCACGGAACAAGCTCTTGAAACGGATTTCTTGAACAAGGAGCATTGCAATGCCAAGCGAACAAGCGAATAGGAGCGGAACGACTGTACCTGCGTATAAAAAGGTTCTGCCCATAGCCTGCCAAAACTCCGTATCGGACAGCAGCTCCCTGTAATTTTCAAATCCGATAAATTCCATATCATTTAACCCGTCATATTCATTTAAGGAATAAACAAGTCCTAATATCGCCGGGATAACAATAAATGTGGCAAAAATGGCGACATTGGGAAGCACAAACAGATAAGGAGTAATGGCACGCTTAAACTTGGTTATACGATATGAATTTTTTGCAGACTTCGCCGTAACATGCATTAAGCATTCCCCTTTCCTTATTAAAGAAGGCTGCCATAAAGGCAGCCTTTTCCTAGCCAATCGTCATTTGGACTCTTGGATTACCGCATTGATCTTCTCGGCTATTGCATCCATCGCTTCCTTAGCCGTCTTGTGACCGGTTAACACTTGAACGATGCTATCGCGAATTTCCGTCTGAACTTTGGGGATAACTTGTTGTTTGGACCAGTCAAGTCCTGCGTTGGCAGGTGTGTTGGCTAATTCATCGGCGAACACCGCGAACAAGTCCGCTCCGAATTCATAGTCCAGCTTCGCGTTGTCGATACGCGGACTAATGAATAACGATTTGCTCGTATATTTCGCGTTGATCTCTTGGGAGGATAAATATTGAATGAATGCTGCCGTTTCGTCCTCAACACCCGATCCCTTGAAAGCCATTACGTATTTGCCTCCCGGGACGGAAGAGCGTTGTACTTCTTTCGGCGCATAGGTGACTCCCCATTCAAAATTGTCGATGTCCTTGTAGTTACTAATCATCCAATTTCCGGAGAAGTGTGCTGCAACCGTGCCGGTACGGAACAAGTTGTTCGGATTTTCTCCACCGAGCCATACCGATTCCGGCATCAAGCCGTCTTTGTGCAGCTTGACGAAGTATTCAACTGCACGGATACCGTTCTCATTATTAATCGCAGCGGCGGTACCGTCTTCATTAAAAATGCTGCCTCCGAACTCATACAGCATCGTTGACCAACGATGCGGCGAATAGTCCCAAACCATACCGTGTTTGGCTCCGCCTTTGTCTTTCACTTCCTGAAGCGCGACTGCAAATTCGTCCCAAGTCCAAGTTTCATCTCCTGATTGCGGTACTTTGACCCCTGCTTTATCGAACAGAGTTTTGTTGTAGATGAGTCCGTTCGCCGTTACGTCCATAGGGACGGAAACGATTTTGTTGTCGATGTAATAATAAGGCTCAACCGATGAAACGAATTGGGCCATAAAAGCTTTAACGTCACCTACGTAAGGAGTGAGATCCAGTGCCTGGTTCACATATGCCCCCGGATTCGTCAAACGCGATAATGCCGGCGGTTTTCCTCCCGCGATCATTGTTTTCAGCTTTGCGTCCAAATCTTTAAAAGCAACCTCGATTAGGTTAATCGTTACGTTAGGGTTCGCGGTTTGATAATCTTGAATGATGCCTTTCATGACATCGCCTTCTACTCCGTCTGTAAACCATACATAATCAAGCGTAACGTTTTTCTTCTTCTCAGGTTCTGTACTAGGTGAGGCTTGACTTGCCGTACTTGATTCCTGACTTGAGCTTTGATTGTTGGAATCTTTGCCGCAAGCAGCCATTACGAGCGCCAGTATCATACTAAGCACTAATAATAACGTGAGTTTCCTGTTATTCATCTACTACTCCCCCTGTAATTGAATCATAACTTTCCTTGCAAGTCTGATTATATCGGAGAAGCCTCTGTAAGCGCGTTCAATTATTTCGGTTGTTGCTCTATAATATTTTCGGCTTGCTCATGTCATTTTTCTGACGGTAATCGATCGGGCTAAGTCCAGTCGTTTTCTTGAACACTTGGCTGAAGTAGTTCGGATTGGAGAATCCGACCAATTCGGAGACATCCGACACTCTAAGCTGAGGATCGCCCAATAGCTCCTTCGCTTTCGTCATGCGGATTTCGGTTAGATATTCGCTGTAGTTCTTTGCTGTAATTTTCTTAAATAGCTCTGATAGGTAAGAGACGTGCAAATGAAAACGACTCGCCATTCGCGATAAGCTGATATCCTCCTCCGCGTAATGCTCCTGCAAATAGGCAACAACCTGACCAACGACTTCATGACCGCTCGATTGCTGCCCCTGCTCCATATGCCAAATCAGTTTCTGCGCTATGTGGACAAACAGAGCCTCGGCTTTATCCGGCGTCTGGCACTGCCACAAGCTTTCCGGCAATCCGCTGATCATATGCTGCGTTTCCTCCAGCTTCAATCCATGCTTCGATGCCATTCCATCCAGGAATAGCACTAGTCGCAGCACCCGAACGGATAAGGCCTGAAGAGTTAATGTCAAGGTCGGCTCCAGTAAAGTACGAAGAGTACTTCGGAACGTCTGCAGGTCCCCTTCTGTTATGGCCAAAGTAAGCTGCTTCTCAGAAACCGGCAGCAGCTCGAAGCTCTCCGCTTTGAGTTCATTATTCTCAGGCTCTGACCTCGCAGGGTGCAAACCGGTCACCGGTTGTTGCATCCATTGGAGACGGCTTGATAAATAACCTTTTCTCCAGTCGGTCTGACCGCTGACCACCATTCCAATCCCCATCTGCACTCGCACCTTCAGCATCCGCTCCAACTGCGGACGAAACTCGGTTTTCAACCATCGCTCCAGCATTTCCTCGCCGAACGTCTCACATTTCAAGACAAGGTGCAGCAGTTGAGGAGTTGCCGAATCACGAAATACGTGTGCTTCCTCTCCCCAGAGCTGGAGTAATTCATGAGACATGAAGTACACCGCAAGCAGCAACAAAGAATCGGGAGTTGAACCGCTTGCTCCTGAGCGGGTATCCTTGATCTCCAAGGTCACGAATTGGATAAATGTATTGGATTTAAATATCTCTCCTAAACCTAATCTGGCAGCCTCTTTGGAACACTCCTCACCTTCGGCTCCAGCACGTGCTGTCTGGAGTAGAAACTGCTCCCGCAGACGTTGATGATTAATGTCCAGCTGTCGCTTCAGTTGTTTCTCCTCATCCCTTTCCTTCTGTCTGGCATCCAATACGGATTTGATCGTATTCAGACGGCTAGCCAGCTCTTTGCGGACCACCGGCTTTAACAAATAATCGCTTGCACCGTGCTGCATAGCCGCCTTCACATAACTGAATTCCTCATAGCCGGATAGTACAATGAACTGGATGTCCGGATGGGCAGTAGAGCAATTCTGCAATAGACTAATTCCGTCCATAATTGGCATTCGGATGTCGGTAATGATAACATCGGGTCTTAGCATAGCTATCAGTTCCAATGCTTCCTTACCGTCTGCAGCCTCTCCGCATAGCTCGAAACCGTGCTCGTTCCAGTTCAACTTTGCCTTAAGACCTAACCTGATTTGTCTTTCATCATCCACGACAAGCACTTTATACATGATTCGTTCCCTCGCTTATTGGCAGCAAGATGCTGATCTTCATACCCTTGCCAGCTTTGGACTCAATCTCAACTTCAAACTTCTCACCGTAGTACAGCCTGCAGCGCGCCAGAACGTTGCGTAAACCAATTCGGCGCCCCGGACTCCCCAACACACTTGCCGCATCCTGAGTGTGAGCGTCGCGAATAATCTCGCTAACCTGCTGCTCGCTCATTCCTTGACCGTTGTCCTCTACCGTTAGCACCAACCGGTTGTCCCTCCGGGAAGCGGATATATGGATCACCGCATGGCGCATTCGTTCTTTGCTGTATTTCACCGCATTTTCTACCAGAGGCTGCAGGATGAATTTTATAATGGGAACGTTTGCAAGGGAGGGATCTTCCGTAAGCTCAAACGAGATTCCTTCCTCGAAGCGGCATTTAATAATATCCATGTAATAACGGATTTGCTGCATCTCAGCTGAAAGAGTCACAATGTCTGTGTCTAATTTCAGCGAGTTCCTCAACATCTGCCCCAGAGATTCAGTCACGTCAATTAGCTGCTCAGTCTTGTTCTGTGCAGCCAAACTGCCGATAACTTCCAAGGTATTGTATAGAAAATGAGGATTAACTTGCATTAACAACGCTTTATACTCGGCATCCTGTTTCCTCAGCTTTAAGGTAAACTCATCGCGAATAAGCTGATTTAATTGATTCACCATGCGAGCAAACACATACAACAAGTAACCGGCTTCACCTTTTTTCGGTATGTCCAGCTTGTCTGCTGCGTTAAAATCGCCCATTTCCAATCTGCGCATCGCCTGAGACAGCTTCGATAATGGCCGAGTCATTCCAGAGGAAATCCAATATGCTGCGATTATGGTCAGCAGCAGCAACCCCACCCCAATGGAGAGCATCGTGCGACTCGTTTTGTTAATATCCTGGAACAATTCCTTCTCCGTCACTTCTCCGACCAGGAGCCAATCCTGAACGTCTAATTTTCGGTAAAACCAATAACGCACGGATCCTTCTTCATCTTTCAATTGAACGACGTCTTTCGTCTTGCTGGAATTCAGCATAAGCTCCCATTGCTCGCCGTACTCCAGCAGACTTGATCTGGTATTACCCATTTCCGTAATCGTAATTCCTGAGGAATTCACCAACTGAACGCTGCTCCAGTCATTTAATCCGATTTTGGATAAGGGCTGCTTAATAAGGGAGGAAGAAATATTAACCTTAATGGCACCTTGTATTGATAACGTTTCCAAATCAACTAATGGAAACAACAGGCTGTTTATTGGCTTTCTGCTTAAATGATTCGGCTGGTACATATCCGTATGGGAGCTAAGCCAGCTTGGCCCCTTTTCTTTCACATAAGCGTACCAATCTTCGCTATCGTATTTCACGTTCTCGTATACAGAGTCATTGCCGATAACGAACCCTTGTCTGTCATGGAGCGAAATCGAAGCTACATTGGACTGACTCAGGACGACCTGGGCAATGAAATCTTTCACACGTAAATTCAGCTCATAACGTTCTACCTGTGACAGAGACGCATTTGTGCCGCTACGCACCTCAATCCACTGTTGTACGAATTGATTGCCCAATACCTGAAAGGTAATATCTTCGACCTGTTTGCTGAGCATGTCCAAATATCCTGCATATTGTTCCAATGTTTGGGCGGAGGATGATTTAATAATCTGCTCCACGTTGTCTTTGGATTGTTCGGTAAATATCAACACCATCGAGAGGAACGGAACAACTAATAAGAGCGAGAAAGTAAACATCATTTTCGATCTCAGTGTGTAGAACAATTGTCTTTCCTCCCTCCCGGCATTTTTAGTCAGTATATAACTGAGGAAGCAGACGCATCGCCGTTATCAGAAATAAGCGAATTTAATACAAACCGGCATGGAAACGTTTAAGCTATCCCCTGTAGGAGTCAGCTTGCCTGAATATAAGTCTCTATTGAACGTAACGATACTATCGGAATCCCGATTGGCTGCAAGCAGGAAATGACCATCCGGCGATATCGCGAAATTACGCGGATGCTCCCCCATCGTTGAAGCATACTCCACTAAAGCGAGCTGACCGGACAACAGATCGATTTCGTATACCGCGATACTGTTATGCCCTCTATTAGAGCCGTAAAGAAATTTCCCATCTGGAGATATGTGAATATCCGCACAGGAATTTTCACCTTTATAGGAATCTGGGAGCGTAGAAACGGTTTGAATTTCGCTTAATTCACCCTGGTCTTCATCATACGTGAATGCAGTGATGGTCGCATTAAGCTCATTAATTACATACCCATATGAGAGTGACGGATGAAAGACGAAATGCCGCGGTCCTGATCCTGGGGCCACCTGAACTTCTCCATGAGGAATGAATCGATAAGTGCTAAGCTCCAGCTTATAAAGAAAAATTCGATCCAAGCCCAAATCGCAAACTACAGCATAGCGATTTAATCGGTCGATGAATGTGGAATGGGCTCTAGGGCGATCCTGTACGGGAAGAATGCTGCTCCCCTTGTGCCGCTGGATATCGGCGATTGGCCCTATTCGGCCATCTTCAAGCAGCGGCGACATCCCGATCATTCCGCCATGATAACTCGACACCAATAGGCTTTGATTGGTTCGATCCAAAGTGATATGGCATGCAGGTACAGGAACTGATACTTCTATATTTATTAAGCTAAGTTTCCCGCTTGAAGGCTCAATGTCATAAGCAGCGGCTAACCCGCATCTTTGATCCTTCGAATCAACCCCCTCAGCAAGGGTATACAGACGTTTATTGTGCTCATCCACATCCAAGAAGGTAGGGTTCTTTAGGCCGCTGACTTGATTAAGCAGCTCAAGATTTCCGCTTCTTGCATCATACTCGCATGTATATAAACCTGGATTATTCGAGTCGGCATACGAACCAATGAAGGCGAGAATCTTTTCTCTTTTTTTCATTTCACAATGATCTCCCATCCGTCTTGTCATTTATAAATTTCAACAATGGCTTAATACCATTTTAACGGAAATTATCGATAGATTGATAGGCTCATTTTCAAAGCTATTTTTTAATTACCATATAATCACCTGTCGGAAACTGTACAATATCTGCCAAGAAAGCTTTAGCTACAGTTGTCGCAAGACCCAGCAATTCCTCCTCATCTTTTGCTAGCAACGCTAGCGGCCGGCCACCCAAATACCGGTCTTTATCGGTAGTCACAAAAGCCAAAATACCTTGATTTTGATTGTCATTTTCTTTGCTCATTTATACTTTCCTCCCATTACGTTCGCATTTAATAATCGATTCGTTTTCTTTACACTTTCAAGCAAGGGAGTATTCAATATGGTCTCTTTCAACAGTTCGAAGTTATACACGATGGGGACGAGTACAATGATAACTCGTTCATCCATCAAATTTTGAAAACAGTATCGTTTCTTTCCTATAGCCCGGGTGGCTTCAAATAACATCGCCTGGCGTTGGCCGAAATGCTCCAGAACAATGCGGAGATGAGGCTCACGAGGATAAATTACAGCAGCAAGACCTTCCTCCAAGAAAAATTTCTTTGCCTCATCTTCGCCTGCAGTATTGGTAACCATGAGCCCGTCCACGTAAAGCTCGGAGCCTTTGATTTCGATTTTCCCCTGCGTTATGGTCGCGATATGTTTTACTTGCTTGCCGCTGGTAAACCGCCGGAGGAGAACGAATAATAACAGACCTGCCAGGGAACCGGCGGCAACCTCGCTCCAATCAGATAGATTCAAGAGCTGCATCGTCACACTGGTTGCAAAGGCGACAAGCAGAGCAAAGTAATTGCGTGCTTCGAATGTTTTGGCAATACCGTCTATATAAGAGTCGCCGCGAATTGTATACTCGGTTCCTTCCAAGTCCCGCAGACTTTCCCTTTCGGTCTTCCTCACTTCACGAAATTGTTGAATCGCAAGAGAAAGGAAAGTGACAGCGACGAAGTTTTTGCTCATCAAGGTAGGAACAATAAAAGCACCCAGAGTGGCGGCCAAAGCTCCCGTCACAAAATGAATCAAATATCCGTTCGGATGGCTGGGGTATTGTCTATAATCCTGCTTTATGGTCAGGGCTCGTGCTAACGTCCCTATAATAGTTGCCGTAACGATCATCACGAGATACGGCATAGAAATGATACCGTTGCTTTCCATCAATCTGCCTCCTTTTTCGCAAAGCAAGGATTCATAATCCTTCTGTTTAAGAACCCAACCCGCTTACTGTCTTCCGCTATAAACATCATCGTTCCCTCTTTAAGGTAAGCTGAACCTTCTACCTGAATAATAGTAGCTAACAGTTTCTGTCCGTTAGTATTTGACAGCGCCTCCAATTAGATATTGAATAGTCCTGAAGTTAAATGGATATAATACCGCTTTGGATGTACTCCATTAAATAATGAATAAGAGGAATCGTTAGATGACGATTGGAAATAGCATTTACAGAAAAGAAGCCCTTGAGAAGGTTACCGGCGCAGCAAAATATACAGACGATTATCATTCGCCGGCAATGTTGCATGCAAAGCTGATCATTAGTCCGCATGCTCATGCCAAGATCAAGTCGATCGATACCTTGGAGGCACAGAAGGTCGCAGGCGTACGTGCCATTGTTACGGGACAAGCGGAATTTCCGCTCACTGGCGAAGAAATTCACGATCGTCCGCCCATTGCATACGGGAAGGTTCGTTATCATGGCGAACCTGTTGCAGTAGTAGTCGCGGACAGTCCTTACATGGCAAAGAAGGCTGCTGAACTGGTAAGGGTCACTTATGAGCCTTTACCTGTGGTCAATTCTCCGTCCGATGCAATACATACAAGCGCTCCGCTCGTTCACGAGAATTTGGCGCATTATGAAAAGATCCAGCACGTTTTTCCGGAACCAAACACCAATATTGCAGATCGGGTCAAAATACGCAAAGGCAATATGGAGATTGGCTGGCAAGAAAGTGAAGTGACTGTGGAAACCAACTTTTCATTCGGCCCTTCCGATCACGCCGCTATGGAAACCCGGTGTGCAACCGCCGAAATTCGTCCGGACGGGCATATTCTCATCTCTTCTTCTTCTCAATCACCGTATATGATCAAGAAATTGATGGGCGAATATTTTAATCTCGATGCCGGAAAGATTATTGTAATCACCCCTTTAGTCGGTGGCGGTTATGGAGGTAAAGTACCGACTCAGTTGGAGATCATTGCATATTTGGCTTCAAAAGCGGTAGGCGGAAGACCTGTAAAGTTATTTAATGAACGGGAAGAAGACATGATTACATCTCCCGTACATATTGGACTTGAGGCGACTGTAAAGCTGGGAAGCACGAAGGACGGCAAATTAAAAGCCACGAAGCTGTTTTATTTGTTTGATACTGGTGCTTATTCGGATAAGGGTGCAACAATAAGTCGGGCTGGTGCCGTATCTTGCACAGGACCCTATCATATCGAAAATATTTGGTGCGATTCGCTGTGTGTATATACAAATCATCCCTATGCTACCGCTTATAGGGGGTTCAGTCATTCTGAAGTTTTATTCGCGTTTGAACGGACAATGGATGTACTGGCGGAAAAGCTAGGAATGGATCCGCTTGAACTCAGAGAGAAAAACGCCATTCTTCCTGGGCATACCACACCTACGCAAGTTGTCCTGAATTCCAGCAATGTAGGGAATTTACCGGAATGCATAAGTAAACTGAAAGCATTGATGAAGTGGGACGAGGGAATCTTCATGGAAATCAATGACCGGAAGATACGCGCCAAAGGCATCAGCTGTATATGGAAAACTTCAACGATCGATACGAACGCCAGCTCCGGAGTCATTTTGACGTATAACCCGGACGGAAGCTTGAACCTGATGTCGGGTCTAGTCGAGATCGGAACAGGCACAAAAACCGTACTTGCACAAATCCTTGCGGAAAAAATGAAAATGGATGTTAGCCAAATTCATGTCCGCATGGAGGTAGATACGCAAACAATGCCGGAGCACTGGAAGACTGTTGCAAGCAGAGGCACCTATATGGCAGGAAGAGCGGTTCAGCAAGCGGCTGACGATCTCATCCGGCAGTTGAAGGATATTGCTTCACGCGCATTGGTCTGTTCTCCCGATGAATTAGAGGTCGGATACGGAAAAGTTTATGTAAAGGACGACCCAACGAAAGATTGCAAGATTTCGGATGTCGCCTACGGCCACAAGTACCCGAATGGTAACGGGATCGGCGGACAGATTATGGCTAAAGGAAATTTTATGTTCAGACATATGACGCATCTGGATCGTGAGACCGGATCCGGGAAACCGGGGCCAGAATGGACGGTAGGTGCTCAGGGAATAGAGATTGAGTTCGACACAAGAGATTTTACCTATAAAATTCTCAAGGCTTATTCCGTTATCGACATCGGGAGGGTATTGAATTATAAAGGCGCTCTGGGACAAGTAATGGGTGCCATGAGTATGGGGATTGGATTTGCGGGGCGGGAAGCTTTCATCTTTGACAGGCAAGGTAAAGTGCTCAATCCTCAGTTGCGTACGTACGTCCCGCCTCATTATGGAGAGCATCCGGAATATATTGTAGAATTCGTGGAAACCCCTCATATCGATGCGCCTTATGGCGCACGCGGCATCGGAGAACACGGCTTGATCGGAATGCCTGCTGCGCTGGCCAACTGTTTGTCGAACGCCGCTGGAATACACCTGAATCAACTGCCTCTTGTTCCGGAATTGATATGGAAGACCAAACAATCAGGAGGTACGCAATGATTCCTTATGATTT
The DNA here is from genome assembly GCF_041640265.1 of Cohnella sp. Taxonomy (GTDB): domain Bacteria; phylum Bacillota; class Bacilli; order Paenibacillales; family Paenibacillaceae; genus Cohnella. The sequence goes on from NZ_JBEQAP010000011.1 coordinate 42,173, forward strand.
TGCCTATTATAAGGCTTCTGCTGCGGAGGAGGCCGTAGAGCTATATCAGTCATTGCAAGAGCAGGGAAAGCAGCCAGTCTATTACTCCGGCGGAACCGAAATAATAACGCTGGGAAGATTAAACGAAGTTTATACGGAAGCCGTTATTGACATAAAAGGCATAGCGGAGTGCCAAACACTGCAATTAGAACAAAATCAGTTGGTAATGGGAGCCGCTCTTCCTCTTACCAAGCTTCAAGAGTCAAACCTCTTTCCGCTGCTAGGCCAAATCATTAGCGAGATAGCCGATCATACAGCGCGAAACAAGATTACCCTGGGCGGCAACATTTGCGGTCAAATTTATTATCGGGAAGCCGTACTTCCGCTCTTGATAGCGGATACTGACATTATCATCGCGGGAAAAAGCGGGAGAAGACGAATTTCACTGAATTCAATATTCGACGGGCGTCTGCGGTTGGAAGACGGGGAACTCCTTATCCAGCTTATTACACATTCAGATTATCTTGGGTTGCCTTTTTATAGCATTAAAAAACGCAGACAATGGGATGTCGGTTATCCGTTGATAACGGTTGCGGCGCTTAAAAAAGAAGATAAAATCCGAGTATCTTTCAGCGGAGTATGTCTTTTTCCTTTTCGCAGCGAACAGATTGAACAGTCCTTGAACGATACCCGGCTAAATCCGAAAGCTAGAATCGAGCGAGCGATTCAACATTTGCCTAAACCCATCTCGGGCGATGTGGAAGGTTCCCCGGAATACCGTATATTTGTATTGAAAAATACGCTGCTTGATATTTTGCAAGCACTGGAAGGAGAATAACATGCACTCAACAGAAATTACATTAGAGGTTAACGAGGAATTCCGATTAGTTACCGTCAGGAACGCTGACACTTTATTGTCAGTGATTCGGGATAAACTGGGACTGACCGGTGCCAAGCCCGGATGCTTGAATGGGGACTGCGGTACTTGTACGATTGAGGTGGATGGAAATCCTATGAAATCTTGCTTAATGCTGGCCGTGGAAGCGCAAGGCAGCAAAATTACGACTGTGGAAGGTTTGAAATATACGGCTTTGCAAACTCAATTTGTAGATAAATTTGCTTTTCAATGCGGATATTGTACACCGGGCTTTATCATGAATGCCATTGCTTTGATAAAACAGTACCCACATGCGAACGACATGATGATAAAAGAATGGCTCGAATCGAACATCTGCCGCTGCACCGGGTATAAAGAAATCGAAGAAGCCGTTAAAGCGGCTTTAGCTACTGCTCAAGCTGCATTACGACAGCAATAATACCACCGTTTAATGTTTAATAGGCGGAATATGACCGGAATAGGATTGAGAAACAAACAATTCAAAGTTTTCATCGATTGACGCAAAAATGACATCCTCTTTGTTCACTCCTTTGGCATGCAACTGTGATTCCAACCACACCATGTCTTTGTTCATGTAGGACAGTACTTTTTCGGAGACATTTCCATCAAGAATTAATGGGTATGCAAGTCCCTTCTGTTTTTTAATCAGCCCCAAATCCTCTACAGTAACAGCGGTTTTCAGAGGTTTTTTGTGTACGGTCAATTTGCCGTTAGCCTCTAATACGGCAAGTTCAACCTCTTCTACATTAAAAATGTCTTTTTCACGCAGCATCTGAAGAATGTTGTCAATAGAGTAGCGTACTTTTTGAAGGTTAAGGATTAGTATGTTTCCGTTATGAACGACAACAGTTGGTTCAAAGGTGATCCATTTCCCGAATTTTCTTACCTTAATCGCCAATACAGAGACCCCGCGCTGCAAGAGACCAATTAATATAATTGCCACGGCAGTATGCAGATGTTCAATCTTCGGATCGGCAATATCAGCACCGACTACAGCACCTAATGCAATTATGATAAGGAAATCGAACACCGGCAATTCCCCAATAGAGCGTTTCCCCATGTAAAGAGCAACCATTAACATAAGGGGGAAAATGGTAACAATTCGCCCTGCAACTAGAAAAAGGTCTTTAAGCATTTCCATTTACTTCACCTCTTCGTTCGTTAAGTAACCCCTTGGCACCTTTAGGTCACATTTTATACAATATATCCAATTTGATTACAACTAAACTCACGGCAAAAAGATAACTCCCACACCTATGACTTACACCAATACCCGGCAAGAGTTTGAGCCCTTCGGCTCAGTTCTTCCGCGAGAAATAGCATCGGTTCAGGACTGCGATGCGTGCGGCACACAATACGACGGCGCCTTCGATCGAAGCCGTATGATGGCGTATATGGCTTCAGCCGGGTCGGTCGTATTCGCAAACGCTTTTCGAATTTGTTCAGTTACCGCCTGCCCATGTATGGCAACCGATTCCGCGACAAGCTTTTCTTTCCCATTCGGAAAATGTATTCGATATTTCGAATAAAATGTACTGAGTTTCTGCGAAACAATGCGATTATATTCGATATTTCATATATAATTTGCAGATCTGCCCTTCCTGAGCAAATCTATGTATGAATTTTCGAATACAATGAACGGAACTTAGTCGCTGTACACTCCGCTTCATCCACGCGGGATGAACTCTCCGGGTTCCCTTCCCCACTGCCCAGTAAACGCAAAAAAGCCGACCTAAAGGTCGACTTTTGCATGTATGGAGCCAAGGGGGATCGAAGCCCTGACCTCATCGCTGCCATCGATGCGCTCTCCCCATTGGGCTAACTCCCCAGTCTGGATCAAGCCCTACATTGCTGATAGGTCACATAAAAAACGCATCCAATAGGATGCGTGAGTTTTTATTATGGTGGAGATTAGCGGGATCGAACCGCTGACCTCTTGCATGCCATGCAAGCGCTCTCCCAGCTGAGCTAAACCCCCATGTAAGACAACAAAACTGATTTTATCACAAGCAAGTCAAGGCTGTCAACCACTTTACTTGCAACGATTAGCTCTAGAAAATAAGCCCTTCAATAATATGAAAGGCTTTCTTCTTGCTCATCAGCAGCTCTTAGATTCCATGCTTGTTCATGAGACCATTCAGTTCCTTCAGGAACATATTAATATCCTTGAATTGACGGTATACCGAAGCAAAGCGTACATATGCAACCTCATCGACCGTATAGATGTGCTCCATCAGCAACTCGCCAATTATACGGCTTTCTACCTCTGCTTGTGCAGTGTTTCGCACTTCCCGCTCTACATTTGAAACAATAACCTCTAGCTGTCCTACGGATACCGGACGTTTCTCACAAGCACGTAATAGCCCTCTTAGCACCTTGTCACGGCTAAATTCCTCACGGCTACCATCCTTCTTAACTACGATAAGCGGAGTTTCCTCAACCGTCTCGAACGTAGTGAATCGGCGGCTGCATTTCTCACATTCCCTGCGGCGGCGAATAGACTTATTGTCATTAGCTGGCCGTGAATCCAAAACTTTCGTTCCGCTATAGTCGCAATACGGACATTTCATGGCGTCAATCCCGGCTCCTTTTTAGTGTTTTTTTTATTTTCCAACCCTTCCCTTACATGAACACGAAAATTATGCACATAATACATTTACCAACCGCAAGGAGGTGAATATCAATGGCTACCGCGCAAAACAGAACCAATCAATTGCTAGTCCCTCAAGCTAATGCTGCACTGGATCAAATGAAGTACGAGGTGGCGCAAGAGCTGGGCATTGCCATCCCACAAGATGGATATCAGGGTAACATGATGACTAAAGATAACGGTGCACTTGGGGGTAACATTACCCGCCGTTTGGTACAGATGGCCGAACAACAACTTGCTGGCCAAGCTTGATTAACAAGTCAATCCGGTTAATAAGACGGAGATTTTGCACCAACTGAAGGCAAGGCACTAAATACCGGGAAGCTTTGAGGCATGCTTTGCTTCAAGGCTTCTCTTCATAACGTTTCGTAAATTTTCTGATACTTCTTATAATAATACATCACACGCTGCACATAATGTCTAGTTTCTCCATATGGAATATCGCGTATTGTTTGCTCTGTGCCTTCCCAGGTCCCTTTTTCAAGCCATTGTCGTACCTTTCCCGGACCTGCATTGTATGCAGCCAATGAAACTAATAAGTTCCCGTTGAATTGCCGATTCAATTCTTTGACATACCAGGAACCCATCCTTATGCCTGCTTGCGCATCCATGCCGGCATCCCTGGCAGTTAACTTACCGAAGTCTTCTTGCTCTAATATCCATGCAGCCGTTTCCGGCATAATTTGCATAATTCCAAGTGCTCCTTTCGGAGATACCGCTTCATGCTTGTAATTCGACTCTACTCTAATAATAGCTGCAATTAATAACGGATCTAATTGGTATTCCAAGGCACTTCTCTTAATCTCATCCACATACGAAATCGGGTATATCCAGCGTCCTAACCACTCTGATTGCACGAACAATGCACCTAGCACAATGAGAATGAGTGGCAGGATTACTCTTTTGCGCTTTATCCGTTTACTCATCCAAACCCCTTTTCCCGCCAGAAACGATTAATTTGCTGCTCTGTTTGAGCCAGACTCCCACTATTGTTAATTACGATGTCTGCCTTCGATTTCTTATCCTCGATAGCCATCTGTGCATCAAGCCGCTTCTGTGCCTCTTCGGCAGTGAGCTTGTCGCGCTCCATTAATCTCTGTAGTTGTATTTCCCTCGGAACATACACAACCATAATTTCCTGGAAATAAGGCTCCATTCCCGATTCATACAAAAGAGGAACATCAACAACTACGAGCTTGTCCGGAGTATGGCTCTCATAATAAATCATTCTTTCCTTCATAACCGTGCGAATTTCTGGATGTATAATGGCCTCTAGAGCTTTGCGCTCATTTGGATCGGCGAATACAATACTCCCCAGCTTCTTCCGATCTAGTGAACCATCCTCTTGCAGAACAGCTTGTCCAAACCTCTCTGCAATACGAAGCAAGGAGGATTGCCCGGGCTCAACAACTTCCCGGGCAATCCGATCCAGATCGATAAGTATTGCTCCATGTTCCTTCAGAAGCTTAGCCACTGTGCTTTTGCCTGTAGCGATGCCGCCTGTCAAACCGATATTCATTAGATCTCTTCCTTCTAGAACAATTTGAATATCCCCATTCCAATGAGAATGACTCCGGGCAGCATAGAAAGCTGCCGTACCCAACGCCAACCGGATGCCCAGAAGCCAACCCGAGTCCCTGACCAGAGGAAAAATCCACTAGCCGCAGCAATAATTACAGCCGTATACAAGGGTGGAAAACCTACCAAAGCGGCACCGATTCCCGCACCGAACGCATCTAAGGAAAGGGCTGTTCCGAGAAGGAAGGCCTCACCGGCGCTAATCGTTCCTGATCGATCCATATCCGCTGCAGATGGAGTGCGAAGGATTTGAATAATGAAACCAAACACCTTAAGCTCCATGGTAAGAACGGGTTTATACGGCTGTTCACCTTGTTCGGCTGCCAACTCCGAGCTGCTTAGAGGTGGATCTGCTTCCTCCCGTTCCCCGCTGCGGATAAATTGGAACAGCGCGAGCAAACCAATTCCAATCAAGATTATCGCGCCGACCGCTGATGCGCCGTGAGGTGACATCCAGCCCGTCAGCATTACTCCAACCATCATCGATATGAGGATAATAAGGCCTGAACATGCTGCAATAATGAAAATGGACGATAGAGGAATTTTTATTTTTCTCACGCCATACGTAATTCCGACTCCAAAACCATCGAGACTGACAGCAAAAGATAGTAAAATGAGCGAAGCGACAGATGCCATAGTGCACTTCCTCCTGCATGGATGCATTCCCGTATTCCGTTTCCGGAGTTCAGGTTCTGTTCATCCTATGCAAGGAGGGGGCCCAATGCCCCGATCACATGAATTTTATGAAAGAATTAACTATGACTGTATACCATCTAAGCGACGTTTTACGGAGTTGTTACTCACTTTGAGCTTTCCGCTGCTCTCTATAATATCCACGTTTTTAGGCCTTTTCTGGCAATGAGGACAAACATGGGTGCCCCGTCCGCCGACGACGGATTTCTCTATTGAACTTCCACATATTAGGCAAGGCTCACCCGTTCTTCCGTATACCTTCAAGTTATGCTGGAATAATCCCATCTCTCCTTGCCCGTTCACATAAGACTTGATGGAGGAGCCCCCAGCTGCAACAGCCGCCGACAACGTCTGCACGATCGCATGGTGAAGCCGTTCTTGCTCCTTCTTCTTAAGATCACACGCCGGTGTCTCCGGGTGAATCCCTGCTGTATGAAGTGCTTCATCCACATAGATATTACCCAACCCTACAACAATTTCTTGATTAAGCAATAACGGCTTGATCTTCGTTGACCGCTTACCTAGAGCTTGTCTGAATGCATCAAGTGTGAACTCGGCCTCCAAAGGCTCCAATCCTAATTTATTCAAAGGAGGGACTCTTAACTCTTCTTCGGGTAAAAACAAATGCATGGTTCCGAATTGACGCACATCCTTATACCGAAGCTCCGTCCCGTCTGTAAAGTGGAAAATGACGTGCGTATGAGCTTCGATTGGCATATCTTTGTCGTACAGACCGTATCGCCCTTCCATGCGCAGATGGGAAACAAGGACGAGCCCATCTAGAATCAGCCTTAGGAACTTACCTCTCCGCTTTACCGATTGGAAGGTTCTCCCTATAAGCCGTACGGCAAAAAGATCTGGATCATCCGGCTTCTGCAGGATACGAGGAAGCTTTACCGTGACATGATCGATCGTCTTACCGGGGATGAGCGTATTCAAGGTCCGTCTGACGGTTTCCACCTCAGGCAATTCCGGCATATCGTGCCCCCCTTACTCATGTTGCCTGGTCCTGCTTATTTCGCTTCATACCAATTCGTTCCTACACTTACGTCCGCCAGCAAAGGAACATCCAGCTTCAATGCTGTTTTCATCACTTCCGGAACGAGCTCCTTCATTAGCGCAAGCTCATCCGCCGGCACTTCGAATACCAGTTCATCGTGTACCTGAAGCAGCATTCGGCTCTTCAGCCCGCGTTCAAGCAGCGCTTCATTCATTCGCAGCATGGCTAGCTTTATAATATCCGCCGCTGTTCCTTGAATCGGAGTATTCATTGCGGTCCGTTCAGCGAAGGAACGAAGATTAAAGTTCGAATGGCGAATTTCCGGCAGAAAGCGGCGACGTTCTAATAACGTCGTAACATAGCCGTTCTTTCTCGCCTCTTCCACTATTGTATCCATATAACGGCGAACCCCAGGAAACGCTGAAAAATATTGTTCAATAAATGATGCCGCATCCTTACGGGTAATGTTCAAATTCTGTGACAGGCCATAATCGCTAATACCATATACAATTCCGAAGTTAACGGCTTTGGCTTGTCTTCGCATATTACTATCCACTTGATCCGCCTGAACGCCGAAAACGTCCATAGCGGTTTTGGTATGGATGTCCATATCATTTAAGAAAGCTTCCTTCAGCCCATCGTCACCGGAAATATGGGCGAGCACGCGCAGCTCAATCTGCGAGTAGTCAGCCGCTAGAATGCTCCAGCCTGGCTCGGAAGGAACGAAGGCTTTGCGGATTTGACGGCCTTCCTCCATCCGGATTGGAATATTCTGAAGATTAGGGAACTGACTTGACAGCCTTCCCGTAGCGGCAATCGTTTGCCGATAAAAGGTATGAATCTTACCTGTTTCCGGACGAACCTCTTTTAGCAAGCCCTCAATATAAGTCGATTGCAGCTTCGCTAATTGACGATAGTGCAAGATAAGACGAACGATTTCGTGATAAGGCTCAAGCTTCTCAAGCACTTCCGCATCCGTAGAATAGCCTGTCTTCGTCTTCTTAACGACCGGCAGCTCAAGCACATCGAACAGAACCTCGCCTAGCTGCTTGGGAGATCCAATATTAAACTCGAAGCCAGCCGCTTGATAAACGGCCTTCGTTATCTCCTCGATGCGACGCTGGAACTCTGTCCCAAGCTCCTTCAGCGCATCCGCATTGACCGAAATACCTTGCTTCTCCATCCCTGCAAGGACTGCAGATAAAGGTTGTTCGAGCTCGCTATACAGGCTGTTCATTCCCATCTGCTCTAGCTGCTCAGCCAGAAATGGCTTTAGCCTGCGCACCGCATCTGCTTTGGCGGCCAAATGCTTTGCAAGCTCGCTGTCGGCTGGCACTCGGAATTTGGCTCCTTTGCCATATACAGCTTCATCAGAAAGAATGGATGCTAAGCCATGACGTTGAAGCAGTCCGTTAAGAGAAGGGTCCGCTTCTGTCGGATCAAGCAAATAGGCAACGAGCTGCACATCGAAAGCTTGCCCCATTAGGGATATGCCAGAACGCCCAAGCACTAGCTCTGCTCGATGAAGATCATAACTGATCTTAGGCGATTGGCCATCCAGGAGCCATGCTTTAAGCGGTTCCGCCGCTGAGGAGGATAGAAGACCATAAGGAATAACAAAGCACTGCGTACCCGCAGTAAGTGCAATCCCCACGCCTTCCGCTTGATGAGGATTGTCCCCCGAAGCTTCCACAAGTATAGATTCAGCATGGGATAATGCTTTGTTCAAGCCATCCCATCCCTCCACGTCAACTCTAATCACTTCATAATGGGATGCCGTTTCAACGCTTTCCGCCTTAGCCGCATCATCCGCTTCATGCAGATTAAGCCTTTCGGCAAGATTTTTGAATTCCAGCTTTCGCATAGCTTTGGCCAACAGCGCGGAATCATAACCGTTATATACAACATCCTCTAGCGAATGCTCTACAGGCACCTCGCGAAAAATTGTCGCGAGCTGCTTGCTCATCTTAGCATTGTCCATGTTTGTCTCAATATTCTCGCGGAGCTTACCCTTAAGATCATCGATATGGGCAAGAACATTCTCAACCGTTCCATAATCATGCAACAGCTTAAGAGCAGTCTTCTCGCCCACACCGGGAACACCGGGAATATTATCGCTTGTATCTCCCATAAGGCCCTTAAGATCAATAATCTGCGCTGGGGTCAATCCATACTTCTCTCCAACAACTTCAGGCGTATATCGCTCCACTTCACTAACACCTTTACGCGTGATCCACACGCTTACTTGCGATGATGCGAGCTGAAGCATGTCCTTGTCACCCGATACGACAATGGCTGACTTGCCCTGTTCTTCAGCAAGCCTAGTCATTGTACCGATAATATCATCTGCTTCATAACCAGCCAGCTCGAATTGTGCAATCGAGAACGCTTGAAGCAGCTCCTTCAGTAACGGGAATTGCTCTGATAGCTCTGGCGGGGTTTTCTGACGGCCGCCTTTATATTCCGCATAACCTTCATGTCTGAAAGTCACTTTACCCGCATCAAATGCAACTAGCACATGGCTTGGTTTTTCTTCCTCTAACACTTTCAACAACATCGTCGTGAAACCAAGAACCGCGTTCGTATGCAGACCGCTGCCATTTGTTAAAGGCGGCAATGCATAGAAGGCCCTATTGATGATACTGTTTCCGTCAATCAATACCAGCTTGTCCGTTTCGTTACCCATGACCGTGTGCCACCTCACCGACATTTTTCATATCGTAATCATAACATACTGCCGCAGGTAGCCGCACCCCGCCGTACACTTTCAATCGCTAAAAAGAAAGAAGCCTCCCCCCGTCCATCCTTAGACTTTGGGAGTGGCTCCTATATGAACTAGTGAAGACTGCTCGGTCGGTCTGCCAATTAGATACCCTTGACCATAATCGAAGCCCATGGATCGAAGAAGGCGCAGCTCCTCAGGCCTCTCAATCCCTTCAGCAACTGTACGAATGTTCATCTTCTTGGCGAATCTGACGAATGTACGAAGCATATGCTTCTTCATCTCGTCTTGATCTGCCATTTTCACAAGCGAACGATCCACTTTAATATAGTCAGGATTTAATTCCACGATGGATTGCAGGGAAGAATATCCCGCACCGGCGTCATCGATCGCGATCTCATAGCCCTGACTGCGATAATGAGCCAGAATTTTCTTGGCAGCATCGAAATCATCTATCGAGCTTCTCTCCGTTAGTTCAAATACAACCTGTCCGGGATGCAAGCCCCGATCCGACAGCCACCGGACGGTTTGACCCGATACGAAGTGTGGATCGTTTATAATCCCCATGGTTACATTAATAAATATTTTCTGTGACGAGACTAGGGAAGGACAATGACGAATGGCCGTTTCTCTAGCCAATCGATCAAGAGCAAATGCTTGATTCTGCCTTTCGGCGAATTGGAACAACTGAAGCGGACCTTCAAAGAGACTTCCTTCCGGGCATCTCGTCAGTGCCTCATAGCCGAATACTCGTCCGTCAGCGAGCTTTATAATTGGCTGATATGCACTTCTAATGCTGCTCTCCGTAATTAATCGATCGAGCTCTAAGCACAATTCCCAACCGCTCTGATCCAGAAGCGAGGCATTCATCTGCTCAGTTGCCTTGAGGATTCCTTCGTAGATGATCTCTTTGTTCGGGCGTGTATGCCATCCATTTAACTGCGCATACCCTATTCCTCTTTCCTTATATCGCGGCAGATCGGAGATCGCTTTAACGCTTCCCCCGGTTTGGGCAATCATACCTTCCCTTACCCGCTTGGCAAGCCCGCGCAAATAATTATCGATCTCATCCTTCCGAAGATTGTCCGGAATGATCGCATAAAGCCAGAGGTGATGTCCAATCACATCCCCGAACCATATATCATTCCGGCCCATGGATAGCTGGAGCCAGTTGGGCCAGCTAAAGCCATCTTCGCGAAAGCCTGAGGCAAATCCATTCTTCCATTCTGTGAAGTCGACTCCTATCAAACCTATAACGTTTCGTTGCTCGAGACTTTCTATTCGTTCAATCCGATCGATTCGTTCCATTACTTGTTCTATGCCAAACCATGAAGTTATCATATGATTGCACACCATCTTCCACGATATCTTGGTGACTATAAACTTACCAATCCTAAGTAAAGACAATGCGCTAAGTTTGTTAAGTCAACGTTAAATCCGAAAGCTCGGACAATTTACTTTCGGCTTTAGCAATGGTTTCCCAGACCACTGAGTTCCCATTTACCTGCTTAGCTTTCTTCTTCAACAATGCCGCTTTTTGCGATAGCTTCTCAGGTGTCCATCCGGCCGTCTCTTCGCATAAGAGCACGGATAAAGACAAGGATAACCCGGTTGCATCATTGACTTGCCGACCCGAACGATCAAAAACCGGACCTATCTGTTGCTCTTCAAAGGAATGAATGCCTTTAACAAATCGCTGCAGAATATCCTGTGACATCATTTCCGGGTCCGTGCCTGACGATAATACTATAAAATCGTCTCCGCCTATATGACCCACAAAGCATTGCTCCGACTCGTGCATTCTGGCGACAGTCACTAACGTTTCACCCGTGAATCGAATGACATCATCGCCCTTGTGAAAGCCGTACTGGTCGTTATACCACTTGAAATGGTCCAGATCGGCATACCAGACCGCAAAAGGCTTGCCATCCGCCAGTCTTCGGATCATTTCCCGGCGAATTCGTTCATTGCCAGGTAATCCAGTAAGCGGGTTCGCCCACTGTGCGTCAGTCATTCGCGTTTGCGTTACCCACTCCAGCATGGCGCGGATAGATGCAATCCCAGTTACTTGCCCCTCCCGCGTGACGATTACTGCATCATAGAGCTTGTCCGGTTCACGAGCCATGGCCATTTGAGAAACCTGGTCCACCGGCAGAGACTCATCTACAATCATGGGATGGGTATCCATGATTTTACCGACGGATCGGTTCCAATAGAGGGGCAATCCGAATTGGCCCGAGAGCATCTGATGAAGCTTCTCCTTCATTAACAATCCGATTGGTTTGCCATTGTCCGCAATGACAAAGCCTTGAGCCTCTCGATGCAGCTCGAAATTCCGTGAAATCTCGGATACCAATGTATCTCGACTGAATAATCGAACAGGTGCCGTCAGCTCTGCAAGCGAGCCTGATGCGCCTTGATATCGCCGGTTAACTTCTGTACGGATCCGGTTCTGGACATAGGGGGCTACTTCAAGAGACTCGCTGCGTATGGTACCTATCCACTCGCCTTGTCCATAATGCATACCGCTGGATATAAGTACGGGAAGCAATTCCTCTCGATCTAAACCATTGGCGATCAACACGATTTGCTCTTTACGGGTTAATGAAATCAAGCTCTGAAGCAAGCTTTCTTCTACGGAATCTATCGCCTCTTCGTGTATCCATCCAACGTTCATTTGCACATAATCGGGATGGAGCTCGACCATTCGGCGAAGAGATGAGCGCGTTGGCGTAATGCCTGCAAGTGCGATTCGGAAGCCTTGCGTACGGTAATGGCTCAAGGCCGCTCTAACCGTTGTTCCTTCCTCCTCTTCACCTCCTATTAATACAAGCACGATGTGCTCAGCGCGCAATCCAGCTGCTTCAATGCGCCTTAGAGTACTGCCGGGATAAAGTCTTGGATCATAGATGATTTTGGCGGGAACGGGGAGGAATAGCTTCACATCACCTGTTTTTGAAGGGAATCCTCGAATCGCGGCCTCACGGAAACAGCGGTCCGCATCGAACAGCTTGCCGGATTGATCTGCAGACGCGTAGAAGGTGTCCAAGTCTAGCTTCACATCGTGATAAGAAGTATAGGGGATGGCTTCAAAGCCATAGAGCGAACCATCTAGTAAAGATAGGATCGGAGCATATTTAACGGTAATCTCATTGTCAGAACGGATGAGAGGAGCCTCAGGCAAAGGCAATCGAACAATCTGGCTGCCGGAATCAAGCATTTGCTTCCAGGCGCTCTCCGTTGCCCGAACAATCGCCATTTCCCAGCCCTTATCTGAAATCGGATTCCTATCCCTCTCCCATGGCCGAACAACCCAACCGAATCCACAGCGTATGTTCCCTACGACTGCCAATCGGCGTAATCTAGAATAAGTAAATATTTTCACAGATAAATCCCTAAGAAGAAAAGAAAATCTCCCGGCAGCCAGTTCAGCCGCTTCCTTATCCGCATCTTCATCCTCATTGATAGAAACAATCATGATGATACCGGAGGCAGTAGGTGTAAAACCAACTACACAATGCGAAACCTGAGAAAAACGGAGTACAACGGTTTGCAATAATCGATGGATACGAAGCGGTAATGGCAATGGTTCCCCAGCCCGCCGATCGGATGACTCTAGTCCTTGCTCCCATTGAACAATAAACAAGCCGCTCCCGCGCAGCGAGCGTTTCTCCATTAAGCTCTTCATTGCTTCTGGATTTAACCATCCGTTGATCTTGTTCATCCTTGTTTGCCTCCGAGTGACAACTGCGATTTGTCCAAGATAACCTTTCCATTTCTTTCACCGTAACATGAAGACGTCTTCACAAATGTAAGCTTATGTTAACTGACTGTAAAACCGTTAACAATCGCTCTCGTTATACAAAAAAAGCGTGTCACCTAATCGGTAAAACACGCTTTTCTTGTTCTTCTCCCTTACTGTGAAACGATTATTGATTCAATTCTGGCCGTTTGCCCGTCATTAGGTACACGACGCTTTCCCCGATGTTCGTCGCATGATCCGCGATTCGTTCAATATATCGACCAACGAAGCTAAGCAGCATCGCTTGGCTCACCGTCTTCGGATTTTCAACCATTATGGAGAATAACTCCCGAAGAATCTGCGAATATAAAGCATCGACCTGATCATCGTCTTTCGCCATCTTGTGTGCCAAATCTACATTCTCATCGATATAGGATTGTAGCGATTCTTGAATCATAATGCTGACTAGAGATGCCATGCGAGGCAAATCTAACAATGGCTTGATTAGCTCCTGACCATCTAGACGGATGACTACCTTAGCGACATCTACCGAAAGATCCCCCATGCGTTCTAAATCCGACGAAATTCTGAAGGCAATTAGAATTCTGCGTAAATCCTTAGCAACCGGTTGTTGCGTGGCGATCAGCTTTGTTCCGATAACACCGACTTTTTCTTCCAGCTGGTTTAGTTCTGAATCCAATTTAATAATTCGTTTAGCGGATTCGATATCACCATTCTTCAAAGCATTCATAGAATCAGTCAGCGCTTGCTCTACACGATTTCCCATCTCTTCTAGCAAATTCGAAATTTCTTTAAGTCCTTGATCAAATTCTATACGCTTAACCATTTTCTATTACCACCCTTTCTTGTTATCAACCGAACCGGCCGCTAATGTAATCTTCCGTACGTTGGTCCGTCGGATTGGAGAACAACTGCTCCGTATCCGAGTATTCCACAACCTCTCCATTGAGGAAAAAAACCGTTTGCTGAGAAACCCGAGCAGCTTGGTGCATATTATGTGTAACCATAACGATCGTATAACGATCCTTCAGTTCTTGTGCCAGCTCTTCAATCTTCAGCGTCGAGATCGGGTCGAGGGCTGAAGTCGCTTCGTCCATAAGCAGGATATCCGGCTCAACCGCCAGAGCACGCGCTATGCAAAGCCGCTGTTGCTGACCGCCAGAGATGCTGTATGCGGAACGTTTCAAGTGATCTTTCACTTCTTCCCACAATGCTGCAGATCGCAAGCTTGTTTCCACGATTTCGTCAAGTTTCTTACGGTCTGTAATACCATGGATTCGGGGACCGTAAGCAATATTGTCATAGATCGATTTCGGAAATGGATTAGGCTGTTGGAATACCATTCCCACCCGCTTGCGCAATGTTTCTACATCGACCTCGTTTGAATAAATTTCAGTCCCGCCGATGGCGCATTTCCCTTCAATGCGAGTGCCTTGAATCATGTCATTCATCCGATTGAACACACGTAATAATGTTGATTTACCGCAGCCTGAGGGGCCGATAAAAGCGGTAATGGATTTCTCCTGTATTTCAAGGGAAACGTTGCGAAGGGCATGGAATTCGTTGTAGAACAAATTTAATTTATCTATCTCAATAATGGTATTCATGGTCCGGTCTCCTTATATGTTTTTCTGAAATTTATTACGTAGAAGAATAGCCGTAATATTCATAAGTAAGAGCATGATAAGCAGCACCATGATCCCCGCCGCAGCCAACTCATGGAATTCAGTCTGAGGTCTGGATATCCAGTTGTAGATTTGTATCGGAATAACCGTGAATTGATCCGTTAATTTCTCAGGCAAGAAAGCGACGTAAGTTAACGCCCCGATCATGACAAGCGGCGCCGTTTCCCCGATTGCCCGAGACATGGCAAGAATAACGCCTGTCAAGATGCCAGGCAGCGCAGAAGGAAGCACTGAACGGGATACCGTCTGCCACTTGTTGGCACCAAGCGCGAAGGAGGCGTCCCTTCTTGCTTTCGGCACCGACTTGAGTGCCTCCTGCGAAGCTACAATAATAATCGGCAGGACGAGCAAGGTCATCGTTAATGCACCGGCGATCAAGCTGCGCTCGAGCATGAACCAGCGGACGAACAATGTTAGTCCCAAAATTCCATAAACAATGGAAGGAACGCCGGCAAGCGTACTAATATTTAATTGGAAAATACGTGTTAAACGGTTCTTTTTCGCATACTCTTCTAAGTAAATCGCCGCTCCTACACCGAACACGAAAGAAACCGGAAGCATAATCAGAAGCATATAGATCGAACCGATTATAGCTGATTTCATCCCGGCAATTGAAGGTCTGCGTGAAGGATAATTCATGAACAGCTCAGGTTTAAAGTGGCTTAGTCCATCCATTACAATATCGATAATAAGGACCATTAACGCCAGAATGCCAATAGAAGTAGCCACTAGAAATAAAAGCTTTAATACCGTGTCCGTTCTACGTCGATTAGCTACCCGTTTGCGATCGTCCTGCTTCCATCCCGTCATAATTAATACTCCTCCCGGAAGCGTCTAGCAAAGTATTGTGCTGCAATGTTCAAGATAAACGTGATTAGGAACAGCGTAGCTCCTACTGCGAAGATGGAGCCGTATTCAACTGTACCATGCGGTGTGTCTCCTAAGCTTACCTGAACAATATAAGCAGTCATAGTCTGAATGCTGTCGAATGGATTGGCAGTCAGCTTAGGTGTGGCACCCGCGGCTACTGTAACAATCATCGTTTCCCCAATCGCCCGGGAAAAAGCCAGCACCGATGAAGCTACTATGCCAGAGAAAGCGGCAGGAACGACAATTTTCAAGGCTACCTCGAATCTTGTCGCGCCTAGAGCGTAAGCTCCATCCCTAAGGGAGCGCGGAACTGCGGACATCGCGTCTTCACTTAACGAACATACCATTGGAATAATCATTATACCGACAACGATGCCGGCGCTAAGCGCGTTAAAAATTCCTGTACCAGGAAATAACTCGCGGATAATCGGCGTCATAAAGGTCAAAGCGAAATATCCGTAAACAATCGTAGGGACTCCCGCCAGCACTTCCAAAATCGGCTTGACCACATTTCGGACAGCTTTAGGCGCATATTCGCTTAGATAGATCGAGGCGGCCAGACCAAGCGGAATCGCTACCAAGCAAGCGATCACGGTAATCAGCAAAGTACCGCTTAGCAGCGGCCAAATGCCGAATTGTTTCGGCTCGAACAAAGGGGCCCATGTGCCTGATGTAATAAATTCTTTAAAGGGGACTTTCTGAAAAAAGTGATAGGTCTCCGTAAACAAAATATAAACGATGCCCATAGTCGTTAAAATGGAAATAACAGCGCAGAACAACAAAAAAACAGGCATGGCCTTGTTCATAATGCTGTTTCGATTATTCTTAAACACCAATTTGTCCTTCTGAATGCCTTCTATTGCGGTTTCCCCGGATGGGACTACCTCTTCCCGCATCGCTGTTCGCTCCTTGTTTCGCAACTTTATGCTGTAAAAGGCGCGTCCCCAGACATACCGATACTCTGATTCAGAGTGTCGGTATGTCTGGGGAGCTTCGCCTATTAATCAGCTAATACACGTTCCAACTGCTGATTCTTAAAGCTTTGCTTGTTCAGTTGCGTAAGCGTCGTCCGGCAGAGGGATGTAACCTACTTCGCCAACCAAAGCTTTGGCTTGATCCATATAGAATTTCACAAAATCTTTCACTTCAGCGCGCTCATATTCTTTCTTGCTCACGTAGACGTAGAGCGGGCGGGATAGAGGAGCGTAAGATCCGTCTTTAATTGTATCGAACGTAGGTGTAATCGCGCCTTTTCCACCGTCAATCGGAATAACTTTCAGCTTATCTTGATTTTCCTCGTAATAAGCGAAGCCGAAGAACGCGATGGCGGTTTTAGATCCCGCTACACCCGTAACAAGCGTATTGTCGTCTTCACTGAATGTTGCGTCTTTACGAACACCTTTTTTGTCCAAAATTTCTTCATTGAAGTAGTCGAATGTACCGGAATCAGCACCCGGAGAGAAGATGATGATCGGTTCAGCAGGGAACGTGTCGCGAACCTCTTTCCATGTTTTCGCCGTGCTTTCCGCACTGAAAATTTTAGTCAATTCTTCAACCGTCAAATGATCGATAAAATCATTATCCTTGCTCGTAATGACCGACAATCCGTCAAATGCAACCTTAAGTTCAGTATATTCGACTCCCGCTTCTTTGCAAAGCTCTGCCTCTGAATCCTTAATTGGACGGGATGCGTTGCTCATTGCCGTTTCGCCGGCACAGAAACGCTTAAAGCCGCCGCCAGTACCGGAAACGCCAACCGTAGGTTTAACGTCAGGTTGAACTGCCTTATATTCCTCGGCTACTGCTTCTGTAATCGGAAATACAGTGGAGGAGCCGTCAATTTCAATGTTGCCTGACAACTGTACTGCTGTTTCAGCAGGAGAAGCATTATCGTTCGGGGTTTCTGCTGCATTATTTCCATTGTTACCACAAGCGGTCATGAACGCCACTAACAACACCACGAGAATAAGTAAACTTTTGCGGCCCATCATTTTAAACAATTAAACCCACTCCTTCATCTGCTCTATATTTTTAACTCATTTACTATGGTACAGGTGTTGTGTAAACTTCAAATTCTACTTTTGTTAACTCTGTGTAAAAAAATCAACGCAGGATTTGTGTCGAGAGCTTGTCGAATTCTTTGCTTACCTGCAGCGTTGTCTCGTACGCATGTGCAGAAGCTAGGGTTAATAATTCCGCAGCCTTTGCATTCTCCTCCGTAGTGTTCCACATTTCGGCAAAGCTATGACGAGCTTGTTCAACATGATGGATCCCCGTCAAAGCGCCCTTTTTCCCTTCAATCACCAGTTGTGCTGTTACTTCAGCCGCTTCTCCCATTGCTTGCAGCAGCTTACGGATTTGCCCGACGGATTTCTTCGTTTGATCAGCCAATAATCTGATTTCATCCGCGACAATCGCAAAGCCTCGTCCATGCTCCCCGGCTCTTGCCGCTTCTATCGTTGCGTTAACCGCAAGCAGGTTCGTTTGATCCGCTATTTCACCAATCAGACCTGTAATCCCGGACGCTGACTTCATCCGATCAAGCAGATCTCCCACAGAAGTTTCTTGCTTGTTCGCATAATCCGTCCATTTTTGAAACCCTTGCATCATGAGTTCCAATTGATTTTTGCCTTGCTCCGTCATGGAGTTAATTTTCTCGGTGCAGGAATAGGTGTATCGAGCCTTTTCCATAACGCTGTCTACTGTTTCCCGAATATCTCCGATCATCGATTCAGCGCTGCTTACCGTTTGAATTTGTTTATCTATCGCTTGGTTTTGCAGCAATCGTGAAACGTTCAGCATGTCGTTTACCGTCAGCACACCAATAAATTTTTGGTTTTCAGTAATAATGACGGCGTCATACAAGGTATCTTCTGACCTGGAAAGCGCGTTGTCGATCAGCTCCTGAGGTTGAATGTCCACCTCCGCCTGAAGCGCATGATTATCCATAAGGAAGGAGGATTGCTTGTCGCTGTACAAGGACACCCCGTATAATGAACCGAGTTTGCGGAAAAATACATGCTTCATAATTAATCCAATAGGCTTATTATTCTCTTGGCACACTACCACACATTCTACGTCGGTTCTTTGGCGGAAGAGAGTAATGAGCTCTTGGCACGGAAGTTTCCAGTCAACGACAGGACAACTCTTAATCCAATCCTTTAGATGAAAGGATTGATTAACTAGCTCAACTGCTTTAGATGAAGAACCCCGCACCGATACCAAATGTTCTTCTGACTGTACCGATTCAGTTATCGTTTCTCGAACCAACAAATCTACTGCCATGATTTCTCACTCCTTTTTATTTCTACTATGTTACTAATCTAGCAATGCGTTGTTTCGACATTATTCTATTTGTGTAAACGGAATGTAAAAATACGCCTGAACATCTGTTTTCTTCGCGCAACGAAGTAGAGAAACTTCCAGCCATAGTGGAATCCGCCTTAATCATTTTACAAAATTTACATTCAGTAAATATTGGGAAAATATTATCCATATGTTGGCTTAACATTCCTGCTTTAAGCTGAGACAAGGAGTTCAAACATGATTGGTTTGAACGACCAAACTCAACGAAAGTAGGATGTTCAATGAAGAGCAAATTGTCATTGCTTCTCGGCGCTGCCATCGTATTATCTTCGGTAAGCACTGCAGCTGCAGCAGAGGTTAAACCCGGTGAAGCAAGTATTCAGCAGGTAAGCTCAGCAGTCCAGCTCGTTCCACTCAGAAAGGTATTCACCGATTTTGGAGCAACGGTCGATTGGGACAACGAAACCTCCTCTGCGATTATTGAATGGGATGACATGAGCATTATCGTTGATTTGATGGATAAGTCAGCCCTTTATGGCGGGAAGCAATTCTTCTTCGAAGGCGACACCATTAAAAAGGCGGCCGGAAAAATTAATGTTTCCGTTGAGTTTATCGAGACTGTTGCTCAAGGGAAGCTAGTGGAAACTGCTGGCGTATATACAATCGTTAAAGAAGAAGAAGCTGCAAAATAATTACCCTATAATTTTTCGAGGAGTGAATCATCTTGTTTAAGAAAATGACAGGTAAAGCATTGTTACTTATGACAGCAGTAAGCCTTATGTTTGGAACAGCAACCTATGCTGCAGGTCTGTCGGGCACGATCGACATCGACGGCTCCAGCACCGTATTCCCGTTAACGGAAGCGGTAGCGGAAGAGTTCTTGAAAACAAACAAAGATGTTCGCGTACCTGTAGGTGTATCGGGAACCGGCGGCGGCTTCAAACGCTTCTGCGCAGGCGAAACGGCAATCAGCAACGCTTCCCGCCCGATTAAAGCCTCGGAGAAAAAAGCTTGTAAGGAAAAAGGCATTTCGTACTTAGAATTTACCGTTGCTTATGACGGCCTGTCCGTTCTAGTTAACAAAAGCAATACCTTTGTTGACAAGCTGACTGTAGCTGAGTTGAACGCGATCTTCAAGCCGGACAGCACGGTTAAAACTTGGAAGGATGTTCGTTCCAGCTGGCCGAATGAAACGATCAAAATTTACTCCCCTGGCGCTGACTCCGGTACGTTCGACTACTTTACGGAAGTCATTAATGGCAAAGCCCAAGCTAGCCGCAATGACAAGCAAATTACGTTTAGCGAAGACGACAATACACTCGTATCCGGTATTTCAGGCGATAAAAATGCGATTGGTTACTTCGGTTATTCTTATTATGTAGAGAACAAAGATAAGCTGAAAGTCGTACCGATCGACGGCGGCAAAGGCGCGATTACGCCTAATGCTAAGACGATTGCAAACGGTACTTACGCCCCATTGTCCAGACCGTTGTTCATTTATGTTCAGAAAAAAGCGATGAGCCGCCCTGAAGTAAAAGCATATGTTAAATTCTATTTGCAAAACGCAAGCAAGCTCTCCACAGAAATCGGATTTATACCTCTCTCCAGCAACTGGTACAAAACGCAGCTCAAACGCATTAAATAACTTTTTTCTAGATGAGCGCCCTACTTTTCTCTCAAAGGGAACTAGGGCGCTTTTTTATTTCACTTTATATATAAGGAGAGCATAATGGTGATCGACAAAAAATGGCTTGGCATTCTAGTTGTTTTAATGATGTTGCTTATTAGTGCATGCGGTGGTTCAACTGGTGAAAACACTGACAGTCCGGTTAATGAGGAAACAGCTGCTGAGGAAGTTATGGCAGACGAGAGCTTGGAAGCAGAAGGGGAATCCGTCACTATACAGGCTAATGAAACCTTTGAGATAAGCGGGTCGAATATATTATCTCCCTTAACGGAAGCCGTAGTGGAGCAGTTCGGCCAGACCTATACGAATGTAAAAATTTCTGTTAGCAGCTCCAATGAAGAAGGTTTTGAACCCTTTTGTTCTGGAGAGACCTCCTTCCACCAAGCTGCGCGTGTAATCAAAGAAGAAGAAAAGCCGTCATGCGAGGAAAATATGATTGAATATAAAGAACTCGAGGTTGCCGGCGGCAAGGACGGCACTTCTCAGCCGCTTTATCTTTATGTCAGTCTAGATGCCCTCTCAGGAATGGAAGGTTACGAATTTGTCAGCTTATATTTGCAGGAAGCGCCTAAGCTGGCCGAGCAATTGGGATACACCCCCTTGCCTCAAGCAACTTATGACGAAGGTCTAATGAAGCTAGACGAATAAGGTTTAGTAGCGTAGAGAACTTTTTGTTCATAATTCAACATTTATCAATAACTGCTTACTTGATCAAAAAATCATGATCATAACGGAAAAATGGTGGTGCAGAGGGTCTGCACCACCATTTTTCTATTTTGGTTAATGACTGTTTTCTTCACTAAACTTATACGACAGCCTTTTTCAATTGTTTGCGAAATACCCACTTAGATAAAGTTACGCTAATCTCATAGAGCAGCAGTAAAGGCAGGATCACAAGGATATCCGAGACAATATCCGGCGGTGTGATCATGACTGCCGTAACCGTGAGGGCGAAATAGGCCAGCTTTCGCGCTTTGGCAAGCCGCTTAGGGTTAAGGATACCAAGCGAGGTAAGGAACATCACGATTGCCGGCATCTCGAACAGAAAGCCGAAGGGCACTGTCATGTTCAGCATGAAGGCGAAATACTTCTGTGCGGTGTAAACGGTCTCGAAGTCGTCCGACATTTTCTCCAAGAAGCCCAGTACCATCGGATAGATGACGAAATAACCGAAGGAAATGCCGATTAGGAATAACATGGCAAGCGCGGGGATATACGCGAGCGTCGTCTTCTGTTCTTTGGCCGACAATGCAGGTTTGACGAATCGCCATAGCTGCAAGCCAGCAACGGGAATCGTCACCGCTATGGCGACGACTCCTGCTAGCATCAGATAAACCCAAATGATATCGGATGGAGCTAAGATCGCGAGTTTCTGGTCAAGATCCCTTACCAGCCAACGATACATCTCTTTAACGTACACGAAGGCACCGCAGAGGGAGACGATAAAGGCGACCATGGTAAAGATGATACGGCGCCTTAATTCGTCCAGATGCCCGACAAAGCTTTTTCCATGTCCGACCGAGCTCTTTATCCCTTGCATATCAAGTGGTGTATCCTGTAACGTATTCATACGTTATCAACCTACCCATTCGTTTTTTCGACGACGGACAGACGGGGGGAAGCATCGCCATCAATCACTTGAGCGGCTGGGCTCGCTTCTTTGTCCTCTTTGCCCTTGTCATCGGATCCGCCGCCGACCAATTCGCGGGTAGCGGTCTTGAATTCGCTAAGAGTGCGACCGAATGCGCGCCCGAGCTCCGGAAGCTTTGAAGGCCCAAAAATAATGAGAGCGATGATTAAGATCAGAATAAGTCCGCCTATTCCTATATTTCCAAATGGCATATGAGCATCTCCTTTAGATCAGATGGTTAACAGTCGTTAACCTAGTTTGAACCCGCTAATGGCAACTACGCCGCAACGGGCAATCTTATCACCTTTACGATGCGGCCACAAGCCTGTTGGATTACTAAGGTCCGTCGTCATCTCTCCGGGATGCTGAACAGACAAGAACAATGTCCGTTCATCCGGAGTAAAGTACGGCCCCGTCAACTCGCTGTCTGTAGGACCGGACGCGAACTGCAGTGCAACGCCTTGGCTAGGACCGGAAGTAGGGATGACGAACAGTCCGTTATTCATGAAGGATTTATATACTCCTTTGTTGTGGCTGCTCGTGGAAATGTCCGTCACCACCCAAAGACTGCCGTTGGAGTCAAAAGCCAGGTTATCCGGTGAGCTGAACCCGGATTGTCGTCCGCCCGCAGCGAATATTTCAAAATCGAACGAAAGGGCGCCCAAATCGTTATCGGTTTCGAAAATTCGGGTGAGATGCCCATGAATATTGCCGTGAGCGTCATTGTTCGTATGGCAGATAAACACTGTGTTATCGAAAGGAGAGATTTCGATGTCTTCCGGACGATCAGTAGGCATCCCGCCAAGAATTAACGCCGCTTGGTGACAGTTCGTTACAACATCCGCTTGGTTTTGGAACATTTTCTGCAGTTCTTCCCGAGTACCTTTTACTCCGGCAGGTGTCTTGAAGCTTGTTTTGGATAATGCTTTATTTACCGCATCATAAGTGACAGCAATCCAGGCGCCGCTCTTCAAATTAGCAACATAAAGCGTTCCATCTTCCAGAAGCGCGGAATTAGAACGACCTTTGGCAGCGTCGAACTTGCCCTTGCTAATAAATTTATAAATGCATGCGTCTTTCTTGTCATCTCCCATATAAACAACGACACGTCCATCTTTCGTCAAGCCCATTGCCGTATTCTCATGGTTGAAACGACCGAGTGCCGTATGCTTGCGCAAGTAAGATCCGTCAAAAGGATCGATCTCTACAACCCAACCGTAATGATTGACATTCCGTTTTGTCATCTCTGCTGTATCTGCGAAATTTTCTTCGCAGGAGAGCACCGTGTTCCAAAGCGTAACGCCTCCAGAGCAGTTTGCCCAAGTTCCTTCAATGACTGTTGCAATTTCCAACGCAGCGGATGCTTTTGCTGGACCGGTCACAAAAAATTTGCTGAACCCGTTAATCCGACGAGCGTATTTAGAGGATGTATCCATTTTCCATACACCGTCTTTATCCTGAAACACTTCGATAACGGACATGCCTTGATAGTACAAATCCTTTTGAATTTGTTCTGGAGTCATCTTCCCGTCAGTGATTGGACCGAGTGAAAAAATGTTCGTATACTCATGGTTGGTAACCAAGAGTCCCCGCGTGTTAGAGCCGTTAATTGGAAAATAGGCGTTATAATCAGCCCCTTGTCCGAATTTTTCGCCAGCTTGATTGATTACATCATCAAAAGCTGCTACGACATCGTACTTGAATCCTTTAGGAAGTATTAGCAAGTCTTCTTTCGATGGAGCGATGGGTTCGAAAAATCCACTTACTTTGTTCGTTTTGAACCCAAAAAGATGGTCGGCCGCTGGTGATTGAGCTGACGCTTTCCCCTCAAGCACACCCAAGCCTGTGGATGCCGCCGCAAGCGCGGCTGCACCAGTACCTAAATACGACAAAAAAGTACGACGATCCATTTGCTTCTCCATTTTCTCGCTCCTTTATAGAAAAGATTGTTCATGGACAATCATACTTCTACTTTGTTAATGGAAAATTTGCTTAAACGTTCTGTTTTGTAAATGATTCCAGAGCAAAGGGACAAAAAAACAAGGCTTATCGATCACTAAAGATCGACAAGCCTTGTTCTGATTAGATTATACCTCGTGAACACTTACCCATGCGCCGCGTTCGATGGATAAATCAACGGCTTCCAGTACTTCTTGACACTTCACGCCATCAAGGAACGTAGGAGTGAATGGTGTGTCTGCTGTCATGTGCTGTACGAACTCGTAGACAATATGAACGAATGCATGCTCATAACCAATAATATGTCCTGTCGGCCACCAATTGCCTGCATATTTGTGCGAAGGCTCAGTGGCTAAAATCCGGCGGAAGCCAGCCAGGTTTGGCTCGTCCTCACGGAAGTATACCTCCAGCTCGTTCAGCTTTTCAAGATCCCAACGAATCGTGCCCTTGCTGCCATGAATTTCAAAGGTGTTGTGATTTTTGCGGCCTGCCGCGAACCGGGAAGCAATGAACATGCCCATTGCCCCATTCTTGAAATCAGCTAGGAAACCCGTCGCATCGTCGACGGTTACTTCACCTTTCTCCGTAACGGATGCAACACCGGAAAGTCCTGCAGATGAAGTCATTAACGGACGTTCCTTTACGAACGTACGATTGTGACCAACGACACGATCGAATTCGCCGATAAGGAAACGAGCCAGATCAATGCTGTGTGCATTTATATCTCCGTGTGCACCGGAGCCAGCCACTTCTTTCTTAAGACGCCAAGCAAGCGGTGTATTTGGATCAACTAACCAATCTTGTAAGTATGTCGCGCGATAATGGTGGATTTCTCCGAGTTTTCCTTCATCGATAATCTGTTTAGCCAGTTGAACGGCAGGCAGGAAACGGTAGTTGAAGCAGATCGCGTGCTTAACGCCTGCATTCTCCGCCGCCGCTAGCATTTCTCGTGCATCCGTGAGATTCAAAGCAAGCGGTTTTTCACAGAATACATGCTTACCTGCAGCAATTGCCGCCAAAGTAATTTCTTTATGCGCATCGCTTGGAGCATTAATATCGATGAAGTCGATGTCTTCCCGTTCAATCATCTTGCGCCAGTCGGTCTCATAGGATTCCCAGCCAAATTTCTCGGCCGCTGCCTTCACGCCCTCCTCATCACGCCCGCAAATCGCCTTCATGACAACTTTAGCGTTCGTGTCGAAGAACATTCCAACGTCTTTATATGCATGGCTGTGAGCTTTACCCATGAACTTATAGCCAACCATGCCGACATTTATTTTCTTGTCTAAGCCCACCACATCTCACCTGCGCTCTCGTTCAGAATGAGCCCGTTGAGGAAGTTAGCTGCTTTATTGAAGCCCTCATTAACACTCATCAAGCCGTCTTCATGCTCGATACTGATCGTTCCGTCATAGCCGACGAGCCGCAATGTGCTGACGAGATCCTTCCAGAACTCATCATCATGGCCATAACCTACCGTACGGAATACCCATGAACGCTGGAGGATGTCACCATAGTTCTTATTATCGAGCACTCCGTTAATTGCTGTATTACGCTTGTCAATTTTGGTATCCTTCGCGTGCACGTGGTAGATGGAGCTGCCAAGCGCCTTAACGCATTCGATCGGGTCCATCCCTTGCCAGAACAAGTGGGAAGGATCGAAGTTAACGCCAATATTATCGCCCGCTTCCTCACGCAGACGCAATGCCGTCTCGGTGTTGTAAACCAAGAAACCAGGATGAGCTTCGATCGCGACTCTCACGTTATGCTTGCGGAGAAATGCCGATTGTTCCTTCCAATAAGGGATCGCGATTTCATTCCATTGCCATTCTAGTACCGTCAGAAAATCGGGCGGCCAAGGACAAGTAACCCAGGATGGGTATTTGGAGTTCTCCGATTCACCTGGGCACCCAGAGAATGTGATTACTGTATCTACCCCTAGCTTCTCTGCTAATAGAACTGTAGCCACGAAATCATCGTGATGGGATTTAGCTGTAGATTTGTCTGGATGTAACGGATTACCGTGACAGCTCAATGCGCTGATCGTTAATCCTCGGGAATCTACAGCATCGCGGATTCGCTGAATGGCTGCATCATCATTCAAAACTTCCTGGGCATTGATGTGTGCGGTTCCCGGATAAGCTCCGGTTCCGATTTCAACTGATTGAAGTCCTGCGGCTTTAGCGGTGTCCAGCGCCTGTTCAAACGCTTGCTGGCTGAACAAAACTAGAAATACTCCTGATTTCACTTATTCCCCACCAAACCTTTCCTTGTAAATAGATAACGATCCATAAAGTGTACGCGTGTTCATTCATAAGCTAAATACATTCTACATGAAAACCTATCCGTGTTTCCAGCCTTTTTCTTCAACTTGAAAGACGAGCCCCCCAGCAACAACAACTCGCCTTATGTAATCTAAACCTAAATAAAGCTAATCGCTTGTCCTTTATTCGCAGACTCGTAGATCGCTTCTAGGATTTCTTGAACCACTAGAGCTTGCTTAGCTGTGACAACAGGTTCTCTTTCCTCTAGAATCGAATTAATCCATGAGCGGGCTTCATGCTCAGCCGCGTCATCAGGGCCAGCGTTTCCGCCGAAATCCCCGGACATTTGAATTTCTTGGGTATAGAGACGGCCATGCTCTTCACCGTTGACGCGCAGACCATTCTTCATATCCGCTCCAGCTTTGGTACCCATTAAGGAAACCTTCGCCTCATCTGTATCAAGCGTATTAAGCGCCCAGCTGGATTCCAGCCAGACTGTAGCTCCGCTCTTCATTGTAATCATAGCGAAAGCGGAATCTTCAACTGTAAATTTACTCGGATCCCACTTGCCCCATAGGTTCGCATCACTGCCTTGTTCCGCAAGCTTCCGGTAAGAGCTGCCTAATACTGTCTTAGGCTCGTAGTTGTCCATCATCCACAGAGCAAGATCAAGCGCATGCGTTCCGATATCGATAAGCGGTCCTCCACCCTGCTTCTCCAGATCGAGGAATACGCCCCATGTCGGTACGGCACGACGACGAACCGCATGCGCTTTGGCAACATAAATCTCTCCAAGATCGCCTGCACGGCATGCTTGGTGCAGCCAACGGCTATCCGCACGAAAACGGTTCTGGTAGGCAATGCTCAGCTTCTTCCCTGTTCTTTCTGCGGTTTCCATCATCCGACGCGCATCTGCTGCGCTTTTGGCCATTGGCTTTTCACAGAGAACATGTTTCCCTGCCTCTAAAGCTGCTATAGAAATTTCCGCATGCGTATCGTTCGGCGTACATACATGAACGACATGAACTTCTGGATCACGAAGCAGCTCATAGACATCGGAGTATACTCTGGCATCATGGGTACCAAACTTATTCTTGGCTTCATGCCCTCTATCCAGAGCCACGTCGAAAAATGCAACTGCCTGTGCTTCCGGGATTTTGGCGAGTGCTGGTAAATGTTTACCCATAGCGATACCGCCGCATCCGATCATACCTACATTAACTTTTGTCAAAATGCTTGTCCTCCTTGCAGGTTTACTCTATTCAATTTACAATTAGTTTACCATAACTTAATAGAAATCCCATCTGTCCAGGCGGAGAATTTTATGTGATTTTGTCATTTAAGGGGGGATGAACCCGTGCAGCCAGTAAGAGAAAAGATCGAATATGAGAACCCATTGCTTTCTTTGAAAATTTGGCAAGTCACACGTGATGTAGGGCCAGGCCACATCACCTGGCATTATCATCCCGAGTGTGAGCTGCTTCTCGTCCAGAGAGGGAGGCTTGAGATTGACTACAGTGACGAATCCTACTCCATGGAGGATGGAGACGTCGTTATTCTCGGCAATTCACAATTACATCGCGACCGAACAGAAGGTGGATTACTTGATTACATTGTGCTGCAATTTGATCTGAACACCTTCTTTGACCAAAGTACGATTCCCTATTTGCAATATTTCAATGAAACCAAAGTGCCGCTGAGTGCCATGAATTATATTTTCCGGGAAAATACCGAAGCACGCAATGAGGCTGCAGAATGTATCCGTCAAATCCATAAGGAAGCATTGATGAAGGAGAGCGGGTACGAGCTGGCTGTTAATATGTTGATTAAAAAGCTGTTACTTATTCTTATTCGTAATGACAAAAAGGGGTTGCTTGCCAATCAAGACCGTGTCGAACGGATTCGGCTTAAACCCGTGCTGGATTTTGTCGAGTCACGTATTGACGATCGGATTGCCGTCGAGGATGCGAGTAAGCTTGCTAATATGAGTTATTATTATTTCGTGAAATTTTTCAAGAAAATAATGGGTCTTTCTTTTACCGAATACGTCAATTTCCGCAAAATCAAACGTGCCGAGCAGCTGTTGCTCACCCGTGATTTAAGCGTCAGCGAAATAGGCGATCAGATCGGCATGGCTAACATGGCCCATTTCTACAAAATGTTCAAACGCTTCAATGGCTGCTCCCCCAAAGAATTCCAACGCAAGATGCTCGCCTGGGGTAGGGTTTGATTTGTTGGATCTAAAGTTGTTGCCAGGTTTTATTTGTTGGAGCTAACTTAAACTCGGATGTTGAAATTAAAAATAAATCATGCTATTTTTATCCTATGTTGAATATGTGGTCGTGAAGCACACGCCGCTCTTACCGAGTTCATTCGGTTGAGGCGGCTTTTGTCTTTTAAACCAGTTGAGAGGATCTGATGATATGGTAAATGCAGTTAAGGATGTTCAAATGGATGAAGAGGTCAGTCATGCTTATGAGGCTTGGATGGGCAAACAACGTAAAGACAGCAAAGGGGAACGCAGAAGAAGATTACTGAGCCATTCATACTATGCAGAAAAAATGTTTATCAAGAACGTTTGGTGGCCCGCATTTGGGCAATTCATCGGTTTACAGGCCGAGTATGAGGTTCGGGATTTTAAAGATGGTTGGAGATACCTTGATTTTGCTATTACAGCGGCGGGCTTCAAGCTATGTATCGAAATTGATGGATTTGGGACGCATTGGAGAGACTTGAACAGAACACAATTCTCCGATCATTTAATGCGTCAAAACCATCTTGTAATCGATGGCTGGCTCATATTGCGTTTCTCGTATGACGACATCGTGGAAAAACCGCGTATTTGCCAACAAATATTACAACAGATTATGGGGAGGTTAGGTGTGGTGAAGACAACATCATTTGAAAACCTAACTCCTTCAGAACAAGTAATCATGAGATTAGCTGTATCCCATCCGAATCCGATTACGCCCCAGTATGCAACCGCGCAATTAGGCTTACATCGTACAACTGTAACTAAACATCTTCAATCATTAGTGAGTAAAGGTTTGTTAATTCCCTCTCGAGCCGATGTCAAACGAATATGCAGCTATCGTATCAATAGAGCATTATTGCCCAATTTACTCGATTAAGGGTCCTGAAGCGGTATCTCCCCTCTCATTGTTGCATTTTGCGACAATGGGGGGCAGGCTCTCGCTTCCCGCGCTCTCATTGTCGTGTTATGCGACAATGGGGGGCAGGCTCTGCGGTTGAGCGCTCTCATTGTTGCGTTTTACGACAATGGGGGGCGGGCTCTCGCTTTCGGCGCTCTCATTGTTTTGTTTTGCGACAATGGGGGCGCAGGTTACGGGGTTCGGTACTATTAGTCTAAGTATTCTCTTGGGACTTTGAACGGTGTTTAAGCCGGCTTTCGGAGTATGCGATAAAAAAACTTGCCAGAGCTTAGCGGCTTGGCGAGATTGTTTTGCGGTTTATGAATAGCTTGTAGCCCACTCCGCGGATGGAGTCGATCTGGACAGTTTGTTGGTTTAGCTCCAGCTTTTTGCGAAGCGAGCTTACGTGTACGTCGACTGTTCGCTGTCCGCCAATATAATCGAAGCCCCATACGACGTTCATCAGATCATCACGCGTGACGACAATTCCAGGACGTTCAGCTAAGTAAAGAAGAACCTCGAATTCCTTCGGTCGCAACGTGATCCATTGCCCATTCGAGAACACCTCATATTTGTCCGGGAAAATCTGAAGATCACCCAGCGCGATTACTTTATCTCCGCCATCGGCTTTAGAAGACTTGTTATCTTCGTTACGTGAACGCCGCAACACGGCAGACGTTCTCGCGAGTAACTCCGCTACGCCGAATGGCTTAGTAATATAATCATCGGCACCGAGCTTCAGTCCCTGTACCACTTCCTCCTCCGCGTTCCTCGCAGTAAGGATAATAACCGGGGTTTTAACTCCGTTCTGACGCAGCTTCTGTAGAACCTCGAATCCATTCATGCCCGGCAGCATTAAATCCAGAAAAATAATGGCGTACTGATCATGAATGGCCTTGTGAAGGCCTTCTGCACCGTTACCGACTACTTCCGTCTCATACCCCTCTTGTGAGAGGTTATAAGTTACTAGACGCGCTAAGGTCGGTTCATCCTCGATAATCAATACTTTGTCCGACATGGTTTCCTCCGGTCCAGCAGGCAATCCTGCCTAATTGGCTCTACATGTTAGTTTTATCATACCAATGTAAAGGGAGCATCATTCATTTGTTAACGTATTGTAAAATAGACATCAACTACACTACGGCTGCAATAACGGGAGCTCCAAAATAAATTGCGAGCCCACGCCGATTGTACTCTCAACCCTAATCGTGCCATGATGCAGCTCTATCAAATGCTTAACGATAGATAACCCAAGTCCCGTACCGCCTGAGCTTCGGGAACGTGCTTTATCTACCCGATAGAATCTCTCGAAAATTCGGGGAATGTCTTTCCTCGGAATGCCGATTCCCGTATCTGAAACTGTGATTCTAACGATTTCTTCTTCCCCAATCTCTTGAATGATTAATTCAGCCCTAACCTTGACTTTACCGCCTTCAGGCGTGTAATTGATTCCGTTCTGCATTAAATTAATCAGAATTTGTCCTAATCGATCCTCATCAGCCTCGAGGAATAATTCCTCATCAGCCTGAATATCCAGCGTGATTTTCTTTTTTGCGGCTTCCGCGGAAAGAATTTCCCCCATACGTCCAAGAAACACAGGCAATTCAACTGGCGAGAACTGAAGCGGAGAACGGCGGGATTCAATCTTAGATAATTCCAGAATGTCGCCGATGAGACGATTTAATCGCTCACTCTCATCATGGATGATCGTTAAGAAGGATCTAGCCGTTTCCGGCTCATCCATTGCACCCGACAATAGCGTTTCGGCAAAGCCTTTGACGGCTGCAACAGGTGTTTTCAATTCATGAGATACGTTCGCGACGAATTCACTCCGCATTTGCTCCAACCGTCGTATCGCCGAGACATCCTGCAAAACAAGTAATAATCCGGATTCTTCATCGCCGCTCATCTCCATCGGAACGATGCTCATTTCCAATAACCGTTCCTCCGGATAATACACGGTTAATTCATCACGAATGGGCATCCGATTGTCCAACCCTTCGCGAATAAGCCCAACCAATTCGAAATGATGGCGAATTTCTGCAAAGCTGCGCCCGACCCGCTCACGAGTAGAGCTTCCCAGCAGTTTCTCCGCCTGACGGTTGTATATCGTAATTCGCCCATCATGGGCGATCATAACGACACCGCTCGTCATATTATCGAGTACACTCTGCAGACGCGTGCCATTTTCGCGAATTTCATCCAATCGCTCCTGAAGACTCCCCGCCATTGCATTGAGTGTACGAGCCAGATCGCCGACCTCATCCCGGCCGCCTTCCGGCACCCGTATCGCATAATCCATATTTGCCATCCGTTTAGCGGCAGAAGT
Source organism: Cohnella sp. (assembly GCF_041640265.1). Taxonomy (GTDB): domain Bacteria; phylum Bacillota; class Bacilli; order Paenibacillales; family Paenibacillaceae; genus Cohnella. The sequence goes on from NZ_JBEQAP010000011.1 coordinate 74,338, forward strand.
CATTCTCTCCAATGGACGGGTGACGCTAAGCGCAACGCGGTAGCTTACAAGAGCAGCTAGCGCAAACAACAATAATAATCCGAAAATCAAAGCGATCCACATATTGCTGAGGCTGCGTTCAACATCGCTAAGACTCATGGCTAAACGAATGATTCCCCGAGCTTGCGTACCTTTACCCTCTATGACCGAGGTCGCTACGTATATCATATTCTGATTTAAGGTATCACTGTGCCTTATGCTGCTTCCCGTATTCGCAGCAAGAGCTTCCTTCACTTCCTCACGATCAATATGGTTGTTCATTGTCGCGGGATCATGGTCCGAATCGCCCATAACCCTGCCGTCAAGACGAATATAGGTAACGCGCATGCCTGCAATTTCCTTAAATCGCTTGGCTTGCCGCTGCAAATACTCGCTCTGCTCTGCTTGATCCTCCATGACTGGCCATGGTGCGGCGGCATTCAACACATGGAGCTCTCGAATCATATGGTCACGCAGGGCAGCTTGATGATTTTTCTGATACGTATTAACCATTAAGAGACCTGCAGCTAGAACAGATAAACCAATCAATAGCATAAAGAGGGCTGTCAATTTCCAACGGAATTTAGTCATATAAGGGAAGGTACTCCTTCACGCTGTTCTTTTTCTATACAAAGACAGGATCTTTGAACTGAGCAAGCTTAGCTTTGGAATCCTTATCTACGTCGGCATGCAAACTATTGCCATGTGAGTCCATTGTGACGATTGCAGCGAAGCCTTCAACATCTAGATGCCACATAGCCTCCGGAATACCGAATTCCATGAAGTCGACTCCGTTAACTCGTTTGATGCATTCCGCATAGTATTGAGCTGCTCCGCCGACGGCGTTAAGATACACGCCCCCATGCTCTTGCAAAGCTGCAAGTGTTTTGGGACCCATACCGCCTTTACCAATCACCGCGCGGAGTCCGAATTTTTTCATAATATCGCCTTGGTATGGCTCTTCGCGAATACTCGTTGTGGGACCCGCGCCTTTAACATGCCAGCCCGCTTCGTCTTTCAGCATAACCGGCCCGCAGTGATAGATAACTCCGCCACTCAGATCAATCGGTGAATCGTGGTCTATCAAATGCTTGTGCAAAGCATCTCTACCGGTATGCATCTCGCCATTCAGGATGACCACATCGCCGACCTTCAAGCTGCGAACGTCTTCCTCAGATAGAGGCATCTGAAGAACAATTTCCTTACGAGGCGCTTCCTCTGCCGCTTCTTCAAAGGATTTGTCTTCTGAAGCCGCATTCATCCGAACAGAGCTTCCTCCCTCGTAGACCCAGCTTTTAATTTCATGTGTTGTGCCATCAAGTACGACACCTTGGCGACGGTAAGCCCAGCAATTATAGGCAACGGAGACGAAGAAGCTAGCCGGAAGACGATTGTTGACTCCAACCTTACAGCCTAACAACGTTACATTACCGCCAAAGCCCATCGTTCCGATTCCAAGCTGATTTGCTTTGTCCAATATATAATCCTCAAGCTGACGGAGCTCAGGAACAGGATTAACGTCATCCACTGGACGGAATAATTGCTGCTTGGCGAGCTCGTAACCTGTTGTCCGATCTCCACCGATTCCAACGCCGATGAATCCTGCGCTGCAGCCCTGGCCTTGCGCTTGATACACCGCATGAAGCACACATTTGCGTATTCCATCTAGATCCCGTCCTGCCTTGCCTAAAGCTTCAAGCTCACAAGGCAAGCTGTACTGAATGTTTTTATTCTCGCAGCCACCGCCTTTTAGAATAAGACGGACGTCTACTTCGTCGCGCTCCCATTGCTCGAAATGGATGACCGGCGTGCCTGGCCCGAGATTATCCCCCGTATTCGTTCCTGTTAAGGAATCTACGGAGTTCGTCCGAAGCTTGCCGTCCTTCGTCGCTCTCGCAATCGCATTTTTAATCTCTTTTTTCATCATAATCTGGTTGGCGCCTACAGGGGTATGTACGACAAATGTCGGCATACCGGTATCCTGGCAAATAGGAGATACGTTGCTCTCCGCCATCTCGATGTTTTGGGCTATTGTCGTCAGAGACAAGCCGGCGCGGGTTGCACGATCCTCAGCCTCCCTTGCAGCGGCTATTGTACGGCGAACATCTGCCGGAAGGTTGGTGGAAGTCTCTACAATAAGCTTGTACATGCTTTCTTCAAAAGTAGACATGATGAGTTCAAAAACCCCTCTCTGTTCGTTGTTGATCAATAATTATATAATAGCATATAGATTAAGTTGGTGAAAAAAGGAGTCAAGTTCATGACAAATCATTATTTGGCCTATTTATATCGACTGCAATACATAGAACGTTGGAGCCTTATGCGGAGCACAACTCCCGAGAATGTCGCTGAGCACTCGTATCATGTTGCGCTTATTGCCCATGCGTTGGGGTCTATTGCACGGGAAATATTCAAACGCGACGTGAATCCCGACGAGGCTGTGACTTATGCTCTTTTCCATGATGCAACAGAAGTTTTTACTGGAGATATTCCCACGCCCGTTAAACACCACAACCCGCAAATATTAGCAAACTTCCGCGAGATAGAGGCGTTAGCTGCAGAACGATTGCTTGCAACCGTACCCGATGAGCTTCAAGAAACCTATCGTCCTCTGTTAGATCGGAAGCCGGTCAATCCGGATTTGGAGAAAATATTGAAAGCCGCTGACCTTCTTGATGCCTATCTGAAGTGTATAAGCGAGATATCCGCGGGAAATCGTGAATTTGCAACGGCCCGTCGTCAGAGCGAGGAAAAGCTGCGGAACCTGAATATGCCCGAGGTGGAGTGGTTTTTACAGCATCTTGCGCCTAGCTTCGAGAGAACGATCGATGAGCTGTCGGAAGACGAACAGAGAAACAAATAACAGTCTTATTTTATTCAAATAGATCACTTATCTCAAAAAAAATGGCTGAGCGTAAGTGACCCTTCGCTCAACCATTTATTATATTTTCCACTTAAACTTCAACCTGAGCAATCTTAAATACGTTATCTAAAGTTCCGTTAAGCCGCTTCTTAAAAGGAACTTTGATATCTCTGCCAAGTTCTTTAAAGAATGCCTCAATGTCACAATTCACGTTGGTCACCGTAACCTTCATAACGCCGTCTTCAACAATGTTCTGATTCTCTTCAAGCGGTACGGAAATGTTAAACTCATACTTTTTTCTTAGTGTATTTGAATATCTGATGAAGATTTCGATTAATTCTTCATTCGAGAAATTCTCGATGGCGACTTTCCCTTTAGTGGTAAAAATAATTTTTATTTTCACTTTGCATATCCCCTATTCTTTTAACCTATATGATCGTCGAAATTTGTTTCTGGTTGCTTGGTTATATAGAAAAGGTGCTTTCTTTGCTCCAATTTAAGCATTTACGTAAGTCATACTTCTTTATCATACTAATAAATGACACAATAGTACATCAAAGTGTCCAATTCTTTCGAAAGAAAGAAATTCCATTCTAATCTAAATGATAAAAAAGCGTAGTCGGAAAGCTGTTTCAATCCGATGTAAAAGGGTAAATAGGAGTAGTGGGAAGCATCAAGCACCGGAAAAACAAAATCCACATTAAGGATTAGGTACTCCGAAAGGTTGATCTACCATGTTATATCTAAAAAAAAGCAAGAGCTTAAGAGTTCTACGGCAAATCTTTTCATATAAAAAGCTAATGGCATGAAAAAATGTTCTGAATTATACTGCACTATGATTTGCGGCTTCCCACTACAAATCAAAAAACCCTACGATAATCAGATCGTAGGGTCATTGCTTTTTCTAAACAATTATCGTTGCTGCTTCGGGAAAGCGAGTACGGCTAGCCTCATCATTTGCTCCGCACGGTCTCTCGTCCATTCGTAAGAGTTAGCGATTGCTTCTTCCAACCGGCAAGGACCATTGACGATTGGCAAGCATGCAGTTAACCCCAAGTCATCCATCGATGAAGTAGAAAGCTGCACCGAGCCGCATAACGCGACTACTGGAATGTTGTAAAGACTCGCTTTCTTACATACTCCGGAGATCACTTTACCTGATAAGGTTTGCGAATCCAGCTTTCCTTCGCCTGTGATCAGTAAATCGGCACCGATGATACGATCGTCGAAGTGATAATATTCAAGGATCAGATCGATCCCCGAACGTATTTCGGCCTGCAGAAAGGCGACTGCCGCGGCTCCTATTCCTCCTGCTGCTCCAGACCCCGGCAAGGTGATGATATCTATGTTAAGCTGCTCGTTCACAACATCCCCAAACCTTCTTAGCGCTTGGTCCAGCAGCGCTGCTTCTTGAGCGTTAGCGCCCTTCTGCGGTCCGAAAATATGAGACGCCCCATGCTCACCACACAAAATATTTCTGACATCGCTAACGGCAATAAAGCTTGATTCTTTCAATCGTGTATCGATATTGGATGTATCTATCCGCTCAAGTTTGTTTAAGCTGGCCCCGCCTTCAGGCAGATTATTTCCCCCGCTATCAAGGAATTGAACCCCCAGCGCCTTCAACATTCCCATACCGGCGTCGTTTGTTGCACTGCCGCCCAGTCCGAGCAGAAAATGGCGATAACCCTTGTCTAGGCAATGGCGAATCAACTCTCCGGTGCCAACGGTAGACGTTATTAATGGATTCCTTTCGTATTCCTGCAACAGAGGAAGTCCCGACGCCTGGGCCATTTCAATAATGACCGTATTACCATCCTTCAGCACTCCGAATGAAGCCTTAATCTCACGTCCTAACGGATCATGAACAATTGCTTCTCCCACACTTCCGCCAAGAGCGAACACCATGCTTTCGATCGTCCCTTCCCCGCCGTCAGCCAGGGGCAGGTGAACCACATCGGCATCCGGAATGACTTTTCGTATTCCATCTTCTATTGCTAAGCCTACATCTTTAGCGGATATCGATCCTTTGAAAGAATCCGGTGCAATCAGAATGCGCATTCAATCTCCTCCTGTTCCGGAAGCACTTGAACTTTCACTTCATCGCTCACGTATTTCATTGCAATCAACTGCTACTTTTTAAATAGTCCTCTACAGTTATCCTATCGGGTATCGACGATTGCGCACCTTCCCTGCTCACCGCTATACCCGCAACGATTGCGGCGAATCGGATCGCTTCCTTTATTCCCTTTTTCTCCGATAACCCTACTGCCAACCCGCCTATAAAGGAGTCGCCTGCTGCGGTCGTATCGACGGATTTAACTGGAATCGCACCAAAGTATTGAATGCCATCCTCATTCATTAACATACTTCCTTTGGAGCCGAGAGTGACAATGATGTTATCCACCCCAAATTCGAAAAGGCTTCTAGCCTTTTCCTCCAGACTGCTTGGATCGGGGCACAGCAGATCAAGCTCCGATTCGTTGGGAATTATGGCATAAAGACCTTGCAGGACCGTGAATGGCAATGGTTGTGCCGGGGCGGGATTTAGTATAATTTTGACACCCTTTGTTTTGCAAACCCTTACAACATGTTCGATGGTTTCAAAAGGAATTTCCATTTGGATTAGGCAATAATCAGCTTCATCAAATAAATATTCATAGCTTTGGATTTGCACGGGATCAAGTCTACTGTTAGCCCCTGAATAAACGACTATGTTGTTCTCTCCTGAATCCGAGACATTGATATAAGCTGTTCCAGAGGGATAATCCGCGTCATATTCTATACCTTGCGTATGAATACCTGATTCAACTAAATTATCATAAAGAATCTTGCCGTAATCATCTTCCCCGATACGACCGATCATGCTCACGTCGCCGCCAAGACGACCAACCGCAATGGCCTGATTCGCACCTTTACCCCCTCCATAATAGTTCACGCTGCTTGCCATTATGGTCTCACCCTCTGTAGGGATATGCGGCACTCGAATGACAACATCCATATTAATACTGCCTACAACTATAATCTTTGCCAAATGAATTCCTCCAAAGTGATTTAACTCATACGGAAGGTGGGGCTACACTTTTTCTTATTTTTCGTAAAGTTATAACATTGCGCATCATTCGATATTGTGCGATTCCAGCGACAATGAGCAGGACAGCAAGTACAGTAAACAAAACTTCCCCGCCGCTCCAGCTAAGCAGCAAGCCTCCCAGGATCGGGCCGAGACCGCGCGAAAGCAAGTGACTTGCTCCATATACCGAGAAGTAGAAGCCGCGTTGCTCCTTCGGTGCCATCACTGAGATCGCCTTCTGGGTATGCGGTCCGAAGATCATCTCTCCGATTGTAAAAATGAACTCCGCAACGAAGAGCCAGAGAATCAAGTTCGAATAACCATAACCGATCGACACGACCGCGAACAAGACATAGGAAGCACCAATCACATAGTGTGACAGAATCGATTCCGTCCGTCGTGCAATCCAAATCTGCAGAGCAATGACCATAATACCGTTAAAAGTCAGCAATGAGGTTAGAATTGTCAGGTAGTCTTCAAAATTCGTCTTCAGATGCAGAGGAAGTGTCGTTTCAACCTGAGCGTACAGGAATCCGACTGGCAAGCCATACAGGGTTAATAACAATAACGGCTTATGTATTTTCCAGGCTATTCGAGTTTTACCGGGCCAAAGCGATACAACGGTATCCTTTTCCTTCAGCGGAGTTGTCTCCGGAAGCTTGAACCATACGAGTATAGCGTATAGTAAAAAGGACGCCGCAGATAGCAGGAATACAGCTGACGGATTCCATCTGAACATGAGCAGCCCCAGTACGGGACCCACTGCCGCCCCGACATTAAAGGCTGTATGCATGAGAGCAAACACCTCAGCCCGGCGGTCTTCCGGAACCAAATCGGTAATTTGCGCATTCGCTGCCGGCATATAGAGCGCAAACCCAATGCCGTTAATAATGGAAATTAATGCATATTGCCAGACATCCTCGGCAAAAACATAACCTATCATACAGAACATCTGAAGGATCAGAGCCACGAACATCAAGGGCTTACGGCCATAACGATCGCTCCAGCCTCCTCCGTACCAGCTTATGAACATCCCGCATAAAGGCTGTAAACCTACGATAATCATGGGCAGCATAACGGATCCGTCCATTTGATCATAGAGATAAAGTACAAGGAAAGGCCGAATCATAAATCCTGTTATGGTCGTTAATGCAGCTCCCAGAACTCGAATCCATATCCCGCTGTCATAACGGCTAAGCAAATTATTAAAATATCTATTCATCGTCTTGACCCCAGTATTTATTCTATAATGATTATAAAATCAATGAATGCAGGCCGTCCCAGAACAAGCTAACGGCAAATCCGAGGAATAGCAGCGCAGACAATAGCGATAGAATTCGCAGTGCAGATGTTCCTACCCGCCTGGATTGGCTTCCTAATAACGCGATCATGAGGGACCAGAGAACTCCCGCTGATACGAATCCAGCTACGAAAGCCATAAGAACTTCCATATTCTGGATATTCAAATCTGCGACTACAGGACCCGCAATAGCGACAAAGGACAAAATCAGTGTTGGAGAGGATAATGCTAATCCTGCCCCCACGAGCAAGTCGCTCCATGCACTGCGGCTCTTCACAGCTTCACCAACTGTATTAAGCTTCTTAGGTTTGATCGTATCCCGAAGCATATTGAATGTAAGCCATAGCAGTACCATCGTTCCACCAATCCACAGTATCCATTGAACAGCCAAATAGTGAAAGACAGCTGTCCATCCAAGCAGTGCCAGCGACATATAGAATACATCGCCGAAGCATGAGCCGAGGCCAATACGGAAGGATGCAGCGAAACCTCGATCTAATCCTGTTTTCATAATGGCGATGTTGACGACACCCAGATCTAAGCATAACGCTATTGAAAATAAAAACCCTTTGATAAATGCATATACAACCGGCTCCACGATGCAACCTCCAGCAGCTTGAAAACTATTCACGTATTATATCACAGGAAATATAGACGATCTTAAGCAAAAAAAATACCATACTCACCTGAGTGAGTGTGGTATTTGGAGGTAGTTCACAATTTTTGAGCTTTCGTAATAATCATTTACCATGGAGATTGCATGATCCAGATGATAACCATGAACAAAACAAAGGTTATTGTACTTAGAGTCTGAACTCTGGATATCGATGAGCTGGCATTTTCACCTTTTACGGAGGCTGCTGCAATTCGCTTAAGCGGCGCTTGCACGATTCCGGATAATGCTCCTAAAGCGATGAATATTACAACAGTTGTAATCATCCAAGATACGGAATAATCACTGTTGGTACCCGTGATCAAGTATCCTCCCGTTAGCAGCTGTAACACAAGCGCGTACTGGCCAAACCGACCTGCTGTTACGAGTCCGCTTGCTAATCCTTCTTGCGCGGAGCCCGAAAGCTGTTTGAATTTCCCCGCCACAAACGGCATGATTGCGTAAATTCCCATCCCTACCGCACCGACTATGTGCAAAAACAACATTGCAGTCAACATCCAACGATCCCTCCAATAGTTAACATACTAAGACAACCTCAGTATACACAAAAACGAATACGAATAAAAACCGCAGCATATCTAAAAGCCTTGACCCGTATTATTGACCGGGCAAGGCTTTTCATATCAATTCATCTATTTGTGACTATTATGCATTATCAACAATCTTGATGACATTGCGAACGGATTGCGCAGATTTCTCAAGCGCTGTTTTCTCTTCATCCGTCAGCTCGATTTCCATAACCTTCTCGATTCCGTCTCCGCCCAGAACAGCCAGCACGCCCATGAACAGGTTGTCATAGCCATATTCGCCTTCGAGCAGTGCGATGATTGGAAGAATACGCTTCTTATCCTTTAGAATCGCTTCTGTCATTTGCACGAGGGATGCTGCGGGCGCATAATACGCGCTGCCATTACCAAGCAGGTTAACGATCTCGCCGCCGCCAACACGCGTACGTTGAACGATTGCATCGATACGCTCTTTAGGAAGCAGCTTCTCGACTGGAATTCCACCAATTGTCGTGTAGCGCACAAGAGGTACCATGTCATCGCCGTGTCCGCCCATAACAACGCCGCGAACGTCTTCTACGGATACATTCAGCTCTTGAGCAAGGAACGTGTTGTAGCGAGCCGTATCAAGTACACCGGATTGACCGATAACGCGGTTTTTAGGGAATCCAAGCGCCTTATTAGCCACATAGGTCATCGCATCAACCGGGTTGGATAAGATGATGACATACGCGTTAGGGCTAGTAGCTTTGATGTTCTCGCACACGGACTTAACGATACCCGCATTCGTGTTCACGAGGTCATCACGGCTCATACCCGGTTTGCGGGCGATACCTGCAGTAATGATAACAACGTCGGAATTAGCGGAATCTTCATAATTGGAGGTTCCCACGATGTTGGAATCAATGCCTTGAACCGGCGTGGATTCCATCATGTCGAGCGCTTTACCTTTAGTAGGATTCTCAAGCTGAGGGATATCGAGAAGAACAACGTCCCCAAGCTCCTTCTGCGCCAGCATAAGCGCAGTTGTTGCGCCCGTGAAACCAGCGCCTACCACCGTAATCTTCGCACGTTTGATCGCCACTTTTTATTCCTCCTTGTTCCTGAAAACCGGTTCTGTGTGCACTAGGTTTAGGTAGTCATAATCGGATTAGATAGAAATAAAGGGGCACTTGCACTTTAAGTGTAAAAGTACAACTAATTCCGCCAAATCCCATCAATAAACCGAATTAACTGCAAAACTACATCTAAATTCACAACAACAAGCTTAAATACTCGAATACAAACAAATTAATTGTACTTTTGCATTTATTATTAACTATTCTGCCAATTCCCTTAAAAATAGATGTAAATACGCACCTATTTCTGCCGCGCAGCAAGGCACAAAGCACTTAAGCACTTACATTTAGATGGGGAATCCCATCTAATGCGCCGCACAGCAAGGCATAAGGCACTTAAGCACTTACATTTAGATGGGGAATCCCATCTAATGCGCCGCACAGCAAGGCACAAAGCACTTAAGCACTTACATTTAGATGGGGAATCCCATCTAATGCGCCGCACAGCAAGGCACAAAGCACTTAAGCACTTACATTTAGATGGGATCCCATCTAATGCGCCGCACAGCAAGGCACAAAGCACTTAAGCACTTACATTTAGATGGGGAATCCCATCTAATGCTCCGCACAGCAAGGCATAAGGCACTTAAGCACTTACATTTAGATGGGGAATCCCATCTAATGCGCCGCACAGCAAGGCACAAATCTCGCAGTAAGCTTGTCTTTCCGGTCAGATCGCCCAATAGTGGGCCGGATCTGAATCACGGAAAGGCAGCGATACCACGCTCAAGCCCCGCTCAACCTCCGCCTCTGTCCCTCCCACGAGAAAAGCGGGTGTCCAGAGGGCAGCAGGCCCTCGGGATCCCCCTTGGAAAGGGGGACTTAGGGGGATCGAGTTACATATTGGAGATTATTTCGTCAGCGAAAGCCGAACACTTAACTTCAGTAGCGCCTTCCATGAGACGAGCAAAGTCGTAGGTTACTTTTTTGTTGTTGATCGATGTTTCCATGCCTTTGTAGATCAGGCTTGCTGCTTCCAGCCAGCCAAGATGCTCAAGCATCATAACGCCGGAGAGAATTACCGAACCAGGGTTCACGACGTCTTTATCGGCGTACTTCGGTGCAGTACCATGAGTAGCTTCGAAGATAGCATGTCCTGTTAAGTAGTTGATGTTAGCACCCGGAGCAATACCGATACCGCCAACTTGCGCAGCCAAAGCATCGGACAGGTAATCACCGTTCAGGTTCAACGTTGCGATAACGTCAAAGTCTGTCGGACGCGTAAGTACTTGTTGTAGAGCGATATCCGCGATAGCATCCTTGATAAGGATTTTACCGGAATCAAGAGCTGCTTTCTGAGCCGCGTTAGCCGCTTCTTCACCTTGAGCTTCCTTGACACGGTCGTATTCGGACCAAGTGAAGGTTTGAGCAGCGAATTCTGCTTCAGCAACTTCATAACCCCAGTTTTTGAACGCGCCTTCTGTGTACTTCATGATGTTGCCTTTATGAACAAGCGTTACGGACTTGCGGCCATGCTTGATTGCATATTCGATTGCTGCGCGAACAAGACGCTTGGAGCCTTCCTCAGATACAGGTTTGATACCAAGACCGGAGGTTTCAGGGAAACGGATTTTGTTTACTCCGAGTTCTGTTTGCAAGAAGTTAAGCAGCTTCTTCACTTCATCCGATCCGGATTGATACTCAATACCTGCATAGATGTCCTCTGTATTTTCACGGAAAATAACCATGTCAACCAGCTCAGGACGCTTAACCGGGGAAGGTACGCCTGTGAAGTAACGAACCGGGCGTAAGCATGTATATAAATCCAGCTCTTGGCGAAGAGCAACGTTCAAGGAACGGATACCGCCGCCGATTGGCGTTGTAAGAGGCCCTTTGATTGCAATGATCATTTCACGGATTGCTGTAAGCGTATCGTTAGGCAACCATTCGCCGTAAGCATCGAATGCCTTTTGTCCGGCAAAAACCTCATACCAAGCGATTTCTTTCTCGCCATTGTATGCTTTCTTAACTGCTGCATCGAGCACGCGCTTAGATGCTTTCCAGATATCGCGGCCTGTACCGTCGCCTTCGATGAATGGAATTATCGGGTTATTAGGTACATTCAGAACACCATTATCTACCTTAATGGGTTGCCCTGCTGTCGGCGCTGCAAATTTTTCGAGTTTCATGTTTGTTTTCCTCCTGATTTTCACGTTTATTTTCGCAAAGAACCGGCGGATCACACTCCCTTACCAAGGTGTAGGAGGCGATCCGCCGGCAAAATATGAACTTTTAGCTGCGCTCCGCAATGGAGACATAATGCTGATTCACCGGACCAACATACTCGGCACGCGGACGAATTAACCGGTTATCTTCGAACTGCTCAAGGATATGCGCAGTCCAGCCGGATACCCGACTAATTGCAAAAATCGGTGTGAATAGGTCGCGTGGAATTCCTAGCATCGTGTAACAGGAAGCGGAGTAAAAGTCTACGTTCGGCTTCAGCCCTTTTTGACCTGTTATTAGATCATCGATCTTGATGGACATGTCATAAAGAGTCATATCGCCATTCAGCTCACCGAGCTGGCGGGACATTTGCATCAAGTGCTTCGCGCGAGGATCGCCATTCTTGTACACTCGGTGTCCAAAGCCCATTACCTTTTCTTTGTTGTTCAGCTTATTCTGTATAAATGAATCTACATTATCCACAGAACCGATTTCATCGAGCATAACCATAACGGCTTCGTTGGCTCCACCGTGCAGAGGACCCTTCAAAGCTCCGATCGCAGACGTCACACCGGAGTATATATCCGACAAAGTCGCTACCGTTACGCGTGCAGCGAACGTTGAAGCGTTCAGTTCGTGGTCTGCATGCAGGACAAGTGCTTTGTCCATCGCTTCAATAGCCACTTTAGCAGGCTCTTTACCCGTTAGCATGTATAGGAAGTTATGAGCAATTCCAACGCCTTGCTTAGGTGCAATTGGCTCTTTACCTTCGCGGATACGGGCGTAAGCAGCGACAACAGTTGGCAGTTGTGCTTGCAGCTTAACCGCTTTACGGAAGTTCGATTCACGACTCATCTCGTTTGCTTCGCCATCATATAAGGCCAGACTGGACACAGCTGTACGTAAAGCAGCCATCGAGTTGCTATCCTTCGGGTATAAACGTAAGCCGGCAATGACATCAGCAGGAACCGCAGCGTATTCTCCTAGCTTAGCGATAAGCCCATTCAGCTCTTCTTGAGTTGGAAGCTTGCCGTGCCATAATAAGTATACAACTTCTTCAAAAGTCGCTTGCTCTGCCAATTCATCGATGTTTATGCCACGGTATGTCAATACGCCGTCAATGATGGAGCTGATTGACGATGCAGCCGCGACAATGCCCTCAAGACCTTTAGTTGCTGTCATATTTTCTCTCTCCTTCATCCATAAAATTCAGATCTTTCGGGTTGACTAATGACAACTCGAATGACGCCAAGATTAGCCTGCGCGTGAGCATAAGGCTCTGCCGACTCAAAAACTTGCGCAAACCACGAATAACTTAACATTTATTGACCTTTTTTAATGATAATCGATTTTTACAGGGAATGGAACCGAACAAGGCATAAAAATGCTTTATCGGAATCATAAGCATTCGTTCTTGGATTCTGTTTTCTGAATTCATGGCAACATTAGTCATTTGCTTAAACTCTGTAAATATTCGAAAATGTTCATTTTATAGAGCTCGGATTCAATCAAAAGTTTTATTTATGATACAATGATGCGAAAGCGGATGTACGACGGAGGTTAATGGATGACAACAAATCAAAGTATCGGAATTATAGACATCGGCTCCAACACCGTTCGTCTCTCCGTCTATCAACTAACAGAAAACGGCGCTTATCGCGTCTTAGATCAAGGCCGATGGCCTGCCCGTCTAAGCCAACGCATGGATCCACAGGGCCGTATGCCCGATCAAGCCGTGGAAGAGCTCGCGGAAGTATTGCAGCATTTTCTTAGAATTTGCGATAAACATGAGGTACAGAGCATCCGCGCGGTTGCAACAGCTGCCATTCGCCAAGCCGTCAATCGTGAACAGCTTATTAAAAGATTGTTCGACTTAACCGGACTTAAAATAGAGATTCTATCGGGCGAGGACGAAGCCCGAATTGGGAGTCGAGCTATGCTGAACAGTCTTAGTCCTTCGGATTGTTTTGTTGTGGACATCGGAGGCGGCAGCACTGAGGTTACATTAATAAAAAATAGGCGTGTGGTTTCGGCTGTTTCCTTCCCCATTGGCTGTGTGAATACTTCTGCGCGTTTTGCGCTTGGAAACGGCCCCGTACCCCCTGCTGTCCTGATGGATATTCAATTCGAGGTTAGCAAACTTCTGAGCCAGGAGAATTGGATAGCCAAACATCCTGATCTTCCCTTGATCGGCCTTGGAGGGACAGTCCGTGCGCTCGCCAAGCTTCATCAAAGGGAAAACGATTATCCCTTTACCCTTCTGCATGGTTATGAAATGAGTAACCTTGATTTAAGGTTAATCTTGAATAGATTAGCAAATATTTCCGTCGAACAAATACGCAAGCTGCCTGGACTATCCAAGGATCGCGGTGACGTTATTGTCCCTGGTTTAGCCATTCTGCTTGGTGTTACCTTACAAATGAAATCCGATCGTCTGGTCGTCTGCGGGGCAGGCTTGCGGGATGGACTCTTCTTCGAAACCTGTCTTCCTCAATTTCAACCAAGCTCTCAGGATTCTTTACTGGAGGAAAGCATACGCAATTTGAATGCCTTATATCCAGTCGCTCCGGTGAGTCATCTGAATCAGGTTCGGAAGTTAGCCATATCCCTGTTTGACCAACTATCCTCCGCTCAACAATTGCCTGATTACTCGCGCCGTTTGTTAGATACGGCAGCTCGGCTGTTCCGAATCGGAGCCGTCATTGACTTTAACGACAGCGCAGACCATACGTTCTATATACTGCTCCATACGCATTGGAACGGCCTAACCCACCGCGAAATCGTATTAACGGCAGCTATCGCTTCCTATCGCGGAGCTAATACATTGAAACGAAAGCTGGCACCCTATCGATCTATGTTAGAAGAAGGGGATATCGAAGCGGTTGCGAAGCTCGGTTCCATACTGCAGCTCGCAGCCGCTCTTGACCGCAGCGAGTCCCAAGCTATAACGGAGCTTGAACTGTCCATTGCTGCCAATAAATTAAACATAACCGCCCATGCTGATCATCCTCTGCCCGTTGAGCATATGGAAGTAGATACGATTTCCAAGGAAATAAAAAAAAATTGGGGGATTACCCCCCAACTTTCCGTTAGGTTAAAGTGATCTCCCCTATTTAAGCGATGAAGCCGTTGATTTCCAGAGCGGGATGTCGGCAGCCTCGAATTGACTTCTCAGCGGGGCATCGTCATTATACACCCGCTCATAGTTGCCCGTAGAGCGAAGCTCGCGGGCTTTAACATTATCCCGCAAATTCATTTGCAGCAGATTCATTAGCATTTGCCTGAGTCCGATATCTTTAACAGGACACATCAATTCCACCCTGCGAATAAGATTACGTGTCATCCAATCTGCGCTGGAGATATAAACCTCTTCCTCTCCGCCGCCTGCCACTGCAAGTATTCTCGCATGCTCTAGGTAACGGTCCACGATACTTATAACCCTAATATTGTCGCTTAAGCCCTCTACGCCAGGTCGCAAGCAGCATACCCCGCGGACGATTAATTCAATGGTTACACCCGCTTGCGAAGCCTCGTAGAGCTTATCGATCATCGATTGATTCGATAACGAATTCATCTTAGCCACAATACGTGCGGGCCTCCCCGCTTGCGCATGATTGATTTCCCTTTCGATAAGCTCGAACAGCTTGGGCTTCAAGCCGATTGGCGCAACGGCGAAGGACGACCAAAGGTGGGGTGCAGAATAACCTGTCATCTCGTTAAACAACGCGGTTGCGTCCGCCCCAATATCCGGATGACTTGTGAACAATCCCGCATCGGTATAGAGACGAGCCGTATTTTCATTATAATTCCCTGTACCCACATGCACATATCTCCGCAAGGAGCCTGCTTCCCTCCGAACGACTAAGGTGATCTTGGCATGTGTCTTCAGTCCAACCAAGCCGTATACGACGTGGCATCCCGCTTTCTCAAGCTGGCGCGCCCAGGCGATATTTCTTGCCTCATCGAACCTGGCTTTGATCTCCACAACAACAGTAACCTGCTTACCGGATTCCGCTGCGCTCGCCAGCGCTTGAACAAGCACAGAATTCACACTAACCCGATATAGCGTCATCTTAATCGCCAATACATCCGGATCAACAGCAGCTTCCAATATGAAGTCATTTACAACCTCGAAGGATTCATATGGATGATAGACTAGAACATCCTTTTCCCTCAGTACCGATAACATATCGTCGGCTTCATCGAATTCGGTTGGGTAGACAGGTTCAACCTTAGGATATCTAAGGTGATCATAGTTGGGAAGCGTGCTTACAAACTTAGACAAGAAGCCGAGGTCTAAAGGACCGTCGATCTCCTCAAGTAAGCCTCCCTCCATTTCCAGCTCATCCTGCAGGAGCTCCATAGCATGATCGTGTATCCCTTTCTCCACTTCTAGTCGTACGGGTAAGCCTCGTCTACGTCTGCGCAGCTCCTTCTCGATTTCCTGCAGAAGATCCTCGGAACCTTCTTCGTTAAGAGTTAAATCTGAATTTCGCGTCACGCGGAAAGCGTGCGCGGCCTCCGTCGTATATCCGCTGAATAACAATCCGATATGCTCTTTGATTAAATCCTCAAGCAATAAATAGGACAACTTCCTGCTGCCTTTGCGCCCTGGCACAGGAACGGTACGCGCAAGAATGGAAGGAACTTGGACGATCGCACAGAAGGTCTTCCTCCCTTCCTCCTCATAGATTACAGCTTCATCCTCACTCAGGACGACGGCTAAATACAGCTCTTTACTGTGCACAAGCGGAAAAGGTCGACTCTGGTCAACAGCCATCGGCGTTAAGACTGGATATATTATATTCTGAAAGTAAGTTGTCATCAGAGCTTTCTGATCACCATTCAATTCATGGAATGTCGTCAGCGAGACACCTTCCTTTGCTAACAGACGCTGAAGATCGCGATAGGTCCGATATTGCTCCCGAACCATCCCAGTCGTTCTTTTCGTAAGCCTTTTGATCAAGCCCTGCGGCGTATAACCCGTAAAATCGCTTTTAGTATACTTGGCCCTGTTCTGAGCTTGTAATCCTGCTACTCTGACGCTCATAAATTCGTCTAAATTGCTCGATACAATAGCCAAAAATTGAATCCGTTCGAGAAGCGGAGTATCAGAATCCTCAGCTTCCTCCAAGACACGTCTATTGAATTCCAACCAGCTCAAATCTCGGTTTATATATTTTTTGGCGCTTGACATGCTGCTTCCCCCTATTCTGCAATCCAAGCTTACCCTATACTTCCAGCTTGTCTCCTTCATTATGTTTGTCAATTGTAAAGACAGAGTTAATTTATTATTAACGCAGGGTAAAAACAACTTATGACTCGAACAACCTTCGCGAATACTGGGCTGCGTAGTTTATAATGGTAATAGAGTCCAGCTGAAGAAGAGAAATGCCAAGGGGGACGAGTGTTTGGATCGAAAAATAGTAGGACAATTGTTGCGTCTACTGCTCATTTTGGCTGTTTTGGTAGGTGGAGGTATACTCTCATGGTGGGCTTTTCCGCTTATCTATCCCTTCTTGCTTGGCTGGCTTCTCGCATATTCCTTAAATCCATTCGTCAATCTATTGCACCGAAGAGCCCAATTCCCGCGTTGGCTCGCAGTCACCGTTACGTTGTTGTTATTTACAATCGCCATGCTAACGATTATTTCCGCCCTAGTCATGAGATTAGCGGGAGAGGTTATGAATCTATCCGGTACTCTGCAGGACCTGGTCACCTGGGTGCAGAAATCGTTCGACTCCTTACTTGTTAGACCGGATATCCAAGATTTAATCAACCGGATCAATGACTTCTACAAAGAAAATCCGAACTATCAAGAAACGATAAATAGTCGAATTTCAGATACCGCTCAAGCAGTTACACAAGCCGGTACCAACTTAATCAGCCTATTCCTGAATGGAATCGTGAACATCCTTTCCTCCCTGCCTGCTGTTGCAACCATTGCGATCGTCGTGTTGCTTGCATCCTTCTTTATCAGCAAGGATTGGAATCGCTATATGCTTAAGTCGCGGGATTGGTTTCCCAAAGGAATGATCACAAGGGTTGGTTCAGTATGGAAGGACTTGCAGTATGCTTTGTTCGGATATATTCGTGCTCAGTTTATTATGATCTCCATAACCACTGTGGTAGTCATTATTGGACTGCTTATTCTTAAGGTTGCTAATGCCCTATCCATCGGGCTCCTCATTGGCTTAGTTGATTTTCTTCCGTACCTGGGTGTAGGCGCCGTGATGATTCCTTGGCTTGCTTATTCATTCCTAATCGGTGAATGGCAGCTCGGTACAGGACTTTCTATCTTATACGGGATCGTGCTTGTTGCACGACAATTTATAGAGCCTAAGGTACTTGCCTCAAGCGTAGGTCTAGATCCTTTACCCACTTTAATTGCCATGTTCGTCGGACTTAAGCTGCTGGGAATATTCGGGCTTATCATAGGTCCTATTATCGTTGTCATCCTAATGGCATGTCACCGGGCTAACGTCTTTCGGGATATCGGCAAATACATTAAATATGGTACGCGGCAGTGAGGCTAAAACCTTCGATTACGACCAGAGCCAATTGTGAAAGAACCATTGCGGACTTTCCGTTCCAGCCAACGATACAACAATATACGATAGAAAGGACGAGTTATTGAAAGCAGCAAGGAAATACCGATAATATCGGAAATGAAACCCGGAACTATCAGCATAATTCCGCCTGCTAACACGCACAAGCCTTCCAACAGCGTATGCCCCGGAACCTGGCCTGCTTGTAATTGACGCTGGGCCTGCTGCCACACCTTACGTCCTTCAACGCGTA
Source organism: Cohnella sp. (assembly GCF_041640265.1). Taxonomy (GTDB): domain Bacteria; phylum Bacillota; class Bacilli; order Paenibacillales; family Paenibacillaceae; genus Cohnella. The sequence goes on from NZ_JBEQAP010000011.1 coordinate 92,856, forward strand.
TAAACCACGCCCCAAGAAAACCCGTCAACAGTAACAAACCAAAGGTTGCCAAGCCTCCTATCTGTTGTCCCATTACGATGATCCCCCATAACTCGAATGCGGGTATGATGATAAGGAGCGCGAGTAACCTTTTCTGCATGCTAAATCCCTCCAAGCTTAGTCATTTGTTTATACCAATCCGGTGCTTCACGATCAAATCGTACAGGCTTCCAATTCTTGTTCACCCATACATGACGGGTGCTTCCACGGACTATCAAGGACCCTCGAGGCTCCTCTCCCAGAAAGCTTTCTCCCAAAGTGTCCGTTAAATTTCCGCTCATCACTCTCGATTCAAAACGAACGCGAACAGCAGACATTTCCGCTGCCTGGGTACATACCGTTATCCATTCATCGTAGAAGGCAGGCTGCTTAAAGGAAGCCTCCAAATCTGTCACGGGCAGCAATAAACCCCTAGCCTCCATCTCTTTATAAGATATGCCGGCCTGTCGTACCCATTCCGTTCGTCCAATCTCGAACCAGTTCAAGTAATTCGCATGATAGACAACCCCCATCTGGTCCGTCTCCTGATACCTTACCCTAAGGGGGAACAAAAACCATGGCTTCAACAGCAGAACCCTCTTTCATCTCCGTATATAAAAATAATACCCCACAGCAAAGCTGCGGGGAACCATTCATTCATTCATTACATTCAGCCTAACGATTACATCACTTTAGCTTGTCCGGAATAGATGACACCATGCTCGGAATACAACGTTACTTCCATGCCATCCTTCAGCTGAGTAAGGGCATCGTCAACACCTACGATAACCGGGATACCCAGATTAAGTCCAACAACCGCTGCATGGCATGTGATGCCGCCGCATTCCGTAATGACTGCCGCTGCTTTCTCGAAAGCAGGCATATATTCTTTGTCGGTCGATGGTGCAACAAGAATAGCTCCGTTCGTCATTTTACGAATGGCTTCTTCCGGTGTGTTCGCAATAACGACTTTACCTGTCGCGCTTTGAGAACCTATGCCTTGTCCTTTAGCGATCAGCTCGCCGACATTGTGGATCTTAATAAGGTTTGTCGTACCGGAGCGTCCGACTGGAACACCCGCAGTAATGATGATCGTATCCCCAAGCTTAACGATACCTGAATCGATTGCGCCTTTTACAGCGATCTCGAACATTTCATCCGTTGTTGTAGCCATCGTCCCTTTAACGGCGGTAACACCCCAGACAAGCTGCAAACGGCGCAAGACTTGATCAATAGGCGTAACAGCGATAATTGGTGATTTGGGCTTGTACTTGGATATCATACGCGCCGTATAGCCACTCTCTGTGGAGGTTACGATTGCTTTCGCATCCAAATCCAAAGCGGAGTTGGCAACGGCTTGGCTGATCGCTTCCGTCACGGATGTTTGTTGAGCTTTAGCCTGTTTGACGAAGATTTCACGGTAGTGCAATGCGGATTCCGCGCGTTGCGCAATACGGGACATCGTCAGAACGGATTCCACTGGATACTTACCTGCAGCCGTTTCGCCGGACAGCATGATTGCATCCGTACCATCGAAGATGGCGTTAGCTACGTCAGACGCTTCAGCACGTGTTGGACGGGGGAAACGTTGCATGGAATCCAGCATTTGTGTTGCGGTAATAACCGGCTTGCCAGCACGGTTGCATTTCTCGATCATTTGCTTCTGTACCAGCGGAACTTCTTCTGCTGGTATTTCCACACCGAGGTCACCGCGGGCAACCATAAGACCGTCCGATACTTCAAGTATTTCGTCAAGGTTATCTACACCTTGCTGATTCTCGATTTTGGAGATGATTTGAATTTGACGGGCATCATGGCGCTCAAGCAGCTCGCGAATTTCCAATACATCGCTGGCGCGGCGCACGAAGGAAGCGGCAATAAAGTCTACTCCCATCTCGATTCCGAACCTGATGTCGCCAGCATCCTTCTCTGTCATACCAGGCATTGAGATCGCAACGCCGGGAACGTTAACGCCTTTTTTGCTCTTGATTTGACCGCTGTTGACGATCTGACATTTGATTTCGGTTCCTTGAATGTCTACGACTGTCATCCCGATTAAGCCATCATCAATTAGAATAGTCGAACCTACGTGAACATCACTAGGCAAATCCTTATAAGTAACAGGAATTCGATTCAGGTCGCCTAAGATTTCTTCTGTTGTTAAGGTAATGTATTCGCCTTGAACAAGTTCGATCGGCTCTTCTTTCAATTTGCCTAAACGAATTTCTGGGCCTTTGGTATCGAGAAGAATCGCTACCGTTTTGTTCAATTCTTGGCAAGCTTGGCGAATGATTTTCATCCGGTTGCCATGCTCCTCGAAGTCGCCGTGCGAGAAGTTCAGACGAGCGACGTTCATTCCGGCCATAATAAGCTTCTTGATATTCTCCAACGATTCGCTGGCAGGTCCGATCGTACAAACGATTTTTGTTTTACGCATGATTTCTTTTCCTCCGTTTATCCATCCGTGTTTGTCTTTACTATGAAGAGCTATTCAAGCTCTGCAGTACCAAATTGTCCGACTTTGCGGAACTTCTGATACCGGTCTTCCCTCAATTGATCCGGTGACATCTGTAGTAATTGTTGCAGATGACGCCATAATGCTTCTCTGATTGCTTCAGCCTGCATAGCCTTATCACGGTGTGCGCCGCCTAGAGGCTCAGGTATAATATCTTCGATAACGCCAAATGCCAACAAATCCTTGGCGGTTATTTTCATCGCTTCTGCTGCTTGATCGGCTTTTGAAGCATCCTTCCACAAAATCGATGCCGCTCCATTCGGTGAGATAACGGAGTATATCGAATTTTCTAGCATAAGCACGCGATTCCCTACGCCTAACGCCAACGCGCCGCCGCTTCCACCCTCGCCAATAACGACACAGATGATCGGAACACCGAAAATCGCCATTTCTCGCAAATTACGGGCAATCGCTTCCGACTGTCCGCGTTCTTCTGCAGTATCGCCAGGATAAGCGCCTTTGGTGTCAATAAACGTAATAATCGGCCGACCGAATTTGTTTGCCTGCTGCATGAATCGGAGAGCCTTCCGGAAACCTTCCGGGTGAGGACTTCCAAAAAAACGTTGGATATTATCTTTCGTATCTTTACCGCGCTGGTGGCCAACTATAGTTACCGGGATACCGTTGAGCTTTGCAAGCCCTCCAACGATCGCAAGATCATCTGCAAACAAACGGTCGCCATGAAGCTCGATAAAATCGGTAAATACTACATTTATGTAATCAAGAGAGGTCGGACGCTGATGATGACGGGCCATATGCATGATCTGAGCCGCGCTCATATTGTTATAAATCTCTAATTCCAACTGCTTAAACCGCTCTTCAAGCCTTCCGATTTCATCGGTAAAATCAATTTCTTTCTCGGTACCGAAATGCTTTAGCTCGTCAATTTTCTTGCGCAATTCGGAGAGAGGCCGTTCAAATGGCAATTCACTAGACATCGGACGGCTCTCCTTTCCCTGCATGCATGTCGAGCAGCTTCGTAAGTATATTCTTCATATCTTTGCGGTGAACGACTTTATCAAGCTGACCATGCTTAAGGTTAAATTCGGCTGTCTGGAAATTTTCCGGCAGCTTCTGACGGATCGTCTGTTCAATAACGATTCGACCTGCAAATCCGACAATCGCCCCTGGCTCGGCTAAATTATAATCGCCGAGACTTGCGAAGCTTGCGGACACTCCGCCAAGCGTCGGATCAGTGAACACCGAGATGAACAAGCCTCCCTGTTCCTGAAATCTCGCAAGCGCCGAGCTTGTTTTGGCCATCTGCATAAGACTTAGAATACTCTCTTGCATGCGAGCACCGCCCGAAGTTGAGAAAAAGACCAACGGCTGTTTCTTCTCTGTTGCCCTCTCGATCGCCCGGGTAACCTTCTCTCCGACGACGGAGCCCATGCTGCCGCTAAAGAAGTCGAAGCTCATAACCCCGACAATGACCGGAAATCCGCCAATCTCGCCTTCTCCTGTAATGACCGCATCCTTTAAGCCTGAGCTTAGCTTCTGTTGCTCTAGCTTTGCTGCATATCCAGGGAAAGTAAGCGGGTCTTCAGAGATCAGATGCTCATCAATCTCAAAAAGACGCCCCTCATCGAGCGTCATTGCGATGCGCTCCCAGGCGTTCAGACGGAAATGGTGCCCGCAGGAGGAGCAAACCTTCAGGTTCTTCTCCAGCTCTTTGCTAAACTGAATAGTCCCGCATTTCGGGCAACGGTTCATTAAACCTTCGGGAATATCTCTTTTCGTGCGTTCCGTTGGAACAACAGCATATTTTTTCTTCTGAAATAAATCCTTGAACACAGCGACACCTCACAAGCGTTAAATGGCGACCGTCAAGCCTTCCGGCTTCGCCGACTCAAGTAAAACGGCGCAGCCGTCTTCGTGCAACAAACCTGCGAGCGCAAAGCGCCGCAACGTTTGTTGCACCTGGTTGGGGAGACGAGTCAGAAAAGTAGAGGCGCATTGCTTGTACTTTCTGTACGAATAATAGCGGGGGTTAGGGTTGACTTAAAGGTGCAAAATACTTCCTAGTACCTCTTGAACTTCCCGCACTTCGCCGGATGGAACTAATATTTCGTACTGTGGTTTGGTCAGGTTAATGGGGCGTATCTGTACGAGAAATCCTTCGTCAGTGAGACGCTTATGAATTCGTTCGGCGATCTTCGCGGTCGGCGCAATGTAGATGACCGTCCACATGAAGGTGTACCCCCAATTTGTAATGATTCAATGAATGAGTTAGTTGGCGCAATAAAGAAATCATAGCACAGATGCCTTAAGACTAGCAACCAAACCAATCTATAACGCGTTCAAAAAGCAATGGACTCGATATCGGATGTTGTCTTAGCTCTATCTTTTTTCTTACTTTATTCGAACGCTTCCGGGACCAAGCAGCTTTTCGATTTCATTGAACAGCTCTGGTGATTCCTTTATTCTATATTCGTCGCTAAGAGCGACCGTTCGACGTTCCCTTTCGTAACGGAGCACCGTTGTAATCCCGCCTGAATGAGCCTTTAATAATAGCTTCAATCGAATTAGCGTTGCCGGCTGCTCATGAGGAGCCGCTATGAGAATGTAGACACGCTGTGCTGCAGCACTAGTAATCGCTGAAGGAGTTGCGTTAGCTATTGGTTCAACCTTATCCGAAGCTTTATATGGCACGCGATTGCCTGCGGAACTTCCTCCACCCCCGCTATTACGCGGCTGCTGACCGATTCTCCGCAGTCGCTCGACCTGTCGGCTCAAATCCGCCAAATCGAGCGGCAGAATATCGTCCGCCAGCAGCTTATAATCCTCGTCTCCCTGCTGCACCTTAGCCCGCACGAACACAAGTGAACCTTTCTTCACGATGGAAGCGGCATTCTTCCACACGGTCGGGAAAGCAACGAGCTCCGTCCCCATAATCCGATCCTCTATTTCGAGAAAGGCCATCGACTGCCCTTTCCGCGTTACAAAAGGCTTAAGCGATACGATCATCCCCGCTGTGAAAACTGTTGAGCCATCCGCCGCATCCGCTATATCGACTAACCTATCGAGCTTCAACTCATCCATCATGCCGTCGAAGGCATCTAAGGGATGACCGGATAAGTACAAGCCCATGAGCTCCCGTTCGAGGTCTAGCATTTGGGTCTGGCTATAGGGAGGAACAACAGGCAGATCAACGCTCCAATTCGGAGATTCAGCGAAATCAAACAGCTCGATCTGAAGCTCCTCCCGCTCCTTCCGCCATAGAGCGGACGCTTCCAAGGTTGGCTCGAGCGCCGCAAGCTGCTGCGAGCGGTGTCCGGGCAGAGACTCCAGCGCACCTGACTGAACCAAAGACTCAATCACTCTTTTGTTGCACACCCTCGGATCTATGCGCCTGCAGAAATCGCTTAAGCTCTCGAAGGGACGTTCCTTCCTCTCCCGCAATATGCTATCTATTGCTTGCGTACCTACGTTCTTGACTCCGGCCAAGCCGAAGCGGATCGCACCCGGTGCATCAGCACCATCTCCTGCGATCGGAGTAAACAATATGCCGCTCTCGTTGACGTCCGGCGGCAGTACGTTGATACTCATTCGTCGGCATTCATCTACGTATTCCGCTGTTTTCCGCTGATTGCCGACGACCGCCGTTAACATCGATGCCATGAATTCGATGGGATAATGCGCCTTGAGATAGGCCGTCTGGAAAGCCAGCACCGCATAAGCCGCAGCGTGAGCCCGGCAAAATCCGTAATCCGCGAATCTGACGATCAAATCATATACACGGTTAGCTTCCTCATCCGCATATCCTTGCTTTAGACTGCCTTGGACGAAAAACTTCCTTTGCTCGTCCAGCACCTCCCGCTTTTTCTTGCTCACCGCGCGCCGCAACAGATCGGCTTCGCCCAACGTAAAGCCTGCCATCGTGGAGGCGATCTGCATAATTTGTTCTTGGTAAACGATGATACCGTACGTATCGGCCAGAATCGGCTCCAGCTTCCTATGAGGATATTCTACGGCCACTATGCCATGCTTGGCTTTGATGAACTGTGGTATGAATTCCATAGGTCCCGGCCTGTACAACGCGACAACGGAGACGATATCCTCGAATTCGGTAGGCTTCATCTCCTTCAGCACTCGCCGCATGCCTGGAGATTCCAGCTGGAAAATCCCCGTTGTTTCCCCGCGGCCCATCAACTCATAAGTCGGCCCATCCGCGTAAGACACTTCTTCCCAACGGAATTCCTGGCTAGTCTGTTCCCGAATAGAAGCCAAGGTTCGTTCGATAATGGATAAAGTGCGCAAACCAAGAAAGTCCATCTTCAGCAGTCCCACCGCTTCAAGATGCTCCATGGAATATTGGGTCAGGGGAACGCCATCGGTTCCCTCCTGCAAAGGAACATAATCCGTTAGCGGATTGGATGATATCACTACACCCGCCGCATGTGTGGATGCATGACGGGGCATCCCTTCAACCCGTTTGGCCATCGCAACAAGCGCTGCCGCACCCGTGCCGCCCTCCGCCAATACCCGGAATTCAGAGCTTTCCTTCATCGCTCTGTCAATGGACATCCCCGGTGAAGCAGGAATAAGCTTCGCTGTCTTATCCACTTCCCCATAAGGGAGGTTGAGTACTCTGCCGACGTCTCGAACCGCCGCACGCGCTGCCAATGTCCCGAATGTTATGATCTGTGCCACATGCTCCGAACCGTACTTTTGAACAACGTAACGGATGACCTCATCTCGTCGTTCGTCGCTGAAGTCGATATCGATATCGGGCATGCTGACCCGCTCCGGATTCAGAAACCGTTCGAACAGCAGCTTATGCTTTAAGGGGTCTACGTCCGTAATTTTCAGTACATATGCGACTAGACTTCCCGCAGAAGAGCCGCGCCCCGGCCCCGTTACAATCGCTTCTTCATGGGCAAAACGGATAAAGTCCCAAACGATCAGGAAATAGTCGTCGAAGCCCATTACTCCGATGACCTTCAGCTCATAATTAAGCCGGTCCTCGGCCGTCCGGCGGAAGCCCTCATCGTCCCAATCCTCTCGTCCAGCAAACCGGTCCTGCAAGCCTTGCTCGCACAGCTTTCTTAAATAGTGCGCAGCAGAGCTTCCCTCAGGCAAAGGTGAAAACGCCGGTAAAATATGTCGTCCGAACTCTAGCTCCAGAACGCAGCTGTCCGCAATCTTGACCGTATTGGCAATCGCTTCCGGCACATGCCGGAATAGTGCACTCATATCCTCGCCGCTTTTGAGATAGAGCTGGTTCGTGGACATTTTCAATCGATCCGGATCATCTATCGTTTTCCCTGTTCCGATACAAATAAGGACGTCTTGCAGGGAATTGTCATCCTCGCACATATAGTGAGAGTCATTCGTAGCCGCCAGCGGAATCCCGATTTCCTCGGATAATCTCAGTACACCGGCGGATACCTTCTTCTGTTCCAAAATGCCATGATCCTGAAGTTCTAAGTAATAGTCAGTCCCGAATATTTCCTTGTATCGCAAAGCCGTCGCTTTGGCGGCATCATAGTTATCGTCTAGCAATTGCCGGGAAAGTTCGCTGCTCATACAGCCGCTGAGACAAACCAGTCCTTCTGCGTGCTCAGTCAGCGCTTCAAAATCAATACGAGGACGATAATAGAAGCCCTCCAAATGACCGATCGAGCTCAGCTTCATCAGGTTCCGGTAGCCGATCTCATTCTTGGCGAGGAGCGTCAGATGATAGATAGGCTGCTCCTTGCGTGAATGCTTCTCATGACGCGAGCCGGCAGTAATATAGGCTTCCATTCCAATAATAGGTTTAATGCCGTGCTCTCGGCACGCTTTATAGAAAGGTATCGCCCCATACATCACGCCGTGATCCGTAAGGGCAAGAGACTTCATGCCAAGCTCTGCTGCTCTGGCTGCCATCTCCTTAATGCGAGCCGCGCCGTCCAACAAGCTGTATTCGCTATGAACGTGAAGATGAACGAAATCGCACATACGCATATCCCTTCTTTTCCGGTAAAAATCTCTTTCTCTAATTGTATCATAAGGGGGTGGACCCGTCCCATACATATGGTAGTACGAGAACTTGTTTGATTGAGCGCAGGAATTCGCTGATCGCGTTAAGTATATCACAAATAAGGGAACAAATGTTTGCGTTTTTGACAATTCACTGCACTGTGAGGGATGTTTCATGGGTGATTTTTATACGAAGGCCGCCTTCAGCTTCTTTATCGCATTCGGAGTCGTGCTCGGCGGTACGTTGCTGGCCGGGATAGGATCGGTGTTTCTGATGACTCCGCCCAAAGAGAAGATGATACAGGTTGCGAGTAATTTGAAAATTTGGGCGCTCGTCGCTGCCGTCGGCGGAACGATCGATCCCATCAGAGTAATTGAATCCCACTTGTCAGCCGGGTATTTCTCCCCTGCCGTCCAACAAATCGGTTACATTTTATTTGCTTTCCTTGGCGCGCATATGGGCACGGAGCTCATTCAGTGGATGAACCGAACCGGGGGGTGAAACACATTTATGCGAATTCCTTCGTTTGAACGCTTTGGGCGGTTCATGCAGGTGATCGCTTTTTTCGTATGCGGGATGGTCGTAGGAAGTGCTGTGTATAGCGCTTTAGAGAATGATGAGGTTGACCGGCTTATTCACGAGAATTACGGACTTAAAGATCAATTGTCGACGACTAAGAAAGACTTGGAGCAGATTCAGGAGCTTCGCAATCGGAATGTCATTCGAAATATTGTTCCGTTTATCGAGGAGCCGCAAGGTGAAGCTGTAATTGATGTTGTGACACAAAAGGAGCTTAAGAAGAGGCTGAAGGATGATTTGAAAATATTCATCGGTCGAAGTATTTATAAGATTGGCTCGGAGTCGATGATCGCTCGGAACCTATTAGAGCATAAAATCTACGACCATATCGGAGATAACGATTACGAGGTCAACGTCAAAACCATACTCGTGGTTGACGGAGTGCTGCAGGTCTGGGTAGAAGCAAAGATTCATCGTCCGAAGTAGACGGATCGATGCTGAGCGAAGGGGATATCGTCACAAAGAAGTAAAGAGACCCTCCGACTAAGCAACTCCCTTCGTTTATGGTACAATGGGGAACGTTACTGACTGTCAAAGGAGCTGTTTATTTTACATGGTCAATCTATTGCAATGGGTGTTTGGCGTCATCATTATGCTGTCTTCCGTCTTCTCTGCTCTCTATAGCTTCCGAGCCCGCCGTGAAACTAATGCCAAACTCCGCGGCTTATATACCTCGAGAATGAATATTAGCATGGGCATTATGCTTATTTTCATTGCTTTGATCCAAATGTTTATGTTCAGCGGATCGAGCCTTAGAGTTGTCGTCGGCGCATTATTTATCTTGCTCGGCTTGTTTAACCTGTTCGCAGGTCTGCGCAATCATTCTCATTTCACCCGTTTGCAATAGCCATTTTATGCAATCTGCTTACGAAGGGTCGATAGTTTGCGCGGTAAGCATCGCTTTTGCAACAACGTCACCCTCTTGAACAACCTGGACCTCTACCTTCACATATCGCCTGCTTGCCTCAATAATATAAGGGACAATCGAGATTCCCGCATCGATAGGCACCGTACGCAGGAAATACGTGGTCATATTGTCCAGTACGTGCTCCCTCTTGCGCAAATCCTCAACCGATCGGCTCGCCGCCTGCTGCATGAGTGCTGTCAGCACACCCTCGGATATTGTCCCCAGCGTTCCTGACATCTGGGGCGTTGCTAGTCCAGTGAAGTATAATCTGCCCTCGCTGTCTCTCTGCTCCGCAAATCCACCCCACATCAATGCATCGAATGTCTCTCCTAAATGAGCAGGCCGATTCGCGAATTGCATAGCCCGAAGCACCTCGCTTCTGCTAATCGTTCCGACTAGCTTACGCTGACGATCAACCACAGGAAGCAGCTCAATTCCTTCTGATACCATCCGATGTGCTGCAGAAGCGACAGGCGTATTCAACGTGACGGTCATCGGACGGCGCGTCATCAGCTTGTCCAGCGCCTGACCGGACGGAGACCCGATTACATCCTTCGATGTAACCATTCCAACCACTCGGTTCCACTCATCGGTAACAGGAAATCTGCTGCTCCCCGTCTCTGCGCTTAGTTTCAGGAAATCCGCAACCTCTGTTGACTGCTTCAGTACTCTGTTTCGGGAGGATGGCTCTATTAAATCGGCAATGATCATAATTTTTCGTTTGATCAGCCTATCGTACATCGCGCGGTTAATCATCGAAGCGACGGTAAACGTATCGTGGCGGCAATTCAGAATGGGAAGCTGGCGTTCGTTAGCCAGCCGCTTGACCTCTTCACTGGTCCCGAAGCCCCCCGTTACAAGCACACCCGCTCCGTACTCCAACGCACGTTTATGCGCATTTTCCCGATTACCTACGATGAGTAAGCTGCCTGCATCGATATAAGCCATCATTTCATCCAGCTCCATAGCTCCGATGACTAACTTGTGAAGGGATTTCTCCAGTCCATCTTCTCCGCCAAGCAAGCTCCCCTGAACGATTTCCAAAACCTCCGCAAACGTTAGCTGCTCCGGATTATTACGCTTTTTCTTATCCACACGAACGGTACCAATTCTCTCCTTCGTGCTAACCAAACCTAATTGTTCTGCTTCCTTCAATGCCCGGTATGCCGTTCCATCCGATACCCCGCGGTCCTTGGCCATCTGACGAACCGATACCTTCATGCCGATCGGGAGCTCGCGAATGTGCTGGAGCAGCTGCTCGTGTTTTGTGGAATCGTTCGGGTTATTATCATTCCCAGTCATTCGGATGCCCCTCCATCTTCATTTTTGCGGATATGCTGCTACTCGAATCCTAGATAAAGTTGGTCGCCCTTGTCAAGATTATGGGCAACCTTAACTCCGATTTCTCACTTCACTTCGATGTGTATTGGCTTAGTAGAAAAATGAATATCCATTTCCTTCGTTTCTGGTTGCTCCGGCTCGCCTTGGTAGAAGGTGAAATCGGCTTGCCCGACTATATTGTAGGCCCCTTCAGGAAAAGCCTCTCCATGCAGAAACTTCATTATGAATTCTTTATGCGGATCCGTTTCTCCATATCCGCCTGTTTTAGTATAAGTCTCCTCTAGCCATTCCCCTTTTTTAAGCTGCGTGTGAATTAAGGGCTGGTTCATGACGTACCCGATTCCGATATCGTGAGTCGTTTCAGTAATGAGAAATGAAAATGCGGATGCTGCATGGGAAATATTCACTTCGGGAAGCTCGCCGACATACTTCAAGCGCGCCTTCAGCTTAACCGGCTCATCTATAGTGTAGTCGCTCTTGTCCGCAACGATCTGCAGAACGAAATCTCCCTCCTGCTCCTCGGATATCAGATGGCCATCTGGCAAGAATGATTGCCCTTTGGGTATAACGGTTGGACTAGGACTAACCTTCGGTGATAACTGGGTTGGCTGTAATGTCTGCGATTGCTCGGATTGCTGCGTTGCACCCTGCAATTCATCCATATTAGCAGTACCGCAACCACTTACGAATACCGCTAAACCAATATAAGCGATCTTAATTGAATTCTTAATCAATATCCTCATCTCCTTCTTATCCTTACAACCTCCTGACGCAAACTAAATTCATTATGTTTCACTAGACGCAAGCAGTGCAAATCAAAAAGCCTTCTCCCCCGCACCCGACTTGGAAGCGAAAAAGAAGGCTTGCGCCAAATGAATCGGCAACAATGACCTGCAGAAGAGCTGATTTAAATCTTGAGCTCCCCGAGCTTAATTAGCTCGACAACCGCTTGCGAACGACCTTTGACATTCAGCTTTTGCATCACGTTTGAGATGTGGTTTTAAGCACACAAAAAACATTAGCCCGGCAAAAAAAGCGGTTGCCGTTATTATTGAATAATAATCTCAAAGTCAAATATTATCTTTATTGTATTTTTTTAATATGTAGGCTAATATGAAAAACCCGATAACATTATAAACGATTGTGATCAAAGCTTTTAACCAATTCAAATCATAAGAAATGATAAGGTATATCATAAGAAAAAGAATTATTAAACAGCCATATATAATATCCTTTTTAGTATAAATAAACCTATGCTTGTGCATTAATTCAAAATTTAATCTAATGAGTGCAACGAAAAATATAACAAAGAGAATAATGTAATTATTACTATCAACCCCATTTGAAATAAACAACGCTGAGGGAAAAAGGAAAATTAGTAAATAGATTATGTAAATTGCATTCATTTTGATCTTGTATTTTACATTCAAAGTTTAATCACCCATTTACGAAATATGAATAAAAAAAGAAACCCGAAATATCCGGGTAAGTAGTCTTTACCTTTTATATACATTAATCTTTTGTTCAATATTAAACTCAATTTTTCCAATTTGCAATGTATTCCTTGTAATCCCGATAGCACATGAATAAAGTGACTTTAATGACCCCGATTTTGAAACCATGTGCGATGAAGAAAGCAGCGGTGTATAGATAAATTTGTGTTTCAAAATCTCATCATCAATTCTAAAATGAACGCAATCTAAAAAACTTCGATCAATAAAAATATATAAACCAATAAAATCGTTACTCTTAAAGAATCTACTACTCAAATATGCTTGAGGAATATTGATTGTCTCACTGTATATTTTTGTAATCGGCTCTGGATTACCTTCTGAATCAAAATTTGTAAATATTCCACAATCTGATGAACTTATAATCTCGATCATTAATTTTTACCAATGAATTCCCCATGTTTTCGGATTTGTTAGATTGTTCACTGTCTTAATAGCCGAATTTACACTATTGGAAATATTATTGGAAATGTTGGTAGCAGTGGTCTTAACACTTGTAGCTACAGAGTTATATGCATTGCTAATCATCTGTTTGGTAACATCTCCTTGCACCGCTTGTCCAGCAGCCACTGTTGCATAACTTACTCCCCATGAACCTGCAACCTTTGCTGCAGTAGCTTTCGTTGATGCATCGGTAGCAGCCACTACCGCAGCAACAGGCTTACTGATGGGGGCAATTGCCACAGTGGCAGCTGCCGTTGCTTTTACCACGGGATTACTTGCAACCTGAGTAGATAAACTTTTTTGATTTTTAATAAGAGTGCTTAGGTTGTTATATGACTGATTTGTTATGCTTTTGGCAGAAGAACTGCCGCCTACGCCTGCGCTCACTTGATTCATTCTTAACTCCCCCTAAAATGGTAAATTGTGTATTAACAATACAAATTTTATGTTATACTTTGTCGTATTGTCAAGAAAAATTTGTAAAAAAATTAGTTTAATTGATTATGTAGGTATATTTCTTAAAAAGAATATTTTTTATGTCATTATTTGACCTCTAGGTAAGGAAGAGGTATGCCGTGACTACTCACGATTGTTTTTTTAAAATTTTTAACATCAAAAAGCCTTCTCCCCCGCACCCGACTTGGAAGCGAAAAAGAAGGCTTGCGCCAAATGATTCGGCAACAATGACCTGCAGAAGAGCTGATTTAAATCTTGAGCTCCCCGAGCTTAATTAGCTCGACAACCGCTTGCGAACGACCTTTGACATTCAGCTTTTGCATCACGTTTGAGATGTGGTTGCGTACCGTTTTCTCGCTGATAAACAACTGCTGCGCAATGTCGCGGGTCGTCTTATCCTGCACAAGCAGTTCGAAGACTTCGCGTTCCCGATTTGTGAGAAGGAATTTACTTTTATGGTCGCTGCCTTTCAACGTTTGTCACCCCTCCTTGCCCGGGAATGTGTGATTACAAGGTATAGGGATACAGTCAACTTTATCATATGAAAGGGCTTTTCGTGTGGTGCGGAGGATGGAGAAAATAGGCGAGGAAACACCAGGTTAGTGCACTGTCGCACGCCATTGTCGAGTCTAAAATAAAAAAAGGCTGAGTGCAATATTCTAGGAGACTGCACTCAGCTTGTTTTATGTTTGAAGGTTACCGTGCTCTTGTTCCGGATGGCGCTGGGAAAACCCGCTCGACTAACGCATTAAATTCAACAATCAAGCCTTGTATAGGATGTCCTTGCTGTACAACGTTCGCGTAACCTTGCATCCGGCTTACGAAGTCAGGGTTTGTCGACACGTATACATTCTCTGTAGACGGCGACAGCGATTTAATTCGGTCCGCTATTTTGTCCTTTTGCATATCCGGAATCTCCATACTATTGCTAGTCATTGCTTTATTGTCCAGAATGACCGCTACATAAGCGTTATGGTCTGTTATTGCTACAAATGCGGAATCGACCTCAGGCAGCGAGGATATTTGCTCAGCAACCTCGTCACTAAGCTCAATATGTGAATTCCCGTGCATCCCGATTATATTGTTGTTTTCTCTTCTTTCCCCGTACATTCGATTCTGCTCATTGTCCTGATCATTAGCAAATCTCGTCCTGTTGTTGTTGATAGAGTTCGGTCGAATATTCTTATTCCCGACATCCCCCGTTTTTTCCATACAGCCCGTTAAAGTAATTGCTGAAGACAGTAAAATGGTCGTTAGAATTAACCTTTTGCGCATGAGAATAACGCCCCTTTTTGTTTGTTGGATAATCGAGGTTCCGCAAAAGGTAGGATTAGCCAAGGGTTGTTAACTTATACTAATAATGGGATGAAAGAACAAAAGAAAAAAACCACTTTTACGCGATCTTAGCAAATATAATCTTTCCCCCTATCTTAAAAAGAAAAGCTGCTTCTCGCTCGAAGCGAAAAACAGCCTTTCCATAAGTCCGTATTATAATTATTATTCGCCCTTCAACGCTTGCGCCAATCCGATAAGGATCTCAGCCTGTAGAACGGTAAGCGCCTTGCCGCTCTGCGCTTGCACTTGATTGATATAGGCGCCAAGCTGCCCGTTCTTTGCTTTCTCATCGCCTTTCTTTTCGGAAGCATGGGCTGCGTTAAGTTTGTTGATTAAGGATTGTGCGATCCCGCTGTCACCCTTATTCGAATCAATGAATTGGCTAGTCAAGCGGCTTAAGCTTTCATAATCAACGCCAACCTGAATCGTCACCGATACATTCGTAATGTGACCGGCTTGGTCTGCTGCCTCCGCCGAGAACACGTGAGCCCCGAGTCCAAGCTCGTAAGCAGGCTTCGCGATGTTCTCACACGTGGAGGTTTCAATACCGGATAACGCATCCGATGCTTCACATGAGATTTCCAGCAGCTGATCTACAACAATCTGTGCTCCATCAGCTACGGAGAACGAGATAACGGGTGCCGTGAGGTCCAGGTTAATCGCCACTGTTCGTTCATTCTCCGTGTTGCCAGCTTGATCTACGCTCCAGTACCCGATCGTGTGCCGGCCTTCGTCTTGCAGTTCAACTGACATACCGGATTGTACGGCACTGTCACTAACTCGATAGTACGTCGATGCCACGCCCGATACGTCATCAACCGCAGTGAAGCTAACCATAACCGGCGCTTTATACCAACCGTTCTGTTCCTCGCCGACAACCGTATGTGTTGTGGTCGGAGCGTTCTCATCGGGTTGAGTCGTCAGATAGATGCTTGGCTTCGGCGGCGTCACCATGCCCTCCCCTAAGTAGAAGCCCGGATGGGGCGGTTGGTTATAGCTAACGTTCTGCCAGGCGACCGCGAGTCGATAATTCGGGTCGTGCATCAGCGTGCGAATACGATACTCGGTCGGAATCGTCGTCGAGTAGATCCGCAGCTCCGAGCTGTCGTCTGCCCGCCACATCACTTCCTCCCGCCAGTCACCGAATAGATCGGCTTGCAGCATGGAATTCGCTTTGGTCGAATTGTTGGATGAGCTTCCTTCAGCTGTGAAGAGGTTCATAGTCGTCTCATTCACGTAATCCCACTTGTCGATCCGGTTATAATCCTGAAGCTCGCGCAGCAGGTCTCCGTCCCACCATACGCCGAAGTTCGTGGAGGTTGGAATCTTGCTGCTTATGACTTCCCCTTGAGCGTTGTGCAGAGCGCTAACTGGGATATGCTGCGCGTCCGTGATATTGGCTGACCAGACTTCTTCTCCCAGATGATTCGGATCGATATCCGCCGACATGCCTCGGCCGGTATCGAGTCCCGTATGAACGCCCCATAGAATTTGCCCTGTCTTGGCATCGCGCATCTCGTAGCCATACGGCGAATCGGTATGCTCGTGCACATCGAATAACTCCAGTCCCGGACGAGCCGGATCCAAATCACCGAAATGCAAGGCGTCACCATGTCCGAGACCGGTGTTGTACAGAATGGTTCCATCATCGTCTAACGCCATGGCGCCGAAGTTGATCTCGTCCTTGCCGTCGCCGTCAACATCGCCGACCGACAAGTTGTGATTTCCTTGACCGGCGTAGCTTGCGTTGCCTTCATCATTCGTATCGAAACGCCATACCTTCGTCAACTGACCATCCCGATAGTTGTAAGCCGCGAGCACGGTGCGGGTGTAATAACCCCGGCTCATAACCAAGCTCGGGCGTTCCCCATCCAAGTATGCGACTGTCGCTAAGAAACGGTCGACGCGGTTTCCGTATGCGTCGCCCCATGCGCCCACATCGCCGCGTGGCGGATCATAGTCCGTCGTAGCCAGCGCCTTGCCGGTCATGCCGTCAAAGACAGTCAAATATTCGTTCCCGAGAAGGACGTAACCGCCGCTGTTCCGGTAATCGACATCCGCTTTCCCAATGACATTGCCCTGTCCGTCCACGGTCCCGTCCGCCGTCTTGAAAGCGATTTCCGCTTTGCCGTCGCCGTCCAGGTCATAGGCCATGAACTGGGTATAATGCGCCCCCGCCCGGATGTTCGGCCCCATATTTATGCGCCACAGCCTTGTTCCATCCAGCTTATAGGCATCCATGTAGACAATTCCGGTATAGCCGCCCTGTGAATTATCCTTCGCATTGGACGGATTCCACAGCATGACGAT
The DNA here is from genome assembly GCF_041640265.1 of Cohnella sp. GTDB lineage: Bacteria > Bacillota > Bacilli > Paenibacillales > Paenibacillaceae > Cohnella. The sequence continues at coordinate 110,237 of NZ_JBEQAP010000011.1, forward strand.
TTCATACTTGCCATCGCCGTCCAGATCGGCGACGCTTGCGTCACCCGCGCTGTACGTGTATGGCTGACCATCCTTGGTCACGTCATCCGCCGGTTTCCGCAGCGGAACCGACAGATGATTCTGCTGCCACACGCCGAACTCGCTCGATGCTGCTTTCTCTACTCCGTCAAGAACGGCGAACACCTTGTATGTCGATTGCGGCGTGCCTTCCGCATCCGTGAAGTTGGTGCTGTCCCGAATCGGAGACGCATTCAATTTCACGCCATCCCGATAGAGGTTGAACGTAATGTTCTCCTGATCGAGCCCCAACAGTCTCCAACCGATATAGATGCCTGCATCCGTTTCGATTGCAACCGGCGCACGGTCAATATACTCCATCTGCCGCACCAGCTTCGTCACTGCAGGCGTAGCCAACGTTTCCGACTTCTGCGAGATTCCGCCGGCGTTAATGGCAGCCACTTTGTAATAATAAGGAATCGTCGTCAGAACGGCTGCATCGGTATACGAGGCCGCGCTTGATTTGCCGATTAACTCGTACGGACCCGCCGCATCTTCGGCACGATAGACGTTATACTTTCTGGCCTCCGCAACAGTATCCCACGAGAAGGAGATGTCATGCTTGTTGACAGCACCCAGCGTAAGATTGCCCGGCGCTGCCGTCACAGGTACTGTCGGATCAATCATTGAGACGTTCAGGGGTATAGACGGCACGGTTTCGAAGCCGCTGCTATCGAGAGAAGATACGGAATATTCGTAATCGATCCCGACATCAACCGTGCTGTCTGTAAACTCGGTTGACGCTGCCGTTCCCATAAGTTCAGCTTTGCTTGCCTCGGCAGCACGGCGATATACGCGATAATGAACCGCATTATCCGCAGGCGACCAAGACAGTTTCACGTAAGGCTGGTCAAGCTCCAAATTCATGTCGTCGACCTTCAGATGCAGCGGTGCCTGCAGAATCGGTGTTATTTCCAAGCCGTTCACGATCCCGGTGGATCCGCCGAAGAACAGGTTCATCTGACCGTCCTTGACTTGAATTTGATTGATCGACTTCTCCGCGACCGCATTCCGGCCGGCGTTTACAGTACCATAACCTGTACCTTCGATCGTCACGTCCGTTCTTGCTGTACCAAGCAAGTCGCCGACATAGAGCTTGACAGCATATGCACCGTTCGGAAGATCGATCATGAATTCCCAGCCGGCATTGAAGTAACCGAGCCAATCGCGAGTGAGGTCCGTTCCAGCTGATCCCCTGTCGCGGGTGATCATGTTAGCATTCGATTTAATCCCGTAGCCTTGTTCAGGCGTATATAGCGATGTTAGATAGACACCGGTATAACCCTCCTCAACCGGGCTTCCAACCGGTCCAAAGTCATACCGATATTGCGCGGCTTTGGTTGTAATCGTAACGGAATCGGAAGGCTCGGACTCTCCGCGCCCGTTCACCGCCGTTACATACAGGTCGTAGGATTGCCCTTCCTGCATGCCGCCCGCGCTGAATGTCGGGACTCTTGCAGTACCCGCCATCGCATAGTCTGTATCAGTGGACAGTTTGCGGTAAATCTTATAAATCTCTGCCGTTTCCACGGCATCCCAGCTGAGCACCGCTCCCGCATTACTTACGCTGCCAGCAGTCAAGCCAGTCGGCTTCGCGGGTACGGAAGGCGGCAATTCCGCATCCTTCACATAGGCCGATATCGGCAGATTAAGCTCTTCAATCGCGCCCGACAGCATTCTTGCCAATTGGATCGCGCCGTATTCTTGGAAGTGCGTATCGTCTGCAACCCCATTCGGCCATGCGTTATAAATGCCTGGCTCCACATGCAGGAATACGGATTTAGCCGCTTCCGGCCCGATAGAATCGTAGTAGGCGATACTCAAAGTCGACAGATCGACTAAGCTGACGTTCAGCTCCTGCGCCACTTCCTTCATACCCTGAACATATTCAGCGAAGCTGACGTTGAACTTACCTGTTGCAGCATCGAAGCTGCGGCGTCCCATAGGAGTAACCAAAATCGGTGTAGCCCCTCTTTGGCGTACGCCATTGACATACGTTTTGAGATAGTTTTTGTAATCTGGAACGGAAGCATATCGCTCCGGCACGCTGATCGTTGCATCGTTATGTCCGAATTGCACCATGAAATAATCGCCGGGCATAATCGCCCGAAGCACCTCGTCCAGACGGCCCTCTGTAATGAACGTCTTCGAGCTGCGGCCTCCGATCGCATGATTTTTGAAAATCACTTGGTCGGTGAAGAAGCGCGGGATCATTTGACCCCATCCCGCCTCGGGCTTCCAATATTCGTCGTATGTCTGAACGGTGGAATCTCCGGCAAGATAGACGGTCGGCAGTTCGCCGGGCGTCTTATCTGGTTTCCTAATAATAACCAGCGCGTTGATCTTCGGCGCATCACCCGAGAAATCGAAATTCAATTGACCGTCCACAAGGGCAATTTCAAAGTTAATTTCCAAGTATTGGCCGGCCGGTTTATCCGTCAGCAGCACCTTAGGTATGGATTCAACCTTAACCGCCGTTTGCGCAGCTTCCGCCTCATCACCAGAGATAAGTGAAATCGCATAATCACCATTCGGCAGGTCAATCGCGAAGGAGGTCCCAACCGGTGAGACGAAGTCGGATTTCAGCGGATCAGCCGTTCCGCGATCTATTGCGACAACCTTTGAGATATCAGCAAATCCGTACTTTAGTTCAGAACTGTACGGGCTGGATGCCCCAACCCTTATGTATCCGTCTGCCAACGCACCAGATCCGAAGTCAAAGCGATAGGTGTCTCCGTCCGGCAGAGGCTGAGGAGGCGTATACACCGGGCTCGCCGATGTGGTGGACATGGCCGACACACCAAATGCGTTGAAAGCCTGCACCCGATAGTACTGTAATGCGGATGTATCCGCTGTTGTGTCCGTATAGCTCGTCGTTGATCCGGAAATGACGGTATCGATTACCGAGTAAGCTCCATCCTCGGACGCCGAGCGAAGCAGCGTATAGCCATCGGCCCCTTCGGTTGCCGTCCATTGCAATGTAACCGACTGGGCACCAACGCTGCTTACCGTAAGATTGGTCGGCGCGGCAGGCGGGGCATCAGGCAGTTTCACTTGTGCAATGACCGGTGCGCTGAGCTCGGAGGACAAGCCGGAGGCGCTTACGGAAGCGACCCGGTATTCATAGCTGCTTCCAAGCAGGACACCCGTATCGGTGTAGTCTGTCCCCGGCAAGCGTGCGATCACCCCGTACGTCGATTCGCTGACCGTATTGCGGTACAAATCATAAGCAACCGCATCCGTTACGCTGTTCCACTTCAGGGACACGCTCGGTGTGTTCTCAGATGCATTCACGCCGGTTACCTCTAGCCCTTCGGGTACGGCCGGAGGCGCATCAATTACCGGTTCGATGATGACGCCATTCAAGTATCCGTTCGTGCCGAGGTCGATCGTCATTTGCCCATCAGCCACGGTCGCGCGGTATTGGGCTGACGTTACGGCCTGTCTCGTCTGGATTGTTCCTTTCAGCTCGCCTTCGATCGTAACTGATGTTTTGGTTGTGCTTGTTCCGACAAGCAGATCGCCGGAGTACACGGTAACATCATAATTCCCGTTTGGCACATTCGCTAGAAACGTATACGGGTTGGTTGCGGCTGGGATGATGAAGTCATTCGTAAGCGCGTCCCCGCCCGAACGGTCTCTCGCATTTGTCGGAGATGTCAGCCCGTACCCTCTTTCAGGGGTATACAGCAAGTTGTTGTGAACCTGCTGGAAACCTTCCATAACCGGGCTTGTTTCCGTGCCGAAGTCGAACTTGAGCGTCTGCCCTTGTGCTTGTACCGGCAACGCTCCCATCGTAACTCCTGTCACCACTGCATAGAAGAGCATGAGCACACTCAACAAGGCGGCAATGCCGCGTTGTCCTCTTTGCGTTAACTTCTTCATGAATACCTCCCGCTTTCATCGTTATTTTCCATCTACAATCACCGACGGTTCCTCCAACTAAGCTCCTAAATAACCTCCTCTACAAATGTAAGCCCTTACAATACATATTGTACCAATTCTTTTTCTCCTCCACCTTCAACTTTTCCGTGTATTCCGTATAAAAATCAGACCTGTTCGGGCAAACGAATATGACTTCATCCTTGACAATGCAAAGACGGGGAAGTAGTATGATGATAATAATATTAATACCAGGTACTAATACTTAGTTCTAATAAAAAATTTCGATAAATGGAGGGATTACCTTGACCTTAGCAGCCGCGCTTCCCGCATTTGTTTCTACGGCGCAGATTACTGCAATCGGCAGTTATGTACCCCAACAAATCATCACTAACGCAGACCTTGAGAAGTTGGTTGATACTGACAATGAATGGATCATTAGGCGTACCGGTATTGAGCAGAGACACCAAGCCGCCAATGAGCAGCTTACCAGCCATCTGGCCATTGCTGCCGTTCAGGATTTATTAAATAGCTTTCCAATTAGAACAGATGATGTTGATGCCATCCTTGTCGCGACATCGACTCCGGATATGCCCTTTCCTTCTGTCGCTTCTCAAGTCCAACAAGCGATTGGACCGGCAAACTGTTTTGCAATCGATGTCAGTGCCGCGTGCGCTGGCTTCGTATCCGCTCTCCAGCTGGCCAATGGATTAATTCTGACGGGTGCATACCGTAAAATCATCGTAATCGGGGCGGAGACAATTACCAAAATAACCGATTATACAGACCGCTCAACTTGCATTCTGTTCGGTGACGGCGCAGGTGCCGTTCTGGTGGAAGCGAATGAGAAAGGCGCTTTTCTCGCCTCCAATGCCACAACGGACGGTAAGGGCGGTATGCAGGTTTATTGTCAACATAACGGCAATATCTTTCAGAATGGGAGAGAGGTATACAAATGGGCCCTATCGACGGTTCCCGACGGCGTGCGCGATCTTCTTAAGAAAACAGGCTTAGAGCTGAGTGACTTGGATTGGTTTGTTCCGCACAGCGCGAATCTGCGGATGATCGAGGCCATCTGCGAGCGGCTGGAGCTCCCTTCCGAGAAAGTGCTGCAAAGCGTTGTGATTAATGGCAATACATCGGCAGCATCCATTCCGCTCGCTCTGGACGCTGCTTACAAGGAAGGTAAGCTCAAGCCTGGACAGCTGATGGCATTATATGGATTTGGTTCGGGTCTAACCCAGTCCGGGATGTTACTTCGTTGGACGATATGAGTTGATTAATTGAGAAAACAGGCCGATGCTGCAGTTCAATTGTCGTGACGTCAAACGTCATGTCCACATAAACTGCTACATAGCATTTTGTCATCCGATATAGGAGGCCTGTCATGACGATTAATTCCGAACTGCCGCTTGTCAGTGTTGTTATTCCCTTTTACAATTGTCCATTCATTGACCAGGCGGTTTCCAGTGTGCTAAATCAAAATTATCCCAACATTGAAATCATTGTCGTTGACGATGGCTCTACACTGCACCAGGAGAAATTAAATCCTTTCCGCAGCCGTATTCATTATGTGGGCAAAGCCAATGGCGGTACCGGCAGTGCGCTCAACTACGGTATTCGTATGGCCAGCGGCGAGTATATCGCCTGGCTCAGCTCCGATGACCTTATGAATCCACATAGAATCACAACCCAGCTCTCTTACATGCAAGAGCACCGGGCATTGATCAGCTGCACCGATTTCCACCTTATCAATGCAAACAATGAAGTGATGATGTGGTCGCTTGCTGTCAAATTCCCCAGTGCGAAAAAATTTATCGAATCCTTATACACCTTTTGTCCGATTAACGGCTCTACAGTGATGATGCACCGTTCTGTACCCCATCATATCGGTTGGTTCGATGAGTCGCTTGCCTGTACGCAAGACTACGAGTATTGGATTCGCGTCCACCTTGCCAGGATCGACTTTCATTTTATCAACGAGCCGCTGACTCTTTATCGCTGGCACGAGGGAATGGGAACCGTTCAAAAGAAAGGGACGGTCGACCATGAATTTAACCTTGTTCTGTCCCGATACAGACCGCAAATGCAATCTTTGCTCTTCAGCTTATGAATAACGAGAGAGGAGGGGATTGAGCTGAGAGTTTTATTCGTATTTATACTGCCAAGCGGAGGTATGGACACCTTAAACCGGATGAGAGTAAAGGCTTTGCGCAGCGTCGGAATCGAAAGCTGTCTCCTCTATTTTCGGAGGGGAAGCGGTTCTGCCAATTACACGACTGATACCCCCGTTTTTTATACCACGCAGCCGGAAGAGATCCACTATATATTAAACTTTTACTCTTTTGATGCCATTATAGTTACCACTTTTTACAATCAACTGGAATTGTTTCGACATGTAGGATATACAAAACCGATCATCTTCGAACATCAAGGATTCGGACCTAGGGAACAGGCGCACCAGACTTTGGTAAACGCTATGCCTTATTTGAATGCACATGCTAATGCTTTGTTATATCCCCAAACGCCTCACATTGTAGCTAGCTTAAGCACGCTTTATCCGCACAAGCTGCATTTTTCGTTTTCGAACCCGTTTGACATCGATCTATTCGGTTATCGCTCGAACCCCCAGGTTCCCGTACCGATTATGGCGTGGATCGGACGCTTGGACGACAATAAGAACTGGAGAGACTTTTTGCGTCTTGGTTCCGTGGTTGCCACCTTCATCCCTAATGTCGCCCTATGGATGTTCAGCGATCCCACGCTAGCGGAACCCGGTGAGCCGGAACAACTGCAAGCTATGACAATCGAACTGGGGCTTCTTCAACGCATTACCCATTATCATAGTATCCCTCATGCGCAAATGGCCGACTTTTTATCTCAAGTCGGGGACTCAGGAGGCTTATTATGTATGACGTCCAAGACTGAAGGCGCCACAGCTTATGCTGCAATGGAAGCGTTAAGCTGCAGATGCCCGGTTGTGACCACGGATTCGGACGGCGTAAGGGGGGCCATCATCGATGAAGTGACCGGGCTGTATTATCCTCATGGAGATATCGGCGCGGGGGCTGCTCAAATCAAAAGACTATTTACGGACACAAACTTACGTAAAAAGTTAATTCGCAACGGGGAAAATCATATTCGAAATGAGTTCTCAATGGATAAATACGCCAAGCATTTTGCCGCAATGCTTCGCTACATGGGTATCGGCTCATGATGACGAGTATCGTGATCGTAACTTTCAACAACTTGATACTAACGAAGCGCTGCCTGGAGAGCATTCGTCTGTTCACGGATGCTCCTTATGAATTGATAATAATTGATAACGGCTCTGAAGATGGCACCGTGGCTTGGCTGAAAGATCAGCCGGATGTCCATCTGATCGCGAACGGAACGAACCGAGGTTTTGCGGGGGCATGTAATCAAGGCGCCGCAGCGGCTAAGGGCGATAACATCCTATTGCTCAACAACGACACCATTGTCTCTTATCGTTGGTTATCTCAACTCCTGTCCGCCCTGTATACCGATGAGAGAACAGGAATGGTCGGACCGATGTCCAATTTCGTTCTTCCGATGCAGCATAAATCTGTCTATATTACGAACGAGGACGAGTACCATTCGTTTGCTGATTCGTTTAACCGCCATGATCCTGCTTTGTGGACGAATGTAACTTCATTGTCTGGTTTCTGCCTGCTGCTGCGGAGGAAAACCTGGAACAGACTCTCCGGGCTGGACGAACTTTATGGCATTGGCAGTTACGAGGATATCGATTTCTGTTATCGCGCTTTAAGAGCAGGACTGACTTTGCGAGTAGCGGGAGACACCTTTGTCTACCATGATGGGAACAGCAGCTTTCAAACAAACGGAATGAATATTTACGGAATTGCAGGCGCCAACCGGAAGTTATTTTTGCGCAATTGGGGCTTTAATCCGGAACGGCTTATCTTGACTGTGGATCCCGCTATTTTCCCCGGCATATATGCCGAAGCGCACCCCCATCACAAGCCCAAAGGACCTTCCCTTCCGAGCGGATGGTATGCGGCAGACAAGAACGGCGGCGTTTATCGGATCGAGCGAGGATATAAACGCCCTGTCGTCTCTTTCGAGGCGTTCTGCCGGTTGAACTTGTCCATGGATCGGGTTGCTGCAAACGCCGATTATCTTCTGAATAAACTTCCGACAGGCACGCCGCTTCAGCCGGAAAGCCCTTTTCCTGACGGTTATCCCGACGTCTTCCTGGCCCGCGATCCGGTCGGCGCTACCTTCATCGTTGCATACGGCATCCGTTATCCCTTCAACAATTATGCGACATTGGGTTTCCGTGAGAATGAAGCGGTGTCTGTCAGCGATACGGATAATAACACACTTCCGAGCGGCTGGCCGGTACTACAAAACATATGGGAAGAATATGAATTGTTCGACTATCTACTCTACCAGGGACCGGACGGAACGTTCTATTACGGGGAAGGACAGCGGCTTCGGCGAATCGCTGGGAAGGATACCTTCTCCCGCTACGGATGGCGGAAGGAGAACGCGGTGGCGATTCCGGAAGATGTGCTTGAGCGTACGCCGAGGGGATTTGACATAGTGTGAAACAAGTAAAACGGCTTCGTCGTCCAGAATAGAACTTATACTCATCTGATTGTGCAAAAAGAATAGGCCAGTTTAGTTGCTTCTAACACTCAACTAAACTGGCCTATTCTTTTTGCGGATGTCCATCTCGTTAGGAACTGTCATACTGGTTTGCGGCGAGAACGGGTCGGCGGTTCCAAAGCGGCAAGCAGACGCAGAATTCGCGGACGATATTCCTTGATAAGCGTCTCGAATTCCCGTTCTGCCGCCTTCTGATGACGAATCGTCCCCATAGCCTGATGACGGCGGTATTCCGTCAGCGGTTCGGCCAAATAGCCAATAGGAAATCCAGCCGTGATAGTACGAATCCAAAAATCATAATCATGAGTAAACCTATATACTTCCCGAAAACCTTCAAGCTGCTCGAACAACGATTTTCTCATCATAACCGTACAGCCGTTCACCGGATTGCTATCCAGAAAAAGGCGGTAAAAACCCGCCATGGAAGCATTCGCCAATTTCACCGAATCCGTTTCCTGCTGTCCCCGTTCATCCATTACCCGAAACGCCGTGTGACTGATAGATAATCCTCTCTCTTGCATATCCCGCAGCTGACGTTCCACCTTGTTTGGCAAGAAACGGTCGTCCGAGCTGAGCCAGGCCACATATTCACCCGACGCATTCCGAAACCCGTAGTTTAACGCGGTTGCTGTGCCTCCGTTGCTTTTTCCCAGAACATGAATGCGTCCGGTATAGGGTACTAGACGTTCTGATTCCCGGTCGGACCCATCGTTGACCACGATGATTTCCAGAGGCTTATATGTTTGTCGAAGTGCGCTCTCTATTGCTTCCGTAACGAATGGATCGTTATAAAAGGGAATGACAATAGTAACAAGAGGCTTGTTGACGCTCACCGCCATCCCTCCCTTTCAACCCTGAGCCGATTCCGTTCGTCACCCAGCGCATCCCGGATTGAGTTATGAAAAGGAATAGAAGGCTGCCAACCTAGCTGACGCAAAGGAGCACTGTCTCTCGGCACGGGAGAGGGTGCATCCGACTGACCGATCCACCAGGGCAATTCCGTTGTTGAGGCAACATCGAAGGCATCCTTCACTTCACCCAAGGTGCGGAAAGTGCCGGACTCTAAAGCATACACCTCACCGGGAATTCCTTCGGAAAGCAGCCGCTCATAGGCGCTGGCGGCATCACGCACATCTAGAAAATCACGTGCCTCGTGCAAAGAAGACAGGAAAAATGGCTCCAGTCCCGCCTTCTCCCGCTCATCCTCCATCAAAGCCGCCCACCTCGAAATTCGACCGCACAAGCCGCCGCTGCCGCCGGGACCGATTAGATTAGAAGGCTCGACAATGACGATTGGGAGACCATACCAATGACGCCATGCTCTTGCCGCCGTCACCTGAAGCGTTTTACTGAACCCGTAAGGGTGTGAGGACCTCATTAAATCGGTGGGATCGTTCTGAAGCATGGAGCCGACGATCAGTACCCTGGAAACTCCTTCCGCCCGTGCCCCCTCTAGTAAATGTACAGTCGACATTAGATTGGCCGAAAGCGTAAGGGCAGGCTGCCGCCAGGAGAAGTCCACCGCGTTCCGGCCGGCCAAATGCAACACGGCATCCGGTTTCGTATCACGGCATAGTCTGGCTGCCGCCTCCCCGTCCGTTAAATCGCAGCGTATCACTTGCGCTGCCGAAAGTATCATCCCGGCATCGCTTCGGGGCGAAACAACAGCCGCCACTTCCCAGCCTTTATCCTTGAAGTAGCGGCAAGCGTGCCGTCCCGTAAAACCTCCGGCCCCGGTAATCATCACCCTGCCGGTTTTCATAATGCACTCATCCATTGGCGCAGCTGCATCAACATTTCGGAGTATGACTGCGACCGGAATTTCACATCGTCCCGCGTGACAGTCAGCGTCCGGTTAATGACCGGTCCATCGTCCGGCACGATCGAGATGTCGTTTTTGTCGAACGCCTCCTTCATCAGAAGAAGCAAATCGTGTTTACTGATGACTTCCGAAGCGGTCAAATGCATCAGTCCTCCTACATGCGGATGGTCAAGAAGCCAAACGACAGTTTTGGCCAGCTCCAGAGTTGTCACCCCGTTCCACAGTACGTTTCGAAACCCTTTCACCTCACCTTGCCGAGTGAGGAACCACTGCATTAAACCGATTCCGTGAGGCTTCATATCCGGCCCGATGATTGAAGTGCGGATCGTCAAATGTCGGGAGTCGCGTACCTCGCCGAGCGCTTTGCTCCGGGCATATACCGTTTTCCCGTCCGGTTCGTCATCTTCCCGGTAATTTCCGCTCGATCCGGAAAACACGCAATCCGAACTGATATGCAGCAACCGGACATTCTCACGATTCCCCAAGTGGCGAAGCCAATGGGGCAGCAAACCATTAACCATATAAGCATCGATCGGATTATCCTCTGCACGGTGGTTCAGTACCCCCACTGCATTAATGATGACGTCAGGCGACGTCTCAGCAATTGCGGCCGCCACCTCCGCAAACTGCAGTACATCCAGTTTCCTAACCCGGATACCGAGATCCGAAAGTGCCGGCCAGCCAGGTGTAGAAGCCGCTTGCCCAACTTCACGAACGGTAACGGTTACCTTATGATTGGTAGAACGGGCCATATAAGTGGCGATCAGTCGCCCTGCCATCCCATTGCCTCCCAGGAGCAGAACTCTCATGAAAGGAACCCCCCGCGTACAAGGATGGCTTTGATTTCCTCTTTGCTCATTAACGTTTGGCTTGAACTGAAGGTGTCGAATTCAACGGAAGGGTAAGCAGCATAATGCTGGCGTAATCCCGAAATATCAAGCGTAGGGAGAATGACCAAATATTGTTCATCGTATACGATTGTACTTAAGCTCTCGTACTCCGTGAGTAGAATTTCATGAATTTTTTCGCCCGGACGAACGCCTGTTTCCACCATTTCCACCTGTTTCCCCATCGCTTCCATCAGCACTTCCGCCAGATCTATGATCCTGCAAGTCGGCATCGTCATGACGAAGATTTCACCGCCGATGCTTTGGACCGTTGCTTTAAATAACAGCCGAATGGCATCCTGCAGCGTCATGAAAAACCTTGTCATCCCGCGATCCGTTAAGCTGACCTGATTTTTGTTCTGAATCTGATTTATGAACAGATGGACAACACTTCCGTTTGTACCCAGCACGTTGCCGCCCCGCACACAAACAAACTTGGTGCTGCTCCGAAGAAGATTCGCGTACACGATCAATTTCTCCCCGATCGCTTTGGTCATCCCATAGAAGTTGGACGGGTTCGCCGCCTTGTCCGTGGAAATGTTGATGACACGCTCCACTTTATTCTCGATTGCCGCCTCAATAACATTTTGCGTTCCGATGACATTCGTTTTTAATGCTTCGAATGGTTGATCTTCGCATACCGGCACATGCTTAAGCGCAGCCAGATGAAAGACGATATTTATGCCGGCACATGCCTTAGAGAGTGCTTCCCTGTCCCTTACATCGCCGATGCAAAATTTTAGCCGGGGATCTTCGAAAGCGCGGTTCATAGCTACCTGACTGGATTCGTTACGGGAATAAATGATCACCTCGGCAGGACCAAGCGGGAGCAGCTGCCTTATCAACTCGTAGCCCCAAGAGCCGGTACCGCCAGTGACCAGAATACGCTGACCTTTAAACATCCCTTTTCCCTCCAAGTACAAATTTCGCCACTTTGTCAGACACATTTTCCTCCAAATATCCTTCAGGGCACTTCCAAGCATCATTTAATGACATCATGACCCGAGCAGCGCTTCGGATTCCTTCGGGTTTTAAGCCTGCGACCACATTACTTCCGCAATCTACTGTCTCCGGTCTTTCCGTCGTCTGACGAATCGTCACGGTCGGTACTCCGAAGATGCAGCATTCCTCTTGAACAGTTCCGCTGTCCGTCAATGCGCAACGGGCGCGCTTCTCGAGATGAACGAAATCAAAAAAGCCAAAGGGCTCATGAAATTCGATAAGGGGATGAATATGGCTAATAACCTCATCCTTTAATCTCGACCTTGTTCGGGGATGAAGGCTGCAGATAAGAGGCAGCTGCTGCTCCTCCGCCGTCCAGCTTAATCCTTGCATAATACCAGCCAGTGCTCCTGGATCATCGACGTTCTCAGCGCGGTGAATCGTTGCCAGCAAATACTGTCCCGCTGTAAGCCCTAATCGTTCGAGCACCGTACTGTCCTCGATTTGCTCTTCATAATGCCGCAGCACCTCGAAGATCGGATTGCCGGATTTGAAAATCCGTTGCACAGGAAATCCTTCTCTAAGCAAATTCTGTTTGCTATTCTCGGTATAAGGGAGGTTATAGGTCGACACGGCATCAATGACCCGCCTATTTTTCTCCTCGGGTACATTCAGGTCAAAGCAGCGATTACCTGCTTCCATATGAACGACAGGAATGCCCATTCTCTCGGCTACCAAAGCGCATAAAGCGCTGTTCGTGTCCCCGAGAACGAGCACAAGATCCGGCTGTTCCTTCCTCAGCAGCTGCTCCACCGCCCCGAACATTACCGAAAGCTGGCCGCCAATCGTCTCTTTGCGATCATCCAGTAATAAATCCGGTGTGCGCAGCCCCAGCTGTTCGAAAAACATGGCACTCAAGCTGGGGCTGAAATTTTGTCCCGTATGCACGAGCACATGCCGGTCCGCAAGACGGTCCAGCTTATGAATTAACACGCTTAACCTGATAATTTCAGGACGGGTTCCTAATATCGTAACGATACGCAAGCCTTCACCTTCTTTGGCGATGTGCCTTTCTTTTCATTCTTCTGCTGGATACAGGGCGCCTGCGGCGCAAAGCGGTGCGCTGTTTTTTTCGGGATCTTGTTGTGTTTTTCCGCCGCCGTCTGCGTGTTGCGGATTTATGCCGAATTTCAAACATGGGGCGACCGGACGGAAGCCGAAACAAGTCCTCATCCAAGACGAGGGTGACATCCTCGAAGCGATAACCTCTCTGCAGGAACGCTTTTTCTGATACGAATGGCCTCTTTTTCCCATTCTCCACAAAATAAACGGTCGGCGCGCTGCCGCGTAAAAGGGAGCTTTGAACTTCCGCAGGAATAGACAGCGCCGTCAGAAATTCCTCCAGCCTTGCACGAAAAGCTTCGATGCCATATGCATTCTGTGCCGCTTCCGCATTGCGCTGTCCAACCGCATTCAGAAACCCATCGTTACTCATCAGCAAGTTTACGCGAGCGGACAATCCCGCCACATCGCCGGTGCTTGCCAGAAACGTTTCATTTCCGGTAGCGGTAAGAATTTCCGTTAATCCGCCAGAAGCGAAGGCTGCGACACCTTTGCCGAAAGCAAGACCTTCCAAAGCTGTCATTCCAAAACCTTCTGCGACGAGACTCGGGACAACGACGACATCCATGGCAGGAAAAGCTTGTTGAATTTGTTCTACAAAGGGATGAAAGATGAACCGATCGGCATATCCGGACATTTGCACGAGCGTTTGGCAGTTTCGGTAATAGGCTTCATCCACCGGGTTGCCAATCACAAGGAAGCGAGCCCGGGCATCTCCCGCCGCAATCGGCAGCATCGCTTGTATGAATGGTTCCAGCCCCTTATTGGGGTAGATGGTAGCCGCGATATAACCTGCAACGCGGTGGTTCTCGCTCCAACCGAACTGTTGCCGCATGTGTGCCCGGTAAGAAGGCCAGCTGCCGGGCTGAAGCTCTTCCCGATCCACATACGGCGATAGCATAAACGTCTTAGCAGCGCCTTGCACTCCGAGCAGAGGTTGAAGAGTAGTATGAGAAATCCCAATGACGGCGTCACTGTGTGAAGCGATGAAACCCGCCGCGGCATCCCGGTGCGGTGTATCCATAAGCGTCTCCATCAAAGCCCAGATCGTGGGTATGCCAAGCGATTTGGCAGCAATTGCGGGTAGAGGGTGTACGCTTGTATTAACAAATACATATGAAGGATGCTCTTCGGCCAATAAAGAACGCAGTCTGCTCCATGATGGATGTTTCTTGAGACCTTCTATTTCCTCTGAGATTGTTGGGGTTGCCGTATACAGAGAAATGCATAACGGAATTTCCAACACGATTACCCTTATCCCGATCTCTCTCGCTCTTTCTGCAATGATGCCTTCCTCAGGGACGACTAACACGCAATGAAAACGGCGGATCAGCTCACGGGTGAACAATAGGAGAAGTTTCTCCGCTCCCGTGACGTACACCGGACTGCAAATGTGCGAGAATAGCAGCAGCTTTGGTTTTAATCCGCTCATGGCCTACCATACCTAATGAAGTTCACGGGTATGTCGTCACCTCCTTTTACCAGGTAGTACAATGTATGGAACAGGCGTCTTTCACGGCGCGGCTATTGAACCATTCATGGTTAAATCCATAAGCTGATTGAGCCGGGAGATGTAGGTGTGATCCTTTAAAGTCCGATATAGCCCCCTTAACGCAATAGCTTGCCGTTCTTCCTCATGCGCCAAGTAGTATTCGGCCTTAGCAACCAGATCTTCGGGAGAATCATAGGTCACGATTTCCTGGCCGGGTACATAAAATTGGGTTAGGTCTTCCCTTATATCCGTGAGCTGCAAAGTTGCTGAGGCGGCTATTTCAAACGTTCTTGGATTCGGTGAAACTGCGGTTATTTGAGCGAGGTTCTGATTGAAAGTACTGTCGATATGCGCTCGATGAGCGTTAATGACAATTTTATTGGCATTGTACCTCTCGGAAGTTTGCACAGGATCCATCCATTTGCCCAAATCGATCAAGCTCTTCCAACGTTGAAACTCGGGCAATCGTTCCCACCACATTCCCGAGATGTGCAATCGGCGATGCGCCAGCAAAGGAATAAGCCGATCAAATAGACTTACACGATTCCAATAGGCGGTGCCTATAAAACAAATCTCGCCCCGAATCGAGTATGGAGGATTCCGCGGACGGTAAGAAACGGGGAATACTCCCAGCGGCAAATAAGAAACACGGGAGCAGCCTCTCTCCGTATAGAATGCAACACAGTTGCGTTCAAGCGTAAATACATGGTGATAATGAACGGCAATGCCGGCTGTAATATCGGTATAATACGGATCGTCTGTAAACCAAACCGCCGTACGAACGCCTAGATTGCCAACCTCTTGAGCCTTCTCAATGGGCATAGCCATACCATCTAAAACAAGCATCATATCGGGACGCTCTCTTGCTGCTACCTTGACAACATCGTCAATAGGGTTGACTAGGGTCACTCGCCCAGCAACTAACTTAAGGGTTTCAACGATTCCATTATCAAGCGGACTATACGGGTAGCCTTTGCCTGAAGTGACATATAACACATGGATGGGTCTTTTGACGGGCACAGGAGTTGCTTTTCGGATAATATACTCGCAACGTCCAAACCAATGTCCGTCCTTCCATCCTAATGGGAAGCCCTCTTCCCGGCCTCTGCGATAGGTCGCCTCATTCCGGCTGCTACTGAAACGTCTTCTCGCTCCGGCCAACCTTCACCCCTCCTACACGTCTAGCTATGCACTTCTAATTTAGTCCGAGAACACCTAGCAGCTTTCGAATACGATCGCTAAATGTGTGATTCCTTTTCGTTCGCTGGTAACCCTTCACTGCCATTCGAAGGCGCTCTTCCTCATGGTTTAAGTAATAATCCATCAGTTCAATCAAGTGCTGCGCACTGTGAAACACTCCAATCTCAGACCCTATTAAATAATGCTCAGGCAGCTCGCTCCTCATATCTGTCAATTGCAAGTTACCGCAGGCGGCTATCTCGAACGTCCGAGGATTAATGGATTCCGCTCCCCAGTTTATTCCGTTCATGTTGTCTTTCCCTGCTTCCGTAGTACGATGAAGGTTGATTACGATTTTTGCACCGTTGTAATACTTAGCCGTTTCTGGAACCTCAATCCAGCCATTATTGACAAACTTCGATACCAAGGGGTACTGCTTCATTCGTTCCCAGTGACTGCCGCCTATCAGTACCTTCTTATCTTGCAGATAGGGTGCGAGTTGATCGAATAGCTCTACTCGGTTCCAGAATGCGGCTCCGATAAAACAAATGTCTGTGCGGTATTCAGGCGGTACGGGCATGGGATGGAATATTTCGAAATGTGCGGCCAAAGGCAGATGGTAGACATGCATGCACCCGACAGCACGGTAAAGCTCCAAGCAAGTCCTCTCATGTGTAAAAACATAATCGTAGTGGGGTGCGACTATCACCGACACGTCTGTTACGTAAGGATCATCTACAAACCAGATTGCCGTTGGTATGCCTAAATGACGTATCGCATCTATCTGCTCAAGATGATCCGGAGGGAACACATGCAAACCGTTCATCACAAGAACAGCATCTGGACGGAACTCCGCAGCTTGAACCTGCATGACTGCAGCAGAAGCTATTCGCACCTCGGATACTTCATTCTGCAGGGCTGTGATGACACCTTGATCAATCGCCTCGAATCCTTGGGGAACATATAGAATGCGTGCCTTACTGCGCGGTTGCGATTCCGCAATGGCAGTCTTGTCGATGCCCTCGCATGCGCCTAACCTCCAGCCATCCAACCAACCATTTTTGTAGCCTGTTTTGTAGCCGTCTAGGCTGCCTTGGTTTTTTCTCCTTGAAATTGAATGGGACCGCATCATCATCACCCGCAATCAATATATGCGTAAGGGTGGGGTTGGACTTGGATACTTACCCGTCCATATTGCACATTTAGGCGGGCAAAAAGCGCCCTTTCTCTAGAAAATCGTTCTAGAGAATGGGCGCTTAGCCTTTTCTTATTGAATTCTGTGAACTCGGACGTAATTGTCCACTGTATTTTGTATTCGAATCGGGACAGATGAGGTTTTCGTTATTCCATTACTATAAGTGACCGTAAAAACAAATGAATAGACACCTTGCGGCAGATCTTCAAAGGATAAGCTTGTATCCCCTTCGCGCAGAAGGGCCGTCCACATGGCAGCCGCTTCATTAACAGCGGCTAGGCTTTTGGAGAGCGCAGGCACAGATGAAGCGGCAGCCATCACAGACATCGGCTTCGTCACTGACGCTCCGGTATCCGTAACCACAGCCTCAAGTACGAAGGCTTCACCTGCCCAGAACCAATTGGCGGACCTTGGCGAGTTGGGGTTTTGCTCATTGTAGCGGAGACGATTGGTCTCCCAAGCGTCAGTATGTCTGACATAACCTTGAATAGCTAGGGGGTGGACAGTTATAGCCTTCGAAACAGATGTGCTGGCACCAATGGAGTCATGAACGGTAAGCTTGATCGTGTATACTCCGGGGGTATCCATCGTCTCCGGACTATTAAGGGTTATATTCTTCGAAGCCCCTGATTTACTAAATCCGCTAGGTCCGCTTACAGTCCAAGAATATGTAAGCGGATCACCATCCGTATCTGTAGTGAGGTTTTCTATATCAATAGTGTCACCCTCATAGGCAGGCTTCGGCGTCCAATCGAAATTGGCAACCGGTGGTCTATTTAGAATAGTAACTTGCTTAATCATTTGGGCAGTCTGACCTATAGAATCCGTGACAACCTGACGAATCTCCATTACACCTAAGCTTGAGAATCTTGTTGTCCACATTCCACGATTCGTTGATCGAACGGTCTCACTGCTGCCTTCGGTGATATTTCTAACATAATACACATGCTGCAAATTACTAGCTGCTCCATCCTCCGCATCGGATGCTGTCGACCTAACGGTAAAGGTAGTTGTTTTATAGCCAGTCGTCGGCGTTACCGTGAAGCCGGCTGCCGGAGGTGCGTTTGGAATTGCAAGCGCAGCGACTGTTATTTGTTGCTCGTTCCAATTGCTCCATGCGCCGTATTCATCCTTTACCTGCATACCTACACTATAGATTCCCGTTTCTTGCGGTGTAACCAATTTTTGATCAACCTTTGTACCGCTTGGCGTGATAAAGTAATACTTCCGCTCCAAAACTCCTCGTGTGGTTTGATAGTTGATTCCAGTTCTCTCTGTACTGTAGATGGTTGAACTTTGCCATCGATCCGGATCATAGCTCTGATCATTCCATAGAACATTTTTATCTGAAGCTCTGATCGATAACGAATACTGTGAAACTGGCCTGCGATGGACGGTAATGATCTGCCAATATTCATTAGACCACTTGCGATAATCGGCAAACTCCGTCTTTGGAAATAGAAATGACGGGTTCGGGTCATCCTGCGCCTTGAGTGTAACTCGGTAATTACCCACCTTATCGAACGTAAGGGCCGGACTCGCCAACGTTTTGCCGTGCAGGGTCGAAAGCCCTTGATTATTCAGAAATTTAGGTGTATGAGCGATGCTCCATTGATAGTTGCCCGCTTTAGGATCAGTTTCCGGATCTTCAAAAAGAATGTTATTATATCGCACATCAGCTGTTGCGGCTCCGGCATCCCAAATGGCGAAATTCGTAAGCCATTCGATGGTTGGCGTCGAAAGCTGCAAACGTGCAATATTAGAGAAGTCAACGTAGGACTTATCCGAAAACGGTCCGAATTTTCCCGATGTAAATGTGCTATCCGTTACATCAAAGTAAGGAACGCCATTGACGAATGCTCCAATCCGATTTCCTTGAAGACTTACTTTGAAATTATAAGCAGTGTTCGACTGAAAAGAAAAAGCGATGCTGCCCAGGATTGTACGTACTCCATTTACGTATTTGGAAAGATAGAGCGTCGAGCCATTGGTTTCAAGCGCATAACGATTACGAGGATCGGTCATTCGGAAAGACATGCCTGCAAGCTCGGTATCCGCTATGGGTTTGTTCATCTTCACTGTCCAAGTTAGCTCGGCGTTATCCACCTGTTCACTTGAGACGAACTGGCCTAACTTGAATCCCTGATATGGTGCTGCGTTTGTTGTAGGCGTTGATTTTACGATCCACGGTGTAAGTTGTCCATGGTTAGGATATGAACCAGTGCTTGAAGTGTAAAACATTAGATAAATACCATCGCCGATATACGTTCCTCCCGCAGGAGATGATGATGTTGAAGTCGCCCAATAGTTTATATCCATTATGCCACCACCATTAAATGAGGTAACAACGGAATTGTCCGGCGCATATACGGTTACGTTGCTTCCTGCATTTATGACCGTTCGATATCCATCAGGTGTATAGGATGTTACTTGACCTGACGTTTGAATATATTGGCCTTCCCAATTGATGGCAACCTTAGAGCTTTCGGATGTGAACCCATAATTTGCGAAATCATAATCCGAAATGGCACCTGTATCCATATTGATCTTTTGATAGTAGGTATATGTGTCCCACCCAATCGCTGTGTAACTTCTAGCTACGACTTCACGTCTTATGGGGTTGATCAGTAAAATATGCTTAGAATCACTAGGGTCACCAAGCTGTGCTCCAAATGTATAGGCGGGATTCGAGTATGTCCCGGATAATTTTTTTTCCCATCCAATGGTGAAGTCTGGATTGATCTTGTATACATATGTCTCATCGTCCCAGTGGGCATTGGGATCTGGAGCAGTACTTCTCCAAGAATACCCATACCACTCTCCGTCAGGCCCTCTGTAAAGATTATACGGATTATAAGGTAATGTGGCGGTCTTAATAAGTTCACCGTTTCGATTAAATTCCATTGCTTTAGTGCCATAAAAGTAAATTAAATTGTCTCCACGAGTATAAAAATTTACTTGTGCTCCAGCCCACAATTCACCTAATATCGGTGTTATATCATTGCCCCTGAGCGCTGTACTCTGGATAAACTCTCCTGTAAAGGCATCGTAAGTTCTTATGTCCATCAGATTTTGGTCCACATCATAATAATAACCGCTGCTATTGTATGTGGAACACTTCTGACAAGGCCATTTAACGAACTGATAAATGGTTCGATCTGAGACCTCATATCCAATAACTTGCGGACTATAAAGTGTTCGCTCGTACGGATACTTCAATACGCTGTAATCCCGATTCAAATAAGCAGCATAGGTCGGCCAAGTACCCGTTTTCATTTTTGGATATGTCACAATCAAATCGTAAGGACTCAGAATAAAATCGAAAGGGTCTTCATTGGTAAAGTGATGTTCGTAGGTAGGGTAATAACAAGCATTACAAACCATCTGTCCTGAATAATTACCGATCTTTGATTTATTCATAGCCATGAAATACGGTGCGTTTGACGAAACATTACCCGTATAGTAAATATGACTTTTATTGGTTCGCAAGAAGAACTCCGAACTGGCGCTAAAGGTTGCAGGATACCATCTATCGTTGATTGTTGTGCTATAGGGGCGTACCAAAGGTTCGCTTTTCAGGGAACCGCCTGTAAGCGCGCGATACCCATTTAACGTGTTTGCCCCGAATCCATTATTTTGCATAGGATCTACCCATGTTTTATAGTAATCATAATTATAACGGGTATAAGAGGTATAGTACGTTTTAAACCGTTCCGTAAATTTACCGAGACCTGCAGATAAAATCCCGCTATTTGTACTCCATCCTACTCCCTTATTCAATAATTGCGTGTTCGTATTCGTCTGGTACAGCGGCCAGCTGCTTAAAATCTCTGCAGCCGTATACTGTTTTTTGTTGTCCGGCGCCGGGATCTCATTTTCACCTTCCATAAGGAAAGAAACCGACGGTGCCTGATTGATCGTGTCGAGAACGACTGTAGTACTTGCAAATTTACCATAATCCTCAGTTACCGTAATTTCAATTTGATATCTTCCTACCTTAGTAGGTTTTAATGTCGTTTTTACTAACGTGCCTGTCATCGCCTGCCAAGTGTCATCAGTAAACCCGTTATTAGTGGTGTCATACTTATAACGGTAGGAAGCCGAAACGATTGTATCCCCGTCTGTTGTATACGAATTGTTGAATATATCATACGTTGTAAGCCTAATTCCGAGAGGCTGTACGTTAAGAACAGGTACAGGCGGCTCGTCAGGCAGAACATTAAGGGTAACGGATGCCGGGCTTAAAGATTTCAGACCTGCACTATCGAATACATCTAGCGTAACGGTTTGTGGTCCCGCTGTTGTATAAGTAGATAATCTATTCGTCCAAATGTCACGCGTATGATCTATTGTTCTATTCATTGGACTGTAGCTGTTATTGCCATGTATGGCAGGTGTGATCGGATGGTTTTCTCGAATGATAGATGGAGCAGTGATTACAGGAATAGGATTAGGCGGAGTTACTTCCACACAAGCTGTCTGCGTGGAGTCAGCCCCGAAACTATCCCTCATTGTTGCTTTGCCGCAATAATATCCCGGTGTATCCATCAGTATTCGATGAAATCCGTTTCCGCTTTCGGAATACTTTGATGGTATCTGCTGCGCCCAGGAATTAGAAGCGGTAAAATCAAAGCCGACAAAGGTTATGGTATCTCCGTCCGGATCAGTTGGAGCTGGATCATCGAGATATACAAGATCAAGCTGTGTTCCAACAACGACTTTAGTTTGCACAGATGATTGGCTCCATTGACCGGGAGTTGTCCATCCTGCTTTAAATACTGGAGGGCTATTTGATGCTGGACCATTCACCGTTAGCGTTTTACTGGCGATCCATCCGGAGTCTGCGCAACTTGCGGTTATTTTTATGGAAACATCGTGGCCTCCAACACTGATAACAAAAGGATATGTCGAATAACTATAGCTTAAAGACCCTGATTGACTGAAAATTTTACTACTTGTCCATGTAGATCCGTTTCGTTTAATTTGAAACTCATGATACTGATAAGTACATCCTGAAGGAATAACAAAACTTTTGGGTTTCAACGTAAAGCTATCCCGCCAGTTAATTGTTTGAGAGGGTAAGATATCAAATTCACCGGTTATGTTATAAGCCGGTGGCGGGCCGCTTTTCAGCCTGTAATAGAAATGCAAATAGTAGGTTGGGAACGAACCATCATAAGTAAAGCTCGGCGGCTCTCCAGCTATCGGTGTCCCTCCTGATGGCGCTGTACCGCTTGTGCTTTTCTTGTATCCTACATACTCATAATCAGAATTGGACGGATGTGTGTAGTTATATGATTGGCCGTTGACTAGCGTTTCCTGTCGATCATTAAACACAGAGGACAAGCTGCTGCCGCCCTCTGTGAAGTGTTTAATGTACGCCTGTCCATCATTTATCGTGTATGTACCTTCATACGTGACTTTAATTGGAAATGGATAAACCATACTAGGATTACTTCCACAAACATTACCTGAAAATCCAGTCACACCTTTGCCCGAATATCCCTTTATAAAGACTTCATTTCCAGATATATAGGGTTTTCCATCAAGGGCGGGATCTGCGAAATCGTCCATTATAACACTTACACGCTTCACGTCTGTTATATCTGAATAATCTACAGGAGTATTTGGAGCATCTTTATACTTCCATCCTGAAGATGGTGCTGCTGTTGAGACTCCTGTTGTAACTAGTGTTTTTACAGGCTGACCTCCATCATTAATAGCAGTTACAGTACCATTAATAGTACCGCCAGAACTCCAATGCCCATCGGAGTGCTGACACCAGTAATATCCTGGATTATGTGTCGATGTCACTGTTACTGTTATCGTTGTTGCAGCGCTTGTCATTGGTATAAAAGGTGTGAACAAAGATGAGATCAGAATGAAAAGCATGAAAATAGAGAGATTTTTATTATAAATATTTGCCTTCAAGCAATCACTTCCCCGCATCAAGGTTTCTAAGAATATCGTAGAACCCACCGTTTGACGATGTATTGGATTGTAAACTCAAAAACGGTTGATCATTTCTGTAGAAACCATATAACGCAAATTCTACTGTCTTACCTTTTTTTACAGTCAGGACTTTAGATGGAAATGATGTGAGATGTCCGAATTTTTGCTGTGGTATTTGATAAGTAAAAGGTACCTGAGGAGATAAATACGTGTTATTACCAAGATTTTGATGATCTCCGTCTACTTTATACGTAACATCTAAAACAGTAATAACATACCCCCGAAGATTTTGGCTAAATCTAATCGGCATATCATTTCTATCCCAAAGGAATTTTTTCTCGTACAAACTAACCTTTGAACCTTCAATCGGTACAACATATAACCGTTTTAATTTGGCTGTGTATTTCTTGGTCTCAACAACAATCTTATCCTTACTCAGATCTACCAAAGGAATAAGATTAGAAACACTCGTTACATTCATCCCCGTCCCAGACACTTCTTTAAGCTCCTGCAGACGAAGATTTGTAGCTGGATCTTTTATCCGAACAGCCAACAAATTCTCGATCATCACAACCGCCTCTGCCCGTGTAGCTGTCTTTTTCAATCCCATCGTCCCATCGGGATAGCCGTTAACAATTTCAGCACCGAACGCTAGTGCAATATACGGCAAATCATTCTGCTGAAAGTCTCGGTAATCCGTGAACGGCAAATCCCCATTGTACAAACCATCGAACGCATCGAAATAAGCTGTATACCTCTCTTCCCGCGCAAGACCACGAGATACGATCCGCATAATTTCTACCCGACTAATCGGCTTCTTGTATTCTGTTGAGTCCGTATTATCTAGTAACTCCATCTCGAACGCTGCAGCTACATACGGTTGATACCACGGTGTCGCTCCCTGAGAATGCGGCAATTTCAACGCATCAACAACCATTTTAATAAACTCAGCTCGTGTAACTGGTTTACTCGGTTGAAATGACCCGTCCGGATAACCGCTCACGTAGTTGTTTTGTGCTGCTTGTACAATTTGTGTTCTGGCCCAGTGGTTATCTTGAACGTCCTTAAACAGTACTGATTTTCCTTCTGTATCCGCAGTCGCAGCATATATTGATACCGAACCAAAAAAAACCATCATACTTAAAATTGGTATTATCCACTTTTTCATTTGTTATATCCCATCTCACTTTCAGTTAATAAAATCGACATAAAAAAAGAGAAAACACGGCCGACATCTGTTAAACGTCTGCGGGTGCTTCCTCGCTATTGAGTTCCTATATTTGGTTAATTTATATTATATAAACATCATTTTAGCTTCGTCAACACTTATTGTGTCGAAATTTCAAATAAATTGATAATTTAACAGGCCATACACCTCTATAGCTGTTGTTCATATGCCAGCTGGTGGCCATCCTCGAATCCTTTCGTAAAACCCGCATTATAACCAGCATTATATGAATGATTAAAGCCAGATTGATAGGAAGATCCTTTGGCAGCACTCTTTCTGCTCACTTTCCCTCGACGGCGACTCTGACTTTTGCGAGCACGGAGCATGCCTTTACCTGATCGAGACTTTCCACGACGCGTACGCTTATGGGCCTTCTTTATGTTTCTTCTCTTAACTCCCCTGCTAACTCCTGTCTTCCTTTTCCGGCTTATGCCGGTACGTGAAGATCGCTGTTTGCGCTTCAACTCGAGTCACCTCCAGTCCAGTACATTACTCCGATGTACCACAACTCCTGCACTTCACGGCTCCCCGCACTTCACTGCTTCCGATAGCCAGGGAGACGCCGGCTTTCCCCGGACGGGCGGGCGCCAGCTGGTTCCGTATACCGCTCGAAGGAGCGCACTCTGCATACCCGTCAACACTCGCACATGCTCATGTAACGACGCAGAAGAAACGCCCGTTGCCTGCGTTACATCCGCAACGCTTTCTAATATTTTAGCTAATGCTTCTTGACTTCTCGATATAGCTCCCATCAGCTGAAGCTTAATTTCCCATTCACGTTGCAGCCGGTCCATCTCTACCGATCTCCCGTATCCATACCACCGAACATTGATGCCATATTCTGATCGGAAGCATCATTGTCTGGGTTTAAGATGACCTTCATGTTCCGACTTAAGCCATTGCAAAGTTTCGTTAACCCGTCGATAACCTCGATATTCTGCTCATGCAGCTGCAAACAAGTCGACAATTGCTCATGATGCGTAACATAAGTGTCATTCGTCATGTGGGTACATATCCAGTTGCGAATCTTTTCAGCCTCCGTCGCTTTAGCTTCTAAGATCATCATGACATTCCATTGCAGCTTCGCAATAGCATCGAGTGTGAGATGATATGCTTCCTCTCGTCTCATCTCTCCGGCCCCCTCTCCTGCATATGCCCTTATTCTTCCTCAGCCGAATCGCCCATAGCTTTTACTATGTTAGTCATGCTGTCTGCAACGGCTTCCTGCAAATCCGCAAGGCTGTTTAAATATGAAATAACGCTTTTTGTTACTTGAGAAGAACTATCCAGCAAACCATCCAGACCGTTTAATTGGGGGTGTTCATCCGGTAATGCTTGAACCAGTTGCGCCATTCGCACAGTCACCTGCCGCTTTGCATCCAATATCCTCGCCATCTGCTGATGAGACCTCGATAAATGAACCACGATCTCCGTCAATAACTCCTGCATGCTAGCCGAATCCCCCCATACCTAAACGGATATTTCTTTCACTTCGCAATAGCGTGCAAACGTCTAGCCTCCTACAGCATATGCCGCCTCTTTGCGCTTGCCACAGGAACAACTACCTACATTACTAATTCAGCTAGACTTTGGATGTGAATCTGACCGCAAAAAAATGCCCCATCCGCGGCCCATGGCTGCAGGTGGAACACCGTGTACTTACAATATTTGTCGTAACAAAGGGGGCGAAATAATGGGTAATCCCTGCACCCAATCCTCGAGCTTCTCTGGCGTTATTGCCTTAAGCGGCTTCAAGTGCAGGTTCCAGGCTTGCATGGCAGCTGAGCTGATAATACGCCTCACTTTACCCCTTTCCAAATGATAATAGACGCCATCCGGCAAAATGACGACACTGGCTTCAAGACCACTTATATCCCCTAAACCACGCCAACGTTGCTCCACCTCTTCGGCAAGGATCGGCTCCCCTTGCGGCCAACGGCGCAGGTCCACCTGGGACATCCGAGTAGAGGGAAATGTTAAAGCACCTACCACCAGTCTTCGCATTCCCTGCTCAATCCAGTAAATATTCGCCCCAATCGCTTGAACGACAATATGCTCGGGATAATAATGGGCAATATGCGGCAAAGTCCCTTGTACAAGCTCTGGATGCTGCTTAGCCTGATGGATCCATTCATACGGATTTTGCCATTTGTCCATAAAATATAATCGATTCCTTTCGTTTATTTCCACGAAACGATTTCCTAGCGCCTTCATGCTCACGCTGCCGAAATGATGGATAAAGGTGTCTTGGGCCATGACCAAGCTTTTTCCCAGTAAACGCACACGGATATTATAGTCGTCATCCTCGAAATTACCGATTTCAAATCCTTCATCGAAATAACCGTTTCCTTCGAACAGTTCCCGTCGGAACAACAAGCAGAATCCGGTTAGCCGGTCGGTCCTATGCCACCTCGCGATATTTGAATGATTATTCTCCCGGGCAAAATTAGGCATATCCGCTACATCCCGATAAGGCACACTAATTTGCTGATCTCCGCTTATATAATTGGTAACCGGACCGACCATTCCAATGCCCTCATCACTATGCAGGCAAATCAATAAGTTATCCAACCATTTCTCCGTGACTAAGGTATCATTATTAAGCAGTACAATCGTGCGGCCTTTGGCCATCATCATACCGATATTGATTGCTCCGGCAAATCCGCGATTATTATCTAACACACGATATCTCACTTGCCCGCCTAGCTGTTGTAAATAGTCCGCCGTTCCATCGGTTGAAGCATTGTCCACAACGATGATTTCGTAAGGCGGATTCGTATTTCCGATAATACTGTTGATACATAGCTTAAGCAAAGCTAACTGGTCAAAAGTAGGAATCACGATACTTGTACCCTCGAACACCGTAGGATAACTCTGAATACCAGACTGTACACCTTCACGGTAACCCTCTCCGAATCCATCGCGGAAATGGATTTGTCGCTTATTTTCCTTCGAGAGTGAACTCTCTTGTGTACGGCGAGATTTGCCTCTGTATCCCGCATGGATGGAACGGGGAGGCTTGCGATGCCTTCTGCGTTTAACTAACGTTCTCGTTACCGCCACTGCCCTCACCTCTCATGTCTTTCTATTCAAACCCGTTCAAAGTGTTCCAATCCCGCCATCCGATTCGCCAGGTGACCGAAGTCAAAGGTTACTTTACCGCGGATTCCTGCCAAATGGACAGCGATAGGAATGGCAGCAATTCCAGCGGCGACTAGGGCGATATCGAACTCATAAGCCGCTGCTTCTGCAACAACTCGACCAACGTCAGAATACCCTCTTACCGGAGTGATAACACCTGCGACCTCTACACCCTTCTCCACCAAAACTTGCTTAAGTTGCTCGGCAACATTACCGATCACAAGTGTCTTTCTATCCTTCAGCAGTTGCATAAGCAAGCCTAATTCATAAAGTGAATAATTCATCGTCGAGGTTGTAAGTTTTAGAGCTTGGTGATCTATCCCATGCGCACGAAGAGCTGCGAAAAACAAGGGTTGAAAATGGGGATGCCTTGACATCGGGACTCCAACAAGAGAGGCTACGCGAATACTTGAGGCGAGCTCATCACGCGCAGCCAAATCCGGTACGTTTACCCCAGAATAAGGAAGAAACGCTCCAGCACGCTTGACCTCCTCATAGGTAAGTAATTTGTCCTGCGCCAATGTTAGCAATTCCCCATCTCCAAGGCGAATGAAGGCATAGGGTCTCTTCTCCCTAAGCGCACTATTTAATTCCTCATACACGCTTGCTGGGTCGAGCAGTGGTATTCCTCGCTTACGTAAAACTTGGACACCCGCAGCAACAGCTTCACTAGCGGAAAGATCCGGTATGATAACGTCGTTTGGAATATGGTCAGCCAATAGAAGTTCGCCGGCTGCAACTACGCCTTCCTGATACCCTTGTTCGTAGCTCCCTTGATTTTCTGGGAATTGCAACTGTTGTTTCACTACGGAACGTTTTATCGGTTTCGGTTTCAGTCTGCTTTTCTTAAAATAACGCCGCTTTAAGGTGTTCGTCCTCCGCCGACCCTGTACTGTCCGCTGCTTCTCCTTCTTTTGGGGTACGCGCTGCACCATTACGAGATAGCCCCCTTTAATCTCCTTCCCGCTTCTTCAAGCGATTCGAAGGTACCCGCATCTGTCCACCAGCCGATTAGCTCGCCATAGCTTAGTTGTTCATTGCGGGCGAATTCGTTATTCACGTCCGTAATTTCCAGTTCCCCTCTTCGGGATGGCTTTACACCATCAATTAAATCGAACACTTTGGTGTCGTAAAAATAAAGCCCCGTCACGCAGTAGTTAGAAGGAGGAAATTCAGGTTTTTCCACAATGTGTATAATGCGTCCGCTTGCTTCATCAAGCTTGGGAACTCCATATCGACGAGGATCTTCAACCTTCTTTAATAACACCATCGCACCATCTGTTTGCTGATCGAATTGTTTACAGTAAGGGCTCAAGCTCTCCTCGAATAAATTGTCTCCAAGAAGTACCACGAACTTATCGTTTGGAGCCATCATAGGCCGCGCAAGCTCCAGTGCTTGGGCAATTCCACCTGCCTCCTCCTGCACCCGGTACATAATGGATACTCCCCAATCCCGCCCGCTGCCAAGTACCTCCGCAAACCCGCCTAAAGCTGTGCGGCTTGTAATAATTACGATATTCCTTATCCCAGAATCACGTAATTTGGTCACTCCATAACAGATCATCGGATACGATCCGACCGGCAACAAATGCTTATTCGTCCAGTAGGTGAGCGGTTTAAGCCGTGATCCCGTACCACCTGCTAGTATGACAGCCTTCAAAGCAATACCTCCTCGTGGTTAGGAGCGTGATCATTTCATCAAATGAATATGCGAGGATCTAAATGCCATTTGTCCATAAAAAGCTGGTAATTACGCTCCACAAGCTGTTGCTGAGTTCCTTCAAGCTTGAAGGTAGCGCTGCCCTCATGATAAATAAGCGTATCGTGACAGACAACAAGGCTATATCCATGCAGCCTTGCACGCAGACAGAAATCATCATCCTCATAATGTCCAGGCGAGAATCTTTCATCTAACAGGCCGATTTTATCCATGAGACTACGGTCAAAAACAAAGCAGATACCGACGATTCTTTCGACACGATTCCACTTGGAATGATTAGAGACATTCACTTCAGCAGCAATTCTCTGAAATTCTTCGATATCATCAAAAGGATAATTCACCTGCTGCGACCCGCTGGCATAATTCGTAACTGGACCAACAATCCCGACATCAGAAGAGCTATACAGTGCCGCCGACAAATTGCTTAACCAGCAGGGGGTAACTAAAGTATCATTGTTAAGCAGAACAAGCGTATCCCCTGAAGAGAGGCGCAAGCCTTTATTACAAGCCACAGGAAACCCTTCGTTCCGGGACAGTGTGATGAAGGTAAGCTTTTCACGCATGCACCAATCCGCCGTTCCATCGGTCGAAGCATTATCCACAACGATAATTTCATAAGGGATTTCAGTATATTTTCGTATGGAAGCAATGCATTTTTGCAGCAGGTCGAGCCGATTATAAGTCGGAATAATAATAGAGGCTCTAATCATCGCTCATCCCCCAGTACGCTGCGATTGCGAATCGTATCCACGAATTGTAACCGACTGCCCCGAGTAGTCATTGCTTCTTTCAATGCTTCAACATGGTCCCCGGCCGCTTTTTTCAAGTGTTCCTTAGACTTTGATTGCTCCTTAAGCGTTCCACTGCCCGCAGAGCCTCCTGCACCGATCCTTAATTTATTTAAGATGGCGATGGCATGAGCTTTAACCGGCACAGCCAGGACAGCACTGCCAAGAGTATCCAAGGCATGCCTAGACATGGCAATAGGGAGCACGGACATAGAATTCGCTCTTAGATCCTGACGATTAAGGCTTGAATTCAGAAACTCATGAAATTGCTCGATACCGCCCCTTTGTTTGAACAGCCCCATCCGGGCAGAGATATCGTTTAATGCTATATCCATCCGTCCATCGCATTCCCATAAGAAACGTGCTAAGACATTCGCATCTGTTGCCTGCTTCCCATCGACAAAAAGCAACGTATCCGCATCCGTAAGCTTTGCGCCCAATGCCCGTCCAACGTCAGGTTCTACTGAATCCGGCAAATGGACGATTAACGTGTTTTTGCGGCTTCTTGCGAGTGCAAATATTCCGTCTGTCGGTTGGCTGAGCACAAGGACGATCTCATGAAGCGGAAGAGCCTCTAGCTGTGATAGCACTCGATGAAGGTCGGATGAATCCGAGCTTACGCACACGATAGCGGCCGCCCTGCTCCGAAGAGGAACCGGGGTAAGTGAAGCATACATCCTTGCTCCTTGCATAAATCCGGCAGCATAATTCTTTCCTCTTAGATAAGTCTGATTCCAATCCATTTTTTTGTTCCGGCTCGTTTGGTTAAACCTTCGATTCCAGTGCCGATGTACGATTTCCCTAAATCTCTCCTGACTCGTATCAATGGCACCACTTCCTCTCCAAGCCGCTCCCTCGTTTTTTCCTACAGTATAATCTGCTGATAAACGGCTTGGAGAGCGGGAACGCTTGATTCTATGCTTCGATATTTTAGTTGAAGGACTCTTGAGTCGTTTTGTTATATTAGTGCGCTTTGTAGACACGGACTTTAATTTGCCAGAGAAACGGAGCGGTCTTCTTCCAACTCGGACTTTTTTTTTCATTTTTGTTATCTCACCATCCATCTTTGGCGGGCACCATCTTCATATCCGCCCCGGGAATCCGTGCTTCTCAGCCACCATTGGATGGCTTCAAGGTGGTCTCCCACGATAAGCGGCTCCAAGGAATTGGTGCGTTCTCTCTTCAGGCGTGTCGGATTCAACTGTCCGACATTCACATGAATGACTCGTTCTATAACGAGACCTTTACGAATAGCAATCGTATGTGCCATAGGCGGAACGGATAAAGCTGAGGTTCCTATGACGGTAAGGGCCTTCCGGCTAATAGCATGAGGAATGGCTGTCATAGAGGAGCCTTCCAAATCAGGTCTTCCCAGCAGTGTGTTTAACGCGTGCTTGGCGAGTACCACTCCGTGTACAACTGCCTTGTGGACGGGACCGGAATAATCGTTCAAGGCCACATCCGTTCCCTCTGAGATGGCTTGAACAAAGGCTCGCAGCTTCGCAGCGGGGATCACCATATCAGCATCGATAAAAAGTAAAATAGGACCTTGCGCTTCCCGGGCTCCCAGCGACCTTCCGATGTCATGACCAAGCGGACGATCGTATACGAGCACCTTAGCACCGCATTTCCTCGCAATCTCTTTCGATCCATCCGTTGAACCGTTTACTACGACGATTACCTCTGTATGAGGATGAACACGGAAAGCTTCGCGTATGACCCTTCGCAGCGTCCTTCGCTCATTCATGACAGGTATAATAACGGATACATATGGGGTCGACTTCTGTTCAGCAGGCGTTGATGATGCTGCCTCATTACGGGATGTCCGGCTCCTAACCAACAATTGACGCCGATGCTTCACACGCCGGAACGAAGTGGAACGGTTCCGGTTTCTCCCGATTTTACTCGCCAACTAATCCACTCCCTCCGGCTCGGGCAACGGTATACAAGACATTGTATGTGTAACGTGTCCATTCGTAACGGCATATGTACATGTACACTTCTGCGGATCGGTTATCGAAGAAAAAGAAGCGTCTGCCGATTCCTTGCACTCGGCAGATGAAACCGGATCAACCTTATCGGGCGACTAAAGCCCTGCACACAGTAAAAAAATAAGACTAAAGCGTTAGTTCATACGCTTTAGCCTTATTTTTTTACTGCTAGGTTTTGTAATTACAACACAGCTGCCTTTCCTCCATCAATGTTAACCGAGGTTCCCGTCACGTAAGACGCTGCATCGGAGACAAGGAAAGTTATAACTTTAGCTGCTTCTTCTGCCCGCCCAATCCGACCGAGCGGAATGTCATGGCGAGAATCAGCTGCAAACTGCTCCCAGGTAAGCTCCGGAGCTTTAGCTTGCCACATGCGCTCGATCTGATCGCTTCGGATTAACCCGATACAAACCGCGTTTACCCTGATGTTGTCACTGGCTAAGTCTTTGCTCATCGCCTTTGTCAGAGCCAATCCCGCAGCTCGGCTGACAGATGTCGGCAAGGATGAAGCTGATGGCGTCTTGCCTCCAATAGCGGTAACGTTAAGGATGGCACCGCCCCCGTTCTTGCGCATGTATGGAACGACGGACCGGGCGAAATGAACCACGCTGAACAGCTTCAAATCTAGATCGGCTTCCCATGCGTCGATGGGTACATCATTGAAGGGTTTGGCAGCCGCAGTTCCAGCATTGTTAACAAGAATATCAATACCGCCATACCGTTCAATCGTCAACTCTACAGCTCGGTGAGTATCCTGCTCCGATGAAACGTCCGCGGTAATAATTAACGGTTCAACGCCTGTCTTTTCCAAGATTAATTCCGCAGCTTTCTTTAGAGGTTCCAGGTTTCGAGCTACAATGGACACTTGAGCCCCTTCTGTTGCTAGAGCGATTGCTGAAGCAAGTCCGATGCCTTTGCTTCCACCTGTAACAATTGCTGTTTTCCCTTGTAATCCTAGATTCATGCTTGTTTCCTCCTCCCAATAAATAATGGTTTATTGAACGCCCATTTTTCCAATATACATTATTCAAGCAAATTAAACATTCCACATTTACAAACCGCTGGTCGGTATGTATGATTGCAGTATAACTCAAGATGCTATCGAATAGGTTACAACCGTTAGGGAGGGAACGACTTTGAAGCAAGAGGAACGCAGACAACAAACAACTGAGCTGCTGCTAGATTCGACCAAAAAGCTGATACAGGAAAAAGGATGTCACTCTATTACAATGAAGGACATCATGGAAAAATCGGGATTGTCCAAGGGAGCTATCTTTCATTATGTGAAAAGCAAGGATGAAATCTTCGCTTGGGTTCTGCAGGAGCGACTGGAGAGGACAAATGAACGTTTTATGAATGAAGTGAAACAAGGCCGTAAAAACTTCGATGGACCGATGCAGAGGCTTGCAGAAAGCTTTACGGCTCTTGAGAATCCGAAGGACGTAACGAGCAAGGTGCTGATATATTTGCTTGGCAAGGAAGATCAACCAATAATAGCAGAAGTGCTTAAGCAGTATTATGAACGGTCTGTACATTTATCCGGGCAATGGATATTGACTGGCCAACAGTACGGGGTTATTCCGGAATCGGTTAATACGGACAAAACAGCCGAAATGTTCGTTCTGTTATCACTCGGTTTACGCGTTCGTTCCTCTATTCCATTGGCTTCGGCTGTTTTTAATTCTCAAGACTATTCGTCTTATATAATCAATATCTTAAATCCTAGTGAACCTCCCCCACTTACTTGTTAAGTTGAAGTCGGGGCTTCTTACCATCAACATCTTCCATGCACCTTTATAGAAGTGGGTTTGCCGCATCTACTCCATACACATAGGTTTGGGGTGTCATCGAA